>OZ220707.1:0-1907500 GCA_965116685.1 Rhodothermales bacterium | reverse complement strand
ACAAGCGATCTTCTGGATCAAGGGGATCGGGGAATTTGATTTTGGGGGGACGTTTCGGAGTGCAGAGTATTTGCGCCTTCCCGCAGAATGGAGGGGATTGAATCAGGCGCAGCGACAGAACCCCCTGTACATCAGTGCGCCGGATGCTACGGTGCTGTTTCGTGCCGCCTTGGATCAATGGCAAACGGGGTGGATGCCACGCTATCAAATCGTTCGCCCCGGCTCAGAAACCACCTTCGGAGGGGAGCTACGCCTGCATCGGTCATTGCGATGGGGGCGCGTTGAAGAAGCCACGGGACTTCCCACAGAAGTCATTGGAGCAGAGCATGATTACCGGGTCTACAGTGTGCGAGGTGAAAAGACCGTAGGCTCAGTCTATGCAAGCCATTTGATGCGACCACACAGGCGTCTGGCAATCCAGGCGGATATGCAGCTCACATGGCGGCAGTACCGGCTTGTTGAGGAGCAGTTTTTTGGAAACTCTTTTCGTGTTCCCTATTTGTTCGTAAATCCGCGTGTAGGGATGACCTTGAACCCGGAGCAGCCACTCAGTGCTTATGTGAGTATTTCCTACGCTAACCGGGAGCCGCGAATGAAATCTCTCTATGACGGCGAGGAAGCGGGTGCTGGTTTCATGCCCCAGTTTGAGCGGAATTCAGATGGGAGTTTTGACTACAACAATCCGATCGTGAAGCCCGAGCGTCTGACCGACCTTGAAATTGGAGGACAGCTCGAACGCCGAGCTTTACGGCTTCGCATGTCCGCTTACTGGATGGAGTTCAGAGATGAAATTGTGCCCAGCGGCGGGCTGGATCAGTTTGGGGTTCCACGTACAGGAAATGCGGATCGCACCCGGCACATCGGGATTGAATTGGAAGCAGCGGCCCGGATCCTGCCGAGGTTGAATGCATTCGCCAATGCGACCTTCAGCCGGAATCGCATCATAAAGTTTGTTGAATACGCGACACAGCCGGATTTTTCGATTGCATCGATTGATCGGGCTGGCAATCCGATTGCGGGCTTCCCCGCGCGCAGTGGAAATGTGGGAGTGACCTATGAGTATGCAGGCCTCACGTTGCGGGCAGATGCACGTCTGGCGGGAGTACAGTACGTAGACAATGGCGGTGGGCGCACTGCAGACGGTATTGAGCAGGACAACCTGAAGGTAGACCCCTATGCCCTAGTGTCTACGACCGTGCAGTGGGCCTTCAGTGACCGATCCGCACTCAGAGGATTGATGCTTTCACTTGATGTGAACAATGTTCTGGATTCAAAAGTGCTTCTATATGGAAACGCAGGATTTGGAGCTCCACAGTTCTTTCCAGCGGCAACCCGGCATATCTTTTTTAGAGCACAGTACAGGTTGTGGTAAGAGCCGTCTACGGCAGGCTCTTCCGGGAGGATAGCGACCTTGACGGACCGGAGTAGTTCGTGTTCCAGCCCGGGAGGGGGCAGATTGCCATCCTATTTCGCCTGACGATGTTATGCTTTACGACGTGGCGGGCGATTTGGCCGCGATGCTCCGACACCTTGTCGTCCCATGGGATGGTGCGCTGGGCGGTTAGTGGCCCATGAAGTGGCTGGCCCGGCGCCGGGCCCACCGGAGTGCCATGCTTGCTACAACCGCCATCGTCGCTGCCAGTACGTTGAATAACATGTCCACCGGGTCCATGACGCGGCCGGGCAAAAACCACTGGATGCCCTCGTCGATGATGCCGATCACCGATGCGATTGCGATTGCAAGCAGACCCGGCACGGGAACACGCTGTCCCTGGCTGGCCCGCTCCAAAAGCGCTTCGTGGACGAAGACGGCCACCACTCCGTACTCGACCAGATGGGAGCGCTCGGTTGGCACCGCCATTCGAACGATGATCAGGAGGTAGGCGGCAGCGACGCCAAGAGCGATGCCGATCTCCATGCCGCTCGGCCGAACCTTGAGGCCCTGTGTGATCACGGTTGCGAGCACTAGAATGCAACCAAGGAGAAAGAGCCAGACCGACAAGAAGTCGCTCCCAAACTCGTCGACCAGGATTCGCGCCAATCCCAGGGTAGAGTAGATGGCCACCACGACGACCAGCGTCCAGGCCCAGAGGCGCTTCTCTCTCGCCGATGTGAAAGCAGGCATGACGGGAATCTAGTTACGTGCCACCTCAATACGACGTAGGATCGTGTCGGTTGCCAATGCATTGGAGACGTCCATTGTGATAGAATACCGAGGCGGTGCCCCCACGGCCGATGATCAGCGGAGCTCTCAAAGGTTACACTCGTCCCTTCGCCTCCCCGCTCACTCGCTACATGGTGCCTCCCATCTCTCCAAAAACAGGTCCTGTGTCCGTTCGGATTCTTTACCTGTCTCATTATCTCGAACAACCAGGGATAGTGTGTATAGTCCTGTTTTCTGGTCACTGACATCTAGAATCTGGTACAGAGATTCTTCGCGCAATGAACCGTTTCCCGTATAGTTTACAGACACCCCCTTTCGGTTCGGCTTCTTACCGAAGATGCTCCTTACCACACGCCGGCCCCAACGATAAGTATTCTTGGGGCCTAATGTGATTTCCACATCATAATCAGTTCTCCCCTGAGTATTTAGGGTTAATCCATAGATCTCGAAATACAGATAGAGCGGCAATTCATTGAAAAATAGATTCCGTGGTGCCGGCAGTATAGAGAGATCATTACGAACAATTTCATTCGGTTTCAGGGGCACACCATTTTCAGATTGTTCGACAGAATAAGCAAGTAGAATATCGCTCAATGTGATGCCGATCTGATCATAATCCGGCACCGTAATCTCCCGATTCCAAACAGCGACAGTCTGTCTGTTGGCCATCTCCAATTCGACCAAGAGTTCATATATGCCAGGCCGAAACTGCATCTGCTGCGTATCAACCAATAGATTCTGATCTGAAAATTCCATCACCTGATTGGTAGAGAGGCCATCAATCTTTCTCGTACGCTCAACTAGGGCCTCTCCTTGTTTGTTACCGAGAAGAGTCCTAACGTTCGCATTTACGTCTATTGTTTCGTTCGGGTAATCATAGATGGATTCCAAAGGGATCCCATAATTAATAAGCAGCTCTGTTGCCTGTCCATTTCCCTTGAATGAGTTGACAAAAAATGGTAGCTCAATCTGGTGACGGGGTTCCTTATTGCCCGGACCCATAGGTCGTATTTCGATACTACCTAGGTCTGGACTTATCTGGATCTTGTGGCTCAAGTTGCCAGTTTTGCAAGACTCTACAATTCTATCTCTCCAAATCTCGTACGTTAAATCATTGATTTTGACCCGCATTGGAAAAGAACCGTTAGAATTCACGCTAAAGCCCTGCGGCGGGACAAGATCAGTCAGGCTTTCGGGTAGATTACTGGAGTCTATGATCCTCCCACTCCCACTTAGTCCTTTTTCATTACCTGCAAAGTAAATTCGCGCTGAAACATCGGCGGTTACAAAAAATGCAAACAGCAAAATGGTTGAGGCCCGTATGGATGTCGCACGGTTCATCATAGAAATTCAGTTTTTGGTTACAGAGGAAGTGTTTTGGCAGATTCCATTCCAGAGGGGATGGCGTTTAAGTTGCCGGCGAGTGAATCCCCCTTTATGACCAGGGGTTCGCCTCATAAATCGGGGCCGGTGCGTGGTGAACTATGCGAGCGTTTGCTGAATTTGGATTCGTAATTGTGTGTCATCCTTTTCATCAGCTTCACTGGGTTGGGGGCTTTATCTGGAGTTATAACCGGCTCTTACACCTGCAACCTGAGAAAAGACAAACACGAAGCAGGCATACACCGAATTGATGGAAAGTTTGGGAAGGTCAAGCAAGCCGGAGCAATTACTGTTCTAGGAGAGGTTGTATCATCCTCTCATAGAGACCAAAGAGATGTTCCAGGCGTGTTTGTTCTGAATCGAAGCCTTGTCTGCGATAAAGTTTATCCACGGCGCGGTCCAATTTCTGATGTGCATGTCTGAGATTTGATGGCATGAGGTCTGGATCATACAGGTCAGCGAGTGTCGACTCTGGATAAACTGCACGAGCATCCAAGATGGCTTGTGCCAGAGTCTCAAGTGAACTCAAATTTACATCTGGAGGTGGCACAGGGAAGGTGTTGTAGACGACCCCGACAGAGTACCTGTAATCGCTCTTCAACCGTCCAGCGACCGCCCGCATCCATGCCATGTGCATGGTCGAAGTTAGCAAAGCAAAATCAATGAGCGTTGCTTTCTTCAATACAAGTGCTGCATCACTGGGAATTGTTGGCGGGTCAACCCATCCAATGGGCATGTACTCACGGCGTTCAGAACTAACTCGGGGAATTACCAGAAACGGAGACTCCGGGATGGTATTCACATGGTAAAGTGTAGGAGTTTGAGCAAGCTTTTGTGTAGGCGGGCTCTTGCTGGCTTCCCTGTAAGCACGGACAGCAGCTATCTGCTTCCTGACATGGGGTAGCTGTGCCAGCACATTCGGTGGCGCGTCATGCAGTGCCAATATCCAACGTGTTTTCCCCTGCAAAAACTCTCTCGCGCCCATATACGGCCGCATAAATGAAGATGCCCCGGGTTCAATCTCCAAGAATTCGATCCGCCTCGCTTCATTGAAGATATAGTGTCCTCCGTCAATCGGCTTTGATCCAATGATCATTTTCCCCAGCCCATTGATTGTGTGGCTTTCTTCACGCACGGTGATGTGTGGACTTGCTAGACCACTGGCATCAAACAAGTAGGGTGAGAGCATCGAATGAGTGCTTTCTAGCGGCTCACCTTTGATATCGGGGTAACTGAACAGCCGCTTCTCCGTCCGGGTCCCTTCGTAAAGGTCAAGACCAATGATGACTACATGTACGTGAGCCTTCCCCCGTGCATCCGACCCCCATGCAAAGGTTCGATGGGCAAAGGCAATCTCCAGCTTACAGTGCTTGAAAAGAATTGGCCAAAACTGCCTTACCTGTTCCCCCTGCGTGATAGAATTAGTCGCCACAAATCCAATTCGCCCCTCCCCTTCTGCACTGATATATTCTCCCGCTTTGATAAACCATGCAGCTACATAGTCAAGCGTACCCCCGCTCTTCCCCAATGCCGCAATTCTGCGCACCTGCACCCGCTGATCCTTGCTCTGATATTTGGCACCTACAAAGGGAGGGTTTCCAAACACAAAAGAACAGTCATCTGGAGAAAGCACCGTGGACCAGTCTATTTCCAGCGCATCCCCGTGAACAATATGGGGCGAGGCCTCGAGTGGAATCCGCGTGAAGGTCTCACCGAACTCAAGGCTGAGATGATTATTCATGATGTGATCCATCATCCACAATGCGGTCTCAGCAATACGGACTGGGAATTCACTGATCTCAATCCCGTAAAACTGATCAACATCAACCAGAGAGAGCACGGATATGTCAACCTCAATCTGTCTTTTAGCTCTGGACTTAGAATGGATTTCCTTCAAGACTTCGATCTCAAGCAAGCGCAACTCCCGGTACGCGATAATGAGAAAGTTGCCACAACCGCAAGCCGGATCAAAGAAGCACATCTGCCCCAATTTCTCCTGGAACCGTCTCAAGTCCGAAATCCTGCGGGTATCCTTTCTGGACCGCAAGCGATGAAACTCACTGCGGAGGTCGTCCAGGAAGAGTGGCTCAATCACCTTCAGGATATTTTTCTCGGTCGTGTAATGGGCTCCTTGTGCACGACGTTCCTGTGGGTCCATCACCGATTGAAACAATGCACCAAAGATGGCAGGGGAGATATTTGACCAGTCGAACATGCAGGCATCCAAGAGAGCTTGGCGCATATCCGAGTCAAACGAAGGGGTTCGGAGAAAACCCTTAAATAATTCACCGTTGACATAGGGGAATCGCTGAAGATCCTCATCCAATGTACTTGCGCGTTGGTCTTCTGGCGTGTCAAGAACCTCAAACAAATGTGTCAGTAAAGAACCGAGCTCAAGACCATCTTCTCTTGTTCGCTCCTCTATGAAGTCAAAGAAGATGTCACGCGGCTCAAAAATTCCGGTGTCATCCGCAAACAAGCAAAAGACAATCCGCACAAGGAGACGCTCCAAATCAGGCCAACGGTAATTGGCTTGATCAAGCCTATCGTGCAGACGACCAACCAACTCAGAAGCCCTGATATTGACCGGATCCTGATCCCGGAAAATCCGTCGATGCACCCCAAGAATAAAGCTGAAGGCTTCAACATTCAAATGCAACTCCGCAAGAGGAAAGGAAACCTCCTCCCTTTCATCCAGATCATAAAGGTGAAAGGTTTGAAAATCGCTCACCAAGATGTACCGGGGGCGCTTATCTTCTGGAAGAGCATCAAAGTATGTCCCGGCCTGTTCGTAGGCTTCCTCAAGATCACGGCCCGCACTTTTTTGCTCAACGATCAGGACACCAGGCCAAAACAGATCCATGAAGCCGGACCGGTTATCCAGCTTTTTTACATGTTCCTCGTAGCGTGCGACCGTACGTCGCCGCACACCGAAGATATCAAAGAAGTCGTTATAGAAACTCTGGGTTTCCCCCTTCTCGTAGACCGCCTCGCTATACTCTTTAGAGAATTTGCTCGCTCGGGTTCGGATCTCATTCCATGAAAGACGCATCAGGTTATGGCTCTTCGCTATGGATTACAGGAGTCTTTCATGTTCAGCATGCGTTGGATGATGTTCGTAGGATTGCCAATTCCGAGGTAGCATTGTAGACTCATGCTGGTGAGGAGTCCAAGTTAATGCAATTATGCGATTTGTACAGAACATCGGCGTATAGAGGCAGCACTGTGGGAGCCATATTTAGATAAAGTCACGGGAAGCCCACATGTTGGGCAATTTGCCCCAGTAAGCGGTAAAAGACTCAGGCATTGTTCCATTTTCGAGACTCTCGCAAAACTGCCTCAACGATCCGAAATAACCCGATCCATGCTTCAGCGGGAAACGATGGTCTCAATCCGGGGTTTTTGCATGGGCGCCTCCAATGACACAATCTGTAATGTATCCACCTCTACTCAATGCGCAGATTGATACTGATTTTTTTACTCAGTGGGTTTTGTCCAACGGTGTGTATATAGTGCCTGTCCGAAAATAGTAGTTCAGCACTGATATTCTACCAAGGAAGCGTTGTGGGTGGTATTTCCGTCTGAATACACGGAATGGATTCTGTGCGAAGATTTTTTTCTGAGAACGTCGATTTTTCAGATTTTACAGCGTAGAACCATTCCAGAAGCTCATTCCGGGGTGATTGCGTCCATTTTTGCGCACTAATCCCCGAATTTGGGCAAAATCTTCAGCCTCCAAAATCGCCATTTTTCCTGTTATGAGACACCAATTTGATCCTGCTCCTTCCTTTGGCGTCATCCCGATTGAGCAGATAGAAATCAACCCCAAATCCCGCCATGATATGGCCAGGGTGCTCCGATCATTGCAACAGATTTAGAAGAGTAAACTCCACTTGGGAGCGCCAGGCTAACTGGCAAAATGTAACGGGTGCAAGTCCCGTAGTATGAAGATGCAACCAATCACATACTTCCTCGAGCCGTGCGTTGTGCCCCGCGAGGGTCACGACGAAGCGTCGGTAGAGGTGCGTGTGGCCGGAGCTATTGAGCATCGAAATCGTTATCGTCTGGGTCGCCGAGGCTGTCCAAGTGGTCGAAGGCAACATGTATGTCACCGCCATGGCGAGGCGGCATACAGGCCCACGGTGTCTAAGAACTCAGGGACATATGTACGCATTTTGTCGGGACCTGTGAGGGCTCTATCCTGTCCTAAACGCAGAGTTGGGATCGCGCAGGGAAGGCGGAAGACGCCGAAGCCTGCGATGCACGGGATGGAGCAGTCAGATGGGGACATAGTAGAGAAGAAGGCGGCGAACAAGGGGCGACCTGCGGAGTCGCTGGAGCGAAGGTCCCCACCCAAGGGGAAGCTGGGAGATCCGGGCTCACGCCATACACAGAGATGGATCAGTGAGTTTATGGGATCAATCGGCTACGGCAATTCTGCCGTTATGCACGCCGGTGCGACCCGAGGGAGGAGCCGGATGCGTTAACGCGCACGTCCGGATCTGTGCGGGGGGCCCGGAGCAATCCGGGTCCCTACCGCGATAACAAATCCTCACAATTCTTCGACAGAAGATCGGAAAAACGACCCGTCAACGCGAGGGGCGCCCAGGCATGCACTACTGGCGCATCCTTGTATTGGCACTTGTGAAGCAGGCGCTGAACACGGACTATGATCACTTAGTGGATGAGGCCAATGAACATCGGCGACTACGTCAGATGTTGCAACATGACGATTCGGAATTTGGAGATGGGTATGTGTATGAATTGCAGACGGTCATTGATAATGTTTCGTTGATCAGCGAGGAGATTTGGGCGGAGTTGAATCCGATCATTGTGGAGGTGGGGATGCAGGCACTGGGGGAGGATCCCAACGCCCCGATGGAGTCTCGCTGTAATTCGTAATGTGGTGGAAACGAATGTTCAGTTTCCGACCGATGTCCGTCTGTTACGTGATGCGATTCGCTTGCTTTTCAGGGAGACTATAAAGGCCTGGGAGGTGTACGAACTGGACGGGAACTGTGATCTTCCCGGTTGGCGTCAGGCTGATCATCTATTGCGATCGCTCCAGTCTGCGTACCGGGCTGTGGAGACGAACGCAAAATCCAAGAACCTTGAAGCGGTGCAGAGCTATCTTTTGCTTTGCACCTAGCGCATCCAGCGATGTGATCAGGTTCTTCAAGAGATTGAGAAGCTGGATCCAAACTCTGCGTGGATATCGCGTCTGGAATCGGCCTCTGAGCTGGCCTGGACGCTTCATGACCAAGTGGAGCGCCGTTTGGTGAAGGGCGAAAAGATCCCTTCCGATGAGAAGATCTATTCGCTGCATGCCCGCCATACGCGTTGGATTCAGAAGGGGAAGAGTGGGGGAAAGAAGGTAGAGTTGGGGGTTCCGGTCTCCATCATAGAGAATGATCATCAATTCATCCTGATGTGGCAGATTATGTGGACCGAGTGTGATGTAGACCTCACGGTGGATTTAGTGGATCAGTGCAAGAAGACCTATCCGAACGTGCACGCCATGAGTTTTGATCGGGGCTATTCATCCAAGCCGAACATGAAGGCACTGACGTCAAGGTTGAAGCATGTGATTCTTCCCAAGAAGGGAAAACTCTCGAAAGAGGATCGTGCGCGAGAATCCGCCCCCGAGTTTAAGAACCGGCGCCGCAAACATGCGCAGGTAGAATCTCGGATTAATTGTTTAGAGCAGCATGGCGGAGACCGGATTCGTACCAAAGGAGGCAAGGCAGGCTTTGCCCGAACGGTCGGTGCATCGGTGGTTGCCACCAACCTATGTCGCATGGGAGCGATGTTGCAGGAACGCCAGTACCTGGAGTGGCGCCAAGCGGCGTAGTTGACCCAACCAAATGAAGGTGGTGCGATCCTACTCCACGGTCGGAGTCGGAAGAGTTGCATTCAGTCCCCACGAAATTCACGTCAGCTTGCCTCCATTGACGTGAATTCGTGCGCAAATGTTCAGGCCCAAGAGCAGTAATTGTGAACTGGGAGAAAGGATATCAAACCCGCAGAGTAAAATTCTGGATTTTGAAAAAATTAAAGGCGAAAACGAGATCGGACTTTCCAAAATGCTTAAGTTTTCTGACAGGCACTATATATGCTCAGAGTCTTACCGTAAGCGGCTATGTAGAAGATCGTCTCAGTGGCGAGCGTATCCCTGATGTAGAGATATACTTTCCTGATCTGGAACGTGGAACGATAACGAACCAGTATGGCTTTTACAGTTTTACCTCCGCCGCCACACAAGTGAATCTGTTTGTGTCACATATCGCCTACGAGCCACAGGAATTTAATCTTAGGTTGTTGCGGGATACTACATTGAACATCAATCTTGTACCTCGCGAGATCAGTCTTGAGGAACTTGAAGTTGTTGCGTCTCCCAATCGAGGGGTGGAGAACATACAGATGAGCCAACATAACATTGAGATTGCTCAAATAGAGACGTTACCAGCGCTTTTAGGAGAGTCAGATGTTCAAAAAGTACTGCAGTTGCTTCCTGGGGTACAGGCAGGGCAGGAAGGAAGCAGCGGACTCTATGTTCGAGGTGTGAGGGCGGATCAAAATCTCATATTGCTGGATGGGCTTCCTTTATATAATCCTAGCCATATGTTCGGGTTTTTCAGTGTGTTTCCTGCACAGGCCATGAAAAATGTAAAACTCCTCAAAGGAGGATTTCCTGCACGATACGGAGGACGCCTTTCCTCGGTTGTGGATTATACAATGAGGGAAGGCAATTTGAAACAATATAAAGGAGAGGCAGCGGTAGGCATTGTATCGTCTCGGGTATTGATTGAAGGACCGATCAAGAAGGAGAAGGCATCTTTTCTACTTTCTGGACGCCGAACATTTATTGATTTGCTCCTAAGGCCATTCGACAATCGTCTTGCAGAGCAGAATACGGTTTACTTCTATGATCTTCACTTCAAGGCAAATTATATTGCCTCCAGACGGGATCGTTTTTATCTGAGTGCCTATGCTGGACGAGATCTACTTGGGTACCGGTATGATTCTGGAAAGGACCAAGTGAATGCTGACAAATTTGTCCCCGACAAACACAAGACGGATACAGGCTGGGGGAATCGTTTATTGGCATTAAGATGGAATCGAATGATTGGCGATCGGACATTCGTAAATATTCTTGCAGGTGTGACCTCGTATCATTATGCCTTGGAAGAACAAAGAATTAGATCACAGCCCGGGACGAACGAATCAATCAGGGTATCCGAAGATAGATGGGATTCGGGAATTGTTGATCGCATCGTTAAAGTAGATGCAGAACACAATGCTGGCTCTCGACATTACTTGCGCTTTGGATTAGAGGGAATTTGGCACCGGGTTCAACCGGGCCGGACTCAACGTCGAACCGAAGCAGAAGGCGAGGAAAAGGAAATCATAGAGAAGCAGTTCCCTACCGACCATCTAGAGTCCAGAACGGTTGCCGCCTATGTTGAAGACGAAATCTATCTGAGCCGTCGATTTCGGGTAAACATCGGTCTTCGGGTCTCAGGTTATTTGGTGGATGGGGGACCATATTGGTCGATTGAACCCCGAGTGAGTGCCAACCTGCGACTTTCTGAACGCCTTTCTGCGAAGGTCTCTGCGGTTACAATGCAACAGTATATTCATCTGTTAACCCAAGGTGGGGCTCGGCTTCCGAATGATTTATGGGTCCCGAGTACGGAGTTAATCAACCCGCAGAGTGGTCAGCAGGTAGCGATGGGATTGGCTTGGAGTGCGCCGAGTGGCAGGTATGAGCTATCTCTGGAAACGTACTGGCGCCGTATGCAAAAACTTCTTGAGTACGAGACGGACGCAAATATTCGAACCTCTGCTGTTCTGAATTGGGCCGACTTAGTTGAAGAGGGGAATGGTCAAGCAGTCGGACTGGAAATATTCGCCCAGAAGAAGACGGGAAGATGGACAGGCTGGTTAGGCTATACGTTGGGTAAAGCCACTCGGAAGTTCAAAAATCTGAATGATGGGAATTCCTTCCCGGATGGGTTTGATCGCCGACATGATCTGTCAATTGTAAGCCGCTATCGTATCACAGACCAGCTCGAATTTTCGGCAACCTGGGTGTACGGCAGTGGTTACCCGGTGTGGCTTCCGGTTGGTCAATATTCGATTGGCCCGGTTGTAGTGGTAGATTTCGGCCCACTGAATAGTTCACGAGCCCCAGATTATCATCGGTTGGATGTGGGGTTTCATTTCGAAAAGACTCTGTCATGGGCGACACGAACATGGTCACTGGGAATGTATAATACGTACGGACGAAAGAATCCGTTTTACGTTTACACTTACAGCAACCTTGATGAATACTTTAATAGGCGTCCACCACAAGTGACGAAAGTGTCCTTGTTTCAATGGGTTCCATCTTTGTCTTATCAACTGGAGTTCTGAATCATGCCTTTGCGAAGCAGCCTGATATTTCTCGTGGCGCTTTCTGCCTGTGAGACGCCCATTGATATTACTATACCAGGAGGCTATACCCCTACCTTGGTTGTAGACGGCGATTTTAATCCAGACAGCATTTGGTCTGTTAAGATCAGCAAAAGTCTTCCAATTGGTGGCTCAGTAACTCCCTCGGAATTATTTATTCAAGACGCAACCGTAACGATACAGGGGGAAGCTGGGCAAAGAGAAACATTGGTGCATACAGGAAACGGCGTTTTTCGATCGCAATTGGGTGTGCGTCCTGCGATAGGTGAGATGTATAGGTTGGATGTAGTATCACCTGACTTCGAAAGCATTTACGCCACTTCTCGCGCTCCCAGACTTAAATCTACTTTTTTAGATATCCAAGCCGTGAACACCGAATATCTTGATAAGCCCTTATACCGTTTGCGTTTTAGTGTGACCGATCTCCCAGGCAAGTCCTACTATCAAGTAGGCATAGATCAGGTATTTCTTTCCTGTCTCCGTGAAGGGTATATGCGTCCGTCTGATGAACCGGAAGGAGTTCCTGCTTATTACAATATAAACTTCAATAGCCCCGAACCCTCCTTCTATCATGATGCATCCACACTGGATGAACCTCCCAATGGTGTGCCACGAAAATGCATGGAGGTAAGTCAATGACGTAGCTAAAATGTATTGAACTGTGCAAGGGATGGAGGAAGGTCCTCCACAATCGCTGTACAGGCGGGGGTTGTAAACCACCCACATCTGCGGCATTTAAGAGGTGTCGTGGTGAGCGAGTTGGGAAAAGGTAGGTGTAGGAGCCTATCAGGTGTGAATCGTAGAGTCGAATGCAAATGAACCATTGATGACGTGTCGAAAAGTTTTAGATGATGGTCAAAACCGGGGTAGCGTTGGAGTTCCGGGACGAGGTTGGCGGGTGCCTGTTTACTGGCCAACTGGCCTCCGGCATAGAGATGGCGAGACTTCGATTTGGGCCCTTGTACGGAACGTGGGAACGTGTCGGGGTGATGCAAAGGGAGCGTGGCAAGCAGGCAGTACCTGTAAGTCATTGAGTACTGAGGCACTCCACACGGGCGGATCACTCCGTAGTAGTGATGAAATTCCTGTAATGGGGATGGAGCGAAGGGGGTGAACGATGCAGCAAGGAGCGAGGAAGCAACCGAGAGGGAGGACTTCAGCGCAACAAGCAAAGCCGTTTCCAGTAACCAAGCGCCAAGTTTGGGACGCGTGGAAGCGAGTGAAGGCGAATCAGGGAGGGGCAGGGATTGATGAGCAGTCTCTTGCGGACTTCGAGGAGAATCTTGCGGATAATCTCTACAAGATTTGGAATCGGATGGCATCGGGCAGTTATCATCCGAAGCCGGTGCGCCGCGTGAACATTCCGAAGCCGGGCGGAGGTATTCGTCCCTTGGGAATCCCCACGGTGGCAGATCGGGTGGCCCAGATGGTGGTTAAACAGGCCTTGGAGCCGGTACTGGAACGCGAGTTCCACCCGGATTCCTATGGATACCGGCCGAACAAGTCGGCTCATGATGCGCTTCGGCAGACACGAATGCGATGCTGGAAGTGGGCATGGGTACTGGACATGGATATCAAGTCGTATTTTGACACGATAGATCATGCCCTATTGATGAAAGCGGTCCGGCGTCATACGGATCAGAAGTGGGTGCTTTTGTACATAGAGCGCTGGCTGACGGCACCGGTGATTCATCCAGACGGGAGGGAAGAGGCACGGGATGTAGGAACCCCGCAGGGCGGGGTCATCAGTCCACTGTTGGCCAATCTGTTTCTGCACTATTCGTTCGATAAATGGATGGAGCGGAATTATCCACAGATTCCATTTGAGCGGTATGCAGATGATATTGTGTGCCACTGCACGAGTGAGGCACAGGCCCGCGAACTTTGGCAAGTGCTCAAGGGGCGTTTTACGGCCTGTAACCTAACGTTACACCCGGAGAAGACCCGGATTGTATATTGCAAACAAACGGGTCGTGAAGGCACGTATGCGGACGTATCCTTTGATTTTTTGGGGTATACGTTCCGTCCCCGCAAGACAAAGGGTCGCGGGGGCAAGAACTTTCTTGGGTTCAATCCGGCGATTAGCCGGAAGGCGGCGAAAGCCATACGGGAGACCATACACAGTTGGGGGTTGGCTCGCATGAGTTCACTCTCAATGGATCAAATCGCGGGCAGGATCAATGCCGTGGTCCGTGGATGGATTACCTACTATGGTGCATTCTTCAAATCAGAACTGAGCAAGGTTCTGCTTAGCATCGACGAACATCTTATCCGGTGGATGATGCGGAAGTATAAGCGCTTCCGTGGACATTGGAGGAGGTCATGGCGATGGGTAAGGAAGATGGCACGTCAAAATTCGGGTCTATTCGTGCATTGGGCGTTTCTTTATGGTTCACCTTTGTTCAATTCCAAACGGCTGCATGGTAAGAGCCGCGTGAGTTGAGAGGCTCATGCGCGGTTCTGTGAGAGCCCGGGGGTGAAACTCCCCCGGGCTACTTGACCACTCAATGAATACAGTGGTGCGTTTCGAACTCCTTATTTCTCAGACCGGCTTTTTGAAGATGATGTGCGCGAGTTTGAGATCTTTATCCGGCCACGCATTTTTGAAATTGAACAGGTACTGCGGTTCAGGCTGGTGGTGTCAGCTCTAAGCGAAGAACAGGTGTTACACGACCGAACATTTATTCTACAGGATGAATATTTATTTGGGAGTGATCCGATTTTCGGGAATCCGATCAATATTTATTCCAATATAGAAGGAGGCTTGGGGATCTTTTCTGGATATACAAATAATACGTATCGTATTGATGCCGACGGAAATGAATGGACAGAAAGTGAAATAGGACTCGGAGAAGGACCGCTCCCGCCGTGTAATTGACGGCGAAAATGATTAGCGATACGGCCATTGCACCGACTGATCGAGGGGGCAACCCGATTGCAGGCTTCCCCGCACGCAATGGAAATCTGGGTGTAACTTACGAGTACGGGGCCTCACGTTTCGGGCGGAGGTGTGCTTAGCGGGAGATCAGTACGGAGGCCCCTTCCTCACAGTATTTTCAGATGAATGACGGCCTGGGATTTTTGCAGTTCCCACCACACTTAATCGTATCTCATGGCCGCAGGGGAGGTGTCCATACATAATCCAATGATGTGGGTTACCATTTCGCTGGAATCGTGTACTAATCGGGGAGAGGTAGAATCAAACGGGTGTTTGTATAACCTGCGAAGATCCCCAATCCTCCATCAATGTTTGAGTATACAGAAATTGGCTCAAAAAACGGTCCAGCGTCTCGATTCTCAGCCAATGTTCTGGCATATTCTACATAATCATTACTGTAAGACGTTAGCAGAAGCAGCACTTCGTTGCTGTCTCGACTCCCATTCGCGCCAAAAGAGAGTTCTAATGTACCAGACCATTCATGTTTCTGCCCACTAAAAGTTCTATCGGTGACAACTAATCTAGTACAACTTACTCCCGGCCCACCTCGAAATTCTACATCTACCTCAAGTGCACTCTGAAAACCACAATACCAGCCGGGCCCGAGAGATTCAAAGCTGTCTTGGCGTTGGTAAACACTATCCATTGGGAGTCCGCCTAAAACTTGTTTAGCGATGTATTGGTACAGGCCAATCTCATACATATTTCTACTTGGGGCATCCTCAAACTCAATCCATATGCTATAAATTCCAACACGATCAACAGGAGTTTCCACAACAGAGCCTTCAAGCTCAATCTTATAATCAGTAATCAGTGTTCGTGGTGGGGCAGAGGAACTTGCGTGGAGTCTGGGTTGTCCTGGAATGTCTACATTTAGAGTGTATAGTGTTTTTGGCAGCGGATACTTGAAAGAAGCAGATTTGTATAGCCCCTTGCCATCGTAATATAGAGAATCAACAAGATTGGGGCCGGACATAATCGTTATTGATGCATCCAATTCGTGCAGGTTTGATACATCTTGTCTGACACCTATGGTTGAACTCCGATGCAATGCCACGGACCAGATACTGTCAGGATTAAAATGACTGGTTACCACGACTTCGGTCTCGTAATCTGGAGGAGCAATTTCAATGATAGTCTCACAGCTCAGAAGTGTCAAGAGTAGGAGAACGCTTAACAAATACCTCATAATCGTTCACAGTTCCAGTCTGTAATTGACGAATGGAATAATGGGAAAGGCAGTAATTTTCTTGAAAACTAAGTACTGTTCTTCCCGATGTTCAGGCAAAGCTTCGGCCGCCTCAATTCCAAAGGTGTTCTTTCTATTGTATGCATTATACGCTCCAAAGGAAAGACGGCGTTCTGCCCATTTTAGTTCGCGGGCAAAATGGATGGCAAGATCTAGCCGATGATGTGCAGGCATTCGAAATGAATTTCTATCGCCATAAATCCGAAGGGGCGTAATTGGAAGATGATCTGAATTTGAGAAGTACTCGGGTATCGGAAGATGAGTTACACCGTAACTCTGTCCAAGCGGTAGCCAAGCCGCCTGTCCCGTACCATATACCCAGGCTAAGGCGATATTCGTGGATTCTTTCCACTGCCAGTTGGCTGTAAGAGACACATCATGCAAGCGATCATATCGGTAGGGGAATTCTTTTCCATTGTTTAGTTGGGCAAACTTGCGGGTTGTCTTCGTTAAGCTATATCCGACCCATCCAGTTATGCGGCCCCGTTTTTTCTGAACAAACAGCTCAGCCCCGAACGATGTCCCGTTGCCAGATTCAATTCTATTTTCCCAGTTGTCAGTAGGACTGTAGTTATAGTGATGAGTACCGTCTTTGTATTCAATCACATGGCTTATTTTCTTGTAGAATCCCTCGATCGAAATATCATAGTTCCTTTCAGGGAATACCCTATAGAATCCCAGTGCCAACTGAATAGCTTCTTGTGGGCGCACCCTATCAGTTGCAGGCACCCATAGATCAAGCGGCAAAGAGACACCGCTTGATGTGGTCAATACATGCACATACTGTTTCATAGAGGCGAACGACATCTTCACGGCCGACTTGGAATCAAGACCCAATCGGATTCCTACCCGAGGCTGTATTGAATGATAACTTCGCTCTTGAACAAAAAAGCTTGATGCATGAATGCCCGTGTTGATCCAGAGCCAGGAGGACAGCCGGATCTCATCTTCCGCATATGCGTGAAATTCAGCTCCATTAGTTAGATAATCGGGTGTATAAAGTGTATCAAAAGGAACCACTTCAGCCCCATGCCACCGCTCTGAAAAAGCTCCAGTATGGTACGAATGTAGTGTACTACCAAGGCCAAAACGTACGTAGTGGGATGGAGCCGGAATATATTCAAAATCCACTCGCCCGAGACCATCCGTAATACCAGACAAAAAGCTGACATGCTGGACTCCGCTCTCATTCCCTTCTTCGGCTTGATTACGAGAGCGATAAAGAGTAAAGCCGAGCAGAGTATTGACAAAGAGTTTGGAGCCTAAGACACGATTCCAGCGACTCGTGATCGTAAGATTTCTCCAGCCGATGTCGTCTCGGACAGAAATGTTCGCTATATCTCCACCATACACATCACGTTCATACAACCGGTCACGGCTGGTATATACACTCAGATATATCCGATCTCGATCCGACACAAAGTAGTTGGCCTTAACGCTCACGTCATAGAAATAATAACCACTCCTATTGTCACTTCCGCTAAATGCTTGAAAAGGGAAGGCCAGAATGTCAATGTACGTCCGCCTTGCGGCAATAAGAAACGAAGATTTATTTTTTATTATCGGCCCCTCAACTGTGAAACTTGATGCGACGAGGCCTACCGATGCCGTTCCCTTATATCGGTTGAGGTCACCCTCCTTCATCGTTAGTTCTAATATTGATGACAGCCGACCTCCATATCTTGCTGGAAAGCCACCTTTAATCAAAGAGACATCCTTGATCGCATCATCGTTGAAAACACTCAGGAATCCGAATAAATGGTTCGGATTATATACAGGAACACCATCAAGCAAAATGAGGTTTTGATCTGGGCTGCCTCCTCGAACATAAAGACCGGAAGTTCCCTCAATACCAGACTGTACCCCTGGCAGTAGCTGTAAAGTTTTGAGTATATCAATCTCCCCGGCCAAGGCTGGAAGGTCTTGGATTTGTGCAACGGACAATGAAATTTCGCTCATCTGAAGTGATTCCAGCCCTGTTCCACTCGGTGCAACGACTTCTACCTCTTCAAGACCGACCACGGTTGGTTCCAAGAGAATGTTTAATCGGATATCTTCCTCTAACCCTGTGTGCACGAATTGAGGAGTGTATCCCACATGGGAAATCACTAATGAGAGAGAATCTGCCTCCAGCGTGAGACTGAAAAAACCATATCGATTTGTGGTGGTGCCTATTTCATAATCCGGGGCGTACACGGTGGCACCAATGAGATTTTCTCCACTTTCCGAATCTCTGACAAAACCACTCACTGTATGTTTCTGAGAAAAATTGTGGAGCACATGATTTGATGGATGATATTCAGAGTGCTTGTAGGTTATGTCATCCAAGCGCGAATCCCATCCTACAGGACTACAAGCAGTTATACTTGACCAGAGTATTTGACAACAAAGCAGTAGTGAGGAGAGCATACTGAAAATCAGTGAAGTCATTAAAAATGAGCTTATGAAAAAAGTTAACAGGAGAACCTGTTGCAAAACCCTCTCATTTGGAGGAAAATATTGCTCTGAGGGTGTCTACGGGCATAGAATGTGGATTGCAGAAGAGTTTTGCAAGAACCTCTGTTGACTATCATTTTTGCAGAGCCCCCACAGTAAAAGGTATAATTCAGAGACTCTTACAAGACCCATTGAAAAAGTTACAACATCATCTATAAGATACAGGGGGGTAAGAGCATCATTTCGAATTACTGAAGTGGCTTTGCAAGGGCATCTTCATAAACTAATATATCCTATATGCAGAAGGCAAACTGAAAACATTAGTCAGTGAAGCGGTGTGTTCACTTCGAGTACCGGTTCCATTACACCGATCGATACTGACTCGTGTAGATAACTCACCATAGGATGTGTTGGAACGTGTTCTTATTGAGGAACAACGCCACCAACTCCTTCGCTTGAATGTCGTCACTGTAGCCTTGGAATATATCCTATATGCAGAAATCACCATATCTCACACGGTGAAGTTCAGAGGAACCATCAACGGTCTGATATTTGTAGAAAACTGTGTAGGCTTCTCCTCTTGAGCCTCCAGTCCAAGATCTGTAAGAGGAATTCCACATTGCAACAGCCCCAGGAACATTGGGGGAATAACCTACGGCGCCAGAATTTCTTATTCCTGGATAAGTGAAGTCCCAAACACAAATAGCGGTATTCTCAGATTTTCCGATATATGCACCTGGAGCAAAATCAAGATTGTCAGGAATACCGCAGGAAGCTTGAACACCTTTAAGCCCAGAAGCAGATTTGCGGGGAATTAATGCATCGGTTACACGTGACACATCTCTGGCTTGGATGAATGTTGTCAAATAAACTGCAATCTCCTCCACTGGATCAAATTCAGTGAGTTCAACATCATGGGTTAAATTGCCGTCAATGTGTCGTTTTGAGTAGGAGTTTCCGTGAAGGCTATAAAGCGTGTCTCCGATGATAATTTTTCCTTCATGGTTCACAAGAGAGAGTTCTGAAAGGGGTATAGTGTGTCCAAATCTCAGATACTCTTGAAGAGCCTCGTGTATGAGGATAGGGGTGCCGATCAATCTTGCCTCCTCCGCTACCAATTCCGCAGCAATATAGAAATCGTCAAGTGTTGAGAATCGTTTGATTAGGCTATGCTCCGAGATAAATTCAATGAGTGGCTCGCCATTAATTGAACTTTTCTCCTCTACGAGTTCCAAGGCTGCCATTTTTGTAGTATCTGGTTCCACATATTCATATTCAAGTGATTCCTCAGTGACATAGTCAGAACTACTATCACAGCCAACAAATATTGATACAAGGAAAAAGCAAAACACAAAAGGCCACATAACTGTACGAGGGAGATTCTCTCGGGGGATCCAATTCAGTGGAGATAACGGTAAGTTTCGGATGTAGCACAAAAATCTCGTCATGGTGGTAGGGTAGATTGTGTGAGTGGAAAGACATGCCTGGAATGTATGAAAAACGGAAAGCGCTACTATGGTTAGGTTACGGAAACCCTCATATTGGGCAACTTATGACAGAATAAGGGTAAAATCCTCATCAAACAAGAAAAACATTGATGGCTGGCGAAATACTTGTTGACGAAAATTTGGCGGCAGAGCATGGACTCACGGAGCAGGAGTACGAGTGGATTTTGGAGCGGCTGGGAAGGGTTCCTACCATTACGGAACTCGGGATCTATTCTGTCATGTGGAGTGAACATTGCTCCTACAAAAACTCCATTGCCGTACTGAAGACCCTTCCGCGTGAAGGGGAGGTACTCCTAGTAGGAGCAGGAGATGAAAATGCGGGACTGGTAGATATTGGGGATGGGTTGGCGGTTGCGTTCAAGATTGAGAGCCATAACCACCCTTCGGCCGTCGAACCGTATCAGGGAGCCGCGACCGGTGTAGGAGGAATCCATCGGGATATCTTCACCATGGGGGCGCGACCGATCTGCGCACTGAACTCACTGCGGTTTGGCTCACTTGAGCGCAATAGGGTTCGATATCTGTTTGATGGAGTGGTGCGCGGCATTGGAGATTATGGGAATTCATTCGGTGTCCCCACGGTGGCCGGTGAGGTATATTTCGATCCTGCTTATGAAGGAAACCCGTTGGTCAATGCCATGAGCGTAGGAATCGTGAAAACAGATGCGACGGCATCCGCCATTGCAGAAGGGGCTGGTAACAAGGTGTTTATTGTCGGTTCGGCAACCGGTCGGGACGGAATCCACGGTGCAACCTTTGCATCAGAAGAAATCTCGGAAGAGAGTGAGAAAAAACGACCAAGTGTTCAGGTTGGAGATCCTTTCACTGAAAAGCTTCTCCTTGAAGCGACGCTGGAAGCACTTGCCGCAGAAGTGGTGGTCGGCATTCAGGATATGGGGGCAGCCGGGATTACCTGCTCTTCCTGTGAAATGAGTGCAAAAGGTGGTGCAGGGATGCGGCTGAATCTGGATCATGTGCCGGTCAGGGAGCCAGACATGACAGCCTACGAAATTATGTTGTCAGAGAGCCAGGAGCGTATGTTGCTGGTTTGTGTGCCTCGAAAAGAAGAACAGCTCCAAAGTATTTTTGAGAAGTGGGATTTGCATGCAGTTTGTATCGGAGAAGTGACGGACACCGGGCGTGTACAGGTGCATTATAAGGGGGAGCAGATCGCCGATGTGGAGGCAGATCATCTCGTCCTAGGAGGAGGTGCTCCCATTTATCATCGGGAGAGCAGCCGCCCAAAATATCTGGATACGACCTCCATTCTTCCAGACTTGGCGGATGTGCAGGTGCACGAGGTTGAATCTGTATTGATACGTCTCCTTGGAGCCCCAAATATTGCATCCAAGCAGTGGGTCTTTGAGCAGTATGATACAATGGTGCGGACAGGGACGGTCGGTGGCCCGGGTGCCAGCGATGCAGCGGTGGTACGGATTAAGGGCTCAAAAAAAGGGTTGGCGGTCAAAACCGACTGCAATGGACGGTACATTTATCTGAACCCACGAAAAGGAGGCCAGATTGCCGTCGCCGAAGCTGCACGGAATGTCGTGTGTGCAGGAGGACGACCCCTGGCAATCACAAACTGTCTCAACTTTGGCAATCCATATAAGCCAGAGGTTTACTGGACGTTCAAGGAAGCCGTCGGGGGCATGAGCGATGCCTGTAAAACGCTCAACACTCCGGTGACCGGAGGAAATGTTTCGTTCTACAATGAGAATCCAGAGGGCGCGGTATACCCAACCCCGACTATCGGGATGTTAGGTCTGGTAGAGGATGTGGAAACCCACGCAACACAGTCGGGATTTTGTCACGCAGGGGATCTCATCTATCTCCTGAGTCCCAAAGGTTGGAATTTTCGTGCGCAGCATCAGGAAATCGGGGGCACGGAATACCTGAGCAGTATTCACGGGCAAATTTGCGGAGATGCTCCGCATATGGACCTGGCCGAGGAGCATGCAGTGCAGGCGGCCGGGTTGGCACTGATCCAGGAAGGAGTCATCGTAAGTGCTCACGATGTTGCGGATGGGGGATTACTGGTAGCACTGGCAGAATGTGTTCTTTTCACAGAGGCAATGGGAGCAGACATACTCCTATCCCCACAGGGAGAATTCCGCTTGGATGCACTACTGTTTGGTGAAGCACAATCCCGGATCATCCTCTCGGTAGCTGCGTCAGAGGTTGAGCGGATGCAAACGATACTAGGGGAGCATTCAGAGGTACAATGGACCCGTTTGGGCACCGTACAATCAAAACCAGAGTTCTCGGTCACGGTAGGCGGTCAGCAGGTT
Source organism: Rhodothermales bacterium (assembly GCA_965116685.1). GTDB lineage: Bacteria > Bacteroidota > Rhodothermia > Rhodothermales > Bin80 > Bin80. The sequence goes on along the minus strand of OZ220707.1, from coordinate 1,885,077 downwards.
GTCCATTGTTCATCGGATGCAATGAAATCGGTCTATCTGGGAAGCATTGCCGAGTACATGGAGCGCGTGGCGGCATAACTCAACTTGCAGAGCGGTTTTGCGTACAACAGAGAAATCCTATCAACCATCAAACTTAACATAGATCTATGGCTGCTATTGAGCTGACTGATGCCAACTTTCAGACAGAAGTTTTGGAGTCTGACGTTCCCGTACTGGTTGACTTTTGGGCTGCATGGTGCGGACCATGCCGCGCAATCGCTCCGATCGTAGCAGAATTGGCTACAGACTATGCCGGCAGAGCGAAAGTAGGGAAAGTAGATGTGGACACAAACCCGAAGACGGCAATGAATTACAATGTACGCTCCATCCCCACGCTGCTCTTTTTTGTCGGAGGAGAAGTGCGAGATCAGATGATCGGCTCAGCGAGCAAGCGGGAGTTCCAGAAGAAGCTGGATGCACTGGTTGGACAGCCTGCATAATCGCACCGGCTTGGCAAAAGACGGATCATTGAAGCAGAGCAGCTTTCCAGGTTTGCGGACAAACCGGGCTCACTACGTTCGTTGGCCAAAGCGATCCCCTAAACCTCGGCGTTAACTTGGAAATATGTCGTCTACATTGATCTCCCCGGAGATTTCGTTTGAAGGAGCAGAGCACCAGCGGGTCGTGATTATCGGTTCCGGTCCGGCAGGCTATACGGCTGCACTATATGCGGCCCGGGCAAATCTTGCCCCAATCGTCTATGAAGGACTTGAACCCGGCGGACAGCTTACGACAACGACGGACGTTGAAAATTATCCTGGCTATGTGGATGGAGTCCTCGGGCCTGCCATGATGGAAGACTTCAAGGCGCAAGCGTTGCGTTTTGGAGCACAAGCACGGTATGGCTCCGTTACCCAGATAGACCTGTCCGAGCGTCCATTTAAAATCGTGATAGATGATGAAACAGGCCTTTTATCAGACACGTTGATCGTTGCGACCGGCGCTTCGGCCCGTTACCTGGGACTGGAGAATGAAAAACGTCTGTTGGGGCGCGGCGTATCTGCGTGTGCGACTTGTGATGGGGCGTTTTTCCGTGGTGTAGATTTGGCGATTGTGGGAGGCGGTGACACGGCGATGGAAGAATCGTTATTCCTGACGCGGTTTGCATCAAAAATCTGGTTGGTGCATCGCCGCGATCAGTTGCGCGCGTCGAAGATCATGCAGCAACGCGTGAAGGATCACCCTAAAATTGAGATCATCTGGAATACAATTGTCACGGATATCTTGGGCGCGGATGAGGTCACAGGAGTTCGGCTCAAGAACGTGAAGGACCAAGTGGAAAGAGAATTGCCGGTCAGCGGATTCTTTGTAGCAATCGGACACACCCCGAATACCGCGCTCTTCACATCCTGGTTGGACATGGATGATCAGGGATATATCAAACCCCTGCCAGGGTCAACTCGAACCAATATTTCGGGTGTGTTTGCGTGTGGAGACGCACAGGATCATATCTATCGGCAAGCGATCACGGCAGCGGGGACCGGGTGCATGGCTGCCATAGATGCGGAGCGCTTTCTGGCGTCAGGCCCGGAAAATAGTGCGTAAGAGAAACGTGACGTTTTCGGGGCGCTCCCGGAGCCGGCGCGTATAGTAGGGGAACCACATACGCCCATAAGGCACGTAGATCCGCATGTTGTATCCTTTACGCACAATGTCCTCCTGCGTCTTCTGGCGTAGACCATACAACATTTGAAATTCAAACCGGGACGGATCAATATCTTTCGCCCGGGCATAGGACTTGGTTGCTTCAATCAACGTATCATCGTGGGTGGCGATGGCGGGATAATGTCCGTGCTGAAGCAGTTTCTGCATGCAAGCGATGTATTGGGTGCGGATTTCCGGCATGCGTCGGTACGCAATCGTCGCCGGCTCCCGGTAGGCACCCTTACAAAGGCGGACGCGTGCCCCTAGGTCACACATGTGGTCCACATCCTCTACGGTCCGCTTCAGATATGCCTGCAGTACAATCCCTACATGTGCACGATACTCGGGAAAGACGGATTCGAAAATGCGAAGCGTTGAGTCAAGGACGGAACTTCCTTCCATATCCAACCGAACAAATCCATTCACAAGCTTTGCCTCCTCCAGGAGTGCACGAAGGTTTTCAACGCAGAAATCTTCGTCAATGACCTGTCCGATCATGGAGAGCTTGATGGAGATATTGCGCTCCAGGCCAGGCTCAAAAGCAAGTGCCTGCAGCAATTGTATATAGGCATCCCGGCTTTTCAACGCGAGATCTCTACGGATTAGATGCTCTCCCAGTAGATCTACTGTCGTAAGCAGTCCTTTATTGCAGAGCTGCTTCACCACAGGGATTGTGTCATCAAGGGTTTCGGCAGCTACAAACCCGCGGGCAAGGGCAAAAGGCAGTCGAATCATTGAAGGGCTATCTGATGGAACGTGAAATCTTTTGGCTCTTCGCTTTTACGTGTGGGTAGTATGATTTTGGAAGCCTACTGGATACAAATCCAGTCCGCCGAGATAGAAGTAGATTGCATTGGTAAACCGCTGTTTGTTTCGGAATCCACGAGCACGAATTTTGACGGATTTGATGCGACTGTTGATGCTCTCGGCGGGGCCATTGCTGACCTTTAAGACCACTGCATTGATAATCCCCCACAAATGATTCTTGATGGTTTTCGCCGCTTTTTTCATCGGTTCCAGTTGGCAACGCATGGCCCAGGACAGCCATCGTTTCCATCCTTTGAGTGCCCATGTGGGATGGACATAATGCCATAACTTCTGGGACAATTCCTTGATGGCCCACGCACGAGCTGTTTTCAGCGAACTGGTCTTTAACTGGTTGAATCGTTTCTTTTGCCGCGTCGACATATTCTTCGGATTGGTCAGCCAATCATACTTGGTTCCAGTGAGATCGTAGATTTCTTCTTTCCGCAATTCCCGGTTCTCCTGCCGACGGACTTTATCCACGGCATCTCCAATGTATTTGGCCACATGAAAACGATCAAATGCAATCTTTTTATCCGCGCCGGGAACCCACAATTTCGTGGCACTGATATACGCGGGCCACATATCCATACTGACGCTTTCAATGGCGTCCAACTGCTCCGCAGAACGTCCACCATAATACCCGTTCAAACTGGCCATTGTCCGACCCTCCCCGACATACAGCACGGTGGCCGTGTCTGGATTGGACACCACAGTAATGTAATTGTGCCCTTTCTTATAAGAGGTCTCATCGACACAGATATGGGCAATGGGTTCGTCTTTTCTGCGGTCCAGTCCCCGATTTACCGCACGCTCCATAATGTTGGCAATCATCGTCCAACTGACTCCCATCCTGGAGGCCACCGTTGAAATACTGGTGGTATCCAGCAACCAGTGAATGACCTTCGCTTCAAATGCCGTCGTAAAACGCACGCGCTCATCCGCCCAGGGCACCGAAACCGTCTTGATTCCATGCTCCGAACACTCCACCCGAGGAACTTTCGCAACCACACTCGTCTGATACTCGCAGATATCCGTATGACGCCATTTCCGAAGACGATGGTCGTAGCCAGGACAAACTTTGTTACATTCAGGACAGCGAAGTACCGAACCCTCCGAACAAATCACATGGATCTCAGCCAGCTGCGTTGCATCATCTTGCTTGATCTCCGAGACTTCCCACGGAGACTGAATCCCTAACAATCGATTGATATCTTGAATACGTACACTCATGGTGAATGAAATATTTGATTTGAACTCCAAAAACAGACCCAAAATAAATAAAGAAATCCATTCCGAATCTATTCAATCGCATCGTGGTTCATCTCAGTTCTGACTCCGAACCCACTTAAAAAGGGGAAGCCCCAATCTTTTTAAAGCGAAACCTTTCAGAAAAACTTTCCGTAATGAGAAATGTCTTCCGGTGAGTGGAGGCAAGGCATCGTACACAATCCCAGGTGTTTTCGATGCCATTTTTTTTATTCATTCCCTGTGGTCATGGCTTTACAGGTGCCCAGTCACCAGGGGAATTTATTCTTTCCGGGAGGCGTTCCAGATCTGTCATGACCAGATCTGCTCCATGTTCATGCAAAAGGAGCGCATGCGCGTCTGAATCCAGGTAAGGAGGCACGAAGCCAATCGCCAACATACCTGCTGCACCTGCCGCAGAAATATCGTCAACCGAATCCCCAATGTAGACGGTTAGGTCGGCTTGGATCGGTAAGCCAGCTCCTTGAAGAATTGCCATTGCATACAAGAGCGGAAAGGGATCGGGTTTTCCACGATTATCTTGATTTTCGCGGGGAACCAAAAGAGAAAAATACTCCTGCCATCCGAACCGATCCAAGGCCCAGCGTGCCTCATCCCGGGGCCGACCCGTAACAATTCCGAGAACATGGCCGCCTTGTTTCAGCTGTTGCAGCGTGCGGGTTTGGATCAAGGGTCGTTCTTCGGTAATGAACCCATCCCAGTCTTCTCCCCGGTAGCGGCGCTGAAACTCATCCATGACACGTACATAGGGCACTTCCATCCCGTAGTCCCCAATAATCGTGTGTGTGAGCGCCCAGTCGTCATTGAAGCCTCCACGGTCCTTGTAGCGCTGGATCGTTTTTGGCCTGATCTCACGCCCGGTGAAGTGGTAGACGGTTTCTTCAATGACACGCCGATAGGAGCCAGACACATCGACTAGCACACCATCCATATCAAACAGGACGACAGGAATTAGTGGAGAGGCCGGCATCCGGCAGAGATGCTCTATCTAAAAAACAATAACAGAATCCATCTAGGAGTTCATCGTCACCAAAAATTCATCATTGCTTTTGGTAGAGCGCATCCGGTCAAGCAGAAAGTTCATTGCCTGGATTGGATCCATGTCTGCCAGAAGCTTGCGCAGAATCCATATACGGGCCAGGCGTGCTTCCTGAATCAGCAGTTCTTCCCGACGGGTTCCACTCATGACTACATTGATTGCAGGGAAGATACGACGATCCGCCATTTCTCGGTTCAAAACCAATTCCATATTCCCCGTTCCCTTAAACTCTTCAAAGATCACCTCATCCATGCGGCTTCCTGTATCAATCAGGGCAGTTCCGATAATGGTCAGGGATCCGCCCTCTTCAACATTGCGGGCAGCACCAAAGAAACGCTTCGGTCCTCTCAATGCCGTAGCATCCAGCCCCCCGGAAATTGTACGTCCCGAATCCGGGCACACGGCATTGTGTGCACGGGCCAAGCGGGTAATGGAATCAAGAAGAATCACTACATCCTGCTTTGCTTCAACGAGGCGTTTTGCCTTCTCCAACACAATATTCGCGACCTCCACATGTCGTGAAGGTTCCTGATCAAAAGTGGATGCCACCACTTCCCCCTTTACATGTCGCTCCATGTCCGTTACTTCCTCTGGTCGTTCATCCACCAGGAGGATGATCAGGTGTGCTTCTGGGTGATTCGTGCTGATTGCGTTCGCAATCTTTTGCAGGAGAATGGTTTTGCCTGTTTTGGGTTGAGCAACAATAAGGCCCCGCTGCCCTTTCCCAATCGGAGCAAAAAGATCAAGAACGCGCATGGACATGTCATGTTTGTGCGCTTCCAGGCGAAGGACCTCATCGGGATAGAGAGGGGTCAGATAGTCAAAATTCTGTCGTTCATCCAGGGAGCCCAGCTCCTGTCCGTTGATTTTCTTAACGTGGATAAGCGCAAAGTACCGCTCTCCTTCTTTCGGTGGGCGGATTTCGCCATCCACCGAATCTCCGAGCCGAAGACTGAACCGCTTGATTTGGCTGGGAGATACATAAATATCCTCTGGACTGGGCAGATAATTATAATCCGGTGATCGCAGAAACCCATACCCATCGGGTAGAATTTCCAAGACCCCGGTCTTTTCAATCATCGTGTCGGGGTCAAGTTTGCGCGGATCAAACTGTCCCATGAAGGGTGGTTTCGGCTCATGACTGCGGCGGCGGCGATCGTCCTTTGAAGACATTCGGGGATCTTTTCGCCCGCGGCGCGGGGAGCCGTGTCTTTTGGAACGCCCTCCCGGCCGTCCTCCTCTTGGGGGTCTTCCATCAGGGTCGTGGCGTGGAGATGACGACATTGGATCAGAATAGGAATTGTTTGATGATTTGGATTTTCTATGTGGCCCGACAGGTTTGCCCGGTTTTTTTCTGCCTGTTCTTGGCTTTTCTTCACGAAGAAAATGGGTTCGTTTGGGAGCCAAAGCCCCAGCCGAGCTTTGTGAATCAGGGGATGCGTTCGAAGCAGCCACCGTTTGATTTTTTTGAGCGGGTTGGGTAGAAGTTTCGCGATCAGAGATCGTTTCGGAGTTTTGGCGAGGTGGGGCAGAAACCTTCCCGTCTTCGGTCACGGCGCTCCCGTTTTGCCGAGAGTCACGAGGAAGGTCGCCGTTCCCGGAAACGGCTTTCGGGTTCTGATGGTCAAGAATGAAGTGGATCAATTCCTGCTTACGCAGAGCGTGCCATCCCCCAACACCTGTTTGCCGGGCAATTTCCTTCAGTTCGGGAAGCTTCTTGTTTGTTAGTTCAACTTGGTTCATCGAAATTGTGGGTAAGCATAAGCCAGCAGAGAAGCTATGTTCTGTGTGGCAGGCTAAGAATGATCTCCGCAGGGAGCGGAAACCTCATTGAAGTAGGTGAGCGTAGATAGGCTGAGAGTAAGGGCAGCAACGAAGTGCTGCTACGATAATGCTAGAGTCGTGCAAGTAGGATTGGGTGCCTGATACGTAGAACAGACACAATTGGTTGCCAAACCTGTGAAAAGGTAATAAAAATCCGAATGATTCACAAATACGATCGCAGAAACGCCTCAGCGAGCATGTGCGAACCGCAAACAAGAATGGAATCTTGATTGGAAGCCTGTTCCTGTGCAAGATGCCACATCGCAGAAATGGACCCCGTGCCGGCGAGATCAATTGCGTGTGCGCGAAGTGTTGTTGCCAGACATGCTGCAGGGAGGGCCCGCCGAAGCGCAAGATCACACGCGTATACTTTGAGTGATGGACGCGCCCCCAGCACCTGCATGACGCCGGAAAGGTCTTTGTCCTTCATCAGCGTAAACAGAAGATGCACGGTTCCAGTAGAGGGCATATAGTTGAGGGCTGCCGCAACTGCTGCGGGATTGTGAGCGACGTCTAAAACCGTCAATGGGGTTTGTCGGAGGATTTCAAGGCGTGCCCGCAGCCCAGTCAATTCACGGACATGGGAGATCCCTTTCTGGATCAGACCCGGTTCCTGCCTTGTTTCCGGGAAAAGTTGTTCGGCACTTCGCGCGGCCAAAAGAGCGTTTTGGGCGTGGTGTGGTCCGGTTCGAAGATCCTGTGAGGACAGCTTATATATACCTGCGGGCGTCTGAAGGCAATTCCCGGCCACTTGGCCTGCCTCAACCCAGGGGGCATGTTGACGGTGGGCAATGGTCTGTATAATTTTCTGGGTCGCATCGCGCCCCGTTGCTGCAATGACAGGGATTTTTTTCTTAATGATTCCCGCTTTTTCGCGGGTGATGGATGCAAGTGTGTTTCCCAGTACCTGGGTGTGATCCAGGTCAATTTGGGTGATGACCGAGAGTTTTGGACACAGGATATTGGTCGCGTCAAGCCGACCGCCGAGCCCGGTTTCAACGATGCCAAAATCCACAGAGAATTCTGCAAAGAAGAGAAACCCCAGTGCGGTCATTGCCTCAAAAAAGCTGGGTTGCAGGCGATCAAACAGAGAGCCGTAACGATCCAGTGCATGCTGCATCCAGTCCGCTGGCACAGGGGATCCATTGAGGCGGATGCGCTCAGACAGATGCAGCAAGTGAGGGGAGGTATAGAGTCCAATGCGGTATCCTGCAACTTGCCCGATCGCTGCAATCATGCTGGCCACGGAGCCCTTCCCGTTTGTGCCGGCAACATGTACGCTGGCAAAGTCGCGTTCCGGGTTTCCCATCGCATCCAGGAGATGGGAAACGCCACGCAAGCCGGGTTTCATTGCTGCGTTGCCGAGCTCGGAGTAGCGCGGAAGGTTCAGCAGCAGCGCCGCGTAATCAGCCGACATCACGACTTCCTGGGACGCAGCGTAACCACGGGGAGAATCATCTCTTCCATGGACGCGCCCCCGTGTTGCATGGAATCATTGTAGAGATTTCGGTAATGATGGTAGTTGGTGGGATAGACGAAGTAATAGTCTTCTTTCGCAATGATATAACAGTCCCCAGAACGACCGGAAGGCAAGCCAAAGGCTTTTGGATCCCGAACAATCATTGCATGGCGGGGGTTTGCCCATAGGTTACGTCCGAATTTGTATCGCAGAGCCGTAGACGTGTTGCGGTCTCCGCGCACTTTTGTTCCATGCAGGCTCCGGACTGCTCCGTGGTCGGTCGTGATAATGATCGTACAGTCCTTTCGGGACAGCGTCTGGAAGGACTGGTACAACCAAGAGTGTTTGAACCAGGTTCGAGTCAGGGCTCGGTAGGCTTGTTCGTCGGGAGCTAATTCCCGGATCACATCCGAGTCCGCCCTGCTGTGGGCCAGGATATCCACGAAGTTGATGACGATCGCATTCAGATCCGCCTGTAGGTAGTGGTTCACATCCTGCGCGAAGGCACGACCATCTTCCTTGCCGATCAGTTTTCGGTATCGCATGGAAACGTGACGCTGGTTGAATCGCTCAAGGCAGGTGGCGAGTAAGGCTTCCTCATGTCGATTCCGGCTATGTTCATCCCCGTTTTCGCCCTGCCAAAGGGTTGGATGCCGGCGGAGGATTTCATAAGGCAGAAGACCACTGAAAATCGCATTCCGTGAGTAGGGGGTCGCGGTTGGCAGGATCCCCATGGAGAAATCAGTCTGGATTGAGAAGAGCGGCAGAAGCAGGGATTCAAACTCCAGCCACTGGTCATACCGCATGCAGTCAATCACGAAGAAGATCACGGGATGGTCCGCATTGAGTTGCGGGATGACCCAGTGCGGGATCACTTCATGGCAGAGCCGTGGACGCTCATCGGATGAGCGGGAATTATATGCCGCAATCCAATCAGGGTAGACCTCTTCAATGTATCGGCCGAATACCCGGTTTGCTTCCCGGTACTGATCAGATAGAACTTGACGTGCACCTTCATCACTCTCCAGTTGGCGATCATAGTGGACTAGCTCCTGATACAGGCTGATCCATTCCTGAAAGCTCGTGTAACTGTTGAGGGCTGCAGAAATTGCATTAAAGCGGTGCATGTAGTCTTGAGATACACGCGCATTTCGCAACTGAATCCGTTCGAGGAGACGCTTGCAGGTAAGCAGGATCTGACTGGGATTTACGGGCTTGGTCAGGTAGTCACTGATCTGTCCGCCGAGGGCCTCGTCCATGAGGTGCTCTTCCTCACTCTTGGTCACCATGATGACCGGGAGATCCGGGCGTTTTTGTTTGATGGCCGCCAGCGTCTCCAGCCCATCCATACCGGGCATCTGCTCATCCAGAAGGACCACGTCAACCAAATCACCCTGGGCGACCACCTCAACGGCGTCCGCCCCATTGGTTACGCACGTAACCTGGTAGCCACGATTTTCAAGAAAAAGTACGTGGGATCGGAGCAGATCAATTTCATCGTCTGCCCAAAGGATATGCCCGGCTGTTGACATCGACTGATGAGGGTTGAGTGAGTCGTAGCCGTAAAGTCAGAGGCAGAGAATTGAGATGGAACGTAGTAATTCCGTATACCACACATACATTATCATGTTCGATACGATGCGCAACAGGGCCGGATTTGAGTGGTATACGCAGAAGAATCATCCAATCGGAATCATGGCAAGAAAAGGGTTGTCCAAACGAATGCAGGCTGCGCTGAATGAGCAAATTAAAGCAGAGTTGGATTCTGCCTATCTGTACTTGGCACTTGCTGCTGAAATGGAGTCCCGGAGCCTGAAGGGCTTTGCTCACTGGTTGCGGATGCAATGGGAAGAAGAGTTAGTACATGGGTTAAAGTTGTACGATTTCCTGCTTCAGCGCGATGCAAAAGTAGAGCTTCATGCGTTGGAGAAGCCGAGCATTGATTCAGAGCGGACAACACTCGAAATTTTTTCACAAGTGCTGGAGCACGAACAATACATTACTGCTCGAATCAATCAGCTGTATACTTTGGCGCAGGAAGACCAGGATTATGGCTCCCAGACGCTTCTGCACTGGTTCATAGAGGAGCAGTTGGAAGAAGAGGAATCTGCCCGGGAGATCATGGAGAATTTGCGTCTGGTCGGTGAATCAGGAGCCGCGCTCTTTCTCCTGGACCGTGAACTGGGTCAGCGCTCCGATGACCACGAAGAAGATGAATAACACAACCTTTTTCACCAACACAACTGTTTATCAAGTCATTATTATCTGCATGCTTATGTCAGTGTTAAACTTTCTCACTCCCGGGGCAATTGCCCAGGAGGAATTTGATGCGATTGAAATTGAAATTCAGGAAGCCGCCCCCGGCATCTTGATGTTAGTTGGTCAAGGGGGGAATATTGGAGTGTCCTACGGAGAGGATGCGACCTTCATGATTGATGATCAGTTCGCTCCTCTGACCGAGAAAATCCTGGCAGCAATCGCAACACGCACGGATCAATCGGTTCAGTTTGTCCTCAACACGCATTGGCACGGTGATCATGTGGGAGGAAATGAAAACCTGGGCAAACAGGGTGCCATTATTGTGGCACACGAAAATGTTCGGGCGCGCCTGAGTGTGGATCAGGTTCTCGGTGCGTTCGGGCGAAAAGTACCTGCCGCCCCCAAAGAAGCCCTTCCCGTTGTCACGTTTACCGAAGAGATGACCTTTTACTGGAATGGAGACACGATAGAGATCTTCCATGCGCCGGATGCACACACGGATGGCGATGCGATTGTACATTTCCTGAAGGGGAATGTGATCCATATGGGGGACACCTACTTCAACGGGATGTACCCATTCATTGATGTGGATAGTGGAGGCTCTGTGGATGGAGTGATTGCAGTTGCGGAAGAGGTGCTTGCACGCTCCAATGAAAGCACGAAGATCATCCCCGGACATGGACCGCTGTCCAATCAATCCGAGCTGGAGGCGTACCGGGATATGTTGGTGACCGTCCGCAATGCCGTGTCGGCTCTGATCCAAGAGGGGAAATCTCAGGAGGAGGCCATCGCTGCGAAGCCCACCGCCTCCATAGATGCGGACTGGGTAGGTGGAGTATTAGAGCCGGATGTATTTGTCGGGCATGTATATACTTCACTGACCGAAACTACCGGTCAATAAGCCCGGCCGCATGTGCGGCGTTGTAAAGAGTTTCGCGGTCTGACGGCTTCAGGGGGAGGATCTGGAGGTCAACCAGTAGATCTCCCGTCCGTTTTGTCTCCGTTTGAACTCCGCATCCCTTGAGTCGCAGTCTGGTTCCGGGGGTTGAATTGGGTGGAACATCAATCGTGATCGGCTCCCCATAGGGGTCAGTAATTGTATGTGTACACCCCAAAAGCGCCTCCAGTCCGTTTAGAGGCAGCTTCATTTGCAGGGTGCTTCCTTTTCGGGTAAATACGGGATGTGGGCGCACCTTGAAGGTGAAAACATGTGCAGTGGGGTCATCAGAGGTGCGGATCCGGAATTTATTCTTCACTCCCCGGGGAAGTACAATCCGGGTAAGAGATCCATCTTTGCCCCGAATCATAACGGGTCCACCTCGAAGAGCACGTTCCAGCGATATATGCACGACATTGCTGCCTCCCCCAAAGAGCTCTTCAAAAAACTCACCGATGCTGGAGAAAAAATCATCCACGAATACCGGTGAGGGGTCGGGTTTCGTTGTGATCCGAAGTTGGTCATACGCCCTTCTCCGGGCAGGATCTGAGAGAATACTGTAGGCCTGCTGAAGCCGCTTAAAGCGCTCTTCCGCTTCATCATCGCCTGGGTTACGATCGGGATGATGTTGTTGGGCAAGTCGTCGATAGGCAACCTTTATCTCTTCTGCGGAAGCAAAGCGATCGACTTCCATCACGGCATAAAGGTCATCAGCGGTAGTCAAACGAGACATAAACAACTCCAGGATGGTTCAAGAACAGATATGCACGATATTCAGTAGCACGGTTAGAGCGAATGAAGAAGACTTCAAAGATACTGATTGCGAATCGAGGAGAGATTGCGCTGCGGATCATGCGCACCTGTAAAGTGCTGGGGATACGTTCGGTTGCAATCTACAGTGAGATTGATCGCAGAAGTGCCCATGTGGTCTATGCAGACGAGGCCTATTGTGTGGGCCCTGCCCCATCGGTAGAATCTTACTTGAATCTGAGCCGGATTATGGATGCGATCAAAGAAAGTGGGGCAGACGCGGTTCATCCAGGTTATGGGTTCTTGTCTGAGCGGGCTGAACTTGCGAAGGCGTGTGCAGAACAGGGGGTTGTGTTCATTGGCCCTTCCGCGCAGGCGATCAGTGACATGGGAGACAAGATGTTGGCCAGAAAGGTCATGCAGGCACATGATGTACCGGTGGTTCCAGGAACCGCAGGAGCGGTCACCCATGTTGACGAAGCACTAGCCATTGCGGACCAAATTGGATATCCGGTGCTCGCAAAAGCAGCGGCAGGAGGTGGCGGCAAAGGGATGCGCAAGGTGAACAGCGCCCAGGAAATGGAGCAGGCGCTTGACCGGGCACAGGGGGAAGCAGGTTCTGCCTTTGGGGATGCCCGCATCTTTATTGAGAAGTATTTGGAAAATCCACGGCACGTAGAATTTCAGATCCTTGCAGATGCATACGGCAAATGTATCCATCTGTTTGAACGCGAGTGCTCCATACAACGACGCCACCAGAAAGTCATTGAGGAAGCCCCCTGTGCAGACATGACTGCAGAGTTGAGAGCCTGCATGGGGGCAGCGGCGATCCGCGCCGCACAGGCATGCAAGTATGTTGGTGCGGGGACCATTGAATTTTTACTTGATCAGGACAATAACTTCTACTTTATGGAAATGAATACGCGCCTTCAAGTGGAGCACCCGGTCACCGAGTACATCACTGGATTGGATCTTGTTGCCGAGCAAATCAGGATCGCAGAAGGGGCACCTCTGCCGTACGAACAAAAGGAAATAGAGATTCATGGGCACGCGGTAGAGTGTCGCATTTATGCAGAGGATCCAGAATCCAACTTTTTACCGAATCCGGGCAGGATTACGTTTCATCAGGTTCCGACAGGGGTTGGGGTCCGGGTGGATAGCGGTCTGGAGGTCAGCGGCGAGGTGCCAATCTATTACGATCCAATGATCTCAAAAGTGACTACGTGGGGTCGTACGCGTGAGGAAGCAACACAGAGAATGATCGGTGCTTTAAGTGATTATCAGATTGCAGGAGTAAAAACAACGCGCCAATTCTGCCGCCGTGTTATGCAAAGTGCAGCATGGCAGGAAACTCGTCTCAGTACTCATTTCGTGGATGAGCACCCGGAACTTCTGACAGAGCAGGCCGACGTGCCAACGAAAGCCGCCGCTGTGGCAACCGTCTTACTGCAGAAATCCCGGCCCTCGGATTCACGGACCACCACCTGGCGCAATCGCAGAAATACCTGAGTTCCCCCAATTTATCACGTACTCGTTGGCAGGCGGCAGTGAATGCCGAATAGTTGGTGCTTGGCAGAAAATAGCTGTTTTTTGAATTTCGACTCAGTAGAAATTGGGAGGTTTCCTCAATTTTCCCCTCGACATGACGAACTTTGGAGGCCCCGTGTCCATTCGGTCCCTTTCGCGTCCGTTTTTGGCTTTGTTCTTGTCGTGTTGCAATGCTATATCCGTAGATTTCGTGCAGTCTGAACGTACCTCTGCCATCCGCGTCGAACGCGCGGTCATATCTTGACTCGACTTCAGAGATCTCCTACGCTGCACGCCGTCGGCGTTTGGCACGTTTCAGTTCTTGGCTGAGAACCAGACGTCCCAACCGGTGGAGATTGGCCGCCAGGACGGCGGTAGCTACAACCCGCTCAAAGCTCTCTGGGCTCACTTCACGTACCACATCCCATCCTCGTTGGCCTAAATTATTCAGTGCAGATTCCACTGCCGAATGTCCTTTGCGTCCTTGTTTGAACGAGTCCGTTGCCTGACGTTCCTGCTCCTCTTTCGTACAGCGCCCCTTCTTCAGCGTTGCGTTGACCTCTAACAACTGATCCAATTCGTCAAACGTTTCTGGACTGTAAAACCCCCGATCCAACGAACAACTCCGAGCGTCTGGGTAGATCGCCTGCGTCGATTTAATCAAGGATACGGCCACATCCTTGTCCGTCCCGGTCCATATAATTTCGTATCCCAAGACAAATTGATGCTCATCCTCGATCATCGCAACCGGAACCCCTAACTCGCATACGACGCCGACTTTGCCTTTCTTGATCCAACACGTATGCGGTTTGAAAATAGACATCACCTTCTCCTCGGAAGGAATCGTTTCTCCCCGCAGAATGCGACGATCAATTTGGTCTGCAAATTTCGCCGCATAGGCGACCAATTCCACGATCCGAACCTTTGCACTCTGCAGCTGAGCCAGCTGTTTTGCATCCAAGCCAGAAGGTTGACCCACATGGTTCTGATCCATGGGCGACGTAAGAAATGCATCCAAATCGCGAAGCAGTTGTTCCGCTTTCTCCCGAATCTTGCAACAGTACGCCAGGTATGCTTCTACCCCCTCGTGGTTGGATTTGTACTGCCGAGCCGTGCGGATGGATTGAAATAATTTGTACGTCTCTCGCTGAAGATAGGCATGTTGCCGCCAGCCCCTAAGCCCCGACTGCTTCGATACCCGTACACACTTGCGGATCATACACCGAATCGTATCCCACATCAGACGCACATCCGTGGGAAACTCAACATTCGTCTTGACGACTTTGGAGTCTCCTCGTGTTTTCAACAGTTCTCCCTCGGTGTGCCCTACGGCTTGGTGCCCCTGTTTCACCACCAGAGCATTTATCTGCCCAAGAAGCTCCGGAGACAGGCCCGACACATTATCCTGGATGGTCTGACGGTTGTACTGCGTGTCGTCAGCATCGCTGTGTCCCATCATCTGGCGAAGGGACTTTAACCCATTGGCCAATACCGCCAGACGATCATAGTCACAGTGGATCGCTTGACGCAAGCCCGCCAATACCACGATCCTCCACAGGTCCATCCCCGGACGTCCACGATCCTTGCGGACCCCAGGATTATAGCCGGAGTCCATCAGATCAAAAAGCTGTTTACGGGTCCGAGGATTCTTGAAGATCTGTTGGACCCCATACAGATAGGCAATCACATCGTCCCGACTCTTGAGATCCAGCTCAATCTCCTCAATGGGAACGGTGCCAATCGTCATTTGAGCTTGAAAAACCTTACGCATGTGAAAAAGAGAAATGGTTGAAGATTCAACGCCCAAGTCCAAACAGGGTTAACCTTTTGCCCCCTAAAAGATGCGAAGAATTCTGCCTTAGGGGACCAGATCCCCTGTAATCTCCCCAAATCCCCCCAGAAATTACCTGAATCCTAAAAATTCGCAACCAAAACGATTCTCGAAAACTACTCCATAGACCTTGAATCAAAGATTATTGGCCATTTTTGGTATTTTCTGCCCAGCACTAGTTGGCTAGAACGTGATCGTAGTCGTCATTGAGACTGTTCGCGCCGCCCCAAGCCAGGCGGCATTCTCAGTAATGGCGGATAGATAGGTTTCGTCGAACAGATTGTTTGCAACCAGCGAGAATTCCGTTGACCGAAACAAACGGCCGAGGGATTCTCCTGATAAACTGATGTAGGCATCCACGATCCAATAGGCATCCGAGTACCAGTCAGCCGTCAGGCTTACACGACGCGAAGCCGTATACTTTGCGGATAGCCCGGTACTTAGCGGACCGGATCGATCAATGGAAACAACCCAAAGCTGATCAGGCACGCCCGTAACGTCAGTACCGGGTAAAGTCCCTTGGCTCGCATCCACAGCAGCATCTCCGCTACCAATATATTCCGAGTTGTTACGTGTATAGGCAGAATAGAGGGACACTTTACGTGGTAGTTGCACCGTGGCCGAGAGCTCAAACCCACGCGTATCCAAACCGCCTGCGTTGAAGTATGCCCCCCCGCCCGGAATGAGGTAATTCGGTCCAGCTGTGGTTGACGGGCCGAGAAATACAATGCGATTCTGGAAATCCACAGCATACCAAGTGCCGCTCAAAGCAATCCGATCACCCGAAAATTGCACCCCTACGTCAATATTTGAAGAGGTTTCCGGTTCAAGCGCATCAAGGCTCCGACCGGGCACTTCCAAGAGGGCCGAACTGAATGCCCGGAAATTCTCGGAATAGCCGGCAAATAGACGCAAGCCTTCGATCGGCGATTCGTATGTAACACCGCCGGAGAAGAGCAGATCCGAGTTGGACTCTGCGGTCAAATCTGGATCCACATTGAACAAGTCTGTACGCGATATTTCAACGAGAAACTGTCTGACACCGGCTCTCGCAGTGAACGGGCCCGCATAAAGAGTCTCTTCAAGATACCATCTGAATACGTGCTGTGGGAACTCCCAGTCATACTGGTGCCAATAAGCCTCCTCATCCCACATTTCGTTGAGGGAAGGGTCCAGTATACGGTGCCAGTCCCGACCGAGAAGGCGACGTGAATTTTCGTACCAAATTCCGGCGCGCAGCGAACTGCCAGCCGCACCAATCAAGGTGAACCATTCTTCGTCAACCGTGATACCGACACGATCCTTTCCGTAGTGGCTATGGCGATATGACTGAACGGCCGTCGCTCCCGGATGGCAGGCAGGGTCAACCTCCGGTCCACTTGCTCCATAATAATGGAAAATATAGGATGATGTACACCCAGGCTCGGGCAAGACAGCCGTTCCGTTCCGATCAACAAAGTGTATCAACCCGATTTGCTGTCCGCCACGGACAGGGTCCCCACCCTGCAGTTCCGACTCCGGTCCACCTTGATCGTCAGAAATGTCAACAATGTACGGGGGAAGCCAGTCTCCTCGGCCTCTATTCCGATGAAAGTAGGCTCCCGTGGTGATTGAGATGCCCGCGCCAGCCGTCCAGTCGGCTTTGACGTAACCGAAGGTATTGTTGCGCAATGTCGTCCAGCCCCGTCTGTAGAATTGGTTTAGATATGGCACGCCAGGCCAGTCATCAATCAGGCGGTCCCACCGTGGGTTTGCCCTGAAATTAGCGTCACTGTAAAGCCTCTGATAGACATCTTCATTAATCTGATCGTACGAAAAATAGCTAGTGAGATCAAGAGGCCCAAGTGTTGAGGTGAGTTTTGCAGCAAGGTGCTCGCGCTCATTTTGCGCGGCACCCTGAATCCAATCGGTGCCCTGCTGGCGAAGTGCCGTCACCCAGGCATATGCCTTTTCCCCAAACAGTGGCCCGGTGTCAATACGCATGGCGACCCGTTTTGCATCATGCTCGCCAACCGTGGCCGATACAGTGTAACGTCGCTCTGGCGCGGGATCGTCCGTGATATAGTTGAATGTTCCGCCCAGTGCCTCCACCGACTGGGAGGCGATGTCGGCGGTTCCTTGCGACACCTCAATGCCGCCCAGATTGGTAACGTCAACAAACCGATTCGCCTTCGCACCACTCCAATAATCAGATGTGCCATTCGAGAACCCATCAATCGTGGTTCCAATTTGTACTTCATTGATAGTGACTTGAAAACCTCGCATGGCGATGTTGCTTGACCAGTCATCCATACCGTATGCATCGCCTTCCTGAGCGGATACGCCAGGAAGGTTGTCTATGACCGATGTCACGCTGGTAATTGGAGACTGCTGACGTATCATCGGAGCAGCAACCACATTGCTCGCAAAGGTCTTAGGTTCTTCGGCGACAATGCTGATTTCCTCCATCCTGACCACATCAAGTTGCAGGCGAACATCAATCAGTGTAACGCCTGGAGTCACCGTATGAAGTTGCGTCCGAAAGCCCACAAAAGAAAAAATCAGTACGTCGTTCTGGGATCGTAGATTGATCGTGTACTTCCCCTCTTGGTCCGTAGTGGTACCGATAAACGCGCCATCAATCACAACCGAGACACCTGCCAACGGTTCACCAGTGTCATCTGACACCACCGTTCCCATAACCGAGATTTGTGCACTAGCTTCCTGGTGAAGCAGCGAAACCAACAAAAGTACAAAGAGGCCGATCCTGATTTTCGTGACCGCGTGAATGAGTGAGAGAATCTGTTTCATCGTTGATAGAAGGCGATAGGAATCATGCAGGCTCTATTAGAACCGTTCTGGTTAAAGGTCCAAGTTAAGGAGTTATGCCCTTAAAGTAACAAAAAGAAACAACAAGATGTGCTGAAAGTACTCGCCGAGTTGCAAATAAAGACTGTAATTGCTCTTGGACTTCATGACGGGGCCTTTGGAACTACGCCATTGATGCTTTCATATTTGCGTGGGTCCCCAAATTCATCAAGCCTCCACATGAATCGCAAAAAAAGGAATCACAAGGTTTCTTTCATTCCTTACTATGTTCAGAGAGACGATCATGTTGAAGATTGGTTTGGTGCTGTGTTCCCCGGTGGCCGCCGTTTTTTGTCTATTGGCTGTCACCGGATGCGCATCGGAGGGGACCGATGTGCTGGAGACCATTGCATTTTCTCCCTTCGCCTCAAGTGGTGCTCCGATGAGTACCACCAACCACATAGCAATCTTGTCTGAAGAGATTGTGTGCGTAACCGACTCCTATGAGGCTTGCATTCATTGTATGGACAGGGTTGAGGGCACCGTCACCGTATTCGGGGGAAAGGGTAGAGGGCCGGGGGAGTTAGAGGCACTCTCCGGGATTGAGCGTGGCCGGGCCGGTCATGTAGCGGCGTTGGACTTTGGGGTCGGGGGAGGGCGACTGAGTTTGTTCAGCCCGGATGGCAATCTCATGTCGGAGACACGTATGCCATCCGGTTTCCAGTTGACCCTACTACGTGGTGGTCATTTGCTCGGTTTTGAGTTGGTAACGCCGACGCCTGCCGATTTCAGCGAAGGATTATTCCAGCCCAGTTATGTTCCCCAAGAAGTTGATGCATCCTCCGGGGAGGTTCTGTGGGAGCGCACGGATCTAGCTGATGCCGTGGACCGCGAATGTTTCAATCCGGCGGTGGGGGTCTCAACGCCGGATGGGGGACTCGTATTTCATGTCTGTGAATATGAACTGGTGTTTTTGATCACAGGGATGCCTCAACGGTCACCGTGGTCGCTTCTCCCAGCTACGTTGAAGCGCTGCCCAATGAACGTGACGTTGCCGCTCATGTGAATAGCAGGGTTCGTCTCCGCTCTCTTGCAGGACCGGTTAGTGAACCGGAGATGGTTCTACCGTGAATGTTATGGATGGAGGTCTAAATCGCCGCAGAAAAAAGAATCGCCGATCGGAAGTTTTCAAATTTTCTGTATCCTCTGCCGATCGTTTTGACCTCCTGAATCTTCCCATTGCATGCTCTGGCGTTGGATTGTTCGTGGCAAAGGGCATTACACACGCCTGTGAGATGTCGTTCAAACATCTCCGCCACTTTCATGATCTCCTTCACGGCTGCTTCTTTCACACTCTCAAACCAAAGTTGGAAGTACTGCTTTGTATCGGACAATGATCTGCATTCAAAGATCGCCTTGAATTCCTCTCGCAATCGCCAGGCAACGCTGACCTGCAAGTTGGATTCCTGGATGACTTTGAAAATCTCGTCTTGTTTTTGGGTTCGATTCTGTTCATTTTTCAAGAGCGCATAACGACTGTGTTTGAGTTCCTCATGTTGCTTCACCTCTCTGCGACGTACTTGATCAATCCCCTCATTGAGATATTTGACCAAATGAAAACGATCATGAATGAGTTCTGCGTCGGGGAGGTCCTCCTTGGCCAGGGCGATGTAGGTCTTCCACATATCGGTGGTGAGGGTCTTTATTTGTGCCTTTTTATCCCCCCAAAGGCGGTTTAACAGCGCTTTTGCACGAACTTTGTCCCGACCTTCACCGACATCAAGCACCACACCACGCTTCGTATCACTGACAATGGTAGCATACGTAGTGTCTGTCCAGAAAATGCCTGTGCTCCGGGTCTGTTCCGAGATATTGGGGTTCATTTTGGTTCAATCCGTTTGATTATTGGTGGGGCGGTCGTTTTTGAGACACTTGTTTGTGCTGGATTTTTCTGTATTACAGGTATTTCGTATCTACTGGACACACCTCTCGCATCCGCCCGTACGAGCCACTTGATGTTCTTCCTCGGATAAGCGGGATGGCTACGCCGCGCGCCGCAATCGCTTGCGTTGTTTCTGGAGACGTCTGAGACGCTTTCGTTCCTGATCTCGCACTAGCGTCCCCAACCGGTGGATGTTCGCGGCCAATACCGAGGTTGCCACCACACGTTCGAAGCTTTCGCTGCTGGTCTCACGCACCAGTGACAAGCCCCGATGGTTGAGATGGTTCATGCAGGACTCTACTCCGGCATGCCCCTTCCGTGCGTTCTGGTAAGCCGGGTCATTCTGACGTGCTTGTTCCTCTTGGGTCCGCCCCCCTTTCTTCGGCATGGCCGTAACTTCCAGCTTTTCATCCAACTGCTTACGCACCTCAGGACTGTAAAACGCCCGGTCAAACGAGCAGGTCATGGAGATCCCTGGATACTGTGCCTCCAAGGTCTTCACCAGGGGAATCGCAATATCCTTGTCGGTTCCCTCCCAAAGAATCCCGTAGCCTAAAACAAATTGATCCTCATCTTCAATCACCGCGACCGGGACCCCCAACTCGCAGAGGATTCCTGCCTTGCCCTTGACGATCCATCGCGTGAACGGCTTGAAGATCGAATAGATTTTCTCGTGGGTAGGAATCTGCTCTCCTTCAAAGATGCGGCGCTGGATCTGATCGGAAAATCGCGCAATGTAGTCCAGATACAGACAGAGTTCCTGTTTGGCCTCAAAAATTTCCTGCAAAGTGGCTTGATCTGCATTGGAACGGGGGCCGGAACGGGCCAAAATCTCCTGCTCCAGTGCATTGATCTGCTCCAGAAGGTCAAGAGATTTTTTGACCATCGCACGACTGCTGCGCAGATATCTGCGAACGTTCTTGAGTTTGTAGTCACGCCGCTGACCCTTCCGAGCTGCCCTATATTCCCGGTAGACCTTATTGCTCAGACTTTGGTGTTGCAGCCAACCATCCATCCCAAATGATTTGCCCACCTTCGCACTGACACGAATCAGACAACGTACCGAGTCCCAGAGCAAGAGCAGATCGGTCGGAAAGCGAACATTGGTCTTCACCGGTTTCGAGTCGCACCGACATTTGAGCGTCTCGCCCTCGGGTTTGCCGACCATTCGGTGCCCAAGTTTGACCACCAAACAATTGACCTGCACCAGCAATTCGGGGGACAGTGCCGATACGTTATCATGAATGGCGGAACGAGTGTAGCGGGTCCGATCGTCCGCTCCATGCCCCAGCATCTGCCGCACAATATCCATATGGTTCGCCAAAGCGGTCAAAAGATCATAGTTGCAATGCAGCGCCTGCTTCAGGCCGGCCAAAACCAAGATATTCCACACGTCCATTCCGGGGCGCCCACAATTCTTACGGGTTCCCGGTTTATACCTCTCCAAAAGATCCATCAACTTCAATCGGGTCGGGAGGTCCAGAAAAATTTGTCGGAGCCCATACAGAAATACTTGAATCACATCCCGGCTTCTTGGATCAAGCTGGATCTCCTCCATGGAGATGCAATCCATTGATAATTGAAAGTCATACGCTTTTCGCATCGCAAAAAAAAGTTGAAGATGAACGGCCCGGTTCCACTTATACTCCCATGATCCAGGCATGGATCGACAAATCTGAAGAATAAATTCAGAGTAAAAACCGCCTTGGGATGCTTCCAATACAGGTTTTTCAGGGATTGTGGATTTTCCTGAAAATCACCCGCCCCCGAGAGGAATTAAAAAAATCGGCGAGAAAAAAATGGAGAGAATTGCGACAAAATCCAGACACAGGAGGGCATAAAGGCACATTTTAGAGATGCGATGGTATTCTCGGACAGACACTACATATGCCCGAGCTGAAACGCCTTCTCATCCACACTCAAATGCGCAATCCCGTCCAGCGATCGTCGCTCTTCTCCACGGGATACACTGCGATGCATATCCTGATCGTAGCAATGGTTCTACCTAGACTACTGTGTCCGACAGTCCTTTACTCGCAGTCGTACGGGGTCAATGACCATGGATTCAGATATTCAGGATATACGACAACGGAAGAGAAATTGAACCCTGATTTTTTTGATATAAAATTGGGGTCTGCCCCTGGGGTTATTTCAACTGGACTGGAGGGCGGGGGATTGAACCATGACGATAACGGTGAACAGAAAGCAATCGTCTGTTCTGATTCTGGAGTTTCTCATTCAAACCACATAGTCTTCAGAGAGAACAAATTCGGAGGATGGGATGCTGATGTTGCAGTAAGGGATCCAGGCAACAATAACTGTACGACCCATTATACTGGGACGCAGGTGATCCTTGACGAAGAACGCGCCTTTAAAGCGGACGGGGGTGATGGAAGCAAGTTTGATGATGTGGTCGTGGAGGTTGGGGATCGGCATCGTTTAGTATTCGTCCCAAAACCTGTGGTTAAGTCGGGTGGGACAAGTCTCTTCGTAAACTCAGATAGTCGTGGTGAGGTGATGGAGGACTCAGAGATACTCCTGTCTGAGAGGGACGAGGTCTGGAGTAGTTCAGACGCAAAAATGGGGGGGGGGAGGCATACACTTGAAGCAGTTGAGGGATTGAAAATCAATACAGTACGTGGTCGTAGCACTGCCAGACTCAGAGATTTTACGGGTGTTAGTGGAGATCTTACATATACGCTGGAGATTACGCCAAACGGTCCTGACCCTGACGCAATCCCTCCCACCAATGGCGATGTGACGGTGACGGCGGGCACTGTGACGGATAATGACGGCAATACGGGCCCGGCTGATGTGTTCAAGACGGCGGTTTGGGATGCGGGCGCCCCAACGGTGACGATCAGCGATGTCCCCGCGACGATCAAAACCCTGACTCCGTTCACGGCAAAATTTACATGGTTAGAGGATGTGACGGGCTTTAAAAAGAACGATGTGAGGGTGGACGGGGGCACGAAAGGCACATGGAATGTTGTGAGTGCAACCGTGTACACGCTGGAGATCATGCCAGACGGCGCCGCCAATGTGGTGGTGAAGGTGAAGAAGAATGCTGCCTCGGACGGTACAAACGATGGCCCGACAGCTCCCGTCACCGCCACTGCGCGTTGGGATGCAAGCCCAGTTGTGAACATTGTGTTTCCCAGCAGCAGGATCAACTCAACGGCTCTGTTCACGGCGACGTTTGAATTCGACGAGGATGTGCAGGATTTTGCGATTAGCGATGTGACGGTGACCGGGCACGATGTGTTGGGAAGTTTGACTCGCGTGGATGATGACACGTATACGTTGGAGATCACGCCAAACGGCAACGAAGATGTGGAGGTGACGGTGAAGGCGAATTCTGTGAAGGATAGTGACGACAATCCAGGCCCGAGCTCTGCGGTGACCGAGACGGTGAAATGGGATGATGTGCCCCCAAAGGTGGTAGGCGTCACCGGAGTTCCAGTAAAGATCAACTCAAGGACACCGTTTGATGTAACCATTAAGTTCAGCGAGGCGTTGGATGGGGATGGGGCTTACGCTAATGTGAGATTTGGTGGCACCTCCTCCCATAGCAGGACTTCTTCACATGGAATCACGCGCACATGGAGGTTAACGCCATTGGGCGGTCAGGATGTGGTGGTGGCAATAGATGCGCACGCTCTTAGTGATGGCATTAATACCGGTCCGGCCTCTAATGTGAAAGCGAGGGCAGTTTGGGATGCGGACGCCCCAACGGTGACGATCGGGGTGCCAGATGAGATCAACTCAACGACGGCGTTCACGGCGACGTTTGCGTTTTCTGAACCGGTGTTTCAATTTGTGAGTGAGGATGTGGAGGTTACCGGTGGCACGAAAGGTACTTTATCTGGATCAAATTTTACCACATTCAGTCTTCTGATCACGCCAGACGGACCTCAGACTGGCACCAATGGCAATGTGGTGGTGAGGGTGAATAAGGACGCTGCAACGGATGGTCTCAATCCCGGACCGACCACTGCGGTCTCCAAAACGGCTATCTGGAATGCGACCCCAACGGTGAAGATTACCGGGGTTCCCTCCACGATCAACTCCACGACGGCGTTCACCGCAACCTTTACATGGACGGAGCCTGTGACGGGCTTTAAGAAGAACGATGTGAGGGTCACCAATGGCACGAAAGGCACCTTTACTCCAAATCCCTCGGACGCAAGTCTGTACACGCTGAAGATCACGCCAACTGGCCCTCAGACTGGCACCAATGGCGATGTGGAGGTGAAGGTGAAGGCGAGTTCGGCTACCGCTGCCTCTTCCAATATGGGCCCATCCTCTGATGTGGCAGCGACGGCGACCTGGGATGCGGCCCCAACGGTGGCGATCACCGGGGTTCCCTCCACGATCAACTCCACGACGGCGTTCACCGCGACCTTTATCTGGTCGGAGGCGGTGACGGGCTTTGATGCGACGGATGTGTCGGTGGCCCCCTCTGGTGCGAAAGGCACCTTTACTGCTGTGAGCGCAACCGAGTACACGCTGGGGATCACGCCAACCAGCGGATCCGATGTGGTGGTGACGGTGGACGCGAATTCGGGCACCGATGCCACCCTCAATACGGGCCCGGCCACTGATGAGACAGCGACGGCGACCTGGGATGCGGCCCCAACGGTGACGATCACCGGGGTTCCCTCCACGATCAACTCCACGACGGCGTTCACCGCGACCTTTATCTGGTCGGAGGCGGTGACGGGCTTTGATGCGACGGATGTGTCGGTGGCCCCCTCTGGTGCGAAAGGCACCTTTACTGTTGTGAGCGCAACCGAGTACACGCTGGGGATCACGCCAACCAGCGGATCCGATGTGGTGGTGACGGTGGACGCGAATTCGGGCACCGATGCCACCCTCAATACGGGCCCGGCCACTGATGAGACAGCGACGGCGACCTGGGATGCGGCCCCAACGGTGGCGATCACCGGGGTTCCCTCCACGATCAACTCCACGACGGCGTTCACTGCGACCTTTATCTGGTCGGAGGCGGTGACGGGCTTTGATGCGACGGATGTGTCGGTGGCCCCCTCTGGTGCGAAAGGCACCTTTACTGTTGTGAGCGCAACCGAGTACACGCTGGGGATCACGCCAACCAGCGGATCCGATGTGGTGGTGACGGTGGACGCGAATTCGGGCACCGATGCCACCCTCAATACGGGCCCGGCCACTGATGAGACAGCGACGGCGACCTGGGATGCGGCCCCAACGGTGGCGATCACCGGGGTTCCCTCCACGATCAACTCCACGACGGCGTTCACCGCGACCTTTATCTGGTCGGAGGCGGTGACGGGCTTTGATGCGACGGATGTGTCGGTGGCCCCCTCTGGTGCGAAAGGCACCTTTACTGTTGTGAGCGCAACCGAGTACACGCTGGGGATCACGCCAACCAGCGGATCCGATGTGGTGGTGACGGTGGACGCGAATTCGGGCACCGATGCCACCCTCAATACGGGCCCGGCCACTGATGAGACAGCGACGGCGACCTGGGATGCGGCCCCAACGGTGACGATCACCGGGGTTCCCTCCACGATCAACTCCACGACGAACATCACCGCGACCTTTACGTGGTCGGAGGCTGTGTCGGACTTTTTGACGGGCGATGTGACGGTCACCGGTGGCACGAAAGGTGCCTTTACTGCCGAGAGCGGAATCGAGTACACGCTGGTGGTCACGCCAACCAGCGGATCAAATGTGACGGTTGAGGTTGCCGCGAATGCGGCCACCGATGGCGTCAATAGGGGGCCGGCCTCCGAGGTCTCCAAAATGGCCATCTGGGACGCGGCCGCCCCAACGGTGACGATCACCGGGGTTCCCTCCACGATCAACTCCACGACGAACATCACCGCGACCTTTATTTGGTCGGAGGCTGTGTCGGACTTTTTGACGGGCGATGTGACGGTCACCGGTGGCACGAAAGGTGCCTTTACTGCCGTGAGCGGAACCGAGTACACGCTGGCGATCACGGGAGATGGCTGTACTGGTAGTGGCGACAAGGTGACGGTAACGGTAGAGGAAGATGCTGCAATGGACCTCTCCAGTAACCTTGGTCCGTTGTCGCGTGTCACCGCCGAGGCGGAGTGTGATATGACGGTCCCAGGTTTGTCGAGTATTGACATACCGGCGACGATCAACACGACGGACCCTTTCACGGCGACGTTCGTGTTCTCGGAGAATGTAACGGGCTTTGAGGCCGGGGATGTGACAGTGACTGGGGGCATGGGGGACCTGTTCACCGTTAGTGAAGAATGGTGGAAATATACGATGGAAATCACACCAGACGGTAATGCTAATGTGGTAATGACGGTGGAGGTGGACGCTGTAACCGACGGCGCGAATACGGGGCCGTTAGAGAGGATGTCCAAAACGGCGGTTTGGAAGGATGCTCCGACGGTGGCGATCACGTTGGATAAACCCAGGATCAACTCCGTGGTGGACATCACGGCGACCTTTACATGGACGGAGGCGGTGACGGATTTTGACGCCACCGAAGCCATTGATGTGACGGTGATGGGCGGCACGAAGGGCGCGTTCACGGGAACTGGAGACACCTACGATCTGGTGATCAAGCCGGACGGCGATGTCGATGTGGTGGTAACGGTGAAGGCGAACGCTGCAATGAGTAGTTCCAATCGGGGGCCGATAAATGATGTCACCGAAACGGCGCGTTGGGATGCCCCCACGGTGAGCATCGGGATTCCCGGCACGATCAACTCCACGGCGAATATCAGGGCAAGCTTCATGTTTTCGGAATCGGTGATTGGATTTGATCCCACCGACGACACTGATGTGACGGTGACGGGCGGCACGAAGGGCGTGTTCACGGGAACTGGAAACATCTACGATCTGGTGATCACGCCGGACGGCGGTGCCGATGTGGTGGTAACAGTGAAGGCGAACGCTGCAACGGGTGGTTTCAATAATCCAGGGCCGATAAATGATGCCACCGAAACAGCGCGTTGGGATGCCCCAACCTTGGACATCATCGCCCCCGCTACGATCAGCTCCACAGCGGCGTTCCCGGCAAGGTTCAAGTTCACGGAGGATGTAACGGGCTTTGATGATGCGGATGTGACGGTGACCGGGGGCAGTAAGGTGCAGAACTCGTTCTCCATGGTGGATGCGTCCGAGTATACGCTGCAGATCACGCCAAATGGGAATGTTGATGTAGTGGTAACGGTGCGGGCGGGCGCTGTAACGGTCCGGGGGCACAGCGTGCCGGCATCGGCTCAGTCGGAAACAGTGAGGTGGGATGCGATCCCCACCTTAAGCATCAATGTTCCCGGCACGATCAGCTCCACAGCGACGTTCCCGGCAAGGTTCAAGTTCACGGAGGATGTAACGGGCTTTGATGATGCGGATGTGACGGTGACCGGGGGCAGTAAGGTGCAGAACTCGTTCTCCATGGTGGATGCGTCCGAGTATACGCTGCAGATCACGCCAAATGGGAATGTTGATGTAGTGGTAACGGTGCGGGCGGGCGCTGTAACGGTCCGGGGGCACAGCGTGCCGGCATCGGCTCAGTCGGAAACAGTGAGGTGGGATGCGATCCCCACCTTAAGCATCAATGTTCCCGGCACGATCAGCTCCACAGCGACGTTCCCGGCAAGGTTCAAGTTCACGGAGGATGTAACGGGCTTTGATGATGCGGATGTGACGGTGACCGGGGGCAGTAAGGTGCAGAACTCGTTCTCCATGGTGGATGCGTCCGAGTATACGCTGCAGATCACGCCAAATGGGAATGTTGATGTAGTGGTGACGGTGCGGGCGGGCGCTGTAACGGTCCAGGGCCACAGCGTGCCGGCATCGGCTCAGTCGGAAACAGTGAGATGGGATGCGATCCCCACCTTAAGCATCAATGTTCCCGGCACGATCAGCTCCACAGCGACGTTCCCGGCAAGGTTCAAGTTCACGGAGGATGTAACGGGCTTTGATGATGCGGATGTGACGGTGACCGGGGGCAGTAAGGTGCAGAACTCGTTCTCCATGGTGGATGCGTCCGAGTATACGCTGCAGATCACGCCAAATGGGAATGTTGATGTAGTGGTAACGGTGCGGGCGGGCGCTGTAACGGTCCGGGGGCACAGCGTGCCGGCATCGGCTCAGTCGGAAACAGTGAGGTGGGATGCGATCCCCACCTTAAGCATCAATGTTCCCGGCACGATCAGCTCCACAGCGACGTTCCCGGCAAGGTTCAAGTTCACGGAGGATGTAACGGGCTTTGATGATGCGGATGTGACGGTGACCGGGGGCAGTAAGGTGCAGAACTCGTTCTCCATAGTGGATGCGTCCGAGTATACGCTGCAGATCACGCCAAATGGGAATGTTGATGTAGTGGTGACGGTGCGGGCGGGCGCTGTAACGGTCCAGGGCCACGGCGTGCCGGCATCGGCTCAGTCGGAAACAGTGAGGTGGGATGCGATCCCAACCTTGGACATCATCGCCCCCGCTACGATCAGCTCCACAGCGATGTTCCCGGCAAGGTTCAAGTTCACGGAGGATGTAACGGGCTTTGATGATGCGGATGTGACGGTGACCGGGGGCAGTAAGGTGCAGAACTCGTTCTCCATAGTGGATGCGTCCGAGTATACGCTGCAGATCACGCCAAATGGGAATGTTGATGTGGTGGTGACGGTGGCCGCGAATTCGGCCACCAATGGTGTCAATACCGGTCCAGCCTCTGAGGTATCTGCGACGGCAGTTTGGGACGCAGAGGCAGATAACGCAATCGTGACGAACCTGTCCGTGGCCCTCAATTTCGTGGAGGAGGGTAAATCGGTGACCGTGACCGCAACCTTGTCCGATGCACAGGATACCGATGTAACGATACCATTGACGGTGGCGAATGGCACGGCGGTGAAGGATGAGGATTACGAGGCATCGCCTCCGGTTCAGATTACAATCAACGCTGGCGAGACACGCGGGAACTATTCCATTTCCACGGTTGCGGATAAGATTGCAGAAGACGACGAGACCTTCACCGTGGCACTTGGCCCCCTACCCTCTGAGCTGGCCAATGGAGAGCAATCATTGGTCAAGGTGACCATCATCGACGACGATGAGGCAGGGATTAATACGCCTCCATCGGTATCGGTCGTGGAGGGGGGCACCCAAACGTTTCAGATTACATTAACCTCGAAGCCATTGAGTGAAGTGACGGTGATGATGACTTTGCCGACAGGATCACTGCTGACCTATAGTCCTCCGCATCTGACGTTTAGTCCGGCGGACTGGGATATGGCGAAGTCGGTGACGTTGACGGCGGGGGAAGATGACACGGATTTTAGTTCGAATTTTGAGACGTTGACCGTAACGGCAAATGGGGGTGGCTACGAGGAAATCGCCTACATTCCGGTAACGATCACGGACAATGATGCACCGGGGATTGATGTCCGGGATCGGGTAACCGTTCCCGAGGGAGGTTCGGAGGAGTTGAAGATTGCGCTTGCCCGATCGCCTTCCGGACCGGTGGTGGTAACGATTACAAGGAATACGAACCCGGACCTAATGCTGGATCGGTTCTCGCTCACGTTTACAACCGCGGATTGGCAGACTCCCAAGACGATGACATTAACGGCGACGGAGGATGATGATTTTGAGACTGATTCAGGGATCCTGTTGTTGACTGCGTCGGGCGGAGGCTACGACGAACTGATACCAATAACGATCACGGTGACGATTGCGGAAAATGATGCAGCGGGTCTCGTGGTTGAGGAGGCCGTGACCATGGAAGAAGGAGGCACGCATCCACTTGAGGTCCGTTTGCTGGCCCAACCCTCGGGCCCGGTGACGGTAACCTTCAGCGGCCACGCGGGAACGGATCTGAGCCTGAGTGACACTCCTCTTACGTTTACGACCTCCAACTGGAATCAGGCCCAAACGGTGACCTTAACGGCGGCGGAGGATGAGGATTATGAGACGGATACGATAGAGCTAAATCTCGCAGCATCTGGCGGCGGCTACAACGGAGAGGAGGCACCGGTCACGGTGACGATTACCGACAATGACGAGCGTCCGGGGCCGCTGACGATCACGATCTACGACAAGCGGGAATTGGAAGATGCAGGTGCCATTCAACTGCCCATCGAACTCAGCCGTCCCACGGATGTGGTGGTAACCGTGCAGTATGCCAGCACGGATGGCACGGCAGAGTCGGGTCTGGACTACACGGCATCGCGTGGGATTGTGATCTTTGATCCGGGTGCCACCCAGGGGGTGATTGAGATTGAGATCACCGATGATGAGATCCCGGAGTCAACGGAGACGTTTGCGGTGACCTTATTGAAACCGCAGAACGCAATCATTGCGCGTGGAACGGGGACGGGCACGATCCTGGACAATGATGGGGGGACGGCAATTCTTCGGGTGGAGGATGCACTGGTACAGGAAGAAGAGGGAATGGTCCGTTTCCAAGTCTCACTGTCCCATCCGCAGCGTCAAATGATCTCGGCTGCATACCGGACGCAGGATGGAACGGCGAAGGCGGGGGAAGACTATGAAGCCGCTTCGGGAGTCGTGACGCTGGCACCGGGGACGTTGGATGCCATGATCGCGGTCCCGCTCCTGAAGGACGGGCTGGACTGGCAGGAGGAGACCTTCACGGTGCATCTGGAGTCTTCGGAGAATGCAGAGATTGCGAAGGCGGTGGGCGTGGCAACGATCCAGGCGGCAACCACGGTAAGCCAGGAAGCCTTGGAGGCGTATACGGCACGGTTTGTTCGGACGTCGGCGACCCAGGTGGTGGAGGCACTGGGGGATCGGTTCCGCGGAGCGGATGGTACAGCATGCGGGGCGGCAACGCGCGCAGAGATGTCCCGGCTCTGGTATTCGGCTTCTTCCTGGGATCCGTCCCTGGGAGAGTTGTTGGGCGGCTGCCGCATGTCGGCGACCTCGTACAGCGGGTCGTTCAGTGTATGGGGCCGGGGAGCATTCCGTCAATTCAATGGTCGGGAGGATGACGGGTTAACGCTGGATGGCGAGGTGACCACCGGGATGCTGGGGGCAGACTACCGGTGGAAGGGAGGCTGGCTGGCAGGGGTTCTACTGTCCCACAGTCAGGGCGAGGGATCGTTTGCGGCGGCGCAGGAGTCGGGAGAGATCACTGCAGGATTGACGGGCGTGTATCCGTATGTGTCGGTGGCGCGTGCAGGATGGGAGGTATGGTTGAGCGCCGGGGCCGGACGCGGACAGGCCGAGGTGCTGGAGCTGGACGGCGATCTGACATCAAGGTTTGGTGCGATGGGGGTTCGGGGAACACTGGTATCAAACAGCACCATTGGGCTGAACTATCATGGAGATGTGCTGGTGACGGATGCAGAGATTGAGGCGCATGCGGTGACGGCGGAGGTGTACCGGGTTCGGGCAGGGGTGGAAGCAAATGCGCGGATCAACAATGTGCTTCGTCCCTATGTGGAGGCGAATGTGCGCAGTGATGGCGGGAGTGCGGAGACGGGCGTGGGCTTGGAGTTTGGCGGAGGGATGCGGATAGCGTACCCGGCGTGGCGCTTGAAGGCAGATGTGCACGCGCAGGGACTGGTGATGCATACGGCGGCGGGGTTCAGCGAGTGGGGGATCTCGGGATTCGTGCAGGTGGGAAACCGGTCGGAAGGATTAATGATGCGGGTACGACCTTCATGGGGTCTGGGACAGGGGATGTCGCTGTATGGTCAGCAGACGATCCGGGATGCGGCGCCGATGGGGACAGGGGTTCACCGGACCGAATTGGAGTTGGGGTATGGGATTCCGTGGAAAGATGGCACCGCCCGGTCAATCATGGGAGTGACTCAGCTGTCACAGGGCAGGATGTACCGGTTGGGCGGTGAACTTCATCCATGGGAGCGGCTGACCTTCTCGGTCTTTGGTCTGGCACACAGCCGTACAGCTTCACTGGGAGACATCGGCGTGAATGTGCGGGGATCGCTCCAGTATTAGTGACTTGAACATTGCAAGTGCAAGAGCCAAACGGAATAAGATGGGAAATTTGTTTATGATTGCCCCCTTAGATTGCATTCTTCCCTGATTCCATAACTGAACTTCCCCCCATTCCGGTTTCTTGAAGACACGATTTTCTCCATAGGTTCAAGGTTTTTTTTGAAAAACTGACAGCCGTTAGGGGCGGCTAGTTGGGGGGGCGGCGGTACCCCAAAATAGCCGCGATTTTAGAAATTAATTCGGTTCTACCGTGAATATTGTGAATGGAGGTCTAAATCGCCGCAGAAAAAAAGAATCGCCGATCGGAAGTTTTCAAATTTTCTATATCTTCTACCGATCGTTTTGACCTCCTGGATCTTCCCATTGCATGCTCTGGCGTTGGACTGTTCGTGGCAAAGGGCATTACACACGCCTGTGAGATGTCGTTCAAACATCTCCGCCACTTTTATGATCTCCTTCACGGCTGCTTCTTTCACACTCTCAAACCAAAGTTGGAAGTACTGCTTTGCATCGGACAATGATCTGCATTCAAAGATCGCCTTGAATTCCTCTCGCAATCGCCAGGGGACGCTGACCTGCAAGTTGGATTCCTGGATGACTTTGAAAATCTCGTCTTGTTTTTGGGTTCGATTCTGTTCATTTTTCAAGAGCGCATAACGACTGTGTTTGAGTTCCTCATGTTGCTTCACCTCTCTGCGACGTACTTGATCAATCCCCTCATTGAGATACTTGACCAAATGAAAACGATCATGAATGAGTTCTGCGTCGGGGAGGTCCTCCTTGGCCAGGGCAATGTAGGCCTTCCACATATCGGTGGTGAGGGTCTTTATTTGTGCCTTTTTATCCCACCAAAGGCGGCTTAACATCGCTTTTGCACGAACTTTGTCCCGACCTTCACCGACATCAAGCACCACACCACGCTTCGTATCACTGACAATGGTGGCATACGTATGCCCGCGCTGAAACGCCTTCTCATCCACACTCAAATGCACAATCCCGTCCAGCGATCGTCGCTCTTCTCCACGGGATACACTGCGATGCATGATCCGATTGATGATGTCAAACCCACAACGAAGAAGCTCTGCGGTCTTTGTTTGATTCTTCGTCGCTTACAGCAAGTCAATCGTCCAGCGCTCAAACGCATGCGTGAACCGATCTGAGGCACCCGCCCAAGGCGTCTTAATCGTCTTCACCCCCGCATCTACCCGCGGAACCCGACAATGGATAAAACACTTGAATTCCAACAAATCCAAGTGGCGCCAAGTCCGTTCCTCACGATGATCATAGAGTGTACCGGACTCTCCCGTCTCGGGGCAAAACAACGTGCCTCCCGAATGCGAAATGTAGATATCAATCTACTGCTCCCGCTCGTCCACCAGCATCTTGTCAATCTTCCAGTCGTGCCCTAATCCTAAGCTGTAGCGCATCACTGTGACGAAATCCCTTTCCATTGGATACCTCTGTATTGAGTGAGCCCAAATTTAATCATTCCATAGGAATCGCGGTAGAATCTCGGAGATACATGTCATTGCAGCGGAGTTTCGAGGAGAGCCCAAGGAGTGGCTCCTCAAGCCAGCATTCAGGTTTGATGGTCAGAACCGTCTCTGGGTGTCTACCACCCGCGACCGCGACGCGTTCTCCTATTTTGACGTCTGGGCTGGCACCACATATGTCGGTGCAGTGCGCGTCCAGGACCGGCTCATGGGTTTCGACATTTTCGGTTCAACTCTTGTGACTCTCATCGAGCGAGCACCCGGAGAGGACGGTATTGGTGAGCGGGAGATAGACTGGTACGATCTCAGTGAAATTGACTGAAAATGCCAAGTCACAGAACCGATTGAGTGTACCGGAAGCGGGTCGGAGGAAGTAGTGCGAACCCCGGCGTAAGATCAAGAGAGGTTGGAGTAGCATCCCGAAGTGGTCAAACACCCTCCTTAAGACAGGCAATGCCCAGGCATTCATCAGATAGCCCAGGTTCTAGAATGAGCCCAATCGGCGGAACTAGTATTCACAGACTTCCGTTTCAGCGGAGCGATGCTATCTAAGGTAATTGACGTTGACTGCGACAGGCGAACAGAACAGCTCCAAGGATCTCGTGGGTAACAACAGTACTCACGTTGAATTCAGAGGGGTCGAAAAGAGTTATGATGGGCGAACCTTGGTCGTCAAGGATCTTGATCTCAGTATCCGGACAGGCGAGTTCGTGACATTGCTGGGCCCCTCGGGATCGGGAAAGACGACCATCCTGATGATGCTTGCCGGTTTTCAGGCACCCACAACTGGCGAGATCTTGTTGGATGGAGATCCTATCCAAGACCTGCCGGCACGCAAACGCGGAATTGGGATGGTATTCCAGAATTACGCCCTTTTTCCTCACATGACGGTGGGGGCAAACCTCGCATTTCCGCTGGAAGTGCGTGGCATGGGCGCGGACGAGCGCAGGGAGCGGGTTGAGCGGGTACTGCGTCTGGTTCGCCTTGAGGGTTTTGTAGACCGCCGACCGGGACAGTTGTCTGGTGGTCAACAACAACGGGTGGCAATCGCAAGAGCACTTGTCTTTGAACCTAGCCTGGTACTGATGGACGAGCCCTTGGGAGCACTTGACCGAAGCCTGCGTGACGAGATGCAGTATGAAATACGACGCATTCACCAGACGTTGGCGGTGACGGTCGTCTATGTCACACATGATCAACAGGAGGCGATGGTGATGTCGGATCGGATCGCCGTGCTTCGCGAGGGAGTCGTTGAGCAGATCGCCGTGCCAGAAGGGCTGTATGAAGAGCCTGAATCCGCTTTTGTTGCTCGGTTCATTGGTGAGAGTAATCAACTCCAGGGACGCGTCCGTGCAATTTCGCAGCAGAACGATGTCTGTGAAGTGGAAACGGGCGGTGCAACTGTTTCTGCCCTGAAGGTAGTTCCATGTCAGGTGGGGGACAAGGTGTCTCTTTCCATTCGCCCCGAGCGCGTGAAAATTAATCCGGGAGCGGGGCGCTACACGAATGAGGTCGATGCAACCGTGGAAGATTTGACGTTTCTGGGGAATCAGTTGCGTGTACGCCTAGCCGCGTGTGGTCGAGAGGATTTTATTGCCACCATCCCAAATATCGTGGGACATGGCGGATTGGTGAAGGGCGACCTCGTTCGCATCGGATGGACGGTTGTAGACTGCCGTGCACTCAACCACGAATAAATCCAATAATTTGGATCTAAAAGAAATTTGCCATGAATGATCGCATTAGCCCATGTTTTTTCGCCGTTTTGTTTGTACTGTCTGTTGCTGCATGTCAAACAGATTCGTCACGCTCCATTACGGCCGTATCCTGGGGAGGGTCCTATGGACGCGCGGTCAATGAGGGGGTAAACATTCCCTTCACGGAAGAAACCGGCATCAATATCAAGGTCGAAGATTATAATGGAGGCCTCGCTCAAATCCGCGCACAAGTGGAGATCGGTGAGATTCACTGGGATGTAGTGGACCTGGAAATGGCCGAAGCCGTGCGAGGATGTGATGAGGGGCTTCTCGAGCCGGTAGAGGTCACCTCACTGTCTCCCGGTCCTGACGGGACACCGGCCGCAGAGGATTTTCTGGAAGGGGTCATTACCGACTGTGGAGTAGGAAGCGTCTTTTTTTCGACCGTGTATGCTTATAACGAAGAAAACATTCCCGGCACCAAGCCCAGTACGGTCGCTGATTTTTTTGATTTGGAAACCTTCCCCGGCCGCCGGGGAATGAGGCGCGTTCCGCAAGTTAACATGGAGTTTGCATTGATGGCCGACGGGGTGCCACGGGATCAGGTGTACGCGACATTGGACACACCTGAGGGGATTGATCGTGCTTTCGCGAAACTCGAAACGATCAAGGACGAAGTGATCTGGTGGGAAGCGGGGGCCCAGCCGCCGCAGATGTTGGCTGATGGGGAAGCGGTCATGTCCACCGCATACAACGGCCGCATCTTTAACGCGCAGGTACTGGAAGATCAGCCGTTTGTGATTGTATGGGATGGACAACTCCTTGCAGTGGGCCAATTCGTGGTCGTCGCGGGTACTCCGCGGCTTGAAGAGGCGATGGAATACCTTGACTTTGTGACCAGCGCGGAATCAATGGCTCAAATCGGCAGCCGAATTTCCTATTCGCCCGTCCGCAAATCAGGCATGCCACTGGTGACCACTCATATAGAGAAGGGTGTGGATATGAAGCCACACCTGCCGGGTAGCGATGCCAACGTGGTGCATGCCTTACGCTTTGATTGGGCATGGTGGGCGGACCATCAAGACGAAATGAACGAGCGGTTTAGTGCATGGCTGGCTCGTTAAGATTTTCTGTTGGTCCCAATCGCCGGGCGCAGTTACGGGCGCTTGGTCTTGTAGCCCCGCTTGTGATCTATATCGGAGTAACCTTCCTTGCTCCTTTGGGGACGATGCTGACGCGGAGCGTTTACGATCCTGTGGTGGCCGATGTCTTACCTGAAACGCTGGAGCTACTTGATGATTGGGACGGAAGCACACTCCCGTCAGAAGCAGTATTTTCTGTTGCGGCAGAGGAAATCAAGCGTGCGGAAGCGGAGCGAACCCTTGGTCAGGTAGCTGGCAGGGTCAACCGGGTGCAAAGTGGGCTACGAAGCGTGCTCACCCGAACCGCCCGGGAGTTACGCAGCACGGAGCAGGGGTCATGGCGTGAGTCCATGATGGCAATTGATACGATCTGGGCTGATCCAGAGACCTGGTATGCCATCCAAATTACGGGCGAGCGATTCACCATGCGCCACTATGAGAATGCCCTGGACCTGCAGCGTCTGCCTGATGGCTCCCTGGCGCCGCAACCCGTGGAGCGGCGTATCTATCTAAAATTGTTCTGGCGGACGCTGTTGGTGAGCAGCATGATTACACTGCTCTGTCTGATTCTTGGGTACCCGATTGCACATCTGATTGCCCGTTCGCCGACAGGCCGGGCAAATTGGCTGCTGATTTTGGTACTGGTCCCATTCTGGACATCGCTTTTGGTGCGCACAACTTCGTGGATCGTCCTGTTACAGACACAGGGGGTCTTGAATGATCTTATGGTCGCTGTGGGATTAATCAGCGAGGCGGGGAGAGTGGCGATGGTTTACAACATGACCGGAACCATTGTGGCCATGACACATGTGCTACTTCCATTCATGGTTTTGCCGCTGTATTCGGTTATGCGCGGGATTCCCCCGACCTACATGCGTGCCGCGGCCTCGCTAGGCGCCACTCCCTTGCAGGCCTTTCTGCGGGTCTACTGGCCACAATCGCTTCCCGGAGTGGGAGCTGGAGGACTTCTGGTCTTCATCCTAGCTATCGGCTTTTACATTACCCCTGCACTGGTCGGAGGCAGCGAGGGGCAGCTCATCTCCAACATGATCGCTTATCATATGCAGACCTCACTGAACTGGGGCCTTGCTGCTGCACTGGGAGGAGTGCTATTGGTGGGTGTCATGATCCTGTATGTCCTGTATGAGCGGTTGGTAGGGGTTGAAAAAATGGGGTTGGGATAATGATGGGCATCACACGGCCGGGACTGGGACGAATCGCCTATTTAGGGTTTTGCACGCTTGTGTTCGTGTTTTTGGTTGCTCCGATCATCGTGATCGTCCCGCTCAGCTTCAATGCCGAGCCATACTTTACCTTCTCCGAGGCGATGTTGAGGTTGGACCCGGATGCGTGGTCATTCCGATGGTATCGCGAGATCGCCCAGAATGAGGTATGGAGGAACAGTCTGGTAAACAGTATCATCATCGGAACCAGTGCGACGCTGCTGGCGACCGTACTTGGCACGCTGGCGGCACTCGGACTTGCAAACCCGAACATGCCTGCGCGACGGGTGATCATGGGAGTAATTATTTCGCCAATGGTGATTCCCGTGATCATTGCAGCTGCTGGCATGTTTTTCTTCTATTCGGGTCTTGGACTCGGGCAGACCTATCTCAGTATCATCCTGGCTCACACCACATTGGGGGTTCCATTTGTCGTCGTCACGGTGACGGCTACCTTGGCCGCTTACGATCCTACTCTCAACAATGCGGCAGCAAGCCTAGGAGCGGGTCCATGGACTGCGTTCCGGCGTGTGCAATTCCCACTGATCGCCCCCGGAGTGATGTCCGGTGCCCTCTTTGCCTTTGCTATATCGTTTGACGAAGTGATCGTGGTGCTATTTATGGCAGGTACCGAGCAGCGTACGATTCCGCGTCAGATGTGGGCGGGAATCAGAGAGCAGATCAGTCCAGCGATTTTAGCCGTTGCAACGTTTTTGATCGTATTTGCGGTCCTCTTGCTTTTGACAGTAAACTGGCTGAGGAACCGGGCAGAAGCATAGAATAGAGGCACGAAGGATTCCCCCGACCGTATTCGGACTATGCCAGCTTGATGGGGGCGAGGGCAGGGTCAAACTTTTTGAAGTAAGGTCACTCCGTCTCCAATGGGTACCAGGGTCAGATGCACACGGGAATCCTGATGGAGTTTTTTGTTTAGAGCCTGAATGGATTGTGTGGCTGTGCTCTCTGTTGCGGGATTGGCAGCATCTCCTCCACGCAGGACATTGTCAATCATGATCAGTCCACCAGGTCGAACCAGAGCCAGGGACCTCTCGAAATACACATCATAACTTTCTTTATCCGCATCAATGAAGGCGGCATCAAACGTATTTACTTTCCCGCTTGCAAGAAGCTCGTCCAGGGTCTGTGATGCAGGAGCTATACGCAGTGTAATTCGATCAGCAACCGCGGCCTCAGACCAGTACTTGCGTGCCACCTTGGTATAGTCTTCACTGATATCACAGGCAACGATATGTCCATCTGAGGGGAGTGCCAGCATCATTGCCAGGGTGGAGTATCCAGTGAAGGTGCCAATTTCCAAGACGGATCGTGC
The DNA here is from genome assembly GCA_965116685.1 of Rhodothermales bacterium. GTDB lineage: Bacteria > Bacteroidota > Rhodothermia > Rhodothermales > Bin80 > Bin80. The sequence continues at coordinate 1,846,132 of OZ220707.1, read as the reverse complement.
TTGGATTAGACGTAACAGGGTTGCCATAAACTGTCCCTGATCGGGAGAAATCTGCATCTTGGCCTTTGGATGCTGTGCTGTTTCTTCCCGCAGCGCCGCCAAAAGAGGGTGCTCGCGCAGGGATACATCCAGGATATATTCGCGTAGTTCATCGGTGAGTGCGAGGGTAGATCGGGACATGAGAGTTGACCTGAAAATAGATGGGCCCCATTAATAGTAGGTGCCACGGAGCGTTAGGGTTTGCCGCGTCAACCAGCGGCTGACAGCTTTCACCGCCTCGCTGGTTCCGCGTGTTGCGATGGGGTTGCCAAAAGTTGTCACACTCAAGAGCAGATCAACATCCGCGTTCTCTGCGGGGCGAAGTTGAATAAACAGATCCTGTACCAATTCCGGCTCGTGTGAGCGTGCGACAAAAACCAGCCCTTTCTGGCCAATCATCTGCAACACATCCAGGATGACAACATGGCCCTGGGGAAAATGGTGAATCACCTTCTCAAATTCAGTGATTTCTGGAATTGATCCATTCAGGAGTGCGTGATGCATGCCGGTTTCTTTGTGAATTTCAGGAGGAATTTCTGGCGTGTGCCGGACCTGTTTCTGTATATGTACATGGTAAAATCTGCGGCCAGCTTCGCGCCATTTGGATGCATACTTTGTTTGAAGGGCTGCAGGGGGCGGTGGATGTTCGGTTACCTTGTAGTAACCTGATTTAAGGGCTATTGAGATGGTTTGTTCGAAGTAGGGCGCATCATCTGTAGTAAGGAGCAATGAGCCGTCCGTGGTGAGACGGGCCGCAAGCAGTTCGAAAAACGAATGCTGAAACAGTCGTTTCCCGGCATGTCGTTTCTTTCGCCAGGGGTCGGGAAAATTCACATAGACCCGAGAAACGCTCTCGTTGGATAGAACATTGCGCAAAAGAAACAAACCACTCCCATGATGCAGCCGAACGTTGGACACATTCGCGCTACGCAGGCGCTTGAGTGCACGTGCAACGGATCCGCGTGCGACATCTGCTCCGAGACAGTTCCAATCCGGGTGCGTTTTGGCAACCCACTCCAGAAAGCTGCCATCGCCGAATCCAATTTCCAACACGACCGGGGCACTTCGGTGGAATATTTCCACATTCGATGCCGGCAAGGGCAGCCTCGGCAGATCCAAAAAGAGAGGCATGGCTCAAGCCTTAGGCATAGAGGTATGCCATCTCAATATGTCTGGCTCCATTATTATCGGCAACGGCCATTTGCGCGGCGCCCCGGATGCGAGCACCGGCAACTTCACCGGCTTTGTTGAGTGCATAGAACGACACATTAAAAGCGGGTTCTCCCGCCTGATTTTGCAGTCGAGCCAGATGTGTATTTTGTGCGATGCGCTCGCATGCATACAAACATGCATCTTCCGGGCTGTCCCCCATGCGCATGCGTTCTACGATCAGAAAGCTGCAGCAATTCTCCAGGTTGGCTTCTCCGCGTCCAGTTGACCCGGCCGCTCCGACCTCATTGTCACAGTAAAGACCAGCTCCGATGATGGGAGAGTCCCCTACACGACCAGGAATTTTGAAAGCCAAACCACTTGTTGTTGTGACACTGCTGATATTTCCCTGTAAATCCATTGCCGAGCAATGGATGGTTCCCCAGTGCTCATAGCTGCGTTGCATGGCTTCTCCCAGATCTACGTCGTCTGGCCCATGGGGAGGCAAATAGTCATCCTGATTGGAGAGGGTTTCCCGCCAGCGAACCCAAATTTCACGGGCTTCCTGTGTGAGCAGGTTCTCAATCGAGAAGCCATGCATTCGGGCAAAGTCTTGTGCTCCCTTTGCGACCAGTAGCACATGATCGGTACGTTCAAGCACAAGTTTTGCGACCTTGGACGGATATTTAATCCCTTGGAGGGAAGCCACCGCTCCCGCTCTGCCCGTCGGGCCATGCATGACCGCAGAATCTAATTCAACGACGCCATTTGCATTTGGAAGACCACCATATCCTACGGTTCTGTCATTCGGGTCTTCCTCCACCAAGTTGACGCCTGCGATCACTGCATCCAGTGCATCGGCTCCCGCATTTATCTCTTCAACCGTACGGGCCACTGCACCGAGGCCGTTACGGCTGGCAATTGCAACAGGACCGGTGGCGGAGTGTATTTTTGGTCGAAGGACAGTTGCCGCGCTGGCGGCGGCGCTGTTTCGGATGAAATCTCGTCGGGTCATAGAGGGTTTTTTCATCGGAGTAATAAAGGATGGTTCAAATCACAAATTAAGGTAACTATTGGCCAAGAGCTAGTTGCAAAAACTCTTCAGCTGTATTGACTTCAGGGTGAGACCGCATGACTTTACGTAGCAGTTGTTCGGCCTTCGCACGGGAAAGCCCAAGGGTTTCCAGAGCGGCGAGTGCATCCGCCCGGGCACTGGTTGCCCCGGAGACGTCTACCTGTGCAAGATCCAGTTCACGGATGCGATCAAACAGATCTACCACCAGACGCTCAGCAGTTTTGCGACCGACCCCGTTGATGCGTTGCAGCATGGCCGGCTGTCTCAGGGTAATGTATTTTACCAGTTCCTCTGGAGTCAGAGTTGAAAGAGCTGCAATGGCGATCTTTGGACCGATTCCAGAGACACCAATAAACAATTCAAAGATTGCCCGTTCACCGGAAGAAACGAACCCAAATAACTGCTCCCGGTCTTCCCGGGTATAATGATGTGTAAGCAGACGTACCTTTTTACCGGTATCAGGCAGTTTATCAGAGGTAGACATCGGAATGAAAATGCGGTATCCAATTCCCTGCACATCAATGACTGCATGGGTTGGCCCTTTACTGCTCAGGATCCCTTCAATGTATTCGATCATGGATTTGGCGGAATATGGGCAAGATACGACTGGTTCACAAACACAGGGGCAAGATGACGGATGAGGTGAAACCCCCGGTGGGAAACCGCGCGTCTATTGTGGCACTGGGGATTCTTTCGAGTCGTGTATTGGGTTTGATTCGATGGAGCCTCATGGCCCGCTACTTTGGCAGTGGAGCACATGCGGATGTGTTGAGAGCCGCATTCCAGGCACCGAACGCTCTACAGAACCTGCTTGGCGAAGGTACGATGTCGGCAGCGTTTATCCCTGTATACAGCAAGATGATTGAGGAAGGAAGGCCGGAGGCTGCGGGGCGGTTCGCTGGCAGCATTTTGGGTTTACTGACCGCAGTGGTCTGCGCGGGTGTGCTTTTGGGAATTTGGCTGGCCCATCCCATCTGTTCCATACTCATGCGAGGGTTTGTTGGAGATGCCGCAGAGGTGGCCGCCGGATTGCGGGAGGTGGACCGGCTTCTTCTGGCGGTTGACATGGTTCGGCTTGCGTTTCCAATGGCAGGTATCCTGGTCCTGTCCTCCTGGGCGCTGGGAGTCCTGAATAGTCACCGGCGATTTCTCATGCCCTACTTTGCACCGATATTATGGAATGTGACCATTATCGGTGCGCTCCTGGGCGTTGGAAGCCAGATTGGGTTTACTCCGGGAGAGAATGGAGATTCTATATTACCAGAGACCCTCACCCGACTCCTGACTGCGGTTTTTATTGGCGGAGGGATTGGCGGCTTGATGCAGTTTCTGGTTCAGTTGCCGTCGGTTGCGATGGTGATGAAAGGGTTCCGTCTGAGTCTCTCTACCCATGTGGACGGTGTGCGTCAAGCATTCGCCGCCGTGGGGCCCGCATTGGCGGGTCGAGGCGTTGCTCAGCTCTCAGCATATGTGGATATCCTGCTCGCAACGCTTTTGGTTGAGGGGGCTGTCGCGAGTATCGGGTATGCACAGGTCCTCTATATCCTTCCGATTTCACTTTTTGGTCTATCGGTTGCAGCGGCCGAGTTACCGGAGCTCACGCGAATTGGAACCGGCAGCCTTCCCCGTATGGCGGAGCGGATTCGTGCAGGACTCCGGCAGGGTCTGTTTCTGGCTGTTCCCACAGCTCTGGGGTACATGGCATTGGGCTATGTAATCATTGGAGCGATTTATCGCGGAGGCTTGTTCGGAATTGATGATAATTGGCTCACCTATTTCATTCTGGCCACATACAGTCTTGGGCTTTTGGCTACAATCAGCAGCCGCTTGTTACAGAACGGATTCTGGGCTCTCGGTGATACACGCACGCCGGCACGCATGGCGCTGGCCCGCGCCATCATTGCATTGGTGGTGGCAATCCCTGCAATGTTTGCACTTGATCAGTTACCGGTGTCGCAGGTCACAGGGGCGGGCTCATCAACGCTGTACTTTGGTGCGGTTGGGCTGGCAGCGGGTAGTGCTGTCGCGGCGTGGGTTGAATGGTTATTTCTTGGGCGGGCATTGAAGTGCCGATTAGGGACGGCATTTATCCCCTGGCGAGCGATAGGGGAAATGAAACTGATTGTGATGATTGCACTAATTCCCTCTTTTGCTTTTTGGTCTTTCACTCAAAATTGGAGTCCAATATGGAGTGGGATCACCGTCACAGCCCTTTTTGCCGCGACCTATCTGATCCTTGCAAATCGAAGAGGTCGTCCAGAGCTAAAAGCCTGGCTTGGTCGATTGAGGTAATGGGTTCGTTGAAGGGTAGCACGATCTATGGTCTCACTGGCCCCCTGGTTCCCACACCTAAACGAAAAATGGCCATTCATCTTTTTGTCCTTTGGAGGATCCAACCCGTCCTTTGGCCCCAAAACCCGGCCCCGATCACGGAGATCTGTTCACAGAATGGGAGGATGTCCATCCCCGGACAAAATGGCCAGTTATATAACAAAACTCGATCTGCCACCCCATTGACGCCGGATCGGGGGGAAGTTCAGATATGAGGTAACACGCGTGAGGGCGGTGGCTCCGCGGCAGGCTGCTCTGCAGGTGCGGGTATTGGATCGGCTTCTTTCTGGTGGTTGCATTCCAGTGCTGCTTCCTGTTCCGTGTGGCGCTTGACCAGGTTGCTTCGGTCCTGCTTGGGGGGCGCCGCCTCCGAAATCCGCGCGCGGCGGAATGATCCCACAGCCCCAGGGCCTTCAGGATGGCTTCATGCTCCCGATTTCCCGGGGAGCATTTCCGGTAGCCATAGACGTCCTGCGGTCGGTCGCCGTCTCGGTGCCAGATCCAGAATCGGTCCGTGGGGTTGCCGGGCCCGTGATCTTTGCCACCGCAACTCGGACAGGTGCCGCCGTAGATCCCTTCCCGCTTTGCGCGGAAGAAGGCGCTTTGCCGGTAGGTCTCTGCGATGGGCGGTCAATCACGTGGCGGTATTTGGCTTTCTCTCTCTTTGTATGGAAGCCGTGCTGTGTCGCGATCTGGCTGATGGTCGAGCGGTCGAGGTCGTATTTGGCTCCGGCCTCTTTCTGTGTCATGCCCGCTTTCAGGTCTTTGATAATCGCCTGGTTGCGCTTCCGCTTTGCCTCCATTGCTCCAACGCCGTTCTGTATCGCGATCTGGCTGATGGTCGAGCGGTCGAGGTCGTATTTGGCTCCGCCTCTTTCCGTGCCATGCCGGCTTTCAGGTCGGTGATAATCGCTTGGTTGCGCTTCCGCAGCGCCTCTCTGATCTGGTGCGTTTTAGCTTTATATGTCCGGATGCCGTGCTGCCTCGCGATCAGGTTGATGTGTTCTGGGGTACGCCCGTATTTGGCTCCGGCCTCTTTCTGTGTCATGCCGGCTTTCAAGTCTTCGATGACCGTCTGGTTGCGCTTCCGCAGCGCCTCTCCAATCAGGCGCGTTTTAGCCTTGTATGCCTGAACGCCGTTCGTTCTCGCGATCTGGCTGATGCTCCCAGTGTGAAGTCCGTATTTGGCTCCGGCTTGCTTCACCGTCATGCCGGCTTTCAAGTCTTTGATGATCGCCTGGTTGCGCTTCCGCCTTGCCTCTATTCCTCCGACGCCGTTCTGTTTCGCGATCTGGCTGATGCTCCCGGGGTGAAGTCCGTATTTGGCTCCGGCTTGCTTCACCGTCATGCCGGCTTTCAAGTCTTTGATGATCGCCTGGTTGCGCTTCCGCTTTGCCTCTCCAGTCAGGTACTTTGTGATGCCGTGCTGTTTCGTGATCTGGCGGATGCGCTCTGCGGTAAGTCTGTATTTGGCTCCGATCTCTTTCTGTGTCATGCCGGCTTTCAAGTCTTCGATGATCGCCTGGTTGCGCTTCCGCTTTGCCTCTCCGATTCCGCTCTTTGCCCGGACGCCGTGCTGCCTCGCGATCTGGTAGATTTGCTCCGGGGCAAGGTCATATTTGGCTCCGGCCTCTTTCTGTGTCATGCCGGCTTTCAAGTCTTCGATGATCGCCTGGTTGAGCTTCCGCTTTGCCTCTCCGATTCCGCTCTTTGCCCGGACGCCGTGCTGCCTCGCGATCTGGCGGATGCGCTCTGCGGTAAGTCCGTATTTGGCTTCGGCCTCTTTCTGTGTCATGCCGCCCCCGAGGTTGGCGATGATGAGGCGGTTGCGGGCCTGGATTTGCTTATGCGTCGGCATGGCCCCTCGGTCTGGGGCGCGGCGCATGGGAACATCCTTCCCCCTCGGGGATGTGAAGGTCATTCCTCACGCACTTTGCGTGTCCCAGGCCCCTGTCAACTTCCCTAGCCTGAATTTCCAACCACGTTTTTTGATGACAATCGGATAAGCAAGTGAGCGATTAGACGTATTCAAGGATTAGGTTTCGGTTCTGCATCCAGGAGATCGGTCCTTGGGATCCAACATAGCCTGCTGCCCGCAGTTCTGTGTTGTGTGCGCGTCGGGTGAGTCGTACCACGATTTGATCGTTGTGGGTGATGACGGTGGCGGGGGCATGGACGAATTTATTGAAGATGGTTCGGCTTTTCGCGGTTTCATACCGGGCTCCCAAGCGCTGTGCTAAGACTTGGTAGAGGGTACTGGCGATGAGCGTCAATTGTAAATCCAAGTCAATCCGTAATGGCACGGTACTTGAGAGCGCGTCCATATGGAAGAAATTAATTGCGTCCTCAATGGCATTTTCGATGAGCATGCGCCGGGCATACCGGTCCACGAGCGTTGTGGGATGTTCTTCCATCCGATTGGTGATCAGAAGGGTTGGTTTATCGTGTCCGAGTCCTTTGATTGCGATCTGGCGCAGGTTCTTCGAGTAGTTTCGCACGGTAATGGATTCATCCAGGATTCGTGGGGTGGAGTACTTGCGCCCGATATTTTGAAGTTGGATGGTTTTCCAATCCTGGGACGGGCGTTGATTGAGTTGGTACACAATGGAAGGTGCACGCCGCCGCAGGGTTAAAAAGTAGATATTGCGTTGATTGAGTTCGTTCAGATTCGCATAGGTGGTAAAGCGACTGTCAAAGACTAATTCCTTGGGAGGCTTCCCGGCGCGTTGTTCCCAGAGGTCCACGAATTCGAGAATGGCATCATTTTGATTGGCTTTGGTAATTCTCGCATCCCCGTAGATGAGCGCACGCTGACTCGCTTGCCGAGCAACGATGGCCAAGATTCCTCGTTGCCGTCGGCTCCGTTTGGAGACGAAATGTTTCTGCATCAATGCTTCATCTCCATGATAGGGGATGATATGGAAGTCCAGGTCAAAGGAGGTTTCTGGAGCTGGCAACAGTTCCTGTGCAACGCCATGCCAGACATCCATCAGCGGACGCAAATGTGAGGCATCAATGCGGGTACTATACTCAGTAAGCGTTGATTTTTTCGGCATCACATTGAGTCCCGCAAACAGGGCACTTCCCGGATCCAGAATATCCGGCATCACATGATAGGGCCGTCCAATCCCCCAGAGCTTGAGGGCCAGCAGTGCACGGATCATGGTCGGAGCAGGCAGTTTCTTGCTGGTGGGCCACTCGGCCAGGACCCGATCAAGTCGGGCCTGTTGCAGATCCCGAGCAAAGAGGAATAGTCCGCCAAAACGGGTCTGCCACTTCGCGGAGGTGGGCAAGAACCGGCGGACATCGGCTTCGGGGGCCTTCAACACCTGTGGCACTGCACGTGCCATTCGTCGGGGAAGCTTTGAAACTCCTGCGTTCTTGAGGACCAAGCCAATGGTGGTAGTTCCCGCTTTGATTCCTTCCGCTGCCAAACGCTCCGAAATTTCTGTATTGGAGAGCTGCTCTTCCAAACGCAGTGCAAGGATTCGCTGATCTCGCTGGGATCGTTTTTGGTTGATGGGAGAGTCAAACAGATCAAGGGTTCCAGATTTACGCACCTTTGAAGCCAGGTTACGGAGTGTGCCCGGGTTGAGGCGAAACTGTTTGGCAATTTCTGCCCAAGGCTTTCGATCTACGAATCGTGCACGCAGGGCCTCATACTGGAGTTGGTGCGGGGATTGGGGCTGGAGGAAGAGATTTTCGAGTTCTTGGTTGGTAAACGTCATAAAAAATCGTTATTAAGTATCATGCACTAATATAATACACGCAACGATAAATATGAAACAAGAAGAGATTAAATCGAGAAAAATGATAATAACTGTCAAATCCCGGGTATTTATGGCAATGACAGAAATTGTCAAATGTATTGGTTAGCGAGATATAAACACAAAAAAAAGTGACAATAATGGGATCAAATCGTATCTGTAAGGCCTAAATACCCACATAATGTCACTTTAAGTTGTCTGTTGGAAATTCAGGCTAGTCAGGGGGGCTTTTTTTGTCGCGGGTGCGATCATTGTGCGGCTTCCTTTAGCAGGCCTCGCTCCCGAAACTGCACCTCTACATCCCGAAGGCCCTGGTAGGTCGCCTCCCTCGTGATGTAGGACATCAATCGCTTATCCAGCTGGCCAAGATAGGCCAGGTGCTCCTTCATCTCCTTGCGGACGCGGACGCCCAAAATCGGGCAGTTTTCGGTGACGTTCTGGTGATCTTTCATGATATTTGCCCCTCAGGGCATCGTGATGTGTTTAGTGTGAATAACTGGCATGGGTTTCCTGTTTGGGATAAATTAAATGGGGAATTATATATGTGTGTACCCATTGCAAACAATCCGCTGAATTTCCGTATATTGGGGTATGGTCGAATATGCCATTGGCCTCCGGGATTGGGGCGACTGCACGGCGAGAGGCGTTCTCATTGGAGACCTCGTGAACCCGTGAAATGGATGCATGAGTCTGGGTACACATGTATATAATTCCCATTAAGTGAGATCCAATGTATAGGGATCCCGCAGCTGCACCGGCCCTTTGGTCACGCGCCCGATCATCGAGAAGAAGAAGCTCGGGCGCCCGTCTTCCCGGTCCGCCTCCGCCCTGGAGGCGGTCATGAATCCCTTCGCCTCCCTGAACTCCGGCGTGCCTTTTCGCCAGTAGAGGATGGGCTGGATCGGGCCTCCGCTCGCTGGTTTCCAAATGAGGCAGCACACGTATCTGCCGCCCCGGCGCTCGAGCATGTAGCCCCTCGGTGATCCGGTCCTGGGACGCCCAGAGGAACATGTGTCCGCCGGTCTCGCAAATCGCAGGGGGTTGGGATGATTCGCTCGGCTGGCTTCAGTCCGGGTCGGCGACCTGGGCTTGAGGGGTAGCACAATCCATCACTTGGCTCTAGCATTTGTTGTGGATCATTGATCTTCAGTTCCACTCCTCTCCCAACCGTGATCATAGCAAAACCGAGCCCAGCATCATGATTTGTCATGTCAACTACTGGAAATGGTGCCGGAACCCCCCACCGACCATCTTTCTGTTTTCGGGAGTCAAGCCTTGAAAGGAAAGGGAATTATGTCACCAAAGTAGTATTTTGGGAACAAGGACGAAATTGCTAAGTTAATGATGTCGGCGGGTGCAGCACCTGATTCTGGTGAAATCTCTCGCCTTACCCCCCCCTACGTCTTCGGGTGTAGGGCGCAGGGCCTCTTCGGAGGCCCTAGCTTTTTTGAGGTGATTATGCGGACGATCGTATATGTTGATGGGTTTAATCTCTATTACGGATCTTAAGAGGCACATCCTACAAGTGGCTAGATCTCCCATTGCTTTTCAAGAGCATACTTCAGCCACACCATAACATTGAACTGGTTAAATTCTTTACTGTCAAAGTGGCAGACTCGCGGAGAGATCCCTCTCAATCACAGAGACAAAACACATATCTCAACGCCTTGCAGAATTACAAGCCCAATGTAGAGGTTCACCTCGGATCCTTCTTGACTCACAAAATTCGCCGACCACTTGCGAACCCGAAGGGAACCCCAAAGATAGTCAGCGTGCTAGACACCAAAGAAAAGGGTTCAGATGTCAATTTAGCGGTGCATTTACTCAATGATGCATGGCTTGGTAAGTATGAGTGTGCCGTGGTTGTAACGAATGACAGTGATATAGCCGAGACAATGCGGCTGACAAAGGAGCAGCATCCAGCAATTCGTATAGGACTGATTACACCTGGAAAGAAGAAAACATCACGACAACTCAAAATTCATGCAGATTTTTTGGCACGCATCAGAGGCGGTGCGCTTAGGAAGTCACAGTTGCCGAATCCAATCCCCCAAACGAAGATCTACAAACCTGAAAGTTGGTAGACAGGGTCTCAATATTTTCAGCGACGGCGATTATATGCCGGAAGGTGGTTTATCGGAGAATGTGTAGTTTTTCGGTTGCCCATCATCTGTGAGACTGCAGAACATAAATACAGGCAGAAGTATCATGTTGGATGGATAAGACCCATGAAGTCCGACCCACCCTTATCGCCCAACCCATCGGGCTTATTCCCCATGTGTTGGGTAGACTTAATCAGATCCTGAACTATATGGCACGGATTATACGCACCGGTAATACACCCGCCAAAGAGCGCAATGCTCACAGGCGCACCTGTGCAGAACTTCTTCGCCTTTTGGCAGAAAAAGACCGCTTTGATGATGAGGCAAAGGACATGGCAGCACTATTTGTCTTTTCGCTACGCGGGATCTATGCGACAATTGAAGGGAGTGCAGACGTGTGGGATGAGCGTAATTACTGGAAGCGTGCGGAAGCCCTTCGCAATGACTGGCGCTGGAGCAGGAAGGCGGCAGATACGCTTGAAACACTAATCCGCCAAGAGGAATGGAGTAAAATTCCCGATATTATGATAGAGTTGTTTCCACGTTTTCAAACGATCAACGTTGTGACCATCACCCGGGATGCTGATCACTGGTGTGGAGCACTGAAAGCACTTTTAGCCTCAAAAGGATGACCCAATACAACCTGGGAGAGATTGCGCCCGGCGATCTGCTTATCACACCCCCCGACCACCCATCAGGGCCATTTTATCGGGCAGTGATTCTGATGTGTATACATGATGCGGAGGGCAGTCTGGGGCTGGTTGTGAATCGTCCAACACCGTTGTCGCTGAATCGCCTTCTGGACCATGATGTTGATGGACATGTGATTTATGAGGGTGGGCCGGTAGAGCAGGATTGCCTCACCTATCTCCATCGGCGTGAAGACCTTATACGGGAATCACGGCCGGTGATGGAGGATGTATGTTTTTGCGGGAAAGTTCAAGATGTGATCAAAACGGTAAAAGACGACTGCATTACCTCCAGCCAAATCCGCTTTTTCGTCGGGTATTCCGGTTGGGCACCGGGGCAGTTGGAACAGGAGATGAGAGAGGGATGCTGGTTCATAACACATGGGAATTCAGACCTGATCTTTGAACATGATCCCAGCACACTCTGGCGCCAGGTCCTTCGAAAAATGGGGGGAGAATATGCAATTCTGGCAAACTTCCCCGCGGACCCGAGCTGGAATTGAAATAGGCGCTATTTCGCGTAGACCAGTCGCATAAATTCTTCGCGTGCGGTTCCCTCGGATAGAAAGGCACCGCTCATGGCACTGGTAGCGGTAAGTGCGTTCTGCTTCTCTACACCACGCATGGACATACATAGATGCGTCGCTTCAATCACGACCGCGGTTCCGAGAGGTTGGATGACCTCATCAATGGCATCTCGGATCTGGACGGTTAAACGTTCCTGTACCTGCAGACGGCGAGCAAACGCATCAACGACCCGGGGGATTTTACTCAGACCAACAATATGGTTCTGCGCGATATAGGCAACATGAGCTTTCCCAAAAAAAGGAAGTAAATGATGTTCGCACAGGCTGAACAGATCAATATCACGGACCAGAATCATTTCGTTGTAGTCCTCCTCAAAGACGGCTGATTTCAGGATCGCTTTTGCATCAATGTGGTATCCCTGCGTCAGGAATGAAAGAGACTTGGCGACACGCTCAGGGGTCTTCAGTAGACCCTCGCGCGCCGGATCTTCGCCAAGCAGTCGTAGAAGCTCGTGAACATGATGATCAAGGCCTGCCGCTGGAGGCTCTTCGCTAAGAGTTTGATCTAACAGATCTGAGTGATCCATCCGGGCCAAAGTAGTCTGCTGAATTTTTTGGTGTTTCATGAAGTCGGACGCGATAGAGGGTGCCGGCAGGTAAGGTGTCTGCCAGACGATCCCAGATCGCAATGACAAGGTTTTCTGTGGATGGCATGATCCCCTTGAGGAAGGGGACATCCAAGTTCAGGTTCTTATGATCCAGGTGACGGATAACACGATCTTGAATCACTTGGTTCAGGTCTCCCAGATCAATTACATAGCCCGTATCCGGGTCGGGAGTGCCTGCAACAGTTATCTGGAGCCTATAGTTGTGGCCATGCCAGTTGGGATTGTTGCAGGGTCCGAAAACCGAACAGTTCCACTCGTCTGATTTTGCAGGGTTGTGTAAGCGGTGAGCCGCGTTAAAATGTGTCTCCCGTGTGAGGTAAACCGTAGGCATTCAAAGGGAACTATATACGTGAGTAACCTGAAGTCATGCAACCTTTTCATGGCTTCAGGGCTAACGGACACAATAGGATGGACACCCATCCACCCTATTGCTTACCATAATATCACCTCGATTGATACCATGCCCGTTAAGGGATTGAACGAAAAAGAGCAAACTAGTTTCCGATACCGAAGCATCGTCTATCGGCTATTGCCGGGAACGCAATCCAAGGCAAAGAAACTGGCGGGACTGGCAGGTGCCTGTCGATTCGTTTGGAATGCAATGCTGGCACAGCAGAACGAAGCCTACGCCAAAGCGAAAGAGTCTGAAGAGAAGCCCCCATCGACGAGTTTCTTCTCTCTTGGCAAACGATTCAAGGAACTGCGAGATCATGTGGACTGGCTGCCCGAATACAGCTATAAGATTACCCGGTACACCTTGAAGTACCAGGCAGATGCCTGACAGGGATTTTTCAAGCACGGGAATGGACGACCGAAGTTTCATTCCATACACCGCACTACTCCCTCATTCACGATCCCGGATGCCGTTAAGATCAAAGACGGGAAGCTACTCATTCCCAAACTGGGATACGTACAGATTCGTGGTAACAACCCGTATACCGACGGCAAGCCGGTCAAGGCGGTCGTCAAGAAACTGGCAGGCAAGTGGTATGTCACAGTTTGCTACAACCTATTCAGACGGGGAGCAGGAGATCATCCAGCAACCGGAGATTAAACGGAAGACGGCAAAGCTGCACCGGTATCAACGGCAGTTGGCCCGGCAACAAAAAGGATCCAATCACAGGAAGCGTACGAAACTGAAGATCCAGAAAGTTCATCGAAGTATTGCCAATACCCGTACGAATGCAAATCATCAAGCGTCCCGGAGGATCGCCAACCGATCCTCGACCGCAGTACTGGAAGACCTGAATATCCAGAACATGACGTCCAGTGCCAAAGGTACCGTAGAGAATCCCGGTACAAACGTCAACGCGAAGGCTGGACTGAACCGAGAGATCCTGAAAACCGGATGGGGACAGTTGGATCAAATGCTGGAATACAAATGCCGGAAGGTCATGAAGGTCCCTGCCCCTTATACCAGTCAGGACTGTAACATATGTGGACACCGGGATAAAGAGAATCGAAAGACGCAAAGTACATTCAAGTGTATGTCCTGTGGACATGCGGATCATGCCGACCTGAACGCGGCGGCAAACATACTGGCCTCCGGGATTGGGGCAACTGCACAGCGAGAGGCGTTCGGGTTACCGACCTCTATGACCTGTGAAATGGATACGCAGAGGGCCGCCTAATGGACAGGTCACTTACGTATATGATTCCCCATTCAAAAGGTGATCGTCACGGGTCGCAAAGGAACGAAGCGGAGGGCGTATTGTTCAGCGCAGGGGAACATATCAGGTATCTTTTTATGCCAACTTTGTTTGAGCGCATCATTGACGGAGAAATTCCGGCAGACCGTATTTACGAGGATGAAGTATGTGTGGCGTTCCGGGATATTGCTCCGCAGGCACCAACCCATGTTTTAGTGGTTCCGCGCAAGCCGATACAGGCACTTGATGATGACCTGGACGCCGCTCTTGCCGGACATCTCCTGGTTGTGGCAAATAAAGTTGCGGAGCAGGAAGGGCTTACAGGTGGTTACCGTATAGTCATCAATTGTGGGCCCGACGGAGGGCAATCAGTGGATCATCTTCATTTTCATGTACTCGGTGGTCGCTCACTTGAGTGGCCCCCCGGTTAGGCCGATCACCAAGATGCACGGGGCTTTTTGCAGTCGATGGCTTCTGATCGTCTATATACTGGCGTTGGGGTTCTCCAGTAATCGCTCCAAGGCACAGTCTTCATTGCAGCAGGAGACGGAATTTGCCCGTGAAGTGAATCGGTATCGGTGGAGTTCCGTTACCACTTGGAACGCAAACCTTGGCCCTTGGCAGATTGATATGACCAATCGGTTTATGTCGGATGCGTATCTCCAGTTTGACAATCGACTTCGTTTCCGGGATGAAGATCGTCTGAGCTTCACCGCGGTGCGTCCAATCAGGCCTCGCTTCGGGGCAAGTATTCACGGGGATTTTGATTGGTTTGGATCCGGTCGTGCCTCATCCCGGTCACTTCTACTCGGGATACAGATGAACCCCTTTACAGCATTCACGCTTGAGACGGCGGTAGGGGTCGGATCAGATCGCCGACCGGGAATTGTACAGGGTGATCAGGGGGCTCCTTTACGGGTGGATACCGGACCTGCAGTGGCGGTGTCGGTGGACTTGGAGCCTCGTGAGATTCAGGGGTACCAGGTCTCGTTTTATTCCGATGCCGCATGGCAGCGCATCGCACCGCGACGGGTTGGAGATCTGATGTTGGCAGCAACCGCCGCCCGTTCATTCGGGTTAGGACGACTGGATTCGCGTGCACGCTATTCCAGTCGTCGAAGGGATACCTATCAGGCTGCGTCGTTCCTGAATCGGGGGCAGCTACGTGATCCTGAATCAATCGAGGCGACCACCAGTGACACGCTGGATGCAAACGTCCTGATGCAGGTTCCTGTCATCAATGGGCTTCGCGTTATTGCGCAGGCTGATATCCGACTGAATCAAAGGCGTATCCGCACCCCGAGCGCCCCCGAAGAGTCGATCACTTTTGAGACCAATTTTGCACGTCAGGCATTTACCGGACAGTTCGGTCTCCACTATGAGCACGAGCGTGTTGACGCGCAATTGCGTGCTGAGTACGGAGCAATCAGCGAGCGGCGAGTCCTCAGCAACAGGGACGAGTTACCACCTTCTGAAGCGGCACAAAAAAGAACGCTCCTGCAACAGGCGGATTACGACGAAGGAGTCTTTGCGGTAAGCGGGAATGTGCGGGGGGATATTTTGCCTGCACTGTCGGTTCTTTTTTCAGGAAGTTCGCGGATTGTGCGGCATGACACGCCCTTGGTAAATCTGGATGATCGGGATGAAGTGTACCATACCGCCACGTTCACGCTCAGCCATCGCCGCCGCCGCTATTTTCGAGTGGAGGCAAGGATGTTCGGCTCCTATCATCATACGGTGTTTTTGAATGCAGAGCGTTCGGCAGAAAACAATGTCCAGCGCACATTACGACTGCGCCCGTCCATGGATTGGACCCCGTCTTCACAGACACGTATTCGACTGGCCAGCGAAGTGCGGGCCACCTATACGACCGA
This sequence comes from Rhodothermales bacterium, assembly GCA_965116685.1. Classification (GTDB taxonomy): domain Bacteria; phylum Bacteroidota; class Rhodothermia; order Rhodothermales; family Bin80; genus Bin80. The sequence continues at coordinate 1,830,262 of OZ220707.1, read as the reverse complement.
TGATTTTGTACTACCGGGACGCAGGCCATCCGACCAGTCTGCGCGGGAGATGCGTCTCGAATCAGAAATAGAACATCGACTCTTCCCTGACACAGATCTAAGGCTGTCTGCCAGTTTTTCGGACTTGCGTCTGGGGCGGCTGAGATGGGACGAGTTTGCCGAAATCCCCTTTGACACACTCAGAACCTACAGCGCCTGGCTACGGATACAGTCAGGGCGGCGACTTCGTGGAGAACTGGGATGGCGTACATTTTTGCGAAGCGATTATGACCGAGCAATTACGGTACAATACCAGCTACCCAGTGATGAGCTAACCAGTACACGCGGGAGTATTACCAGAAGAGGAAAACGATGGATCATACAGACCGGTCCGTCGGCTGCACTCTATTGGATACGGGGCCAGACGACCTTGCGTCTGGATGCCTGGACGAATTGGCAACAGTTGAGATATCGGCTTTATGGCCAATTGCCGTCAGCCAATGCGGAGATCATTCGACGAGCTGCCCGGCGGGGTACACGGCGCCTGATCCCACTCATTTCATTGAGCGTATTCTGGCGGTTGGATTGATGCATGAATTCGCCGCACCACAGTGCGTTCGATGCTCTGTGTCAAGGCATGTCCCAGGACAAACTAAATGTTGCCGGGGTCAAAAGAATGGTGGCTGAAGATCCCTTCATCGGTCTGATATAGCAGGGTCAGGACTGGTCTGCCAGTGCAAGCAGGTTTTCCACATGGTGATCTTCCGTACACCGTGTGACGCTTGACTCCAGTTGAACGGTCATGTGACCGATGTTGTACTCGTTCGTTACCATTTCTTTGATTTGATCCAGCATTGCTTCCCGATCCGTCACATGTTCGCCAATCACCACATGCGCCGTCAACGCGTCACTACCCTGCGAAAGCGTCCAGACATGGATATCATGAATTAGAACGACTCCGGGCAGGCTCTCAATAGACCGACAAAGCCTGTGAACATCAACATGTTTGGGGACCCCCTCAAGAAGAACTCTTGTTACACGCCTTATGATTGTCAGTGTACCAGCGAGAATCAGGATGGCCAAGGCAAAACCAAGTATTGGGTCAAGCCAAATCTCAAGCCATTCCCCACCAATTGGATTCCACCAGATAAGTGCACCCGAGGCCATAATTGCGACTGCACCCAGCAAATCTGCTCGTACATGCTGGTAGACGCCGGCAACGTTAACACTGTGTCCAATGGATCTGTACAGGATGGTTGCAGCGACCAAATGAACCACAAAGCCCAGCCCACCAACCACAACCATGATGGTGCCGTCGGGTGCATGCTCATGACTATGTGCCACCGTGCGATTGAAGGCCTCAAGCAGGATTGCTCCGGCGAGCAGCCATAATGCGAGCACATTCACCAGCGCAGCCATGATTTCATAGCGCTCGTATCCATAGGTATGTCGCTTCGTCGCTTTTTTTTCGGCAACATTCATTGCCACCAGTGCGATTCCAATACAGAATGCATCGGTCAGCATGTGCCCTGCATGCGCTAAGAGGGACAAACTGCCCGAAACAATGCCAGCTACAATCTCGACGATCATGTAACCGCCAATCAGAAACGCACACCAGAGCAAATGTCGCTTGCTGGCACCACGCAGATCATGCGTGTGGCCACTTGAGAACAACTCCCCGTGGCCCGGGGAATGAGTATGTTGATCTGACATGTCTTTTCTTGAAATGAGCAAAAGGAAGATACTGTTTAAAAGTCGGAAAAGGAGAACGGGGGCTTATTGTTGATGGGACGATAATATGAATGAATGATGCGTTCAAAGCGTGTTCCGCTGGAACGTACCTTGTATAAGCAACTGCAGTACGCAAAAGTTAGACTCAATGTGTGATGTACGAACGCTGGGAGTGACGGGAGGAATTGGAAGTGGGAAGTCCTCGGTATGTGGTTATCTGGAAGATCTAGGGGCCACCATCTTCGAAGCAGATCGAGTGGCACGGGATCTTATGGAATCCAGCGAGCAGGTGCGCGAAGCGGTGATCCAGTTATTTGGGCGTAAAAGCTATAAGCCGGATGGGCAGTTAGACCGACCCTGGCTGGCGGCTCAGGTGTTCAGCAATGAGGCCAGCCTAGCCAACTTGAACGCAATCGTACATCCCAGAGTCGGTGAGGCTTTTGATCGCCGAAAGCAGCAGTTATCATCCGGCTTGCTGATTCACGAGGCGGCCCTCATCTACGAGGCAGGGTTGGCAGACCGCCTGGATGCGATCTGTGTAGTCAGTGCTCCCAAGGATGTTCGCACCGAGCGTGTGATGGCTCGTGATGGAATAAGCGCAGGCGAAGTACGTGCGAGAATGCAAAGGCAGCTGTGTCAGGGAGAAACAGAGGGCTGGGCGGATGTGGTTCTGGTCAATGCAGATGATCAGGCTGAATTGTGCCGTAAGACCAAAAAGCTCTACGAATTAGCCATGGACCAAGAAGTGCTCCGCCCTGAGAATTTCAGATCATTTCGCCGGTTGTAGGAAGGACAAAGCCGAAGGTGGAACCACTTCCCGGAAGACTTTCGATCATTAGCTGACTGCCATGTGCACTGAGAATGTGTTTCACAATTGCCAGCCCCAGACCGGTTCCGCCAAGCTCTGATGAGCGGCTAGGTTCTACCCGAAAAAACCTTTCGGTAAGACGTGGAATATATTCAGGGGAAACGCCGGCTCCATCATCAACAACAGAAACTTTGACGGAGCCCTCGTGCAATCGCCGTGCAATCACTTCAACCTGTCCGCCGGCTTGACCATACTTAATGCCATTATCAATCAGATTACTGAGAACCTGACTGATATGATTGCGATCTGCAATCACTTCGGGTAGATCTTCAGGCATGGAGAGTCGCACGGCAATCTCTCTGTCGGAGGCCATGGATTCCAGTGACTCAAGAACTTCCCTGCTCAGTTTGAGCAGGTCGAATGGTTGCTGATCCATGGAGAGCTCCCCCATCTCTATTCGGGCAACGGAGGATAGATCCTCCGCAAGGTTCCCAAGCCGGTTCGCATTCCTGAGAACTTTATGAACAAAGGAGCGCCGGACGCGCTCATCGTCCAGAGCGCCATCCAGAAGGGTTTCTGCAAACCCCCGGATCGCAAAAATAGGGGTTTTGAGTTCATGGGATACGTTGCCCAGAAACTCACTCCGATAGTTTTCCATGCGCTCAAGCTCCTGCATTTGATTGGCAACGCGTTGATCCGCATCATGAGCAAGATTGATCAGATAGCTGAGTTCATCGCGCGGAAGTGCCAGCTCTTTTTTGGGGAGAATTGCGTCGTTTTCGCCAATGCCTGCGAGGGTGGACTGCAAGGCAGACATGCGTTGAGTGACCATCCAATGGATCCCTACAAAGGTGACGAGCCCGATGATTCCGCTGATAGAGACGACAACCCACCAAGGTAGCCGAAAGCCAATCAGGGCAGCCAAAAACAGTGTAACCAAGACAAGCAGGCTCACACGCCAGGATACTCGGTAGGCCAATAGACCTTTGGGGACTTGTTGATCAGGGTTCATGCCACTCCTCGGAGGCTCACTTACGTTCCAGGAAGCGATAGCCAACACCTTTGACGGATTGGATGTAATCGGTCCCCTGATATTTCCCCAGTTTTTTGTTGAGCTTGCTCACATGCACATCAACGGTGCGTTTTCCAACTTCCACTTTCATTCCCCAAACCCTCTTGATAAGGTTCCTTCGTGTAAATACAACACCTGGAGAGTTCGCCAGAAAGTATAACAGATCAAATTCTCTGCGAGTAAAGTTGATCTGTGTCCGCTCTTCGGCGTTTTTCTGAAATACCCAATACCGATCCCGGTCAATGTCAAGATCATGAATACTCAGGATTGAAGCGCCGGGAATGATCCGCTGGGTTCCACGCAGGAGAGCTTTGATCTGGGAGACAATGACATCAATGCCAAACGTTTTGGAGAGGTAGCTGTCAGCCCCGACATCCAAGCCCTGGATGTGATCTTCTTCTTCGGAACGCGCAGAGAGGAATAAAATGGGAACCGCTTTCAGTCTGGAATATTTTCGGATATGTCGGCAGACATCCAGTCCGCTCATGCGAGGCATCATAATGTCAAGCACGATAAGATCAAGAGCTCCGGTTTCAACGATGTCCAGTGCTTCAACACCATTCCTGGCGGTAATGGTTTTCATTCCCAGCCGCTCCAGATTGTAGCGCAACAGGTCGAGAATGTCATCTTCGTCGTCTACGATCAGGATGGTATAGGAATCCTGCGCAGCAGCAATGGGTGAGATTTCTGACATTGGGGGATTATCGGGTATATGTGGTACAAGCGAAGCACACGGTGAATATTAAAACTACGAACTTGCCAGTCAAGTATGAAATGCATTGATTCGCCGAAGTTGGTATACGTGCATCGGAACATCTGGAGTGTTAATGGCCCAACGGGGTTGCAGATGTCAGGGGGGAGAATTCGGAGACGCCTGAACAGTGAGACATGTCTATTGTAGCACACGGAAACGATCCGTTTTTGGTCCCTTGCTTTATACGGTTGGGGCAGGATTTAGAACAATTATAGGATCTCAATTCGTAGCTTATTGGGAGGCTTGGAGTTTGGCGGAGGATGGCTTATTTCAGCGGGCGAGACAAAGATTCAGGATTAGACATGCAGGCAACAGATCGTGGTTACGGGTTTGGGACATTACCGGTATTTCTTGCGGGAATCAGCACAATCCTGGGGGCGATCATGTTCCTGCGCTTCGGCTATGCCGTGGCTCATACAGGACTTTTGGGGGTTGTGGGGATCATACTTCTTGGCCACCTTGTGACAATTCCAACGGCCTTGGCGCTCGCAGAAATCGCAACCAACCGCAAAGTGGAAGGTGGTGGGGAGTACTTCATCATCTCACGATCGTTCGGAACAACGATTGGCGGGGTGATTGGGATCAGTCTGTATTTATCCCAGGCAATCTCCGTTGCCTTTTACATGATTGCGTTTGCCGAGGCATTCACCTGGCTGGAGCCGATCCTGGCGGATCAGTTCGGAGTTGGTTTTGATTCACGCCTCGTCTCAATCCCTGCATTGGTGATGCTGTTGGCCCTTGTGCTGTCAAAGGGGGCGGATCTGGGGGTTAAGCTGTTATACGTGGTTGCGGCGACTCTCTTTGGGGCACTACTCCTGTTTTTTCTGGGGTCCCCTTTGGAAGGGTTTGATCGGAATGCGGTCAGTCTGACGGAAAAGATTGCTCGTCCTGACTCGTTCATCGTCGTTTTTGCAATTGTATTTCCTGCATTTACGGGTATGACGGCAGGTGTAGGCTTGTCGGGGGATTTACGGAATCCTCGCAAATCTCTGCCAAGGGGAACGTTATGGGCAACGATAATCGGGATGATCGTCTATATCGGGATTGTCTTCAAACTCCATATCAGTGCCTCTCCTGAGGCGATGGCGGAAGACCAGTTGATCATGGCCCAGGTTTCTGCTTGGGGGCCTGCCATCCTGATCGGGTTGTGTTGTGCGACCTTGAGCAGTGCAATTGGATCGGTTCTGGTGGCACCTCGGACCCTGCAGGCTTTGGGGGCAGACAATTCGCTGCCGGGGAAAGGATTGAATGCATGGTTGTCGCGTGGGGTCGGTGTGGCCAATGATCCTCGGCATGCGACGATGATTACAGGAGTTTTGGCGACGGTGATCGTCATTGTAGGGAATGTGAATCTTGTTGCAATCCTGATTTCGATGTTTTTTATGGTGACCTATGGGTCTCTTTGCGCGATCAGTTTCTTGGAGCATTTTGCGGCACGACCAAGCTACCGTCCGAGCTTCCGGTCCCGATGGTATATCAGCCTTCTCGGAGCCATCATTTGTTTCCTTCTGATGTTCCAGATCAGTCTATTGTTTGCAACGCTTGCGATTCTGCTTCTGGTGGCACTCTACCAGGCGCTGCGTATAGGGAAGCGGGGAGAGGGAGATTTGGCTTCGCTATTTCAGAATGCGATTACGCAAGCGACCCGCTATATGCAAATTCGTCTGCAGCAGCGACGCACGGATCAGGTCGCTGACGAGTGGCGCCCGAGCGTGATCATGGTGAATGATCGCACCTTTGACCGGCGCAGCCCGTTGATCATGCTACGGTGGCTGTGCCACCGATATGGGTTCGGGACGTATGTCCATTTTATAAAAGGCCGATTAACTGCCGCCACGTTCTCTGAAAGTAAGAGGATCAAAGAGCGATTACTGGAACTTGCAAAAAGGGAGCACAGTGCAGTATACATGGATACGGTTGTGAGCCCGTCCATCACCTCAGCGCTGGCGCAGACACTTCAGGTCCCTGGAGTATCCGGCATGTCGAACAACTCAATCCTTTTTGAATTTGCACAACGGGATTCCATGGATGTGGTCAAAGGCGTGGTAGATCAGTGCAAGTTCGCAGCAGACACGGATATGACACTTATGGTGCTGCGTCACTGTGAGACGCATTTTGGCAGCAGAGATTCAATCCATGTGTGGCTGACCTGGAATGACAGAGACAATGCAAACACAATGATTCTTCTGAGCTATATCCTTCTAGGACACCCGGATTGGGAGAAGGCGCAGGTACAGGTTTTTGCGGCCTTGCCAGGAGTGGAGGTAGAGCGGACTAGGCAGGAATTTGCCCAGTTGATCGGTGAAGGAAGGCTGCCGATCTCGGAGAAAAATATTGAGTATATGGCAATCGACAATATTGAAGCTTTCCGCAGGATGGTTTCTGAAAAATCCTCTGACGCAGACTTAACGGTGGTTGGGTTTAACATGAAAGGACTTGAAGAGCGAGGGCCGGAGGTGTTCACGAATCATGCAAAGTTGCATGATGTGCTATTCGTGCGAGCTCCGAGGCAGATAAAAATAGATTAAGCGCTTCCTTGCAAAACCGTTGCTCCGAAAGAAATGCTTTTGGCTCCGAACAACCATACCTGACAGATCGTTATGAATCGGATAGATTCGGTGCCCCCCCAGCCAGAGAATCAGAAATCAATGAAATCCAAACAACGCGTATACTTCCCAAGACAAACGTGCCGATCTCAAATCATCCTCCCGACCTCTAAACCCCATGCGTCAGGACATTAACCGAAATCCAACCCTGGACCTCATTCCGATAGGAGATATTCAGATCAACCCGAAATCCCGGGACGATATTGACCGTGCGTTGCGTGTCTTGCAAAGGATTGGTTCCACCAATTCACTGCGGGAGCAGGTATTGTCGGTGATGAAGAAGCACATCACTGCTGCAGGGGTGCGGCAGGATATCGGTCGACTTGGAATGAGCTATTGGCGCATATTTGTTCTAATGGTAATAAAAAACACGCTCAAGTGCGACTACGACCGATTGGCAGCACTGGCGAATTCCTACATCCAATTGCGTCAGATATTGCAGCATGGAACTTGGGAAGACGATCATCCTTACTCGCACGAGGTCGTACGTCACAACCTGACTAAAATGACGGACGCTCTCATGCGGGAGCTCAATCCCATTGTGACAAAGCAGGGGTTGAAGAGGTTGATCCCGCCTCTGGAGAGATCCCAAACACTCCCGCGCGCAGGGAGGAAGGCAAAGGGACCTCCTTCGGATGTCAGACAGCTCTACGATACGGTAACGCGATCTGTGGATACGGCGATCAAAGCCTCAAAAGCATATGATTTCACCAGCTGGCGCCAACATGCCTACCTGAAAACAACCTTTGAGAGTGCCTACCAAATGCTTGACGAGTCAAGCAGCTATTCAGAAAACCCGGAGCTTGTAAAAAAATTCACAAAAGTGTGCGCCAAAAGGATAAAGAAATGTAAGGAAACGCATGCGATGATCGTAGAAATCGATCCTGAATCCCCTTGGCTTGTTCGGCTGAACGAGACAGCTGCGGAGGCAGAGGGACTTTATGACATGGTGGAGACGTACAAAGTGAAAGTAACGGTTTTAACGAATGAATATCCACCTAACATTTATGGTGGTGCAGGAGTGCATGTTAAGTATCTCACACGGGAATTAGCCGAGCATCATCGGGTGCAGGTCTATGCATTCGGGAAACAGAGGCAAAGTTTAGATGCTCTCAGTGTAAAGGGAATTGGAGATACAGGAGCGCCCAAGGGAAATGATTCTCGTTTCAACAAGCTTTTCAGTACCCTGCACCGCAACCAGGCGATGGCCGCGGCGGCCGAGGACACCCAGATCATTCATTGTCATACGTGGTATTCTCACTGGGCGGGTATCCTGGTTAAACAGCTCACTGGAGGCAAGCTGGTGCTGACAACCCACAGCCTGGAACCGCATCGGCCCTGGAAAGCAGAGCAATTGGGGCGTGCATATCAGATGAGTTCCTGGATTGAGAAGACGGCATATCAGGAAGCGGATGCCGTGATTGCGGTGTCACCTCAAATGAAAGAGGATGTCGTGTCGCTCTACGGGGTCAGCCGCAGGAGAGTTCATGTGATCCCCAATGGAATTGATCTGGAAGAGTATCAACCTACGTTTGACGAGACCGTCTTACGAGGCTATGGGGTGAACCCCGAAATCCCCTATGTCCTGTTTGTGGGGAGAATTACCCGTCAAAAGGGAATCATTCACTTATTGCATGCAATTGCGCACCTTGATCCAGGGACCCAGATCGTCTTGGCTGCCGGTGCACCAGACACACCGGAAATTGAAGCAGAAATGATTCAGGAGGTCGCCAAGCTCAAAAAAAGCGACGAGCACCGTGTGGTCTGGATCCGTGAAATGATGCCTCCCTCTGAGTTGATTGTGCTCTACTCCCACGCACAGGTCTTTGCATGTCCATCGGTATATGAACCATTTGGAATTATTAATCTTGAGGCCATGGCCTGTGAAACAGCGGTTGTAGCTACTAAGGTGGGCGGGATTCCTATGGTTGTGGTAGATGGGGAAACAGGGCTTTTAGTTGAACTTGAGGGGAAGGGGTTTGCAGAACGACTAGCAGACAGCATCAATCAATTGATGGGGGATCCTGAGCGGAGTCGGGCTATGGGGCTCCAGGGGCGTGCGCGTGTTGAGGCCAGTTTCAGTTGGGCGGTGGTTGCAAAGCAGACCGCAGCATTGTATAAGAGTCTGCTAACAAAAGGACGATAGTACTGTTGCCGATTTTTGCTCCCCTGATGTATTCAGGGGATGCTTCCCGCGTGGTGAATCATTTGGCATCGTGCCCAAAACAGCAGGATGGTGCAGAGTTCTATTGGTCATTCCCCGCGCTGGTTGATCAATCTGCGTGCCAATCTTGGAAGAGCACCAAAATCAAGCCTACTGCTGGCCGCATCCTCAATGAGTAGGGCTGGACTGAGATATGGATGAAATTTTTCTGTGCTAAGGTTTGAGTTCTCTAACATTGCAGATGTAGGAGTAATGGAGTCTGAACAGGAAATTTCATCTAGAGCAACTGTAACGGGAGGCATCCTTCTGGACCACTCAACATCAAGAAAACCGTCGAATGTCGTGACTTTGTATCCCTTGGTAGTCAGCATTAAAGCGAGCGTTGAGGTTTTGATTGTGCCCACCCATGTGGCAATCAGGGAGCGCCGTTTACCGGCCGCCTGAATGAATTTCACATCAAGCCCGAGGTTTTGAATTTCAAAGCGTGCACTTTCAAGGAGTTCTGCAGCAGTTTCATCAAGGTATTCTGGGGTCCCTGTGCTGGTCAACACCTTATGCATTTCGGCAACAACTCGGTCATGAATGAGCCCACCGGTTCCTGAAAACTTCGGAGGTATACCAACCTGATCAGCAGAGACCTTGATGATTTTTTCGCTGTCACGAACTTCAAGAATTCGCCATCGCCGACCGGAAAAAATGATGGCCATGTCTGGCACCATCAACATGGTAATCGGCAAAGTGCCAAGATCCTTGTTTTCAGCAATAATCCGGTACTCTTGCGGGGTTTGAAACACGGCATAGAAGCTGTAATGTTCAACCATTCGCTCACCCTTTTGGCCAAGAAGCAGAGTCCCGTCGGGTGCCTGTTCAATCAACGCCATATCCGAAGATCCAAGTTGCCTCAGAAGACGTGCAAAGAGGGTGCGTGTGACAGACTGGAAGGGCCCCTGCTCACAGAGGGTCTTGTAAATACGAGAGGCACTTCTGCCTCCATGTTCTGCAATCACAGAGAGAATTTGATGTGTAAGCGTCGAAAGGTGAAGTGCTTGCGACACAGGAGGCTCATACCAGCGCTGACGCAGGAGTTCTACGATTGCAATGGATCGGATGAGCCCTAGGTGCAGGCGGTCCAGCGGGTGAGATTGTGTATTCGCTTCAAGTTCGATCTGATACATCCGCAGAATCGCAGGAGCACCGGCACGCCGGCCTGACCGTCCAAGTCGCTGCCTGAGCGAGGAAACAGAAAAGGGTGGACCAATCTGTGCCACACATTCAATCTCTCCAATATCAATACCCAGTTCCAAGGTAGATGTGCAGACGGCAGTCGTTGCCGAATGGGTTTTCAGGCGCCCCTCCAAATCTATCCGGTGCTCACGGGAAAGGTTTGCATGGTGCGGAAAAAATTCAAGCGGCACACGCTCTTTTTCTGAATGTACGCGCAAAGCGTCCGCATAAGATTCAACGTTTTGACGTGATCCTGCAAAAATCAGATTTCGTTTGCCACGCAACTTATCGAAGAGGTGCCGGACGACGGAACTGTGTGCAGCTAAATCACGGGAGTCGTCGTTTTTTGATTGATTTTCTCGGCTGAGATAGCCGCGGATCTGTGCCTTCAGCCAAAAATTCAAAGAATTGTCTTCTAAGATCTCAATCCCGCCGGGATTTTCAGGACGGAGAGCTTTCCGTACCAGATCCATCTCATTTAACGTGGCGGATAGTCCCACTCTTCGGATTCGATTACCGACCGACAGTTCCATTCGCGTCAAAAGGGAGCGGACATGCATCCCACGTTCATTGTCCAAAAACGCGTGCAATTCGTCCACAACAACTGCCCGTACCCCCCTGAATAGCTTCGCCATTTCAGGGCCCCGAAGTACGAATAGTGCCTCAAGGGATTCAGGTGTAATGAGTAGAATTCCACTTGGGTTTTCTCGTGCACGTTTCTTAACACTCAGAGAGATGTCCCCATGCCAGGGATAAACAGGTAATCTGGTCTTCTGGCAGAGCTCCCCGAGGCGCCCGAATTGATCATTGATTAGTGCTTTAAGTGGGCTGAGATAGACTAGGTCAAACCCTGAAGATGTTGATTTTTCCAGTACTAAAGAAATCAACGGAAAGAAGGCTGCCTCGGTCTTTCCTCTGGCGGTCGCAGCGGCGATAATCACATCATTATCCCGATCCAGGAGAGTTCCAATCGCCCGCTCCTGAATCTCGTAAAGTGTTCCCCATCCCTTATTCCAGATCCACCGCTGCACAGGCATGGCAAGTCTGTTGAATCCTTGGGACTGCTCAGAGCTTGAAGGTTGAGAGTTCATCGTTCGAAGGATCAGGCTCCTCATTTTCGGATAAATCTACCGACCTAATCAGATCTTGCCAATTCACTTGAGGATTCTGTTCAAGTATCGCAAGCAGGTTGACGAAAGCCTTGACGGTACTGCGGGGAGTCCTGAAATAGGCATTTCCGATACGTTTGGAACAATGCTCCATAAAGGATTTGAGTGCTGAATCCGGCAATGAGGGAGTATCCCCCTGAACCACGCGGCGAAGGTTACAAAGAAGTACGAAGATGTCCTCCTGCGTTAGACTTGCTAACCGAATCACCGGGCCAGACATATCTATAAGCCCATCCTGAGCAAATGGATTTTCCATGAGCCTGGTGTGCAGGGCCTCGTAGCTGTAGAGGCCACGGCGCGTATCCATCAAAAACTCTGGGGTCCCTGCCAAGAGAAAACTAATGTAACGGGTGTTTCCCTGAAGTACATCATTCAGGATTCGCAGGATCTGCTCAAAGTTTCCCTTCCTAGCCCAGGTAGAAGGCAGTTTGTAGATATTCACCATCTCGTCAAGCGACACCAACATCCCTTTATAGCCAGATTCCCGTACGAACAAAGATAACAGCTTCAGATGGTCGTAAATATTCGCATCATCAATGATGGTTCGCACCCCTAATGCCTTGCGTGCTTCCGTTTTTGTGGAGTATTCAGCCCTGAGCCAGCGAAGTGCATTCGAACAGAGTTGCTGGTCGTCTTTGTCAAACCCCTGCCAGTACCGTGCAATGACCTCCGCGAAATCGTACCCTCCGGTCAGTTCCTGCAGGTGTGCAAGCTGTTCACGGATCATAACTTCGGGGCTCGCACCCTGTTCCTGTGCTCTGCGCACCACTTGACCGGCAAAGCGCTGTACGATCGATCCCATGGCACCGCCATTGGGCTTGGTGCGCGTAGAAGTGTTCCTTGCCATTTCGGCATAGAGGGATCGTGCCTGTCCGCCCGTCGCCTGCAGACGACGGGAAGGCGACAAGTCAGCTGACAGCACGACCATTCCTTTCTCAAGTGCGATCAGGCGAATGAGGTTCAAAAAAAAAGTTTTTCCTGATCCATATTCTCCGATGATGAAACGAATTGCTGCTCCTCCGGCACAGTTTCGGTCAAGGTCACGGACCAGCTCCCCAATTTCGTGTCTGCGTCCAACCTGGATATGCCTCAGTCCCAATTTAGGCACGACTCCTGCTCTGAGTGCTTGTACAATGCCATCACGGTCGCGCTGCTTGATTTTTGTTTGTTCCATCAATTGAATGAAAGGGTCTCCGATTTTACGAATGGGTAGTGTGATTTCGATTGTACCGGTTCATTGATGCAATTTGATTAAAAGGTTCGGGTTGAGTTCATAGTCCGCATCTTCATCAATCAGAATGTCTTCAAAACGTTCAAAGGACCATTCATTCAGGATTTCTAGGGCTCCTTCCTGCATCAATTGAAATCGCTCGGCCAAAGCAGCATAGTCTGCTTTTTTCCAGCGCTGTTGTGTCAGAAGTTCACGTAGAAAGGCCAAATGCTTGACATCAAGCCCCTCGAAGACATCCTCTGAACTGCTCAACTCCGCACTGTACTCTTGCTGCACATCTTCTTCCTCGAAAATATTACCCAGAATGGCAGACACCTGTGCGGTCTCCGCCATTAATGAAGAGATCTGCTTCTCATCCAGAACTACTGGCTGGTTGGTGTTCGGTGGCGGAACCGTGAAACCCTGTTCCTTTTCGGCAGAAAACGCAATGGTTCGGAGTCCTCCTGGAGTTGACAGGGTATGCAGATCAGAATAGATGCTTTCGACTGGCAGGCAGATGGTCTTGTAGAGTTTCTCGAGCGCCTTGATTTTAACTGGTTCAATTGAACCATCTACTGCGGCGATGCTGAGTGCTAGTTTTCCCATCTTGTGAGGGACATCCTTGCAAGTATGTTTGAGATGCCTTCGGATCCCTGCCAGTTTGGGTGGTTCAGAAAGGATCCATCGAAGATTGGCAAGGAGACGGTCACGCTCGGGCTCGGTGATCAAGGCGGAGCGTACATATGCCTCTAAAGTAGCTTTCTCTTTCTCTTCTATACGGCCATCTGCATGGGCAACAAACCCTCCGGCCAGGATGCAAAAGAATGCCTCCCGATACCTACTACTAACTTCTTGCAATTCTGCGGTAGGCTCAGGCAACTTGAAAAGGACAACAATCTGCCCCATCTTTGGTCCTCGTAATTCGAAACGCGGATCTGGCACCATACCAATCGAAAGGAGTGCCAGCGTATTTGCAGCTCTAGTGAGGTGTTGTTTTGTGATGTTTTGGGGTGGAATCTCATCAACGTTGTTAACGACCCGTTCAACCAGGACAAGGCCTCCAGATTCCACAACCTTTTCCGACCATTTTTTTAGCTCTTCTATTGCAGCGTTGGGAAAGAGAGGTCTTAGACTTTGGGGAAGTAAAGTATGTGCTTCAATCGCTTCTCTGCAGTCAAACTGTTTTCCAAGAAATCGGCTGTACCTGTTCAGTGCTTTCGTTGCCTCGTCAATGATTTTTTTGATCCCTTTCGGTAGCACATCAAAGCTAGTGGAGATGTCTGGAATATCTTCACGAGAGCTTAGCCCAACGGTGAAAGAGAAGGAGGGAGATGTATAATATGAATGAAGAAAAGAATACAGCGGAATATATGGCAGACCATCTGGAAATTTCTTTCCGAAAAGCTGCCCAAACAGGGCCCTAAACTCGGGCAAGGCTCGCCGTGCTGCTGTACGTAATTTTGGTGAGTCTGGGTGGGTGGCATACCAACTAAGAACCCAGTCGGAACTAAGTGGCTGGCCATTTTTTATCCTATATCCTATTGCAAAACGGACATCAATTGGAAACTCCCTGCCGATGCTTTCAAACCGAGGCTGGATCTGATCAGGCGGCTGAACGATTGCGTGGGCTAGATAAAGAAATTTTGACATCTCACGCTTAGCCCGGGCGAAATCGTCGAGGTTCTCGTACCGTTCTAGCAATCGCTCAACTTCTGTGATGATTGCACGCCTCTCCTGGTGATCGGGAGAATCTAGAAAAAATCGTCGTTCCAATCCGTAGAAATAAAGACGTATGATTGATTCGTAGCAATCAAATCCAGATCGATCACTAGCGAGCCAGTCGAGGTATTCTGCTCGCTCATCAGAAAAAAAATTGTGATATCTCGGAAGGTAGTGATACCTTTCATCATGCTCAAGGTCAAAGTAACTGCGGTCATCCACCTGTAAGCTGGGGTCAATAACTGAATCTGCATATAGTCCAGATCTGTAACAAAACAGGTTCCTTTCGCCCAAATAAATCATCCCGGCAATTTCTCGCCCCGCTACGGTTACGGTCTGGTTTTGGGGAACCCAGATATCCCTATCGGGGATGTGGATATCATAGGTATACTGTACGTCGGTTTGCAAGTGCATCAAATTTGTTGGATTATATGCAAGGCTATGACTCCACTTAGCAATGCTACGTGATCAGACTGCGATTATACGCATACTTCGTGGCTCTGAGTGAATTGCTTGACGCGAGAAAACTTACAAAAACCGGCTTCAGGATTCAGTGGGACTGGTGATTATTATGGGAACCAGGATTTGAGGTGAAGATGCTTTATCTAAGACAAATTAGCGCAAGATGTCTCAGTATGCGACTGAATTTGCAAGCTTGGCAGGCCCAATTCTGTCTTAAATCCATCGAAGATATATTGCCGTGCTCTGAGTCGGAGGTTATTCCCCTCTAAAGATCGTCTGGTCGCATATTCGGTTTGAATTTGTCTCCAAAGCCGGAATTATTTGGTTCATAAGGAAGGACCGGTTCTGTGTCCGCACCTCCATCAGGAACCTCATGCCCTAATGCCCACAGGATGCCATTCAAGGCGAACTTTCGCATCATCTCGTCCTTGAAATCATACGGATGTCCCAACGTTGTGAAGAATACTCTCGCAGGGACTCCACTTACTCCCGTGTAGGTCTTTGTCCATGCGACCGGGTTTGTAAGTGGATACTGATCCAGGCGCCCCGCATTGGCGTGATTCGATTGTAATGCCGTGCCGTTGAGAAGCACCTCGCTGTCTCCATGAAGCTCCCACTCTCCTCCATCTACATGGTAGAGCCATGAGAAAGCATCAAATCCGGTCACGCCGCTGAGAATCGGGTGCGACTGCAGGTCTTCTGCAATTTCTACACGGGTCAATGGAGCTTCGCCATCATCAAAATGGCCGTGGTGAGTGATCCACTGCTGACCAAAGACACGTGTGGGCCAGTCGTTGTTCAGATGCTCTCTTTCCGCGTCATCCTTGTACAGGAATGCGTGCGTGGTTGTACGAAACCCAACCATTGGCTTCCCGGATTCGGCAAACTTCAGGATGTAATGTGCCTGCGAGTCGGGGAGCGCACGAAACCGGGTGAAGAGGACCATCATGTCTGCATTTTCAAGCTGCTCCAGCCCTTCAATATTATCCAATACATTCGGATCAACGAAACCCTCCTCATTCAACGCATAACAGACACTGACATCAAAACCGTAATCCCTCTTTAAAATCCTGGCCAACATCGGCATAGATTCCTCCGAGCGGTATTCTTCATCTCCGGTTACGAAGACGATATGGGGTGCGGAGGGGGTCTGTGCTGTACCCGTTCCCGCAAGAAATAATCCGAGCAATACAATCAACTGAATTCGCATGGTAGAGATAGTGTTATTTTGGAACAAGGTACGACATGGAGACCGGGATAGGAGCAGATAGTCGTATATTAAATCTGACCATTCAGAGGTGTATGTAACCATGGGAAATAAATTAATCCCTGTCCTATTTCTAATCGCCGCGTGTAACGCTCCACAGGAGCCTCCAATCAACGTGTTATTGTTGTACACGGATGATCAGAGATTCAATACCATTCATGCTCTGGGGAATGAAGAAATCAGAACGCCGAATCTGGACGCGCTGGTTCAGCGGGGGACGGCCTTCACTCATGCTCATACCATGGGAGGGCAACATGGCGCGCTCTGCGCTCCCAGTCGGGCAATGCTTATGACCGGGCGACCACTCTTTCGATTAGATGGAACAGGAGATCATATTCCACCAGAGCATGTCATGCTGCCGGAAGCGTCTGCGGAGGCAGGGTACATGACGTTCGGAACCGGAAAATGGCATAACGACCGCGGCTCCTTTGCACGGGCATTCCAGGCGGGGGACAACATCTTCATGGGGGGCATGCATTGGCCCGGTGCAGGAGGGCACGAAGCGCCCCAGCTATATGAATTTGATTCGACAGGCACCTACCCCGATACAACTCGCCGCAACGTCGAAGGATACTCAAGTACGCTCTACGCGGATGCAGCGATTGATTTTTTGGCTGAAGCCAGCACAACGGACCAGCCATTTTTTGCTTATGTATCCTTTACCTCTCCACACGATCCAAGAACCCCGCCGGAACCCTATGCCAGCTGGTATCATGCAGATTCGATTTCCCTGCCAACCAATTACTTGCCAGAGCATCCCTTCAATAATGGTGAGTTGCAGGTTCGAGACGAAAGGCTTCGAGAACATCCCCGCACCGAACAGATCGCACGCGAGGAACTCGCGCTTTACTATGGAATGATTAGTGAGCTTGATGCCCAGATCGGGCGCATTATCGCTGCACTGGAAGAAAATGGACAACGGGAAAATACCCTCATTGTCATGGCAGGAGACAACGGGCTAGCGGTTGGCAGTCATGGACTTCTGGGAAAACAAAACCTGTATGAGCACAGCATGCGGGTCCCGCTCATCATGGCAGGCCCGGGGATTCCCGCGAATGAACGGCGCAGTCAATTAGTCTATATCTTCGACATTTTCCCAACCATTGCAGAGTATCTGAAGATCTCCTTGCCCCCAACCGTTGAGGGAGAAAGCTTGCAGCCCCTGATTGAGAACTCCCAACTGCCGGGGCGTCAGGCAGCGTTTTTTGCGTACCGGGATCTTCAGCGCGGAGTGCGCACGGCAGATGGTTGGAAGCACATCCAGTATCAGGTGGATGGAGTTTACACCGAACAGCTCTTTGATCTGAATACGGATCCGCATGAGACGAAGAATCTAGCAACAGATTCTACGTACGGAGCAAAGCTCTCCGAATTGCGCGAGCGGCTCAAACAGGAAAGTGTTCGATGGTCAGATCCACTAGATCTGAGCGCCCCCAATTGGGGGCACTAGGGGCGAATATGTGTCTCAAAGAGCTTGAGGATTCGACGGTACTCATCCGTCCAGCTCGATGGCTCCTGGAAGCCGTGTCCTTCAACAGGATAGAGGGCAATCTCCCAGTCTTCCTTGCCAAGCTCAATCAGGCGCTGACCAAGCCGGACAATATCCTGGAATTGCACATTCAGGTCGATCATGCCATGTGGCATGAGTAACGGGTCCTTCAATCCTTCCGCAAAGTTGATCGGCGAGCTGCGGGCAAACGCCAAGGAGTCGGTTGCTGGCGTATTCAAAATATTGGAGGTGTACGTGTGATTGTAATGCGCCCAGTCCGTCACACTCCTCAGGGCTGCTCCGGCACCAAAGTACTCCGGCTCTGTGAAGAGCGCCATCAATGTAATGAACCCGCCGTAAGAGCCTCCATAGATCCCGATATGGTCAGGGCCAATGCCATAGGTCTCCGTGATATACCGCGACGCATCCACATAGTCTTGCAGATCGCGTCCTCCCATATGGCGGTAGATCGCTGTGCGCCAGTCCCGGCCATATCCCGCGGAGGCCCGATAGTCAACCTGCATGACCACATAGCCAAGATCTGCCAGGAGGTTGTGGAACATGTATTCGCGGTAGTAGCTGGACCACCCATCGTGGACATTCTGCATGTAACCTGCCCCATGCACGAAGAGGACTGCAGCACCATTCGGCTCAACTGGTTCAAAGACATGAGCAGGGACCATGACCCCGTCAGAGGCTTCGAAGTGACGCGTTTCCGGTGCACGCCAGGAATACGCAAGCCAGGTTTCGGTCTGTGAGTGGGTAATCCGGGTTTCCTCTTCCATGGGTGCCTGCACAAACACCTCGGGCGGACGTGTCTGAATTGAATTCAGAACGCCAAGCATCTCTTCATCCGGTGCGATCACCGCTGCATTTCGGCCGGGCAATGTGGTCAGTCGCTCACGCTCCCCGCCCGTGACCGGCATTTGATAAAAATGGCGGATTGATGGCGAGCCCTCACTGCTAGTGAAAAACCATGTACGCCCATCCCGGGAAAGTTCAGGATCAAAAACCTCGAACGGACCATCAGTCAGTTGACTCACTTCGCCAGTTTCGACATTCACCGTATAAAGGTGGCTGTGGCCGCTTGTCTCGCTCTGGAAATAGTAATGCCGGTTATCCGGGAGCCAGCCGCCGGTGCTGTCACCTCCGAACCACGAAATCCCCGGACCTGCAATCCAAGCCTCATCATATTGTCTATCCAGAACCTCCAGCGTACCGGTTTCAGGGTCCAGATGTGCCAGCCAGCGGTCCTTGTTGTCGTCCGCCCGCACCTCCAGGACTGTGTGTTTGCCATCTGCATTCCAGAACGGACCATAGCTGAACAGCACCCTTTTGGACTTGGATGAATCTACCGCCACTCCCTCCTCACGCATGTATTCAGGCACATCGTACGCCCCCTCCAGTTGATGCAGATCAATCTGATACGTCGTATCACGCGTCAAATCCTGTATGTGAAGATTCCGCTCCTGGGGGGTCTGACCCACTTTGGCCCGTGCGGTAAGTACTTCCGTATATCCACTTTCGGTAATCCAATCCATTGCCCGTGTACGCTTGCTGGATTCAGGGGGAGAGGAGGTTACAAAAGAGACATAGCGCTCGGTTGGATCCAGTCGCAGCTGTGATATGGATTTTGATCCCGCATACCATGTTGGTGGCAGGCCGAGTGAATTTTCATCCCGCTCACGGGCAGCGGTGCGGAGTTCATCTTCTTCCTGCTCCTCACGGACGATTGCAAAGAGCTCGGACTGCTGTGTTTCAAGGAAGGAATCTTGTTCATCAAGGTCTGATTCGCTTGGGGCGCGTCCATCTCTGAGGTCGGTGAGTTGAACCGTGGTACCGGAATCAAGAAACAGTTTATAGAGATTGTCGTCACGTTCGAAAATGACCGCATCTCCCGCAAGTGCAAACCGCGGCGAAGACTCAAAATCACGTGTTTGGGTCAGACGTATCTGGATACCCGTTTCACGCTCGAAAAGATAGAGATCTCCCCTTCGGGCATACACTTTATGGGAAAAATCAGAATCATACACATGCTCACCGTGCCGCCAACCGTTGAACACTGGCCCCTGGTTGAGTCGCTCATCGCGGGATATCTGCTGGGGGGTCAGGTTTTCGCGCGTAATCTTGAAGAGAGAATCGCTTTCAAATTCCCCCATCGGATTCCAGTTGAAATAGAGTGTTTGCCCATCCTCACTCCAGTAGGGCGTGGATGGCCAATCCCCGATGTATGAAGCAGGGTCCTGCATGATTGTCGCTACAGAAAGTTCTGATTCCTGCGCAAAAGCAGAGACCGTAAACAACAGAATCAAGAGCGAGGTGCTGATCGGTTTGAGAGAGTACATGTTAGGATGTGAGTTCGTGTATGTCTAAAGTGCAAAGGGCATTCACCAGACGGATTTGCTTGGTTGTCTTACAGTTTGACGCCAAAAGCCGAGGAGATGCAAAGACTAGACTCAAGGCCTTCCCTCGGCTGAGGGCTACATTGATCCGGTTTCTGGAAAGCAAAAATTCCATTCCCCGGGGTGTATCCTCTGCGGATGTTGAAGTCATGGATACCAATGCGACGGCAGCTTCCTGTCCCTGGAATTTATCTACCGTTCCCACTCTGACATCACTTGGGAGCACTTCCTGTAACATATTTACCTGTGCATTGAAGGGGGCCACAACAATAATGTCTTCAGGTTCAATTGACTTGGTTTCCTGATGGCGATCTGTCCACGAGCCCCTAAGCAGGCACTGAATGACCGACTTGAGTGCCTGACCTTCCTCTTCACAGTGCTGCATGCGGGGCTCCTCGTGAGAGACGGGAACAAGATAAGCACCCGCCTCGGGCAGATCAGGAGCATGAATCGCTTGACGTACCGTATCTGGATTGGCATGAACACGCCCTTCATAGAACTGCTCAGAAATATACTTGCACAGTTTGGGGTGCATCCGCCAAGTCTCTCCAAGAAAGATACCCTTCTCCGGCTTTACAAGTCGGCTGGTTCCAAGCATCCATTCCAGACAGGATAGGTTCGCCGGCTCTGGATGGCTGGCCTGAATCACTTGAGGGAGTTGGCAGGGATCGCCAATCATGACAATATTTTTGGCACAAATTGACATCCCCAAAAGGTTGGCCAAAGAGACCTGACCGGCTTCATCAATAAAGAGGTAGTCAAATTGATTGGCCATTTCAGGTCGACAAAAAAGCCATGCAGTTCCTCCCACAATATTTGCGTTGAAGAGGGCAGGGTCATCATTACGGGTCACGACATGGAAAGGAGCGTTTGCATTTTTTTCGTCCTGCTGGAGATCTTGTGCACGATCATCGGCCTTGGAGGGTCTTCATCGGCTGCATCGGCACATCCGGTCAGTACATTTCGAATTGCTTCATGGCTGTTAGAGGACACGGCAATACGGTATCCTTGACGAACGAGTGACAGAATCGCCCGTGCGGAAACATATGTTTTCCCCGTTCCGGGAGGCCCCTGGACCATCAGCACCGTAGATCTCATTCCCTCCACGACCTGCTGCATTCGAATAACCGTCGATCGGTCATCATTTCTCAAAACCGCAGGATTCTCTAGCTTCGGGGGATTCCGTTCAAGTAGGTCTCTGACTGCCGGTGGGGTATTTCCCGAACACATATCCCGGGTTAGGCTTCGTATGGCGGCTTCAATCACAGTGGTTGATATGGCGAAGGATGGTAGCAGATCCAGTCTACGATCAAGGTAATGGGCAAATTTTTTACCGATCCTCAATGTTAATTTACGTTTCTTTGCGTCCAGTTTCTGGATGGTGACGGTCTTGATATCTTCAACTCCTGCTGCAATACAGGCCGAATCCTGGGTTGACAGCTTGGTGAACTGCGGAGGAAAGGAATACTTTTGCTCCGCGGATCGGTCCATAGGATACGATATTCCATTGGCCTGCAGGCCAGCCAGACAATCTGTGTCTTCGATCAGGTCCTCGAAAGACTTCTTGGCTGCATCAAACACGGCCCAAGCCTGTGGTTTCTTCTCGCGCTCGTGAAAGAGACCAAGATGGATTAGGGCTCTTTTTAACTGGGGAGAGAAGGAGGAGTCATTGATTTCTCTTATGAAATCTTCGTTGGATTCCGCCTGTTGAAGGGATCTCTCGGTTTGAGATTGGCCCAATTGTGCAGGTTCAGATTGGTCAAGTTCGGTACGCAGAGAGAGTAGCCAGTCGCGGAGTTTTTCAGTAGACTCACAGTCCACCTGATTGTAATGCTCAAGCTCTTTGAGATCGTGGGCAGCAGTTGGATCGCCGGCATCCCGTTTGTGTCGCCAATTATCGTACGCGATGATGGACCCCGATGCGGTAGTCACCTCCCCTGTCCGACCTCCCATATAGAAAACCTCCAGGCTTTTGAGGGAGTAATTTTTTTCGGATGTAAATATGCCTCCACGCACAACGGCATACAGGTCAACAAATCTTTTTTCCCGCTGCCAGCCGTCCAGTAAATTTTCGCCATAGCTATACTTGATCGTCAGGCGTCGGAGAGCGGTGATTTCATAGGGGGCATAGTGATAGATATGTGCGTCGGGGAATCGTTCAATTTGCCTCTGAAAGAACTCGAAAAGCTGTCTGAGCCTCTGGTTCTCCTCGGAATGATTGTGGGCCCAGAACGCCTTGAACCGGCCGCGGTACCAGACCCCGTGTAAATACTCCAGGCCCTCCTCCCCGTTTTCACGATAATGCGGATTACCTTCAATGTCATAGAACAAATCCCCTGGAGCGGGCTCCGGCAATAGGTCAAATCCCTTGTTCTCGATGTAGGGGCGAAGGATTGCGGTAGGTTCACTGCCCTCTCGTCTTGCCACCTGCAGTCGTGTCTGGGTATGAAGCTTCTGGAGTGTTTCAGGGGCCATCTTGGGCACTGTCTCATCCTGCTCGAGGCTTGCCAGTGCCGCCATGGTCTTGATCCCTGCATTCTCCAGACGCACGACCTGCTGTGCACGGATACCGGCAACCCCGTAGAGGCTGTCCTCATTTTTCCATTGAGTGTTGCATCGATCGCGCCATCGGCAGAGGTCACACTCGGAACATCGTCTTGGTGTGGTTTGCTCAGGCTTCTCTGTGAACCGTGTTAGTCGTTCCCGTAACTGACGGACATAATCCGCATATTCAGCCAGCCGGTGTGTAGATCGGTCCCCTCTTCCAAGCTGCAAGTGTCCATATTCGGGTTGATGTCCCTGAATGTCTGCCAGCAAATCGGAATAGATGACCAGTTGCAGCAGATGCTTGGGATCGGGGGTTCGTTTCAGTTTTGTGTCAACGACTTCATAGGAAAAATTCCCCAGTTCGGAGGGCACTTCAATGCGTTCCAAAAAATCTATATACCCCATCCAGTTATGACCTTGGAGGGCGCCCTGATAGACAATATCAACTCCTTTTCGGAGTGCCTCTATGGTTTCCTGAACCGCATTGGGGCCCTGCGCAATGGAAACGACGGTCTTGCCCGCGTCTTGAAGGGCGTTCAGGTAGTTTAGCTCATGTTCGTTCCCCAACTTGCTGAGAAGTTTCAGATCCTCTGAATCGGGGGTGACTTCCAGCTCTTCCCCATGCGCCTTTCTTAGATCCAGATGGGTGATATGTTTACACGCGGAAAACCGCTGAAGGTCGGAGGCGGAGAATTGCAGCGTACCGTCTGAGTTCAGTTTCATGAATTCGATCGAATGGCCATGTTGCAAAGTTAGTACTGTCTGCTTAATTTGTCGAGATCTATTCAATCAAAAACGTATTTGATAGTAGTTCGTTTGCACAAATGTCTGCCTCTCGTTAACCATTAACCATTTTTCTTGTCTCATGCGCAGGATTTCATTATTGATGATCACCGTCTTATTGCTTGCTGCCACGCATCTTTATTGGTCAGATGATCATATTCCACTGGAAAAAATTACCTTGCCGGAAGGGTTTACCATTGAGGTATACGCGGATAGCGTACCGAATGCTAGACAGATGGCACTATCCCCAAATGGGGTTCTGTATGTTGGTTCGCGTCAAAATGGTACCGTCCATGCAGTTGTGGACTCCGATGGCGACATGAATGCAGAGGGGTTGTTTCTAATTGCCGAAGATCTTGAGTTACCCACAGGATTGGCATATCAAGACGGATCGCTTTACGTTGCTGCGGTCAGCCGCATCCTGCGATATGATGATATTGACGCACAGCTTCAGGATCCTCCTGAGCCGGTTGTCGTCGTAGACGATCTGCCAACCGACCGACACCATGGGTGGAAATTTATTGCGTTTGGCCCAGACGGAAAGCTGTACGTACCGGTAGGGGCTCCTTGCAATGTTTGTGAAGAACCAGACCCTTATGCCACGGTCCTGCGCATGAATGCAGATGGATCAGACCGTGAAGTCTATGCGCGCGGCATCCGTAATTCGGTTGGCTTCGACTGGCATCCACTCACAGGTGAGCTATGGATTACCGATAACGGAAGTGACAATATCAGTGCCGATCCTGCCATTACAGATAACCTGCCTTCCTGTGAACTCAACCATGCGCCGGAACCAGGGCTGCATTTTGGGTATCCGTACTATCACCAGGGGGATACGCCGGATCCCGAATTTGGAGAGGGGCGTACTGCAGATGAGTTTACCCCTCCCGCGATTTTGCTCGGCCCCCATGTGGCGCCTCTGGGGATTGAGTTCTATACGGGCACGATGTTTCCAGAAGAGTATCAGAATCAGGCATTCATTGCGGAGCATGGGTCATGGAATCGCAGGGAGAAAATAGGTTATCGTATCAAGCTGGTTCACTTTGATGAAGCGGGGTTGGCTACGGGGCAGGAGGTTTTCGCTGAGGGTTGGCTGGACGGTCAAGACGACTGGGGACGGCCCGTAGATATTGAAACGCTCCCTGATGGATCCATTCTCATCAGTGACGATAAGGCAAACGCGATTTATCGGGTCACCTACTCCGATGATGAATGAACGAGTTCGGGGATGAGTCTGGGCGAGACATTCTATTTCGGCAGGAAACACATAGTGCCTATCCGAAAGTACTACAATCTTCTATAAAGAATTCCCTGCGGGTCTTGTAAGGGCAGATTTTGTCGCAACCACGACGGTTTTTAGCGAGGTTTAAATCGCTCTCGGGAGTTGGACATTTTATACGAGAGCGTCCATTTCCATTATATCAGGATGTTACTACTTGATAATGACGCCTATGTTAGTGTGAACTGAACCCCAATATCTCGCAGTAAGCATATCAGTACACCCCTACCCAAAGCCCCCAATTTAATCTTTCAATGGGCGAGATACCTGACTCGAAACGTGCTTATCTGAATCATTCCAACCAGCAATTGGCGGAACTCCTGTTTCATTCTCCATACATGCTAGTGCCTGGCCAAACTCCAGTATCTCAGAACACGCCGCGCATGCCTCGAGGACTTGAAGAAGAGCGTGAAGCATATGTTCACGGTCAAATGAAAAAAGAGTTGGTTAACCGCCTGGGTACATCTACAGTTGCTGACAAGATGATTCGCTCTGCTGGTTATGCACATTTGCATTATTGCAACGGAAAATACCTGTTACGAGCCAACAGGGCCGACCAAACACAGGTTGTTGAAACCGATCCGCGCCAAGGAATCCCTGTGTTACTTGCTAAAAAATACGCCGCAGAACTGATCGGGAGAGGAAATGAAGATAAGAGTTGGGAGGGATGGACAATTTCGGTTCTATTGGAGGATGAAAAGGAAGAAATATTTATTGCACTGCTACTTGACCTTGCGAAGGCAATCAAGGGAAGTCAAAGCTCACGTACTTGAGGTCTATTCAACTCAATTTCCTGCGAAAACGACTGATGGAATCTTGAAATTGATTCTGCGGAACTGCCACAAAACAAGCTCATACGAACGAAAACCGCAAAACGTAAACCTAAGTTCTGAAAAAAATCTGCTCAGATGGGCAAATTAAATCTCACCGGGGAAGCAATTTGATCTGAGGACATACCAGTTCAAAAACAGGAACCAACCACTGTGATCGTTGCTTTTCTGATTAAGCTTCTTCGCTGGCTGCAATAGTTTCCAAGTCCTCAATTCTGCGCCTGAGTACGCTCACCTGATTTTCTGTCGCCTCAAGACGGGAGGTTAACTCTTCTAATGCAGCCTTGCACCATGTCTGACTGTTCCGTCCAGATAGGCCCAAAGTACGACCAATCCTACGAGTGCAATTACGACGAATGCGCCTGAAATGAGCGGAATAATCATACCTGATTTACCTTGGCACTTTGTGCGATCATCTCGGAGGCTTCCAGATCCACGGTTTCCTTTTTGGAAGGATCTTCAAGCAATCGAGAGACTACAATTGATTCCAGGTTTTCGATGCGCCGATGTGCCGCTTCAAGTGCATCTTCCGTTTCATTTAACCGTGCGACATAATCATCTGCGAGCGGCGCGTCCATTCGTGCCTTCTTGTATTTTATCCATTTTTCGAATGCTGCATAAGAAAAAGAAGCTAGAATTGCTATGATCGGAACGGTTACCCAAATCATGATTTACGGAAAAACTATTTTCAGGGACAGAGACCGTCAAGGATACTCTATTTTAAGTGTGTAGTTGCATGATCGCACAGTTTATTCGAACACTTCGGCGCGTCTTTCAGCGCAGAAAGCATTCCCGCTGGATGAAGCTCGAAGCAATCCTCGGGATCCGTATCTACAACTTCTCTCTGTTCGAAAAGGCACTGCGACATCCCTCTGTCGAGCGTAATCAGGCATATAGGCCGCTCCAATCCTATGAACGATTAGAGTTTCTGGGGGATGCAATCCTAGGGGCAGTCGTTGCAGAGTATCTCTACAACAGGTTTCCCGGAGAAATGGAAGGGTTCCTGACGGATATGCGATCCAAACTGGTAAGCGGAGGCGCCTGTGCGAAGACAGCTCGTGATCTTGGATTAGGTGAATTTGTTGAATTCAACCCCCATGTGGAATCCCAGGGAGGGCGCGAAAACGATTCCGTTCTGGCCGACTGCCTGGAGTCCATAATTGGTGCAATTCATCTTGATAGTGGTATAACCAATTCCCGAAGTTTTATTCATCAGCACATCCTGGAGCGAGTGGATTTGCAGGAACTCGTTACTAAAGATGACAACTATAAAAGCAGACTTCAGGAATTTGTACAGTCAAGGGGCTGGCCGCAGCCAGAATATCTTGTTACGAACACAAGTGGTCCTCCACATGATCGCATCTTCACTATTCATGTTCATGTCAACGGAGACCATCTCGGAAGAGGGCAGGCAACCAGTAAAAAGAAAGCTGAACAACAGGCGGCTCATCAAGCGTTGAAGGCCCTCTCCTCTGGACACTAACCTATCCTTATTGGATCTCTGGAAAATTCACAATCGATTTATCTCACAACACATAACTGATTAGTAATGGGGACACATTTACCGCATGCAAATCGTTTTGCGGCCCGCCATATCGGCCCATCAAAGACAGATGTTCAGGACATGGTGGAAACGATTGGTCTTGGTTCACTGGATGAGTTGATTCAAGAAACGATCCCCGAATCAATTCTGGACAACCGCCCCCTGGAGGTGCCCGAGGCTCGTCCAGAGCATGTTGTGATTTCCGATTTAAGAACAATCGGACGCCGAAATAAGATCTTTCGATCCTATATCGGGATGGGGTATCATGACACAATCACCCCACGGGCAATCTTGCGCTCGGTTCTGGAAAATCCATCCTGGTACACGCAGTATACCCCCTACCAAGCCGAAATTTCTCAGGGACGTCTGGAAGCGCTTCTAAACTTTCAGACGGCTGTAATTGATCTTACCGGTATGGAGATTGCCAATGCCTCTTTACTGGACGAAGCAACGGCAGCGGCAGAAGCCATGATGATGTTCTTTCGGCTTGCGCGCAGACGCAACAAGTTTCTCGTCTCCACCAACTGCCATCCCCAAACGATCAGTGTGGTGAAGGCAAGATCCATTCCTTTGGGGATTGACTTAGTCGTTACCGATCATACATCTTTTGAGTTTACTCCTGATGTGTTTGGGGCCCTGGTTCAATACCCGGGTTCGGATGGAGTGATTGATGACTATGAAGAGATCTGCAAAGAAGCCCATCAGGCAGGTGCACATGTGGCGGTGGCTGCAGATCTACTTAGCTTGGCCTTACTTCGTGCACCCGGACAATTTGGGGCCGATGCAGTGGTTGGTAACTCTCAGCGGTTTGGGGTGCCACTTGGGTATGGAGGTCCGCATGCCGCATTCTTTTCCACAAAAATGGCCTTCCGCCGCCAAGTCCCTGGCCGCATGATTGGTGTTACCGTGGATATGGACGGTAAACCGGCATTACGCATGGCCCTGCAGATGCGTGAGCAACACATCAAAAGAGCACGCGCAACAAGCAATATCTGCACTGCACAGGTGTTGCTCGCCGTACTGGCCGGTGCCTACGCCGTTTTTCATGGTGCAGAGGGAATCAGAAACATTGCCCAGAGTGTCCATATGTGGACGCTTGCTCTCGCAAAAGGATTGCAAAAAAATGGCTACCGTCTACGACATCAGGACTTTTTTGATACGATCTGCATTGAGAATCCACCGGACCATCTTCAAAAGAAAGCAGAAGCCCAAGGGGTCAACCTCCGATATTTGCGCGATGGCAGTGTCTGTATCTCGCTAAACGAAACCACGACAGAAGCACACGTCAACACACTGCTTTCCCTGTTTATTGCGGGCAGGTCCAACGCTGGAGAACTGGTTGGCTCCGTGCCGGCATCCTATCAAGGCATCCTGCCCCGTGTAACCCCTTACTTCACTCATCCCATCTTCAGTCAGTACCGCTCTGAAACAGAGTTGATGCGCTACCTTCACCGTCTTGCATCGCGGGACTTGTCCCTGACAACGAGCATGATCCCCCTCGGCTCCTGTACAATGAAGCTGAATGCGGCCGTGCAGTTGGCTGCGGTAAGCTGGGTGGACTACAATGGCCTACATCCATTTATCCCCCTCGATCAGGCTAGTGGCTACCAGGAAATCTTTTCGGATCTCGAGAAATGGTTGGGCGAGTTGACGGGGTTTTCAGCGGTATCGTTGCAACCAAATTCAGGCGCGAGCGGTGAGTATGCAGGACTCTTGGTCATTCAGGCCTATCTAACCAGTAAAGGAGAGGCACACCGAAATGTATGTCTTGTCCCCGACTCTGCCCATGGTACAAACCCCGCTAGTGCTGTTATGGCGGGAATGAAAGTCGTGGTCGTGAAGACACTAAAAAGTGGGGATATTGATTTCGAAGACCTGAAAAAAAAGCTTTCACAGCACCGTGACCATTTGGCGGCGCTCATGATCACGTATCCAACAACGTATGGGGTGTTCGAAGAGCAGATCCGTGAAATTTGTGACGTAGTGCATGTCCACGGTGGGCAGGTGTATATGGATGGTGCCAATATGAACGCCCAGGTAGGTCTGTGTAAGCCTGGAGATTTTGGAGCCGATGTGTGTCATTTGAATCTGCATAAAACCTTTGCCATCCCACATGGCGGCGGCGGGCCGGGCGTGGGCCCCATTTGCGTTGCAGATCATCTTGCACCTTTTCTACCAGGACATCCCCTCATTCCAACAGGCGGAGATCAGGCAATCGGTCCCGTTGCAGCAGCTCCATACGGGAGTGCAAGTATCCTTCTGATCAGTTGGGCCTATATCGCACTTCTTGGTCCCAATGGACTCCGGCGCGCCTCGGAAGTTGCAATCCTGAATGCCAACTATCTGGCTCACCGTTTATCCGAACACTATGAGGTCCTGTTTCGCGGCAGTAATGGGCATGTAGCCCATGAATTCATCCTTGATGTGCGACCACTCAAACGTACAGCCGGCATTGATGCAGTTGATATTGCGAAACGCCTGATGGATTATGGTTACCATGCACCTACGATGTCCTGGCCCGTTGCAGGCACCATGATGATCGAGCCTACCGAAAGCGAATCCAAGGCAGAACTTGATCGTTTTTGTGAGGCAATGATTGCAATCCGCGCGGAAATAGCAGAAATTGAAAAAGGAGTCCAGGACAAAAAACGTAACATTTTAAAACAAGCACCGCATACTACAGCATTGGTATGTTCGGATGAATACGATCTCCCTTATACTAGAACGCAAGCAGCATTCCCTGCACCTTGGACCAGGGATCACAAGTTTTGGCCCACAGTCCGCAGAATTGACGAGGCTTATGGTGACCGGAATTTAGTTTGCTCTTGTCCCCCGATAGAAGAATATCAATCCTGATAAATCCATGGCACACGAAGTCCTTGAACGCCTAGGCAAATCCATTGAGCTGCGCCTGGCCGCTATCGCTCTAATCACATTGGTCCTGATAATCCCCCTCGCAATCGTTGGGGAACTGATACACGATCGCAGTGAGTTGCGCGATGAGACTCTGTTGAATATAGGGAACGAATGGAGTGGAAAACAGACACTTCTGGGGCCCGTGATGGTCGTCCCCTACTCCAGCTCCGAATATATCAGTGGCACGTCCGGGGAAGCTCCTACAACCGTGCGCCATGCATTTTTTCTCCCAAACACGCTCACGATCACCGGCACCGTCGAACCGGAAATCCGATACAGGGGCATCTACCAGACGATCCTTTATTCTGCAGACCTTACGATCAGCGGAAGCTTCCCGGAAGGGGACTTTAGTCGATGGTCGATTAACGAAGAGGATATTCGGTGGCAGGAGGCCTTTATTGCGCTTGGGATCACAGATATGCGGGGAGTTAAGGACGAGATCCTCATCAACTGGTCTGACACACCTCTGACCTTCGCGTCAGGGATGCAGGAAGCAAACGTACTGGCACCAGCAGGAGTCAGTACTCCGGTGGTGGCGAATGAGCCCAGCGAGTTCAGCTTCAATCTTGGACTTGATGGGAACGATGAACTGATGTTCATTCCCGTAGGCAAAACGACCCAGATTGACCTTTCTTCCTCTTGGCCCTCGCCCAGCTTCCGGGGTGCCTTCCTTCCTGATGAACGAACAATCACAGAAGAGGGCTTTTCTGCCAGTTGGCAGGTTTTGGATTTAAACCGGGCATTCGGGCAGTCATGGCGTGGGGAGAGCGAAGACTCGTTGATGGACTCTTCTGTGTTCGGCGTTTCACTATATCCTCCGGTAGATCAATACCGCAAAACGCAGCGATCTACTCGTTATGGATTCTTGCTGATTGGTCTGACTTTACTGGCGTTCTTTCTGACTGAGATGCGGATCGGCCTGCGGGCACACCCATTCCAGTATATACTAGTGGGATTGGATCTTTGCTTGTTCTTTCTGATACTCCTTTCGCTTGGAGAGCACATGGCGTTCAATTCTGCCTACATCCTTTCTGGCATCGCAACGATCGGGCTCGCAGCATTCTATGCCGGAGCGGTTTATCGTTCACGCGGCGTTGGTCTGTTGACGGCAGGCATCCTGGCCATTCTGTACACGTTCATCTTCCTGCTCTTGCAATTACAGGACTACGCCCTTCTGGCCGGCAGCATTGGTCTGTTCCTGCTCTTGGCGCTCACTATGTATCTGACACGCAATTTTTCAAATCTATCCGTGTTGTCACGCTCAAAAAAGAGTGATGATTCAGAGTGATGATTGCGCATGACTGAAAACCCCATGGGGAGTTGAAGCCCAGTACCTCGCTTCAATTTATTCGGGTATCATGTCTCGCCAGGGGATGATGTCAGCGTCTTTTCTGTGCTGCGGCTCATCACCTCCATAGATCACCGTTGCAGAGCACTCGAATGGGGTTTCGTTAAAATGCCGCCGAACCCGACTGAGGTTCGTCAATAGATTTGAAGAGGTCGTTGCCGTTGATTTCGCTTCGATCAGTTGAAGATGAGAAGGAGTTTCAATGATGAGATCTACTTCTGCACCATTCTGGTCCCGATAAAAGGACAGCGCTCTGGTTGTTTTTCCGCGATTTGTTTGATGCTTGACAAATTCCGAAACCATCCAGCTTTCAAAGATCGCGCCGCGAAGGGGGTGGGTGCGCAGTTGCTCGGGTGAGCGAATCCCCAGCAGCCAACAAACCAGCCCCGTATCATAAAAATGTATTTTGGGCATTCTCACCAGTCTTTTGCGCAGGTTTGCGTGAAAGCCCTTCAGAGGAAAGGCGATGAAACTCGCTTCAAGTACACGGACCCAGGCCTTCGCCGTTGGCTGGGAGATTCCACAATCTCCAGCGAGCGACGAGAGGTTGAGTAATTGAGCGGTTCTTCCGGCGCACAGTTCCACGAAACGCTGAAACCTGGAAAGATTCCCAATATTGCTGATCATCCTTACGTCTCGCTCAATGTAGGTACCTACGTAGTCTCGCAGCCAATTGGTAGGGTTCAGACCTGAATCAAAGATTCGTGGATAGGAGCCAAAAAAAGGGCCTCCTCCAGGGTTTGAGGATGTTGAGGGAATCTTGAAATTTCTCGCCAGGTCAACGGAAGCAGGTTGAAAATTGCGGTTCTCCCCGCAAGGGACTGACTGACTGAGTCGGATGAAAGAATGTTTTGTGAACCAGTAATAATCCACTTCCCGGCATCAGGAGCATCATCAACGATCCCTTGCAAATACGAGAGTAGGTCTGGAGCCCGCTGGACCTCATCAATGATCGCTCCTTGAGGAAACTGTGCCAGGAATCCGCGGGGATCTTCCAGTGCAAACATTCGGGTGTCTATCGCTTCGAGATTGGTATATGCATGTTCGCCGAACACGGACTTGCATAAAGTCGTCTTACCACTTTGCCGAGGACCGGTGACTGTAAGAACAGGGGACGCTTTGGCGGCCTCTTTTAGTTTTTGTGTTATTTCGCGGCGAATCATGCTCAATGCCCCAATCTAGGACAAATCAAAATCTAATTTTTATTTATCCTAATTATATGTTTTCATGTCAAATTGTTGGAATTGGTTGGGTTACGTCAGAAGGGATCAAGTACTTGGATAAACTTGGCTCGGAATCATGCGATGTGCCTGGGTGCGATCAGAAGCAGAAATCGCTCCAGAATTGATCCGTGGGAGTGGGGTTCTGGTATATCTCTTGGACATGACCATTCCCTTTTGCAGAATTGATGGACCGGGGGGAAACTGCACACTTTGGTTTATAATTGATCTACAATTTTTTGGATTTTATCCAGCTCTGCAGTTTTTATTAGGTATTCCGAATGAGCATTCAGTGCCCCTTGTATAAGGGAATCGTAATGAACAATACGGCTCCCCGGTGAAATTGAGTCCATTGAAGCCTTCAAACGGTTCGGGTCATTACTCTCCTCGTCTACCGGCTTCCCAAGAACAAAGACGACCTCAATGTTTGGCGAGTTCTCGTCTTGCTTCTGCAGAATTTTTTTCAGCTTATCAACATAGGTTTGTCCTTGCTCCACAAGATCTAGGAGCTTTAACTTCCGGCCTACTCTTTTTAATTCAACAATAATATGTTTCCCGGCATTTGTCTGGTAGGCTATGTCAACACGCGCGAGCTTATGTTTTTCGGTCATATCATCAGTGAAAATACCTGCTTCCACCAATCGTGATTCCATCACGGAACTACCAGGCTTACTCTCCCAAGCCGGGTCAAGAAGCCAAAGATTATTAAACAGGTATTTCTGGAGTTCTTTTTCGATGACGTTCGTATCAACTTTGTCCTGGAAAATTTTCACAACATCAAGGCGTGAGCGCAGGATATCCCGATAATACGAGGCTTCCAGTGCATCCCTCCCCGCCAGAATTTCCAGAAGGGTGCTAACATCAGAGATGTTCTCCGTCAACCTCTCTGTATATCCGATCAGTTTCATCCGCTCAAACGCGAGGATGCCATGTTTGTACAGAAGCTTCCTATCGTTCTCTTTGTCTAGCGGGAGCGTACTCAACCGAGTTAATAGTTTCCTTGCCTGCTCCCTATGCCCTTCCTGTAGGGACTGGAACCATTCTTCCAGAGCCGGGAGTGCATCGCTCACTTTTTTTAGGTTGAGCTCTCCGCGCAATTGAGTCCATTGTTTTTCAACTTGTTTGAGACTCTGCTTGAGAAAGTCCACCAATTTAATATAGCGGTCGTCGTCTTCCTGAATACGCTGACGATCGCTGGTTGCAATGTCATCTGTGCCCTCATCAAGAGGGGCTTCCGTTTTTCAAGTGGGTTCGGAGTCAGAACTGAGATGAACCACGATGCAATTGAATAGATTCAGAACGGATTTCTTTGTTTATTTTGGGGTTCAAATCAAATATTTCATTCACGATGAGTGTACGTATTCAAGATATCAATCGATTGTTAGGGATTCAGTCTCCTTGGGAAGTCTCGGAGATCAAGCAAGATGATGCAACGCAGCTGGCTGAGATCCATGTGATCTGTTCGGAGGGTTCGGTACTTCGCTGTCCTGAATGTAACAAAGTTTGTCCTGGCTACGACCATCGTCTTCGGAAATGGCGTCATACGGATATCTGCGAGTATCAGACGAGTGTAGTTGCGAAAGTTCCTGTGGAGTGTTCGGAGCATGGAATCAAGACGGTTTCGGTGC
Organism: Rhodothermales bacterium; assembly: GCA_965116685.1. GTDB lineage: Bacteria > Bacteroidota > Rhodothermia > Rhodothermales > Bin80 > Bin80. The sequence continues at coordinate 1,796,112 of OZ220707.1, read as the reverse complement.
CCTGGGCGGATGAGCGCGTGCGTTTTACGACGGCGTTTGAAAGCAAGGTCATTGACTGGTTGCTGGATACCACGAGTATTTCAACGGTGGCCTCCAGGATGGGAGTCAGTTGGACGATGATTGCCAACATTATGGAGCGTGCGGTACTGCGAGGACGTGGACGCAGAGAAGAGGAACCCATCGCCCATATCTGTGTCGATGAGACCTCTTATAAGAAAGGGCACAATTACATTACTGTGGTGTCCAATCCAGACACGGCCACCGTGCTGTATGTCGGGGAGGGTCGGACAATGGCCAGTTTGAACGGGTATTATGGTGGACGTTCTGCGGAGCAGTTGGACGCCATTGAAAGCGTCAGTATGGATATGTGGCCCGCGTATATCAGTGCCACGAAATTGTGGGTTCCCGGCGCGGATAAAAAGATTGCATTTGATCGTTTTCATGTGGCCAAATACATTGGAGATGCCGTGGATAAAGTCCGTCGGCAGGAGAACCGGGAATTGCGGAAAGAAGACATCTACGATCTCACTGGAACCAAGTATGATTGGCTGACCAATCCGAAGAATATGTCGACGCGGCAAAAGAAACGATTCAACCAGTTAAAGACCAGTTCGCTGAAAACAGCTCGTGCGTGGGCCATCAAGGAATTGTCCCAGAAGTTATGGCATTATGTCCATCCCACGTGGGCACTCAAAGGATGGAAACGATGGTTGTCCTGGGCCATGCGTTGCCAACTGGAACCGATGAAAAAAGCGGCGAAAACCATCAAGAATCATTTGTGGGGGATGATCAATGCAGTGGTCTTAAAGGTCAGTAATGGCCCCGCCGAGAGCATCAACAGTCGCATCAAATCCGTCAAAATTCGTGCGCACGGCTTCCGTAACCAAAAGCGGTTTGCCAATGCAATTTACTTCTATCTCGGAGGACTGGACCTGTACCCGGAAGGCTTCCAAAAACAAACTACCCACTCATAAAAGCGAAGAGCCCATCAAGAAAGTCCGCCTCAATTTGCCCGGTTAGATATTTCGTGTAAAGGTGTCCATCGTTGACTTTATCAAGGATATTCTCGTGAAAGAGCCGCCCCCGAGAAAAGACCACAACGCCGTTAAGATTGCCAGCAACCGCGTGGTCCAGCTGCTTGGGTTTCTCGGCCGTACCAATCCAACCACGAACAATCAAGTCATCTTCCCAGTCTGCAAGCCTATTGGGGAGGGTTTGCCGCTTCTCTAATTTTTTGGCGGACTGAGTGTCAACTTTTTCCTCCCCAAATTCCCACAGGAACTGTACGATCGTCAGATCCTCACGGTCAGCATGCGTAATTGTCTCTTTGTTGATCCTAATCTTAAAATCGTGAGCCTCTCCGATAATGGAAAATCTCCTCGCGAGCCTCTTGCGCAACGCCGTGGCTCCCACACTCATCCTCTTCCGCTTGACGTCTTTCAGCGTAATCTGAGTACCTTTCTTGACTGTGACTTCAGCGTCATTCAATGGGTGAGGACGATAGAATGACTCTTTTTTTTCTATAGCGTCACGGATTTCCTCAGTACTCATTCGGAAGCCATGGGACTGCCCTTCTTTCGCAGACTGCACCTCAATGATTTCCGCAATTGAGAACAATGAGAGTTTTCCCAGCCCTTTCCTCCCCATAACTTTCCGTCCTTTCGCCGTCACCTTCCCATACTCCTCGTCCTGGTCACGGCGACGGTACCCAACGTGGAGATACTTCTTGTTTAGTTCTTCCACCGTCATACCTACCCCATCGTCAGCAATTGAGATTTGCTTGTCTTCTCCATCAATAAGGATAGTCACCTCTTCAGCGTCCGCATCCCAGGCGTTTGCCACCACCTCGGTCAAAACAGCAGCGATATTGCTGTACAGATTGATCCCTAGATGATCAAGCACATTCAGATCCACCGTCATCTGGTAGGTTGGCTGATCGCCTGGTTCTTTTTCTGGTGTCATGTAACTGATATTTACGCTTGGTATTCGACTAGGCCAGACTAATGGAATGCTGCGCCGCGACTGTCCGATCCTGTGGCCAAGTTTGTGGGAAACTGAACAGTGATAACAGTACCCCGGAGGTGTAAAGGGAAATCATGTCCTCGCGTCCCTTGAATCAAGCCATTGCTTAACATGGCAGATGATGCTCCTACCAATGATAGCTCCCAGCCTGACAGGAACGGCGTTCCCGATCATCCGCGCAATCCTTCTTTTGCAAATCGGAGTGTCTCTCGGTACGAATTCATAGGTCTCTGGAAAACTCTGCAGAATCGCCCCCTCTCTCATTGAAATCGCCCGATCCTGCTCAGGGTGCCCAAATCGCCCGTTACCGAAGCCATAGAACTGTGTTGTTATGGTAGGTGCAGGCGCGTCCCACACCATCCTGCCGTACACACATCGATATGAGTGACCTGATGCCCGCTGGTGGCATTTGGCGATTAGAGTCTCATCCCAGTCACGCCAGGTTCCGCCGGGTAAAGAGGATCGAATGCGTTGCAAATTAAGAGGGGACAGGCGGCAGGCCTGGTGCATTGGATCGGATTGGCAACGTTCTCCTGCTTCTATTGGAACAAGGTTACCAATCGCTTCTCTAACAGTTATGTGATACTTTTCTGGTATAGTAGGTTCAAGGATGTTGATTGAGCCTAGGCGTGAAGCAAGCAATACGAGTCTTTTTCGTCTTTGGGGTATCCCGTAGTCGGCACAGTTAACCACCTTGTAAGCAACCTCAAATCCCTCCCGCTCCAGTGTTGCATGAAAAGCCGAGAACACAGGTTCCCGTTCCAGTGGGGGAACGTTTTCCATGGTGATGAGCTGGGGGCGCACTTCCTGCACGAGACGGGTAAAATGAGTCAGGAGTCCCCATCTGTAGTCGTTTTGTCCCGGTTTGGCCTGAGTGTAGGTCGAAAACGGCTGACATGGCGCACACCCTGTGAGCAACTTAAAAGGTGCACCGCAGAAAGCTTCCCCGACATCTGACACGGCTATATCCGCGACTGATTTAAGCAAGAAAGAGGACTTGTTATTTCTGGTATATGGATACTCACAGTCAGGATCCGAATCCACACCAAGTCTAACATTGATCCCAGATGATTCCAACCCATGCGTCAGCCCACCCACTCCACAAAAAAGATCAACACATTGAATTAAAGCCCCTATCTCTTTTGCGCCCGTTCGATTCTTCGATTGATTCAGCATACAATCTGATTTTTGACTGTTCATCGAATCAAGTGATGTCACATCTTATTAATTAACTACCCGTCTTTGCCACTCCATTGAACAAGTTACTGATTTCGGCACTCATTTTCCCCATTTTTCCACCTAAAGGGTCGCTTTCGTTGGCACTATGCCATTTTGAATCTTACTACACGTTTATCAACGGGCTCGCTAAAAAACAATCGCAATTTGATGAAATGATGGCGGGGTGAAAATGGCGTGGAACGGAAGCAGGTCTCTGCTGCAGGAAAATTCCGAGGATTAACGCAACACCGCAGATCCTTGTGTTGGGGCGTGAGAGCCAGGGAAGAGAAAACGAGTTAATTTTGACTCCACAACTATTTCAATTCCAAATATTGAGTGTGTAGTAAGGGTTCCTGCAACATTGTTGCATAATTAATTGTCGAACCGTACATTAGGCCGAATTCAACCCGTCGGACTGCTGCCCAGAAAGGGGTTATATCGGGGTCCGGCTGATCCAATCACAAGGATGCTATTTGCGTCCTTGGGTTTTTAGTAGGGAATGTATAATGGAGACTGAGGCATCGGACAGGTCGTATTGCAGAGTACGAGATCCCTTGGCCAGACAAGCGGAAGCTGCGCATCATGATCCCCCAAATACTCACCCATTGACATATCTTGATCTTCTGAAATGCCAGTTGGAAATTCAGGATAGTCGCCACCCGGTCCTCTCCCCAATAGGCAAGTAGTTGAAAATCCTCCCAGTAATTTCAATGGAAACGGGAACCCTTTGCAAGCTGAAGCCCAAACCAGCTCGGAGTTATTCGCTGACTACTTCGATTTGCTCTGCCGTTGGGAAATTCTCGGGTATCGGTAGCGTGACTGCACCTGTCGTCAACCATTCTGTACTCCGTTGAAGCAGTGTCCGAAATCCCACGCACCGAAGCGCACGATCATCCTCCTGCCCACCCCATAGATGACCAGGCAGGAGTGTCAAGACTTTACCCTCGCCGAATTTGGTCCACCAGACCATGAGCTCGTGCCTTTCAGTCCCCCCAGATTCTGTGTCACTCCATGCAGTTGCAAGCACATTCATCCCTTCCGCCGGGCCGCGCTGACCATGATAGAGTTCATCATGGGGGTGCAGCCACATTTCTGGTAGTCCTGCCATGATTGGATGTTCGGGGTCTCGGGTCGTGATAGTCCAGTCGTGTAATCGCCCGTGTCCAGCACCTCGATCTTCTCCAGGAGCCATGCGGGTCAACCCCTGCTTCTCATCCCAATAGGCTCCATAGCCCATGTCTTTACCTCTCCATAAAAGCCCAACCATTGTTTCATAGGCCTCCCATTCTGGAAAGGGATTATTTGCTGCATGCTGAACTAAAACACTCCCTCCTCCCGAAACATATTCCTCGAAGCTCTTGCGTACACGCTCAGGCCACAACTCTCCGTTGTACGCTAACAGGACTACATCATAGGAATCAAATGCAGGATCCCAATCCTCCCAGGCACCTTGATCAGCTTCTTTGCCTGGAGTCAAGGTTACATGAACAGAAAATATATTTGCGTCCAGGAGCGTGCGCTCCAGATGCGCCACAGTGCGCTCCCAATCATGATTGTTCTGCCCAGACACAATGAGCACCGATGACTGGCTAGGGATTCCGATGGTTAATGCCAAGCCCCAAAGTAGTTGTAACGTGACAATCATTTGTATCTTAGTGACGAGATGTTATAGATCCTCAGTATACGAAATCCATTACTTGCTCATTGCATGATTTTGCGAGAAAACATGATTCCTGGAACCTCGTGATTCAATGCAACAACAAAAACAAATTCCAAGAGTGTGCGATTCAACTGGTGCTCAGAAGGTTCATGTTAGAGCAGTCTTTAATTCACTACAAGTTCAGTCTATCCCCTTGGCTACTGGAACAGTATTCCAGGATCTTTGATGTACTCGTCTAATATGAGAATCGGCATACTTTTGGAACTTGTAAAGAATAAGAGGGCGAACGTCAATTAAGCCTCAATAAACCTCCTTTGGTACGAAAATGAATTGGACAGGACTGCAGCCCGAGATGATTCGAAGTGAGCTCGCGGAAATCGTGGGCGAGCCACATGTGTCCACCGACGAGTCTGATCGGCTTGTGTATTCCACGGACTGGTTTTGGCTGCCTCAGATGTGGCTTGATCGCGGGGAAACCCCGCGTAAGCCGGACTACATTGTGCGTCCAGGGAATGCGGAGGAGGTTTCAGAGATTCTCAAAGTTGCCAACAGTTACCGCATTCCAGTTATTCCATGGGGAGGTGGATCCGGGTCTCAAGGAGGAGCCCTATCTGTATTTGGAGGGATTATTCTTGATACAAAACGGATGAACCGGATCATTGAGATTGACGAAAAGTCTCTCACGGTTACTGCAGAGGCGGGGATCAACGGTAAGCAATTGGAATGGGCAGTGAACGAGAAAGGGCTTATGCTCCCACACTACCCCGCATCGGCAAATTGTGCAACACTTGGAGGATATTTAGCTCCGCGTGGGACAGGGACCATCAGCAACAAGTATGGGAAGGCAGAAGACCTTGTGCTGCGTATGCAGGTGGTTTTACCTGACGGTCACATTTTACGTACACCGATTGTGCCGCAACATGCGGCCGGGCCTGACTTTTATCGTCTTTTCCTGGGATCCGAGGGCACGTTTGGAGTGATCACCGAAGCAACGATGCAACTGGACTATCTACCCAGCTGTCGCCTTCTTCGTGCGGTTCTCTTTGATGACTTGACGAAAGCACTCGAAGCCGGCCGCCAGATCATGACACGGCGTTTAGATCCCTTTGTGATTCGCTTGTATGATCCTCGCTCAACCGCCTCTCGGGTGAAGAAAATCTTAGGGTATGAGCTTGAAGGTGCCTATATGGTCATCGGGTTTGATGGTGATGAAGAGATCGCGGCTTTGCAGGAGCAGAAAGCGATGGAGATCATCAACAAATTCGGAGCGAGAGATCTCGGACGTGAGCCAGGAGAGGCTTGGTGGAATCAGCGATACGATTTTTATTATCCACCTCAAAGCCTCAAACTGCCCTGGATGTATGGGACCACGGAGACCGTGACCACCTATGATAAAATCGAAAAGCTTTACTTTGCCGAAAAGAAAGCGGTAGAAGAAGGATTCAAAGAATGGGATATCGACTTCATCGGTCATTTTTCTCACTGGTTTCACTGGGGGGTGATGGTTTACACACGGTTCATTATCCAGAATCCACCTGATGATGCCCGTGAAGCTGTAAAACTGCATAATCAGGTTTGGAATACAGCGATGACTGCAGTACTGGAAAACGGTGGAATGGTGAATGAGCATCACGGCGTCGGACTGAAGCTTTCTCGCTTCATGCGCCGTCAGTATGGAGATGCGTGGCCACTATTGGAGAAGATCAAGAAATCGCTGGATCCAAACGGGATCATGAATCCCGGCAAAGTCGGATTTGGGTATTAGTGGCTCCATGAATACTACCATCAGCGCCATAGAGAACTGCCGCTTCTGCCTGATGTGCAGGCATGTGGCTCCTGTGGGGCATGTAACCCATAACGAGTCCTTCACGCCTCACGGCATTGCTTTGGTTGCCTCCATGCAACGCCGTGGAAACCTTGCCTGGAACGCCAGCACCCTGGATGTCCTCTATGCGGAACCCGATGGAGGAAATTGCCGGGCTCATTGTGTCACCGATCAACCCTTGCCCGCTGCGATTGCTGCAATCCGCGCGGAAGTGGCGGCAGAGGGGCTCGCTCCTGCCGCAATCACACAGGTCCATGATCAGATCCTCAAAAATCACTCGACCTTTGGGGGCTACCAGCCGACCACGTTACAAGGTGAATGGGGGCTTTTCGTAGGAGATGCAGGGTTCAATCTTGCTTCAGGCACCATGCAAGCAGCCCTCAGCCTGCTTGCTGCCTGCCAAGTGGATGCTGTCCCTGTAGGCTGTGGGCTTGACAGCGGATTTATTCCGTGTTCCCTTGGATACCCCGATACGGCCCGCAGGCAGGCCGGACTGTGCATGGATGAACTGCAGGGTACCGGTGTGAAGAAGTTATTGGTGCTTTCGCCTCAGGATCTTTTTGCCTTTCGCCAGATGTATGAGGAACGATTAGGACTGTCTTGGCCCAAAGAGGTTGTTCTGATTGACCTAGTTGATTTTCTGGCAGACCAAGTCCAGGAAGGGCGTCTCAGGATTAAGTCATTGACGGAGACCACGGAGAATTCCACTGCCTATGTGGATCCTACGCATGCGGTTCGGCTTCCCGCTCGCTTTGATAGTGCGCGCACGCTTTGCGAAGCTATTTTGGGGAATCCACCGCTTGAGTTATTCTGGCGCCGTGAGCGGGCTCATCCAGTTGGAAGTACAGCAATCCAGTTTACCCGCCCTGATATTGGCCTTCAACTGACCGAATCGCGACTGGAGGATGCCAGGAGTCGAGGAGCAAAAACTCTGTTATGTGACGATCCCGCAACCCTCCACGAACTCCGCCTCCGAAATCAGCACCCTATGCAGGTCCAAAGCCTCTATGAAATGCTGCTTGCACAAGTAGTAGAGTCGTGATCATGAGCAAGACTGTCGTACTTATTGGTACGCTGGATACCAAAGGCCCCGAAATGGCCTACCTGCGTGATCGCTTACAAGCATTAGGGCTATCCACCGTCGTGATTGATTCTGGAATTCTTGGGGAGCCGCTGGACATCGTACCGGATATCCCCCATGAAAAATCAGCAACTTACGCAGGATCCAGTCTTGAAGCCATGCGCTCGGCTGGTAGTCGGGGGAAGGCTGTTGCGCTGATGCGGGAATCACTCAGGAACCTCATGTTGGAGCTGCATCAAAGTGGACGTCTTGATGCAGCGGTGAGCATGGGCGGTGCGGAGGGAGCAGTCATGGGGGCAGCGGCAATGATGGTTCTTCCCGTTGGTGTACCGAAAGTACTGGTGTCCCCCATTGCCTCAGGACATCATTTTTTTGCACCACTGGTTGGTACACGCGATATGATGATTGTCCACTCAGTGGTGGATATTTTGGGACTGAACCCCATCGCCTGCAGCATTTTTGACAATGTAGCTGCAGCGCTGTATGGGATGGTTGCGCATGGTCGTGGTCTTGCCAAACCCCAGGGACGCAACATTGCGATCACGATGCTGGGAAATACCACAACGGCTGTTATGGCTGCAAAGACCCGCCTGGAAAGTGCCGGATATGAAGCGGTGATTTTTCACTCCAACGGTGTGGGTGGTCCCGCCATGGAAGAGTTGGCGGCACAGAATCAGTTCGTCGGCGTGATTGACTTTACAACCAACGAGGTGTACGATCCACTTGTGGGAGGAATTCACGACGGTGGACCTGACCGATTAGAAGTGATCGGCCGCCTCGGGTTGCCACAAGTGGTCGTCCCGGGATGTATTGACTTCAGTGTCTGGAATGCGGGGACCGTGCCGGACATGTTGCGTGATCGTCCTATGTATGACCATAATCCAGAATATGTGCTGGTTCGAGCTTCCAGCGATGAAATGGCAGAACTGGGGAGAATCTTTGCTCGAAAACTCAATTCAGCCAAGGGGCCCGTCAAAATGGCGATCCCCCTTCAGGGATTATCGATCCCCAACGTGCCGGAGGGCGTGTTTTGGGATCCCGATGCCGATGCCAGATTCATAGGCGAGCTAAAACAGCACTTACGTACGGACATTCCCATAGAACTCTACGAATGCCATGTGAATGACCCTGCTTTTGGGGAAGCCGTGGCAGATTTATTCATCCAACTCATTGAAGCATAAATATTATGATCGCATCATCACCGAACGACCTTAGCCATCTACCTAAACTCACTGACGGAGACGATGACTTCCGGGCACAATTTCTGTCGTGGGATTTAGGGGACCTGACCATGACGGATATCAGGAATTATCTCCAACACAAGGATATCATTATAGTCCCGGTGGCAAGTCTGGAGCAGCATGGGCCCCATTTACCTCTCTATACGGACACCATCACCGCTGTACATATTTCTCAGCGGGTCGCTCACTTGATTGGCATCTTGCATGCCCCGCCCATCTGGATGGGGTACTCACCGCAGCACATGCATGAGCCAAGTGAGGGGCGCGGTACCATTACGGTACGAAGTACTACGCTTTTAGCCGTCATGCATGATGTTGCTCGCAGTTTGATCCATCACGGATTCAACCGGATCATTTTCATTAATGGTCATGGCTCAAATATCAAGGTAGTGGATCCGGTCCTAAGAAAACTCCGCTACGAAACAGGAGCCCTGATCAGTTTTGTAAAGCCATACATGGAGCGATATACCGGCATACTGGAGGGGCTCATGGAGAACCCGCCCGAGGAGACACCGGGTTGGCATGCCAGTGAATTGGAGACTGCGCAGGACTTGGCATGGAACGAAGACTTGGTTCGAATGGAGAGAGCTGCATACACCAAGGCTCATATTCCTGATTTTCTGCCACGCTCGTTTGCCAAGAAGGATGGAATGCCTGATGTAGAGTTTGAGGGCTACACATATTTCAACTTTCCCATGGATCACCATGAGTTTATTGAAAGTGGAGTTATTGGCAACCCACTGCGCGCGACCAAAGAAAAGGGAGAAGAAGCGTTTCGGCGCTTATCTGAGCATGTGGCCCGCGGCATTTTAGAACTGATGAATGTCCCAGTAACGGTCCACAACCGGGAGTTTGTAGATCGGGTAATGTGACAGGTTGTCAGGCGAGCGTGAGCCGATCAGATCAGTGGGAGTAAGGTTTCGGCAGAGCGTCGAACATGCATCTCGTAGAAGTCGGTGCTGAAGACACTGCTACCGTGATCCTCCAAAAACTTGCGCTCGGAGTCCGAGATTCCTTCCGGGTTCAAGTCAACGCTGCCTGGAAATCGGTTGGCCGGCGTCCGATCAAGAGGGGGGCAAAATTCGACGGAAATGGCACCATCGTAGCCGACATCCTTAAGCGCTTTGATAATTGCTGGCCAGTCGAAGGATCCCATACCACAGGCCATGCGGTTATTGTCTGCAACATGAAAATTCACTAGGTGACTGCCTGCTTCATAAATTGCACCGATTGGATCATCTTCTTCCAGATTCATATGAAAGATGTCCAGGCAAACGCCGCAATCCGGGGCCACAGCTTCCGCGAGGGCCAATGCCTGAGCCCCACGATTGACGAAATAGGTTTCGAATCGGTTGATCGGCTCAATGCCAATCTTCACGTTACATTCGCGGCCACAGGCGTTGATTTCTTTCAGCGCGGCAACGCACCAGTCCCATTCGTTTTCCGGTGTTGAATCCGGGACAACTTTGCCGACGGCGCCAGGGACCACCGAAATCACCTTTCCGCCCAATGCACCCACCATTCGGATACAGTCCTTCACATAGGTCACGGACTTTGCACGCTGATCTTCGTCTTTCGCAAGCAGGTTACGCTCATCCAGCATCAAGGTCACACTTCCCCAACACCGCACCCCGTGATCATCCAGAAGTTTTTTGACCTGACTCGGATCATATTTATAGGGTTCTCCCTGGATTTCCAGAGCTTTATACCCATACTTGACCAACCGCTTGACGGTCACTTCAAGCGGTTCTACTTTCATCCAGTTATGAATTGCGAGGTACATTTAATCAGCGTTGTGTAGTGCCGGGGTTTACTACAGTAAAAATCTTGGTTCTTCGAAAAATGGACGTCAATTCTATGGGCCGATAGAATTATTGGTTCCAAGGAGCAATGCCTTCGAGCATCCGAATACAAAAGACACATTTTCCGAATGTTTCATCTCAATATCATTCTCCCCGTAGTGCCGAAAGTCCCATGGGCTTTGCAGGATCTTATCGAGACTGTTGAACTGCGTGGTGTCAGAAGTATGCTGCCAAAATTACTCAGAATTATGAGGTACAGTTTGAATAATAAATCTCCTTTATTGGCTATAAACGTAGCGCATTCCGACTGACACAATTATGGAAACAGTGGCCGATCCCAATTTTTGGGGCGTTCAGCACAGTGTTTATTTTCCCACCAGCCCCACTGACACATTACTTGCCTGATGTGGGAAGTGGCGTAGTTAGTCGCGGCAGCAAGAACTGTAATCAAGAAGAGCCAGCGGAGTAAACCTATCGTTTTTGGCGAAAATTTGTCCAGCACATGCTTAAAAAAGCCACCCACCGTTAAGCGGGAATCCCAAGGAGTTGTTGATGTATCTTTACTCGGCGATACTTCTGATGCTAGCCAATCTCTTAGCTTTTTGAGATCAGTTTTGTTAGGGGGCCTAAGGTCACTCACGAATAGAGGTGCGAATGTATGAAGTTCTTGTAGTAAGGCCCAATCACGCTATCCGGAATATGATTTTCTCCGTGAAATCTAAGTGTTCCTAATCCGCGAGCACGGCATTGATCCCACGGCCCCCCGGGTTCATGAGTTAAGTCAATTAATGCGCCTCCTCCAAAGCCAGCGTAAATTTCATAAATCCATTCAAGGTGACGGGTAGTCTCCTTGTTTTCCTGCATAAATGCGTCAACATTTACGGAGAGGACTTCGTCATATCTGGACGGATCATCCTTATTAAATCGATAACGCGTTTTTATCTTATCAAGCGTAACTAGGTTGTTACCAAAGGGCTTGAGAGTATAATATATACCCACTACTACGGGGCCATATCTCCACGCCTGAATCTGTTTTGGGTTGTTATTAAACAGCGGGCGATCCAGTAGTCCCAAAGTCCAACCGTGTAAAATGTATGCCAACTTGTTCACCTGTAGTGGAGTCAGCCCCTGACTGTCGTTTTTGATCGCCCTTTGGAGTAAGAAGGATATCGTAAAGCCTTCTGAGGCTATCGGTTTGGCAAAACTTAGGGACATTATAGAAAATTGTCGGTTAGCCTGAGCATCAAATTATTATCTCAATTTCACAAGGAAGTACACGAAAACATTGGATGTGTTCCTGTGTGTGGCATCTTATATGTGATGTCCTGCATTTCGTCTATCATTCAAAAAACAATCTTTCCCTCACGACAGAATTCCCCGAATTATTCTGCCGTCCACATCTGTGAGCCGAATATCGCGCCCGCTGAACCGGTAGGTCAAATGTTCATGCTCCAGTCCCAATAGATACAGCATCGTTGCATGCAGATCGTGGATGGTGGTCTCCTTGTCAACCACCCGATAACCATACTCATCTGTCGCTCCATATACTGTACCTCCTTTGATCCCCGCTCCAGCGAGCCAAATGCTGAATGCCGATGGATTATGATCTCGCCCGTTTGTGCCCTGTGCGAAAGGTGTTCGCCCAAATTCTCCTGCCCAGATGACGAGCGTATCCTCGAACAGGCCGCGACCTTTCAGATCTCTGATTAAACCTGCGATGGGCTGATCTACCGCATGAGCATTCAGCTCATGCCCTTCCTTGAGGTTCGAATGCTGATCCCATCGATCCGCAGCGACATTGGGGCAGGTGAGTTCAATAAACCGAACACCACGCTCAACCAAGCGTCTTGCAAGTAGGCATTCAGTAGCATAAATACGTGTATTGGGATCAGGCGAATCCATCCCGTACAGCTTTTTCGTCGCTTCCGTTTCACCGGAGAGGTCCGTCAATTCGGGAACCGAAGCCTGCATCCGGTAAGCCAGCTCATAATTTGTAATTGCTGACTCCACGTGATCGGCATGACTGATACGGCCAAGCAAATGCTTGTCGGTTCGACTCATGAGGTTCAGCTTTCTGCGTTGCAGATCGGATGTTGGTTCCTGCGGTTCAATGTTCGGAAGCGGCATGTCACCAGCCCTGAAAATCGATCCTTGGTACGAGGCAGGCAAAAACCCGCTGTTGAAATTATCCAGTCCTCCAGGTGGGATCAACCCACCATCAAGGACCACATATCCCGGCAGATCCTGATTTTCGCTGCCAAGCCCATAATTGATCCAGGCCCCCATTGAGGGGCGGCCCTGAATTCCGATCCCCGTATGAAGAAAATAATTTGCATTCGTGTGCTCAGGGAAGTCTGCCACCATGGATCGGACGACCGCAAGGTCGTCCACACACTGGCCAACATGAGGAAACAGATCGCTTACCTCCATGCCACTCTCCCCATAGCGCCGAAAATCCCATGGGCTTTGCAGAATCTTGCCGATACTGTTGAATTGCGTGGCATCAACCGAAAATTTGTCATACGGATTCTCGCCATTCTCCTTGGCAAGACGCGGTTTCGGGTCAAAGCTGTCAACCTGCGATACGCCTCCGTCCATGTACAGGAAGATGATGCTTCGTGCCTTTGGAATCAATCCCCCTGGTCTGGGGTGCAACGGATTCGTTTCAGATGGGGCAACCTGCGCAACCATGTTGCCAAAGGCTGAACTTCCCATCAGCCCCAGAAGAGCTACACCACCAAAGCCATTCCGGCACATGGTCAGCATTTCTCGACGTGTCATCCGACAGGTCAACCGGTGTGGACCACTCATTAGATCAGGTAGATAAATTCCTTTTGATTAAAAATCACGTGGCAATATGCCGACCAAATCTCTACGGAAGACATCAGTTCCCCCGGTTTCAAGCCGAGTTCTTCCGCCTCGGTGTTTAGAAAGGATTGTGCTTCCGCCAACTCGTTCAGCTCTGGAAGCCGTGCAAAGGCCTTTAGGTAAATATGCTCAATCCTGTCCTTAATATCAACATGGGACTGTCCCACCAGGAGCTCTCCCCAATGTTTGGCCTGCTCAGCGATGAATATATCGTTGAGCATCGTAAGAGATTGCGCAGGTACATTGCTGGAATTGCGAGCACCAAAAGTGGAGAACGGAATGGGCATATCAAAGGAGAGCATCATCGGCGAGAGAAAATTGCGGCGGATCGCAATGTAAAGACTTCGACGACCATCTCCATCCAACGGGCCATTGGTGGAAGGGCGGCCCCGCCCCTTCATGAACTCGGTCAAGTGAATGGGTACCGGGGGGCCGTACATCGTCGGGTCCAACTGCCCGGATATTGCCAAAATACCGTCACGAATTACTTCTGCCTCTAACCTTCGCACAGGATAGTGAGACAGAAGCAGATTAGACGGGTCCAACTCAAGGATGCCCGCGGGCGCTTCTGAAGAACGTTGAAACGCATCAGAAAGGAGAATTTCTCGGAGGACCGATTTGATGGACCATCCAGACTCCACAAAGCGCAGCGCCAAATCGTCCAACAACTCTGGATGTGTCGGCAGATTTCCCTGGGCCCCAAAATTGTCGACTGTTTCGACGACACCTCTGCCGAATGCATGATGCCATAACCGGTTCACCATGACGCGTGCAGTCAAGGGATTTGAAGGATCTATGATCGCTTGCGCAAGCTCCAGTCGCCCACTGGGTGTCTCAGTAAAAGGAGTGCCTGTTGAATCCAGTGCGGTAAAGAATCGGTGCGGAACGGGCTCGCCATCTGGAGTTTTGTAGTTGCCGCGTCCGAAAACGGCGCTGGTCACCCGATCCCCTTCCGTCATGCCAATAAAAAATTCTGCAGGGGGCAGGAGCTGTTTGATTTGCCGTTTTCGGCGAATCGGCTCATGGATCTGAGGACGTTGGAGCTCTCCAGATTCCAAGGCCTGGTTGATTGCCGCAATCTGCACCGGGCTGGCCTTTTCTGCTGCCCAGGCATGAATCGAGGGTCCGAGAGCAGCTTCATTGTACTCCTGGTGTGGCAGATCAAAAGCGGCATCATCGTGTGCCAGAACATAGGCAATCTCGAAGTAGGACGAATCGTGAACGGCGAGCATATGCTGATCGGTCACAAAGCGGTTTTTATCGTAGGTCCCGACCAGTAACTCCAGGTACGCTTTGTGACCCTTCCATAAACCCACACCGAATTGGTAGGGGGTGAGTGCGTCACTGCTGAGCTCCTGATCAAGGGCTCCATGGATCGGTGCACGGATCAGCTGGAAGTTGTCAATTACCAGCCGCAGAGCGGATTTGTATCCCTTGGCCATGACCGTAATGGAGTCATGGACGAGCGTAAAGGTAGGGGAGCGAAGCGCACCAGGAAGTCCCTCTGAGATCTGCCGGCTGCTTGCTACGCGTTCAGTGAGTCGCAGGAAATGCTCTCCCTCAATGAAGGGGGTGCCGTAAAGAGGCGCATCATCGAACGCAACCCCATCGGTGATCCACCCACTCAGCGTCCCACCGCGGAAATCCCCCAATACCTCCCAAGCCCCGGTGGTGTCCTGTACGGTTCGCGAATGAGGAATCATTCGACTGGCCGCAACGGCTGGTGTTGTTCTCAGCGATGACTGCCACCTGCTGGCTATATCCGAACGCAAGGTTTGATTGAGACGAAGGAGGCCCTCCACGGCCTCCAAGTAGTCGTCCGAGAGGATAGGGACAGGGGTAAAGCGTGCACTCTCAACGATGCCATAGAGTGAATAGTAATCGCGGGTTGGGATCGGATCAAACTTGTGATCATGGCAGCGGGCACAGGCGACGGTTAAGCCCTGAAAGGTTTTCGTCGTCACATCAATGATGTTATCAATGCGGTCTGCCTCATCAATGCGCGTATCAACAGGGCTGTGCTTTCCTTCCCCAAGCGCGAAGTATGCCGTCCCGATCACCGACTCATTGAACCCGTCGTCAGGGTTACGCCTGGGCTGCTCCAGAACATCCCCGGCAAGATGCTCCAGAACAAGTTGGTCATAGGGGACATCTTCATTGAATGCCCGGATGAGGTAGTCACGGTATTGCCACGCCCCCTGAATCGTGAAATCGAATTCGTGCCCTTTCGATTCCGAGTACCGGACGAGGTCCATCCAGTGGCGTGCCCAGCGTTCTCCGTATGCAGCAGAAGCGAGTAGGCTGTCTACAACCCGTGCATAGGCATTGGGAGATTCATCCCGCTCAAATTCCCGAACCGCGTCGGGTGAGGGGGGAAGTCCGGTCAGCACGTAAGAAGCGCGTCGAATCAAACTGGCTCGGGATGCCGGGTTTGCGGGCGTGATCCCTTTTGCTGTAATCCGTTCCTGCAACAGCTCATCAATGGAACGCTGAACTTCCGACCTCTGTAGTGGAATCAGTGCCCAGTGGGTCTTGTACTGTGCTCCCTGATCAATCCATTTGGAGATGAGCGCAATCTCGTATTCAGTGAGTACCTTGTTGATCTGGGAAGGTGGCATCCGCTCTTCGGGATCATCCGCCTGAACTCGATGAATGAGCAGACTGCGTTTTGCGCTCCCCGGAACAATCGCCCGCCCGCCAGGGCGCCTGGCTGTTGCTCCGGCATAGGTATCAAGGCGAAGCTCAGCTTCCCGTGTGCTGATGTCGGGACCATGACACACATAACAGGAGTTCGAGAGGATAGGGCGAATATGGTAGTTGAAATCTACCTGATCCGGCAACACTGGGTCTGACCTTGAACATCCCAGCAGTGAAATCCCCAATCCGAAGATAACCCAAACAATACGATGGCAGGCCAGTGAACCCTCCATGAACATAAGCTAATCCAATTGCCTTAAATTAAGATAGAATTCGTTAGCCTTTTTCGTACTCCCGAAAGGACACCATGGATCTCAGATTTTTATTCATTCTTCTTTTGGCGATCTTAATAGTTGCCTGTAGTGAAAATGCGGTTACAGAAGAGCCTGAGGAACCTGAAACGTACACTGCATTACGCTCTGTGGCCCCCTTCCCGGTGGGTGTTGCAATTCAGTCGGGCCGATTAGGTTCTGCCCGCCATTCACAACTTGTCCACACCGTTTTCAATAGTGTGACTGCTGAGTATGAGATGAAGATGAGACACCTGACCAGTTCTTCAGGAAGCTACATCTGGACGCAGGCAGATCAGTTGGTTGCCTTTGCCAAGGAACATGATATGCAGGTTCATGGGCATGCATTGGTATGGCATCAGTCTACACCACCTTGGCTGGAAAACTTCAGCGGAACCGATATGGAATTTGAGGATGCGGTAAAAGACTATATCACTACGGTTGTCCAGCGCTACCAGGAGGATGTCGTAAGTTGGGATGTGATTAACGAGGCGTTTGAAGATGGATCAGGTGAACTGCGGAATTCTGTGTTTCGTCGTCGGATGGGGCCGGATTATATTGCCCGCCTGTTCCAGTATGCCAGAGAGGCCGACCCGGATGTCCTGCTGTTTTACAACGATTATGGTACGATTTGGGATGCGGCCAAGCTTGAGTCAATGTTGGCCATGATGGATGACCTTCAAGCCCGGGGCATTCCCATTGACGGGGTTGGACTTCAGATGCACATCACCTACACGACTCCCCCCCTTCGCAACATTGTTGCGGTCATGGACGCGGTCGTTCAGCGGGGGCTTAAGGTTCACATCTCAGAAATGGATGTCCGTGTCAATCCTCAGGGAGACCTGTCTGTGCTTACGGATGAGCGGAGCCAACTTCAGAAGAAGCGTGTAAACGAGGTCGTAGCTGCCTTTATGGATCTGCCCGAAGAAAACCAGTTTGCCATTACCTGGTGGGGGTTGCGAGATCCAGAGAGCTGGTTAATTGATTTTTGGGGCAACCCGGAATGGGGCCTGCTTTTCGATGCAGGGTATGAACCCAAGCCGGCCTATGAGGGGTTTCTTGAAGCTCTGACCGGAAATTGAGGAGTCCTCGCAAATTTAGATCAATGTGTCCACTCGCCCAGGCTTGTGCCACCGATTCGAGCAGAGGCTCTTGATTGCAGTTGGAGAGGGTGTGCTCGTAATGCCTTTGACGGAACTTCTCCTTGGCATGGATGAGAGGGGGAAGTCCAGATCTAATTGAATACTTGTCTTAATTTGGACCCACAGGTAAGTTGCCGAATAGGATGATCCCTATTTCCAAAACGGACCCAGTTAGATCGTTTTTTCAATAAACTAAATTCAACTCCTGACTTTGACGGTTTCGATTTTTCCAGGTACAAAACCACTGTTTCCGTGCTTTCTGGGAGGTTTTTTTTGGCCTTCCTGTGTAGTGTTCAGTCTTGCTTTTTAATTGTATTTTTCGTATCTTTGTAATTCACCAACCAACTGTGTCATGTGGGTCCGAGAACTCAAACGAAAAACCACGAAAAACATCTCTGTCCAGATTGTTGAGAGCTACCGTAATAAGGAAAGAAAGCCGCGGGTTCGTATCGTCCGACACATGGGAAGCGTTCACCCGGATGCAGTGGACGGTCTGGTTAAAATTGCCTATCTGGAATTAGCTCGGATCCAAGAAGACCTGCAACCCTCCTTATTTCCTGCAGAGTCTTATGTAGACGAGGTGGTGGCTGCCCGCAGAAAAAAACGGGAGTCGAAGGCACTGGTGATCAAAGATGCACGGAAGCTGGAGGAAATACGGCGCATCTGTCTGGGCTTTCACGAGGTCATGGGGGCCCTGTATCACCAGATGCGGTTTACAGAGGTCTTTGATCGCCGTCAGAAGATGTCTCGTCGTCTGTTCAAGCAAGCGGTTTTACTTCGTCTGGCTGCATCTGGGGATAGTAAACTGGCCCATGCACGGCAGATGTCCAAGGATGCGGGGGTGGACGTTCCGGTGGAGAAGTTCTATCGGATGATGGATGCCGTCACGGACGACCGAATTGAACAGATGAAGCAGCTGGTCTCCAACGAGACGCTCGGCATGCTTGGCGGGAAACTGAAGGTGCTGTTTTTTGATGTGACGACATTGAGCTTTGCCAGTGAGTTGCCGGATGAGCTACGCAAGAAAGGGTTTAGCAAGGATGGGAAGCCCAAAAAGGTTCAGTTGGTCTTGGCATTGATCCAAACCCAAGAAGGGCTTCCGGTCACGTACGAACTCTTTCCCGGCAATACCACCGATGTAAAGACGCTTGAACCGGCGATGACGCGCCTCAAAGAATGTTTTGATTTGGATCGGATGATTGTCGTTGCCGATTCAGGGATGTTGAGCAAGGAGAATTTAGCGTTGTTGCAAAGTCTGGGCTGTGACTATATCGTGGCTGCACGTTTACGGTCATTAAATCAACTCCACACCAAGACGATTCTCGGGGCACAGTCTTGGAAGGTTTTAACGACGGGTCGTAAGGTTACCGAACACAAACTTGGTGGTCGACGCTTGATTTTGCGCTATTGTCCAAAGAAGGCAGCTCGGGATGTACATTCACGGGAGAAGGCAATTGAGAAGGTGAAGAATCGTTTGAAACAGGGGGTCAAGGGCACCGGCAGAAGTGGTCGATTTCTGAAGGTGAAGCAGGATGGAGTGAGCTTAGATCAAGCAGCGATTGTTCGGGATGAGAAGTTTGATGGGCTGCATGGGGTCTGGACGAGTCTGGAGGATCTGACTCCAGAACAAGTCTATCAACATTATGGAGAGTTATGGCGAATTGAAGAAGGTTTTCGTGTGATGAAACACACCATGGCGATCCGGCCCATCTTTCACTGGGTCGAGCGTCGGGTGCGTGCCCATATTGCAATCTGTTTTGTTGCATTTGCCCTGTTACGGATCTTCCGACACCGATATAATGCGAGGTTTGGTTCAAAACATCGCCTGAGTGAAGGGCAGATTTTAGCAGAACTTGGTGCGGTGGAAACCTCCATGATTTGTGATCGAGGCAATCGGGCAGAATACCTTCTTCCATCGAAGGTTACCGAAACGAGCGGGCGCCTATACCAGACAGTCGGTCTGACGATACAGCGCCAGACCGTACTGTTCAAAGAGGGGACGACCTCCTAAATCAAGCGTCCCATTCGGTCTCGATCTTCATCATTCCGCCCTGAAAAGGGGGATTGGTAGTGTTCAGTTTTCCCGGAAATCCCACTCCAGAACCCCTGTGACGGAGGTAACCGTCGAAGTCAAGATTACCTGGTGGGGGTTGCGAGATCCAGAGAGCTGGTTAATTGATTTTTGGGGCAACCCGGAATGGGGCCTGCTTTTCGATGCAGGGTATGAACCCAAGCCGGCCTATGAGGGGTTTCTTGAAGCTCTGACCGGAAATTGAGGAGTCCTCGCAAATTTAGATCAATGTGTCCACTCGCCCAGGCTTGTGCCACCGATTCGAGCAGAGGCTCTTGATTGCAGTTGGAGAGGGTGTGCTCGTAATGCCTTTGACGGAACTTCTCCTTGGCATGGATGAGAGGGGGAAGTCCAGATCTAATTGAATACTTGTCTTAATTTGGACCCACAGGTAAGTTGCCGAATAGGATGATCCCTATTTCCAAAACGGACCCAGTTAGATCGTTTTTTCAATAAACTAAATTCAACTCTGGGCAAATTTCCTGATGCCAGAACGGCTCGAAAATTTTGTACATCCCCACCTGAAGTCCACTTCTCGGCGATTTTAGCGGTAGACTGAAGTTATTGTGCGGAGTGCCGGACATCCGGTGCTCCCCTCTTCATCTCGATTGCTACAATCCAACCACCAGAATCGTCCGAACCAAACAAGAAGTCAGCATGCTTGGAGTCATCCGTTATTTTGAGCCTATCTAGGTCAATGATCACATTTGGCGTCGGAATATTGTTCTTGCGAAGAAGGCATCCTTTCTTGTTTAGTTTGGAACGGTGAACGGCCTTTTCTGGAGCGTGCTTCTTGAAACTATCAACAACTGTATCCATACTTACTTTTCAAGTTGACTTGAAATCCGCGCCCAGTTATTATGCAATTCAGTTGCAACATCGGCAAAACCCGAAGGGTAAAGCCCTGACTCGTCGAGGTCAATCTGTGACACGGTCGAGCCATCGGAGTTCTGTTCTTGCCGAAATAACCACGCACCCACTTTATCGGAGGCAAGTGCAACGCTCCCCCCGTCAATTTTGATACGGTCAGATTTTGATAGGGACGACAACCTAACTAAATTAGCAAGTTCCTCCAAGATCCATTCGCTGTGGGTGGTCACAATAACACGAACACCTGCATTCACAATTGCGGCGAGTTGGCGCGTGAACTGAACTTGCATGGAAGGATGCAGATGGGATTCGGGTTCTTCAATGATTAAAACATCCCCTGGATCTACTTGATGACGTAAGTACAATAGAACAGGGGCAAGCTCTGATACCATTGATGATGCATTCTTTAATGGCAAGGAATCAGGCCATCCCTTTGGCTGGTAACTAAATTTCGGATATTTTAGTATCTCTGAATTTCCAGTTGTTATAGAGCCCCCGAGTATTTCTCCCTCAATCTTCTCGCAAATTTCGAGAATTTCTTGGGGTCGCGTCACATTCTCTGGGAAGGAGCGAGAGGCGTCATCCGACTCAATCAGTCCCTCTAAAAAATCTGCCATGATTCCTGAAAGTAGTGGCACATTTCGTACTTGGCGTATCCCGGCCATCGCAGCATTCTCTAGGACCGTACTTATCACCGCTTTGTGCGCATGCATGATTCCCGTTCGATCTGCCGGAAGGTAGTAGGCAGATTGAGCAAATGGTCCATAGACGCTTACAGCAAGGTAGTTTGCTATAAATTGCAAGAGTTGTATTCTGCCTATGCTAACTAGACTACCGTCACTTTCCAAATAGTCTTCAAATTCTAATTGCGGTGAGTATAACCAACTCAAGCTAGATGGCATTGGATGGGAAAATGCCCCCTGGAGCTTTAGTGGCATTCCCTCGGGTATGGATGTCCATGACATTGTTCTTCTGGATCTCAAGATCAAATGATGTTCCAGAGGTTCAGCATTCTTAACCGGCTTGATTCGCAAAATGACACGCGAACTGGCATTGCCATCTCGGCGGCGAAGCAATTCTGTGTCAAGGCCGAAGCATCGGGCAATTTCGCCTTTCAGTCCAGCACCGGCTGCTTCGCGAAACATCGCTCGTAAGACAGCTGCCACTGGTTCAGGAATTACGACTCCATTTTGGGCTCCAGAATCATCTGCTTCAAGCTCAGTCAATTGCTTGCCTATTGCGGTCAGCGAATCCCTCAAATTACCAGTACCATTCGGTAAAATAGAATTAAGCAGAGAGCGAAACTCTTGGTCAGATCTCAAAAAGAACCTTGACTTATAACTACCAAAGTAGCAATGCAATGCATAGATTAGGATCGCTAAATATGACTTTCCTGTATTACTAGGGCCAATAAAAACAGACAAGGGACGGAGGTTGACCTGACTTTGACGGTTTCGATTTTTCCAGGTACAAAACCACTGTTTCCGTGCTTTCTGGGAGGTTTTTTTTTGGCCTTCCTGTGTAGTGTTCAGTCTTGCTTTTTAATTGTATTTTTCGTATCTTTGTAATTCACCAACCAACTGTGTCATGTGGGTCCGAGAACTCAAACGAAAAACCACGAAAAACATCTCTGTCCAGATTGTTGAGAGCTACCGTAATAAGGAAAGAAAGCCGCGGGTTCGTATCGTCCGACACATGGGAAGCGTTCACCCGGATGCAGTGGACGGTCTGGTTAAAATTGCCTATCTGGAATTAGCTCGGATCCAAGAAGACCTGCAACCCTCCTTATTTCCTGCAGAGTCTTATGTAGACGAGGTGGTGGCTGCCCGCAGAAAAAAACGGGAGTCGAAGGCACTGGTGATCAAAGATGCACGGAAGCTGGAGGAAATACGGCGCATCTGTCTGGGCTTTCACGAGGTCATGGGGGCCCTGTATCACCAGATGCGGTTTACAGAGGTCTTTGATCGCCGTCAGAAGATGTCTCGTCGTCTGTTCAAGCAAGCGGTTTTACTTCGTCTGGCTGCATCTGGGGATAGTAAACTGGCCCATGCACGGCAGATGTCCAAGGATGCGGGGGTGGACGTTCCGGTGGAGAAGTTCTATCGGATGATGGATGCCGTCACGGACGACCGAATTGAACAGATGAAGCAGCTGGTCTCCAACGAGACGCTCGGCATGCTTGGCGGGAAACTGAAGGTGCTGTTTTTTGATGTGACGACATTGAGCTTTGCCAGTGAGTTGCCGGATGAGCTACGCAAGAAAGGGTTTAGCAAGGATGGGAAGCCCAAAAAGGTTCAGTTGGTCTTGGCATTGATCCAAACCCAAGAAGGGCTTCCGGTCACGTACGAACTCTTTCCCGGCAATACCACCGATGTAAAGACGCTTGAACCGGCGATGACGCGCCTCAAAGAATGTTTTGATTTGGATCGGATGATTGTCGTTGCCGATTCAGGGATGTTGAGCAAGGAGAATTTAGCGTTGTTGCAAAGTCTGGGCTGTGACTATATCGTGGCTGCACGTTTACGGTCATTAAATCAACTCCACACCAAGACGATTCTCGGGGCACAGTCTTGGAAGGTTTTAACGACGGGTCGTAAGGTTACCGAACACAAACTTGGTGGTCGACGCTTGATTTTGCGCTATTGTCCAAAGAAGGCAGCTCGGGATGTACATTCACGGGAGAAGGCAATTGAGAAGGTGAAGAATCGTTTGAAACAGGGGGTCAAGGGCACCGGCAGAAGTGGTCGATTTCTGAAGGTGAAGCAGGATGGAGTGAGCTTAGATCAAGCAGCGATTGTTCGGGATGAGAAGTTTGATGGGCTGCATGGGGTCTGGACGAGTCTGGAGGATCTGACTCCAGAACAAGTCTATCAACATTATGGAGAGTTATGGCGAATTGAAGAAGGTTTTCGTGTGATGAAACACACCATGGCGATCCGGCCCATCTTTCACTGGGTCGAGCGTCGGGTGCGTGCCCATATTGCAATCTGTTTTGTTGCATTTGCCCTGTTACGGATCTTCCGACACCGATATAATGCGAGGTTTGGTTCAAAACATCGCCTGAGTGAAGGGCAGATTTTAGCAGAACTTGGTGCGGTGGAAACCTCCATGATTTGTGATCGAGGCAATCGGGCAGAATACCTTCTTCCATCGAAGGTTACCGAAACGAGCGGGCGCCTATACCAGACAGTCGGTCTGACGATACAGCGCCAGACCGTACTGTTCAAAGAGGGGACGACCTCCTAAATCAAGCGTCCCATTCGGTCTCGATCTTCATCATTCCGCCCTGAAAAGGGGGATTGGTAGTGTTCAGTTTTCCCGGAAATCCCACTCCAGAACCCCTGTGACGGAGGTAACCGTCGAAGTCAAGATAAAAACAGACAAGGGACGGAGGTTGATGTCCGCCTGCTTTATTGGTCCAAGGTCCGTTACAGTTAGTTGAGAAAAATCTTGAGTCGTAGACATCTGAGATACGTTAAGCTACCCTTGTGGACTCGTTTGGTGGCCGACCGTGCCTAGGCGCAAAAATTCTGAGTATTTTCACCGGCTCCACGATTCAAAAACAAATGAGAATTTGCAGTAGAACCAATATAATGAAAGCAATCTGGATTAGAGATTCATTGCAGGGGGATCGGGTGAGTTCGCCCTGTTTTGCGCCCGATTCAGTCTAATATTCACAGGGTAATACAGGTTCCATGTGTCGAACCAGTCTTGTACAAGTAGAGATCAAACGGATCCACAAGGTATGTGGAGTCTAATCTCCCTTGGAATAGCGGCGCCACATTTTTTGTCACTGCAAAATGTGCATCGGCCTTGATCAAAATGCAGCAGGTGGCCAGATATCACAGTGGCCAGACCACGGGTAAAAAGAAGACGACGAGCAGAAGCAGCAGGACGAAGAGAGGTGCTCCGGTGCGCGTGTAATCGGTCACTTTGTATCCCCCGACACTCATAACAAGAAGATTTACGGGATGGCCGAACGGAGTTAGGAACGCGCACGATGAGCCTACGGCTACGACCATGAGTAGTGCCTGGGCGGAGAGGTCCAGTTCCAACGCAGTACTCAGTGCGATCGGGGCCACGAGGACCGCTACGGCCGAAGTGGGCACAAATTGCGCTGCGAGGGCGCAAAGCAGGAAGAGGCTTCCAATCAGGAACCGGGGGCCAGCTTCTGCGGCCCGCCCGATGACCTCGCGCGCTAGAAGTTCGGCGGCGCCAGATTCCTCCATCGCCAATCCAAGTGCCAACATGCCACCAAGCAAAACCACAACGCGCCACTCGATGAGTTTGTACACTTCGTTCCCCCTCAGACAACCGGTGAATACCATGAGGAGCGCTCCGAGAAGTGCAGCGATGTATACTGGAAGGAGGTTGAACGAGGCGGAGAGGATGACCCCAAGCATGATCGCCGCCGCGATCGGGGCCCGGCGCGTCCGGAACACCTCGCTGAGTTCAGCCGTGAGTACGAGGAAGCGCATATCCTTCCCCAGTAACTGAATTTTTTTCCGCCGACCGTAGACCAAAAGAGCATCTCCGAACTGCAGTGGGGTTTCACTGAGATGGATATCGGATTGAATGGTCTCGCCACCGCGCCAAATTGCGAGGATTGTCAGGCCATAAGAATCCCGAAAGAAGATCTCGTTCAGTGACCTACCCACGATATTCTTTGAAGTGGGGGCGAGCGTGACTTCTGCAAATCCGGCCTCTTCGGACTCCAACTCCGTTACCATTGAAGGGCCATCGGTTTCATGGGGCTGAAGGGACTGGAGGGCCTGGAATACCGCGTAGGATTCTGGACCTCCCTGCACAATGAGACGGTCCCCGGATCTTAGAAGATCGGACGCACCCGGAAGGAAGAGATTCTCACTGTTCGATTCATCGCTGCGCTGGATCTCAAGGACCGTAAGACCGAAAGCATAGCCAAGGCGGGTGGAGGCCAATGTACGTCCATGCAATCCAGAACCTTCCGGTATTTCGAGCTGTGTCAGACAGCGATGGAGGTCGTATTCCCGGATGGCGACATCAAGGTCCACCCAGGTAATGGAGGCGAAATCATCTGCGAAGGGGAGCTGCTCCAGCCACTCCTGTCGCCCGAGTAAAAGCAGGGTATCCCCCGCCTGTAGTCGGATTTCCTGGAGAGACGTATGGCGGGTCTTTTTTCCGCGCCGGATGGCCACGATTTGGGCTTGAAAGCGATGGCGAAAATTCAGATCCCGTACCGTACTTCCGGCCATGATCGAATTAGATGCGATTTCCACTTGTGCGAAGGTGGCGGTTTCCTTGACCATAGGCTTCAGGAGGTCTTCCGGCTCCCCCTGGCTCTCCAGTTGTCCCCACGACCGCAAATCATCCATCGCACCAGGGGAGCCTTCGAAGACGAGCGTGTCTTCGGCCCGTAGTGCAAACTCCGGCTTTGGGGCCCAAAGGAGGTGGCCATTGCGCTGGACCGCGAGCAAATTGACTCCCAGAACACGTCCAAGTTGCGTTTGCACCAAGTTCCGGCCATTAAGAGCTGAGTGCTTTGGTATTCGCAAACAGAAAACTGCTTCCTCCAAAGCATAGCGGTCCCGCAGATCAACTTCTGCTATTGACCGGTCATTTTTGGGGCGTCGGTCCGGGAGGAAGTGACGTCCCACGAGGATCATATACAGAACCCCCAAGACCAGTGCGGCCGTGCCGACTGGAGTGAACGAGAAGAGCCCGAATGTACCCTGACCTGAGCGTTCAAGAATGGTGGAAAGGAGAATATTCGGTCCGGTCCCAATGAGTGTGGTCATCCCTCCCAGGAGTGACGCAAAGGCGAGTGGGATCAGGAGTCTGGAAGGGCGCATCCCGAGGCGGCGGGCAATATCAAGCACCACCGGCAGCAGAAGCGCGGTGGCCGCAATGTTATTCATCACGCCGGACATAAACCCGGCGGTGAGCATCATGATCGCCGTAAGACGCACTGGGGAGGCTCCGGCAAAGCGCATTACCTGGGCACCGAGGAGGTTTGCAATACCCGTACGGTATAATCCTCCACTTAGCACGAGTACCGCTGCGATGGTGACGACGGCTGGATTTGCAAACCCTTCGATGGCACGCGACATGGGGATCACGCCGCTGATGGCCAGTGCAAGTAGGACGATGAGTGCTACACCGTCATAGCGCACCCACTCCGTGACAAAAAGGATGATCGCGACTAGAACGATCGCGAGAACGATAATGATATCGGCGCCTAGCATGTCGTGCCAAGAGTGTCGTTCAAAGGATCAGCGCTCGGATCGTGGAGACAGTCAGAACAAAGACACGGATCGACCGCTTGCCGGGTCCAAGGTCCCGGCGGCCAGAAGTCAACGGAGGGATTTCGGGATTTTTTCGCAGATGCTTCCATCTCTGGATTGCATTAACCGGTTCTCGTGTCATTCACGCTTTACGTAGACAAAATAGGCACCGTGTTCTTTTCCATCCGGCTGAACCAGCCAAGTCTGCACAGTGGTGGGGCCCGCATTGAGCGCGAGCTCAAAGGTCGCGGAGTTCTGGTCTGGAGTAAGTGGCACCTGCGCCTCTTGATCGCCGACTCTTATGCGCGCTGCAATCCTCTCCATAGACTCGTCCATATGCTTGGGCCATCGACGCAATTCGAATGTATAGTTGCCAGACTGGAACACATTCACCGCCCAATGGCCGTTGCCGATCATACCATTCTGGACTTGTCGATGATTCCACACGGACTCAGATTGGTGGGTCACATGCCAGTCATGCGGATTCAGCTTTAGGGGATTCTCCACGTCAGATCCGAGGCCAATCCGTATATAACGATCGAAGGCGGGCTCAAGGTGCTCCCACCACTGCTCATAGGCCGCGCGCAACTCCCCAGTCACGTCAGGGAACTGTTCTGCGAGATTGGTGCTCTGTCCGGGATCCTGTTGGATATCGTACAGCTCATTCTGGTTCACCAGTCGCCAGCGCTTGGTCATCACGGCGGACTTACGCCATTTGACAGGGTAGGGAACGCGCTGTGAGTGTACAAAAAGTGTACGTTCGGTCGGCTCACTCCCGTTCAACACCGGCACTAGGCTCATACCGTCCAGGTCTGCAGGCAACGGCAGGTCACAGAGCTCGGCCAGCGTGGGCAGGACATCAATGTGCGCCGTTAGGGCATCCACTTCCCTAGATCCAGTATAGCCAGCAGCAGGCCATCGTAAAAAGAAGGGCACGCGATGCCCCCCGTCATACTCAGACCCTTTTCCCTGTCGCATGCCCACATTGAATCCTTCCCAGGTCCCTTCCTCTCCACGCCAATTTGCCCACACTTCTGCTGAACCGTTATCTGTCATGAAGATAAAGATTGTATTCTCGCTCAATTCAAGCGAATCCAATTTTGCCAGAAGCCGTCCCATATTGTCGTCAATATTGGTGATCATACCGCTGAATCGAGCCATGACGTCAGGGAATCCTGCCTCGCGGTACGGTGCTGCATATGTTTCCTCCACGAAATACGGGCCATGTGGGGCGTTCGTCGCTAGGTACAAAAAGAACGGCTCATGCTGATGCTCCCCGATGAAACGGAGGGCATCATCAAACCAGACATCGGTCACATACCCTGTGGTTTCTTCCAGGGCCCCATTGCGCACGTAGATGTCATCGAAATAGTCGTTCCCAAAATAATCGGGTCCCTGCCCAACCCCGCCTGCTGGGTGGTAGAACGCTTCCTGGAACCCCTGATCCTGCGGACGGAGCGGGTAATTGTCCCCTAGATGCCATTTACCGACCATTCCTGTTCGGTAACCTGCCTCGGCGAATAGCTCAGCCAGCGTAACTTCTTCAGGAGCCATGAGAGACCGTCCCATGATGGTGTGCCATACCCCCGTACGAGTGGAGTATCGTCCGGTCAGGAGTGCCGCGCGTGTTGGGGAGCACGTCGGATCCACATGGAAATCCGTCAGGCGTACACTTCCGTCGTGCAATTGATCAAGTACGGGGGTGCGGATTGCAGAATTTCCATGCGCACCGATATCCCCATACCCCTGATCGTCCGTGATCACCAGAATGACGTTAGGGCGTGATGCAGGATCTGGTGAGATACACCCCACCGGAATCATTACAAGGTTCAGGAAAATCAACCCGACAACTCTCATCATGCAGGTGCACTCGTTTATTGGCTGTCAAGGAGTTCCTCAACTGTATAGTACCCCTGCCTATCTGCAGTGCTGGTCCGCACGGCTTCTACCTGGTCTGAGTGGATTGCGGAGGCATGGTTGCCGAACGCGTTGCGTACATAGGTTAACACAGCGGCGACCTCATCATCAGTGAGCAAGTTTCGGAACGGTGTCATCGGCACTTGCCCCGGGTAATCCTGCCCAAGGACGGTAATTGGTCCCATGAGGCCATCCAGTGTGAGCTTGATCAGCCGCTCAGAGTCCCCTAAGACCCATTCAGTCTCAGCCAGTGGAGGAAAGCCGGATGCCGGCAACCCCTTTCCATCAGGTCGGTGGCAGGTGCTGCAATAGCCATCTCGTGCATAGATCTCTTTGCCGAGCGTGTAAAGAGCCAAATCTGCAGCGTTCAGGTCTGGGGTTTCTTCCTCCGGTTGATCCGTTGGGACACGTTGGCCTTTCAAGTGGGCCAGGGCCGTCACAGACACATTCATGTTCCATTTGTCGAGCTCGGCCTGACTCGCTTTTTCGACAATCGGTAACCCTTCTTCCGGGCTTAGCCAGGAAGCTGCCGCCATGGCTTCCGTGCGTACGCGGCCATGCGAATCTGTTGCCGCTTCTGTGAGTAGCTCAATCTGCCTCTGAAGTTGCGGATTGTACCGAAGCACCCGGACAGCCGCAGCACGAACCCGAAAATCCTCTGCGCTTAGCAGTTGCTCCAGAAGGTCTGTATTCACCTGGTTCAATCCCCAACTCACCCACAGTGCCTCCAGCAGGTGAAGTTCGTAGTTCTCGTTGTTGGAGTCCAGTCCAGCGATCCAAAGATCCAGAGCAGTCAGTACCTCAGAGGGATCACGGCCTCGTAGCTCTCGACGGGTACGATAGCGGGTACGGTACTCCGGCAGGGTTAGATTTTCAAACAGCTCTTCAATACTTGCCCCATGTATCTTGGCGGGTTCGACAAGTGGTCGGGCAAGATAGGTTATCCGATAAATACGGCCGTGTACATGGTCACGCAGGGGATCACGTGCATTGTGCTGCATGTGGCCGATCAGTACATTGTGCCAGTCAAGAAAATATAGGGATCCATCTGGAGCGAACTCCATGTCCACAGGGCGAAAGTTTCCGTCGTTGCTTTGAATCAGGTCCTGGCGATGCGTACTCACATACCCGGTCCCATCATCTATCATCCTGTGCTGCTTCATCCCCAGGAACCCGATCGTGTTGTTAATCAGCAGATCTCCCTGAACGTCATCCGGAAAGTGTCGACTCGACACGAATTCCAAGCCTGAGGTTGGCCGTACACGGTGTGCATCTTCAATCAGGTTGTAGGATTTATGTGTGGCCACGCCATAACGCGGCTTGACCGTTCCGGGCAGCATCCAGCGCACATCGGGGCCGGAAGTTTCAGCGAAAAACGGTTGCCCCCACTTGTCAAAAGCAATCCCCCATGGATTCGGGATGGACAGCTGCGCAGTTCGTTCAAGGTGGCGCCGCCGAGGGTTAAAGCGAAAAAATCCACCGTTCGTCCCGCGAACCGGTCCGTAAGAGGTCTCTACATTGGTATGCAAAAAGACACCTTCCGCCATGTAGATTGCTCCGGATGGATCTGTGGTAAATGCACTGATCACATGATGGGTATCATGGTCATCAAACCCGCTCAGTACGATCTGCCGGGTATCCGCATGATCATCCCCATCGGTATCTGACAGGAGTACGAGGTTTGTCCCCTGACTTACATAGACCCCTTCCGGGGCAAATGCAAAGCCAACAGGAATATGTAAACTGTCCGCCCAAGTGATCTGCCGGTCTGCCTTGCCATCCTGATCGGTGTCTTCAAAAATCAACAGTTTATCGTTGGGATGCGGGTCTCCAGGCTTCCAGTGAGGGTAGGTGGGCATGACCGCAACCCATAGACGTCCCTGATTGTCAAATGACATCTGGACAGGATTTGCCAGATCTGAAAACTCTTTTTCAGAGGCAAACAACTCCACCTCGTACCCCGGCGCAATCGTGAGGGTCGCCAAGGCATCGTCGTCATAGAGATAAGAGGGGTTGCCGTTTTTGTCACTCGGCACGTAGTTAGTCTCGACCTCGGGAAGCTCGCGCGTTCCTGCATCGGCCGCCGCAATATCCATGAATCTTCCCGCCGCGATCTGCCATATCGCCGTATCCCGGATCGCAGTCATCTGGCGAATTTTTTCCAACTCCGCAGGATAATTATCTGGGCCGAAGGGATTATATCGCCGCCCATATACATGCACACCATTGGGAATCTTGTAATCATTATGCCAGTGCCAATTCTTGTCTCTGATGGCAGTCAATAGGCCTGCGCGTACTTGGTTGTCAAGTACATGACTGCCTCCAAATACTTGATCTGCAATACTTGATGCCAGTAAGGTGTATCCTTCTTCGTTGAGTTGTGAACCGTCAATCGTGAGTGGTTCCAGTGTTCGTCGATACCAGCTTTTGGAGGTCGAGAAGATATCTGCAAAGGGCAGTTCGTAGCGCTGCGCAACGCGCTGGATGGCTTCCGTGTAGGCCGATAGGCGGATATTTTCCTGCGTCCCGTCGGGGACATCCATCTGATAAGACAAATCTTCGAATGCGATCGGCGAAATCAGTACTAGGCCTGGCGGCCCCTCTCTGTTATAAGACTGTGAGAGCGTATGTTGCACAAATGCATCCATCTCCTGTTCAAAGGAGGTCACTCCCTCCAGGCCTGCGAAGGATTCGTTGAAGCCGAAAAAAGCCACAATGATGTCCGCTTGCAACCGCGTCAACCACTCGTCCGGCGTTTCGAAGTGTCCTTGGCTATTTGAAGGCTGAGCCAGTTCTGTATAAAAGCTGTCCGCTCCCGGAAAGGCCCACGGAGAAACTCGTCCAGGGTGTGGTCGAAACCCCGGAGTATTACCTCCATCACACATGTTGCGAATGGTTAACTTATGCTCTGGAAATCGCTGATGCAATTCTGTCTCAAAGTATCCATAGTTCATCATGCGTGAGCACAAATTATTCCCGACGAGCACAATGTGATCCCCTGGAGCAAGGGACTGCAATGGTCTTGGTGAATAGGATCCGCATTGCATGCAGAATGCTGCAAGTGCGAGAATGATGACGGCTCGAGTATGTGAGAGAAGGTTTGGCGTCATGAGGGACGTGTATATTTTTCTGCAAGTTACGGAATTGTAGTACGTGCTATCCTACAAGAGATCAATCTTAACTCATAAATCATTGCAACAATGCATAGCGAGCAGTTCACACGGAGATCATTTCTTCAGACAATGTCTGCCACTGCGATACTGACAGGACGGTTCCAATCTCGTGATCGGCCCAACATCGTGATGGTCGTCGTAGACGACTTGGGAACCGGCGATGCCGGCTGCTATGGAAATCCCGTGATTAAAACCCCGGGTCTGGACCTGTTGGCGCAGCACGGCACACGGTTTACGCATGGCTTCTGCACCACGGCATCATGCAGTGCCAGCCGATCCGTCATTCTGACAGGCCTCTATAACCATGCCAACGGCCAATATGGTCATATGCATGACTTCCACCACTTTAAGACCTTCGACCATGTACAATCTCTTCCAGTACTCCTTCAACGTGCGGGATACCGAACGATAAGAACCGGCAAGTATCATGTGGCACCACCATCCGTCTATGCATTTGAGGATGAAATTGTATCGGAGGGCTCTTCCCCCCTGGAACGTGCCGAGGCTTGTGCACCTGTTTTTAGTCGGAAAGGTGCTCGCCCTTTTTTTCTGTATTTCTGCACGAATGAGCCTCATCGCCCCTTCGTGCGAGGCGGGAGTGATCCCGTATCTCCAGAGGAGGTACTTGTTCCCGACTATTTGCCGGACCTGCCCGAAACCCGGGCAGAACTTGCACGCTATTACATGTCTGTTCAGCGGGCGGATCGCGGTTTATTGCGATTGATTGAGCTCCTGCAGCAATCAAAGGTGTGGGATCAGACGATTGTGGTGTTTATCTCGGATAACGGGATTGCATTTCCGGGGGCAAAGACGACTTTGTACGAGCCTGGTATGCGTCTGCCATGTGTGATTCGGAGGCCGGATATTTTGCCAGGGATTTGTGATGCGATGATTACATGGGCAGATTTAGCGCCGACGCTTTTAGACTTGGCAGGTATGGAGGCGGAAGCCCCTGCCCTGCATGGACGCAGTTTCAAAGAAGTAATGGCACAAAGCTCTTCCGAGGGGTGGGACGAGGTGTTTGCTTCCCATACCTTCCATGAGGTCACGATGTACTATCCGATGCGAGTGGTTCGGGGGCGCCGTTACAAGTTGATCTGGAATATCGCGCACGGCCTCCCGTATCCATTTGCCACGGATCTTCATGCATCAGAAACCTGGCAGGGCACACTCATGCGCGAGATGTCACATTACGGGAAACGCCCGATCCAACACTACCTGCGCCGCCCAAAATTCGAATTGTACGATCTTGAGAACGATCCACATGAGGTCCAGGATATCGCTCGTAATCTTAGCAATCAGGCAGTCTTGGAAGATCTGCAAGCCCGGTTGCGAACTCATCAGCAAAGGACCGGTGATCCATGGATACTCAAGTGGGAATATGAGTAACGATAGAACTAATTTTGGAACAGCTTTTAAGTCTAGGAGATACATTAAAACCCTAATTCGCTATAACCCGCATTCAAATGAAAGTTGAGAGTTGGAAACTGCTGACGATTTGTTTTTTACTTGCTCCCGCACAGCTGTTGGCGCAGGAGTCGCCCGGACAATTCACATTCGAAGCGGGGCTTGTTGGTGGGGGTGGGGATGCCTGCCCTGGGCAATACATAAGGGTCAGCGGGGAGGTCGTAGGTCCGGTATCGCTCTATGGTATGGTGGAAAACTACCGGTGTCAAGACCTCACAGGTTCTGCAAATCGGATCGGAGCCTCCGTTCGACTGGGGTCCTCTGACTGGACGGTACGACCGGAATTAAGGAGTGGACTTGAGTATGATGGCGGTGATGTTTCTCCGACCTTCGGGGCGGGTCTGTTATTTGGTGGTCGTTATGGAGCGCGTCTCTCTGTCCATTTTGGAAATGTATCCGACGATCTGCTTACCCTATTCCAGTTGGGGGGCTATATTCGTTTTTGACCAATTATAGCGTGTTCAACCGGCCTCACATACCTTTGAGGATAAGGCTATCCCGCCGCCCGAAATGGACGATGACTCTGGTCTATGCCACAAGGCTGACCACTAATTTGGATACCCCCTTTTCGAGGTCATCCATTGGAGAGATTAATCATTGAGGTTAAACTCTTCTTTCCGAGGCACACGTTGTAAGTGCGGGTCCAACAACCACCACCGTTGTCCCCGGCGTTCAAGGTCACCAGAAAGCATGACCATTGCTTGGTCCTTGTGAGCCTGAACCGCTTGTTCGTAATCCTGACGCTCCAATAATGCTGTAACTGACATCTGTTGCTCATCAACGAAAGTGCTCAGTCGGATTGTTCCGTCCTCTTCCTCCTCTCCGCGTTTCAGTAGTTGGACAAACCCTAACAGATGAATATCGGGCTGCGGAGCACGCTCTCGGAACGCATGGGCGACTTGTCGCAATAAAGGCGCATCCTTGTTGCCGAAGCGTACGGTACAATTCGGCACCGTGTTCGGCCGAATTCGGGCCCAGGATACATTCACATCTAGGGTTGAAAAAGAGCTAATGATCTTATCTAAAGCCTCACAAAGGTTCGCACTCACGCCGCTTTTCATGGTACCAACAAAGGCTTTTTCATCTCCTGAGGCTGTCTGTTCGGCGGCTTCACGCACAGCTGTCAAAGCCTCAATCAAGCGGGTCGTTAGACGCCGTTCAATAGGTGCGTCCTGGTCTGATTCATCTGAAAACAGTACTGGGACCGGAGGCGGTATTACCGGTGTTAGAAGGGTCACCACAAAGCTCCCTCGGTCAGTCTGCCCCAAACGGATCCTGGATACTAGATCTTTCGCGCTAAGATTCGCTCCGGCTCGGTAGACTGCCTTAGATTTATCGAGGGAGCATGCAGTTGCCAGGAGTAGATCTCGGGCTCCTTGAATAAGGTCCACTCCCTCGTTCAGTTTCACGCTACCCTCTTCACTTTCTTCGACACGCAGGCGGACGACATCGCGGTCTGCCGTCACGAGCGAACGATACACACTGATTTCATCCTGGCGTCCAACCTCAGCGAATATTTTGATCAATTCAGCGACTACACTTGCATAATCTCCCAAATGGTCTGTCCGAGGGACAATAATCTCCGGCCTGTCTTCGCTGACGTATATATCTGAGTGTACACGGTAAGTGCCATGCTGTGTCCAGCCAGCGGCACGTGCGTAACTAGAAAGGGCTATGGGCGACACCGCCAGTAACGCGTTGCGATCGCGAACACTATTTCTCATTAGATTTCCCCCGTCCTGGATTTTTCCATGAGATGTTGCAGAGATTGAACATCCAATACGTTTTCTGTAGGGATGTGAATGGTAACGGTTTCTTGATCACTGATCTCCTCGTAGTCCTGCTGTAGACTGAGCCAATAGGCTCGGCGGCGGAGCACAAGTTCTTGGTCAGTGACCAACATCCACTGTTCCTTGTCCTTTGGTAGCTCCAGAATCACGAGCAATCGGGGTGTCTGGGTCTTATCTCTGAGATCGCGGTAATTCTTCATCGGCAACCGAAAAGGAAGAGAATCTCCTTGATTTTCGGGTATTACTGTTGTTGCTTTCAGTTGTAGATCAAGTGCGGGACGATAGTTTCCCCCTGCTTGGATTCGAAGATCAACACTATCTCGGTCAGGCTCGGGTACCGAAGTCAGATAACCAGCCCGTGCTGCAAGTGCCATTACATATACCCGAGACAATCTCTCCTTTTGATCCGGTTCTGTGAGAAGGGTTCCCGTCATGAATCAAGTTACTTCAAGCGCGCGAATCCAATAAGTGTATGGATCTTACTTGAGATTAGTCTGGAAAGGAGGATGCATATTGATGGAATCAAATGTGTAAGCACCTAGACTTTCGAACACGATATCGTAGGTGTGGTTCCAATTCGTTCACTCCATTTATTCATGCCCATTATGTTTAATCGTGTGATTCCCTGATATTCGGGCGGAGAAAGAATGTCCGTGCATAGTATTCCCGGAACCGCTAACTTTAGGCAACTAAATTTTTATTAATCATGGTTAAACGTATAGCATGCTTTTTTCTAGTGATCGCTCCGGTGTATTTAGCAGTCGGCCAAGATGCTCCGCGCCCAACAGAAACGGTCAAACTTCTGGTTCCACAACTGGAAATAGCCCCCGAGATAGACGGGCAATTGTCTGAGTGGAAGGATTTGGCGTTCACAGACGGTGTTTGGGACATTTATCGCCTCCGTCACACGTTCTGGTATGATGATGGTCGGCGGAACCGGCTTACGGACCATGGTAATGAGCCACATCCCGAAGATGACCTCCAAGCTCGCTATTATGTCGCATGGGATTCGGAGTATCTATACTTCGGAGCCGAAGTAAAGGATAATGTCAACGATGTGGATGCTCCGGGACAAGAGCCGCGTGCGTGGTATTTGCGGGATAGTATTTGTTTCTTTATTGAGGCTCCTCGAGATGAGGCCCCGGAGTATTTCGGACATGGGGACAACGCGTTCTGCTTTGTTGCAGATGCAACTCGGCCGGACTATGGAGCATGGTGGCGCCATGGAACTGCCACGGAGCGGCAACTGGAAGAACCAATTCCGGCAGAGGCTGTGTCGTATGCCTTTGAATTCAATCCTTGGGGAACGGGAGAGGCGGATTTTGTGCTGGAGGCGCGGGTCAGAATGGCACCTACATTAGGGGAAAGTGATTCGCGCTGGACGCCCCCCAATGTCGGAGATGTCTATGGACTGGAAATTGTACACTGTGACCCGGATGGAGGGCCATATGGGGGACATTTTATGATTTACGGGACCGGAGATGATGATGCTACATGGGGCCGCATGATCCTCACCGGCCCTCAAACCCCTATTGAGCGGCGAGCCGAGTAATCGTATGACCGATTCTCACTATATTCATATTCTATCTTCACTAATTAGAGAAACGCTTATGTCTTCAAGAGTCCTACTTGTAACTTTCTTCGCTCTGTTTACGCTTTCAGCCAACGCACAGGATAATATTGCTTCCTTTGAGGGGCGGTGGGCGTTGCATTTACCCGGAGGAGCGGGCTGGCTTGAGGTCACCCATGACCAGGGCATCGTAGATGCGTCACTGCTTTGGTACGGTGGCAGTGTTCTTCCGGTAGCCAGTGCGAACGTCACCGGTGATCAATTGACGATAACAAGGACACAAACCGTTAATAGAGATTTAGAAGATGGGAGCCAGCGGAATCTCATCTTTACGAACACGCTCACACTGCGGCCTGACGGGGATCGTCTGGCAGGCAAGGCTCAATTCCCGGATCATTCCGGGATCGGTAGCCAGATCATCAAATTTGAGGCAGAGCGAATTCCGGAATTACCGCCCGCGCCGGACCGATCACAGGCAACCTACGGCGATCCGATTGAGCTGTTTAATGGCACGGATCTCACGGGGTGGAGTCTGATCAATGATGAGCAGGCGAATGGTTTTAAGGCGGAGGACGGCATGCTGGTCAATGATCCGGTGCAGCCTGAAGACGGTGAGTATATCCGTTACGGGAATCTTCGCACGGATGCGACGTTCGAAGATTTTCGCCTCACCTTGGAGGTAAATGTTCCAGAAGGTAGCAACAGCGGTGTCTATCTTCGGGGGATCTATGAAGTCCAGGTGGCGGACACCTATGGGATGGATGCGGACAGCCATCACATGGGGGCACTCTACAGTAGAATTCAGCCGACGGCCACTGTGGAAAAGCCAGCGGGCGAATGGCAGTCTATGGATATTACACTCTATCAGCGTCATCTCACGGTCATTTTGAATGGCACCACAATTATTGACAATCAGCCGGTTCTCGGGGTAACGGGCGGGGCGATGACGGCGGATGAAGCTGCACCGGGGCCCATTTATCTTCAAGGGGATCATGGCCGTGTTCTGTACCGAAGCCTTGTCTTAACTCCAATCTTGTAACCGTATCCTTTATCAACTATGGCACAGCGTTTTTTAGTTTCCAGACGAGATTTTATGCGTTCCAGCGCAATTGGCACTGCCGGGCTTGCGGTGGGAGCCCGACCATCTTTTGTTGCTCCGAGCGACCGTATTACAATCGGTATGATCGGTGCGGGTGCCAGGGCACATGGGTTGGTTGAGTCTCTCAAAGCATTTCCCGAGGTTGAAATCGTGGCCGCCTGCGATGCCTATACCGGCCGCCTGGAGCGGATCAAGAATCGTACGGATGGTCGGGCCGATACAATGGCAGACTACAGAGAAATCATTTCCCGGGATGACATTGATGCGGTCGTGATTTCCAGCCCGGATCACTGGCATTACCAGCACTCGGTTGACTCGTTGAATGCAGGCAAGCACGCGTACATAGAAAAGCCTATGACCTACTCCATCAAAGAGGGAGCAGATATTATTGAGGCACAGAGAAGGAATAACCTTGCGGTGCAGGTGGGCAGTCCCGGCCCGAATGGCGTACTGGTTCAAAAGGCACGTCAAATGATTCAGGAGGGAAAGCTTGGCCAGGTCACAATGATTCGTGCAAGCACCAACCGGAATACTGCCTCGGGTGCATGGATTTACCCGATCCCTCCAGACGCTTCCCCTGAAACGGTAGACTGGGATTTATTCCTCG
The DNA here is from genome assembly GCA_965116685.1 of Rhodothermales bacterium. Taxonomy (GTDB): domain Bacteria; phylum Bacteroidota; class Rhodothermia; order Rhodothermales; family Bin80; genus Bin80. The sequence continues at coordinate 1,757,439 of OZ220707.1, read as the reverse complement.
GCTCTGCTCCCAAGCGGCCGTACAGTCCTGAACGGTTCTTTCGCTGGCGGTGCTACAAAGATTACTCGGGCGGTCTTTCCACGGATCTGTATGTCCACACATGCACTACGATCAACTATGTGATGGATGCCAAAATCCCCGAACTTGTGATGGCCATGGGGGATTTGTATCGGTGGACCCGTTCCCGGGATGTGCCGGATACGATCAATGCATCACTGAAGTATCCAGATGGCTTTATGGTGAATCTCAGTGGGACGTTTAACAATCAGGGAGGGAATTCAGGCGGCATGCGAATCCTGGGAACGGAAGGATCCCTGGTGTTTGGGGGTGGGCTTCGCTTTATTCCCGAGCGGGTCAATGAGAGCAATAGCTGGATCACTGAAAGTTGGCCGGAGGCCATGGCTGATGCGTACATTGCCGATCCTGAAATTCGCCACGAAGAAATGCCTTCCAGTCGCCCTCAGGCGACGGTCGCTGGCGAAGAAGTCTACTATTCAGAGGGAGAATCTTCCATGCATGTACATATTCGAGAATGGCTCGACGCGATTCGCGATGGTAGTGCTACGAAGGAAGATGCAGAGGTTGGGCATCACGCTGCTGCATGTGCACACATGATCAATGCTTCGATTGAAAAAGAGAGGACGGTCGCCTGGGATGGGCAAAATTTCAGAACATACTAACCCGGTCGCAACAGAAAAAATCGTGGGTACGCGTTCTGTGAGGCTAAAGAGTTGGGTTTGTGGTATTTCTGAACGGGTTGCGACTGTATAATCTGGGTCATTCATAAATATGGTGCCCGCTTGCTCTCCTCCACGGTTAGTTTTGGCTACGCGGAATGCTCACAAGGCAGTCGAATTGAAACTGCTGCTGGCTTCTGCACCTTTTGAGATCCTTGATTTATCTGCTTTTCCAGATACTCTTCCAGTCGATGAGACCGCTCCCACTCTCAAAGGAAATGCAGCACTGAAAGCTTTGAGTGCTCAAAAACATACTGGGTTTTGGGCACTTGGGGATGATACGGGTCTTTATATCGATGCACTGGACGGGCGCCCCGGCGTACACTCGGCCCGCTTTGCGGGTGAACAGGCTGACGCGAAAGCGAACCGTACTCTGGTGCTTGAGCTACTCGCCAATAAGTCAGATCGCACGGCCCGGTTTATTACCATACTGGCCCTGGCACATCCTGAAGGCCTTCATTACTTTGAAGGACATCTCAATGGATGTATTGCACGGTCTGCCCTGTCTACCCGAGGCTTTGGCTACGAGTCAATCTTTATTCCAGATGGGTTCGATGTCAGCCTTGCGCAGCTATCCAGAGAAGAGAAAAACAGAATCAGCCATCGGGCGCAGGGGGCAACAAGGTTGGTGAATTTTATCAGCAAACTGTAGGCTGGATGATTGCTCTTGTACAACGCGTCCGAAAAGCTTCAGTCACCGTAGAGGGTGTTACGGTTGGCCGCATCGGCCAGGGCCTGCTCATCTTCCTGGGAATCCATTCACAGGATGGTCAATCAGAGGCAGATTGGCTGGCACGCAAGTGTACACGCCTCCGCATTTTCCCGGACGATGCCGGACAAATGAATCTATCCGCTCGGGATATTGACGCAGACGTACTCCTTGTATCTCAATTCACACTCTATGGAAATGCCACAAAAGGGCATCGACCCTCATTCATAGAAGCTGCTCGCCCAGAAGTTGCCCAACCTCTGTATGAGTATGTTAAGCGTAAACTCTCAAGCGAACTGGGACGCCCCATTGCCTGCGGCAGCTTCGGTGCATCCATGCAGGTTTCTCTGGTAAACGATGGACCGGTAACGATCTGGATTGAGCGCACGCCAGAAAGGACTTGAGATTCCTGAGCACCCCAAACAACTGAACAAACCATCTATATAGAGGTGGCTTCTCAGCTTATTCCTGCAATCTGCCCCCAATCGTTTCTGCTATCAATCTATGAGTAATGTGCTCTTGAGTGAGGGCCTCTATCGGGGCTCGCTATTCGATTTCATCTGCAAGTGTTTCGTGCGCAGCTTCCAGTGCGGCCTTTACTTCGAGGATTCCTTCAATCTCACGATCCTCAGGGCCATGCTCAATCCCACAGTACCCATTGTAGCCAGCCGCCAGAACAATCCGCATCATGCGTTCATAGTCCAGAGGGCTGGAATTGCCGTCATCATCGTACACATTGGGTTTCACACTCACTCCGGTTGCATACGGCATGAGCTCTTCCACCCCGCGGTACGAATCATAGGTGGTCTCCCCGTCAACCCGGAAATTCCCAAAGTCAGGGAGTGTACCGGCGCGCGGGTGGTCGGCCATTTCAATCGTGCCCGCAAGCCACTTCCCATTACTCGAATAGCCACCGTGGTTCTCAATAATTACATGCAAGCCGTGCTCATCCCCAAAATTGCAAAGCTGGTGTAGACCGTCCGCAACCAGTTTCATTTGCTCATCATAGCTTCCTTCGCTGTAACCGTTGACCCGAATTGAATGGCATCCCAAGTGTTTTGCGGCAGTCACCCACTTAAAGTGTCGTTCCACAGACTCGCGCCGCAGCTTGGCATCAGGATCTCCTAAATTTCCTTCACGGTCACACATGATAAGAATGCTTGTTGCCCCTACATCCTCCGCGCGCATTTTCATCTCATTCAGATAGTCGGTGTCCTCCGCCTTCTCCATAAAAAATTGATTCACATATTCCAGTCCCAAAATCCCATTCTCCGCCGCAACAGAGGCAAAGTCCAGGTTATCAATTTTTTCAGCGAAAATGGAACGATGTAGTGACCACTGAGCAAGTGAAATCTTAAACAGTTCTTTCCGAGGCCGAGGTGAGCCCCAAACCTGGGTGGACAGGGGGAGTGCGGCAGCAGCCAAAGCACTCGTCTTTAAAAAATTTCGGCGAGATGTGCGCATCGTGTTGTACTGAATTTGTTGTGATTACTGTGCAAGACCAGGACCATTGAACCGAATCCAGTCAAGTTCCATGATCGGGTCTTCTTCTGTAGACTCAAAGGTAAGGATTAGTGTGATAGTATTTTCACTGGGGGCAATCGGGAGCATGACTTCACGCCAGTTGTCATAGGCCCCTTTGGGTAATGATGCCATCCCTGGAAAGTCAGGCGATACACCAGCGACATAATCTGCCTGGTGTGGTGTGATGGGCTCGCCAGTGTCTGGCGAGATCTCAATTTCTGCCAAAACAGTTTCAAGGGTGTCGGCAGAGAATCGGAGTGTACCCGTCTCGGTTGCGCGAAAACGCAGGGTAAGACTGTCTATGCCATGAAGGTTCAGCGGCGCATACGTAAGCCGAGATCCGTTTTCAAGTGGCATCGCACTCAGTACCGTCCCCCTCCAGTCCCTGCTCGCAGGGTGCGTGGCATAGGTTTCCCGAGTTGATTTTTCCGAACTGGTAACATGTTCAGCCTCTTTCAAACGGGGGTGCAATTTTATTTTCTGGCAGGAAGTGCCCAGGCACGCTTTTATAAGAGCGAAACGATCTACATAGTGTATCGGAGGAGTATGTGTGTAGGCCCGTGTGATTGAAAACTCTCCCTCCGGTCCAGCATAGTGGGACAAGGGAATTGGAGACGTATCAAACCCGCTGAATACATGGACAGCCACTTCGTCTTCGATTGCCTGATCGTGTACAGTAATCCGATAGGCATAGGTTGAATCAAAATCAAATATGCCGCCGTTCGGTGGCCAGTCCAGACTCAGTGATAGTGCCGAAGGGGATTCAGGGATGGCTGGACCTGGTTGATCGGAGGAGCCATAGTAGTCCAACCGCACCAACTGTGCATTCGCATTACTTCCCCAGAACTGGTCTCCCCACTCAACAATATAGAGCTGGCCGCGCGGCCCAACCTCGATATCCATCGGCCGGATGTAGTCATTATCCGGCAGGAACGGGTCAATCTTCAGGACACTTCCATCCTCATCAAGGGAGACGATCTTGACCCAGTTACGCATCCACTCATAAATCATGACTTTCCCGTTATAATATGGGGGAAAAGCAGTGTCCAATGCACTGGCTTGATCAAAATGGAAAATCGGACCAGCCATTGGGTTCAGGCCTCCAGCACCAAGCTCAGGATATTCCTCACTAGGGCCATAGTAATAGCGAATCCATGCGGGGAGCGTCGGAGGGAGTTTGCGTGCGCCGGTGTTGTACTCGGATTCATTGATCGGATGGCTTGCATCCGGCTGGACATGCTCCTGTTCTGCCAGGTGGTAGTGGGGATACGGGTCATTGTAACCTGTAAAGAGTGGCCAGCCATAAAAACCGGGTTCCTTCGCCTGATTGAATTCATCCCAGCCATCTACGAGGCCGGGGCCCACATCTCCCCAGTACACCCATCCCGTTGAATCGTCAATGGAGATTCTGAATGGATTCCGGTGTCCCATTGAATAGATCTCTCCACGGTGCAGAGAGTCCGCCTGGAATAAATTGCCTTCGGGAATCGTGTAGGTGCCGTCCGGCTCGGGTTTGATTCGGAGAATCTTGCCGCGCAGATCATTCGTGTTGGCGGACGAGCGCCCCTGATCCGCCATTCGTCTCAGATCTGGGTCCGGGGAGTCCCGGTCACCACCGGAGTTGTCCCCGGTAGATAGATACAGTAGTCCGTCTTTATCAAACTGGATGGAACCGCCGGAATGACAGCACTTGATGCGCTGGACCGGGACCTCCAGCATCGGGATTTCGCTGTCCATGTCCAACATGTGACCGTCGTAGACAAACCTCGAGAGGCGGTTCACCTTCGGCTCATCGGAAATCGCAGAATAGTAGATATAGATCCATTGATTCTCATCAAAGTTGGGATCCAGGGCCAATCCCAGGAGCCCATCTTCAATCTTTTTATCTACCGGCAGCCATCCAATCACGCGTATTTTTCCGGTTTCGGGCTCCCAGATTTTGACGGTTCCCGCCCACTCAACGATAAAGACACGTCCATCGGAGGTGATACCAATCTCCATAGGGTCAGTGAGCTCGGTCGTGAGAATCACTTCATCATAAGCGGATGCAAGGGTTGCCGTCACATCGGCCTCCACAATTCCCGCCGCCCACTGAATCCCTCCAAGTAGATGAGCACGCATATGGGGATCCTCGTAGCTCTCCACCGTATGCCCGAGTCCGGTATACCATGCACGCCCTCCATCGTAACGGTGTGCCCAGGCAATCGGATGGTCGTCTCCCATTACTCCTCCCTCATAAGAAGACTCTTTGACCACTGCCAGTACATGGACGTTGGTTCTTGGGTTCAGTCGATAGTTGTACCACTCATCGGTGTGATTCCAGATGAGAGGCAGGTCTTTGGTTGAAGGGTGAAGGCGATCCGTTACAACAATCTCCGCCGACTGGACATCCGGGTGGTCTGAAAAATATGCGCCAACAAGGCCGCCATACCATTTCCAATCATATTCGCTAGTCGCAGCAGCATGAATGCCAACCCATCCACCCCCTGACTGGATATAGGACATCAGTCCTTCCTCCTGATCCGCATCAAAGACATCCCCCGAAGTGTTCAAAAAAACCACGGCGCGAAAATGCTGTAGGGAGTCTGCGTGAAAATAGTCTGCATTCTCGGTTGCAAATACCCCAAAATCATATTCGGCTCCGAGAGCTTTGATCGCTTCCACACCGGCTTCGATCGAGTTGTGCCGAAACCCATCGGTCTTGGAAAAGACCAGCACGTCATAGCTGTGCTGCCCCACCGCATCTGCAACGTCAGCGCCGATAATCGCGGCCGCGATCAATCCGACTAGGCCCGCCTTTATCACGTTTTGCATGTCAGTCGAGTCGCTTTACACGGATATTGCGGTACCATACCGGTTGGCCATGATCCTGAAGGCCGATGTGTCCTTCGCGTGCAAATGCTGTCCCCGCCGTGGGGAACTTGTTCCATGATCCATCCGGGTTCGCATGTGGCGTCCGCCATCTTGCGATATCCATGTCTACGACACGCTCTCCATTTAGGCTGACCTGAATCCGGCTGCCTCTGCAGATCAATTGATAGGTATTCCACTCTCCCGGGGGATTGATGGCATTCTTGGCAGGTGCCTGCAGATCGTAAATCGCCCCTGCGGTTCCAGTACGGCTCAGGTCTGGTCGGCCATAAGAGTTGGCTATCTGTACCTCCAAGCCGGTATAGACCGGGTCCATGATGTCGCTAGTTCGGAAGAAGATACCGCTATTGGTCCCTTCGATCACCTTGAAATCCAGCTCCAGTATAAAATTCCCATATCGCTCGGTTGTCCACAGGTAATCCAGATTGTGTTCTTGTCCATCCGGGTTTTCCCGCCGTACTGTAAGCTCCCTGTTCTCAACTACAAACTTGTTGTTCTCTCCGGTGAGCCAGCCGCTCAGGTCCTCCCCGTTGAAGAGCGTTTCCCATCCCTCGGAGTCTTTCGTTGGATCTTCCACGACCATTGGTTCCTCCAGCTCCCGAATCCAGATATTCCGAAATTGAATATTCGAACTGGTGGGATTCAGTGCATTCAGCGTTTCATCCCATCCTCCATGATGCTGCAACCCGATGGATCCGCGCTCGGGGAGGCTCGGGATTTCGGCGTTCTCAATCACCTGCTTCCCGTTCAGCATGACCCAGATTCGATTCCCAGTCAGGGTAATGTCCATGGAATTCCATTCCCCCATCGCATGATCTGCACGCATGCGGGGGACTGCTGCCGCACGCTGCTCAGGCGTTGCGTCGGGATTTGTGCGTACCCCCCAGAGTTCACCGGACCCAACCCCCCAGTTCCAGATATTTACCTGCTGCATGGTGCCCCGCAAAAATATGCCGGAGTCTGAATTGGGGGTAGGAGTGGTCATGATGGTGCTATCCTCATCCATCTGGTAGGATCCATCCGGAAGGATGGTCGGCATGTCAAAGATTCCACTGGCACCCTTGAATCGCCAATCCACATGCAACTGGAAATCTCCGAATTCTTCGGTTGTCCAGAGGTGCTTGTCCTCTGCTTCGGAGAGAGCATCGTAGTCAATCATGTACTCTTTGATGGTCCAGTGCCCCCCGTCTCCTTCCGGTACATTCCACCCCGAGAAATCCTTCCCATTGAAAAGCGTGCGATATGCAGGCCATTCACGCCACGTTGGATATGTGTAACGAGGGGGAAGCTCATTCGCGTAGCGGGGCTTCGGCGGTGTTCCCTGGTTGTAGAACACGTAAAGCCCGGTCTTCCCTGCAAGGACCACGTCCTGATCGCCATCCTGGTCCATGTCCTTCACATTGATCTTCATTCCGACGCCAACGACATTATTGGGTGGTGGGCTGATTCCTCCCTCATCCGGGTAATAGGGGATATGGTTGTACGAGAGAATATGTCTCTGAAATTCGCCGCCTTTGATATCGTACCAGAATACAAAAGATGGATCTCCGACCCCGACATCCCCTCCATAGTGTGCAAACAGGCGCTTACCCGCAATCAGATCGTCCTTCCCATCCCCATTTAGGTCTCCCATCGCCAGTGAGTGGAAAACACTGTGGTCCGTTTCAATCCAGTGTCTTGTAAAGGAACGTGCACCAGAGGTGTCCACAGATTGTTCGTACCAAGCGAGCCCATATGCATGCGCACTACCAAGGATGACATCGTTTAGCCCGTCCTCATTGACATCATGTACGATATTCGGATGTGCGGTTGCTCCTGCTTTTTCAGAGAGTGCACTTTCGAAATTCCAGTCGGCATGGAATGGCCAAGGCCCGCGTGGATTATCCGGTTGCTCATACCAGCCCTGGCCCGTGACAATATCAAGGCGACCGTCCATATTCAGATCCCCAAGTGCGTTGCCATGGGTATCTCCATCGGTTCCGACAATGTACTCAATCCAGTACGGGGCTTCATCAATATGCTCAAGCCATGTCATCCCCTGTCCTTCAACTAGGCTCCAGTGGTTGACCAGAATATCTTCGTCTCCATCCCCATCAATGTCCCCGTGCACAACCCCTTCCATATTGAAGGCCTGATGGATCTTGTGTGATTCCCATTGTTCACCTGGATTGAGCGGCCTTCCAGGGTTACGATACCAGTAGGCCCCTTTCATGAACATCCATCCGCTACTCACGATATCCTCCCATCCATCAAAGTCAACATCGAGCGCAAATTCGCTGTTGCTTTCTGTTTCCGGGCCATTGGGCTCGGCCCCTGAGCGATAGTTCAGGTGCTTAATCCATAGGGGAGCCTCGTACCAGTTTTGTCCTGCTGCGATATCGTAGTCTCCATCGTTGTCGAGATCAGCAACGGATGCGGTCTCGGAAAAGGGACCGAACCAGTAACTGTTCTGGAGGGGATCATGTACGGGACCATCAACTTTTACAGGGGTAAAGATGATCTCCTGTGCATAAGCAGGTGCGGTCAGATTCAGAAGAACAAGCAGCAAGGCAAAGCGAAGGAAGTAGGTCATGATTCAGTCGGTCTATTCGGGTTACTGCGCAGCAGTTCGGGGATAACTCCTACAGCCTGGTCGGTCCCAATTCATCAACATCTCGAAGGATTACGGGGATAGGTGCCCAAGGCCGCGGGGATGGTTCTCTATCTCAGCCACGCTTTCTTTACATTGGGGTTTCCTGCGTCTGTGAGGTGCTCCATCTGAGTTTCAGATAGCTTCAGGTCCAAAGCGGCTAGGTTCTCCAGAACCTGCTCTTCTTTGCTTCCTCCAATGATCGGGAGCACGGGTGGATCGCTTTGTCGCATCCAGGCGATGATGACCTGATTCACGGTTGAGTCGGTCTCTGAAGCCACAGACTGCAGCGCTGCCAAGCGCTCGTCCGCTTCCGGGCCTGCAAATTGTGCAGGCACCGGGCGGTCATCACGGGAGTAGGCGCCCTGCAAAAGGATTGAGTATGCAATCAGTGATATATTGTGATGGGCACAAAACCGCTTCATGTCATCCGTGATACAGATCTGTGGTCCAAAATCTGCGCCATGTCGCGGCCGTAAATAGGTATACCGCTGCTCAACTACACTGTATTTCGTGAATCCATGCAAAGAGGCCAACATATTTGCCTCTGCCACTCGCCAGAGCCACAGATTACTCGCTCCCAGGATGCGCACCTTTCCAGTGGTCACCAGGCGGTGGAACGCCTCCATGGTCTCTTCGACCGGAGTCTCAAAGTCATCTCTGTGTGCGTAGTAGACATCAATGCAGTCCGTCTGGAGGCGCTGAAGGCTCTTGTTGCATTCTGATTCAATCTCTGAAGCACTCAAGCCACCGTCACACCCAGGGTAATCGAATCCGAGTTTGGTACTGAGCACCATTTTGGCGCGATTGCCTCGCGCCGCCATCCAGCGTCCAATGGTGCTCTCACTTTCTCCGCCCACACATCCCGGGTACCAACTCGCATAGAAGTTGCCGGTGTCAATAAACGTGCCGCCATGATCGGCAAAAAGATCTAGTAGCGTGTGGGACTGGGTTTCGTCTACACGGCTGCCGATCAGGTCAGTCCCATAGCAGAGTGCGCTGACCTGTACGTCAGCATTCCCAAGTTTTTGTTGGTCCATCAGTCAGCAAAGGTTACAACGGCGGCACCACCGAGCAAGAGTACCACGCCAAGGCTTTTGATCAAGGTAATCGGTTGTTCGGGCGATCCCAACCAGCCGTAGTGGGACAGCACCATTGCGGTAATCACCTGTCCGGCAAGGAGTGACATGAATAGCGCACCAGCACCGACCCTTGGAATGAGGGCAGCAATCGCAAATACGAGGAGTGCCCCCATGATCCCTGCAGTGAACAGTACCGGGTTCACATCCTGCAGGCTACCGAAAAATTCGGTATCCCAGGCGGTCAAGCCCACAATAATGGCGGCAACCGCGCCAATGCACCAAAAGAGAGCGTTAGCCATTTGTGGGTTCTGAACGGCTGCGCCGACGCGTCCGTTCATGGCTAGGTGGACTGCCAGCACAACGCCGAGTCCAAGTGTGAGCAGGAAGAATGCCGCTTTCATGTATCCAGGGGTTTTTGTGTATGTGTGTTGTAGAAAGATTGAATTTAGAGGTGAACCCACCTCTGCTTTGTGTGGCTCTCCATAATCGCATCACAGAGAACCATCTTATAGAGGCCGTCCGCGAAAGTTGGATAGCGTGCCGACTGTGGATTTGCGCCGGATGCAATATCCTCGTAAAAGGCGCGAAAACACTGTTTGAATGCATCGGGGAAGCCTTCGTTATGGCCACCGGGGTAGTTGCTGAACCCGCGCACCGTAGCATCCATCAGGGCGGGGTCACGTGTGAGCAACTCATTGGATTTGGATCTGTGGCCGATAAATAATTCATTCGGGCGCTCACTGCACCATGAGAGCGAGCCGGTCTCGGCTGAGATCTCGTATGTGCAGTAATTCTTGCGTCCTGCGGTCACCTGCGATACCCAAAGCACTGCCCGCGCGCCTCCTTTCATACGCAGGATCACACAACCGCAGTCCTCTGTATTGACGGGGACATCCTCCAGATCCTGTCCTTCAGCACTGGTGTATGTAGCGACTCCACCCTTTGGTTTTTTCCGGACGGGGTGAACGATACTCAGGTCTGCAAATACGGATTCAGTCTTCAGTCCGGTGATTGAATGGATCAGGTCCAGCCAGTGGGTGCCGATATCTGAGACGGCACGCAGGGCACCTCCCTCGGAGCTTAGCACGCGCCAATTGAAGTCTGTATCGTAGAGTAGCCAGTCTTGAACGTAGCGGCCAACGATACTGTACACTTTTCCCATGTTTTGGATGCGTGCACGAGCCTCAAGATTCAGCGGGTAGAAGCGGATATTGTAGCACACTCCGGCGTGCAGGTTTTTCTCTCTAGCCAAAGTAACCAACTCCCTTCCCTCCTCGGCATTCATTGCCAGTGGTTTTTCGCACATCACATGCTTGCCGGCAAGGAGTGCGCGACGTGAAAATTCGTAATGCAGAACGTTGGGAACGGCCAGATGTACAGCCTGGACGGTCGGGTCGGAGAGAACCTCTTCATAACTACCGTATCCGCGAGGCAGACCAAGTGCTTCACTGGCAGCCTCCGACTGTTCCAGATCTCTACCCAAAACGCCTCGTATCGGGATGCCGAGACGCCGCAGGGCTTCTACATGAACCGGACCGATAAACCCCGTACCTGCAACAACAACACCAATGTCATTCATCTTCGATAACCGTCCGAATGAGTGAATGTGAGGATCATGTCCGCCATTGGGGATGGAAAGTCGCTACGGGCAAGGTTGCAGCGTTTGGATCGTTTCATGACAAAAGACTAACAGTGAAAAGAAAAGTACGAAATAGGACATAAATAAATCACGAATGCGCACCTTTGTCACTGCACGAATTTAATGCAGACGGGGCTGGGTACATGTACAATCTGACTGGGTCCGACAAGATGTCCAGTCTGTTGATTAATACGAAAAACGACTAGCGTATCCGAATCCTGGTTTGCAACGATCAAATACTCCCCAGTGGGATCCAGGGCAAAATTACGCGGGATTGCTCCGTGAGTGGAAAACCATGTGGGGCTTGACAAATTCCCGTTCTCTGCGATTTGAAAGCAGGCGATACTGGAGGGACCGCGCAGGGAAGCATACAGGAATCGACCTGTTGGATGGACATGGATATCCGCGCCAGAGCGCTCTCCGGCGTACTCTTTGGGCAGTGCGTTCACGGTGTTCAATACGTCTAAATGGCCCGCCTCCCAGGAAAGCGATGAGATAGAGGAATCCAACTCATTGAGCAGGTATGCAACCGCTCCAGAGGGATGGAAGGCCAGATGTCTTGGGCCTGCTCCCGGGTGAATTTTTACGGGTTTTCCAGAAATTTTCAGCCCCCCGTCATCTGTCCGATACACGTACACCTGATCTGTACCTAGGTCTGGAACGAGGCAGTAGTTCCCGGTTGGATCTGGAACAATTGCATGTGGGTGGGGGGCTTCCTGGCGTGCTGGATTTGGTCCGGATCCCGTGTGTTGTATATGCCTGGCAATCTGCTCAAGCCCACCGTGATCGGTCAATTTTACTGCCGTGACAGACCCGCCCACATAGTTGGCAGCCAGTAGGAGGTTTTCGTTGATGCTGACATAGCATGGAGCGCCTCCTTGCGTACCGATATGGCCGAGCGGCTCAAGCATTGCCGGGTTGTCATCCCATCCCCATGCCTGCAGAGCGCCTTGGGGCGAACCATCAAACTCCAGAGTTTCACTTGTCGCGTAAAGCCGTTGGCGTGTGGCATCTACAGCCAGGTACGAGGGACTCGGAAGTCCCCGGAATGCACTCTCTGGTCGAAGGTCTCCTTCACGAAAGGAATAGGTATAAATGCCGATTCCACGTCCATTGACATGGTCGAGGCGCTGCGTGTATGTACCAACAAATACGGTTGTCATTTGTCCGGTGTACCAATTTGCACGCCAGCCAGATTCTCAAGTGCCATGACAAGTGCATGGTTTCCTTCACCTCCGAGCCCCCGTTCCTGCAGGCTGCGATAGAGTTGAAAAATCTGGCTGGTCATTGGCAGGGGAATGCCCAGTGCATCTGCTGACTCCAGGACCAGTCGCAGGTCCTTCTGCTGCAGATCAATGGTGAATCCGGGTTCAAAATCTCTTATGATCGCCTGGGTCCCCCGGTTGCTGAGCATCCAACTGCCCGCCGCCCCATGTTCGACTGCCTCAAGCGTTTTTGCCAAGTCCAGCCCTCCTTTCTGTGCAAAGAGGAGCGCCTCACTGATCGCCATCATGGTGCCCACTACTAGGATCTGATTCACGAGCTTCACCGTCTGACCTGCACCTGTACCTCCTACGTGCGTAATCCGGCTGGCCATCGCGTCCAGGGCTCCCATCGCACGGGTCACATCAGCTTCGTCTCCGCCAACCATGATACTTAGTGTTCCATTGGCTGCACCTTCGCTGCCACCGCTGATCGGCGCATCCAACATTTGCAAGCCCGCCGCGCGTAGCCGGGCTTCCATGCTGATGGTTGCCTGAGGGCTGATCGTACTGGTATCAATGATCAGTGAGCCGGGGTTTGCACCTTGTACCACCCCGTTTTCTCCAAATAGGACCTCTTCCACATCGCGGGTTTCGCTTACACAGAGGATAATAATGTCTGAGCGTGCTGCTACGGTGGCCGCGTCCGGTGCCCCATGCGCCCCGGCGGCCTCAATGGGTGCCATACGAGTGGAGGTTCGATTCCAGACATGTACTTCAAAACCGGCTTTCAGGAGGTTACGTACCATTCCCCCACCCATAATGCCGAGACCAATAAATCCAATGGTTTCTTTCATGATCAAGGGTTAATATAGTAAGTTTTTTTCCAGTGGAGACAGCTGATAGGAAAAGGCGGGGTCTGGATCGAAGATTGGGAATCCGCAAAATTATATTATTTATCTTTCATGTACGAATTAAGTCTTTAATCTACAAAACCTGTTTCCTTCCTACATCGGTATCCTCAGCAGAAGCGAAGTGCACACCTAATGAGTAGGTCATCGTACGAGAGTTATTGAAGATGAGGAGAGGATTTCGCGCTGTGGAGTACGATACAAACAGGGGTGTGAACTGATTGTCAGTTTTACCCGACGGCTTATACTCACAACCGCTTGTAGATAATGATATGTTTTTTCATCAAGTTCTTCAAGAAAAAGCAGTACATTGAAGACTTCGTTCGAGGGAAAATCTTCGCGAATCGACTATCTGAATTCAAGAAGATTGAGTCCAGTGACAGTTCCGGGCGTATGGATCCGAACGAGGGTACTGTTGCTTGGTTACAGCCAAACAACACCTGTATGATCTTGAATGGTTTTGAAATACCGTCGAACGATCTTGCCGCACCGGTCTCGGTCCAGAAGAATTGGCTAAACCATATCAACGTTTTTTGCATACATGCTGTCCACACAGGAGACCTAAGGTTAAAAAATCTGTCAAAGAGTGGCATTGAAGCCTTCCGACAAAGATTACTTGTTCCAGATGAATGCCTGGATCTCGGAGAATACGCAGTCGTTGTCCAGAATGTATCTAAATTCCTCAGGCGCATGGATACTTCCGCAAAAGCCAAAGGTTACTTGTATGGCCGCCAATTGGTAGGGTATTATTCCTCGGAAACATCTCACGTATGCTTCAGAGATCCAGAAGCCGTATTCCAAAAACAATCAAAGTATAGTTTCCAGAGAGAATATAGGTTTGCGATCTGGGATCGTTCTCGCGGAGTAAACCCCATCATATTGGACATTGGAGATATAAGCGACATTACAAGGCAATTCAAAACAAGCGAATTGAATGGCGAGAAGTTACTCGGGGGACATATAGAACTGCATGAGAGGATTGATCGAAGTCAGTAACACGCATATTTGCTGGCCCATGGACTCATGTGCACAAAAGTGGCTGTTCAAGTTTTGGTAGCAAAGCTCTTTCAGGAGGATATACCCCTATAGCTACCGTGCCTACTATGTGCCAGCGACCGAATCAATGTTTCGGAACGTCCTGCGATTATGTTGCTTTGTTTGAGAGAAGTCTCATTTAAGCTGCGAACGTAGCTATCGTCAGATAAGAAAAGCAACTCTTTATCTCTGTCATGTAAACCCCAAACTATAAGGACATCCCATGAAACGGGGTATATTAGCCGAGCTTCTGGGGAATCCAGTGATGTTTCAGAGGAAGGATATCTAATTACAGGTATGTCTCCGATAACAAAGCTCTTGGACTTCTTGTTGAGCACAACCGCCCCGACCCCCCGGCTTTTGAGGATGGGCATTAACTGGTTCTCGCCCCCTGACGAAGGTATAATTACCCTCTGCCATGCATTGTCGGCCATACGCTTCTTCCTTTTCGGATCTTCAAAGTAGGCACGCTTTTCTATGCTGATGGGACCAACGTCGCGTTCATATTTATCTAGTATACGAGGTATATAATCTTTCTGGCGTACAAAATCTCGTTGGTCAGGATGACGCATTTGCTGCACATATAGAAAGTTTAGCCACTCGTTTCGTTCCGATTGGGTAAGCCCTAAGTTTTGGCCACAACGAGCCGACGTGGTGATCTTTTTTAGTACGGCAGCAGCAGGTCCTTCGATCTTTTTTGATAGATCGGTTTCCAAATGTATTGATGTAGTGCCATCTTCATGTCTATGAGTGTTAAGTTCCGTCTTCACAAATACGTTAGTTGGAGAAGAGCAGAATATTTTTCCCAATCTTTTATTGAAGCAGTGCAGTTTTCCATTGTGATCAGTAAAATTCCGCAAAATCAATTGAGGGATATAATGATGCCTTTTCGGTTTGTTGCTCATTTCCTGCTTTACTGAGTATCGATACAAGTCCGGCTTTGAGATGGAAATAGCATCAGACACCTGCTCCACGAAGTTTATAAAGGTGCTCCCCGGCCTTGGGTACGTACAGATAATCCGGGCCTTTTCGATCTCTCCACCAGGGAAGACCAATGGAGTTTGGGTCACAGTATCCAAGCCCAACTTTTTCACATTGTTCTTTGGGGATCTGGCTGGCGAGTTTAAGACGAATGCGAGGGGTTTCTACGCCATCCTTGTAGGTGGTTTGCCCACGAACATGTGCTGCATGCGCAAGAACAGTCCACGGGTAATGGCGATATTTCTCCCAGTTCGCTCTGAAGTAGTCCGTGCCGTGAAAGCCGATGGTATCCAGGAGCGTGCCGTGAGTATACGAGAGCTCTGAAATATGCGGAGCATAGAGGAGGATTTCGCCACCATCGGCAATAACTGGCTCTAGTTTATACATCCCTTTTGCTCCCGTCCATAGATCATCATACATGGATGGGATGACTGCAAAAGCCTGAGAAACCGGGTTTTTCATCCAGGTGATATGTAGTTGAGCAGAATGCCGGGCTGCTCTCAACCAGGATTCATCCTCATCGTCTCCGATGTAGACTCCGGCCAGCCCTTCCTCCTGCACAACCAGATTCATGAAGACGCGACTGCAGGGAATCTCATTGGCCGCCCGATTGATCAACCGGCGAATCGGGGTGTCGTACGTACCGATAATCGCGCGGCTGGACATGAGAGCACCTACCCAATGGGTAAAGTCAATGACTTCTGGTCCACTGATTCCAGGAAAAAAGTATTTATTGCCTCCGGAAAACCCTGCTACCTCATGTGGAAAAACCGGGCCGCACACCAGGGCCACATCATAGTTGAGCACTTTTCTGTTGATCGTTACAGGAAGGGGGCGTTTGATCAATCCTTCGGTAATTGCAAAAACCTCTTCATCCGGGATGGTCGTTAAGGTGACCAGTTCTGACGGGTCATCCCAGGCATGATTAAAAAGATTGACGCTCGAATAGCGGCCGTATTTTTCTGCACGTGAGATTCCCACAAGTGCCAGACGAGCCTCTTCACTCATCGGCGGATGAGTTCCAAGTGCAATCAGGAAATCCAAGGCCGCCACCCGTCCCAGTAGAAGATCACAGACCAAGGGGAAGATCACCGGGAGTGGTGCCGTACGCGTTGCGTCCGGGATGATCACCAGGATTCGATCACTGCGTGAAAACTGGTCCCGTAACCCTTTTTCAAGAATCCGGGCGATGTCTGTTTGAGTCAGCAGGGCTTCTGGTGATCTGGGTTCCATCAAGGGTTTGTATTAATCCCCAAAGTATTAGATTCCATCTGATAGAAGGACTCAGTGGAACATGATACATAAATTTTTCAGTGGAATTGGTTTATTTCTTGTGGTAGTTGGCATTTTAGGCTGTCAAACATCACCGGAGCGTCCGAATATTCTGATCATTCTGGCGGATGATCTGGGATATTCGGATATCGGGGCGTACGGAGGTGAAATCCATACGCCAACCCTTGATGCGCTAGCAGAAAACGGAGTCCGTTTCCGTCAGTTTTATAATGCAGGGCGCTGCTGCCCAACGAGAGCTTCCCTGTTGACCGGTCGCTATCCGCATGGTGTCGGGATGGGGGTGATGGTGTCTTCCGTTAACAGTGAGCTTACGACGGGACCCTATCAGGGCTATCTCAGCGAATCGGCGGTGACCCTTGCAGAGATGCTTCAGGACGCTGGCTACCATACCTATATGTCTGGGAAATGGCATGTCGGAGAGCGTCCTCAGCATTGGCCCCGTATGCGCGGGTTCGAACGTTATTTCGGGTTGATCAGCGGTGCGAGCAGCTATTACGAGATCATCGAACATCAGCCACGTAAGCGGCAAATGGTGTTTGATGATGATCCTTGGAGCCCACCAGACTCGGGGTTCTATATGACGGATGCATTCACGGACCATGCAATCGAATTTCTTCAGTCGCATCCGTCCGAGAAGCCATTTCTGCTCTATTTGGCATACACTGCTCCACATTGGCCTTTACATGCACTCCCCGAAGATATCTGAACTTCCCCCCTTTCCAGTTTCTTGAAGGCACGATTTTCCTCACGGATTCGAGGCTTTTTTTTTGGAAGATGATTGACTGCCAGAGGCGGCGGCCCGGGGGAGGTTACATCAATTCGGCGAACCGATGACTAAAACAATTTGACGTTCAGAAGTTTGAGTGCCCGCTTTTGCGTGGGACTGATCGTCTCATACATAATGACTTCCTGGCTCGTGTCTGACTCTAGTTTTGGAATCATAACCAGGCGGCACAGTCCCGAAAGTTCTTGCATCAGGCTCGCAAAGCTCATGGCTTTCTCTCCCTCTTTGGTTCGTTTGGTTTGGGCCTTCTTTTTTGCCGATTTTGAGGGTTTGGCCGGCTCAACAACGCCTTCGCGCTGGGTTCGTCTTGCTTCCAGATCATCTTCGGCAAACAGCATTGGCGCCAGCTTCCGGCGCAGATGATATTCCACATAGTAGGCCAGCATGCACAAAAAGACATGTGCAACGACCCGGTCTTGGGTGTAATGATAAATCGGACGCACCCGCAACGACATGGACTTCATCGTGCGGAAGGCGATCTCCACCGTGGAAAGCCGTTTGTAATTGGTGACCAACTCGGCCACGTCCTCCTTCTTCAGACTGCTACGGATCGCATACAGGCCATCGAACCGCTCCTCTTTCTGGAGTACTTCTTCATTGCGGGTATACGAAAAATATCCTTCCTGAATCTCCAGGTGAAAGTATTTCTTTTTATACTTCTTGTCCCCGAACACCTTTCCGGCCCGCACGCCAATTTTCCCTGCATCTTTGAGTCGGCCGTTTTTGACCGCCACAACGATCTTGTCAAGTTTCTCCTCCGCCTTCAATAACAGTTCCGCTCGCGTTTTCTTGCTCTTTTCGGCCTGTAAGGGATTTCTGCACAGGATCAGACGATCCTGTGGATACAGATCACAGCAGACCTCCGCCATGTCCTGTTCATCAAATAGACTCATCTGATACTCTTTTTTCTCCACCACCTTGCGAATCTCTTGCTTTTGCATCGCCGTGATCCAATCCAGTCCCACCGGCAGGATTTCCTCCTGAATCTGTTTTTGCTTCAGGATTCCGCGGTCCCCGACCAACACCACATGCTTGAGTTCAAACGTTTTCTGAATCTTTTCCACCTGCGTA
The DNA here is from genome assembly GCA_965116685.1 of Rhodothermales bacterium. Classification (GTDB taxonomy): domain Bacteria; phylum Bacteroidota; class Rhodothermia; order Rhodothermales; family Bin80; genus Bin80. The sequence continues at coordinate 1,738,971 of OZ220707.1, read as the reverse complement.
CGCAGCGTACTGGTGTCTGCAGTATTGCCACGAAACACCTCCACGGATACCGGACAGCCCTCCTGATCGGTCATCAGCCCATAGACAATCTGCTTTTTGCCCTGCTTCTTGTCCCGGTTGTAGCCATACTCTGCCCATTCATTTTTTTCGCCTTCCACATAGCTGCTCGTCACATCGTAGAGCACCAGACTGCCCTCCTTGAGATGTTTTTTGGCCAAGCGACACTCAATATCGGTCTTGCGTTTGAACAGCTTATCCATCGCATCATAGAGATCATCTTCATCCACGCGTTTGAGTCCGAGTTCTTCATTGAGCGTGTTGGAGGCGGTTTTGACATCCAGCATGGCACTGGCGGAGAGCTTGCTGCCTGCGTTGATCACGCGTGCAGCAATCATGCCGAGGATCAGTCGACGGAAGCGGGAATTCTTTGGGGCAATCAGTTCCGGCAGTTTGATGTGGTTCATGATGCCCAAGACGGCGGCCACATGTCCATGGGGTTGATTGCTTCGAATTTTGAAGGAGTCTTTTATGGACTTGACGGCAGTGCCGCCTTTGAGGAGAATTCGAATGCTCTCAATCAGCCCCTGGGGGAGTTTGGTGAGATTGGCGAGGGTGGTTTTCTGGGCGCGTCCGTTGACCCACTTGGACTCCCGGATGAGCCAGGTGGGGTTGGAATTTCGGTTGGGAATTCGTTCGACGTACATGGACAGGAAGGATTCGTAAGAATGAATAGCGACTGGGATAAATATACGAAATAATGGGCATAAAAGCACCAATTTATAGAAAAAGGAGGCCGAAAAACTAAAAAATAAACATGGACAGAAATATTTCGAACAAAAACGTCCTGGAATGGCATAAATTTGGGCAAAACAAGGAAAATAGGGACAGTTTGTCCCAGATTAGAGGCAAAAGTGGGACAAAAAGTAGAATTCTGGGCCTAAATGAGAGGGGTGAGACTCAAAATTGCCGGGTCCGCCGAAAAATAGGGGGGAAGTTCAGAGATATCGCCAGGTATGCGCATGAATACGAAGAGGGATGGGATGTGCTGCGTCAGGACCGCTATGCACGAATGCAGGAGTTGGGAGTGATTGATGAGACGTACGCTCTCTCTTCCAGGCCCTCAAGGCTACCTGCCTGGCAGGATATGATTGACAGAAAAGATTGGGCGCTGCGGATGTCTGTGTACGCCGCGATGGTGGATCGTATGGATCAGGGGATTGGGCGGGTGATCAATCAGTTGCAGTCGATGGATGCACTGGACAACACCTTGGTGCTTTTCCTCTCCGATAACGGTGGATGTGCCGAGAGTGTGGATGGGCGCCGGTTGCACGACCCCAATACACATGCAGGCGAGCGAGGATCTTATCTGGCTTATGAGGAAGCATGGGCGAATGCCTCAAATACCCCCTTCAGGCTTTATAAGCAGTGGGTGCACGAGGGCGGTATTACTACCCCCCTGATCGCACACTGGCCTGCCCGCATTAAAGGGCCCGGTCGAATTATTGATGAGTCCGGCCATGTCATTGACTTGATGGCAACAGTTGCCGAGGTTGCTCGGGCGACCTTGCCTCACTCCGATGGGAAGAGCCTGTTGCCATTGTTGGATACGCCAGAGTACAGTTGGCCGGATCGCACCTTGTATTGGGAGCATATTGGTAATCGCGCGATCCGCCAGGGAGATTGGAAGCTGGTCTGGAACCGCGGACGCGCGGAATGGGAACTCTATAATCTGGCATTAGATGCAACGGAGCTCTATGACCTTGCGGCGGAAGCTCCAGAGATCGCTTCTGGCTTGCAGCGCCGTTGGGAGATTTGGGCAGACTCCATCGGAGTCCGGCTGCGCTGACCATCCTTTCTATTCAGCTTCAACCTTTTTGATAGAAGCCGCAATCCTGGCCTCGCTTTGCGCGATGGCGTCTGTAAGTCTGGCCTCGCTTTGTTCTATGGAGCTAGAAACCCGCCGAGTGGTTAGTGAAACAACAATGTAAATAATTCCAATGAGGACAAGTAATTGGACTGCAGGGATGAGGAGTGGAAGCCCTGGAATACTGAGCATGATTTTGACGGGTTGATTTAATTTGTTTTGGTGGTTCTCAGTATGCAACAGCCTATGGCGTGTCAGCCAAGACCACCTTTTTTGAAATACCGATAGGATCCAAAACAGGAGTGATTACTGCGGGCATGAAAACCGGAGGATCCTACATCGTTCTTTCCCGGACGGTTCCTGGCCCTCAATGGCAAGTTCGGACCTTTCGTGCAGCTGCTGAGCTTCAGCCATCTTGAGATGTACGCGTTGGGATGAATTTTGAAGGAAGAAGTTTGAACGGAAGACATGCGTACATAAAAGCCTGTTCAAGGGTCTCTAACATCACCTACGCTAATTTCAAAAGCAGTCAAAGCTTATTCATAGCAGTGGAATCCTTGGGGAGGCTACATGATCTTCAAAGGGTGGAACTGAGTTAAAGGCGGCAAGAGTATTTTGAAGCATCAGCTTTTCGTCTGACGATTCCATTGCTCCCAGATCTAAAGTCCAGTTCATTCGACCATAACTATGCGACGCACAATTCTGATTACAGGTGCCAGCACAGGCATAGGTGCCGAAACGGCTCGGTCCCTTGCCAAGGGCAGTACCTTGATTCTTCACCACAATCAATCCCCAATTGAGCCCGTGGTGGAGGATGTACAGGCTATGGGTGGCACTGCCTATACGTCCCAAGCCGATCTCATGAGTGAAGCCGGGTGCCGTTCCCTGATGCAGGAGGTGAACCGTGTTACGAAACACCTTGATGTATTAATCAATAACGCGGGAAGTCTGCTTCAACGTCACATGGTTGAAGAGGTGACCTGGTCACTCATGGAGCGCATCTTTACGCTAAACACCTATTCGGCGATGTTGCTTACAAAGTTGTGTGTTCCATTGTTGCGGAAAGGAAATTCGCCGAGTATCGTGAATATGACTTCAATTGCGATGCGACATGGTGCACCTACAGCAACAGTGTATGGGGCGGCAAAAGGAGCCATGGACTCGTTCACGCGTGGCTCAGCACGTGAGCTTGCGCCGGACATTCGCGTCAATGCGGTCGCTCCTGGTGTGATTCTCACACCATTTCATGACCGATACTCGACCGATGAAAAACTGGCGGCCATGGCAGCTGATACGCCTGTAGACTTCAATGGAGAGAGTAATCATATCGCGCAGACGGTGAAACTTCTGATCGAAAATACCTTCATCACCGGTGAGACCATAGATGTCAATGGTGGGCTGTTCATGCGCTAGTATAGCCTTGGAAGGCATGGAGGTGTTTTTTTCGAGAGCATCAAAGTAGCGGACTTCGGTTTCCTTCACGACGCTGGGGCGAGCAGAGTTTCAACGTAATCTTGGGTTGCGTGATGTGCCGTCTGTACTCAATAGTTTGCGGTTGATTTGCAGCATATAGGGAGGTAGCACGGGCTACGCACGTTTTAATGTGGGCAGTACAAGTTTGACATTTTCGTTCAGTCGTACCGAAATGATTATGAGTATGTTAAGTATTCAGCTCGGTAGGTTGGCACAGAATTCCAAGATATTGGTACATTCCTCCAGGTAATGGGTGAATTTTGAATGAGCAAAATCAATCTTGAGCGGGCTATCCAAAATATTGGTGGAAGAACTGAACCGTACGCTGCTCTTATTGAGTTGATCGTAAACGCTGTTGAAGCAATTGAAGAGGCAGCCCGTGTAGACGGATGTGTTAAAGTTCGCGTATTACGAAGTAATCAAACAGGCGTTAGTCAAAGCCTCCCTGAAGTTGAAGGTTTTGAAGTTAAGGATAACGGGATTGGGTTTACGGAACGGCATGTTGAATCGTTCGATACGCTCTACACGGATCAAAAAATTGACAGAGGAGGTAAGGGATTTGGGCGTATTGTGTGCCTCAAGCATTTTAAGAGGCTCTCTGTTCAGAGTGTGTTTAAGCGTGAGGATAAGTTAGAATCTGTAAATTTTTCGATAGGCCGCAATAATAATATCGTTTCCGGGCTCAGCTACGACGAGGCTAAATCCAATGATACAGGAAGTATTGTCAAAATACGCTATCTACGTAACAGTGTCTTTCCTGACAAAAAACTTGAAACCATCGGGAAGGTACTTGTGCAACGCATTCTGCCATTTTTTATTTCTGAGGAATTTAAATGTCCGAGAATTATTCTTTTTGAGGACCGTAGTCAAGGGGGAAACGGTGATGAGTCAATATGTCTAAATGATTTTTTTGAAAACGAATTAGGAGAATTTATAAAGGAGCTCCAGGTAACTCCTTCTTCTTTTTCTCTGCCTAAGGAAGATGATAAGGAAGTTTTTTCAGTACGCATATTCAAGCTGTACAGGCCCAGGTTTCTCAGCAATCAAATTAGTCTTGTTGCCCACAAGCGTGAAGTATCGAAGATCCAACTTTCCGATCACATCCCCGAATTTGAAGAGGTGTTCTATGACGAAAGCAATCACAGATTTATTATTAGAGCGTATGTGTTTGGCACCTATCTTGATGCAAACGTATCTGTGGAACGCGGTGGTTTCAAGTTTAGGAAATCTCCCGAAGTGTCATATCCGATTGGCCAATCGATGATTGAAACGGAAACTGCCGGAATCGCAGCGAGTGCGGTTGAATCAACCATGAAAACTAGACAGGCTAAAAAGGAAGAGCGCGTCCAGTCCTATGTTGACAATGAGGCACCTTGGTATAAAGAAAATCTGGCAAAAGTAGACATTTCCGGGTTGTCCCATAAATCAACCGATGAACAAATAGAAGCTGTCCTTCATGCAGACGAATACCGCCGGGAGAGTAATACCAAAAGCAAACTGGCAACGTTTTTGTCTTCCGAGAGCCCCGATCAGAGCGATTTGAATCTACCTGATTTAGTGGATGATCTATCCGGTTCAAGTAAGGCTAAGCTAGCGGAATATGTGGTATTCCGCAAATGTGTTCTTGATCTACTTAATAAGAGTCTTGAGCAATGCGAGAATGGAAAGTATTCTTTCGAGAGCACTCTCCATGACATAATACTTCGCCGAAGGGAGAATACGGATACAATTCCTTTCGAGCACCATAACTTGTGGCTTTTGGAGGAGCGACTTAATTATACAAATTATGTTGCCTCTGACCAACCTCTTGGCAACGGAAATCCCGAGCGACCGGATATTCTGGTATTTGATAATCCACTTATGTTCAGGGAAGACAATGTGGTAAGTTATCCGATAACGATTTTTGAGTTTAAGAGACCGCAGTACGACGATTTTGTAAATCCTTCCTCAAAGGAGGATCCTGTAAAGAAGATTGTATCTTATGTGAATAAGATTCGTGAAGGAGAATACAAGACTCCTAAGGGACGTTCAATTGAGGTTACGTTAAATACTCCTGCATATGGCTTTGTCGTATGCGATATTAGTGACAAAGTAGAGAAATGGCTTCGCAATGAAAAAAATTTCAAGGAAATGCCGGACAAACTTGGTTGGTTCACGTGGTATGATAATATCAACCTTTTCATTCAGGTCATCAAGTGGGACAAGATATTTAAGGACGCTGAGATTCGGCATCGTATATTCTTCAAAAAATTAGGAATAGAGAAGCTCTACAAGCGCAAAATTCATGAAGAATCATCGTAGCACGAGCGTTGTGCTGTGTACACAACCTGTCGACTGCTCTATATGCCAAGATTTGATGTCGGGTCATGAGTGAGATTGTTTTCAAGGGCAAGGAATTTGTCTACAATCATCATCTGGCTGTGCCCTTCAGACCGCTTGAAATTCATCCCGACAGGGGGGTCGGTGGGCCTAGTCTGAATGGCAACCTCATCATCCACGGCGATAATCTTCATGCATTGAAAGCACTCTTGCCCCACTACGCCGGAAAGATTGATTGTATCTACATAGACCCGCCCTATAACACTGGGAAGGAAGATTGGTGCTATAACGATAATGTGAACGCCCCCATGGTTCGCGAGTGGCTAGATGCTAATCCTGTCGGTGTTGAAGACGGATTGCGGCATGAGAAGTGGTGTTGCGTTATGTGGCCACGTCTCAGGTTATTGAATGAATTACTTTCGGAAACTGGAGCAATCTTTGTCTCAATCGATGACAACGAACAGCACCGCTTGAGGGCAATGATGGATGAGATCTTTGGGAGTGATCAGTTTGTAAGTAACATCATCTGGCAGAAAAAATACTCGCCATCCAACGATGCAAAGGGGTTTTCTGACGATCATGATTTTGTTGTCTGCTATGCCCGTCCTGAATGGTCACGTCGCCTGCTGCCGCGGGAAGAAAAACAGAACAAACGCTATGGTTACGATGACCACGATGGGCGTGGTCCTTGGCAATCTGGAGATTTAAGTGTTAAGACCTATTCAGCAGAGTACGACTATGAAATTAAGAATCCAGAGACCGGGGAAAGGCATCGTCCACCTAGAGGGGCTTGCTGGAGAACGGGTAAAGAAACGGTGCAGAAGTGGATACGGGAAAATCGTATTTATTTTCCTTCAGGAGGGAAGAGCGTACCTCGATTGAAGCGTTATCTTCGCGACGTTCAGCAGGGTGTAGTTCCTCGCACCATCTGGCCTTATTCGGAAGTCGGTCACACCGATGGCGCACGCAAGCTTCTCAAGCAAATCTTCCATGATCAGGAAGCCCCATTCGACAACCCCAAAGCACTGGGGCTTTTGGAACGTATAATTAGCATTGGGGCCGACAAAGACGCACTTGTCCTCGACTCTTTCGCAGGCTCTGGAACGACAGCCCATGCTGTGCTGGCTCTAAATAAGCAGGACGGCGGAGAGCGTAGATTTATTCTTGTGGAATGCGAAGATTATGCTGACAGTGCCACGGCTGAACGCATTAGAAGAGTGATTCATGGTTATGATTATACGGGCACGCAGAAGACGGAGTTGATGAGGGAGAACATCACATGGACAAAGCTGAAGAATTCGGACAGAGTAATTGATCTAGTCAACGCTCTTCAGGATAAGCACAGTCATGAATATGATAAAATCAAACCGAGAGTACAAAAAGGAGACCTAATTGTGACAGGTGAGACAAAGGTTGAAAAGCAGACTGAGGGACTGGGTGGTTCCTTTACCTACTGCACACTTGGTAATCCAGTAGATATTGATAAGATGCTAACGGGAGAGACGCTCCCCCCTTATGAGGGAATTGGTGCTGTACTTTTCCATATGGCCACGAATCAGGTTCTGGATTTGCAGGGAGTGCGAGAAATGGAGTTCTATCTGGGACATGCTGGCGACCACCATGTCTGGCTGATGTACAAACCCGACTTGGATTGGCTGAAATCTTCAGAAGCTGCACTCACGCTTTCCCGCGCAAGGGAATTTACATCTCACGACCAAGACAAACGACACCTAGTTTTTGCGCCTGCAAAATATGTGAGCCAGAGAATGTTGACAGAGCAAAAGATCCCCGTTGAGTATGTTCCGTTGCCATTTTCACTTTATCAAATTGCACAGGATTAACAATGGGGCTTCGCCAGTTAGAGTATCAGGACCGGGTGCTTAGCACACTGGATGCGTATCTCCATCACTTGAAAGAAGAGAAGCAAAAGTCAGACAAGGTCGCAGAAGTCGTAGCCTCCTATCTGGATGATGTAGACATTTCAATCCCCGACTTTGCTGAGAAAGCTTGGAATAAGCTTAAAGCAGCAGGCAAACTACCAGTCTCCCGTCAAAACATACCCTACTCAGAACGCAAAGATGGATGTGGGCATTTTGTACCGAATGTAGTGCTTAAGGTCCCTACGGGAGGCGGTAAGACTTTTCTGGCCGTATCTGGCGTGTCAAAAATCATGGGGCAATATCTTTCGGCGAATACTGGATTTGTGCTGTGGATCGTTCCCAATGAGGCGATCTACAGGCAGACGTTGAGGGCATTTCAGAATCGTCAACATCCATATCGCCAAGTGCTTGATCGCGCCGCCGCAGGACGTGTCAAAATTATGGAGAAGACCTCCCCCCTCAACGTATGGGATTTAGAGGGAAATCTTTGCGTTATGCTTCTGAAGTTACCATCCGCAAATCGGAGGAACCGGGAGTTACTGAAGATTTTTCGGGATAGAGGAGATGTGCATGGATTCTCCCCACCGGAAGGAGAAGAGCAGGCTCATAGGAAGCTTAAGGATAACATCCCCAATCTCGAAACCTATGGAGGGGACATTTTTCTACGGGTGAAAGATTCTCTTGGTAATGCACTGCGGATCATACGCCCATTAGTGGTTCTGGACGAGGGGCATAAGGCAGTTTCCGATCTTGCCTTCGAAACGCTTTATGGGTTTAACCCGAGTCTTGTGCTGGAACTCACAGCAACACCGAAGGATGTAAAGCCGCGTGGTGGAAAAAATCCAAGACCTGGACGGTTTGCAAACCTGTTGGTTGAGGTTACGGGCCGTGATTTGGATCGCGAGGACATGATCAAAATGCCGCTCACTCTCAATCCATGTCAAGGTACGGATTGGCGCGCCACATTAGATGTGGCATTGACCAAGCTGAACGACCTTCGGGCCCATGCCGATCAATTTCGGGCAGAAACCAATCGCTATATCCGTCCAATTTTATTGATCCAGGTAGAACGTACTGGGAAAGATCAGCGGGAAACCAGCTATGTTCATAGCGATGAGGTAAAAGAATGGCTTCTCACAACTGGCTTTGATGAGTCCGAAATCGCGATCAAGACATCAGAGCAGAATGACCTGAGCAAGCCGGAGAACCAAGATCTACTATCTTCATCCAATCAGATTCGAGTCATTATCACAAAGCAGGCCCTCCAGGAAGGCTGGGACTGTCCTTTTGCCTATATATTGTGCACGCTTGCTGCAAGCTCAAACTTGAAAGCATTGACACAGCTAGTTGGGCGTATTCTCCGCCAGCCGGGTGCAAGAAAGACTGGCAGCAAAGCATTGGATGAGTGCTATGTTGTTACGCATCACGCCAGAACCGCTGAAGTCATCAAGGCGATTAAGGACGGGTTAGAGAAAGAGGGCTTAGGGGATCTGCTTCTTCAGGTAAGTCAGGATCATATTGACAGTTCTGAGGCTGGATTTGGAAGGATTGATCGTCGCCAGAAATTCCATTCCACAGAAATATTTTTGCCGAAAGTCATGGTGGCAGATAGAAATAAAGTGCGTGAACTTGATTATGAAACAGATGTACTGTCGCGAATCGACTGGCAGGGATATAACCCTGATCATATTGCAAACGCTATTCCAAAGAACGCTCAACCTGTTGATGCACAATTACAACAGATCAGTGTATCGGATGATGGAGAACTAGTCCATTCCGAGGGAATCATTTCAAATTCTGAAGATCTTACCTTTGATCCGGTTTATGCGGTTCAGAGGATCTCGGATATTGTTTTGAATCCATTTATAGGACGCGAGATTGTAGGCAGATTACTTGACGGTCTTCTTAGCCGGGGTTTCAACAGCAAGATGCTTGGGGGTATAGCCGCCCTGATTATTGAAAAACTGTACCAAGAGCTGGAAAAGGAACGGGATATTCAAGCAGAATTACTTTTTAAGAATCGGGTAGCTGAGGGGGATATTCAGTTTCGGTTGCGTCTTGATGGCCAAAACTGGAAAATGCCGCGGTATGTTGACTCAAATTGGTCAATCAATAATACCGAACTGAGGAATAAACATGGTAGACCTTTAGAAAGGAGTTTATTCACACCACAGTACCAGTCAGAATTTAATCAAGACGAGCGTGATGTAGCGGTATATCTTGATGGAGAAACGGCATTAACATGGTGGCATCGCAATGTCGCCCGCTCAGAATATGGAATCCAGGGCTGGAAGAAGGGCAAGGTTTATCCTGACTTTATTTTTGCGGTTAAGACTGAGGGGCGCAATCAACGCATTGCTGCCATCGAAACCAAGGGGGATCACCTTGACAATCTTGATACGGAGTATAAACGAGAACTACTACACTTCTTGTCCAGCAGCTACGCCTGGGAAAATAGTACGCCCGCCGGCGAACTAGAACTGGTTACGGACAGTGGTCAGACAATGCATTGTGAACTGGTTTTGATGAGCGAATGGAAGACAAAACTATCCCAAATTTTGGGTGATGTGTCTAAAGATTTTTTGTCTCAGACAAAATGAACTTCTTCCCAAAAAGGGTTTCAGCGATTTTGTCATAGAAACTGTTCAACGACGCATGTAGAAATGATCTTCTCGGATATATGAACTCGTGACTCCGTCACATCATCTCATTTTCGTCATCGGTTACTTGCAACAGTTTATCACTACTCAGAACAGTTGGAGATTTTATTGGGGCTTTCGGATAATTACTATGAAACACCTCCTGACAGTCCTTGCAGGCCTCTTTTTTGTAAGTGCCTCTCTGGCACAGTATAACGTAACTGGGACCGTTATCACGCTTGATATCGGTGACTCATTGCCTGGTGCTTCTGTGATCCTGGAGGGTACTTCCCGTGGAACTACAACGGATGCAGAAGGGCGTTTTGAGCTCTTGGGCCTTTCGTCCGGTACCTATACGATCACCGTTTCCTTTGTGGGCTATGAAGATGCCTCACAGGTGGTGACCGTGCGGAGTGCAGATATCGTACTGAACTTTGAACTTGAGTCTACCAGCGTAGCCTTGGAGGGTATGGAGGTATTTTCTTCAAGAGCATTGGAGCAGCGGACTCCGGTTTCCTTCACGACGGTGGGGCGAGCAGAGTTGCGGCGTGATCTTGGCTCGCGTGATGTGCCACTGGCGCTCAACAATGCACCGTCGGTTTACAGTACAGTCCAGGGAGGTGGTGCGGGTGACGCGCGTGTGAATGTACGCGGGTTCAATCAGCGCAATATTGCCATCATGATCAACGGGGTTCCAACCAATGACATGGAAAATGGCTGGCTTTACTGGTCAAACTGGGATGGTTTGGGAGAGGTGATGAACTCCATCCAGCTTCAACGTGGCTTGTCCGTTGTCACGCTGGCTACGCCGTCCATTGGTGGTACAATGAATATTCTCACCGATCCGGCGCGCAATACCCGACAAGTACTTCTTAGACAGGAATTCGGTAATGATGGACTTCGTAAGACGAACCTCATGTTGTCTTCCGGGCTGATTAATGGTAAGGTTGCCGTGACCGTATCCGGGGTCCAGAAGACGGGACGAGGGTATGTGGACGGAACGTGGACGGACATGTGGTCCTACTACGCTGCAGTTGGTTGGAATGCAAGCAGCAGACATCGCATAGACTTTTTTGCAATCGGTACACCTCAGCGCCATGGGCAAAATCTGTTCCGGCAGAATATTGCTGCCTATGACCACGGCTTTGCAAGAAAAGTGTTTGAGCAGGATGGGTTGGATGAAGAGACGATAGCCGATATCCTGCGGCAATTCCCGGAAGGAGGGCGGCGCTGGAATCAAAACATCGGTGCCGTTTCAGAGAGCTATACACGGGATCAGCACAATGGCTTTGGGCCCGTGCGGCGCAAGAATGCCGAATATATTGATGAAATTGAGAATTTTTTTCACAAGCCCATTTTGAGTCTAAGCCATTTTGGACAGCTGACAGATAAGTCTCTGCTTTCCACTACCTTGTATTATTCAGGAGGAAAGGGTGGTGGCTCAGGCCGCCATGGTGCGTTGATCCAGAATTATGATGGCCCGTCCCCGGTTCCCGACTATGATGCAACGATTCGATGGAACAGAGAGAACGGACAGTCTTTCGGCATAATCCGAAACCGTCATAATGTGCAGTGGACAGTGGGAGCTATTTCCAAGTTGACACACCAGATGAGCAGTCGCCTCAAGTTGGAGGCGGGGATAGACTGGCGTACGGCTGAGATTCAGCATTTCAGTACGGTCAGGGATCTACTCGGAGGAGAGGGGTATCTGCGGATTGACGATAGCGACTTCTGGGACCCAGAGGGGAAGGTCCTGCAACTGGGGGATCGCTTTGAATACAATGATGAAGTGACGGTAAACTGGATCGGAGGATTCTTGCAGGGGCAGTTTGATGCAGGCGCATGGAACAGTTTTGCGGTTGCAGGCTATTCCAGTGTTAAATATTCCTTTGAAGATTTCTTTAGAGATGACGGAAAGGGAGGATTTTTCATGACGTCTCCTCCCTCCATTGGCGGGTATCAGATCAAAGGTGGTGTAAGTTATGGCCTGAGTGATGCGATCTCCGTTTATGCAAATGCAGGCCATGTTTCCAAAGTGCCTGTTTTTGATGGTGTCATTGATGCCATCTCCGGTAGCATAAACCCAGATCCTCAGAACGAAACATTCGTCGGGGTGGAAAGCGGTATAAGTTTCAGGTCTCTCAATAGAAAAATGACGGCGAAGCTAAATCTCTACCACACGACATGGAATGATCGTACGGTGACCCGCAACCTTGTGGAGCAAAGCGGTAACGATGAACTCGTAAGTATCAAAGGGCTGAATGCACAGCACAAAGGAATCGAAGGAGAGCTTGCCTGGCAGCCGGTGGATTTCGTGCGTGTGGATGGCGCGTTTTCTTTGGGTGATTGGCATTATACGGATGATGTATCGGGCATCTATACACTTGATCGTTCCAATCCGGATAGCCAACAGCAGGTATCGCTTCCACTGAGTGGAGTGAAGGTGGGTGATGCCCCCCAGACACAAGTTGCCTATGCGATAACGGTGTTCCCGTATTCCGGGCTACATGTTAGGCTGACGGGGCGCTCCTACGCTCAGCATTTTGCAGATTTTGATCCTGCAGGATATAGTGATCGGGGGGGTGCCGTATGGGAAGCACCGGGATACACGGTGCTTGATCTACAGGCTGGCTATGATTTTAATAGAGGCCGTTATGGTTTTCGACTGTTTTTTCATGTCTTCAACGTAACCGATGCGTTCTATGTGCAGGATGCCGTAAATAATTCCCGCTTTCATGCCTACACTGGGAATGGTACAAATATGGGGAGGGCGGATGATGCAGAAGTATTCCTTGGTTTACCCAGAACGTTTAACGTGGGGACACGCATCACATTTCATTGAGGCGGGGATTATTGATACTGACGCTCGGAGGCAGTTAACTTGATCGCATCGTTCGCACGAATGATCTGGCCTGTCAAGAAACCATCAAGCCAGACCGGCGCTGTGTGAAGAAATGAATTCCCTTCCTCCCGGCATCCGCTCAATTTCTGAAGAAGATGCTGTGGTTCAATCTGTCAAAGTGAACGGCCGCTACTGAACGACTGCAAAGGGGACGCTCGCCATTGTATGCTCCCACATCATAGAAAGCACGCCACCCCCCTCAGTCACATCGAAAAATCCAATCGTGAATTGATCTGCACTGTGCGTCATCTCGCTCGCCGTCATGGGAACACGCACGATATCTTTATCAGGAGTATAGCCGTAGGCTCCCCAGATTCCCTCACCGGGAGCTCTGCCAGACTCTTTGGCTGTGTGCGTGGAAAGAATAAAGGTCCAGCCACTCTGGCTTAGATCGACGAATATGCTGTACTCACCGGCCGCAACCTCCACATTGCCAATCATGAGGGGGACCTGCGTGTGTAACCTTGTTGATTTGTTTGCACCCGCGCGCCAGACTGGTGCAGGTCCGGTCACCAGGGTCCCATAGTCTTCATCAGAACCGAAGATTCCTGTGCGACCGCGGAGGATTGGGCGCCCGTAATCAACAACAATCCACGCTTCTCCAATCTGCGTTGATGCCTCACCGCGAGGGGATGATGGTCGCTGAGAAAATGCGTCGTTGGCTCCAAATAAGAGAAACGCCAGTAAGAAGATTGCAGTGCTGAATCGGTACATGAGAGTATGATAAGAGATATGTTTTCCGACCCCCTTCAACGCAAGGGACGCCCCCCTGTTTCTTTGATCCAGCGCCAAAAGGTTTAATGCTGCATATGGAGCAGCATTCGGCTCGTAGTCACACAATAAGCCGGGGGATTATATACGTCCCCAACTACTCTATTGGTGTCCCAATAATGACCATATCCGGTGCGATGAATGCACTGGGATAACTTTTCTCAATCACCTCCAGGAGGCGTTCAGCATCATCCCGATTGATAAAGTTTCCGATCCGAACGCGATAATAAGGGGCACGGAAATCCTGGTATACCGGTGGCTCTGATTCAATCTGTGGATACAATGCATGGAGCGAGTTGTCCTCGACAAAATCCCGCCACCATGCCAAAGCATCTTCGACCACCTGGTCTGCTTCTTGTTTATTCAGCGTAGAGAGAATCTCAACCCGAAACCCCGATTGCCCCTCCGGGGGATTGAAGAACGGAACCTCTGTGGATAACAGTACCTCAGGAACATCGTGTTGGATCATGGGCGAAGGATTCCTAGACGGTTCCCGGTATGCTTCTGGATTGAAGTTCTCATATTCGGTCCAGTCAATTGGTACCTCGTCTACGTCTTTTTGAGGAATCGTATCAACCAGTGATGGCGGCCCTGGAGTTGAGCAGCCGGCTGCGCTAAGAAGTAAACAAATCAGGATTAAACAGCGATTCGAATCAGATATCATTCCATTCCTTGGATAATTGCAACCGATGCACTGGCCCCAATCCTGTTCGCCCCTGCTCGAATCATCGCCAGTGCTTCAATATTTGTCCGTATTCCACCGGATGCTTTGATGCCAAGAGTATCTCCAACTACATCATACATCAGAGCAACATCTTTCTCGGTGGCTCCTCCGCCCGCATATCCCGTTGAGGTTTTGACATAATCTGCCCCGGCATTGCTCGCTAAACGACATGCAGTACGTTTTTCTTCATCCGTGAGTAGAACACATTCAAGAATCACCTTCACTAGGGCAGCACCCTCACAAACTCGTACAACCGCCTCAATATCTTTTTCGACATCCTTGCATAAGCTGCTCTTCAGCATCCCCACCGCCATGACCATATCAACCTCGGTTGCCCCCTCCTCAAGAGCAAGCAATGCTTCCTTGGCTTTCGTGGCAGTACAATTATTCCCATGCGGGAATCCCAGCACGGTGCAGACCGATGGAGACTTTTCGTGGAGCATCAATTTAGCTTCCCTAACGTAACACGGAGGCACACACACACTAGCGAACTCATACGCAGCGGCTTCCTGACAAAGAACGTTGATATCTTTGATCGTAGTGTTAGGGCCAAGCTTGGTATGATCAATCATCCCAGCCAATTCGATTGCATTCAAGTCTGAGGTATGGAGGCGCGTACCGCTCATTCAAGGAAAAAGGATTTCCTTGTTATAACTTCTGATCTGTCTGCGGGTGCCATCCGTCCGATTTTCAATGCGTCAAATCTGTCTGCTTTTCCTGGTCATTACCGGCTGCTCAACCAGTTTGGGGGGCGAACGTACGGTCCAGGATGATCTAGATCGCACCGTAGAGGTACCCTTGAGAATTGAGAGAATTGCCCCTTTGGCACCCAATATCACAGAACTTCTCTTTGCCTCCGGGGCCGGATCAAAAGTCGTCGGAGTATCGGCCTACGACGACTTTCCTCCTGCGGTTGATTCACTGCCCCGGTACAGTGTCATCCCAATGGATTTCGAAGCCATTGTCGCTCTTGACGTAGATTTGGTCTTTGCAAGTGAGCAGGTGAATAACCCAAGGGATGCGGATACTTTTGCAGCAGCGGGGGTCCCTGTCTACTTTGTTGCTGTGAATACACTCAAAGACGTAACGCGGGCGATGCGGGATCTAGGCGAACTACTCGGTACATTAGAAGTCGCACACAAGCGTGCGACACAGCTTGAAGACTCACTCACCCAACTTGCTATGCTGACCGTAAACCTACCCGAAAAACCAGACGTGCTGTTTTTGGTAGAGCCAGTCACGTTGTATGCTTTTGGGCAGGGGAGCTACATTCATGACGTGATTGACCTTGCCGGTGGGCATAGCATCACAAGAACCCAATCCGTACGGTTTCCTGTTCTGACAGATGAGTTCGTTTTGACCTCCAGTCCGGATGTAATTGTAGTCTCATTTGGCCCTGAGTTCAACAAGTCCCAACTACTGACGCATCATTCAACCTGGGATATCCTGCCTGCCATTGTTTCTGATCAGGTCTTTAGACTTGACCCTGCTATTTTACGGCCCGGTCCGCGTCTCCTAGCAGGGTCCTGGGAACTCGCACGGGTGTTGCATCCTAAAGCTGTGACGAGCCCATGAACCGCTGGACAGCTGCGCTACTAACCCTGGCGCTTTTGAGTGTGATGATCTCCGTAAGCGTGGGGAGAGAGGTGTCATTTATCGAAGCGCTGTCGGTACTGTGGCATCATGCTACATTTGGATATGGCACCGCTCCAGATCCGATTGCAGATCGTATTGTTTGGCATCTGCGTCTTCCTCGTGCTGTACTTGCCCTGATTGTGGGAGGTGGGCTCGGAATCATTGGCGCTGCAATGCAGACATTGGTCCGTAATCCGCTGGCAGAGCCCTACATCCTGGGAATCTCCAGTGGTGCAACCGCGGGCGCATCATTATTCTATCTGGGCTTTTTGCCCCCTCTGATCTCAAAAGCCCTCTCAATGCCGATTGCCGCCTTCGCAGGAGGATTATGTGCAATCCTCATCGTCTATAGTGTAGCAGGCAGTCGGGGACATCTGTCCGTGACACGGCTACTTTTGGCCGGGGTTGCTGTTGCATCTCTGATGGGTGCTCTGGCCTCCTTTATCACCCTGTCTTCTCCGGATCCGGATAAACTGAGATCGGTTTTATTCTGGCTTCTGGGCTCACTCCATTTGGCAACATGGAATACGCTCATTTGGCCTGCAATTGCCGTCTCAATTGGTCTTGTCGTATTACTTGTGTTAGCGCAGCCATTGGATGGGATGCTGACGGGCGACGAGTCTGCCCACTCACTCGGTGTACCGGTTGAGTCTGTGAAACGAATCCTGATTGTTCTGGCTTCGCTCGTGACTGGATCAATCGTTGCCGCAAGTGGAGCAATTGGGTTTGTGGGGTTGATTGTCCCTCACGCCGTCCGTTCCTTCACCGGTGTAACCCATCGACGGGTATTACCGGCAAGCTTTATGGCTGGGGCAATTTTTCTTCTCTGGGCAGACCTTGCAGCCAGAGCGCTTTTGCCCGGCGCACAATTGCCGGTTGGCATTGTTACAGCACTCTGCGGCGTGCCATTCTTCCTGATACTGCTCCGTCAAAATCGCCATGGTTTCGGTTAATATTCTCATGAGGAATCGATACGTGAGTCTTAGCCAAGTCCTTTAACGTATTACTGCATAGATGGCGGAAAACCAGAAGGAACCAGTGGTCGCGGTACGAGACTTCCAATCCGTTGTGGCGGACGATCTGAAGGAATTTTCTCGCCACTTCAAGGCGGCCATGCGTGTAGAACATGGGCTGCTGAATCTGGTGCTGCGGTACTTTCTGCGTCAGAAAGGTAAACGGATCCGGCCACTACTGGTGCTTTTGACTGCTAAAACATGTGGGGGTGTCTGTGAGCGGAGTTATCGCGCTGCTGCACTTGTTGAGCTACTTCACACTGCTACACTTGTGCACGATGATGTAGTAGATGAATCAGAAAAACGGCGGAGCGCCTTTTCCATCAACGCACTTTGGGGCAATAAGGTAGCCGTTCTGCTTGGGGACTACTTCCTAAGTCGCGGCCTGCTCCTAGCCCTGGAGCATGATGACTATGACCTATTGCGAGTTCTCAGTAACGCGGTGAAACGTATGAGTGAGGGAGAACTTCGCCAGGTGCAGCGTGCCCGGAGTATGGATGTTGACGAAGAATCTTACTACAGGATCATTTCAGACAAAACGGCCTCGCTCCTGTCCGCATGCACACGCTGTGGTGCGTTAAGTGCGGGTGCAGACGAGCAGAGCCTGAACGCGATGGGAGAGTATGGGGAGCAGCTGGGGCTGGCATTCCAGATCCGGGATGATCTCTTTGATTTTGGAACGCAGGAAGTTGGGAAGCCTGTGGGAGCGGACCTTCAAAAGAAACTGGTGACGCTTCCTCTGATCCATGCACTTGAAGTGGCAGACCCGCCCGAGCGGAAACGAATCCTGAAAATTATACGTAGAGGCAAGCAGTCAAAGGAAAACCGGCAGATCATTCTCGAGTTCGTCAAATCGACCGGAGGACTCGCCTATGCGCAAGAGCGTATGGAGGATCATGTGAGAGCGGCACAATCTTTACTGGAAGTTTTTCCAGACTCCGAGGCTCGCAGAGCCATGCATGCACTCAGCCATTATGTGGTTGCGCGGAAAAAGTGATCAGACCTACTCCAGGATCAGCACTCTTGCAGCCTGTGCAGTTGCTCCCGAGACCAGATCCTCCACTTCTACCTCCAACAGGTAGCTTCCGCGCGATGCCTCCTGCAACTCAATGGAGACATAAGAGAGTGGAGACCTCTGGGAGCTTCGCTGCTCACTGGTCTGCAAGGTGATGGCGCCGGCTTGATCCTCATCATGGGGAATCAGCGAATAGGCAATGCGGTATCTGGTCTGTCCATCCGTCTCGCGTTCCAGATTATAGATTTCAAAGTACACGAGGGGCGTTTCAGATCTTAAAAATTTCCTAGATGGATTCACATACAGGATCATCTCATCACGCCCGATTGCATCCGGTACGGTATCCATGCTGTCTGCCAGGAGAATATCACTGAGTTGCAAGCCCGTATCGGTAAACCTGGGCACCGTGTAACGAAAGCGGGTTACCTGCAGATGCACTCCCCCCAGCACTCGGGCATGGAGTGCAAAATTGAAGGGTGCCGCAGGTAAATCAAGCTGGAATCGGTCAACGGTCCCGGGAGCTCCCCGGACATGCGGGGTTTGCTCCCGGATATAGTTGATGCGATCCCAGTTATTCCCGTGGACGGCAAAGCCGGCTTCCACGATGACGGAATCAGGCCCGGAAACCCGTGCCGTTTCATGTACAGGGACTTCGTAGTAAACCTCCAGCAGCGTCCGCCCATCCATCCCTCGGAATGCACCCACAACATAGGGGACTTCCCAGTAGCGGGTACCGGAAGGCCATCGATGCCGATCCGTACTCAGTCCGTCAACAAGAAACGCTACGCTCCTTCGCTCCGCATCCAGTGCATCCAGGCCTACAAGTGATGGTTCAAAGGTAGGCCCAACAGGGTAGGGTACGAAGTGCTCCGTGATTCCACAGATTTGCGAAATACAGGTTGGAGCAAAATGAAAAACCAGCACAGAGTCATGGTATAGCCAGGAATTTGCTTCGCCGATGGTGTAGTCGTCTGGTTCGCCGTGACGGATGAATACGATCCCCTGGTCCGTGAAATCAGAACTGAGTAAATACGTAGGGGGGAAATAGGCTTCGTCGTGTGTAAACATACTCCGAAACCATGAGCGGAGCCCGTTGAATAAATAGTCCTGCTCTGCTTTGCGTAATCGCCGGTAGTGCTCCGCCATGCGTGCATTGTAGGGAGCCGCTGGCATCGGATTCCGGCGATTCCAGAAGACATTGAAAAACCTCTGATACCCCTCTACATTTTCAATTCGCTCAAATGCGGCCAATTCTTCGGGGCTGGCAATCGTCTTTATTTCTTCAAAGAGAATGAGGGCATCCACCTTCCTACTCAGGTTGGTGATCGCCTCCTCCACGGACCTTGTCCCTTCTTCCGGGCGCATCCGTGCAAAGTCCAATCGCGCTTTTGCCAATCGCGTAATCGCCTGGTCTGCCAAGTCACTTTCACGGTAGATATTTTCTGCCGCCTCATACAGACCTTGTCGCTCGTACGCCCGGCCAACGAAGAGCGTGGAGAGGGTTCCTGTCTGGCGACGAAGCCATCCCCTTGCTTCTTGTGGCTTAGTGGTTACAATGTAGCGCCAGTAGAATGATAGTAGCCGTGGTAACACATAATCCAGTTCTGGGCGGTGCCTTAACTGGGCTTCTCCCAATGTGATGGCCTGCTCCAGATCATTCTGATACCGCGCGAGAATGGCGTACTGCAACAGAACATCCCGGTAGGCGGAATCCTGTGCGAGGACAAACTCAAAATCGTTTGCACTGCGAGCGAGAAAATGTTGAAGGCGGTTTTGGAGCGTTGGATCACGACCACGCTCTCTTAGAGCGATTCCGCGAAGATAGCGTCCTTCCACATGGGTTGTGTCCGATTCAAGAAACGCGTCCAATAATCGGAGTGCATGCCCATACTCCTGGTTCCCAACAGCCTCATGTGCTAGTTCCAGATCCGGTGGGGGAACCTGCCAAAGTAGCAGTATCAGAACATAGCAAGCCATCGCAGATGATTGGCGAACCTCAGGGCTCAACCTCTGCAAAGCGATCAGATGATCGCACTGATCTTTTGAAAGATCTCGCTTGTTGGCTCGTCGGTCTTATCGTGAATGAGTTGAACCATCTTGCGCATATTCCCTCGCGCCCGCTTCATTTCTTTGTCCTCAAATTCAACCTCGTTCCAAATGGATCGAATCTGGCTGCATACCTGCCGCCAGTTTTCGTTCATACGTTCAGTTGCCATTGATATAGGTTAGATTCAACATGCAGGGGGTACCATTAAATTAAGAGGTCCCCCGAACTTGATTGATTGAATGCTTTACCTCAGAATCTGTTCCAGAACATGAGGATCAGAATCGTGAACCATAAGAGGTGACAGAATCCTGCAACCACGGCAATGAAGCGAGCACGAAAGACAATCTGTCTTCCCGGTTGCTCGGAGATCTCGGACTCACTGGTTGATTCAATGGCTTTACGCAGCAAATTCCAGAGCGGGCGCAGGAGTAGATACTGAATCCCCAAAAGGAGAATGATCAAACCTGAAGCGATGTGATATTGAATTTGCCCCGAATAGCCACCACCTACCATCAGCAGACTCATAGAGAACACAAATGTCGCGAAGATCATGATCCCCATGAGTGAAATTGTACGAGTGCCATCAATGGCAACCGCAGGGTGTCCGGCCACAGCAAATTTCGCCTGACTACCCAACCGCAGACTCAGGCCAAACCAGGCAGATGCCGTCAAAACGTGAAGAATTATTAACAGATTTTTGAGAAGAATCATAGTTCACTAGTATTTTTAGATGCATGGTGCCGCAAATACGATGCTTCATCGAAGTCATCCACTTGCACGGCATGCCACGCAGCTTTGGCTGCTTCCTGAATTTGTGCGGCCTCTTCTTTAGAAATTATTCCGGCCCCAAGGGCTCGATCGAATCGTGTATTTTTGGGTTTTCTTGCCAAGGCACCCGAACGTACTGCTTTCGAAACCTTGGTTTCAATCGGACGAACCCCGGCAACCAAGCCAAATGCATGCTCCATGCGGCTCAGTCCACGGGTACGATCTTCCCCTAGGTAAACTCCTGCAGCAATTCGGTTCCGCTGCGGACCGGGTGTCTGCATAAGCCTCGCAACTTTGTGCCCCAGCTTGTCGGAGGGGCCTCGCCCGAAGCTGTTCAGCCTGTGCCAGAGCAATGCCGGTCCACGCACCCACCAGGTAAAACCTGGAACGCTCATGTTGGCTAGTAAACCTTCGAAGGATTTTTGAATTTCGGCAAAGGCATACTCCATGGCCCATTGGAAATATGGGAGATCTTCCTTGCGCGTCCCTTCGGCTTCAAACCGTCGGAGTGTGGCGGAAGCCAGATACATCCAGGAAAAAATATCGGCAAAGCGGCCGGTGATTTTTTCTTTTCGTTTCAGTGTACCACCCAGGGAGGCCATTGCTAGATCCGCCATGAACGCAAAGGAGGCGGACACCCAATTCAGCCGCCGGATGTATCGCCGCACAACCCCACGACCGGGGACTATCGCCACATGGCCGTGCGTGACCCCCAGGATCAGGCACCGTGCCGTATTACGTACGACATATCCAATATGCCCGATGAATGCGCGGTCAAAACGAGCAGGATCTTTTTCGCCCAGAGCGATGATTTCCTTGTATGCCCAGGGGTGGCAGCGCAGTGCTCCCTGACCGAAGATCATCAAGGTCCTTGTCAATATGTTTGCTCCCTCCACCGTTATAGCAATGGGATTGCTGATATAGTGATGTGCCAGAATATTGCGCGGGCCGGACGAAATGGCATTGCCCCCCATAATATCCATCCCGTCATTGACAATCTTGCGGGCCAGTTCGGTCAAATTATACTTGAGGATCGCAGTGACGACGGCGGGTGTTTCTCCACTGTCAATGGCTCCAAGAGTATAGATGCGGGCAGCATCCATGAGATACACAAACCCGCCGATCCGTGCCAGCGGCTCTTCAACACCTTCAAATTTTCCGATAGGAAGTCCAAACTGGCGTCGGACGGCAGCATGCGCTGAAACTCCGAGATAAACGGCCTTGGAGCCTCCTATGGCAGATGCCGGAAGCGATACTCCGCGTCCAGCTGCCAGCGCTTCCATCAGCATCTTCCATCCAGCTCCCGCCCCTTTTTTCCCCCCAATAATTGCATCCAGAGGTACGACTACATCATGCCCCTCAAAGGGGGCATTCACAAAAGGAACCCCCAGCGGATCATGCCTTTGTCCCCGCTTGATGCCTGGAGTATCGGAGGGGATCAGTGCACATGTGATTCCGAGATCTTCCTGCTGGCCGAGGATATGGTCTGGGTCTCTTAGCGTAAAGGCGAGTCCCAGAACGTCTGCCACGGTGGATAGCGTAATATATCTCTTTTCCCAGTTGAGCCGAATGTTTACATGTCCGGACTCGTCTTGAAACAGAACGCCATTTGCCTGTATGGCTCCTGCATCGCTACCGGCACCTGGCTCTGTGAGTGCAAACGCCGGCAGGAGTTCCCCCGCAGCCAAGCGCTCCAGATATCGTTCACGCTGCGCCTGCGTCCCATAGTGAATGAGCAGTTCTGCAGGTCCTAGAGAGTTGGGCACCATCACGGTCGTTGCGAGCGGACTGCAATGGGACTGCAATTTCATCACGACCGCACTGTTTGCCATTGCGGAAAATCCCAGACCTCCGTACTCTGAGGGAATGATCATCCCAAATATTTTCTCCTGCCGCATCAGTTGCCAGGCCTGATCGGGAAACTGCCGATCTGCCCAGACTTTCCAATCATCGACCAAGTCACATAGCTTTTGGACGGGACCATCTAAAAATTGCTGCTCTTCTGAACTCAGACTGGGATAAGGTGCCTCCCGAATACGGGTCCAGTCCGGGTGCCCGGAAAATAATTCCCCCTCTATCCAGACCTTTCCTGCCTCCAGTGCTACCCGTTCGGTTTCCGAAATCGCTGGTAGCAGTCCCATTCGATCAATGGTCAACATAACAGGACGGGTGAACAAAATCCTGCGTAGCGGGGGTACGATCCAGGTCACGGTGAGGACCGCTGCAGAAAGAATCAGCCAGAGTGGTGCTCCTGCGGCGTAGATCAACAGAAGCAGGGCGATCCCCCAGATCCAGATGCGTGCACCGAAATAGGCCAGAAGCAAGGCACCGATGAAGCCAATACCAATGCCTTGCCAAAGAGTCAGAATGCTATATCCGTATTGCTCCATGGAGTTCTTGCTGGGTTTGATTGAATACAGGGTATACAGCCTTCATACGATCCCATAATCAAAAAGATAAATCTGGCTCCAGAACGTCTCCCTGATCCCGGATCAGGTCCTTTGAATCATATCCCGACACTGAAATACATTGCAACGGAGTTCACCTCGGGAAACCTGTATTCATTCGAACCCACTCCATTTTGGACCATCCGACTCACCGCACGGATTGAAACGTGAATTGGGTAGGAATCTTGATCCAGAAACGCGAGGCGGTAGATACCTGTAATTGACCTAGCCGTTTCTGATTAGCAGTTATAATTTTACGATTTCCGCGGCAATGGCGGTCGAAAAACATAGACACAAAATTGCAACGAGCAAACGCATTTGGAGACATCTATTGCGCGAATCAAGATACGACACCCCCTGTCAAATTTTCAACTGAATTTCGTCCATGAAGATACTTTGTGAAACCCGCCTTACAGGAGGTCGTCTGCACGGATCCGTTCGTAGACCATGAAGGAGCAGACACAATATCGCGAGGCACCGCCCCTGAAAAAGAAGGTGGCCATTGTCGGTGCAGGCATTTCGGGTTTAGGTGCAGCATGGGCACTGAACAAGCAACCTAAGCAATTCGATTTTCGGGTATTCGAAGCACAAGATCAGGTCGGAGGCAATGCAATTACTGCAGATATGCCACAAGATGACGGAACCTCCATTCCATTTGATATCTCCGTGACGGCATGCATCCCGTCTGTGTACCATCACATCTTGATTTTTATGGAGCAGCATGGGATCAAGTTACTGGATACCCAATTCAGTTACAGTGTGCGGTATCATGGTGAAGTCTACGCGCACGACTTTGATTCCGAAATCAGTCGGCAACTGGAACCGGAAACCAGGAAATTTCAGAAACTCCTAAAACGGTTGCAGTGGATTGGTCAGCTGAATCATACCCGGTCCAAATTTTTGAATGCACTGAATCCGTTCAACTACATCAGTATGAGAGTTATCCTCAATCTGGGTGGTTTTTCGGGTGATTTCAGATACAAGGTTCTCAAACCTATGTTGGTCAATTTCTTGATGGCCACGAACGTATTCGATATGCCTGCATCCATGTTTTGTCGGTATCTGGAATTCTTTAATATCGAACGTGCAACACCGATGCAAACGTGGGATCGGGGTACGCGGCGGATCTACGAGAAAATGGCCGAACCATTCAAGGATAAAATTTACCTGAACCGGCCCGTGCGGAAGGTTTATCGTGAGCCATCTGGTCTCATCGTAGAAGATCAGAACAGAAACACAGAAACGTTTGATGAAGTAATCTTTGCTTGCAATGCAAATCAGACGCTGATGATCTTGGATCAACCAAGCTACCTGGAACGCTACATTCTTTCCTCTATCCGTTATGAAAGCGAGTTGCACAACCATACGGTGATTCACTCGGATGCGTCTATTCTCCCGGATAACGATACGAAACCGTTGACGACCCGAAGCAACTATATAGTGCTTGGCAGAAAATAGCTGTTTTTTGAATTTCGACTCAGTAGAAATTGGGAGGTTTCCTCAATTTTCCCCTCGACATGACGAACTTTGGAGGCCCCGTGTCCATTCGGTCCCTTTCGCGTCCGTTTTTGGCTTTGTTCTTGTCGTGTTGCAATGCTATATCCGTAGATTTCGTGCAGTCTGAACGTACCTCTGCCATCCGCGTCGAACGCGCGGTCATATCTTGACTCGACTTCAGAGATCTCCTACGCTGCACGCCGTCGGCGTTTGGCACGTTTCAGTTCTTGGCTGAGAACCAGACGTCCCAACCGGTGGAGATTGGCCGCCAGGACGGCGGTAGCTACAACCCGCTCAAAGCTCTCTGGGCTCACTTCACGTACCACATCCCATCCTCGTTGGCCTAAATTATTCAGTGCAGATTCCACTGCCGAATGTCCTTTGCGTCCTTGTTTGAACGAGTCCGTTGCCTGACGTTCCTGCTCCTCTTTCGTACAGCGCCCCTTCTTCAGCGTTGCGTTGACCTCTAACAACTGATCCAATTCGTCAAACGTTTCTGGACTGTAAAACCCCCGATCCAACGAACAACTCCGAGCGTCTGGGTAGATCGCCTGCGTCGATTTAATCAAGGATACGGCCACATCCTTGTCCGTCCCGGTCCATATAATTTCGTATCCCAAGACAAATTGATGCTCATCCTCAATCATCGCAACCGGAACCCCTAACTCGCATACGACGCCGACTTTGCCTTTCTTGATCCAACACGTATGCGGTTTGAAAATAGACATCACCTTCTCCTCGGAAGGAATCGTTTCTCCCCGCAGAATGCGACGATCAATTTGGTCTGCAAATTTCGCCGCATAGGCGACCAATTCCACGATCCGAACCTTTGCACTCTGCAGCTGAGCCAGCTGTTTTGCATCCAAGCCAGAAGGTTGACCCACATGGTTCTGATCCATGGGCGACGTAAGAAATGCATCCAAATCGCGAAGCAGTTGTTCCGCTTTCTCCCGAATCTTGCAACAGTACGCCAGGTATGCTTCTACCCCCTCGTGGTTGGATTTGTACTGCCGAGCCGTGCGGATGGATTGAAATAATTTGTACGTCTCTCGCTGAAGATAGGCATGTTGCCGCCAGCCCCTAAGCCCCGACTGCTTCGATACCCGTACACACTTGCGGATCATACACCGAATCGTATCCCACATCAGACGCACATCCGTGGGAAACTCAACATTCGTCTTGACGACTTTGGAGTCTCCTCGTGTTTTCAACAGTTCTCCCTCGGTGTGCCCTACGGCTTGGTGCCCCTGTTTCACCACCAGAGCATTTATCTGCCCAAGAAGCTCCGGAGACAGGCCCGACACATTATCCTGGATGGTCTGACGGTTGTACTGCGTGTCGTCAGCATCGCTGTGTCCCATCATCTGGCGAAGGGACTTTAACCCATTGGCCAATACCGCCAGACGATCATAGTCACAGTGGATCGCTTGACGCAAGCCCGCCAATACCACGATCCTCCACAGGTCCATCCCCGGACGTCCACGATCCTTGCGGACCCCAGGATTATAGCCGGAGTCCATCAGATCAAAAAGCTGTTTACGGGTCCGAGGATTCTTGAAGATCTGTTGGACCCCATACAGATAGGCAATCACATCGTCCCGACTCTTGAGATCCAGCTCAATCTCCTCAATGGGAACGGTGCCAATCGTCATTTGAGCTTGAAAAACCTTACGCATGTGAAAAAGAGAAATGGTTGAAGATTCAACGCCCAAGTCCAAACAGGGTTAACCTTTTGCCCCCTAAAAGATGCGAAGAATTCTGCCTTAGGGGACCAGATCCCCTGTAATCTCCCCAAATCCCCCCAGAAATTACCTGAATCCTAAAAATTCGCAACCAAAACGATTCTCGAAAACTACTCCATAGACCTTGAATCAAAGATTATTGGCCATTTTTGGTATTTTCTGCCCAGCACTATATAGAGCAGTATGGTGCAAGGCCTGACAACTACGAAATCACTTACATCATGCACAATCAGCAGCCATGGGCGAATCAGTCAGACAAGCCCTGCCTGGTGACCTACAATGCAATCAGTAAGATTGACGAAGATCGGATTGTCAAAAGGTGGTGGTTTCAGCATATCGTGCACGATGTGAAGCATTTGGCTTTTTTGGTTCCGCTGTTTGGCTTTATTCAGGGAAAAAAGCATACATGGCATTGTGGAGCGCACACGCTGGTCAACAGCCAAGAGACCTGTTTTGTAACCGGGCTTGCTGCCGCCAGACAGATCGGAGCCGAGTATCCGTTTCACGATGCTGAGGCGCGAAAGTGGTTTAATTTTTATGGAAGGATGCTTTACGGTTGGCGATTCCGGAAAGCAAAACCCAGCACTTCAAAGCAGTCCAGAGCGACATGAATCGTTCCGCTCACCGTCGCCAAGCATAATCCATCCGCGCGTCCTGCATCATCTGATCGTGATTGGATAGAGCTCGCACAGTTGTTGTCAGCGACAAATCTGTCCAGACTCATTGCAGGCTCTCGAAGATGGCTGCTGCGCCCATGCCACCTCCAATGCACATTGTACAAAGTCCGTATCGAATACCACCTCGTTTCATTGCGTGCAGTAAAGTAGCCGTCAACTTCGCTCCAGTGCATCCCAATGGGTGTCCCAGGGCAATTGCTCCCCCCTGCACATTCACAATAGATTCGTCCAGGTTTGCTTCCCTGATGACTGCTAAAGCCTGCGCAGCAAACGCTTCGTTTAATTCGACTAATCCAATCTGATCCAGACTGAGACCAGTCTGTTTGAGGACATTCTTGATGGCCGGTACTGGACCAATTCCCATCAAATCTGGGGCTACGCCAGCCACAGCAAAGCCAACTATACGTGCCAGTGGCTCAGCATCTAAACGTTGAGCCATCCCTTCGGACATCACGACAGTTGCTGCAGCGCCGTCAGACATTTGAGAGGAATTGCCGGCAGTTACACTGCCCCCGCTTCGAAAGACTGGCCTCAAGCGACTGAGTGCCTCCAGGCTCGTGTTCGCTCTTGGGCCCTCATCTGTACTGAATTGGTAGCTGACCGTTTTAGGAGTCCCGTTTTGGAAGCTGTTTTGCTCTATATCCAGAGGAATAATTTCCTCTTCAAAAAGGCCTGCCGATTGGGCGGCAAGTGCCCGCTCATGAGATCTCAGGGCGAAGAGGTCCTGATCTTCGCGAGATATATCGTATTTCTGTGCCAGATTCTCTGCCGTGTTTCCCATCGAAACATACACTTCCGGTCTTTGCTCGGTTGTTTCGGGATCCGGCTGAAAATAATATCCACTCATAGGGACGAGGGTCATACTTTCCGCCCCTCCTGCGATAATACACTCGGCCTGCCCCAACCCGATTGCCTGGTTTGCCATGGCGATGGTCTGCAGCCCCGACGAACAGAAACGATTGATAGTGGCTCCCGGCACAGAATCAGGTAGACCTGCCCGGCCGGCAATAATGCGTCCTACATTCATGCCCTGGGATCCCTCGGGAAAGGCACACCCAATGAGAACATCATCAATTTCTTCTGCACTCAGATTTGGGGTATGATCCAAAGCAGCCCGAACGGCTTCAGCCCCCATTGCTTCCGGGCGCATAAAGCGAAGAGCCCCCCGTTTTGCCTTTCCAACCGGCGTACGTAGACTGGTTACGATAACAGCTGACGATTGCATATTCAAAATTAATCAGTTGCGGATCGGTCGATTATGCTTGAGTAGACCGGCAATGCGCTCCTGTGTTTTCGGCTGTCCCAGGAGACCGAGGAACACTTCACGCTCTAAATCTAATAGATAGGACTCGGAGACTTCCTCTGCCCCGCTTAAATCCCCGCCGGTAAACACATGAGCGAGTTGCTTTGCCAGGTGCAGATCATAATCACTGATGAATCTGCCTTGATGTAACTGGTAAACTGCTGTGTTCAACGCCGCTGCGCCGGGACGTCCGAGTACACGGATCTTCTGAGGTGTCGGCGGACGATAACCCTGGGCAGAAAGCCGCAGGGCTTCATGCTTTGCTGCGTGGAAACGTCTCGCACTATTCATCACAATGCATGCATGATCAGGAAGAAATCCTAACTCACGCGCTTCTTCTGCACTGGTTGAAACCGTTGCCTTGGCAACCGCCTCAAAGTACCGCATCACATCAAGCAGCAAGTTGCTGTCATATCCATGATTCTCTTTGCTGGCTTTCGCTGCAAGTCGCATACTTCCTGTACCTGCCGGAATCAGGCCAACCCCCAATTCTACCAGCCCGGCATACGTTTCTGCCGCAGCAACAGGGTTCACAGAAGACATGATCAGCTCACATCCCCCGCCGAGTGCTCGTTGGTGTGCAGCCACCACCACCGGCTTGCGTGCATAATGTACCCGCTGCATCGCCGACTGGAAACGGGCAATATATTGGTCAATCTCCCCGAACTTGCCAGACTGCACTGCTCCGGCCATTTCTGACAGGTTGGCTCCCACGGAAAAGTGACTTCCCTCATTCCCAATTACCAGTCCGCGTAAATCTGGACTGTTTTCAACGCGATCAATTGCCTCCAGCATGCCACTGATCACATTAGCCCCTAGTGTGCAGGCTTTGGAGCGAAATTCAAATAATGCAACCCCGTCTCCCAGATCAACTAGGCCTGACTCCTCGTTCGACCACAGGTCTGTTGCTCCCAACTTGATGGATGCCAAGGATCGTTCCGCGGCGGGTGCCACTTGAACTTCATATTCTTTTCGGGCCGGGATATAAACGCTTCGGTCACGATAGAAGGATGCATCTGCCGGCATGTCCAACACCCATTCAGGTAGTGCAAGCCCCTCCTTGATCATGGTCTTCCTTACAGCGTCAAACCCGATCGCATCCCACGTTTCAAATGGCCCCATTTCCCAGCCAAACCCCGAACAGATCGCTTGATCAACACGTGCAGGGCGATCGGTTACCTCACCGATCCGTCTTGCAGCATATGCCATGAGATCAAGCATCGTAGTGCGAAAGAAAGCACCTGTACGCCCTTCATCCTCAAACAATGCCGAGAGACGGCGATGGAGTGGGCCCGCTGACTTGATCTTGCGTAGATCTCCAAGATTCAGTTCTGCAGGGTTTTCATATTGCCCCGAAGCGGGATTGAGCGACTGAATGTTGCGGCCCTCTTTTCGGTAAAATCCAGCTTTGGTCTTCGCTCCCAATGCTCCTTGACTTACCAATTCTTTCAGTACGGTCGGCACGCTGAAGCGATCTCTACTTTCGTCTTCAGGAACGCTCTCATAGAGGTTCGCACACACAAGTTGCATCACATCCAGCCCAACTAGGTCGGCCGTCCTGAATGTGGCTGATTTTGGGCGACCGGCGACCGGTCCAGTCAGGGTGTCGATTTCCTCAATCGTGTAGTCTCCGGTGACGAATTGGTCCATCGCCCCCATCATGCCATAAATCCCAATCCGATTGGCAATGAAGTAAGGGACATCATTGGCCTGTACCACATTCTTACCCAAATGGACACGGGCATACCAGGCAATCTTGTCCAGCACCTGGGGGTTTGTATCAGTATGGGGAATCACTTCAAGGAGGCGAAGATAGCGTGGCGGATTAAAGAAATGTGTGCCTAGGAAACGCTGCCGAAATTCCAGGCTGCGCCCCTGAGTGAGCGCACGGATTGGGATGCCGCTTGTGTTGGTGGATACGATATTGCACGAGCCGGTGTGCGCTTCGATCTTTTCTAGTAGGGCCTGTTTGATATCCAAACGTTCCACCACGGCTTCAATCACCCATTCGACCTCCGAAATTTTCTCCAGATCGTGCTCAATCGTTCCACAACGAATACGTTGGCGGGTGGCCTTTGTGAAGAATGGATTGGGTTTCAATTTTGAAGCATCCTTCAGACGTTTTTTGACCAGCGCACGCGGATCAGAGTCCTTTGAAGCTAGATCCAGAAGCAGTACCTCAACACCAGCATTGGCTAGATGAGCTGCGATCTGAGCTCCCATGGTGCCTGCACCAATTACCGCCGCTCTCCTGAACGGCAAACGTGTAGAATTCCTTTCCATTCGATCTCTCAGCATTCAAACCCGATTAGAACCTTCTGTGCCGCTACGGTTCCATAAAAGTGAAAAAGCTTTGTAACTTTTTGCGTTCTTTTATGGATTTTGTGGGATTGACTTCAGGATGACAGATCTCTTTCCCGTTTTCCTGAATTGAAATTCCAAGGCTGGGTTGGATAATCTCGACTAGGGTTAGGGATCTGTTTCAAATGCACACATCTTGCGATTGTGGGGCATCGAATGGTCAAGGCAGTGCTACTGTCAATTGATTCGGGATCAGGCTGGCTGCCTGACACAGGATTTCTCCCCGATTAATGCCGACGTAGGGACACATTCCCCACACCGGCAGCCAGGATGATGGATGCATCGCCACCCCCATTGAGCTCACCCGAAAAAGAGTGGGAGAGAAGCTTCTTGGAGACCTCAATCGGAAACTCACAGGTCACCGTTCCCAGACTCGCAGTCCCACGTACCTCGGCCTGAACATCTTCAGGCAGCGAGAGCGATACATTGCCGGCACCTGTGCGCAGCTTACTTTCTCCTCGGGGTTGCCCCAGCATTTCCACGGTTACATTCCCCGTACCCGCTACAGCATGTAATGCATCAACCTTGGCATAGATGGACAGATTTCCGGCCCCCGTCACTACATCTGCATCCTCCAAATTCCCGGAGATCTCAACATTTCCAGCCCCGGATTTTACATCTACCTCCCCTTCGATATCTTCCATTATGATATTTCCTGCTCCCGTACGCCCTGTTATTTCTCCGGTGACTTCCAAGATGGTGACATTGCCAGCACCTGTTTTGAAGTTGACATCGTATTCCTCTGGGATGCGTACGGTAAGTCGAATTTTGATAGCCGAGCCTTTGCGCCACCGCATTTGCCTGCGCCCCTCGTCTACGCGTGACTGAATATTGACATCATCCCCATCCTTATCAAATTCGTAGCGGTGAGCCGACTGGAGAATCTTCTCGGCCTCTTCCGAACTTTCTGCCCGTGCACGGCGCTCAAGTTCAATCTTTACGGAGTTGCCACCCGTAGCCTCAATTTCTACATTGCCCCTGTCCAGATCCAGAGTAAGTTGCCCTCCCGGGTTTACTTTGTATTCTTTTTTGATCACATCTCGGGCAGTGGGGATCGACTTGAATGCCGCCAATACCAAAATGGCTGCGATGGCAAAACCAAGAATCTTCGTGGAAGTAAAGGGACGTTTCATTTCGAGTAATCTATATGAAAGCGGTTTCATTCATAATAAGGCTACGAATGTATTTGCAGTTAAGTTGCAAAGCAGTTGTTATTGGAGGGAATCCTGAGGGCGTGATTGTAGTTCAAGCCCTCGCTGCTGAAAAATTTTGTTTTGATGGCCAAGGTTACTCTCAAGCGCTTGGACGACAAGTTTCACTTCCTTGCTACGAATAGCAACGGAAACTCGCTGCATTTTGACACCGGCCCTGAAGAAGGAGGCAGCGGTCAGGGGGTCGGCCCAATGCAGGCGGTCGCAATGGCTCTTGGTGGGTGCAGCGGAATTGATATTGTCATCATCCTCAAAAAGCAGCGGCAGGACCTACAGAAATTTGATACGATCATTACCTATGATCGTGCAGAACAGGAAACTCCCTCTTTGTTTACGAAGCTGCATGTTCATTATGAGTTTGAGGGGGAGTTGGATCCAGATAAGGTTCGCCGCGCGGTGGACCTGAGTGTCAACAAGTATTGCTCTGTAGCAAAGATTCTGGAAAAGACCGCACCCATCACCGTGAGTTGGTCCATTAATGATCAACACTATTCTCTAACCGAAAACTAAGTTATCTATTACGATGAGCGTAAATAGCGTAAATCATGCGAATGCCTCCTGGGAAGGAGATCTAAAATCCGGAAATGGACAGATCAAAACTGACCGGGGATCTCTTGAGACCCCTTTCACCTTTGGCTCCCGTTTTGAGGGGGACCCCGGGATTGGCCCGGAAGACTTGGCGGCAGCGGCCATTGCAGGGTGTTTTTCCATGGCTCTCTCGAATGAACTTGATGGTCGTGGCAATACCGCAAACCGCGTTGACACGCGTGCAAGTGTGAAATTTGGGCCAGACCCGGCGGGCGGCTTCCATATTTCAAGCATTGATCTGGTGGTCCGTGCAGATGTGCCCGGCATTGATGATGATGCATTCCAGGATGCCGCAGAAGCAACTCGGACCGGTTGCCCGATCTCGAAGCTTTATGCGGGCACGGCGATCAACGTGGACGCAGCACTTGAGTCCTAATCCTGCCGATTTTCGTTTATCGCTGATCAGCAGGGGGACTGGTAGGAATCTATGCCCCCTACTCAGTTCGTCAGGTCCAGTGTTCCATCGGGATGAGCAATCAGATGTCCGTTCTGGACCAAGGGGGGAATCTGTGCCATCACCTGCTTTTTGAGGGCCGCGCTGGTTGATTTAAAACCAAAATCACGGGCGACCTCCACTGCGCATTCATCCTTGCTGATCCCAAGGCATCGCTTTACAGCGGACAGGATTGCTTTCCGATACTCCTGGGGAGGGATCATTTCCGGTTTCTTCAGTGAGGGATTCACCACTTTACTACGATCACGCACATGCACCTCTGCTTCGGGCTTCTTCAAGAAGCTCCGATCCTGCGCTACCATACCCTTGCGCACTGCATACCTTACCGCATCTTTGATCTTTTCCTTGATGAGCTTCCCTGTGTGTTCGTATCCCCATAGCTCTCGCGTCTTTCGAACAACGATATCTTGGTGAACAGGCCCTTCCATCTCGACAATTTCCGTAATCAAACCGGCAACCTCTCTAGTTTTGGCATCTTGGATGTGATAATAATGAGCTCGACTCTCAAAGTTCTCGGAGTCAAACTCCTTGTAATACTTCCGAGCCGATTTAGGCGGCTTCTCCGGTTTTTTCTCTCTCACTATGACAGGTTGATGCCGGGTCTGGGGAAAATTACTGGTCGTTTTCCCATGTGCACTTGCTTTCCGAATGGCCTCCACCGCTCGTATGGTTTCGGTTCTGGGGTTTGTGAACCAGTCAGTGCTCCATATCCGATGGAAGGTCCAACCTTTGCCTTCCAGGAGCGTCTGACGCATCCGGTCCCGCTCTCGTGCCCAATGCGATGAATGGTATCGTGCCCCGTCACATTCAATCGCGAGGACGTACGCACCTTCACGGTTTGGATCTCTGACCGCAAGGTCGATCAGGAACCCTTCGGACCCAACCTGATAGTCAACTTCGTACCCGTACCCTCTGATTGCATCAGCTACCGCCTCTTCAAACGGGCTGTCCGGCTCACGTCCGGTAATGATGGGGACATCCATTTCTCCAGTTTCTGCATACTTGAGAAATGTCTTGAGCATGTATGGCCCCCTGTGTCGTGCTTCACTGTGCTTTATATCGGTGTGTCGGATAGAGGAAAACACGCGGCATCGTTTTTTTGCCCGGGTGAACAGCACGTTTAGTCGCCGCTCTCCCCCTTCGTTGGAGACCGGTCCAAAATTCTGAAAGAGCCGCCCATCCTCCGACCTTCCGTACCCAATTGAGATGAAAATCACATCCCGCTCGTCTCCCTGCACCGTTTCTAGGTTCTTGACGAAGAAGGGATTTTCTTTGCCCTCGCTGCAGAAGGAGTTGAGTTCAGGATACTCCGCTCGCATCCGCTCCGCCTCATTTTGAATAGTGACTTGTTGGGATTGACTCATTGCAACGACGCCGAGTGATTCATTGGGTCGCTTTCTGGCATGCTTCAAAACGGCCTCCATTACCGCCCTGGACTCCTCTGGATTATTGCTTTTGCCACTGCCTCGGTAGTAGGTTCCATCAACAAACTCAAAGGATAGTCCCAACTCGGTATTTGACTCGGCCGGACTGGGCGGGCAAACGAGCTTGTTTCCGTAGAACTCCTGATTCGAAACTTCAATTAGCGATTCGTGCTGTGACCGGTAATGCCACTTTAACATACAGCTGGGCATTTTGCGGCCCTCGCAGAGAGCAAGGATGCTTTCCATATCCCCAACTTGTCCTGCCTTAACATCCTCTAGGTCCTGGTCCTCTTCTGTTTCATCAATACTGACCAGCTTCTCGAAGAACGTTGTAGGGGGCAGCTGTTTCTGATCTCCAACGATGATCGTGCGCTTTGCACGCATCACTGCTCCAATGGCATCTGCAGGCCGCACCTGACTGGCTTCATCGATCAGCAGCAGGTCAAACTTCAGCCCGTCCGGGTCCAGATACTGGGCAACCGATAACGGGCTCATCAGAAAGACCGGCTTGATGGTCTGTACAGCCTCTCCCACCTCTTTCAAGAGCTTGCGCAGTGGCATATGTCGGGTTTTCTTTTTCGCCTCACCACGAAGCACCCCCATCTTCCCGCGTGTGCCCTCTGGAATTGAAGCATAATGTGCAGACATGACTTCCTGTGAGCTGAGATGCAACGGGGCGGCGTCCAGTTTTCGGAATTCTTCAACCAGTGCGGATCGCTCCCGCCCACTCATGTTGCCCAGATCGGGATTCATTGTCTTGAGCCGATTATAGAGCGCCTCTGCGCGGATGTAGTCATACGTACGACAGGCATGTTCTGGTGCGAGCCTGCCATCAGCCAGCTGGACTCGGAGTTCGCTCAAGCCTCGCTTGCTGACTGCGTTCGCGGTGTCCTGCAACCGGATCCATGTATCCTGCCCTTCCGGGTCTCTCTGCCAGAGAGACACCCGGGTCATGGTGATTGCGAGTGGCACACTGCGAATGGAGTTCTCACCGAATGCCTGTTGGATATTCAAGTCACAGAGATGCTCTACATCCTTCCATCTTTCCTCAACCATACGGGCACAATCATGAAGTCTGCCCGCAAACTCATCTGGCTTCGCAGCTTCAGGCCAGTTGCCAATCTGCTTTTTGAGTGCATTGGACGAGCCGAGCAGTTCGATCTGCTCATTGATCCATCGTACAGACTTCAGTGCCCCTGCCATATCGGTCTTCCATCCGCGCCATAATGGCCCAACTATAAGCTCCCCCAATGCCCTCTGATCGTCTATTTCCTGTGCCTGTGACCGATGGCGAATGAGTGCATCTAGGAGCTTCAACCGATCAGAAGTAGACTTGGGTAGATCTTTCGCGGCTTTCTTCATCTCCTTGATTGAATTGCGATAAGAGCCACTAAGCCATCGAAAAAAGGATTTTTTTCGTTTGGAAATTTCACGTTGTTCAAGGCTCCAGTCCCGATCAAAAGCACTTGGCATTATGGACGCTTCCAGATTAGTACGGATGGCCTGCTCCTTTTCTATATCCTCGAATAACTGTTGCAGTTTTCTGGAGTGGCGCATCACTTCCCCCCGAATCACCAAGCCATCTACATCCGTTGGCCTGATCTCCATAGACCGTAGTAACTGCAGTACTTTGTCTACAAAAACCAGCCCTCCCCCAGCGCTGAGACTCAGCGCTGTGCACGCCCCGTCAAGACAGGTTTTCAGTTCTTGAAGACGATCCTGCAATCTTTTGACCTGATCACCGAGCCGACTCCGGTCCATGGGAGTCATTTTTCGGTTTGCACCTCTCCAGTCATGGGATCCCTCAGGTCCATGATCTTGCGTCAAGTCGGCAAGCCTTTCCACCTCTCTTCGCGCTGCTTGCGCTGTTTCCTGATCCCAGGTTGCCGTTTCTTCCACATGGAAGTCTGGTCTTGGCAGATCATGATCTGCCATTAGTTTGGTCAGTTGGCCAATGATTTGATAGGGCGTTTCTCCGCTTACTTCATCCGGGGTATGAAGCTGCTCTGATAGTTCGTTCAATTCATCTCTCACGGCTTTCAAGCGCTCATATTGAGACTGGTCGCCTATCCGGGGCGGTCCCAGTTTCAATGTCTCCCCCAGGTCATTGTATACAGCTTTTTTCTTGGCCTTGGTAGAGTGCATTTCCAGGCACAGGGGCCCAAGTCCACACGCTTCCAGTCGATCATGTACGACCTCAAGGGCTGCCCGCTTTTCTGCCACAAACAATACAGTCTGGTGGTCACGAACCGATACAGCAATGATGTTGGCGATAGTTTGCGACTTTCCGGTTCCGGGTGGTCCCTGGACCACCATATTGCGTCCATCCCGTGCAGCCGCAATGATCCGGGTCTGC
This sequence comes from Rhodothermales bacterium, assembly GCA_965116685.1. Classification (GTDB taxonomy): domain Bacteria; phylum Bacteroidota; class Rhodothermia; order Rhodothermales; family Bin80; genus Bin80. Next base: position 1,701,861 of record OZ220707.1, on the reverse strand, counting down.
GAGGCATCGGCCTCCATGATATGCCCCAGGTCCTGGGGATTCACATATCGGTCATCAAGATTCTCATCGGGGTCAAACAGTGGGGGAGAATTGCCAAAACCTCCATACAAAAGCTGCTGCATTAATTCGGTCGGTTCCGCCCTGTCCAGGTCTCTGGACATGAGAAACTTGCCGGACGAGTAGAACCCTAACTGGATGGTATTCGCGAGAACCTTCCAATTCTCGCGGCTGGTGACCAGGGGATTCACTTCTTGAAAATACTCAGACGGCAACCACTCTTCTCCTTCCGGCCATGGTGGGAGCCTGAGGTCAAAGTCGCTTTTGAGAAAAGCGTCAAAGGAATGATTGGGTTCCAAGTCCTGGTCCCGCAACTGTAGCTTAAAATTATCCCTCACCCCCTCACGTATAAGCTCGACGGGCAAAAGCACAAGCGGTGCAAAGCGCTCTATGCTGGACGAGCTACTCTCATACCAGCGTACAAAGCCCAGAGCAAGGAACAACGGATTGGCTCCCTGTTCCTCTATGGAACTGTTCGAATCACGATAGAGCTGTAGAAGGCGCTTATGCAATGCATCCTTGGTCAGGCGGGTTTGCAGCTTGAGATCTACATGTTTAGCACTGGGAGGGTCTGGGTCTGGAATAAAGATATCTTCCATGATGTCTGGATCGTCATACCCATCCATGGAAGGAAGGAACTGCATCTTCTTCTTTTTGTGCACCAGCAAGCGGAAGACTTCATCGGATCGTTCTTCAATGATGTCAAGGTGTTTCCCCCGATTTTTGCCGATGGGGGAGTGAATCAGGCGATTCCGCTTACTGGTGTCAATGAGACGTTCCTTGAGGGACTTGATCGCCTGTGCCCAGCCTTTTGGAGGCGGAGAGTTTTCCGATGATGGATTTTGAGAGATGTCTTGGGACCCTTGGGAGTTTTCAGTCCGTAAACCACTCATAGAGTATTGCCGCAGGTACTTTGATCACGATCAGGGGAATATTCGATCAAGTCGGGCTTACATTGATAAATATACACGGGCAGCAAGAGGAGGAACCGTTAAGGGAGTCCCTACTTCTGCTGAACCGGATGGGTAGACCTGTCGGTAGCTCCCCTGGGGTATTTTTATCTGGTGCGTCTCGTCTGAGGCATTGAAAACGACCAGCGCGTGCTGATCCCCCAAACGCCGCTCATAAACAAGTACCCGGCGCTCATCATCCACGGTAAGCCACTTGGTTGTCCCGTCAATAAACAGTCGCTGGTTTGCCTTACGGAGTGCAATCAATTCCCGGTAGAGGCCGGTCAATTGGTGATCCGCTACAACCACATCCGGCCGCCTTTCTAGACCAAGCGGGTGTGTGCGTTCATCTTCAAAGTTGTAATCGGGCCACAGGAGTGGTTTTCGCATATCTGGATCGTCGCCACCCCACATCCCCATCTCGTCCCCGTTCCAGATATGAGGAGCACCAGGCCAGGTGAACTGCTGCACAAGAATTAACTCCTGGATCGCTCGTGCCCTTGCATCAGGGCGATCCACCTTGAAATCAGGGTTTCCTCTGGGGTGTTGGTTGTATTTGTAGAGCACCGGATTATAGACGCTGGTGCTGATTCGGGGTGTATCATGGCTGGCCGCGAGATTCATCATGGCATTCCAGAAACGCCGAGGGATTCCTGCCATAACGGAATCCAGATGAGCGACATACCCGGATGCACTCAAATTTGGAGGAGCCTGTGCAAAAAAGCTGCGCGTAGGCATGTACCAGCGATAATTCATTACCGCATCAAATACATCTCCCTGAACCCAGGGAATCGGATCCGCCATCCGATGCGGCCATGAATCCCACCAGACCTCCCCAACAAGATAGACTTCAGGGTTGATGTTCCGAACAAACTCACGATAGTCTCGCCAGAATCCAAGGGGAACCATCTCTGCGACATCCAGCCTGAATCCATCCAACCCATCCTCTGGGTCCCCATCACCATTTGGATCAAGCCATCGTCTGGTAACATTGTAGATATGTGCTTTGGGACCGGGGTGGAGGTTTCCCTCATGAGCCCCATGCGTATGATCCTCAGGAACATCTACTTTTGCCAACTCGGGCAATGTTTTTACCCCCAGCCAGCCGTCGTAGGAGAACTCATTCGTGTCCGGCGTTGCCGGATCGTCAAACTGGTTGATCTCGTACCAGTCTGCGAATACAGATTCCTGCTGATTATCCAGAATATCTTCCCATGCCCAGAACCGCACACCTGTGTGGTTCCAGGAGTAATCCAGGATGATCCGCATGTCTCTGGCGTGCACCTGCTGAATCAGTTCCAGAAAGAGACTATCCGCGGCGGTCCACTGCCATGTATCTGGATCCAGGGGATCTTCTGATTCTGCAATCTCACGGTCGCCGATCGGGTCAGGACCAAAATTTCGGTCTACATGGCGGTAGTGACGTGCATCAAACTTATGCAGGGAGGGAGCATCATTGATTGGATTCAAATAAAGCGCATTGACTCCCAGCTCTTTTAGATAATCCAGCTTCTCCAGGACTCCCTGCAAGTCCCCGCCATAGCGCCGCCATTGCACGGCGGTATAGAAGTCCTTGTCATTCTCAATGGCCCAGTCGTCCAGTTTATACCAGTCATGGGTCCAGGGAGTGGGGGTCCAATTTTCCGGCCGTGGATCAAACCAGAAACCGCGGATATCCTCCGGTGTGGGGTCATTCGTGGGATCTCCATTGCGGAATCGCTCAACAAAAATTTGATACCAGATCGCCTCATCCGCCCAGGACGGAGGATCATTGACCACAGTTTGGGCCTGCAGCGGCAAGGCCAGACCAATCAAAAATAAAAAGCTAACGTAGATACGCATCGGTTCCATCTAACCAATCCTGCCGGGGAGGGCAGAACACATCCACATCGAGTGTGTCCTGCAGTGCGACAGCTTTGTGAGGGAGATGGGAAGGGATGACCAGTACCTCCCCTTCGTGTACAATGACCTCCTGTTCTCCATTGTCTCCAAGCCAAAATTTCAGGGCACCGCTGAGAACATAGGTCAGTTGTTCATTGTCGTGCGAGTGCAATGGCACTACACTATCCTTTTCAAGATAGACATGGGTAATCATCATTCGCTCGCCGGTAATGATGCGCCGTCCAAGGCCGGCCTTGACCTGCTCGACCGGCATGTCATCCCATCGGTGTAGCGTTGCCTGTTTGTCCATATTTACGGTTTGGATGATTTCAAAATTATTGAGTGATTTTCACCTCAAAGATAATATGAGAGGATGGGAATTATATCATCCCGTGCGTCCTCGTTCTCAGTCGAGGGCAGATGGATCTTTCACCGGGGTATAGAATCTCATCTGATGATCCAGCGGTGATGATTTATGTGCTCGGAAAACCCTCTGGGCAACATCGGTCAAATTGATCAACTTTATTAAGTACTCCGCTGAATCTTGTCGCATATTTCCGATCAAGCTCCAATAGGTAAAAATTCTGCGGAGGACCACTTGTACTCCCGGCAGTGACTATCTTTTGCAGATTCCTCTTTCAGCATACTGAACTCATGAAGCTTATTTCTTTGCAAAATGGTGTACTCTTACTGTCTGCCTTTTTATTGTTTGGCTGTTCCAGTGAAGAGTCTGCACGACTCGTATTGACCAACGGCAAGATTGTGACGGTTGATCCATCTCTACCTGAGGTAGAAGCCCTGGCCGTAAGTGGCGATACAATTATGGCAGTTGGCACCTCTGAAGAAATTGCAGTACATATCGGAGCGGAAACCCAGGTCATTGACTTGGAGGGTAAACTGGCCATCCCGGGTCTTATTGAAGGGCATGGTCATTTCCTGGGCATTGGAGAAGCCAAGATGATTCTTGATCTGACGAAAACCGCGAGTTGGGACGAGATTGTTGCCATGGTCGAGGCGGCTGCCCTTGATGCTGAACCTGGTGAGTGGATCACCGGCCGCGGGTGGCACCAGGAAAAATGGGACTCAATCCCAGCTGGTACTGTCGAAGGAGTTCCCACACATCATAGTCTCAGTGAGGTGTCCCCGGAAAACCCAGTCCTCCTGCGTCATGCCAGTGGTCATGCCGCATTCGCAAATAAAGCCGCAATGGATGCGGCAGGGATCAGCCCGGAAACTCCCAATCCTGCAGGAGGAGAGCTTGTGCGCGATGTGCGTGGACAATTAACGGGACTCATGCGGGAGACTGCTGCATATCTCGTGGGCGCTGCACTGGAAAAATCAAGAGAGGGCATGAGTGCCACTGAACTGGATCAGGAGCGGCGCACAATGGCACGCCTGGCCGCGGAAGAAGCCCTGACCCATGGAATCACCTCGTTTCACGATGCCGGTGTGGGATTTGGTACGGTGGACTTCTACCGGGAGTTGGCAGATGAGGGCAACCTTCCTGTCCGGCTTTACGTGATGATTCGCTCAAACAGTACGAATCTGGCTGATCAACTGGCATCCCATCGGATGATTGGATATGGGAATCACCACCTGACGGTACGAAGTGTAAAGCGTTCGATTGACGGAGCTCTGGGTTCTCACGGAGCCTGGTTGCTTGAGCCTTATACGGACATGCCTGGGTCAAGAGGGCTTGAAACAGTCGCAGTAGAAGAAATCCGGGCAACAGCAGAAATCGCAAAAGCCCACGACTTTCAGGTCAATATCCATGCGATTGGAGATCGCGCAAACCGTGTGGTTCTAGACATTTACGAATCGTTCTACGGCACGGGGAATCAGGATTTACGTTGGCGAATTGAGCATTCTCAACATCTCCACCCAGACGATATTTCCCGGTTTGGCAGCTTGGGCGTCATTGCGTCTATGCAGGGGGTCCATGCCATAAGTGATGCTCCGTGGGTCTATCGCCGCCTGGGTGAAGAGAGGGCCGAGAGCGGTGCATATCGCTGGCAAACATTGTGGCAGACAGGTGCAGTCGTAACCAATGGGACCGACGCGCCCGTAGAAGCGATTGATCCTCTTGCAAGCTATCATGCAACCGTGACACGCAGGTTGGCGGATGGCTCGGTCTTTTATCCTGAAGAACGACTCTCCAGGGAACAGGCACTACAATCGTACACGCTCAATAATGCGTATGCTGCCTTCGAAGAAGATATCAAAGGATCGCTCGTCCCCGGCAAACTGGCCGATATTACCATACTCTCAAAGGATATTCTGACGATTCCTGATGAAGAGATTCTCTCGACCGAGGTACTCTACACCATCATTGGTGGAAATATCCTGTATCAGAGGGATCCATAATTCCAGTTTATTCGGGCGTGTAAGACTGGAGATAGAGACATATCAGCGGGGAGTGGGCTGGTCACGGCAACCGGGTGAAGATCATCGCAAAGCCAGCCAGGGAAGTAATTGCGTGTACGATAGCAGTAGTGTACCTCGGGGTCACAAAGTTGTCGTCATGTGCACACAGAACAAAGGCAATGCACCTACAGCTGTGATGAGTATGAGCGTTTTTTTTGACTGACCAAATTCCCTGCTACCACTGTACTCGGACCCCTGCCTGCATGGCACGTCCTGCTGCAGGATACATGAAGATCGTGTCGGACCCGCCTGGATCTAAAAATCCAGTTGTGCTGAAGGAATTGTTCATCAGGTTCACCGTCTCGAACTCCAGTACTATCCAGTCTAATGTATAGGTCACTTTAAAGTCCACTGAAGAGAAGTTTTCCAATCTGACTGAATTTGCATCATTCAGCCATGTACGGCGCGTACTGCGCACCGTTGCCATCGCCTGAAGCTGGTCAAGAACAGGTATACTGATCGCAGCTGATACATAATCGCGCGGGATCGCCTTGACGAAATTCCCTTTATTTTCTCCAGTGCGATACGTCACGTTTTGGAGCGTATAGTTAAAACGAAATAATGCAATATCCGGCCTATCCAGTTGGAGTCCCATCTCAATTCCTCTGTGACGGCTGCTGGCAATGTTTCCGTACTGGAAGGTTTCAAACTGAAAATCCAACTCGTCCTCCATGTCCATTTGATAGATGCTCAGGGATATCTCGCCATTCAAACTTTCGGGGATCAGTGCTGTGCGGTGGTAGAATCCGGTTTCGAGGCTAATACCCCTCTGAGGCTTCAGTTCAGAATTGGCAATGGATATGCCGTAGGGGGGAAATGGCACCGGGATCAACCTCTGACCAAAGAGTTGATCCAGCGTCGCTGTCTTAAATGATCGCGCTACGTTGGCATACCAGTTTCCTACGTGTCGAGCGCTGGCCACATAGCGGGCATTCAGCCCCACCTTGGGACTCAATGCGGTGTGATCTGCATCCTGCTCTGAATCCCCTTCTGGTGAGTAGGCATCGCGAATGCGATCATAGCGGATCCCTGCCGATAGGCGCAACCAAGTAGTCGGCTCAATGTCATATTGCATGTATGCAGCCAACGCCTGACGGGAACCGTCTCCCTTGCTTGAGAGATCTCCCCTCGTTCCATCAAATCCATCAAAATCCTCAGCTGTACCAGTCGCCATATTGTACCATGCTACGTCCAATTGTCCGGTTTGCAGATCTGAGCCGATGGTCAATCGGTCCTGTGCCAATAGTCGTGGAGACACCCATTGTGCACTCATGAATAAGCGGGTTGTCTCAAATTCTCTCCACTTTACGTCTGCAAATTCTGCGCTCAGAGGCAAGGTCCGCGCACCTTCCAGGCTTCGCCTGTTACCAACGAGCGAGCCGCGCAACTCGGACTGGCCACCCAGATTGACTCGACCTTGCAGTGCCAGTCGCTGAGTACTCTCATCATTGTTGTCAAATCGAAAGAATGGAGATTCCTGTAGACGATCTTGTGCGACCTGGTCACTGGTGAGTGGACCGGGAATATCATAGCTCCGCTGATGTATTGACCCGGATAACGTAACGAGGGCCCGGTCAGATCGTATCAGATCGAACCCGAGGCCCAGGCCGCCCATAGCACGATTGGCATGTTCCCGGTATCCCTGAGTTGATTCGTAATTCCCATAAGACGAAAGCTTTCTGGCACCAAACGACATCCGTGCGGATCCACTCACTTTGTAGGTACCAAATGAGCCACCGGCCAGGGCCATCTCGTAACTGGATGGGGCATCGGAGTCGGTCACAATGTTAATGACTCCCCCAATGGCAGCATCACCGTAGAGGGATGAGGCTCCTCCGCGCAGGATTTCGACGGATTCGATTGCAGCCAAAGGGATCTGATCCCAGTTCACGAGCCCTGTTTCCAAGGCATTGATGGGTTGTCCATCTACCATTAGCAGCACGTATTCGGCTTCCCCTCCGCCATAGAATCCTCGCACAATCGGCTGTACATCATACCCAATTCCATCCAACTGCAGCATCGCAAAGCCTGGCATATGCCGTAGCGTTCCCCCCAAGTTTTGAACTCCTGCCAACTGTGAAATTGTTGTGCTTTTCAGCACACTGATGGCTCCCGTAGATTGAGAGCGCATTGACTCGTACCGATCTGCAGTAATAATCAGTTCGTCCATATCCACGACGCTCAAGGTATCATTGCTATCCTGGGCTGAGAGGACCACTGGATACATCAGTGTAAACAGTACCAGCAATTGCGTTATCGTCTTTCTCATAAGCTCATGAAATTCCCAAAGTTATCGGTTATTCGTACTTGATTTTATTAATTATGATGCATTCCTGCCATTCTGATAGATTGCCATCAAATGCAGGTTTATCTCATTACGGTCGGATCTTTGGTCGTAGCTCAACTAAGTAACGAGGAACAAAATTCTGCTGTGTGGCAGTCGTCCCATGGATTTGGTCAATCTGATACCTGCGATGCTCTCCATCAGCAGCCCTGATGGCGTGTAGCACAAGAGCACCATCTTTTGTACGACGCAATGAATATGGCTCAATGCGATGGGTGGATTGTCTATATTGGAGGTCAACGTACAGATAGTTCACTGCTGCAAAACGGATAGTTTCCAGATATATCTGTGTATTAAGCTTGACTGGCAAGTTCATTGTAGGTTCTCGGACTACCACTTCACCCGTTGTCATCTCATCTATGGGAGATAATGAGGGTAGAGTACCGGTTTCAAGCCAGTCAAAAAACTCAGGCAATGCATTGAAATAAGACTCGAATGGGGGGAGTTTTTGAAGTTGGTGACTCAGTATAGAGTCCCACGGAACTTCAAGGCATGTCCTTTTTCTCTGCACATCAACGAGTGTTGGGACCGGACTATCACGGTGAGCGCATTTTTTCTGAAGCAAATCATTTAGAACGGACAGATTGGGCTGTTCTTCATCGTTGCGAAGGAGATTGATGACATCGTATAGATCGCGAGGCCTGGCACGTTGTCCTAAAGCACAGATTTTTTCGGCAAAACCCTCTTCGGGAGTATAGCAGCGGACAGGGTTTTTCCTTTGTGGGTCATCGCTGTAGTCATCACAGACCGTACGTTCAACCGGCGGCAACAGAACAACCTCATCGAATGTCAGGTCCATCTTGAGCCGTGGAAGTGAACGGAATCCTTGGCGCGGGCTGATGGGACCACGATAACCTACTTTGCCTTAACAAGACTCTGAGCCACGTGGATTTGTGAAAATTTCAAAGCTTAGCAGTTTTGTAGGAATCTCAAGCTCGGCTTGATCAAAGATCCATTCGCTGATTTCGCTGAACGTTTCAATGAGAAAGTCACGGTTGAGATGAGATGGATCTACAACCGTAAAATCAAGGTCCTCGGAGGATCGATAGGTTTCAAAATAACATTTCTTGAAGCTGGTCCCTCCTTTAAAGATCCAATTATTCTTGAGAGAAACATGCTGGTAAATACCGGTCAGAACCCAACTAAGTAGATAGTCCTTCTCAATTACATGAGGCCTTAATCCGCGCACAAGAGCAACTTCTTTGATCTCTTCTTTAGTAATCATCTACTGGTGTTAAATCATACTCAGGAACCCAAAGACGCCATCTCGTCACCAAGCGGGGACATGATATTGTCGGGTCAAGTTTTGCGTTGCCTTTTGTCATCCTCTGCCTGCAAGCGTCAATGAGATCGGCACAGTCCGATTCACGTTCTGCCAAGAAACCCAGGCGTTTGAATATGGCTCCATTTCCCAGACGCTCGGCGTAGGAAATCAACTTTTCATCCTGCCTGTGTTCATGACGCACGTATTCTGCAAAGCAGTCTGCCGCATGCTGTATTCCGCCTCCGAATACGGGCTCATCCAGGAGGTCTAAAATAGTTCGGGGCACATCTGAGATTGCGGTCGTGATATTCTTGAACCACATTCGCTCAAGACCAAAGATTTTATCTGGATGAATATGCTTTACAGTATATCTAAGTCCTAAGCGACTTTGATATCTTGATCGTACGGGCCGCCCCGTGATCACGACTGTATCAATGAAGATCTGTTCCGTAAGGCCCCAGTATTCAGTAGCTGTCCGACCACCGATATATGCCGGATCGAATAATGCTGGTACGATCATCTCAGGATGATCCAGTACCTGTTCTAGGTCCATACAGCCTAGTTCTGATGCTGCATAGATTCCTGGACCAACGCGGCGTAGATAACCCTGACTGGCCCACCTGGAGAGGAGCTTGGAGGCAGTGGATCGATTGACCTTGAGGGATTGCTCAACATCGTCAGTGCGAACAATGTCTCCTTTGGCCCTCAACACAGTGGCCAGCCTCATTCGGCCTTTGGGTAAACTCAGTTGTCCAATCATGTCACCAGTAGTATACTATAACTACATAAATTCACGAAAAACAGGAAATAATGCAAATTTAGTATACTGATCAAATGTACTTTGGATCCCCGTGGCCGAGGAAAGTGCAACTGCCTGAACTGGTTCAGTGGTAGCCATGTGAATCCGAGTCATCATGCGTGATCGCTTTTTGGACTAGGCACGCGAACCCAGTGGCCAGCCTCATTCGGCCTTTGGGTAAACTTTGTTGTCAATCAGGGTATCATCAGTACACTACAACTACATAAATTCGCAAAAAATGGGAAATTATGCAGATTCAATATACTATTCAAATGTATTTCTGATTATTGGCGACCTATGTTTAGGATTTTTAGAGCTTCGATCACCTCTTCATGGGCTTTACCGTTAGTCCCGATAATTCCGTGGTTGTTTGCTAATCCTTTTCCACAGGAAAAATCCAATTCTTTACCTGCACAATCGGTTACTTTCCCCCCTGCTTCCGTCAGTAAAAGAGCGCCTGCTGCGTGATCCCAGATACGCTCCACATAGTCTTTGCGTGTAGGTAGACGCATATAGATTTCTGCATCGCCACATGCAACAACAGCGTACTTTGCCTGACTATCCAATCGTTTCCGTTCTGCGGCGATTCCAAGGTGCTCAACAACCTTCTGCACATCCTCGTGTGCGCTGTGACTCGACTCTACACTTTCACAAATCCTGGCATGCTCCATAGCCTCTATTGTGCTTACGCGAAGGGGAGATTCCCCCAGACTTGCTCCGCATCCCTTCGCAGCCAGAAAAATATTTTGATCCAGGTTTGGGCATGCAAGTCCAGCGACTGCCATTTCCCCCTCAATAATCAGAGCCAGAGCTACGGCAAAATGACCCTTCCGCAGAAACCCTCTCGTACCATCTATGGGATCCAGGGTCCAGAACCGGTCAGAATACGTCTCCGCATTACCATAATCAATCCATTTCAACGCATTCCTTAATGAGGTGCCAGGGCGAATCACTTCGAGATGCTGCCCTAAGATTTCTCGAAGCTCTGTCTGCGCATCCGCTTGCAATAGCGTACTATCTTCCTCTGCAATGATTGGATCATCTGGAAATGCTTCACGGAGGGTCCGGCATACCAGCGCCTGGCTTCCAAAGTCTGCAATTGTAACGGGGCTCCGGTCTCCTTTTGTGATGGCAACCCGGTCCTGAACAGATCGGCACAATAGCGCTGCCTCGGAAAGTGCAGCGTGCACGGTCTGAAGCTCTTTTGAATACGAATTATTCAACATGATCAATTGGCAGAATCATGGCCTTATAAGATGGAATTTCGTCTAAGAAACGGTAGCAGCGGTGGGCATGATCGACCACGCAGCAATAATGCTGCATGCCATTGGTAATCACCAGATACGGGACCTTCAGCGTGGCATTATAATGCCCAATCTGATTAAACGTATCCTGGTTAAGTTGAACGGAGGGTCTCTTGCACTCAACAACCATCACGGGCTCAACCTGTCGACCATAGATGACGATGTCTGCCCGATAGTAACGATCCTGTATCGGGATTGCCACCTCAATGCCTATCAATGCAGGCGGAACGTCTAAATTCCTAATGAGGTACTGGACGAAGTGCTGGCGTACCCATTCCTCGGGAGTCAACGGTACAAAGCGTTTCCGAACCGGGTCCAAAATTACTCTGCGGCCGGCCTGATTGCGGACGTCATAGTTGTAAGGTGGCAGGTTCAGTTGCTCCATGGAAAGGGAATAATAATGGATCCCACAGTCTCTCTATGCGTTAGCCGACTCACCTCGGGGTGTAGCGCAGCCCGGTAGCGCGCTTCGTTCGGGACGAAGAGGTCGTGGGTTCAAATCCCGCCATCCCGACTATTGCCTTTCTCCGTGTACTCATTATTGTGTGTGTCCTTCGTCAGCGGTCTGTGAGATTTGATCTCCGCTTCTAATGGAATCAGGTTTGCTCAGTGTCTTCTTCCGGGCCTTGGATTCAATGCAACCAAAATGAGGTAATTATATACTTAACAGTTCTACCGCAATTTGTGTGGTAGGGCGTAGGTTTCCTGTGCTTAGATTCCTACCTTTGCGTGAGTTTCGCACTATGGCATAATACTTCAACCGGCGTTAACCCACCGTAACGCGGGTTTGGACTGGGAGCATTCATCGCTTAGTTGGACTCCGAATAGATGTAGACTACCCCCTGTGTTGTTAGACTGCCCTTCATGATTTAGTGGATTTGATGATCAATTCCAATGTTACACAGCTACAATCTTCAATACTACCGTGGTGGAGAATCGTTGGTTGAAGGGCGTGCTTTTACTCCCGGTAAGCGTTCATTGACTGCATTGGCTAGTTCAACGCCGTGATTCCGTGTGTTATCAGTGACAACGGTTCTTGCCCCTGTTGCTTCAATATATTTTAGTGTTTCGAGAAAATCTGCATGGTTTGAGAGAGCAACACTAAAAGAGTTTTCGCTAAAGCTTATCAGCGGACTACTGGTAGAATGCGTAGCCATGTAAGCACTGCATTTAATGCTCGTATCAGCAATTGGCTCATTTCCGAAACCGTCGCCTTTAGAGTATAAACGAATATAGGACCTCTGTTTGGATGCGGATTTCCCCTCATCGGAATCAATACTATCAAGTTTTCCGAGGATTATTCCGTAATTCTGATAAACTTCTACCTCTCGGATAAGTCGTTCGCTAGCAAGAATTGGCACTCTCACATTACCTTCGATTATGTGCAACACACGCTCAACAGTACCGCGGTGGGCGTAGATATGAATGGGACCATGCCTCAAACGTTTGTATACCAGTTCCAAAAGGCATTCTTCGGCTGTTGCCTGAGTGTAACCACGTATGCTGTTCGGACTTCCGTAAGTACTGTCTACCACGAGTTCATCAACCTGAATAACCTCATCAAGAGGCCAGCCAAAATCTCCTGAATAACCCACTTTACGACTATCTGGCAACTCTAGGGCCACTTGGCACGAACCAAGCATGTGGTTTGATGGAAGAAGAGTTAGTTTTGAATTATCCGGGAGTTTGTATTCCACACCACGTTGGATTTTGTAAAAGTTAGAACGGTAGGGGATTTCTACATTGAGAAAAGCATTGAGAAGTGCAAATGTTTCGAGACTCATAAAGAGATCCTGTCTGCCCTTGCTTGTATTAAAATCTGCCATGTGATCGTCATGGACATGGGTTTGGATACGGAAGTTATATCCTTCTACGAAGCCATCGCAGACTACATTCGTGCCTAGGCGGACAGCTCCGCTGTCAAAGACATCAGTCACGGAGTCGGACATTATTAACACCTTTTTGGATCTGAGCTATGAGCTGTTCTTCAAGATTATCTGGACCCATACTCCGGATAGCTATATCAAGAGAGTCAGAACCAACCAAGGTGAAAAGTTTTTTTCCGAGCCGACCAGACACTTCGCCTAAGTTAAGTGCAACGATACTAGATCGTAGAATTGAGTCCCTCTCTGCTTGCGTAAGGTCTGCAAGAATCGACTCGACATCTTGATTCTCTATTGTTCCGATAAATACATGCCTTTTCTCAATTACGGGGCGCATGCCCAGCACTTCATTCAAGCATTCGTCAACCCCCCTTCCAGACCTAATTTTTAATTGTACAACTTGCCCAATTTCCTTACTATTAAGTCCTGCAGACAGGATTGAATTAACAGCGGCGCGTTGATCTTCAGCATCCTTAAATCTCGCCAACTGGGTAGCTACCGAAAAACCAATAGAGCCCTTTTGCGTCCCCCAGGACACTAAATGTTGAATATCCTCGGGAAGATCAAGAATTCGTAGGAAACGACCGATACCTGATTTATCAAGATTGATTGCCGTGGCACAATCCTCAGTTGAAACGCCAGCATTCTTAACTCGGCGAATCAATTTCCCGACTTCAACTGGAGAAAGTGGGCGTCCTTTTTTGTGAGTCCCGTATCCCACCGACATCTGGAGATGCCCCAGCTCAAGAGCACTAAGGTCAGCTAACATTGTCAATCTAACAGGCCTTCACTGGTCAATGCATGCTCTATAAGCGTAGCCGCGGCTTCATCTTGGAGAATTCCTTCATTTGTCGCAAATCTACGCAGGGCGGCGTGTGTGTTTTGGGTCAGCGTGACGACAACTTGAATGACCTTGGTGCGCGATTTTGCGTTTTCAATTACATCATCTACTGGTTTACTAGGATTTTTTTTACGTTCTTCAATGATCTTTTTTCGCTGAACATCTGACATCGCGTCCATGCTTATGGCAAATTTTATTGCAGCATCAGGATCAGGTTCTCCATCATCCTGAACGGTTGCTGCATCTTGAGCTTTCAGAGCTACCTTAATATCAACGTTTCCGTCGTCAACGAGCTTCTTGAGTTCAGGTATAAGACGCGGGTACTTCACATATTTACTGACGGCTGTCTGAGGAAGTCCTGTGGCCGCAACAACAGCTTTTTGTGTCCCATACATCTTGTATAGATAAGTAACTCCATCAATAAGATCTTTACCTGAAAGCTTACGACGAATCAGATTTTCCGTAATGGAAATTGCCTTGGCTGTACGTTCATCGACATAACCATCTAGGACTGCGGCTGTTATACTTTGTTTTTCTAAAAGTTTGTGTGCGAGAAACCGCCTCTGGCCTGTAAGTATTTCCCATTTCGCTGACTGTTCTTTTGATTTACACACAACTATCGGTTGCAACAATCCCTGTGCCCTAATGCTATTGGCCAATTCTTCAATATCTTTTGCGATTTCTGATGTGCGCACCTGCCCTTTTCCTATGACGAGGTCATCCAGAGGAAGTTCTCTATACTCCATTATCTTTGCCATGCTCGTTGCTCTATTTTTAAGTAGTTCGGGTTGCTACACAATTTAGTGAATATATTAGAATCATCCTGTTTGGTCCAGCTTGAAAAGTTGCATTTGAAGAATAACACTACCAGGATGCATTCTACAGCCATAATGATTTTTCTTCTGCAGTCGGAAGAACATCATTCTCTGTGAATTGGAGAATACGCATCATTTCTTGCCGGGAAAAGCTACGAGACTTGGTTTCAACGGACTCAATCACATCATCAAAAAGCTGTTCTTTTTGGTCTAGTATTTCCGCTATTTTCTCCTCAATAGTATCAACAACTAGGAACCGGATAACGTGCAATGGTTCTTTACGTTGAAAACGATGGGCTCGGAAAATTGCTTGGATTTCAACAGCAGGATTCCACCATCTGTCAAAAAGTACAACATGCGTAGCCTCTTCAAGATTTAATCCTACCCCCCCAGCACGAAGTGAGACCAGCAATGCACGAGGTGATGGGTTGTTCTTGAAGGTATTTATTGATTTTTGTCTTTCAGCAAGAGACATTGACCCCGTTAAAAGACTGTGAGGAAGTTGCATATGCTCGGAAATCCAACGCAAGGTTTCTACAAACTGTGAGAATACCAAAATACGGGTTGAATTTCCGGCCTGATCAAGAATATCCTGTAGAGCCTCCCATTTCGACGAAGTATTTGTCGATTTATCAAAATTGCAGATAACTTTTAGTCGAGTAATAAGTCCAAGTAACGCAGAGGCAATATTGCCAGAAGAGGCGCTATGATTAACAACCTCTGTTCGTCTAAACCAGAGGTCGTCATACTCATTTCTCTGCTGCAGGGACAAATTGATTCTAAGATCTTGAAGTATTACAGGTGGGAGTTCTCCACGAACATCGGATTTCTTTCTACGTAGCATCATCGACCGTAATTTTTCATTTAAGGCCGGTCTGGAAAGAGATTGCCCGACTGATGGATTGAGGAATCCGAGTATTGATTCAGTATCGGCCTCGTTGTTCTCAAGCGGCGTAGCAGACAAAGCCCATGCGCGTCTTCTTGGGAGAAGTCTGCATGCCAGGGAAGTAGTGGATGCTCTGTTTTTAATCCGTTGAGCTTCATCAAGTACAACAATATCAAAGGTATTTGAGGGAATTCGATCCAGTCCGTCAAGGCGAATTTGTTCATAGGAAGCCACCAAGACCGGAATTGGAAGCAGATAGAAAGCCTCTCGGTTTTGCGCGCTGCCCTCGACTCTTCGCACTGTCAGTGACGGTGTCCATTTTCCAAATTCATCTATCCAATTGGTTGTCAAAGAAGTAGGTGCTACAATTATGGCACGGTTAACATCCTTTTGTGTGTACATAAGCAGTGCCAGGGCGACCACGGTCTGGACCGTCTTTCCCAAACCCATTTCATCTGCAAGAAGACCTGACTGTGATTTATACAGAAAAGCTACACCTTCCCACTGGTAGTCATGTAGCAAGGCGGGAACGTGAAGCTTCTCCTCGGCACGGCGGCGTATTTGCTGAATATCAAGCGTTATTGGGCAAACCTCCAAACTTCAACGGCACGCTCAGCCATATATTTTTGTCTTCTTTCAATCCTTTCAGGAGTCCAATCATTATACGTTGCTAGTTGGCTGGTGATTACTAAAGCACTCCCATTATAAATTTCTTTTTTCTTTTCAAAGCTTCCGTTAAACTTTGGCCCTGGTTTGTTATCAGATCTCGTCAAAAGTGTCAGGTTTCCGATTCTGTGAACCCATTCTCTTGGATCTTCCCCTTCAAAATCTTGCCAGTTTCCCCAATGTGTATCTGATTTTGGAAGTATATGCTCTACAGTAAATTCATTGTCTTTAAAAATCTGAGTACTTTCTTGTTGATTACTGTTGACACCGAAAAGGAATCGTTTAATTTTTGCCGCTCCTTTCATCTGTGATTCATAAAGTTTTTCCTTAAACTTAAGATCATCCAATACATTGTAGTAGTTTCGGTCACAGTCCCGCAAAAACTCGGCGAATTCTCCATCAGGAATTTCTTCGTCCTGCATTATTTTTTTCGCGAAGTTGGAGAACTTTTCCTCGAACTGAGAAGGTTCGAACTTTGGGGCAACAAAAGCAGTCCTAAGAGTCAATGTCACTAATTGGCTCAATTTTTTGTGTACCGTTTTGGCAATCCGTTTTCTTTTTCGACCGTCTGCTTCGCGTAGATATGTCGTCAATAAGGCAAGCACTAGCGGCCGGGTTACCGTGTATTCACGCAGTTCCCATAGAAAAACGGTGAGATTCCTGCGGAAATTTGTCTTCCGACAATCGCGATTAAATGCGCTAATAGTTGTTGGGTCAGGACTGGGCGAGATTATTACTTCTGAGAAAAGGCATAAGCTCTTACGGTCAGCGACCTTCATTGTAAGTTCAAGTGCGTAGTCCGGCAGACTCTTACTGCTTTCCTGTGCTTGGCTTTTGATTTCTTTGCGTACATCACGATAAAACCTATCCTTACGAAGGAATCCAAACACGCATTGCAGATAGCATCGCATATATTCGGAAGCTCTTTTTTTGGTTCGGAACTTAGTCCGAATTCTTTCTAGACATTCATGAACTGAATTTCTCTTTTCAAGATATTGAGCAGCATTAAAATGTGAGTAAATGTGATTCCGAATGAGATCCAAATCGTCTAGCTCTTTCCCCCTGCAATTGATAGTCTCATATACGGCGTTAGGATCAATTTCTGGCGGTACTTCGAGGCAAGCTATTTCGAGCTTTTGGACAAGAAAATCGAAATAATCCCCAGATTCTTCGAGGGTTTGGGAGGAAATAAAATCATCAATTTCTCTCCATGCGGTCGTAATAATGCCGTTAGCTCCAATCGAATTTCCCCGAATCATATTCTTGTATGAAACCCTGTTGTCTCTTTGTGGGGAAATTCGAGGAGAATACTCGTGCGCGTCGTTCAGCGAACATATTTTGTCCGCATCCAGGTCGAACAGGATGCGTAACGCTCTTGCTTCGTTCTGAGAACCTGGTCCATTATCTGCAAATTTGCGACAAAGGGCTGCACAAGTCAATGAAAATGTTATCATCCGTTGCTGGCCATCGTTAATCTCCCAGCGAGTGGAGTCCTTTTTCACCAAAATTACAGTTCCCAGAAAATAGCAATGTCGGTTCTCGATTACGGCTTCTTCAATATCCAAAAGGAGTTCGCGCACGTCATCCGATTCCCAATCGTAGTAACGTTGATACCACGGGACTTCAAAAAATCCCTTCTGAAGAAGTTTGGAGAACAGCCATGAATTTGCCCTAATCAAGGGTTTCTGGTTTCTCATATTACTTTTTTTGCGATCTGGGAGAGACAGCATTATGCAATTCGTCTCGACATAACTGGGTTACCTCATCTCTACGCCAGATATCATAAATGAATTCAAGTTCGGGTTCAGTAATAAGGCATTCTCCGACGTACTGCTCAAGTTCTTTTAACCGGTCGAGAATTTGCCTCCGCACATCGAGCGTGAAAGGCCCCAATACAAGGGTTCCATCAGCACGTACTTTGGATATTCCATTTCGTCTGATACGTTGTCGGGTTGAGTCGTCCTCACGCAATTCCACGAGCCATTCACGAAAGTCGTAAAGGGCCTCAAAAAAATCAGTGTCATCACAACCTGAATCAATCAATCCCCGAAGGCTGCGATCTTTGCTTACAACAGTGCATGTCCAGCAGCCGAATCTTGGAGATGTTGTCCCGCAGGAAGGAGCATCTTCCTTTGTCAGTACCAAAGGACATTCTCCTCCTCCGGCATTGCGATAAAGCGTAATCAAGTCACGATGCGTACCTCCCCAAGGAGGTCTTCGCTGTATCAGAGTGATCCATACGTCTTCATCTTGGAATTCAGCAATTGGCGCGAACATGCGGCATGCAGGTATAGTGCTGTGGCGGCTCATTGTTGTTCCTGAAGCTCCGTGTTTTTCCATGCTGCGGCGACGATTTGTGGACTCACTTTTTCGCGTTCCCACCAACAAGACGGCACGCCTGTGAGAGCGAGTCAATCTTTCCAGCAACCGATTTGTGGGGATGATTTTCATGCGGTCGGTACACCAGCGGAAGTTGCGCGTGGGGGGGATGTACCCGCGTCCGATAACATTAACCCAGAATGTCTGGTCAACGTCAGGTGTAGTAACTTTTGTCTCTACCGGTAAATCATTGGCTGTTGCCGCTTCGGCAATTTTTTTCAAGGAACTTCGCATATGGCGAATGACTAAGGGCGATTCCACAAGAGTGTCGTTGCCAACTACATAGACTTTACGGTGCCTTGCGGAACTTGGCAGTGAAGCCAGAACTTCCCAAATCATTTGCAACAACAGTGTTGAGTCTTTTCCACCAGAATATGCCACAACCCACGGGTCATTATGCCGACGCATATATTCCTTCCGTATAACATCAATGGCGGTATTAAAACATTTAATTGCTCGGAGAATATTCTCGTCATTGTCAGATGAGACAGTTCTGGCTAGTACAGGCTCCTTATTCATACGATGTTTTCCCGTGTTACGGTGATGTTTGACTGGGCTTTATTGCGGCTCTGAAATTGCTTGTCGGAATTCGAATATCGCCGTTGGGGTGATAATTCGCGCAGTAGCTCGACGGATTTCTTCACACGCATTGCGGCAAAACCAACTTCATCTCTAGTAGTTTGTCTGCCAATACTGAAACGAACCGAGCAATTTGCAGCGTCTTCTGACATTCCAAGCCCCAGCAAAACATGAGAGGGCTCAATACGAGACGAAGTACAAGCCGATCCAGATGAAATTGCAACATCCTTAAGAGACATCATAAGGGACTCATTTTCAACATGAGCGAAGCTTATGCTGAAAATCCCAGGTACCCTGTGTGCCTGATTGCCATTCAGTCTAGTTGAGTCAATATCCGCTAAGCTTGCCAGCAAATATTTATCAAGGGCAGCAATAGTTTTTGCATCTTGGTGTAGACGTTGTTTTGCCAATCGAGCTGCTTCTCCCATGCCGACTAATTGGTGTGTGGGAAGGGTTCCCGGGCGAATGCCAGACTCTTGCCCACCGCCGTGCGTTTGGGGTTTTATGCTTATACCTGATCGTTTTCTGATATACAGTGCTCCAACACCCTTGGGACCATACATCTTATGACCGCTAAGCGAAATAAAATCCACCGGTATCTTGCTTACATCAATGGGTAATCGTGCAGAACTTTGTGCCGCGTCTACATGAAATGGGATCCCTCTGTTCCTTGTAATTTGACCTATTGTGTTAATATCTGTGATGGTGCCCACCTCGTTGTTTACATGCATAAGAGATACAAGGATGGTATCGTCTCTAAGTGCTTCATCAACTTTTTCTGGTGAAATTATTCCTTCCTGATTCGGAGCAACATAAGTAATTTCGAATCCTTCACTTGCTAAGTAAGCACAAGAATCAAGAACCGCTTTATGCTCAAGACTTGAAGTCACAATATGAGCACCTTGTTGTGAACGTCCGTAGACGACTCCTTTTATAGCTAAATTGATGGACTCTGTTGCTCCGGATGTCCAAACAATCTCTGCAGGGTTTGCGCTAATCAACTCGGCTAAATGAGATCTCGCCGTTCCAACTGCTTCTTCTGCCATCCGTCCGAATTGATGAGATCGCGAAGAAGGATTCCCAAAAACACCTTCGAATCCCAGATATTGGGTTATAATATCAACGACAGATTGGTCAGCCGGAGTCGTGGCAGCATAGTCTAGATAGACCATAGGATGTTTGTCCTTGCGACGAAGCCCTGTTTCATGATATCTGCTCATAATAAACCCGACCAGGACGAGAGTTCTCGGACATGTAAGGAATGCCACACCTCCCAACGCAAGTTTGCAAATTCAGTCGCATACTGACTGACACCTTGCAGCACCAATTTAGGGACTTTTGGCCTCAATTTAGCGATTTTAGGGCCAAAATCGACCATTTTTTAACCAAAATACGGTTAGACTCCTTCGTAAGGTGATAGATTCGTTCAACCGAATGAAAAGATTTGCATGATCAGGGTGTACTTTGACGGGAGTACATGCCGTGCGGAACTGTTTTTTCACCGAGCAAGTAACTTTCTGCAGCGGATCAATTTTGAAAACTGAACTAGCTCCCACCATGCGACTAATCGTTGGTTTTATTGGGATCTTGGCAATAGTTGGACTCAACTCTTTCTCTACGACTTCGTTGTTCTCTGAGATTCAGGCCGAATACTCTACTGGATATTTAATATTCGTCCAAGAAGCCCAAGAAATGACTTATAAGTATTCAGGTGAATCTGAACACTCGGCAAACCTCAGGGTTAGCGCATACCGGGTTGGGATGTGGAATCGTGGGATAAATCTTTCGGGATCCACATCAGTGCTTCAGACAGAACTGTAATAGAACGTTGTGTTGTGTTGTTTCAGTACGTTCATCAAAAAGGGCACAAGGATACGCAAATACTTTACTTGAACAAAATCCGGGCTTAGAAAAATGGCAACGATGAGTAAAATTGATGAGAAAATTGAACGGAGTGCTCAGTTTATTAAGTTTTGCAGGGGATTATTCAAAACATCAAATCTAATTGGATTAGATTTCGAAGACATAAATGTAATGAAAGTGGAGCGGACTTTTGAGCAGGATGACCGAGGAGTGCATGTTCAGTTTTCTGTTAGTCGGCACCTGATTGGTAAAGCCAATGAAGAAACATCAGAAGCTCTCGAGCTCCTTTTGCAAGACGACAGTGGCTAGATTCAGTGTGTATCATGATACGATTGGGGCTATCCGATTCGTAGACGAGTCTATACCAAGGGGGAAGTTTAGCGACAGTAAAAGCCCAAATTAATTGAGAGCCTATAATTATCCGATGGTATCGTACAGGAATCGTAATCGACAATGAAAATACCCGTGGCCAAGGAGTGAGTATAGTGTAGCACTTCTATCGCTGCTACCCCTTAGTTAATCTTCCGTAGCCGTTTCCAGCCCCATGCTTGTCAAACCGTGTGTGCGGTTTTCCTGCGCTCGGCTTTCGATCGAAATTATGCTTTCTTCCACGGAAGATCCGTCGTCCAAAGCGCAAGGTGAGGATGCTATGCATCTCATGAGTCGGTACTCGATCTGGAAATGAGAAATTGTTTGCGGCAAATCCCCTCAGACTACGAGATCACAGGGTAACCATCCGCTTCTGATTAGAGCTGTCCCAGCTGATTTACCATTTGGCCCAACGTATGAGCCGTCATTTTCATCCCCGACTCTTTCGGGGGCCCTCACCCATCAGTGCAGTTATTCGCTCTTGTAACTGTTCTCGAAGATCGTTCTCATTTTTCCAGAGGATATGAGGATATTGGCGTGTATGAAATTGAATATCATTCTCATCTTTTTCTCTACAGGTGAAAATGACTCTTCGGCCGAGTCCATGTGCAAAACCCGCTTCATAATACACGTTCCCTCGTGCTCCATCTGAACCCTTTGAAAAGTCGGCTACAACAAAACGCGACCGCCGTATCTCACGAATGATCTTGTCGCAAATTTTGTCATGAAAAGGCTGACCTTGAT
Organism: Rhodothermales bacterium; assembly: GCA_965116685.1. Taxonomy (GTDB): domain Bacteria; phylum Bacteroidota; class Rhodothermia; order Rhodothermales; family Bin80; genus Bin80. The sequence continues at coordinate 1,679,813 of OZ220707.1, read as the reverse complement.
CTATCCGTACTGCTTGGTAGCCAGCATCGTCAATGGCTTGTTTGAAGCCATGTTTATATGCAGGGTTAAGCGATTCATCAAACCACATAGCCACGAAGACTTGATCAAAATCGGGGGCAACCTTCCTCAACTCCTCTATGCACTCAAATCCAGGTACCTCGAGAACATAATTGCACTGTTGAGACACATCAAGAGTTTTACGGATCAATTGTCTTTTCTCAAGATGATCAAGCATGAACCTGAGATCCTGCCATCCAACGCTTTCAGAATGTGCCAAAAGTTGGTAAAACAATTTGGCCTTATCATCAGGATTCTGCGCATCTCGTGGGTCGGGATTAATTGCTATTCCATGGTCTGGCAGTTGCACATGATCATCAAAGAACAGAAGGATTTGATTAATGCGCTCCGAAACTGGCAAGGATTGCCTTTTTTAGCCACATCTATTTCAGTATGGGTTATCTCTGGAATACCTATACCCTCTTGGCGTTGTTTGATAAGCCAAGTCGTGAGGCGGGCCTTTGAAGAGGCATCTAGCTCAGATAGAGAATAGTATAATTCACCATGAAATAGATACTTGCCACCAGCTCTGGGTGAATCTATTTCCTCCATAGAATCATTAGGATGAGGTCTGTACGAATGATTTGCCGGTGTTGACCAAATTGTGCATTCACTGTTCATGACGATGCCATTATGTGCTTAAACTATGACTGGAAAGTAAGGAGGGCCTCTTACCGGTGAAAATTATAAATGATGCTTAACTGGACACTTTGTTGAGTATATCAACGAAGTCAAGGATTGGGTGGTCGTAGCTGCAGATCTTTGAGCTTAGTTCAGTCTGATTTTTATGGAATTCCAAAAGCATTGGACTCTTTTTACGTTGTAGCATGCGGGTTAGCCTAAGCCGTATGAATGTTGCGAGTTAGAATCTGGTGTGTCCCCTAAATGTTGCGTTCCAGAATGTTGCAGCAAATCCTTCACTGAGTAAGTTGACCTAAGATCGCCTCACCCTGCGGGATAGCAGAAGGATTAGTTTCTCAGAATATCCTGCGATTGTATTGGGTATTCCGGTCAAGTAGGACATCCAATTTGCTCAAAGTGGGACATCTGACCGGAATGCGCAATTCTGTGCCAAGCACTGATTAGGTGCGGCACCGATTAATCCTCGACTTCAGCACGGACGGGTTGTTTCAGACTGTGCGTCAAGACGCAATGTCCTTATTGTTGAATTTTGCCTTGCAAATGATTTCGATATTTGCCTAATTTTACAATCTCGAAATCTCAACCGTGTTATCCCTAATGGCATGAAGCATATTGACGAAGATCGTTTTCAGGGGCTGGCTTTCTGTATATGAATTGTTACCGCATTCCCTTTCTAATTGTGGCATTAACCACGATCGGTTGCCAACCTGCCTCCGATACCCCCAACGTGATCTTGATCGTCACAGATGATCAGGGATGGGTAGATCTTGGTAGCTATGGGTCAGATGTCCTGTCAACTCCGCACCTTGACACATTGGCTGCCGAGGGCCTTCGTTTTACGGATTTCTATGCAGCCGCTGCTTCATGCTCTCCGTCCAGAGCCGCCTTTCTCACGGGGATGTATCCGCAACGGATCGGTATTCCCGGAGTTCTAATGCCACAGTCCAGACGCGGTCTGCATCCAGACGAACGAACCCTGGCAGAGATGCTCAAAGAATTGGGTTATGCCACAGCAATTTTCGGCAAATGGCATCTGGGGCATGACTCTCTACATCTGCCTCTGCAACACGGCTTCGATGAGTACTTCGGGATTCCATACTCCAACGACATGACACCGGATGCAATCAAGAATCCCAATCCACCTGCCAGGCAGCATCCGCCAGTTCCACTCGTGGAAGGCTTCAATACCATTGAACTCGAGCCGGACCAGTCTCAACTAACCCGGCGCTATACCGAGCGGGCTACTGCATTCATTGATGCCAATCATGACGCCCCTTTCTTTCTGTACGTCCCTCACACATTCCCACATGTTCCTCTCTTTGTTTCAGATGCCTTTGAGGGGCAATCCGGCGCAGGACTCTATGCAGATGTGATCATGGAGATCGACTGGTCAGTTGGTCAGATCATGGAGGCACTCAAGCGTCATGATCTGATTGAAAATACGCTCGTCATCTTTTCGTCAGACAATGGTCCGTGGCTCATCAAGGGGGATCACAGTGGACATACCGGGCCACTTCGTGAGGGAAAAGGGACCACGTTTGAAGGAGGACACCGGGTGCCCCTGCTGATGTCCTGGCCTGGTGTAATCACGCCAGGTGTCACCGATGATATGGTTTCGTCAATAGATGTGATGCCGACCATCGCAGCATTCACCGGGGCACCCCCCGGACCATTTCCATTTGATGGGCAATCATTGGTCAGCGTTATTCATGGGGGCACGTCTCCACATGAGGCGCTGTTTTTCTACCAGGGATACCAACTTCATGCAGTTCGATCCGGCCGATGGAAATTACATGCACCGCATCACTACCGAAGTATCCATGGTGCAACGCTCTCAACACCGACCTTCCAGGGAGCCTATCGGCAGGATTCGATTGGGTTATCGTTGTTTGACCTGCAATCAGATATTGGAGAAACGACCAACCTCGCCGATTCTCATCCAGATGTCGTGGATAGGCTCCTTGGGTACATGAACGCTATGCGAGAGGATCTGGGGGATAGACTCACGGATACCGCGGGGAGTGGCCGCCGCCCATCGATGGTTCTGGAATAGCAACCGGCAGATATTCGCCTGCAAGGTCCCCTTTTTCGGGTTCGTGATGAACCCAATCTTTTATGGAGTGATCCTACTCATCCGGTAAATCCCAGTCAAAATTCGTAAAGGCATAATACTTTTTTGATCTTGAGAGTCTACCCAGATAGAGTGCCAATTCCCGCAGGTGATAATCCCCCCACATTACACTTTCCCCATTCGCAACGGACGAACCCTTCGGTACATAATCCCATCGCCGGGGCCAATGGTATACACTATGCAGAAGCAGGCCCTGATGATTTGGGTCTGTACTCAGATAAGGTTCATTCAGCAGCGTATACGCAATCTTGCGTCCGGCCATCAAATACTTTTTGCCCGATTGTGGATCCAAAATTTTCCCGAAACGCAAAAGCCCCTGCGCAGCGATCGCAGCTGCGGAACTGTCTACCGGTTCCCGGTCATTGAATGGATCCGCGTCTTGGCGGGACCAGTCTCCTAGATTTTCCAGACCTGGCGCCCCCGTATCCCAATATGGGACTCCACAGGTCGGTGAGTTTTGAATGTAGTTGTCAGCAGTCCATGTGAGTACGTTGTGCATTTCAACTTCGATGTCCCCGTATTTTGTCTTGTAGCGTTTGGGGAGCATTCGAAAAAACTCCAACAACTCGGCATACCCCAGAATAACCCATGCCAACCCCCTGGTCCATGTGGTGAACGGGGAATATCCCTGTTGGGTACTTGGACACCTGTAGGACCCGGTACGTACATTAAAAATTGCTTCATGGATGACTCGCCCCGTCTCCTTGTATCCATCATGATCCTGAAGGGCGGAGGAAACAATATAACGGGAGGTTGTGCGTATGTGGGCAACGGCCCGATCCAGCAAGCCAAACTTTTTATCCTCTTCTCCCCGCAAGACGCCTCCCAACAGGTGGGCAATCACCAGTGCGCGGAGGGAGCGAATAGTGTCTGCAAAAAGAGAATGTGGGCCGTTGAAGGAATGGATAAATCCAAGGTTTTCACGGATATCCGTCCAACGATGTGCTTGGACAATCCCACTGGTGATCAGCGCCTGGACATAGTATTTACGCTCCCATTCATTGTACGGGCACACTCCTTCGTCCATCTGACGAAGGAGTGTGCCAAATGTACTGGTGGCGGTAAACCCATGATCATGAACGCCAAAGTTTGTGATCTGGGGCAGGATTTGCTGAATGGTCGCCTCGCGTGCATAGTTCAGAAATTCCTCCGAGTCAGTTGCTTCAGCCTGCAGAAGCATGGATCCTATACGGAAGCCGCGGGTCCAGTCTGTCCAACTTTGGGAGGTGTAGTGCCCATTCTGGGTATAGACCAGTGCACTATGGGTTCCTGATTCATCTGCTGCCTTTTCGATAGCCCACAACTTCTTTTCAGATGCTTCCCACATCCGCTCCAAAGGCTTTTTGAAGGCCTCTAGGGGAATCAGTTCTTTTGCCTCAATCATGCGATAGTCTCCTCCCGTCCATCGGGTAGATAGCGGGTATGTTTAATCAGGTTGAACGTGCGTGCTTCCTGGGCATAAATATAATACTGGGTTTCAATCCCTTGAGAGGTTTTCTCAAGGAGGATCCATGAATTGACCCCATCATGTGAAAAACGCCCACGATCTGAAGTAGCGGTTCCAGCAACAGAGACCAATATTCGGCCTGAAGTGGTATTGCAAAATTCTATATGAGGCAGGTGCCAATGACCGGCACAAACCATATCCACACCACATTCGACGGCTGCTTGCACAAGCTTCTCTCCATTGCGGGCCACATCCAGCTCTTTGGAGGGCTGAAGAACCAGCAGTGGATGATGAACGGCGAGGACCTTGAACGCGTCAGGGGGCTGTTGAAGAAAATAATCGTAAACCTTTTCTATCTGCTGTATTGTGCAGCGACCACCCTTGACCGTGAGTCCATGTGCTGTATTGAGTCCCAGCACGGCTAAGCCTTCGCGAGTGATGTTCTGTTCAAGGTCTTCGGAGATCCACTTCTTATAGCGCCTGAATGGATTGAATATCCGAAGCTCCGGGTGATGCCACCATGCATGCGCATCATGATTCCCTGGAATAACGAGGTACGGCTTGGGGAGTGCGCCGAGGAATGCTTGTGCCGCCTTGAATTCGGGTTTCCGTGCCCGCTGAGTCAGATCACCTGTGATGATAACCGCATCACATCCTGCCGTGCGAATACTGGCGATCAGATCTTCCTGTATATTTGCGGAAGAAAGTCGCCCAAAATGTAGGTCGCTAATATGTGCAACCCGCATGTCCGTGACAGATTCGAAAGTAGAGCTGTTAACTAAAGTAACAGACTAAGGGGTGATTCCAGTAAATCTTTCACGGTAGCCATAAACTGAGATCCAACAGCTCCGTCAACGACCCGGTGATCACATGAAAGCGTGAGCTTCATCCGCTTACCTGCCACGATAGAGCCATTTTCCACAACCGGTGTATCTCGTATCCCACCAATGGCAAGGATGCAGGCATTGGGAGGGTTGATGATAGCCGTGAATGACTCAATCCCAAACATTCCCAGATTACTGGTGGTGAATGTAGATCCCTCCATCTCCTCTGTGGTCAGTTTTTTGTCTCGTGCCTGTGCGGCCAATGCTTGAATTTCCTGGGCAATGGTGGCGACGCTTTTCTGTTGGGCATCACGAATCACCGGCGTGACCAATCCATCCTCAATTGCGACAGCGACCCCAATATCCACATAGTTGTACTTGAGAATCACACCATCTTCGGGAGCATACGTGACGTTTACATCTGGATGCTGCACGAGGGCACTAGCACAGGCCTTGGTTACAAAATCGTTGAACGAAACTTTGGGTCCACCGGATTTTGCCAGATAATCATTCAGCATCGTGCGCTGAGTGATCAGTGCAGCCACATCTACATCCGCCGTCAGATAGAAGTGAGGGGAGGTGTATTTGCTGTCGGCCAATCGCCGGGCAATCGCCTTGCGCATTTGAGAAATCCGTACACGTTCAACGCCGCGATCTGCAGCAGCAATACGCGCAGGTCCAGAAACAGAACCGGGCGTCCGGGCAATTTCTGCCTCCACATCTCGCTTAATGATGCGTCCACCAGGACCGGATCCTGCCAGGTCTGCCAACGGAAGGCCATGGTCGGTCGCCATTCGCTTGGCCAGCGGCGACGCTTTGGTTCGCCCATTGGAGGCTGGGGCAGTTATCTTTTCACTTTTCTCATCCGCGGGCGGAGTTTCGGCTGCAGTCTCGGCGGTTGGAGCAGGTGCAGCACCATTGGATTCATGTTCTGCGATCATCTGTGATACATCCTCTCCGGCATCGCCAAGAATGGCGATCAGACCTCCGATCGGCAATGCATCCCCTGCCTTGGCCATTTTTTTGAGCAGTACGCCATCGTCGTAGGCTTCAATATCCATAGTAGCCTTGTCCGTCTCTACCTGTGCGATCACATCCCCAGCGGCAATTTTGTCTCCTTCCTCAACGGACCATTCCACCAAGACACCTTCTTCCATGGTGTCCGTCATTTTTGGCATTTCTATTGCAATCGGCATGAGTCAATCCTTGAAACAGGAAGAAAAATTAATCAAGATACATGACCTCACGGCAGGCACGATAGACATCCTCCGAACTCGGCATGTAGTATTCAACCAGGTTTTTTGCATATGGAGCCGGCGTATCCTTGGCCGTAACCCGGCATATGGGTGCATCCAGGTCATCGAATGCTCGTGCTTGAATCTGGAACGCGACCTCAGAGGCAACACTTGCAAACGGGTTACTCTCGTCGACGATCACACACCGGTTCGTCCTCTTGATGGATGCAATCACGGTCTCCCAGTCGAACGGGCGGATGGTGCGGGGATCGATCACCTCCGCAGCATAGCCATCTGCTTCCAGCATATCGGCAGCTTCCAATGCGCGCCAATAACTCTTGTTATGTCCGATGATGGTCACGGCATCCCCTTCGCGGGCAATCCGTGCTTTCCCGATCGGAATGATGTAGTCCTCTGCATCCGAAACCTCTCCACGCATTCCATACATGAACTCACTCTCAAGGAAGATCACCGGATCGTCATCTCGGATCGCTGACTTGAGCAGCCCCTTCGCATCATCTGGATTGGAGATGGAGATCACTTTCAATCCGGGGAAGCAGCTGTAGAGAGCTTCTACCGACGTATTGTGTGTCGCCGCCAGCTGTCCTGCAGCACCGTTGGGGCCACGAAAGACGATTGGGAATGAGAACTGCCCTCCTGACATATAGCGGATTTTGGCAGCGTTATTAATGAGCTGATCCATCGCCACAAACGCGAAGTTCCAGGTCATGAATTCAATGATGGGTCGCAGCCCATTCATGGCTGCCCCGATCCCCAGGCCTGCAAACCCATTCTCACTGATCGGCGTGTCAATCACGCGCCGATCACCATAGCGGTCACGCATCTCCTCGCTGACCTTGTAGGCACCGTTGTATTCGGCGACCTCTTCTCCCATGAGGAAGATATCCTCATCCCGGTCCATCTCTTCAACCATTGCGGCGCGAATGGCCTCTCGAAGTTGTAATTCTGCCATCGTTCAAATTGTCAGGAAAGGGAAATCTTTCTGCGTGTATACATCATCATAGATTGCTTCCAGAGGAGGCAATGGGCTCTCATCCGCAAACGTAACGGATGCGGCCACTTCTGCTTTCACCTCTACATCCAACACATCCAACTCCTCGTTCGTCATCAATTTATCCTTTATGATGTAACTCTTCAGGCGAAGGATCGGATCTTCATTCTTCTTTGCCTCCAGTTCTTCTTTGGTCCGGTATTTTGCGGGGTCACTCATAGAGTGTCCTCGGTAGCGATATGTTCTGATCTCCATCAAAGACGGCTTTCTCTCACGTGCGAGCGTGACATGGTCCCGCATGGCCTGGCAGACGCTGAACACATCCATCCCATCTACGAGGGATCCCGGCATGGCATAAGAGATTCCCTGTTTGAATAGATCCGTCTCAGCAGCGGCGCGGTCAACCGCGGTTCCCATAGCATACTGGTTGTTCTCAATCACATAAATCACCGGCAGCTGATAGAGTGATGCCAGATTCAATGTCTCATGAAAAGATCCTTGCCAAACTGCTCCGTCTCCCAAATAGCACACACACACGCCTCCGTCATTCTTGTACTGATGTGCAAAAGCAATGCCTGCGGCAACGGGAATATGAGCGCCTACAATCCCGTGTCCTCCGAACAGCCGTTTTTCTTTGCTGAAAAAGTGCATGGATCCACCCTTTCCTTTTGAGCATCCATCCACGCGCCCAAACAGTTCGGCCATACATTCGTTAGACGTCATTCCTAGTGCCAGTGCGATGCCATGGTCGCGATATGCCGTGATGACAGAATCCAAACCAGGTTTTAACGCGTAGACCGATCCGGTGGAGATGGCTTCCTGACCAATATATAAATGTAGAAAACCACCAATTTTTTGCCTACCATACATCTGCGCTGATCGCTCCTCAAAGCGTCGCTGCAGAAGCATATTTCGATAGATGTCGCCAATGTCTGCAACGCTCAGTCCGAGATCCGAATGAGTAAACCTGTCCCCTGGATAATTCCGAAAGGTCAGTTCAGTCTCAATGGTGTCATAAGAGGCTTCCGACTGGCCGTTCTGCAGTACTGCGCTTTTTGTCTTTGTCTTCAAAGCCATGGTATCAGGATAAGTCAGGTATCTGCTTGTGTTTTAGCAAGTCCAACCCTTGTGTACCCTTTTGGAGCATTTGGGATCCCTGCAGTCTTCAGGTCTTATTACTGAGGACGATGAACAGTACTCTCGTCATTATCCCAACCTACAACGAAGCGGAGAATATTGCTTCGGCGCTTGACCGTGTTATGGAGCAATCCTCCGATCTGGATGCTCTGGTTGTGGATGATGGATCACCGGATGGTACTGCGGAAATTGTCCGCCATACGCAGTCAAGCTATCCGGGGCGGATTGACCTTCTGGAACGTTCCGGGAAGCTGGGACTGGGAACCGCCTATCTTGCCGGCTTTGCCCATGCGCTGAAGCAGGGGTATGAGGTTATTTGCGAGATGGATGCCGACCTTTCTCATAATCCCAGTGATCTGCCGACCCTGATTGGGGCGATCAAAACCAATCAATGCGACCTGGCAATTGGCTCCAGGTACCTGAAAGGCGTACGAGTAGTGGATTGGCCACTTGGTCGATTGCTGCTTAGTTATGGAGCAAGTTGGTACACACGCATTGTCACGGGATTACCTGTTTATGATGTCACCGCAGGGTTTGTGGCGTACCATCGCCGTGTGCTTGAATCTGTGAACCTGCAAGCGGTCCGCAGTAACGGATATTCATTTCAGGTAGAGATGAAGTATCGTGCCTGGAAAAAGGGCTTTCGCATATCCGAAATCCCAATTGTGTTTACGGAGCGGACCGAGGGCCAGAGTAAAATGAGCTCGGCCATCGTTCGCGAAGCTGCTTTCAAGGTATGGGAGCTGCGTATACGCTTCCTCCTGGGAAAACTCTAACTGACAAATCTTTCATCATCTTAGATATAATTGTTAATCATGTCCTATGTGCATTTGGCTTTACCCAAATCGGGGGAGCCGGTTCAATTCTCCGGAGGGAGTCTACAAGTCCCCAATAACCCAATAATCCCCTTTATTGAGGGGGATGGGATTGGGCCGGACATCTGGGCGGCCGCCCGCTTTGTACTTGATCGTGCAGTTTCCCATGTGTATGGAGATGAACGGTCCATTCATTGGTTTGAGATCTATGCGGGAGACAAAGCGCAGCAGAGGTTCGGTGAATGGTTGCCGGAAGATACCCTGCAGGCAATCCGGGACTACCGTGTTGCGATTAAGGGGCCTTTGACGACACCGGTTGGCGGCGGAATTCGAAGCCTGAATGTTGCGCTGCGCCAGAAGTTGGATCTCTATGCATGCGTACGTCCTACACGATATTTTTCAGGGGTCCCGTCACCCGTCCGAAATCCAGAACTGGTTGACATGATTATTTTCCGCGAAAACGCCGAAGATATCTATGCCGGGATTGAATTTGAACACGGGACAGAGGCGAATCAGCGATTCCAGGATCTGTTTCGGGAAGCCTTTCCGGAGCGCTTTTCGAAGATCCGTTTTCCAGAGAGCAGTGGGATTGGGATCAAACCCGTCTCGGAAGAGGGAACGGAGCGGATTGTGCGGGCTGCAATTGAGTACGCGATTATCGAACGCAAACCCAGTGTCACGCTCGTCCACAAGGGCAATATCATGAAGTACACCGAGGGGGCATTTCGTGATTGGGGATACAAGGTCGCTGCGGATCAGTTTGGGGCAACGCCGCTGGATGGCGGTCCCTGGCATGTACTTCGCCGGGATGGGCACGAGGTGATCATTAAAGATGTCATTGCGGATGCATTCCTACAACAGATTCTGACCCGGCCCAAAGAGTACAGTGTTATTGCCACCATGAATTTGAACGGAGACTATATCTCGGATGCGCTTGCAGCGCAAGTCGGAGGGATTGGGATTGCTCCTGGAGCCAATATCAACTACGATACCGGTTTAGCCCTGTTTGAGGCAACCCACGGGACCGCACCCAAATATGCAGGACTGGACAAGGTGAATCCGAGTTCTGTACTGCTTTCCGGCGAAATGATGCTTCGGCATCTGGGTTGGAAAGAGGCAGCGGATGCCGTCATTGGTGCAGTTGAGAAGACGATTGGCCAGAAGCGTGTCACCTATGACTTCCACCGATTGATGGAGGGGGCGACCCTCCTCAGTTGTAGTCAGTTTGGGCAGGCATTGGTCGAAAATCTGAACACCTGACCCCAAAGTCCCTGAAAGGTTGCCGCGATACGTTGGGATTCAGCGGTTGGGTGGCATGATGAGGGGATTGCCAGGAATCGACTGTTACAATCCATTCCCTTGATATTCATCATTGTTTTTGGGCCAACCTATACGAAACAAAGTCTGTTAATCGTTTCTTATTTTGTTTTTCTGGCACGGTAACCGCCAAGAGGCGTAGAACGAAGTTTAACTCAGAATTAGCTCATGATTGAGGTCCAAAATCTCAGTAAATCGTACGGCCCCGTAGAGGCGGTGCGCTCCATATCCTTTCAGGTAGATCAGGGAGAGGTCGTCGGCTTTCTGGGCCCCAACGGTGCGGGTAAGTCCACGACCATGAAGGTGATGACCGGCTACCTCCCGCCCAATAAAGGGACCGTCCTGGTGGATGGCATGGATATCCGGGAAGATATGCTCCCGGTACGACAGCGGATTGGCTACCTGCCTGAAAGTACGCCGCTGTATGCCGACATGATCACCTACGACTATCTGGAGTTTATCGCTGCAATGCGCGGCATCCCCGCAGGGGATCGCCCGGGGCGTATTCGGGCAATGACCAGTGCGTGTGGTCTCCATGATGTTCTCGCAAAGCGTGTCGATGCCCTGTCCAAGGGGTATCGGCAGCGGGTTGGCCTGGCCCAGGCAATGATCCACAACCCCCCCATTTTGATTCTGGATGAGCCAACGAGCGGTCTGGATCCAAACCAGATTGTCGAGATCCGTGAGCTTATCCGGGAGATCGGCAGAGAGCGGACGGTGGTGCTTTCTACACATATTCTCTCCGAAGTGCAGGCCTCCTGTGACCGGGTGATCATTATTGACAACGGAACCCTGGTGGCCGACGGAACCCCCGAAGATCTCCGCGCCAGCCTCTCAGGAGGCGAGCAGGTCTCCATTACTCTTCTGGATAGCGAGGAAGAGGTGGCATCCGTTCTTGGTGCCTGGGATCCAGCCGAGGTCGTTGAACACGGCACGGACGACAATGGAGAGGCACACTTTATGCTGAACTCCGCAGGCGATATCCGGGCGGATCTATATCGACTCGCGGTAAGCCATAACTGGACACTCACCGGCCTGCACCGGAAGAGCAAGAACCTGGAGGATGTCTTCCGGCAATTGACCAGCGGTTAATCCTGGACAGCGATCTCCAAGACACTAGAAATTTACTATGCATCAAACCTGGATTCTTACGAAGCGTGAGTTGCGGGCCCATTTTGACGGGCCGGCGGCGTATGTGGTATTATGTGTATTCCTGGCCATCACGGGCTGGTTTTTCAGCAATGCACTGTTTTTGCAGAACGTGGCTTCCCTTCGTTCTGTGTTTTCGATTGCACCCTTCATCTTTTTGTTCTTTATGCCGGCGCTGACCATGGCCTCTTTTGCTGAGGAGCGTCGTGCAGGAACACTGGAATTACTACTGACCCTTCCGGTACGTGACTGGCAGGTCATCCTTGGGAAGCTCTTGTCGGTCGCACTCCTGTTGCTGCTGGCCATCGCGCTCACGTTTGTATACGCGATCACGCTGGCTCTACTTGGAGACCTGGACTTGGGTGGTACGGTTGGAGGCTATCTGGGACTGTTTTTACTGGGGATCACCTACGGAGCGATTGGCATCTGGGCCAGCAGCCTGACCCGCAACCAGATTGTTGCATTCATCCTTGGCTTTGCCGTTATCTTCCTGCTATTTTTGCTTGACAAGATTACAGACTTCGTCCCCGGTCAACTGGGAGTCATCATGCAATACTTGGGCGCAGATTACCATTTCCAGAACCTGATGCGCGGGGTGATTGATACCCGCGATATTCTTTACTACGTGTCGTTGACAGGATTTGCCTTTCTGCTGACGACCTATACCTTGGCCAAGCGGCCGGAATAGACGATTGTGATTGCCGAGCCATGAAACGAGATTTTTCTGCACAAACTACATTACTCCTCGCTGCTGCGATCCTGGTCGTGGTCAACCTGATCGGTCTGAATATCTTCGGGCGACTGGACCTGACGGATGATCGGGTGTACTCACTCTCGCGTGCATCCAAAGATCTTGTCCAGACGCTGGAAGACCCGGTTAGCATTACAGCGTTCTTTACTGCTGATTTGCCAGCGCAATTTGCCTCGAACCGGAGGTTTTTGAGAGATAAACTTGATGATTACCGCGCGTATGGTGGTCAGAACATTGAGTATCAGTTTATTGATCCAGGAGAGGATGAAGACCTGCGCGGCGAAGCCGGGCGACTGGGCATTCCCCCGGTCCAGATCCAGGTGATTGAAAGTGACAACGTACAACTGAAGAATGCCTATATGGGCGTTGCGATTGAGTACGAGAATAACCGGGAAACCATTCCAGTGATTCAGGATTTGTCACGGCTTGAGTATGACCTGACGAGCGCAATCCGGCGATTGACGCGTGAAGAGAAGCCGATTGCAGCATTCTGGACAGGTCACGGAGAGCCGAATCCCATGCAGGACATGCAAACTCTGCATCAAAGCCTCACGACCAATTATGAGGTTCAGATTGCGACGACAGCGGACCTGGGAGGACCAGACAGCCCGGAGGTGCTGCTGGTCATTGCACCAACCGACACCATCCCGGAAGCGGATCTCCAGGCACTGGATGCATACATCATGGACGGTGGGCGCGTCGGATTTTTGCTCAACCGCGTCGCCGCGAATCTGCAGGCGGGTCAGGCTGCCGAGTTGAATACCGGCATTGAGCCGCTGCTTGCGAACTATGGGATCATCCTTACCCCGAACCTGATCATGGATGAGCAGAGTTCTGTCGTTACCGTTCAGCGACGTCAGGGATTTTTCAACATCTCCCAGCAAATGCAGTATCCTCTCTTTCCAGTTGCTTCTCGATTCAATTCAGAGAACCCAATGGTGAATCGGTTGCAGGACCTTATGTTTTACTTCGTGAGCTCGGTTGATACGAGTGCTGCATTACCAAGCGGGGTGACACGTGAGCCCCTCATTTATTCGTCTCCGCAGAGTGGCCTGCAGCAGGGATTCTTTATGCTACAGCCAACAGAGACCTCAGCAACATTATCGGGAGGACCCTATCTGTTAGGTGCCGCCTTTATCGGACCGTTCCCAAGCGTCTATACACCTGGGAGGACCAGCCCACCAACCCGATTGGTGGTTGTGGGAGATGGGGATTTCATGAACGAATCTATTGTCCCCCCAAATGGAGGCAGTACCCAGTTTGGGCTAAATCTGGTGGACTGGCTCGTGCAGGATGAGGCACTCCTGAGTATTCGCTCAAAATCAATCGAACCACGCACACTTCGGGATACCTCGGAGGGTATGCGGCCTGTAATCAAGTATGCCAACATGCTCGGGCCATTGCTGATTGTGGTCTTATTGGGACTTGTACGTTGGCGCAGACGGCGTGCAAGACAAATTGTAGTTCTGTAATTATCTGACTTATGCGACAAAAGCAACCACTTGTACTCGTCGGCGCGCTGGCCCTACTCCTGGTTTTTGCCTGGTTTTCCGGTGTGTTTGACCGAAATCCGAGTAATATTCGTGTACCGGAGTTGAATCTTCCGACTGATGAAGTGACACACATCTCCGTTGTGCTGCCGGATACGGAATTGAATCTGGAAAAACAAGGCATGCAATGGCTCATGCGTGCGCCTGTGGATATGCCTGCTGACTCAGTAACGGTCGCGCGTATTCTAACCGAATTGGGGGATCTCTCCCTGAATAACCGCGCAACCAGCAATACGGATCGCTACGAGCTTTACGGGATTGATTCGACCGCGACCACGGTTACGCTTACATGGACTGATGGATCGGAGGAGATTGTGATTTCAAGGCAGGGACGTGATTATATGTCGATTTATGTTCGCATCGGAGACGATCCCAATGTCTATTCAACCAATGGCCGCGTTACCGTCAACCAGGATCCAGAAAGGTGGCGGGACCGCAAGGTCGTTGACGTTGGCATGGGGACGGTTACCTCTGCCCGGGTGAGGCGTCAGGATGTGTCTTATGAGGTTTTCCTGGATGGCGGTACCTGGATGGTGGACGATCAGCCGGGGGATAGTTTACAGATCACGAACTGGCTCCGTCGATTTGCGCCGCTGAATGCGGATGGATTTTTTGATGACCTGCCCGTGCAGATCCTGACCGATGCCAGCTACCGCGTTGACCTGTCAACCAGCGTGAATACCACCGTATCCATCCAGGCAATGCCTGCGGAATCTGCAGTTGCTCTGGTTCCCAGTGGAGGCCAATTTACCTACAGAGTCTTCGAGAGTCGACTGGATCAACTTTTTCCAGAGCCGGAATCATTGTCTCCCCAGGGAGAGTAGCCTGAACCTATTTGGATGACTGAGAACACAGCAAACCAGCAGTTTGAGTATAAAGCGGAGATGCAGCAGTTGCTGCACCTCATCGTCAATTCGCTCTATACCAACCAGGAGATCTTTCTTCGAGAATTGATCTCAAATGCTTCAGATGCCCTGAACAAGGCTCGTTTCCGACAACTGACCGATCATTCGGAAGGGAGTCATCAAGATCTCCAGATCGCGATTACCCTGGACAAAGAGGCCAATACCCTGTCCATAGAGGATACAGGGATTGGGATGACGCGCGAAGATCTCATTGAGCGGCTGGGGACCATTGCAAGTAGCGGTACACTGGCCTTCATTGAGGAGCAGAAAACATCCGGTAAACCTGTAGATGCCGGTATGATTGGCCAGTTCGGTGTCGGCTTCTATTCTGCGTTCATGGTTGCAGATGAGATTGTACTTGAAACATTACATGTCGATGAGGGGGCTGAGTCGTTCATCTGGAAAAGTGATGGAACAGGAACGTATGTGATCAGCCCAGGCACGCGGAAAGAGCAAGGAACCAAGATCACACTGCACCTGAAGGAGGAGGCGAAAGAATTTGCGGAGGAAGCCCGCATCCGGTCCATTATCCGCAAGTATTCAAATTTCGTGGACTTCCCGATCCAGCTTGACTCTGATCAGGTCAATACGTTAGAGGCACTCTGGAAGAAGCGCAAGGAAGACATCACCGAGGACGAACGGAATGAGTTCTATAAATTCGTGACGGGTGATTTTGCAGAACCTTTCGGGCACCTACACCTGCAGATCGAAGGGCTCCTTTCCTTCGATGCCCTTCTGTTTATCCCTGCACAGGCTCCCATGTCATTTTTCCGGGAAGATCGCCGGAGTGACCTTCACCTCTATTGTTCGGGCGTCTTTGTACGGGACGATGCCGAAGAGTTGCTTCCCGATTATCTGCACTTTGTGCGGGGGGTCGTGGATACGGATGATCTTCCACTAAACGTGTCCAGGGAGGTGACGCAAAACAGTCCCGTTGCTCAGCGCATTCGATCTACGCTGACCGGCAAACTGCTCGGTCTCCTGAAGGAGTGGGCTACTGAAGATGGTGAACGATACGAGAAATTTTTTCTGAATTTTGGTCCAGTACTCAAGACTGGACTCTGGAGTGATCTACCCCGGCGGGATGAACTCCTGGAACTGATGCGTTACCCGTCAACAAACAGTGAAGATCTGACATCGTTCCACGACTATGTGGAACGTATGGCCGCGGATCAGGAAACCATTTATTATCTGTTGGCAGATTCCCTTGAGTCCGCCCGCAAGAGCCCTCACCTTGAGGTTTTTGCCCGTAAAGGGATTGAAGTTTTGCTTCTGTCGGATCCGGTGGATGCACTCACGCTTCCAAACGTACAGAAGTTTGAGGAGAAGAGCTTCACCAGCGTGAACGCCGCGGAACTTGACCTGGGAGAGGATGAGGAATCAGAGCCTCTGCCCGGGGATGACAGGGATACGCTACTCTCACTCTTCCGTATCCAGTTGGGGGACCGAATACAGGATGTGGCCGCTTCCAAGCGTCTGGTTGATTCTGCTGCCACATTGGTGGCCCCCAAGGATGGGATGGATCCGCAGTTGGAACGGATGATGAAATCCATGAATCCCGACTATGAGGGGATGAAGAAAGTACTGGAAATCAATGTGGAACACCCACTGATGAAAAATATTCTGGCACTCAAATCCGCCACCGAAAATCAGGATACTCTGATTGAGGAAGCCATTGAGCAGATTTACGAAGGTGCTCTCCTGCTGGATGGCAGTCTTACAGAGCCCTCTGCATTTGTGGCACGTATGACTCGTATCCTAGTAGATGCGACCCATACTCCGTGAGTGACACCGTGAAAATTGAATCCCTTCTTGGAGGTATTGAAGCGGGGGGAACGAAATTCGTCTGTGCAATTGGCCACCCGCCAAACGACATCCATGCCGTAGAGCGATTTCCTACCACAACACCGGAAGAGACAATCGGTCGAGCAGTGGACTTCTTCCGAGCACAGCCTCGATTGCCGGATTCCATTGGCATTGCTACATTCGGTCCCGCTGATGTGCGGCCTGATTCAGAGACCTATGGTTTCATTACCAGTACCCCAAAACCAGGCTGGTCGAATACCGACTTGGTTGGACGGATTGTACGAGAGTTGCAACGACCTGTCGCCTTTGATACGGATGTCAATGGTGCTGCCGTCGGCGAATACTTATGGGGAGCGGGGCAGGGGACTCAGAATCTTCTCTACCTTTCGATTGGGACGGGCTTTGGGGGTGGAGCCCTAGTGAATGGTCAGCCCGTTCATGGGCTCGTACACCCGGAGATGGGACATCTTTTTTTGCCACGTGCCGAGGGAGATGATTACGAGGGGAATTGTCCTTTTCATGGCGCCTGCCTGGAGGGGATGGTAGCCGGACCTGCGATCCAGGCCCACTGGGGGACTCCTGCCAAGACACTTCCACCGGACCATGTTGCATGGTCGTTTGTGGCGCACTATCTCTCGTTTGCGGTAACCAATATGATCCTGATCCTCTCACCCAAACGGGTCATTATGGGCGGCGGAGTGATGCAGCAGGAGCATTTATTTCCTGCGATTCGTTCGTGTGTCCAGTCACACTTGAATGGATATGTCAGGGCGAAAGAACTGATTGATCAGATTGACCAGTATATCGTCCCACCTGGACTTGGAAGCAGGGCTGGTGTACTCGGAGCGATGGCCCTCGCGCTGTAGTGCTCCTTGGTATCTGTGTTTTGGAGGGGGATGGGAAGAAGCTTGCACGATGACCAATTCACGTACTGGTCAATCGTTTTGTCACTCACACATAACCTCTAAAGAGGGTCTTGCACGAGGCCACAATGATAGCGATTACGTATTTACTCTCCCATGGAAAGAAGGGTTGCAGCTGATCCGCGAGGTCCAGACCACTCGGGAATGCGATGATCATTGTGCAAACGTGTCCTCTGCAGGTCCAAAGCGAAAAATATGTCATCAAGTGAAGGAGCGGATTCCTTCAATGCGGGCAACCGGGCCTTTGCCTCTAAAAGAAATCGTTCGCTTGTTGCCTTTTCCCTGCGGTAGGCATTGTCCCACCAGGTCATGATACGGTCCTGCGCTTCCCGGATGGTGATGTTGTCGGGCAAATAATTTTTCTTGCTGAGATTGGAGGCCTTGTTGGCGGGCATTAAATTCCAGAGATCGTCGCATGGCCATGCTGCCCAGGGGAGACAGTGGTCAATATGCATACTCTTTGCGTGCAGCTTCTTACCGGTCCATACGCAATAGATCGATTGCGTGCTCAGCAGCTTCAGAGCACGGTTGCGAACTTCTCCCTGATTGCGCTCGGGTTCATAGGGGCGCATCAGTTGCCTTAATCGCAGTTCGTCCACCGGTCTGTCCTGTCTATGTGCATATCTGCGCATCAGTCGGATCCATTCCTCAACCAAGGCAGGCTCAACCCATACGCTATAACGTTGAAGTGCTTGCCAGAGATGGGCGGGAACAGTCATTTCTCCGAATTCCGAAAAATAGTCCTCGTTCAGTATGATGGAGCGACCGACCCTGAATTGCCTCTTTGTTACCTTGAAAATTGGTTCCCCATCAGGATAGTAGAGGTATCGCAAGGCATTTTTTCGATGGTTGCGGCAGCATCTCGGAGTGAGTTTGTCAAATCGATCCCGCGGTCCGCGTACAATGATGCGCCCGGTCGGAGTTGGATAGTTTCCTGTGAACTTGGGATGAGCTTACCAAGAGCGCCCCGGGCAAATCCGATGTGTTGACCGCCAGACTTATTTCTCGGATTCTGTGGCATGTTTTCCCTTAATAATGGGAGGTAAAGCTGGATCCAGGCAAGAGCCACAGATCCCAGGGGAATCGTCACCTGATCGGGTCCGGATTCACGTGCCAAGCCGGGCGATATGCTGGCCACTCTGCACAGAGACCGCAACAGTGCGAGCTTGTAGGTTGAGGACTTGTTGTCAAGCAATACGATCCGCCGAATCAGAGGCAACGCGCCAGTACCGTCGTCAGGCAAACGGATGATAATCTGATGCCATCTTACTCCAGGTCGGCCGAGGGAGTCGCTAACTTCTTCGGTTGATACTATGTAGGCTCCGTGTCCCTGAGCAAGTCCTTCGATTTCCGATACGGAAACAGGGTACATCCCTCGGTGCCTCTCGCACGGTGTGCGAAACGAGATTGCTATGACGCCCCGAGGTTTAAGGAGAGCGATCAGCTTCCGAAAGCTGCGTTTCCGTTCTGTCTCGGGAATGAACATCCAGACAGCGTTGAGAAGAATCAGGTCGAACGACATACCTGACCGGCTTGTCTTTTTGATGTCGGGCAGCCGGTCTGCAATTAATGTGAAGGGGGATCCAGAATGGAATCGCTCGGCCTCCCTGCGCATACCGCATGAGGGTTCCATTGCAATCACCTGGTGCCCCTTTGACGCAAGCCAAGCAGCATCCCGACCGCTACCAGCACCGACATCCAAAATGCTGGCGGGCTCTCGCGGGATATAGGGTTCAAGCCAGGCATTGACTTGTCCAGGATCAATGGACTCATAACTGGCCGCTTGCTGCGCGATGTCAGATTCCATGAATATTGAACCCTCGCTGCGGGTTGGTTATGGTTCTGTCCTGCCCTTTATTACCTGACTATTCCCTCCAGATACGAATGTACGGTACATCAGACTCATTCCCGCACTTCTGCAATACTTGTACATAGAGTGCGGGCGCGTTCGGTAAGCACTGAAAATTGACCACTTCGAATTGCCTCTGTATCAAACAGAGCACTACCCAAGCCTACGACCGCGGCACCTGCACGAATCCACTCTCCTGCATTTTCGGGAGTCACGCCTCCTGTTGGTGCCAACTTTAAATGTGGGAGTGGAGCTAAAAGTGCTCTTATATAGCTCAACCCCAGCTGTTCTGCAGGAAAGACTTTCACCATGTCCGCGCCGGATTCATGAGCAATCTGTACTTCGGTGGGGGTCAATGCACCTGGCAGAACCGGTAAACCGTGAGTGTGCCCGGCATGGATTACCTCTTTCTTTGTGATCGGGCTCACAACAAAATTTGCTCCTGCTGAAGCAACCTCATGAGTCTGCTCTTTTGTAATCACCGATCCAGCCCCAACCAAAATCTCCGCTCCGTAGGATTTTCGCAGTGCTTCAATTGAGGATAGTGCATTCGGGGTTGTCAGGGTAACTTCAAGAACCGTGATCCCTCCACGTATGAGCGCATCTACCGCCGGCTTGAGCGGCAATGCTTCTCGGAGACGCAAAACAGCAATCGCGCCCGATGAGAGCATTTTTTGGGTCAGTGCTTTTCTATTTTCCATCTTTTTTCAGATTATGGTTCTATCGCGAATTTGGATTCTAGATGACTTTGAAAATTTCGTCTTGTTTTTTCGTTCGACTGTTTTTCAAGAGCACATCCCCGAAGCTCAAATTTAATCATTCCACATTAACTGCGGTCGAACCATTTTGTCAAAAATTTTAACCAAAATATCAATGCGGTTGGAAGTGTCCGGCAAGATTGATGTCGAAGAATTTTGGAAAGATTGTAAATGCGAAGCTTGCCGAGTGCCTGCGAGACAAGCATCCCCGCTGGATTGTACGGGCTGAGCAGACAGACATCTTTGTAGAGAAGATGAAGCAGCCGGATATTGTTATTTTCCATGAGGGCGGGCTTCCCGTCATTTTTGGGACCGAGTTCTCGCCCGCTTCATCGGTGGAATCCGACGCACGGGCTCGCCTGGGACAGACCATCAAGCTCACTGGAGAAACCGTCGAACAATGTATCGCAGTCCGGTTGCCAGGATCCCTGCGAAAAGTCGAGCAGGAAACCCTTGATTCCGCTATTCGGAGCGCAAAATATCGTTTTGCCGTTGTCACGTATGACGACAGGGAAGAATTGTATGGACACATTGAACGGTGGCCGAACCGTGGATGGATTGAAGGTGATCTGGATGATTTGGCAGCAAGTATTGAACGCCAGGCTAACTGGCATAAGTGTAGCAGGTGCAAGTCCTGCAATATGAAGTTTAACCAAAACACATATTTCCGCGAGCCGTGCGTTGTGATCCGTGAGGGTCCCGATGAAGTGTCGGCAGCGGTGCGTGTGGCCGGAGCTATTGAGCAACGAAATATGCATTATCTGGGTCGCCGAGGCTGTGATACTGGTCGAAGGCACCATGTAGGTCATCGTTATGGTGAGAGGATCTACAGGCCCACGGTGTCCAGGAACTCAGGGACGCACGTACGCACTTTGCCGGGACCTGGGAGGTCTCCATCTTGCCCTGTAGTCGTACGGGGCCGCTTAGAGAAGGCGGAAGACGCCGAAGCCTAAGATGCACGAGATGGAGAAGTCAGATAGAGGCATAGTAGTGAGGAAGACCGCGAACAAGGAGCCATCCGCGGAGCGGTCGGAGCGAAGGCCTCTACCCGAGGGGAATCCGCAAGATCCCACCACACACCATGCGCAGAAATGGGCGCGTGTGCACCAGGGGATTGAGCGGATACGGGAAGTCGTACAACGGAACCCGAAGTTTACAACGCTCTTGCACCACATCAGCGTGGAATCACTGACGGCGGCGTTTTTCGCATTAAAGCGAGAAGCGTCCCCTGGGGTGGACAACGTGACGTGGGAGGAGTATAGCGTGGACTTGGACCGTAACCTTGCGGATCTCTGCACACGTGTACACTGTGGATCGTTTCGAGCGACCCCCAGCAGGCGGGTGAATATACCGAAGCCTGATGGAGGCACACGACCGCTCGGGATCGCAGCGCTGGAGGACAAGATCGTTCAGACCGCGATGGTTAAATGTATTTTAGAGCCCATTTATGAAAATGAGTTCTGCGGGTTCAGCTATGGATTCAGGCCGGGGCGCAGTGCCCATGATGGACTGGATGCCGTCGCGTATGTGATCGAACGCCGGAGGGTAAACTATGTGGTGGATGCGGACATTCGGAAATTCTTTGACATGGTGGATCAGGAGTGGTTACTCCGCTTCCTGGAACACCGGATCGCAGATCAACGGGTGCTCCGACTCATCACAAAATTTCTGAAGGCGGGGGTGATGGAGGATGGGAACTGGCAGGAAAGTAGGCGAGGCACGCCGCAAGGCGCGGTGATCTCTCCGATTCTGGCCAACATCTACCTTCATTACGTGCTGGACTTATGGTTTGAGTCCCAGCGCAAATCACGCAAGATCGGTGGAGAGTCGTATATCGTTCGTTATGCGGACGATTTTGTGGTATGTTTTCAGTATAAGGAGGAGGCGGAGAAGTTTCTACGTGCATTGCGGGCCCGACTGGAGAAATTCGGATTGAGTCTGCATCCAGACAAAACGCGACTGATCGAATTTGGTCGCAACGCGATGGAGCACCGTAGAAAACGGGGAGACGGCAAGCCGAAGACCTTTGACTTTCTGGGATTTACACATTACTGTCGTAAAACCCGCAAGGGGTCATTTGGGCTGGGTCGTAAGCCAATCGCGAAGCGCATGGTGCGCTTCATAAAACGAATTCGTAGGGAGCTATGGCGCCGGATGCACCAAAGCGTGCATGATACGGGCCTATGGCTTGGCCAAGTTCTTAATGGATGGCTGAATTACTATGCCGTACCATGGAGTTATCGGTACCTATGGAGATGTTTTAAGTGCTTGAAATGGGTCTGGCTGTGTATCCTACGTCGACGATCCCAGAAGGATCGAACCACGTGGGAGCAGTTGGATATCCTCATTGAGCGCTATTGGCCGAAGCTGAACATACGACACGACTGGCCGGCGAGACGATTTTCCGTCAAGCACGCGAGTGTAACCCAAGGGAGGAGCCGGATGCGTTAACGCGCACGTCCGGATCTGTGCGGGGGGCCCGAGGAAACTCGGGTCCCTACCGCGATGAGACGGTTGCCCTGTCGGAACGCCGGGTCGCAAAGGGCGTCAAAATCCTGGAACTAGGCGTCAGTCAGGCGGCAGGGTATCTGCAGTTTCATGCCCCCAAATATGTCCTTGGCGAACTGGCACAGGAACTGCATCAGGAGGAAGGAGAGCAAACCACGCGAATGGCCATGGCCATCCTAGCCAACGCCGTGATCTTTCATACGAGTGCCTGTAGACAGTTACCTTTGCGAAGATCCGTCCCCCACACAAAAGCGTGCACTCAAACTCCTGAACGTCAAATTGTTTTAGTCCTCGGCTCACCGAACCGGTATAAACTCCCCCAAACAATTGCCTCCGACGGTCTCCAATTTTTCAAAAAATCCTCAGCTTTGTAAAAAAAAAACGTACCTTCAAGAAACCACAAAGGGCAAGTTCAGATATCAGTGCAATTAGGAGCATTCGGCCTGATTGACACTGGATAAGATTCATGCCGAAAAATTCCGAAAGAACTGTAAATACAAAGCTTGCCGAGTGTCTGAGAGACAAGCACCCTAGCTGGATTGTACGGGCTGAGCAGACAGATATCTTCGTAGAGAAGATGAAGCAGCCGGATATTGTTGTTTCCGATGAGGGCGGACTCACCGTTATTTTGGAGACCGAGTTTCTGCCTGCTAAATCCGTGGAATCCGACGCACGGGCCCGGCTGGGACAGACCATCAAGCTCACTGGAGAAACCGTCGAACAATGTATCGCAGTCCGGTTGCCAGGATCCCTGCGAAAAGTCGAGCAGGAAACCCTTGATTCCGCTATTCGGAGCGCAAAATACCGCTTTGCCGTTGTCACGTATGACGACCGGGAAGAATTGTATGGACACATTGAACGGTGGCCGAACCGTGGATGGATTGAAGGTGATCTGGATGATTTGGCAACCTGTATTGAGACGGTTGCCCTGTCGGAACGCCGGGTCGCAAAGGGCGTCAAAATCCTGGAACTAGGCGTCAGTCAGGCGGCAGGGTATCTGCAGTTTCATGCCCCCAAATATGTCCTTGGCGAACTGGCACAGGAACTGCATCAGGAGGAAGGAGAGCAAACCACGCGAATGGCCATGGCCATCCTAGCCAACGCCGTGATCTTTCATATGCGCCTTGCCCGCCTGAATCCAGAGATCAAAGGACTGGAACGCTATCAAACCGAACAGCTTGGAGTCTTTCCGAAGCTCAGCGTGATTGAATCCTGGCAAGCCATCCTTGAGATCAATTACTGGCCAATCTTCAGCCTGGCATCGGATCTTTTGAGCATTTTGCCGGAACTGGATGCACAGAAGGTCATCTCCCGATTACACAAGATGTCCTTTGAATTACAGAACTTCGGGGCCGCAGATATCCAGGATCTGTCTGGACGAATGTTCCAACAACTCATTACGGACCGTAAGTTTCTGGCCACCTTCTACACGCTGCCCGCTTCTGCCACCCTGCTGGCCGAATTGGCGGTTTTACGTCTGGACCTGGACTGGGGAGATCCTGAACAGATCTCCACATGTCAGGTAGCGGATCTGGCCTGTGGGACTGGTGCGCTGTTGGGGGCCGCCTATCATGCGTTCGCATCCCGGCATCGACGCGCAGGGAAGGACGATGGAATGCTACATGCAACCATGATGGAGTCGGTGTTGACCGCCACCGATATCATGCCTTCCGCCGTGCATTTGACCGCCGCAACCCTCTCTGGAATGCATCCCGATAAAGCGTATGGTCACACGCGGATTATCAATATGCCCTATGGGGAAAACGGAAACGGCGTCTCCATTGGCTCTCTTGATCTCATGCAGGCGGATCAAACGCGAGACATCTTTGGGACGGGGCGTAAAGCGTTGACCGGGAAAGGAGCCGTGGCAGATGACCCTGGCGGAGCGGTCGTAGAAGTCCCGCATGGATCCATGGACATAGTCCTGATGAACCCGCCCTTTACCCGGCCAACCAATCATGAAGCGACCGGGGTTCCCATTCCCTCGTTCGCCGGGTTCCGAACCAGGGAAGAAGAGCAGGCGAAAATGTCGGCGCGCCTCCAGGAACTCCGAAAAGGACTGCCCACTCCCGCCGGGCATGGAAATGCAGGACTTGCATCAAACTTTATTGATTTAGCCCATGCAAAACTCCGTCCTGGTGGCATCCTCGCCTTGGTCCTGCCCGCCTCGTTTGTGCAGGGAAAGGCATGGGAAAATGCACGTACACTGATTCAACAACACTACAAGGAGATTCTCATTGTGGGAATTGCGACCGACGGGAGCACCGACCGGGCATTCTCCGCAGATACGGGGATGGCAGAAGTGCTTCTGGTTGCGACGCGCAAGAAAGATAATCA
Organism: Rhodothermales bacterium; assembly: GCA_965116685.1. GTDB lineage: Bacteria > Bacteroidota > Rhodothermia > Rhodothermales > Bin80 > Bin80. Next base: position 1,654,660 of record OZ220707.1, on the reverse strand, counting down.
CAAGGGGGACCCAAGCAACATTTTTGTGGTGAATGTATTGCACCGGCCCAGGACGCAACTGGAAGCGGCGATCACGGCCCAGCGGATTGAGCAGCGTCGGCGGGATCCCAGACACGACACTGGAAAGATCCACTTGACCGAAACGCAACAAGCCGGCACCTTCTTTCGATCCAGAGACTGGACAGGCCTTGGTGTTCAGGAGGCTTCCTTGGTGGTGTGCATGAACGCACTCGCGGAAGGCAATCTGCTCCTGCCCCGAATGGGATCACCGCTGTCCATCCCCGTCTGTAAACTTGAACAGCTTGGACGACGAGGCTTCCTTGACCGGGACATCATTGGACGAACCAGTAGCGGGGAACCACGTGGACCTTTTGATCTTGAAGCTTCATCGCAGACCCCCGAGTATCCGATGTTGTGGGGGCATGATGCCAGGAATGAACGGCGCCTGATTGTTCGACCGGATCGACAGGGGAGCAGCCGAATGGGATTGCGTAAGCAGGCTGCAAGACTCTGGCGTGACGGGGCATCCCGGTTGCATTTTAATCGTGATTTTCAACTTAACTCGCAGCCACTGGCTGCATGCCTGACCGAGAAACCATCTCTCGGAGGAAGAGCCTGGCCGAATTTTCTCGCCAAACAGCAATGGGAGATATCACTGGTTCTTTGGGCCAATACAACCCTTGGGCTGATCTCTTTCTGGTGGGCAGGAACGCGTCAGCAGCAGGGACGGTCGAATTTGACGATTGCGCGTTTGCCTCAACTCTTGTCGCTTGATGCTGCACAGCTCACCGAAGAACAATTTAACCTTAGTGAGAAGATTTTTGATGACTTTCACGACAGGGATTTTCTGCCAGCCAATGAAGCATACCGGGATGATGTGCGCAAGGCATTGGATCAGACAGTGTTAGTTGACCTTCTGGGGTATGAAGACGACCTGCTTGAAAACCTCGCGATCCTGCGCGAACAATGGTGTGCAGAACCCAGCGTACATGGAGGTAAGGCAACTAAACCTGCTGTGTGATTTTGTCATCGATGCATGGGGATATAACCAAATCAGAACGAATCAACCACAAAATCCAAGAGATCAAAATGATCGGTAGAGGATATAGAAAATTTGGAAACTTCAGATCCGCAATCCTTTTTTCTGCGGAGATCTTGACCTATATCCACAATATTCGCGGTAGAACCCAAATCATGAAGCATTTTGGGTTTATGTTCGTATTTACCCTGAGTGTAGCTGGTCGTATCTCCCATTCGATATATCGGCCAGGATAGATTTCCGTGAATGCTCTTCTGCTCGCTCAATTCAGAGTGCACGGATTTTTTATCACCTCTCCAAAGATACTACTGCCATGGATCATTCAGTTCAGGTTTCCGCACCCAGTACCAACGGGCAACATGATAAGAGAAAAAATTCAGTGAGTCAGATTTTTTTGGCTGAACTTGAGCAGCAGGCCCGTGCACTTGACCCCACTCAAGAGGAGTTGGGAGAGTTATTTACGAAAGTTGAAAGATACGCTCGCCAGCATATTTCAAACGTATGCGAGACTCCTGCCTTCGTCAAATCGAAGGAGCGAAGTGTGGGATTACTGTCCTCGCCCATCGCTGAGACAGGGGTCTCGCTGGATGATACATTACAGCTTCTGCATGATTACGTGGATCATGAAGGGCTGAATTCGGGATCCCCCCGGTATCTCGGCTACATTCCATCCGGTGGTCTGGTGCATTCTGCATTTGGCGATTTTCTTGCAGCTGTCGGCGGGCGATATGCTGGTGTATTTCACTCTTCTCCCGGGGCCGTTCGTATGGAAAATATGCTTATTCGCTGGATGGCAGAGGTTGTCGGCTATCCCAAAGGGTCCGGTGGATATCTAGCTTCCGGCGGAAGCATCGCCAATTTATCTGCGGTGATTACGGCGCGTGAAGCACATGGACTCCGCGGGGTTGATTATGATCGTGCGGTCGTATACATGACCGAGCACACCCACCATTGTGTGGACAAGGCGCTCCGCATTGCGGGTATGGGAAGTTCGATACGACGCAGGGTTGCTGAGGATGATTACTGCCGGATGTCTGCCGAGGCACTTGAGAAAACGATTGCCGCCGACAGAGCATCCGGCCTGAACCCGTGGCTGATTGTCGCTTCCGCCGGCACGACCAATATGGGCACGGTAGACCCAATGGGAGATATCGCCTCCATCGCTCGTTCAAACCATCTCTGGTTTCATGTTGATGGTGCGTACGGCGCGTTCTTTGCGCTTTGCCCGGAAGGTCAGGAGGTTCTCTCTGGCATGGATCAATCAAACTCCCTTGTACTGGACCCACATAAGACGCTTTTTCTGCCGTTTGGTACAGGAGCACTCTTGGTACGTGATCAGGAATTCCTTGGACCAGCACATGGTGGCCGTGGTGAATACATGCTGGACATGGACTCGGATGCCCACGAACTTTCCCCGGCATATTTATCTCCTGAATTATCCAAACATTTTCGGGGACTCCGTATGTGGCTGCCTCTCAAACTTCTGGGGGTTGCTCCGTTCCGTGCGGCTTTGTCGGAAAAGATTCACTTGGCTCGGTACGCGCATGAGCGTCTCCAAAATTTCGAGGGATTTCAGGTTGGCCCCGCGCCAGACTTATCTATTGTTACGTTCCGCTACGTTCCAGAAAAGGGAGATGCAAACGAATTTAATCTTGCCCTGATCAGTAACCTGCATCGGGATGGTCGGGTATTCTTGACCTCCACGCGAATCAGGGGAACTGTGGTGCTACGTCTAGCGGTCGGCTCATTCCGAACACATCTGGACGATATCAATGAGTCACTTGAGGTTCTGAACGAGCAAGTTAACGATCTGAAAGAGAGTTAGGCATGCCAGACTTTCCGACCTATTGCCGGGGTTCGATCCAACAGGTACAATGGGTGCTCAGTTCAGGGCTGTCAGGCGCTTCCATAGGCTAATGACATGGTACGTCAGCCCCAGCTTACTGATGAATCATTTTGAGAATGTCACAACTGTTCAAAAGCGCCTCCCCGCAAGCCTAAAATCAGGGAATCATATTAAGTGACAAATCTATGTGCGGGTGGGGCTATTTTCTGGCAGATGCCAGATAGCTCCAGCGACAAAAGATGGCATATCAGTTGCATCGCGGGTATCTTGTATCTGCTTCAAAATCTACCCTGCTTTTGTCCAATAATATTATGCAACGTCCATTAACTGCCGCCCTCTCGGCAATCTCGTTCCTGATACTGAGCATACAACTGCCCGGTTACCAACCTGCAGATATCTCCAGGCAATCAAATGCCGTGGTTCGTGCATCTTTTTCTGAACACATCTCCAAACAAGCAGCACATGATCGGCCGCCAAACTTTATCGTGATACTGGCAGACGATCTTGGTTACGGTGATTTGGGGGCCTATGGTCAAAAGAAAATTCATACGCCGAGACTTGACCAAATGGCTGCGGAGGGAATGAGGTTCACGAGCTTTTATGCCGGACATACCGTCTGCGCACCATCTCGCGTCGCCCTCCTGACAGGGGTAGACATGGCACATTCACATACACGCTCCAATGCCGGGCCCGGGCTCCAAGAAACAGATGTAACCGTGGCTGAGGTGCTCAAGGAAGCAGATTACTCTACGGGTATCTTTGGTAAGTGGGGATTTGGAACACCGGAAAACGGTGCACCGGACCGGCAGGGATTTGATGAATTTCTGGGATACCTGGGACATGTTCACGCGCACTCATACTATACAGACCACCTGTTTAGCATTCAGAACGGCAAAACAGAACGAGTACCTGTTGATACGACACAGTATACGCCGGATCTGTTTACGGAAGCGGGCCTGAACTTCATCACACGTCACAAGGATCACCTATTCCTGTTATATCTCCCTTATCCGCTGGTGCATGCGGAACTTCTGGTGCCGTCAGAGTCCATGAGACCCTATCAGGATAGCACCGGTCGAAGCCTTCTAATGCCAGAAGAACCATTTCCCTGTTGTGGCGTCATCGGCACCTATCGTGGACAGGAGCAACCCCATGCAGCATTTGCAGGTATGGTTTCCAGACTTGATCGAGATGTTGGCCGGATACTGGATCATATCCGCAACCTTGGACTAGATGACAACACGATCGTATTGTTCACCAGTGACAATGGTCCACATGTTGAAGGTGGAGCTGATCCGGGCTTCTTTGAAAGCAACGGCCCCCTGCGTGGGCTAAAACGTGATCTATACGAGGGCGGTATCCGAGTACCCGCAATTGCCTGGGGCCCTGGAATCATCCCCGAAGGTATCGTGAGTAACCATCCTTGGGGGAGCTGGGATATCCTTGCTACCCTTGCAGATTTCGCAGATATACCTGCCCCGCCTACGAACGGGCTTTCGATGCAAAATCTGCTACGCGACGAGGGGCCTGTAATCCGGCACGACTATTTTTACTGGGAATTCAATAACGGTTGGGGTGGGCATTATGTACAGGCTATCCGCCAAGAAGATTGGAAACTACTCCGTTTTGTTGAGACCGAACGGACTTGGTTTGAACTATACAACCTGCGTACAGATATTGGGGAATTCAATAACCTTGCCTCACACCATCCAGAGATGGTTATGAGATTGAGTAACCTGATCAACAAGGTTCGTGTGGATCCATGATGCCGCAGCAGCCAGTGCTTGCCTGGAAACCGTAGGTCAGCACTGATTTTCTCCATGAACGGAACTTCCTCCTCTGTATTCGATCACGGTTAAAATGATCCGCACAGGCGAGGTATCAAACGGGCCCCTAATCGCACTCGCCGACGAGCAACCTTTTCAATCCATCGTCCAGAAAATCCTGAACCATTTGATCTCGTTCCACGGCTAGCTTCACCAGTGAGAGCATCCGATTCGCGAGTGCCTGGAATTGGGCAAGGTTGATCGCCATAGGATTCCAGCCGTACATCGCCGTTTTCAAGATGTTTGCAGATCCAAGTAGCGCGTGGGTGATGACCAGCATTTGCTCGCGCTTCAGTCTTTCGGGGATTTTAATCTCCCCATGCTCCCCTTCGTCCGCATAAGCTCGAATGCTGTGATATGTCTGCAGGATGGCCTCGGCAATTGCCGGCGATATTTTTGCAGTCATGAAGTGACGCAAATCATAGCCATTAGCATACATGTACCGCGCGACATCTCGGACCGGTACCGAATCCCCTCCTTCTTTCAGTATGAATCCAGATTTCGCGCTGATAAGCTGAAAGGGTGCCATGAAGGGTGGTGGCAAACCTTGCGTGGTGAAAACATCCGACAATCCGTGTACGACTACCTTGACAAGTGCCTCAATGGGGTTACGGGTGCCCTCATAGCCGGGATTATCAATGACTTGCCAAGTGCCAGACTGATCAATGAAGGTGCACGATCCAGAGATAATATCCTTTACCCCGAAGATCAGGCCGAGTAGTGGATCGTGGCCGATTGAGGCTAGTCGGTGGGTTCTTGGGGTCAGTCCGATTTCTGGGCTAACAATATCATAGGGCACCTTCGCCCACTTTTCGGCAGCGGTGGTCAGTTCGGCGACCCACTGTTGGAAGACATTTCGATTGATAACGTCATGGCCCTTCATGGGGGCAAGCTTCTTCGACTGCTCCTTCATCCATGCCGTCAGCGGGCTACCGCGCTGAGGCTGCCCCTTGAATGTCCCCCCGGGTGTCGCGACAAGCAAATAGTCCGTAAAAGCACCTACGATCACCGCCAGCGCGACGACGCCGTAGTCCCAATCATCCCATGGTGAGGCGCAGAAGTCTGCGGCGAACCGGCTTCGGATCTCGGCCGCGCGATCTGAACTCAGAAGTTGGCCAAGCGGATCCTGGGGCATCTCAATCCCATGATTAGCGATGTATTGATCCACATTCTGGATATACGCGTCCCAATCTTCGCCCAGATTTGGCGGTGGAATAACGGCGGGCGCATCCATTGAGCGCCGGACGGTTCGTGTCTCTGGAGGCGAAGATCGGCGGTGCTCCAGCGTGTCGCCATCCGTCTTCTCATGGGAGTCTAGGTGCGAGAGGTCGTTGGCGCGGAGTTGCGCTATCATCCCGGCTATATGTGACAACTCGGCAGACTGACGTCTGGATTCCGATTCCAGGGCGGTGACTTGGCTTTCCAACCCTTGGAATGTGCGATGCAGAGCGTCCAACTGAAGCCGCTGAGCGAGAGCCGCCCGCTCAGCCTGGCTCTGCATGGTCTTGTTTTTTGCTCCGTCCCGAGGTTTCGTGTAAATCGTGTTCATAGTTGCTCGCTTGCTCGCCAAGTCTGGTCATTGCGCTAGCCGATCGGGATAGCAGAATCACCTCGTGCAACAGTTCTTTAATGGATTTGCGGTTTATTTCCGTTTCTTGGGCAAGCTCTGCGATACGCTTGCCGAAGTGCGACATATCCTCACCGAGGTTGATGATTGCTCGCTGATGCATTTGCAGGACCTCCTGCAGCATCAATTCCCGGATAGAAGTGCGGTCTCGTTTCGCTCCATCTAGAGCCCATTGTACGCCCTTGTATGCAATCCCGCCGAGGATGATGGCCACGCCGATACCGGTAACCATTGCAGATAGACCCAGAACGCCGCCCACTCCAAGTGTCGCAAGTCCTGAAGCAATGCCTGCGGCGCTAAGCCCGACCACACTGCCGCTCAGGTAGACGCTGGCGATAGGAATCCCTACAGCGGTGGCCTGTGCTGCCATTATTTTCGCCATGTTCTTGATCTGGGAGTCCGACAGTTCACCCGATAGGATCTTTTCGTCCTTCTGGCAAACACTCTCAATGAATTCAACTTTCTTGTCTTCCAACTTGAGCATGTTGGCCAGCCGACGGATTTCAGAATTCTCCCAGGCGGGGCCTTCAGAGGTGGCACGGTACACCCGAATGGCATCCTTCATGAGTGAGCACTTCAGAGCCAATATCATTTCATCATTTTCCTTGAACCCGTCGTTTAGGATGCGATCAATCTGCACCTGAACGACTATTTGGTTTGGGTTCTCAAGGTCCTCGCGAACGGCTTTGCGTACAGCGGCGCTGCATCGTAACTGCGTCATCAGCAGTTGGATTTCGCATAGCTCCCGCTCGTCTATCTGGCTGTCATCGACATGAACGAGCCACACAAGTACGCTCAAGTACCCCTGCTTAAGATGGTCTGACAGGTCTTCGACAACGATGTATTTTGGCGGTGTACCTGTTCCAGTCTTGTCCTTCTCCGTAATCTTGCGAACCAGGTCGGGGACTTTCTTGGTAACGCTCGTGACTGCATCCACTCCTTCGCGTACCGTGTTCAGCCCTCGTTTCGTGATGTTGTCCGGGGAATTCATGATTTTCCTGACTGTTTACGCCAAATCCAACTGCTTCCTGAAAAGTTTGATCCTGCAATGCAGCCGGTCTTCAAGGCTTTCCCCGTGAGGAAGGACGGATTGGATCATGATGAGACTGGTCGGGTGCCGAGATCCGTCGCTTGTCTCTAAACCAGAGGCTCACCAATGGTAGACGAAACTCAAGCATATCCAACCCAGCTCAGTGTCTCAACTAGGATGTGCCTGGCTTGCAAGGCTTCCGGTATCGTATCCTAATGTGAGGATTGGAAAGGGAATTATATACGTGAGTGCCCTGAAGTCATGCAACCTTTTCTCATGCAACCTTTTCATGGCTTCAGGGTTAACGGACACGATAGGATGGACGACCATCCACCCTACTGCTTACCATAATATCACCTCGATTGATACCATGCCCGTTAAGGGATTGAACGAAAAAGAGCAAACCAGTTTCCAATACCGAAGCATCCGCTATCGGCTATTGTCGGGAACGCAATCCAAAGCAAAGAGACTGGCGGGACTGGCAGGTGCCTGTCGATTCGTTTGGAATGCAATGCTGGCACAGCAGAACGAAGCCTACGCCAAAGCGAAAGAGTCTGAAGAGAAGCCCCCATCGACGAGTTTCTTCTCTCTTGGCAAACGATTCAAGGAACTGCGAGATCATGTGGACTGGCTGCCCGAATACAGCTATAAGATTACCCGGTACACCTTGAAGTACCAGGCAGATGCCTGGCAGGCGTACTTCAAACAGCAAAGGGAGCGTCCCAGATTCCACTCTAGAGGGCACAGTACACCGTCCTTTACGATCCCTGACAACGTTAAGATCAAAGACGGGAAGCTACTCATTCCCAAACTGGGATACGTACAGATTCGCGGTAACAACCCGTATACCGATGGCAAGCCGGTCAAGGCGGTCGTCAAGAAACTGGCAGGCAAGTGGTATGTCACGGTTTGCTACAAAGTAGAGCTGCCTGAACTGCCGGACAATGGAATTACCGTGGGGATTGACCGGAATTGCGGTCAGGTTGCTGCAACCTATTCAGACGGGGAGCAGGAGATGATCCAGCAACCGGAGATTAAACGGAAGACCGCAAAGCTGCACCGGTATCAACGGCAGCTGGCCCGGCAACAAAAAGGATCCAATCACAGGAAGCGTACGAAACTGAAGATCCAGAAAGTTCATCGAAGTATTGCGAATACCCGTACGAATGCAAATCATCAAGCGTCCCGGAGGATCGCCAACCGATCCTCGACCGCAGTACTGGAAGACTTGAATATCCAGAACATGACGTCCAGTGGCAAAGGTACCGTAGAGAATCCCGGTACAAACGTCAACGCGAAGGCTGGACTGAACCGAGAGATCCTGAAAACCGGATGGGGACAGTTGGATCAAATGCTGGAATACAAATGCCGGAAGGTCATGAAGGTCCCTGCCCCTTATACCAGTCAGGACTGTAACATATGTGGACACCGGGATAAAGAGAATCGAAAGACGCAAAGTACATTCAAGTGTATGTCCTGTGGACATGCAGATCATGCCGACCTGAACGCGGCGGCAAACATACTGGCCTCCGGGATTGGGGCAACTGCACAGCGAGAGGCGTTCGGGTTACCGACCTCTATGACCTGTGAAATGGATACGCGGAGGGCCCCATGATGTGGGTCACTAATGTATATAATTCCCATTGGAAATGTTAAGTAGCCGGACACGAAATTCTCCCAGACTGCTTGACATGTACCACGAAAATATGGAGGTAAGGAGTAGCGTATGGAACCCCTGCCATACAAAGAAACAATTGATCATATCTCCGCGAGTCATGCCGGTTAATTCGCGGGGACCAACAGGAAGCATTGTTTGCATCCTCTCCAGAAGGCCGGGAGAATTTCTCGGGCATGGATCAGGCAAAATGGTTTCCAGTTCATCCTCTTGATTCGGTCGGCATGTAATCCATTCTGTCCGTGGGTGATGGGGGAGTTTGGTGCCGAGCGGCAGATCGTGCCTTCAAGAAACCGGAATGGGGGGAAGTTCAGGAACAGACGGCTATTTTGTTGTGAATGTTCGCGGGAGCATGCAACTCCGCCCTGGCATGGAGTTAAGTTCCAGAGTCAATAATGTGTTTGATGTGTACTATCACAAGCATCTCAGCTACGGAAACCTGCCCAGCTTGGGGCGTGATATCTACGTGCCACTTTCGTATTCCCTGTAGAGCAGATTACTGCCAAATAGCTGACAGCCCCATTACTTTCTATTTCGCAGTGTAGTGTGCACCGTGCGTGCGATGGCTGCCCCCAACTCAGCGGATTCGCTGTCTTCGTCCAATCCTTCAATCAGGATTACCAGAACATAAGGTGGGGCGCTCGGCGGGTAGATGATTGCCGCATCATGATGAATTTGCGTGATTTGTCCTGTTTTGTGTGCAACCAGCACATCGGGCGGAAGTCCGGCGGGAATCATTTCATTGAATGCTTGGTCCAGCAGCACCTTAACCATGCTGCTATCTGCCGCAGGGCCTACTGCTTTTCCCTGACGGAGGGCTTCCAAGAGGGTTGCCAAAGCGCGGGATGTGGTTGAGTTGCTGAGACCAAGTTCAAAGGCTTTGAGATCTTCTACTCCCCGAAGCACCTGCATGCCGGAAGCTCCCAGAGAATCAACTGTTTGCTGAATAGATTTTGCTCCCAGAAAGTCAATCAGAAGATTCGTAGCAAGATTGGACGATACGGTAATCATCTGATAGATCAATTCCGAGATCGTTATGCGCTCTCCCAGTCGTTCATAGATCTCATCGTCCGAATCTTCCCCAATACTGTAGGGCGTTCCATCTACAATTGAGCGGAAAGAGTTTTTTACTTCAAGGGTTGAATCCAGGGAGAGGCCGGTGTCCCGAACTCTCCGCCATGCTTCAATCTGCACGGGCACTTTCATCGTGCTGGCAGCATGAAAAGGGCGGTCAGGAAGTATATCCAGAGTGGTTTGGGTGCTTGCATCCCGAATCCCTACAGCAACCGTAGCATTGGGGTAGTCGCTGATCATCGCCTCTATTTTATCCTGCAGCGTAGCGGACTCATTGCATGAGAGTGCAGTCCCGCCAATCAGGGTCAGCATCATTAGTCTGGAAAGGAAACGGTCCACGAGTTCAAATTCTACAGGTACGGATATCCGTAACCACAATCCCCGTTGCACCAAGTCGTTTAAGCTCATCCATGATCTGGTTGGCTTCCTCCCGTTTCGCCAGAGCTTTCACTGCAACCCAGTCCGGCTTGCTTAAAGGAGCAATGGTTGGTGATTCGATGCCGGGGGTGATTTCACATACATGTTCGAGCGATGATCGGGAGCACCCATATTCGATCATCACATAAGTTCTGGCCAAGAGGATTCCTTGAATGCGCCGCACAAACAAGTCTGCCGCTGACTCGGCCTCAACCGTTCCAGGACGGCCAGTCAGTACAGCCTCGGTGCGTAGGATTGGTTCGCCAATGACAGAGAGTCCGGCATCCTCCAGGGTACGTCCGGTTTGGACGAGGTCAGCGATGAGATCCGCTACACCCAGTTGAATGGAGACCTCAACAGCCCCGTCAAGAGATACGATCTCGGCTTGGATTTTTCTTTGCGCTAGGTCAGCTGAAACCAAGTGGCTGAATGAGGTCGCAATGCGCAGTCCATCAAATTGATCCAGGGTAAGGTTACGATCACGCGGGCCTGCGTAGCAGAGCTGCGCCGCCCCGAAACCGAGAGAGAGGATTTCTTCCAGGTTGGCCTGCTGCTCAATCAGAAAATCCCGGCCAACAATTCCCAAATCAAGAACCCCATTACTCACATAGGTCGCAATATCACGAGGACGCAGGAAATAAAAGAGGACCTGATTTTCCGTATCTAGAACACGCAACTCGCGGCCTGAGCGCTGACATTTATAGCCGGATGCCCGAATCAGTTCTACAGCATCCGCGGCGAGCGCTCCCTTATTGGGTAGTGCAATCTGCAACATTTGACAAAGCAGCTTAGAGGTGACGATAAATATCTTCCAAAGACAGGTCACAGGCGAGCATCATAACCTGAATGTGGTAGATCAGTTGGGAGATTTCTTCGGCGGTGCGTTCTCGGGTTTCGTGGTTGGCCGCCATCCAGACTTCACCAGCCTCCTCTAGAATCTTTTTGCCAATCTCGTGGGAGCCTGCATGTACTGCCTGAACTGTGCCAGAGTCTGTGTCCTGTCGATCTACTTTATCCTTCAACTCCTGAAAAAGGTCTTCGAACCGCTTCATATTGAATACTGATTGGGGATCATCGTTGGAAAATTCGAGGCCTTGCCAAGCGCTTATACGCGTCTTCTGAGGCTTTTGTACTGGCGCAATCTAACACAAAAGGCAATGCTACTTTCGGGAAAGATAAAAGAAAGGGCCAGATCACGAGATGCTGGCCCTGCAGGAATGAGGATTCCCTACAATTTATTCCAACTGTCAGCAGACGCTAAGCTTTGACTGCTTCAGCAAGTAGGCGGTTGAGCTGTGGTACAGTGCGACCACCGGTTCCTGCGAAGATATCGTCAAAGAACGCAATTAAGGCTGAACGCTCTGATGGGTTCGATTCAAACGATTCCAGTACGGACAGGAACCGCTTCCATACAGGCTCTTCAATCTGGCCAGCCAAGTACCGTGCAAACAGTCTTCCAAGGGGATTTGTATTTTTCATTTTCTCGTTTTGCAGCGTGTCAGAAGCAACTAAAGTTTAGTGGTTCACTTTGCCACTCAATCACTACGGCAAAAATCGGACCAAAGTTACATTTCCGTGCCGTAGACAACTCACTTACACGCAGAAATCCCCATATACGCAATCCAGGCAAAGAAATTATATCTCAAAAGAGTGTCGCAGGATTGATTTTCTCTCTGACTGTTAGCGCACATCGTCCTAGAGATGCCTCAGTGTTCTCGTAATACATAGCCATGGAACAGGTATTCGTCTGGCAGAAGGGGAGGTAGAGTCAAGGGGCCGGTGCGGTAGTACTCGTATTCAAACTTTTGTTGTACAATCTTGAAGTCTTTGCCAAGGTTAAGCAGGGTGGTATTGCGGGGTTTTCCGTTCACATGCTGGGCTTGGACGAGTGCAAAGTTGCGGCGTTGTTCGCCGTTTTTGGTGGTATAATTTCGTGCACGAACAAACATGGAGCAATGAGAATTTGGTGTTGAGTAGCTGGAACGAGGGGTGCGAAAAAAATCCCCCTGTATCTTATAGATGATGTTCAACAGGGTTCAATTTTGTAAACCATCAAATGAAAATTTTTCGATATCGCGGAAGATTTTGAGTTGCGGCACCCCCCCTACAAATAGCGCTACAACGGCTTTTCGACAAAAAAGGGTAAATGGAGGCACTTAGGCAGGATTCAGTACGGAAAATAGGCGGAAAATCAGTAAATCATGAGACCGAAAGGCAAAGATGGGCCAAGGTTTGCTCATCCAGCGGCAGAAAAATTGCGAGTCGTAGGGCATCCCCCTCGGTGGAGATGCCAGGAGTCAGACCTAAGTCCAAGTGGGATAATATTCGATGGCGTTAGGCTCCACCATGCAGCGTTTTGCGCCCACTCCACCATGCAGCGTTTTGCGCCCACTCCACCCATCCTTTCGGTTCTCCCGTCAAATTTCACCCGTACATACACCATTGAGTCAATGGAAGTTCAGTTACACAGACATTACAATGGTTGGAACACACTTAATAGCGAATGATACTATATAGTGCTGGGCAGAAAATACCAAAAATGGCCAATAATCTTTGATTCAAGGTCTATGGAGTAGTTTTCGAGAATCGTTTTGGTTGCGAATTTTTAGGATTCAGGTAATTTCTGGGGGGATTTGGGGAGATTACAGGGGATCTGGTCCCCTAAGGCAGAATTCTTCGCATCTTTTAGGGGGCAAAAGGTTAACCCTGTTTGGACTTGGGCGTTGAATCTTCAACCATTTCTCTTTTTCACATGCGTAAGGTTTTTCAAGCTCAAATGACGATTGGCACCGTTCCCATTGAGGAGATTGAGCTGGATCTCAAGAGTCGGGACGATGTGATTGCCTATCTGTATGGGGTCCAACAGATCTTCAAGAATCCTCGGACCCGTAAACAGCTTTTTGATCTGATGGACTCCGGCTATAATCCTGGGGTCCGCAAGGATCGTGGACGTCCGGGGATGGACCTGTGGAGGATCGTGGTATTGGCGGGCTTGCGTCAAGCGATCCACTGTGACTATGATCGTCTGGCGGTATTGGCCAATGGGTTAAAGTCCCTTCGCCAGATGATGGGACACAGCGATGCTGACGACACGCAGTACAACCGTCAGACCATCCAGGATAATGTGTCGGGCCTGTCTCCGGAGCTTCTTGGGCAGATAAATGCTCTGGTGGTGAAACAGGGGCACCAAGCCGTAGGGCACACCGAGGGAGAACTGTTGAAAACACGAGGAGACTCCAAAGTCGTCAAGACGAATGTTGAGTTTCCCACGGATGTGCGTCTGATGTGGGATACGATTCGGTGTATGATCCGCAAGTGTGTACGGGTATCGAAGCAGTCGGGGCTTAGGGGCTGGCGGCAACATGCCTATCTTCAGCGAGAGACGTACAAATTATTTCAATCCATCCGCACGGCTCGGCAGTACAAATCCAACCACGAGGGGGTAGAAGCATACCTGGCGTACTGTTGCAAGATTCGGGAGAAAGCGGAACAACTGCTTCGCGATTTGGATGCATTTCTTACGTCGCCCATGGATCAGAACCATGTGGGTCAACCTTCTGGCTTGGATGCAAAACAGCTGGCTCAGCTGCAGAGTGCAAAGGTTCGGATCGTGGAATTGGTCGCCTATGCGGCGAAATTTGCAGACCAAATTGATCGTCGCATTCTGCGGGGAGAAACGATTCCTTCCGAGGAGAAGGTGATGTCTATTTTCAAACCGCATACGTGTTGGATCAAGAAAGGCAAAGTCGGCGTCGTATGCGAGTTAGGGGTTCCGGTTGCGATGATTGAGGATGAGCATCAATTTGTCTTGGGATACGAAATTATATGGACCGGGACGGACAAGGATGTGGCCGTATCCTTGATTAAATCGACGCAGGCGATCTACCCAGACGCTCGGAGTTGTTCGTTGGATCGGGGGTTTTACAGTCCAGAAACGTTTGACGAATTGGATCAGTTGTTAGAGGTCAACGCAACGCTGAAGAAGGGGCGCTGTACGAAAGAGGAGCAGGAACGTCAGGCAACGGACTCGTTCAAACAAGGACGCAAAGGACATTCGGCAGTGGAATCTGCACTGAATAATTTAGGCCAACGAGGATGGGATGTGGTACGTGAAGTGAGCCCAGAGAGCTTTGAGCGGGTTGTAGCTACCGCCGTCCTGGCGGCCAATCTCCACCGGTTGGGACGTCTGGTTCTCAGCCAAGAACTGAAACGTGCCAAACGCCGACGGCGTGCAGCGTAGGAGATCTCTGAAGTCGAGTCAAGATATGACCGCGCGTTCGACGCGGATGGCAGAGGTACGTTCAGACTGCACGAAATCTACGGATATAGCATTGCAACACGACAAGAACAAAGCCAAAAACGGACGCGAAAGGGACCGAATGGACACGGGGCCTCCAAAGTTCGTCATGTCGAGGGGAAAATTGAGGAAACCTCCCAATTTCTACTGAGTCGAAATTCAAAAAACAGCTATTTTCTGCCAAGCACTATATAGCGTGCGGAAGTTTTTTCGCCTTTTCATTCCATTAAACTAGACTTTAATATGCGCTTTGCAGTTGCTTTCTTACTTATTACCGCTATGGCTGGATTTGATGTTCTCTTGATTCCCACCCCAGAAAGAATTCAAGGTCCAACTAATTTCTTGAGCGATGAAACCTACGCTATGGCCTCTCATTGCTCCGCTTTGTCACTGATGGACATGGAAATAGATCCGAATTTCGAAGAATTTTGCGTTCAGCAATCAGGGGCCGATAGGAAGCAGAGAAAAGACTTTGATGAATGTTTAGAGGAACTCGGAGATTGTGATAAAAGCTTTCGTAGAAATTCCCGAGGAGATTACCTAGTTGAATGTATGGTGATGGAATAGGGTAATTCATGATTTTTTTTCGATTTGTACCAATCCTGCTTATTTTGAGCCCGACCCTTACATGGGCACAGGAAGGTGTGGTTCAATACTCCCATACATTCAAGATTCTTTATGGAAAGGATGGCACAAGTGCAGTTTCAGAGATTGTTGCACAACAGAATGGGGAAGAGATCAGCAGTGATCCAGAACTTGCAGTTGTGGCCAGAAAGTTGGCATTTGGCCCGACAAAATCCCTGATGTATCCCGCAAAAATCGATTCGTTCGAAATCGGCGGTCGACCGAACTGGGAGTATATTGATACGACATATGTAGACTTGGACAAAGGTAGGTATTTACAGTGGGTTGATTTTAATGCAGACGCCTACCTCGTTCAAGACCAGCTACCTAGCGTATCCTGGCAGTTAACCGCTGAGATGCGTATGTATCTCGGCTATCGTGTAACGAAAGCGACAGCATTTCTTGATTCCGCACTTGTGGAAGCATGGTTTTCGCCAGATATACCTGTCCCGGCTGGTCCTGGGCTATACAATGGTCTTCCTGGTCTCATTCTCCTCGTAACCCATGAAGCGATTGGGGAGGTGTATGCAGCGGAGTCCGTAGACCTAGGGGAAAAGTCAGGGGCTGGTATCGCTGCACCATCAACCGGACGAAAAGTGTCTGCTGATCAGTACAGACGAATCAAAGATTCTGAATTGGCACGGAGCAGGCGCCTTTACGAGAAGCTGATAAAGGAGGGCAAAAGAAGCAATTAGGGTTCTTTCCCCGGGTCGAAGTTCTATTCTTGGAAAGATGACCGTTTTTTTGAACCTAAGTGATGCAGGTTCCTTTCCCACTAGCTGGAACCTATCATAGTTTCTGCTTAACGATTTTCGTGAAGCTACTTGGATATTGGATATTTGGCAGTGCAACAATGCTTATTGCACTGCCTTTTGTCTTAAACCTTGTTTTCGACCTCGGATACCCTGATTGATGAGATGGGTCTTTATGACATTTGCGCTGTTTCTGTGCAATCTAGCATACGGTCAGGAGTTTACTGTAACGGGTTCCTTGGCGGACTCGTCTGGCACAGTTTTGGTCAATGCATCAGTAGTCGTGACGACACGGGCCGACTCCATTCTGGTAGGGTTCGGTACGTCTCGAGAGGATGGTCGGTTTAATATTGACGGCTTGAAACCGGACGTCTATACACTGCAGGTTTCATTTCTCGGTCTCGAGATCCTCTTGCATGATTTTGATATAGTAGACCAAAATATTGATGTAGGTAATTTAAGGCTCTCAACTCAGACCAAAGTACTGGAGGAATTTGTTGTTCTTGAGGAACGGTTACCCTTCACAATCCGGGGAGATACAATCGAATACAATGCCTTGGCTTTTATGCAGCGCCCACAGGATATGGTGGAAGATTTGTTGCGTAGACTACCCGGCATTCATGTGGATCGTAGTGGCACGATTACCGCGCATGGAGAAATAGTTGAGAATGTTCTGGTGGAGGGGAAAGAGTTTTTTGGTGATGATCCGACGATTGCTACAAAGAATCTCCCTGCGGATGCTGTAGATCAGGTACAGGTTTTTGATAAGCCTTCGGATTTAGCGGAACTGACAGGAGTACCGGATGGTCTGGAAGAAAAAACCATAAACTTGGAGCTAACCCAAGAAGCAAAGAGCGGGTTTTTGGGGCAGGCGACCGGTGGCTTCGGAGTGGAAGATTCAGTTTGGAAGCGTTATTTAGGAGAAGGAACATTGTTCAGATTTGCTCCCAGAACACAGGTTGCATTCATTGGAAGTGGAGAAAATGTTAATCAGCCTGGATTCAGCGATCAGCAACTCAAAGGGATCACAGGGGTCAGGAATTTTCGCGGAACTGACGTTGTTGGCTATACCGAATCTTTGGGATTGGGACTTAATTTGAACCAAGAGGTCGCATCTCATACCACACTCAACGTAAGCTATCTCTTTGCAGATGCAGAAAAAGACAAGGAAAATAGCTTTTTTCGACATCAGTTGCTGGGAAGTACTCAATCCTCTTTCAGTAATAAGTCAAGCAACCAAGAGTCCAATGATCTCTCCCATGACATTGGTCTCAATGCCGAAATAAAATTGGGAGAAGGGCACGACATAGTTCTTCGGGGTAGTCTCACAAAAGCTGTCTCTACACTCAAACATAATGGTGTGGAACGCTTGGAGGATCATTCGGGGGTGCCGCAGAGTTCTGAAAAGGCACTCTCCGATAATTCATTAGATCATTTGAGAAGTTCATTGCACCTAACTTGGCGTAAACGAATTTCTGAAAATGGGCGAAGTCTAGTCCTTGAGACCACGGCTTCTGGACAAAACCGAGATGCAAATAACAATCTGTATACAGATGCTCTCCTGTTCATGCCAGACGAAATAATTTCGCAAGAAGAACTCCATCAATTACAGGAACAACACAATAGTTCGTTCCGACATTCACAGCGCCTCCAGTTGGTTCAGCCCCTTCAATCAGGACGGACATTGACCGCTTATATTCAAAGATCCTCCCGAAGACTAGACAGTGAAAAGTTGTTTTTTGATCTTGCTCGCGGGCAGCAGTTGCAAATCGAAGCTCTCAGTGATGGTCTTTCCGAGAATCATACCTATTTGAGCTCTGGGATAGGCTACGGTTGGTATGCTGAGGATCGCTCGTGGTTCATTAGTGCAGATTTGGAAGCTCAACACTCTAGACGCAAAGGGATTACGGTTTTGATGCCTGATCAAAAGATTAGAAGAAGCTATACACATCTTCTCCCTTATATTCTGGGTAAAAAAGAATTTGGGAGCAGTGGGGAATTGGATTTCTTCTACAGAACCAGCACACGCGAACCCACGACACAACAATTGCAGCCATATTTAGATAACAGTAGCTCACTCCGTACCTATCAGGGTAATCCTGCACTTACCCCGGAATATCATCATGATTGGAATATTCAGTACCGTCATAAGCTAAGCTACTCTAGACTGAGACTGAGCGTAAACACAGGGATTTCCTACACGCAGAACAGCATCGTACTTGACCGCACAATAGATCAGAATTCACGCCAGAGAATTCGTGAAATGAATTTGGATGGAGCATGGTCTGGAGATGCAGGAGTCGGAATCGGAACACATATCTATCGTTTAGGGCTCAGATGGAATCTAAGTGGAAAGATGGATGTTAATCGGAAGCTTGAATTAATTAATGGTGTGGAAAATATTGGAGATTTACGGCGCAATGGCCTCAGGTTGGACTTGGAGTACTATCGGGGAGACGTCTTTGATGTGACTATGAGTGGGCGAGTCTATTGGAGCAAGATCAAATACTCGCTTAACCACGAACTGAACCAGAACTATGTGACCGGCAGGGTTACGACCCATATCAGCGGATATGTTCGCAACAACTGGCTGTTAGATGTGAGTTTTCACTATCGAATCCATGACCGTGATATATTTGAGGCCAATCAAAATATCGGCCTTTTGGATTTATCCTTGTCACGCTTCCTGCTTGGAGGTAGAGGCAGTATACAACTTGAGATTCATGATCTGTTAAACCAGAATCACGGGATAATATTCACCAATGGAGCTACCTACATTCAGGAAGCTCGTACAGAGTCCTTGGGGCGCTACTTGATTCTGAAATTCACATATAAACCAAGCTTGCTGTAGTTGTCATCCCCAAGGGGGGATCGCCAGATACCTGATATTTTACGATTAGCTAAATGTCAAATGGATGAGTACGGTTGACTTTATTGAGATCCTTGACTTCAAGACAAGATGGCAAAGCGAGACGCCCAAATCAGAATTGGATCTTTACTTTCGGCCACATCTTCCTCAGATTTTCTGACTTTTTACCACAACGGAATTTCGCATTGGCGTATAGTTGTTCGGATAAAGGAAAGACAACTCACCGCGTACATTCGTGATCATGTCAAAACAATCTCTCTTCGCAGCCGAGCGACCGGCAGCGCCAGTTGTATTCGGTACTTGGAGACCGTGCGTCGTGCAATATGGTATCCCTGCTCCTTCAAATTGGCCGTGATTTCCTGATCCGTTAATGGATTCGTTTTGTCCTCTTGCTCAATCATTGCGGCAATAATGGACTTGACTTCTTTGTTCGACACGCTGATGCCGGCATCGGTCGCGACTCCCTCGGAGAAAAAATACTTGAGTTCATAGACGCCAAAACCACATTGAACATATTTGCCACTCACTACGCGGCTGATCGTGGAAATATCCATATTGATCCGTTCAGCAATATCCTTGAGGATCAGCGGGCGCAAGTGACCCTCCCCGTAGGTGAAGAAGGCTTCCTGGAAGGAGACGATCTCACGCATGACCGATAGCATGGTTTTACGGCGCTGCTGTACCGCATCAATAAACCACTTTGCTGACTCAAGTTTGGATCGAAGGAATTGCCTAGTTTGGGTATCCGAGGTCTTCGCGGAATCAGATTTCTTGTCTGCAAACATTTTCTCCATCATCTCCCGGTAAGGTTTGGAGACCGAGAGTGTCGGGAAATTGCCGGAATTGAGCTGAATCACAAACGATTGATCCGATTTCCGAACCAGGAAATCAGGTATCACATAGTTTTCCTGGGGCGTGATCGCACCCTCACCAGGCTTCGGATTGCAGGACTGGATCAGGTCTATAGCAGCTTTGAGAGAGGCATCGCCAATATTCAGACGCTCTATGATCCGCCCATACTGTCTTCGGGAAAAAGCAGCAAATAGCTTGGTGATCACCTGAACAGCAACAGCATGTCCGGGAGTATCCTCTGGCATCAGTTCCAGTTGGATGAGTAGACATTCCTGTACGCTGCGCGCTGCAATGCCAGGCGGGTCAAGCCGCTGAATACAACGCAAGACACGCAGTACATCCTTTTCTGAGAGTTCCTCCCGGTAATTGAATGTAATATCATCGACGATCGAAGCGAGTTCTCGTCTCAGGTAACCGTCCTCATCGATGGATCCAATGATTTGTTCTGCAATCAACGTGTCCCGTCGGTCCAGATTCAAAAATCCTTTCTGACTGCGCAGATAATCCGTCATGGATTCCGCGGATGTGATTGGTGTCTCTCGGTCCTCCTGATGATTATCTACGCGGGCTTTGTATCCATACAGGTCATCTACATCCGGGAGCAAGTCTTCCAAATCAAATTCTTCTTCATTACTGCTTTCCATAGACTCTTCCTCAGCCCCCGATATGATTTCATCCGGCGCCCCCTCTTCCAGAAGAGGATTCATTTCCAGCTCCTGCTGAATGCGCTGCTGCAAAGCAAGGGTTGGCAGTTGCAATAATTTGATGTACTGGATCTGCTGAGGGGACAGCTTCTGCTGTAGCCTTAGCTCCTGGCTCAGATTCAGCATATTTTGAGGATCTATCTTATGTTTAGTCGCAACCGGTACTTGAAACGTAGCAGGTGGCTACGGGGTTTGCAACCTGAGCAGAGAATACTCTAGATAATTCATGCAATACACAATTCGTCTCCTATATACTTATGACTGATCGTCCGGGTACCGTTGCACCCAAAATGCACGATGAAGATTTTGAGAGACGGCTTCGGCCACGAAAGCTGAAAGATTTCATCGGACAGGATAAAATCAAGAGCAATCTGAGCATATTTATGCAGGCTGCTCTAGAGCGCGAAGAAGCGCTGGACCATGTACTCTTGTCCGGCCCCCCAGGATTAGGAAAGTGTGTGACCGCAGATACACAAATTCAAACTCCAGAAGGTGATGTCCCCATGGGATGTCTGATTCCGGATAACCTGAGACCTGGGGAATACAGGAAGCATACCGTGACCGTTATGGGGGCATGTGGAGCCGAGCGTACGTCGCATGTATATGCGAGTGGGTGCGGGCCTACGATCCGCCTCAGTACGAACCGTGGTCAATCTATAGAAGGCACACCAAGACATCCATTATTGGCAGAAAGGCAAGGTTCTCTGACTTGGCGCCCCCTCGCATCCATCAAGGAAGGGGATGATGTTTTGGTATGTCCAAAGAACTTGTCCATAGGCCAGAGGGGGCTCGGCCTGACGGGCAGAGATATAGCCGCCCTGGGAGGCTCTCATCCGGAAAGACCCAAAATAACACGTCCGTTTGAGTGGGCTACAGTCACGCGGATTGAGTCATCAGAGGCAGAAACCTTCGATTTTGTCGTTCCCGAGTCACATTCATTTATCGGGAACGGTTTCTGTAACCACAACACAACGCTTGGCCATATTATCGCAGAGGAAATGGGGGCCTCAATCACGACTTCATCCGGCCCCGTTCTTGATAAGCCGGCAGATCTGGCAGGAATCCTTACGAAATTGAAAGAAGGCGATGTCCTGTTCATTGATGAAATGCATCGGCTGTCCCCGCTGGTCGAAGAATATCTCTATTCGGCCATGGAGGATTATTATATTGACATTGTCATTGACAGTGGTCCCAATGCCCGAAGTGTAAAAATTCCGCTTCCCAGGTTTACAATGGTTGGAGCAACCACACGAAAAGGATTACTGACTGCTCCCCTGCGCAGCCGGTTCGGGATAGATTTTCGATATGATTACTACAGTACTGAACTGCTTCAGGCGATCCTGATGCGCTCTGCAAGCATCCTGAACGTCTCAATTGAAAAGAAGGGGGCATGGGAAATCGCCCGTCGAAGCCGGGGGACTCCGCGCATTGCAAACCGCCTTCTACGTCGCGCACGGGATTTTGCACAAGTCGAAGGGGATGGTTGTATCAGTCTCAAAACAGCTGACCGAGCACTCACCGCCCTGGATGTAGACACAGAAGGACTTGACGACATGGATACACGCATTCTTCTGAGTCTGATTGATAAATTTGATGGGGGGCCTGCCGGACTCTCGACTCTGTCCGTATCGGTGGGCGAAGAATCAGGCACCATCGAAGAAGTCTATGAACCCTACCTGATCCAGGAGGGATACATGCAGCGCACTTCCCGGGGGCGTATTGCCACAAAACGGGCCTATCAGCACTTCAACCGAAAAATTCCCGGCGAAATGCCGATGCTCTTTGGTGATCAAAACACGGAACCCCCCGAATGAAATCATCTGCCATACTTCCTTTCTTGCTAATTGCGGCCTGTGCGGTGAAGCAATTCCAGGAACCCACCTGTTTGGAAGACAGTGACGGATTACTCCTGCCGGCCGGGTTTTATGCAGTCGTGGTGGCAGACTCACTAGGGTGGGCACGACACTTGGTGGTTCGAGAGAATGGTGACGTGTATGTAGCTGACTCAATGCGAGACCGGATCTGGAGAATCCTGTACACCAGTAATAGCGATTAATGCAAAACAAGGATCTGGCGTTGGCAGATTTTTTGCGTGCACTCAAAAGGGAGAGCCAGGGAGAGGTTCGGGCGGACGAATATAGCCGCGTCCTCTACAGTACGGATGCCAGCATTTACAGTGTGATGCCGCATGGCGTCTTTTTTCCGGCTTCAAGGGATGATGTGCACGCGGCGGTTACGCTCGCTGCCAAATTTGGCATCCCGATTCTTCCTCGGACCGGGGGTAGCAGCCTCGCTGGACAGGCGGTTTCCGAAGCAGTGGTCATGGATTTTACTCGTCATTTAAATCGAATCCTGGAAGTGAACGAGGCAGAAGGCTGGGTACGGGCGGAGCCGGGCCTTGTCCTGGATCAACTCAACCACAGCATCGCACCGACCGGATTGCAGTTCGGCCCGGATCCAGCCAGCAGTAATCGAGCTGCTTTGGGAGGGATTGTCAGCAATAACTCAACTGGAAGCCATTCCATCTGTTATGGCATGACGGCCGATCATGTCCTCAATATGAATGTCGTGCTGAGTGACGGCGCACAGGCACATCTAGGGCCCGTAGGAGCAGAAGAAATCAAAAAGAGGGCACAGCGAAGTGGTGCGGAGGGAAGGCTCTATCGGGGCATGATAGAGCTAGTCGAATCGCCAGAGCATCGCGAAACAATTATTGAGGGAACACCTCGCCACTGGCGGCGCTGTGGAGGGTACAACTTGGATCGGTTTGTTGGGGAAGCTGTATCCTTCAAGGTTCCCCAGGACAATCGGTTTAATCTGGCAAAACTGGTATGCGGTGCGGAGGGGACCCTGGCAGTGATTCAGGATGTAACGCTGAACCTGGTTCCCATCCCGGAGGCCAAAGGCGTAGCAATCGTCCACTTCAATTCCACCGTAGAAGCACTCCGACAAATTCCAGCTATTCTGGAAGCCAATCCCAGTGCAATTGAGTTATTGGATAACCTGGGATTGCGATTATGTAAGGATGTCCCCGAATATGCACGACTTCTTTCTACGTTCATTGAGGGAGATCCGGATTGTATTCTCATTACAGAATTTTATGGGAGTGGCGAATCAGAACTGCGTTCAAAGATTGAAACTCTGTGCACCATCCTTGCCGGACAAGGCCATAAGGACTGTGTGCTGCCAGTGCTGGAGCCCAGTCGACAGAGCAATGTGTGGACGGTTCGGAAAGCAGGCCTGGGGCTGTTGATGAGTATCAAGGGCGATCATAAGCCGATCCCCTTTATCGAAGACGCAGCCGTTCCAACCGAGCACCTGGCAGAGTATGTAGAAAAAATCGGCCATTTCTGTGGGGAGAGGGATACCCGGGTCGCCTATTATGCGCATGCCAGTGCGGGTTGTGTCCATATTCGCCCCCTGATTAATACCAAAGAAGCATCGGAGATTGCCAAGATCCCGGAAATCCTTGAGTTTGCCGTTGACTTGCTGCAGGGGTATGGGGGTGCACTCTCCAGCGAGCATGGAGATGGACGGGCGCGGAGCTGGGTGAATGAGCGTTTTTTTGGGCCGGACTTGTACCAACTATACCAGAAGGTGAAGCAAATCTGGGATCCCGATGGACTGTTGAATCAGGGGGTAGTCGTGGATGCACCTGCTGGAACAGAAAATTTGCGTTATGGCCCCGACTATGAGGTGATTCCACTGGAGTTGAATCTTGACTTCAGCGAGGAGCATGGATTTGACCGTGCAGTGGAGATGTGTAATGGAGCGGGGATCTGTCGCAAGGAAACGGCGGGAGTGATGTGTCCAAGTTTCATGGTAACCCATGAGGAAGAGCATACGACCCGAGGTCGTGCCAATGCTCTGAGGGCAGCACTTTCGGGTGCATTGCCCCATGAAGAGTTGACCAGTAAGCGTATGTATGAGGTGATGGATCTGTGTGTCGAATGTAAAGGATGTAAGTCTGAGTGTCCCTCATCGGTGGACATGGCAAAAATCAAATTCGAATTCCTGGCGCAGTATTACAAGAAGCATGGCATCCCACTACGCAGTCGCATGTTTGGGGATATTGCAAGAGTCAGTCGACTGGCCAGCGGCATACTCGCGCCTGTATTCAACGGGGTTCTGGGGAGTTTTCCGGTACGTTTCATGCTGGATCGCGCACTGGGGATCTCCATGCAGCGCAAGCTGCCGGCATTTGCACGACATCCCTTTACTGCCTGGTTCAGGAAGCGCTCACGAAATGGAGCACAGAAGCAGCAGGTGGTGCTGTTTCATGACACCTTTAACACCTTTAACGATCCTCATGTATCCATTGCAGCCGTTGAAGTGCTGGAGGCAGCCGGCTTTGAGGTTATCCTGCCGGGGCATCGCTGCTGTGGGCGGCCGTTGATTTCGAAGGGGCTGGTAAGCAAGGCCCGTGCTGCAGCAAAGGATACCATTGAGCGGTTATTACCATATGCAAAGCAGGGACTGCCCATCATTGGTTTGGAGCCGAGTTGTTTGCTATCCATGCGTGACGAATACCTGTATCTGTTGCCGGAAAGTGAAGATGCACGGGTGGTTGCTAGTCAGGCCGTACTCTTTGACGAGTTTATCGCCCGCCTCGCAGAAGAAGGACAATTGCCAATGACCTTCACCAGCACAGCAAAAGAGGTTTTGCTGCATGGGCATTGTCATCAGCGTGCACTTGTAGGGACGGAGCCAACACGAAAAATCCTGGCCTTACCTGCAAACTATCGCGTGCGTGAGGTGGACTCCAGTTGTTGTGGGATGGCGGGTGCCTTTGGCTATGAGAAAGAGCACTACGCAATCTCCCGAAAGATGGCAGAAAGGCGCCTAGTTCCCGAGATGCGCAGTGCTGGCAGTGATGCACTGATCGTCGCCCCGGGCACCAGCTGCCGCCATCAGTTGCAGCACTACGATATTGAGCGCGTGCTGCATCCGGCAGAGGTGCTTCGGGATGCAATGATCCCGCCGACGGATTAAATCACGTTGAGTACTCCTATTCCTCCTGACTGCCGAGTTTTTTTGCTCGGTAACCACCGGCCCGAAGGTCCCGCACCAGGAGAAGCCCGAATACCACGATCAGAATGAACCCAAAGGGGGCCAGCGTACGGAAAGATCGTCGGCCTCCCGCATTGTCTGCAGGGTTCAGTTCCGCCTGTGCTCGTTCCACGACCTCCAAATCTATACCGGATCCACTGATGGCTCTGAGCGCCTGCATCGTAGCTCCGCGAGGCAAATCCCCGTTACTGTCGCGCTGTCCCAGTACCTCTGCAACCGTCGTATTCACCGCCATAATATCAACGGCTTGTACTCCAGCGGTTTCGGCCTCGCCCGGGAATTGGAGATTCACATCTTCAAATATTTCGACAACCACTGCATTGTCCAATGTATCGTGTCCCCGATCATCGGCTACGCTCCCCAGCCAAGGCGTGACAAGGAAGGAAGCCAACATTCCGACGGCCCCCATCACACCGAGCCCCAGGGCTCCACTCTTGGGGTTTCGCTCAGACACATAACCCAGCATGGTTGGCCAGAAATAAGCAATCCCGACAGCCCAGATTGCAGCCGTCAGAAAAGCCATTAGCGTTGATTCCGCCATACTGAACAGATAGAGTCCCAATGTGGCAAGAACGGCGCCCCCAAACAGGATGCCGGTCGGGGTAAGAACCCGAACGACCGGGCCGGCGAGGAGGCGAAGTGTGCCCATGATGCCAAAGACAAATCCAAACACGAGCAACCCATTGATCCCGCCTGCTTGAAGTACTGGGGGAACCCAACTTGACGGGGGGAGCTCCATGGAGGCCGTAAGCAACATCATAGGCAACATGATGAGCATAATCGGGGCAAAGAGTGCTTTGAATGACTCACCTACAGAGATACCAGCCTGGACTCCTTCCGTTTGTGGGAAGGGAGCGGTAAACATCATCAAGCCATATCCCAGCGCGGGGATCAAGATCAGTAAAGGTTGTGCGCGCCAACCACTTCCAAGTTGTGCGAAGACCAAAGTCAGAAGGAGGGCGGCAATCAGATTTCCGTAGGGGAACCACATGTGAAAGTGATTCAGCTTGGAAGTCTTGTTGTCTGGATAGAGCGCTGCAACAAGGGGGTTACACCCGGCTTCAACCAAGCCGGCACCAAGTCCGGCACACAGTGAACCGGCAACGGCAGGCACATAGCCTTGGGCGGTCATGATCAGGATCGCCCCGGCTACATGCATCACGAATGCTCCCCGCACAATCCACCGCATTCCGATGATGTCGCAGAGCGGAGAAAAAATGGCCTGACTGATGGTAAATCCAATGAAGAATACACCAGTGAAAACCCCCAGCTGTGCATTGGTGAGGACAAATTCTGATTTCACCGAGAAGGCAATACCGGAAATGACGGTGAAAGCAAATGCTGTCGTTAACAAGGCAAGGCAACTGCCATAAAAGAGACGATTACGATTAATCATGTGGATGAGTCAACTAGAGTGAGATTTTGACAATGATCGAATTGTGAAGCCACGGTTAATATACATAAATTGCGACTACCTGTGAGCGATGCCGACAGGCTATTAGTAGAGGGTGGTGGCAATGCGTTATGGGGCAAGTCATCTTGATAGATTCTCTGCCCCAGTGGTTCCTCATATGCATATCCATACCGGGCAATAGCGAGGATGGTGAAGCATCAAAAAGACTCAAGCCAATCACCGTTTGTAATTTCTAATTCTCTGGTGCGTAGCTTGGCACAGGGCTGTTCCGATGTGATCCCAATCACAGTGCGGAGCGAGTAAATTATTAATCTGAATGATTATGCTCCTGGCTCTCTAACAAAATCCTTTAATCGTGCACATGAAACCCCTTTTTATTTTTGGTGGACTCTTCTCATTGATCTTCGGAATCACGTTTGTGGCTTGCCAAAATACTGTCGAAACAGAGGGGCAAGACGAGTATCTCGATGAGATTACATCATTGATGAAACGTTATGCGACGGGCGATGCCGTCTTGATTATGGGTACTGATGAGTCGGAATTGATAGAAGGTGCCAGTGCCTCGGGACGAACTTCCAGAAACGTACCCTATTCTCAGTTCACGGGCAACGATGCCTGGGCTTTGGTATTTGCACTGTCCTTCAGCGAAACGAATGGGTTTTTGGACGAATCCGAAAGCTGTTTGCTTGAAGATGGAGCAGGGCGACTCGCGCAAACAAGATTTGGTAAATGTGTTCTTAAGTTATTTGAGAGTAGTGTATGTATTATTGCAGGACAAGGACAGAAGAACGGAGAGATAGATGTGCTGCCTTGGACATGCCCTGATCCTGAAGAATCCCTCAATAACGGCGTGAGCTGACAGGGTAGTCCTGGAACGCTTGGGAAAAGCGAATACTTCACACCTTAACCAGCCGGGGCAGCTCTGCTTTAAGGTCTAAGTACTCGATAGGCTAACGTAGTGCAGATTCCAGTTCCGTTGCTGCATCTGTCTGATCGTCTCGGTATTTCACGATTACCGGCACATATGTGGCAATTCCATGCTCATGGGCAAAGGAGCCCGATTTGGAGCGGCTCCCGGGGACGACAACCGCCCCGGAAGGTACCTCGCCCGGCTTGACGATCTGCTCATGGATTAGATCATAGAGCCGCGTAGCATTGGTCAGAATGACACCGGGGGCCAGTACAGCACCTTCGCGAACAATGCAGCCTTCATAGATACCGCAGCCTCCGCCAAGAAAGCAGTCATCCTCTATGATTACCGGTAGGGCCCCAGGAGGCTCCAATACACCACCAATCTGCACAGCAGCAGACACATGCACACGTTTTCCAACCTGTGCACAACTGCCCACGAGAGCATGCGAATCCACCATGGTTCCCTCATCAACATATGCGCCTGTATTGATGTACATCGGGGGCATGCAGATGACACTCGGACTGACATAACAGCCAGTCCGAATAGAAGAGCCCCCGGGTACCAGCCGAACATGATCCTGGACGTTGAGGGGCTTGAGCGGGAACGTATGCTTATCAAAGAAAGGGGCCGGCTCTGCGGCGATCTTCTCCAGCCTTCCGGTCCGAAATCCATAAAGCAGACCCTTCTTCACCCATGCATGAGCCTGCCAGATTCCCTTTTCATTACGGGAAGCCGCCCGCACCGATCCACGATTGAGTGCATCAATCAGGTGATCAAAACCAGATCTTTGCAGATCGGGGTCATCAGATGAAAGCCGCTGTCGAATGACTGATGGAGAAAGGGGCATCAAACCGTTCGAGTATGGGCAGCACACGCAGCCCCGATAATGCCGGCTTCATTCTGAAAATGTGCAGGTAGAAGTTCTGCTCTTGTTTTGAGCAGGTGAAAGTAGTGCTTTGTGCGCTTCGGGCGACTGACCCCTCCACCGAGAATAATCATGTTCGGATCCAGCAGAAATTCGATGTACGTCAAGTATTTTTGAAGACGCTTCGCCCACTTTTTCCAAGACAGTTGATCTCGCTTGCGTATACTGTTAGCCGCCAAAGCTTCTGCAGTGGTACCACTCATGCGTAGATGGCCAAACTCCAAGTTGGGGACCAGGATAGGTCCCACGAACAGGCTGGAGCCAATGCCCGTGCCCAAGGTTAGTATGAGCGTCTTTCCAGACGCACCTTTGGCTGCACCATAATGGACTTCTGCGTAGCCGGCAGCATCTGCATCGTTGAGCACAGTTACTTCAGAGTCCAGCGTAGATGAAAACAGTGCTTCCACATCTGTGCCGATCCAGGACTGATCAATATTTGCGGCCGTACAGGCGATGCCGTCACGTATGCGTACAGGCATCGTGATTCCAATCCCTTTCCCCCACGAAAAATGTTTCGTGACCGCATGCACGACCTCCGCAACCTCCCTTGGATATGCTCCGGTGGGCGTATCAAGACGGAAACGCTCCGAAGTCAGTTGCCCGGACTCAATATCAACCAGGGCTCCTTTAATCCCGGATCCCCCTATGTCTATTCCTAGAATTTCCAAGCCAAGACGTATCAACCCAAGCCCAAAGATAGTATAAATTAAGCACCATAAGCAAGGCGCATTAGTTCTCGATTCAGTTAGCTGGGGTTGGGTGGGAAAACTTTGTTGATGCTTCTGGCGGAAAACCTATGTTAAAGCAGGATGTTATTGACTGTTCTGGATAAGTGAACTAGGCTGGATGTGCGATTTTTAAACTAGATGGTAGCCGGAAGAATACCAATTAATAACAATAACCAATAGAACCAAGCTACATTACTGGAGAGATTCGCCCCATCCACCAGAAGAGAGAGCTATAAAAACCAACAATCAACAGAACCCAAAACACAATTCCCACGAGAAACCCCAACCATGTGGACTTAACCTGTTTTGCTTTCAAAGTTTCACTATAGGCTTGTTCAAAAAGATGTCGGTCATCCCCGTCCCAATTTATTGATAACCGGATTGGTGTTTTGGGTGAGCGTAGATATACAATCAGCAGCCCGATGGTAGTAGCTAAAAATCCCAAGAAAAACCAGCCAGTCACAGACACACGTTGTGCCGCCGATTCGGCTTCCGCTAGGAGGGAGCGCTTGTCATTTATCATGAGAATAGTTGAATCGTTTGAATGAGATGAGACAGATGTGTTGTAAGATGGAATTTCCTTTCGTTTCACAGTATGTGCGAGATAAGCTCGATCAGATTTTGTGTCCTTGGAACGTTTCCCTGCTTCTTTTTACTGCGACAGATTGATCGGTTTCCGTACTACAGATGCAAGTATAATAAGCCCGGCTGGAAAACTTGCACTCTGTTGAGGTTCAGTGAACGAAAACAGCGAAGGGGCAAGGAGTACCGCATTCCATTCGGTCTCCATGATATCAATTTATCAGGGGCACCATGAGCTAGTAGCAATCAAGATAAGGACATCAATTCTTTGGCCATTTTTCTTTCCTCGTGGGAATTTGGCCGGTCCTAGGGATGAAAACTGAACGAAGGTCACCATGACGGGGTGTATGAGCGGGTCCAAGGACATGGGCCGAGCATCGGCGCCTTGGGGCTCTATCGCCAAGTGACGTGGAGATGTTTACTGACGCTGAGACGACTGGTGGATGAGAACAAAGGTCTAATGAGTAGGTACAGAGAATGGACAAAATATGCACCCATTTTTCGTTAAACCTCCAATTGTAACAGAAACTCATTTGCCATGGTCAGAATTATTTTTTCGGTCCTTCTAGTAGGACTGCTTGCCTTGGGGGCATGTCAATGTTCCGATAAACCCGAGCAACCTCCGGTGGAGACAGCTCGCATGTAGAGCATATGCGGATCCCCAATCACATTGTGGAGCAGGTGCGCGAAAGCTCAGATATCCTGGGTGTGGTTCAGGATTATGTGCGGATGAAAAAAGCGGGCACCAATTACGTGGGGTTGTGTCCGTTTCATGACGAAAAGACCGCATCCTTCAATGTGAACCCATCCAGGGGGATTTTCAAGTGTTTTGGATGCAGCAAAGGAGGCAATGTCTTGACATTCGTCATGGAGATTGAGCGGCTTGAGTTCGTAGATGCGGTGCGTTGGCTCGCCGATCGAGCCGGGATTAAAATCCCGGAGCAAAGAGTAGATCGGGAGGCATATGAAAAAACAGAGGCCGTCTATCATGCGCTTCGATTCGCGTCTGAGTATTTTGCCCAAAAGCTTCAGGACTCCGTAGCCGGTGCGGAGGCACGTGCATACTTACAAGGGCGTGGATTGACAGACAAAACCATTGAGCGATTTCATGTGGGTTATGCACCTGATTCATGGGATGGCCTTCTCAAGGCGGCAGAACGCGGACATATCAAGCCGGAGGCCCTGAAAAGAGCCGGGCTGGTCATTGAGAAGGAGAAGGGGGGATATTATGATCGGTTCCGAAACCGGGTGATCTTTCCGATCTGGTCTCATATCGGGAAGATTGTGGGTTTTGGGGGGCGGGCGCTGGAAGAAGGTCCGAGAACGCCGAAGTACCTCAACTCGTCAGAAACCGAAGTGTACCATAAAAGCTTCGTACTTTATGGTCTCTATCAGGCCAAACGGGAAGCACGTCAGCAGAGCAAGGTTCTACTGGTAGAAGGATACACGGATGTTCTGGCTCTGGATCAGGCAGGTATTGGATCGGTGGCATGCTGCGGGACTGCGCTCACGCCGGAACAGGTAAAGCTGTTGGGACGCTTTGTAAAAGAGATCCAATTGCTCTATGACGCCGACGCGGCGGGGGCTGCGGCGACCGAGCGTGCCATTGACTGTGTCCTTCAAAATGGACTGGATGCGAGCGTTGTATTGTTGCCGGAGGGAGAGGATCCAGATTCATTTGTTCGCCAGCAGGGTGCCAATAAATTCAAGGCCTACCTTCAGGATGAGACCAAGGACTGGCTTAATTCCCTTTTCTGGTCGGCCAAGCAGAAGAATGCACTCGGTACTCCCCAAGGGATACGGAAGGAAATTTCCAGAGTCGCAGAGCGGATTACATGGTTGCAGGATCATCTTCTTCAGAAATTATATATCCAGAAGACGAGTCAGTTATTTGGTGTTCTGGAGGGAGATGTAGCGCAGGAGATTGCTGCACATTTCAGGAGACGTCGAGTATCGCCGGAAACAGCTCCAGCACAATCTGAAAGTTCTGAGACCGTCGACATTATTCCCGAGCCGGAGAGGAAGCTCTTGGAGTTGATGCTTGAGGAAGGGGCCCCAATGATTGAATATATCTTGGGGAATATGAGCTTTAAGGAGTTTCAGGAAGGCTCCTCTCGGGAACTTGTAGAGGCATTGGTTGCCCTTTACCATGAGCACACTGGGGAATCCGACAAACTGACTTCGATTGACGTTGGGCAGCTTCATCTCAGTGCACTCGGTCGGCAGTTGGCCGCTGGTCTGCTGATACGCCAGCATGAGGTTTCCAAGAAATGGGAAGAGAAAAAGATTGAAGTCCCCAAACTGAATCAAAACCCCAAGCGTATCGCGAAGGATTGTATGCGAAAAATCAAGAGAAAACTGATCAAGATAGAGATGAAAGGATTGATGTCCAGGATAACAAGCGCCGAAGAAGGTAGCGAGGCCCAACTCGAACTACAGGAGGAGTATCGAAAGAATAGTCAGTACCTGATTTCCCTTGAGAAGGGGGAAATTTTTGAGGATTGAATGCAGGAGGCGGTCAAAACGAATACTCCAGCAAGTTCTGGATCAAGTAGGACTACCGCCATGCAGCACAGGTGCTTTTGGCATCATAGGCAGGCCTGGAAGTAGCCCGTCTTTAACGTGAGTCCTCTTGAGAAAGTCCCGCATTTATTTTTTTGTGGACAATTTCAGCCAAATCCTCCAGTTTGCCTCAATTTCTCCGGTTTCGGGGCCGGATTTTTCCGCTTTTCCTGATTTTTTCAGCTTGGATGTAAAATTCCGTTGCGTGTAGTGCCATAATGATTATATCCTTTGGAACATTTTGTGATCTTGACTTCGACGGTTACCTCCGTCACAGGGGTTCTGGAGTGGGATTTCCGGGAAAACTGAACACTACCAATCCCCCTTTTCAGGGCGGAATGATGAAGATCGAGACCGAATGGGACGCTTGATTTAGGAGGTCGTCCCCTCTTTGAACAGTACGGTCTGGCGCTGTATCGTCAGACCGACTGTCTGGTATAGGCGCCCGCTCGTTTCGGTAACCTTCGATGGAAGAAGGTATTCTGCCCGATTGCCTCGATCACAAATCATGGAGGTTTCCACCGCACCAAGTTCTGCTAAAATCTGCCCTTCACTCAGGCGATGTTTTGAACCAAACCTCGCATTATATCGGTGTCGGAAGATCCGTAACAGGGCAAATGCAACAAAACAGATTGCAATATGGGCACGCACCCGACGCTCGACCCAGTGAAAGATGGGCCGGATCGCCATGGTGTGTTTCATCACACGAAAACCTTCTTCAATTCGCCATAACTCTCCATAATGTTGATAGACTTGTTCTGGAGTCAGATCCTCCAGACTCGTCCAGACCCCATGCAGCCCATCAAACTTCTCATCCCGAACAATCGCTGCTTGATCTAAGCTCACTCCATCCTGCTTCACCTTCAGAAATCGACCACTTCTGCCGGTGCCCTTGACCCCCTGTTTCAAACGATTCTTCACCTTCTCAATTGCCTTCTCCCGTGAATGTACATCCCGAGCTGCCTTCTTTGGACAATAGCGCAAAATCAAGCGTCGACCACCAAGTTTGTGTTCGGTAACCTTACGACCCGTCGTTAAAACCTTCCAAGACTGTGCCCCGAGAATCGTCTTGGTGTGGAGTTGATTTAATGACCGTAAACGTGCAGCCACGATATAGTCACAGCCCAGACTTTGCAACAACGCTAAATTCTCCTTGCTCAACATCCCTGAATCGGCAACGACAATCATCCGATCCAAATCAAAACATTCTTTGAGGCGCGTCATCGCCGGTTCAAGCGTCTTTACATCGGTGGTATTGCCGGGAAAGAGTTCGTACGTGACCGGAAGCCCTTCTTGGGTTTGGATCAATGCCAAGACCAACTGAACCTTTTTGGGCTTCCCATCCTTGCTAAACCCTTTCTTGCGTAGCTCATCCGGCAACTCACTGGCAAAGCTCAATGTCGTCACATCAAAAAACAGCACCTTCAGTTTCCCGCCAAGCATGCCGAGCGTCTCGTTGGAGACCAGCTGCTTCATCTGTTCAATTCGGTCGTCCGTGACGGCATCCATCATCCGATAGAACTTCTCCACCGGAACGTCCACCCCCGCATCCTTGGACATCTGCCGTGCATGGGCCAGTTTACTATCCCCAGGTGCAGCCAGACGAAGTAAAACCGCTTGCTTGAACAGACGACGAGACATCTTCTGACGGCGATCAAAGACCTCTGTAAACCGCATCTGGTGATACAGGGCCCCCATGACCTCGTGAAAGCCCAGACAGATGCGCCGTATTTCCTCCAGCTTCCGTGCATCTTTGATCACCAGTGCCTTCGACTCCCGTTTTTTTCTGCGGGCAGCCACCACCTCGTCTACATAAGACTCTGCAGGAAATAAGGAGGGTTGCAGGTCTTCTTGGATCCGAGCTAATTCCAGATAGGCAATTTTAACCAGACCGTCCACTGCATCCGGGTGAACGCTTCCCATGTGTCGGACGATACGAACCCGCGGCTTTCTTTCCTTATTACGGTAGCTCTCAACAATCTGGACAGAGATGTTTTTCGTGGTTTTTCGTTTGAGTTCTCGGACCCACATGACACAGTTGGTTGGTGAATTACAAAGATACGAAAAATACAATTAAAAAGCAAGACTGAACACTACACAGGAAGGCCAAAAAAAAACCTCCCAGAAAGCACGGAAACAGTGGTTTTGTACCTGGAAAAATCGAAACCGTCAAAGTCAGGAATTTCTCCGGTTTCGGGGCCGGATTTTTCCGCTTTTCCTGATTTTTTCAGCTTGGATGTAAAATTCCGTTGCGTGTAGTGCCATAATGATTATATCCTTTGGAACATTTTGTGATCCAATGCATATTCCCCCAATCCTCGCACACACCAATCATGTTTATTCGAAAAACCAAAACCCGGACCATGAAAGATGGCACCTCCTATTATGCCTTCCGACTGGTTCACAATGTTCGATATGGCGCCCGGGTTCGGCAAGAAATCCTCTTGCACCTGGGAAGCAAGTTTCTCGTGAAAGAACCGGACTGGCCCACGCTTTGCATCCGTATCCGGGAGTTGCTCAATCGGCAGGAAAGCCTCTTGGAGCCGCTCCCCCAACTGCTTGAAGATGAGGCCGAACGAATCGTTCAGCAGCTTCTGGATCAGCGAAGGAAACGACTGGAGCAGGCAAATCTGGCACAGGGCAAATCCGTGGAGCCGACCTGGAAAACGGTGGATATCTCCTCAACCCAGATGCGTTATCCGCGTAGCGTAGGCGTTGAGCATGTGGCCTTGTGGGCGCTGGAGCAACTGGGAATTCCGAAGCTGTTGCGCACATTGAATTTTACGCCCAAGAGTCAACATGCAGCCTTGGGTTCCATTGTGGGACGAATGGCAAAGCCGGCTTCCGAACGTGCGACCTATCAATGGCTTTGCACCGAGAGTGGTCTTGGAGAATTTCTGGGGGGATCGTTTGAGCGCATGAGTGCGATGCAGTTGTACCGGGCATCGGATCAACTGATGAAGCATCGGGATCAGATTGAGGATCATGTCTTCCAGGAAGCCATGACGTTGTTTAACCTGGAGCGCACGGTCACCTTGTTTGACCTGACCAATACGTATCTGGAGGGGGATGCAGAGCAAATCAGTTTGGCGAAACATGGGCATTCCAAAGAGAAGCGTCGCGATTGCCGGTTGATTACGCTGGCCCTGGTTCTGGATGGAAGCGGATTTGTACGGCGATCTCGGCTCTATGCGGGGAATATCTGTGAGGCCAAGACCTTACAGGACCTGTTGACGGAACTCAACGCCCCCAAAGAGGCCATCGTTGTGATGGACCGGGGAATTGCCACCGAAGCCAATGTGCAATGGCTTCGGGAGCAGAAGTACAAGTATGTGGTGGTGAGTCGGGAGCAGAAACGTGTATTTGATCCCGGGGATCAAGAGGTGATCCAGCGGAACAATCACTTGGAGTTGTATGAAGTTCGGCAGAAGGAGGAGATTCGGGTCTACTGCCGTTCATCCGAGCGGGGCAAGAAAGAGCAAGCCATGGTTGCGCGACGCAGAGAGCGATTCGAATCAAAGCTTCGTGCGTTGAATGAAGGGCTTTCCCAACCGCGGACCTGGAAGCAATTGGATCGAGTCCAGGAGCGGATTGGTCGGATCAAGGAAGATAGCGATGGGATTGGGCAGCACTACGAGATTGAAGTGATTGTGGACAAGTCAGGACAGAAAGCCGTGGAGGTCAAATGGAAAGCCCAACCGAAACAGAACAGTATGTGGACCCATCCAGGAACCTACATTTTGCGATCCAATGTGGAGGAATTCACAACAGAACAGTTTTGGCGAACCTTCGTGCTACTGACCGATTTGGAGGCGGTGTTTCGATCTCTGAAGAGTGAGTTGGGGCTGCGCCCGATCTTTCACCAGACCGATCGTCGCGCCGAGGGACATCTGTTGATCACCGTGCTGGCCTATCAGGTGGTGCAGGTGGTGCGAACCTGTCTACGGCAAAAATCAATTACTTGGTGCTGGGACACGATCCGGAACCATCTTTCTCCCCAACGGCGGGCGACCTACACGCAAGCCCTCAAGCAGGGAGGAGCGGTACATGTGCGAGTGACCTCCGAGCCCGAGTTCTATCAGCGCGAGATTTACGAGGCATTAGAGATTGACTCGCGCCCATTATCCCCAGTAATCACTACGACCTAAAAAACCAAGTTCCGGTGGTGCCATAATAGGCCTGAATTAGGCCTGTATCAGCCCGTGGATGCTCCAGATGCGGTTATAATGTTAAAGTCGGGGTAGGATTTCAACAGGGCGGAGATTCCGGTGCGGTAGAATCAGTAGTAGCGCTCAAGGCGCTCTGGTGCCTCCGTATCATACTTTTTGGAGATCCAGTAAGTCTTCGCGTTTGGGTCAAGTTTGCGCCGAAGCGGATCCTTCCCGAAGATCCGCATCAGTAGGCCAATCGGGACGAATAGGAATACGAAGATTACAGTCAGTATAACCCGCGTCATAATGAAACCCAGAACTAGTGCCAGCGCCATCCATGGTTTGTAGAGCGGTCGTAATAATCCTGGGGCAACCAGCCCGGTAACTAGAAGCAGGCCGCCAATCCCAGTAACGACAACCACTCCCGGAATATCACGCCAGTAGAGTACACCGGCAACAATTAGGAATGCAACCCCAAGCGTAATTCCAAAGGAGCGCAGTTGGCGGGGTCCTGCATCAAGGGACTGTAATTCTTCACGCAGCATGGTTGTACTCCAGGGCTTGTCGTACAAGGTTATGGAATAAGGAGTACGCCCCCATCCGTTCCGGATGAAATTGTACACCAATATGGGTACCGTCTGCGTTTTCAATGGCTTCAATGGTGCCATCCGAGCTGCGAGCACTCACAACATAGCCGGTTCCTGGATCGCTTACGGCCTGAAAATGGCGGGAGTTGACGACATTGATTTCTGAACCCCAGATCTTGGCCAAGTGGCTATTCGCGAGAATTTCCATCGGATGGTCAGCGGCTCCTCGTTTCTCGCTGTGCACGGATGTCCCGGTAACCTGCCTTTCCACGTCTGCGTAGAGCGTCCCGCCGGCCCGGACGCAGAGCAGTTGCATTCCATAGCAAATGCCCAGGATGGGTAGATTCCGCTCAATTGCCACATCCAGAATCAGGTTGTCGGACTTCCAGCGCTTCGGGTTGACGGGGTCTAGTTGTGCAGGGAGGTCTCCAGTTATGTTGGCAGTGATGCCACCCCCGCCGGGGATGATCAGCCCCTGAATCTGATCACAAAGCCGTTTCGCTTCCGCTACAGAATTCACCAGTGGGAGAAGCATTGGCTGCCCTTGAGCAGCCCGGACCGCATTCACATAGGTATGATCCAGTCGGTGCTGTTCGTTTTCAAACGAGGTCGTTATGCCAATGAATGGTGTCATGGGCGACTGATATTACGGAAGGTCATGCGCCCAGGGGCATGGCGGCTTCCTCTTTTTCGTAATGCAACAATCATATGACCCTCAGACTTGAGTGCGCCGCTCACATGCAAGGTAAGCTGCCCACTTTCAATCAACTCGGTGAGTGCAGATTTGATTGTGCGCTTGCCGGGAGCTGAAGTAGACATTCCATGAATCAATCGCACCGAGTCTCGGCCATGTCGTACAGATTCCACGATTAACCGGCGGGTAAAATGCAGCGCTTCGTTGACGGTACAGCCATGTAAATCCAGTTCTGGACGAATACCATCATCAATGAGGCGGGGTTTCATGATGGATGTGGTTGAAGATATTCATCAATCCAGAGGTGTATTTGTTGTCGCACACGCCGAAAGGCTTCAAGTTTTTCGGCATCGGAGCCACTGGTTGCACGGGGGTCCTCAAAACGGTGGTGAATATTACTGCTGGCCGGAATGAAGGGGCAGGATTCACGCGCAGAATCACAGACCGTCACAACGGTATCCAGATCCATAGACAGGAATTCACGGACATCTTTGGAAGTTTGGCTTCGGATGTCAATCCCGATTTCATCCATGGCAAGAATTGCGAATGGGCTCACGCCGCCGGGCTCCGTTCCTGCACTGTACACTTCGTAGTGATCTCCAAGGAAGTGTCTCAGCAAACCTTCCGCCATTTGCGATCGGGACGAATTATGCGTACAAACAAATAATACGGTCGGTTTACTGCTCATCGTGCTTTTTCTCTTTCCATTCAAGGTGCACCCTATGGGTCCCAAACGTGGATCCCAGGATGGATAGGAGCTCCGAATTTGCCTCTACGGTCGTGTTCCCGCTGACGAGTTTCAATTCCCGATTCTTTCCCCTGACCTTAAAGAAAAGTTTCTTTTTCCCGGGGTTCGCCTTACAGGTCTGAATGAACTCATTCAGATCCGTGTCGCTTAGCTGCTCAAGGTCCGGGGAGATCACGATGTTATCAAGAAGTTTGCCGCGGATTGCGGTCAATGGAATAATACGGCGAACCAGAATTTTGAGAGATCCACCGCTGTCTTCAACCTCGCCGGCAGCCATTATCAGGGTATTTTCCTGGAGGTAGTCTTTGAATTCATCGTGCACGGAGGGAAAACAGACGAGTTCGGCCTGCCCGGTACGATCTTCAAGTATAGCCGACGACATCAAATCTCCCTTACGGGTTTTTCTGGGCTTGACCAGTGTAATGACACCACAAACAGAGCAGTATGGCCTTTCCTTGCTCTCAGCAACGAGTTCGGCAATTCCTGCCAGGTCAGAATCAGAAGAGGAGCGCTGTTCAATTTCCCAGCCATCAAGTGGATGCCCGGAAATATAAAAGCCGGCCAGCTCCCGCTCCATCGCAAGTATTTCCGTGTGGGACCACTCTTCACATACGGGTAGCTCCGGTTCTGGCCTCCCGGTAATCGAATCTTCCTGAGCAAACAGAAAGCCTTGTCCCAGTTCTTCATCACGCTTTGCATGTTCCGCATAATGAATCGCGAGGTCCAAGGACTCAACGATTTGTGCCCGATGGTCTCCAAATCGGTCCAGTGCGCCCACACGAGCCAGGGATTCCAGTGATTTCTTATTAAGAATATGCGGATCCAGACGCTTTACAAACTCGAAGAGGCTTTTTGCTGGCCCCTTTTTGTCTCGACTGGCCACGATATGGTCAACTGCTGTCCGGGCAACGCCTTTGACCGAGGAGAGCCCAAAGTGAATCGTTCCACTCTCATCTACGGAAAAGTCTTCCCTGCTGTGCGTGACGGACGGGGGCTGAGGTTGGAGGCCGAGGCGTCGGGCCTCATCCAACGTTGAGATGAATTTTTTTGAATCTCCAGATACATTCGACATGACTGCTGCCATAAATTCAGCAGTATGATGCGCTTTCAGGTATGCCGTCTGGTATGCGACAAGTGAGTAGGCAACACTATGACTGTTATGTACCACGAAGTCATTCGCGATGTAGTTATGATCTTCCGCTACGGTGAGATCGTACGTATGCGCGTAACCTGCCGGGATGATTGCCACGATGCTGTCCCAGATGATTTTTACACCGGTATCAATCACATAGGTGCTCTCTTCGTCATAATCGGTGGGAACCGGTGAGGGTTCGGATTCAATCATTGCGACCTGATCACCTCTATGAAGGTTTTCCAGGCACTGCCAGTTCTCTTGTACACGGAATCGGTGCGTAGATGTTGTGCGAATTCGTCGTCCATTCTGCGTCACCAATTCAAAAACCTGCTTGAATCCGTTATAGTGAACGGCCTCCACATTTCGGGGAACCAGAACGCCGTCATGCGCGAGTGCGTAGACCTGAAATCCGTCCCAGCCTTCCTCATGAAGTTGGCGGACGGTGATTTGTGAGCCCGTGCGTGCATTCGTAATGAGGGTGGATTGCTCAATACATTTATTGAATCCGTAACCTGCAAACTTATCCATCATGTCAAAGACCTCTTCCGCAGTTTTTTCGGGGATCCCGCGTTCTTTTGCCCCGTCTACGAACCGATTGCGTTGGGCCTTCATTTCGGATTTTTTCTTCTTCCCCATTGCTCGGCGTAAGATATCTGCTGCGCCAAGCGAATAGCCTCCCATGACCTGTGCCATTTGCATAACTTGTTCCTGGAATACGGGGATTCCATAGGTAGGCTTCAAGACTGGCTCGAGGATCTCATGCGGGTATTCAATTGGCTCCTCACCATGTTTGCGCCGGATATAATTTGGAATTAAATCCATTGGGCCCGGCCGGTAGAGTGCATTCATGGCGATCAAATCATCCAGGGAAGTCGGCCTCAACTGTACGAGCCACTTGCGCATACCGTCCGATTCAAACTGAAAAACGGCATTTGTATCTCCTCGCTGAAAGAGTTTAAACGTGGCGGCATCGTCCAGCGGCAGTGTGTCCATGTCGGGTGCATTACCGGTACGGTTTCGGATAATTTTACAGGTGTCCTCAATGATGGTCAAGGTTGAAAGTCCCAGAAAGTCCATCTTGAGCAAGCCAAAATCCTCAACCCAATCTCCCGAGTACTGGGTTGTCAGAACCTGCCCTTCCTTGTTTTTTGTGGTGGCAACCGGGATGTAATCACTGACGGTACCAGGTGCAATAATGACCCCGGCGGCATGAACTCCAGTGTGCCTCGCACATCCTTCCAGCACTCGCGAGGCCTTGATCAGAGCTTTGATTTCCTTTCGGTCGGATTTCACCAATTCTTTCAGTTCATCTACGGACTTCAGTGCCTCATCCAGACCGATTCCATAAGGCATGGATTTGGCAATTTTATCCGCTTCCTGAAGCGGAATTCGGAGAACCCGTGCCACATCCCGAATGACCGTACGCGCCCCCATGGTGCCGAAAGTGACGATCTGGCTAACGTTTAGTTGTCCATATTTTTTGATCACATAATCAATCACCTTCGCTCGTCCGTGGTCATCGAAATCAATATCAATATCCGGCATGGAAATGCGCTCTGGATTCAGGAAGCGCTCAAAGAGCAGATTATATTTGAGTGGATCTACGTTCGTAATTCCAAGACAGTAGGCCACCGCACTGCCGGCTGCAGAGCCTCGCCCAGGGCCGACGGATACGCCCATTTCACGGGCGGCGGTCGTAAAGTCCTGTACGATCAGAAAATATCCGGCGTATCCCATTTCGCGAATGATCCCCAGCTCGTTGAGCAGGCGGGCCTGCACCGAATCCGAGAACTCAGGGTACCGTTTTTTGCCCCGTTCAAACACAAGATGCTTCAGGTATTCGTCTGCGCTGTCTCCAAATTCACCGGGAATCTGGAAGTGTGGCATCAGAAGTTTCCCCATAGGCAGCTCGAACTGGCATTTCTCCGCGATTGCCAGACTGTTTTCCATCCATACGTCAGCGTCCGGGTTCTTTCCCAGACTCGTATGCATTTCGTCCGTGGACTTCAGATAGAACTCCTGCTTATCAAAACGAAGGCGCTTCGGATCATCGAGATCCTTTCCTGTCTGAAGGCAGAGGAGGATATCCTGCGCAAAAGCGTCCTCCTTCATGACATAGTGGACATCATTGGTTGCAACGACCTCCAGGTTGAATTCAGCAGCCCACTTCAGGAGTGTCTCATTGACCAAGGCCTGTTCCTCAATACCATGATCCTGGATTTCAACGTAGTAATCCTCGGTGCCAAACAGGTCCACATACTTTTTGAGCCACTTGCGTGCGTTATCCAGGT
The DNA here is from genome assembly GCA_965116685.1 of Rhodothermales bacterium. Lineage (GTDB taxonomy): Bacteria > Bacteroidota > Rhodothermia > Rhodothermales > Bin80 > Bin80. The sequence continues at coordinate 1,612,228 of OZ220707.1, read as the reverse complement.
TGCCATTGAGGATTTCCTGGGGGATTTGCCCCTGGAGGCAGCAGGTCGTTGCAACTAGACCTTCCCGATACTTCGTAAGAAGGTCAAAATCAATACGGGGTTTGAAATAAAACCCTTCCAAAAACGATAGAGAGGACAGCTTGATCAGGTTCCGATATCCTACCTCGTTTTTTGCCCACAGGACCTGATGATATCGTACCCGATCTTTCCGCTCTTGCATGGGACTTGCGCAGAGATAGAATTCACAGCCGATTACAGGCTGGACTCCATTTCGTTTGGCAATGGAGTGAAATTCCGGCACACCATACAGATTGCCATGGTCCGTGATACCCAGAGCATCCATACCAAGCTTTTTTGCTCGTGCTACAAGTGCGTCAATCCGTGCAGCTCCGTCCAGCAAGGAGTAGGAGGTATGGCAGTGTAAATGGCAGAATTCAGGCATAATTGCGTAGCACTCTTGATGCAAATGGTGTGTTAGGGAAGATAAGCAGTAAGAGAGCTATGTTGCCCTTTCAGGAGCGTGGCATGATGTCATATAGTTAATCCTGCAGTATTGCGAATCTGTTTCTGGTTTTCGGAAGATGTCCTCCAGGATCAAGCAGCATTTTGGCTGGAAAACTCAAAATCCAGGATAATCGACAAGGGGAGCAGATGTCCCGATTGTTCGCAATCGGGACTCAATCCATCTCCCCATGGTTACTGGAGATCGAAACGGTCAAGATTCATGACCTTCGCCCAGGTATCCGCAAACGTTTGTACAAAGAGATCATCGGCATCGTCACAGGCAAACGTCTCTGCAATGGCACGCAGTTGTGAGTTTGAGCCGAATATCAGATCAACGGCGGAGCCGGTCCATTTCAGTTCACCGGTTTCGTAATCGCGTCCCTCAAAGGTTCCACAATTCAAAGTTGAAGAGGTCCATGCCGTATCCATATCCAGTAGATTCACAAAAAAGTCGCGTGTGAGCAGGCCGGGCCGATCCGTAAATACGCCCAGATCGGATTCATCAAAGTTCGCATGAAGAGCACGCAATCCACCGACCAGTACCGTCATCTCAACCGGAGTCAGAGTTAACAAGGAGGCGCGGTCAATCAGTAACTCTTCTGCAGACTGAGACAATCCCGACTTGATGTAGTTGCGGAATCCGTCCGCAACGGGCTCCAGTATCGCGAATGAATCTTCATCGGTTGCTTCCTGTGTGGCATCTGTGCGGCCTGCGGAGAAGGGGACATGAATGTCGTGCCCCGCACGCTTTGCGGCTTCTTCAACTGCTGCACAGCCTCCCAAAACAATCACATCCGCGAGTGAGACCCTCTTGCCATGCTCGGCAGAGAAGTCCGACCGGACCTGCTGCAAAGCATCGAGTACTTTTTCAAGTTGGGCCGGGTGGTTGACCTCCCAGTTTCGTTGTGGTGCTAGGCGAAGGCGTCCTCCATTCGCTCCGCCGCGCTTGTCCGTCCCCCGAAATGTAGATGCCGATGCCCAGGCAGTTCGAACCAATTCTGAAATCGTCAACCCAGATTCGAGTATGCTGCTCTTCAAAGTATCAATATCCTGGGAGTCAACCAACTCGTGATTGACTTCCGGCACGGGATCCTGCCACAGGAGCGGCTCATCGGGAACTTCTGGCCCAAGATAGCGACTGATCGGGCCCATGTCCCGGTGCGTAAGCTTAAACCATGCGCGTGCGAAGGCATCTGCAAATTCATCAGGATTCTCATGAAATCGCTTTGATATCGGGGCATACACTGGATCCACGCGAAGCGCCAGATCTGTTGTCAGCATCATGGGAGCATGGGTTTTAGACGCATCATGCGCATCCGGTACGGTTCCGTTTGCAGACAGGTCAACCGGTGTCCACTGCATGGCTCCACCAGGGCCCTTGACCGGTTCCCATTCATATCCAAACAGATTCTCAAAGAAGTTGCTGTCCCATTTTGCGGGGGCTGTCGTCCATGCTCCTTCCAGTCCACTAGTAATCGTATCTACGCCTTTGCCATCCCCAAACCGGTTCTCCCAGCCCAGTCCCTGCTCCTCAATAGAAGCGCCTTCCGGTTCAGGACCCACATACTGACCTGATGGTGCAGCACCATGTGCCTTCCCAAACGTGTGACCACCTGCAATGAGGGCGACCGTCTCCTCATCGTTCATTGCCATGCGTGCAAATGTCTCACGAATATCTGTGGCGGCAGCCATTGGATCTGGCTTGCCGTTGGGTCCTTCGGGATTCACGTAAATGAGACCCATCTGAACTGCACCCAGTGGGTGCTCCAGATCACGGACACCGGAATACCGTTCATCCCCCAGCCATGTGGTTTCAGATCCCCAATAAATGTCTTCCTCGGGTTCCCACACATCTTCGCGTCCTCCGGCAAAGCCGAATGTTTTCAGCCCCATAGATTCCAGCGCGCAATTTCCGGTTAAAATCATGAGGTCGGCCCACGAAAGCCTGCGCCCGTACTTTTGTTTAATGGGCCAGAGCAGTCGGCGTGCCTTATCAAGGTTTGCATTGTCCGGCCAGCTGTTGAGCGGGGCGAAACGAAGCGTGCCAGCGGATGCACCGCCGCGCCCATCCCCGATACGGTAGGTACCTGCGCTGTGCCAGGCCATCCGGATGAATAAAGGACCATAATGCCCGTAGTCTGCGGGCCACCAGTCTTGCGACCGGGTCATCACGGCATAAATATCCTCTTTGAGCTCATCTAGGTTCAATTTGCTGAATTCTCTGGCATAATTGAAGTCTTCTCCAAATGGGTTTAACTGGGGAGAATTCTGAGTAAGGATTTTCAGGTTTACCTGGTTTGGCCACCAGTCCAGGTTGGAATAATGTTTTGGTGTCGTGCGGGTTTTGCCTGCCACAGGGCAGCAGCCTTCGTTGCTCATGAAAGTCTAGTCTATAGGTTGGTGATTATGGTTGTTCAGGGTCGTAGAAAACCCACAAACATACTACGGGTTTCTGAAGCCGGGAAAGTGAGATGAAAGCACAGGTTTTATGCCGCCAGTCAAGATACAAAGTCCGTTGAACATAGCCAGTTCGGGGTTGATTTCAGTTGTATTGTCTGCACATCAAGGGGAATGGTCTTGACTTCGACGGTTACCTCCGTCACAGGGGTTCTGGAGTGGGATTTCCGGGAAAACTGAACACTACCAATCCCCCTTTTCAGGGCGGAATGATGAAGATCGAGACCGAATGGGACGCTTGATTTAGGAGGTCGTCCCCTCTTTGAACAGTACGGTCTGGCGCTGTATCGTCAGACCGACTGTCTGGTATAGGCGCCCGCTCGTTTCGGTAACCTTCGATGGAAGAAGGTATTCTGCCCGATTGCCTCGATCACAAATCATGGAGGTTTCCACCGCACCAAGTTCTGCTAAAATCTGCCCTTCACTCAGGCGATGTTTTGAACCAAACCTCGCATTATATCGGTGTCGGAAGATCCGTAACAGGGCAAATGCAACAAAACAGATTGCAATATGGGCACGCACCCGACGCTCGACCCAGTGAAAGATGGGCCGGATCGCCATGGTGTGTTTCATCACACGAAAACCTTCTTCAATTCGCCATAACTCTCCATAATGTTGATAGACTTGTTCTGGAGTCAGATCCTCCAGACTCGTCCAGACCCCATGCAGCCCATCAAACTTCTCATCCCGAACAATCGCTGCTTGATCTAAGCTCACTCCATCCTGCTTCACCTTCAGAAATCGACCACTTCTGCCGGTGCCCTTGACCCCCTGTTTCAAACGATTCTTCACCTTCTCAATTGCCTTCTCCCGTGAATGTACATCCCGAGCTGCCTTCTTTGGACAATAGCGCAAAATCAAGCGTCGACCACCAAGTTTGTGTTCGGTAACCTTACGACCCGTCGTTAAAACCTTCCAAGACTGTGCCCCGAGAATCGTCTTGGTGTGGAGTTGATTTAATGACCGTAAACGTGCAGCCACGATATAGTCACAGCCCAGACTTTGCAACAACGCTAAATTCTCCTTGCTCAACATCCCTGAATCGGCAACGACAATCATCCGATCCAAATCAAAACATTCTTTGAGGCGCGTCATCGCCGGTTCAAGCGTCTTTACATCGGTGGTATTGCCGGGAAAGAGTTCGTACGTGACCGGAAGCCCTTCTTGGGTTTGGATCAATGCCAAGACCAACTGAACCTTTTTGGGCTTCCCATCCTTGCTAAACCCTTTCTTGCGTAGCTCATCCGGCAACTCACTGGCAAAGCTCAATGTCGTCACATCAAAAAACAGCACCTTCAGTTTCCCGCCAAGCATGCCGAGCGTCTCGTTGGAGACCAGCTGCTTCATCTGTTCAATTCGGTCGTCCGTGACGGCATCCATCATCCGATAGAACTTCTCCACCGGAACGTCCACCCCCGCATCCTTGGACATCTGCCGTGCATGGGCCAGTTTACTATCCCCAGGTGCAGCCAGACGAAGTAAAACCGCTTGCTTGAACAGACGACGAGACATCTTCTGACGGCGATCAAAGACCTCTGTAAACCGCATCTGGTGATACAGGGCCCCCATGACCTCGTGAAAGCCCAGACAGATGCGCCGTATTTCCTCCAGCTTCCGTGCATCTTTGATCACCAGTGCCTTCGACTCCCGTTTTTTTCTGCGGGCAGCCACCACCTCGTCTACATAAGACTCTGCAGGAAATAAGGAGGGTTGCAGGTCTTCTTGGATCCGAGCTAATTCCAGATAGGCAATTTTAACCAGACCGTCCACTGCATCCGGGTGAACGCTTCCCATGTGTCGGACGATACGAACCCGCGGCTTTCTTTCCTTATTACGGTAGCTCTCAACAATCTGGACAGAGATGTTTTTCGTGGTTTTTCGTTTGAGTTCTCGGACCCACATGACACAGTTGGTTGGTGAATTACAAAGATACGAAAAATACAATTAAAAAGCAAGACTGAACACTACACAGGAAGGCCAAAAAAAAACCTCCCAGAAAGCACGGAAACAGTGGTTTTGTACCTGGAAAAATCGAAACCGTCAAAGTCAGGCTTTGAGCTCATCTAGGTTCAATTTGCTGAATTCTCTGGCATAATTGAAGTCTTCTCCAAATGGGTTTAACTGGGGAGAATTCTGAGTAAGGATTTTCAGGTTTACCTGGTTTGGCCACCAGTCCAGGTTGGAATAATGTTTTGGTGTCGTGCGGGTTTTGCCTGCCACAGGGCAGCAGCCTTCGTTGCTCATGAAAGTCTAGTCTATAGGTTGGTGATTATGGTTGTTCAGGGTCGTAGAAAACCCACAAACATACTACGGGTTTCTGAAGCCGGGAAAGTGAGATGAAAGCACAGGTTTTATGCCGCCAGTCAAGATACAAAGTCCGTTGAACATAGCCAGTTCGGGGTTGATTTCAGTTGTATTGTCTGCACATCAAGGGGAATGGTTGATGTCAGGGCAAAATCCTCGCCTGTTCTGCGAAGGGATGGGTGCAACCATTTGTTTCTTCATCCCTGTTGCCTCCTGATAGGTATAGAAACGCCTTGACATCGTATTTTCAGAGATAGGACCGAACCTTTTCGAGTATGAACTTATTCAAGAATCGACATATGACGAAAGCAACCACACTCATTGCCGCAGCTCTTCTGATCGCGGCCGGGGCGTGCACGCAAACGGAGGAACCGAGTCTGGATGCGGAGGCGCAGTTCCAGCTGGGCGAGGGTAGGGAGCAAGACCTCGAACAGGCCATGCACTGGTACCGGGAAGCCGCGGAGCAGGGGCACGCGGACGCGATGGCCAATCTGGGCGGAGCCTACCACTACGGCGCGGGTGTGCAGCAAGATCCCAAGGAAGCCTATATATGGTACAGCCTGTCCAGAGCAGGAGGGATCGAAGACGAACAGATTTACGAACACCTTGTTACGCTGCAAGCCCAGATGACGCCGGCCCAGGTACAAGAGACCCAGGACCTAGCCATCCAACGCGCTAACGAGATTGACGTCCGGAAAGGGCAAGACCAGTAGATTCCAGCGCCCGCGGATTTCAGTCTCGCTCGTAGCGGAGGCGAGCGACCGCGCCATTTCCCCCTTGCAGTGCCATGCCGGCATCAAAGGACCAATCCAGCGCCTGCCGTCTGCAGGTCAACCAGCGAACCTCCGGCATGGGTCAGGGACTGGGCACTGCCGATCCAGATGGTGTGAGAGGAACGGCGGCGGCCACCGTTCGGCAGGAACGCGTCCATGTGTGCCTTCAGGATTTCCTGGAGGCGTCGGTGGACGGAGCGACCGACTTAGTTCGGGCGTGAGTTCCAGGGAGGCCAGGGGTGTGCGGGGCAGGACGGCGAGTTCATTCATGGAAATAGGGGGCGGGCCTGCATGGTGCGGGGTGTTCTGGTTGGAACGGCGGGAAAGAAACAAATCCCCAAACCGGGAAGCGGCAAATGATGTGGGTGAAAATCACCACAAAATGACCTATGTGTCCACACTATTTCCTTATATTGCGGAAGCGATGTCAAACCCGTCTTTTAAGAAAAGCGGTGGACAGGGGTGGACACTAGGTAGATAGGGTGTAGCGGGATGCCCCCCGTATTGCCCCATAGATTTGAAAATATGGGCGAGTAGCGGCAACCCCTTACCTGCTCAACTGATGCCTTAAATCGCAATTAAATGGTTCAAACGGCTTTCCCCTACAAAACAAACAGGATGGAATCCCCCCGTGTGCTCAGGGGCTCGAATCTCCTGCTCCCCGTTGGCATTGACCGTTATGGACATTGGAGATATCCGAGTGAAGTGGAGCAGGGAAAAGCGTGTGGATGCTTTTGTCCCAAATGCGGGGATCCCCTAATTGCCCGACATGGAGAAATCCTGCAATGGCATTTCGCCCATGATCGTTCTGCGAATGAACATCCGAACGGTTACGGGAATGAATCATGCAGGGAAGGTGTACTCCATATCTGGAGCAAGCACCTAGTCAAAAAATCAATCGGTAAATGTATTGTTCTACCGAAAGGGAAGAGCAAGTATAAGTTGCGAATTGACTCTGCGCAGGAAGAGGTTGTACTTCCGAAGACTGGTCGGCGCGTGGATCTCCTGCTGACCGTTGGGATTGTACCAGCTACTTCCCCGATCGAGGCAAAACCTAACTGTAGGAAGCACCTGGTCGTTGAAATCTGCGTCACGAATCCCAAAGATGAAGCGTACTCCCTGGATATGTTGCAGGAAGATATCTCAGCAGTGGAAATCAATGTGACCTGGAAGCGGGTACACGAACATCACGGCAACCTGAAGAATCCAGGCGCGAGGACGGAGAGCGCGCTCAAGTCTTTGCTCTTATCAATGACCTGTGATGGTGTCAAACGTTGGCTACATCATAAGGATATGAGGATATGTCGCTACTGTAATCACTACGTCTTCCCCGCCAGGGAAGATATATGTCCCGATTGCGGTTACATCGCAATTATTTGCCCGTAGACGATCCCGCGGAACACACCTATCGCGGCTGTAATTTTCAATGCTTTGAGAATCCCGAACTAGGCGCTTGGGCGGTTGGGCTTGGTCCGGCGTCAGTTCCCCGGCAATGATCACTGGCTTGCCCGTGTCAACCGTGAGTTTGATGGGTAGCATGGTCTCTCTTTGTTGTTCAGAATAAATGTCCATAAACGTCTGTAAATCGCAAAATATGAGCGGTGAGTATCGAACGCAACCGATCGAAATAAGCGCGAGTATGGGCTTCCTATCCATCAATAAAACAGTTTTAACTTTTCGTATCTTTTGCGCATAATTTGGATTTATTTGACACAAACCCCAATGAAAATCCCACTTTGTACAGCCCTGTTGGTGTTCGCGTTGTTTGCAAGCGGCTGTTCCGATTCTTCGATCACTTCAGATTATGGATCGGAAGTTGTTGATAATGAGGATCGACCAAGGATCATTAATTAAGAGCCCCGGAATTAGTAGCTGCTCATGATGGTCTCTGGTTAGAAATTTCCGAGGGCAAAGAGGAGCCGGATCTTGACAAAATTAATGCATGGCTGAGCATTGCCGTTGAGCTTTCTAAATTATGATGGCTCTAGGGCACAAATATTTGAAACTCTGAAGCTGGGCAAGTGAGATGAAAGCACAGGTTTTATGCCACCAGTCAGGATACAAAGTCCGTTGAATATAGCCAGTTCGGGGTTGATTTCAGTTGTATTGTCTGCACGTCAGGGGGAATGGTTGATGTCAGAGCAAAATCTCCGCCTGTTCTGCGAAGGGATGGGCGCAACCAATTGTTTCTTTATCCCTGTTGCCTCCTGATAGGTATGGAAACGCCCTGATGTCGTATCTTTGTAAACTGGACCGAACCTTACCTTTTTGATTATGAAATTGCTACGTGGCCTACTCCTTCCTTTGATCGCACTTATGCTGATCGCAGGTTGTTCATCCGTGCGCCAGTCTGCCCCGACCGTGGCAGACAAGCCTGCTGAATCTGAGAGTAAAAAGGAAGATGATTCAAAAAAATACAGTGATGTCATCACCGAGGATGCAGTGACGGATGAGGGACTTTTTAAGGTGCATCGGATTGAAGAAAAGTTGTATTTCGAAATCCCCGACTCTCTCCTGGATGTCGAAATGCTTCTGGTGTCACGTCAGGCAGCGACCATGAATAACATGGGATACGGGGGAATGAAGACAAGTACCCAAGTATTGCGCTGGCAGAAACAGTCTGAGAAGATCATGCTGCGCATCGTGTCTTATGAGAATGTTGCGGATGAAGATGAACCCATCTATAATGCGGTTCGCAACTCAAACTTTGAGCCGATCCTGCGCGCATTTGATGTTGAAACACTCAACGATGATTCCACAGCACATGTGATTGAGGTCACCGATCTGTTTACTTCGGATGTGCCCTCACTCGGGTTGCCCTCATTCCGGCGGGAGCAATACCGTGTACGCCGTCTGGATTCTGATCGAACCTACATTGCTTCAGCCAAGAGTTATCCGTTGAATGTTGAGGTCAGGCATGTACTCAGCTACGACGCGGCGGAGCCGCCGTCAAATTCTTCTGCGGGAACGATTTCTGTTGAAATGAATCAGTCCATGATTCTCTTGCCGCAGGATCCAATGCAGCCAAGACTCTGTGATCAGCGAGTAGGGTTTTTCAGCGTGACGATGACCGACTATGGTCGGGACGCACAGAAGGCGGAGGAAAGATGCTACATTACCCGCTGGAAGCTTGAACCGAAAGATCCCGAAGCGTACGCCCAGGGCGAGTTGAGCGAGCCCATCAAGCCGATTGTCTATTACATTGATCCAGCCACGCCAATGAAGTGGAGACCCTACCTGAAGGAGGGTGTGGAAGACTGGAACAAGGCTTTTGAGGCTGCAGGGTTTAAGAATGCGATCATGGCCAAGGATCCGCCCAGTAAGGAAGAAGATCCAGAGTTTAGTCCCGAAGATATTCGCTACTCTGTGATCCGTTACTTCTCTTCGGACATACAGAATGCATTTGGTCCGCACGTTCATGATCCACGTACCGGTGAGATCCTGGAAAGCGACATTGGATGGTATCATAATGTGATGAACCTGCTTCGAAACTGGTTCTTTGTCCAGACTGCTGCGGTCAATCCTGATGCCCGTTCCGTCAAATTCAGAGACGAAGTGATGGGGCGGTTGATTCGTTTTGTGTCTGCGCATGAGGTCGGACATACGATTGGGTTACCGCATAATTGGGGCTCAAGTGCCGCCTATCCTGTAGATTCTCTACGTTCATCCACGTTCACGGACACCCACGGAACGGCTCCTTCAATCATGGATTATGCCCGATTCAACTACGTTGCACAACCGGGCGATGGGGTAACGAATCTCATGCCGGATGTGGGGATTTACGATAAGTGGTCGGTGCAATGGGGATACACGGTGCTCCCGGATGCAGAGTCAGCGGATGATGAGCGCGAAACCCTGAATGAATGGGTTGTCGAGCGTGCAGGAGACCCACTTTATTTCTACGGACGCCAGGGCCCGCGTGTTGATCCGCGGTCGCAGAACGAAGATTTAGGAGATGATGCCGTCAAGGCAAGCGATTATGGAATTGCAAACCTGAAGGTGATTCTGGATGAGCTGATTGACTGGACGGCAGAGGATGCCAAGGACTATGGGGATTTGAATGAACTCTACGGTCAGATTGCATCCCAGTGGAACCGCTACATCGGCCATGTGGCTGCAAATGTAGGGGGGCACCATGAGAATTTCAAAACCTATGATCAGGATGGTATGGTGTATACGCCGGTGCCAGCCGAGATTCAGCGCGGTGCTATGGAATGGCTCTCAAGGGAAGCATTTGCATCTCCGACCTGGATACTGAACAATGACATCCTGCGCCGGATTGAGGGGGTTGGGGCGATGGATCGTGTTCGTCGTTATCAGGTCGGTGCTGTGAATACACTTCTGAATCCGATTCGCATTGGACGGCTCATGGAGACCGAAGCATTGGCGAATGGGGAGGAGGTCTATACATTTTCAGAACTCCTGAGTGACTTGCGTGACGGGATATGGACAGAGCTGCCGAGGGCTTCGGCGATTGGTCCATTCCGGCGTAATTTGCAGAGGGGACACCTGGAGCGTCTTGAATACCTGATGACCGAGGAAGCTTCGCCGGTTCCATCCTTCTTTGCCAGCTTTGGGATGGCACCCGTTGATGTGAGTCAGTCAGATATCCGTGCATACGTGCGTGGTGAACTCAAGTCATTGAAAACCGCAGTTGATCGAGCCGCCAGACGGACCGGTGACCGTATGACACGGCTTCACCTGGAAGACATTAGTGTCCGCATCGAAGATATTCTTGACGGCGAAGACTAGGTCATTTTAGTGGGAGGATCTCTTCAACCTGCGAGATTCGGTGGGTTGCGGAGATGATTTGCGTATCCTAAGTTGAATGCGGGTGCATCCCCATTGCATGTGATTGCCGGGACTACGCTCGTTTGGCATCAATCCTGGATAGACATCAGTTGATAGGAATATGCGAAGCGATGCGTGAGTTTTTGTAGGATGTAACGAATTCGTGAGATTCCGCGGAGTGGGGCCGGCATTTCTTCAGGACACTTGTAGGCGGAGAGCATTGCAGCGTCTGGGCGACCTTATAGATTGCGCTCTGACGCCAGACATGTATGATTAGTCTTTGAATTGAGGGTGATTTTCTTGCAACAGAGAATCTACAGTTGGATCACCTTTGGCATCACGCCTGTTACTTTATCCGCATACATTTGCGCGAAGTACATTCCACTGGTATGCAGTTTGCGGCTCCGCTAAGTGTCTACGCTTTCCTTGTGGAACTTCAACTTAACTGATGGTCAGACGAATTGTCGTTTGACTTCGCCCGTGGCGGAGCAAGTGTTCTTGGAAGTAGGGTTAGAGCTAAGAAGCATAAACCAAACTTGCCTCGAAGGCTCCCTCAGAATGAGTTTTTTAGAAAAATGAGGAAGCGGCTTATATTCTGGATCAATGTACCATCTGCCATAGCCTCAAGGAGATATCTGCGTGTGAGAAGCAGAGGCAATAAAAAATTGTTATGAAAATAGGAGACATGACCGATACGATAAGTTCGAAAGATCCGCATGTCCAGGGGAGACGGTTTTCGATCGGCACTTGGAATATGGACCATTGGAAGCGGTCACGGCAGCAGCGAGAAAAGGCGTGGGAATACCTGCGAACACAGTCCAGTACGGATGTGATGCTTTTTCAGGAGAGTATCGCTCCACCGGGTTTCAATCAAAGTCAGTTTGTGCATCGTGAGATTTCGGGGTATCGTCCGTGGGGTTCCAGCGTGGTGGCATTCTCAGAGGGCACGAGTGTCCAGGAGATTGATGCGGTACGCACGCGCTACGGGGCAAAGCGGTTTAGTATGTTGGGGACTTTTCCAGGCACGGTGATCGTTGCACAGGCTGAAGTTCCAGGAATCGGCCCGATCACATGCGTAAGTATTTATGGTCTCATAGATGTGTACGCGCAAACGACGATGCTCCGAATCGTAGCCGATTTGATTCCTTTGTTCGACTCTCGGTTTGGTAGCCGGGTAGTGTTGGGAGGTGATTTCAATCTCTCCACTGCCTATAGCGAGGACAAGCCAGAACTTCCTCGCCATAGGGCCATCCTCAACGCAGTAGAATCCCTCGGATTAATGAATCTTGCCGAAACTGCTCAAGATCGCCCAGAGCCGACATCTAACTGTCCCTGTTCCGAGGATAAGTGTTTCCATATCCCCACTTATCACAATATGCAGATTGACTGGCTTTATGCTACGCCCGAACTCGCCCGCAGGTGTACGCACTTGCGAGTTGACTATGGGGTTGTTACTGATAAACTGAGTGACCATGCGTCCATCGTTGCAGAATTCCAAATCCCCCCATCAGGGCCTGGGCAGATCGTGGATCCAGAATCATTCGTTGAAGAGATGAAATTTAGTGCCGGTTCGGAAGATGCCCAGATTGCCGAGGATCTGATCAACTGGGCATTTCGTAAGCACGGCGAACTACGAGCCAGTGGACATCGGATGTCCTATGATCGATTACCAGTAGGGATGCCGTACGGTAAGCGGATGATCTATTTCCAATTAGATATTCGTTACTCAACAATTCCTCAATGGACCTTCTGTGTTATTGCCGATGGCAGAATAGAAATTAATTTTCAGTGGATGATTGCGCCATATGACACCCTGGAAGCGAGGGAAAGACTGTGGAGTACTCTCAATCAGATTGAAGGGGTATCACTCGAAAAGCGTCTTAACGGACGCCCGAGATTTCCGCTCTCAGTACTTGCAGCACCTGATCGGCGGGAACAGTTTATGAAGGTATTTTCGGACATGATTGATGCCACCGTGCGCCACAGAAATACGGGCAACAATGAGTTACAGCCATCTGATCGCCCCGAGGCAAGTACACGGAGATAGAGCTAACTGTCACGGGAAGAGAATGCGCAACTTTCCTGTGCAAAAGCAAATTCTGCTTTCAAATTCGGATCAAACCAGTGTCTAAGTGTAAGTGGTTTTAGGTGCAAAATATGGATAAATATATCTTGGGTGTCAGTAATATTACGGGCTATTGTCTGTGCCACAATGTCTGCAAGTCTTCCATGTTGGTACTTGATTTCGTATTTTAAGGCCCAGTACTCAGTTGAATAATCTCCTGTACAATCGTAGAATACAGCCCGGAGCTCCATCATGAATATCACCGATGCAGAGGTCCGTCGGCGTTTGCAATTAGGCGAGGATAGCAGGTGGGAATTCAAGCAGATTGAGTTCAGCGGTGATCACCCAAAGAGCCCTCGAAGAGAGGATCTTGCCGATGAGATGGCTGCTTTTGCGAATGCGAGTGGTGGTGTACTTCTTTGTGGAGTTTCAGACAGTGGGGAGCTTCAGGGAATGTCTCGGAAGCAGGCTACTGCATTTAGTCAACTGTTGGCTGAAGTGAGTACCGACACCGTTAAGCCTCCCCTTCGGATTGATGTCCATCATCGACAGCTTGACGGAAAGATCTTCGTACTTGTAGAGATACCACGGGGAAATTTTGTGCACGAGCGTGCTGGTCGAACATACCTCCGGGTCGGCGCAACCAAGCGTCCGATGGAAGTTGAGGAACGCTTGCGTCTGGCTCAGGGACGTGCCCAGAGCCGATATCTCTGGTTTGACCAACAGGCTGTTCCCCATACTGGATTTGAAACACTCCTTGAGCGACTGTGGGAGCCATTGATAAGTGCAGTGGGAGGAGTCAATCCTCGTCGTGCTCTGATGAATCTCAGGTTGCTAACATCTGATGAAGCTGATATGGATCGGGCAACCGTTGCCGGAGTGCTACTTTGCACCGATTCACCTCAGGAGTGGTTGCCGCAAGCCACGATTATGGCCACTAGGTATCGTGGTAAAGATCGTGCCTCCGGTCAGTTGGATGCTCAGGAGATTCAAGGGCCGCTTTCTGTTCAGATTGCTGATGCAATGAAGTTTGTAGCCCGTAATATGCGTGTCGCGGCACGAAAAACACCGGCCCGTGAAGATATGCCCCAGTACAGCTTGGCTGCCGTGTTCGAGGCAGTGGTGAACGCTGTTGTGCATCGTGACTACTCCATGTCTACCCGGCACATCCGGCTTTCGATGTTCAAAAACCGTCTGAAAATTGACTCGCCCGGCTCGCTTCCCAATGGGATGACCATAGAGGGGATGCATTCAAGCCAGTCAGCCCGCAATGGGATTCTTACTTCAGTATTTGGGCGAACCTCCGTAGGGAAGATACCTGGGTCCCATCACCGAAGAAATATAATGGAACGACGCGGGGACGGTGTTTCAATCATCTTCAAAGAAACCCATGAGATTGCAGGTATCACGCCGGAGTACAGAGTCAATGATGAGACAAATTTGGTTCTAGTCATTCCGGCTGCTCGGCTTGAACTTGTACCGTCGGATGCCGTCATCACGATACATTCTGGAGGAGAGCCGGTCATCGGTGCGGATGTTTTGGCTCTTTTCCCGAACAAAACTTGGCAGCGGGCGACCACCGACGAAAACGGTGAAGCGGATTTCAATCTATATACGACGCATTTGCCGATGACTGTGTATGCCGCAATGCCAGGCTACACCGCAGGTTTGGAACGGGAATGGAGGCCGTCCCAGGAGGGATTGCTGTTGGAACTCGATCCGCTTACGGCTGGTGGTGCCGTCATTTTCCCCAATGCTACCGGGCACATCCCGGGATTGAATGGACGGCTAAACCCGAAACGGGATAACCTGGATCGGGCCTACCTATACGCGGATAATATTGCAATTGATGAGGGAAAGCAGCAGCCGGTCACCTTCCGATTGGGCAAACCGTTGAGGCTCACAGACGCGTATGGAGTTGAGATTATGGCCACTATTGTTGACATCACCGGTCGGTCAGTGCTCGTGGAGTACAGGCCGCTTGATCAAGAAGTGAATAGGTGAGGTGGCGATTCCAGTCATCCACATCATCGGAATATGCACCGTCTGTCGACTCATTCAGCCCGCCTATCGAATTGAACTCGAAGGCGACTCCATGAGAAAACAATTCACAAACCCCGAAAAATCCATGCCATGAAACAAGAGAAAATATATTCATTTGAACCCGAAACCAAACGTAAAAAATGCTCCAAAAAAAATCCACCCAAGGTGGGCAACATCAATCTGAATAGATGGGCAATCACAATGACACAATCAACGCCCAGTGCAGTCAGCGCTTCGTAGAGGGCCGTGTCGCAAAAAGACGCTTCGTAGCAACAACGGAAATCATCCTATTTAGTGCTTGGCAGGAAATAGCCGTTTTTTGAATTTTGATTCTGCAGAAGTTGGCAGATTTGCTCAATTTTCTCTGCAATCTGACGAACGTTGGAAACGCCGTGTCCATTCGGTCCGTTTTGGACCCTGTTTTGGTCGTGTTTCGATGCTAAATCGGCAGATTTCGTGCGGTCTGAACGTAGCTCTGCCATCCGCACCGAACGCGCGGTCGTGTTTTGACGCGATTTCAGAGGCCTTCTACGCTGCACGCCGTCGGCGGCGTTTGGCACGTTCCTGTTCCTGATTGCGAACCAGACGTCCTAACCGATGGAGATTGGCCGCCAGTACAGCTGTAGCTACCACCCGCGCAAAGCTCTCTGGACTCACTTCACGCACCAC
Organism: Rhodothermales bacterium; assembly: GCA_965116685.1. Lineage (GTDB taxonomy): Bacteria > Bacteroidota > Rhodothermia > Rhodothermales > Bin80 > Bin80. The sequence continues at coordinate 1,596,622 of OZ220707.1, read as the reverse complement.
ATCCCATCCTCGTTGGTCTAAATTATTCAACGCAGATTCCACCGCCGAATGTCCTTTGCGTCCTTGTTTGAACGAGTCCGTTGCCTGACGTTCCTGCTCCTCTTTCGTACATCGCCCCTTTTTCAGCGTTGCGTTGACCTCTAACAACTGATCCAACTCGTCAAACGTTGCGGGACTGTAAAAGCCCCGATCCAAGGAGCAACTCCGAGCGTCTGGATAGATTGCCTGCACCGACTGAATCAGGGATACGGCCACATCCTTATCCGTCCCCGTCCAGATAATTTCGTGCCCCAAGACAAATTGGTACTCATCCTCAATCATCGCAACCGGAACCCCTAACTCGCATACCACGCCAGCCTTCCCTTTGGTGATCCAACGCGTATGTGGTTTGAAAATAGACAATACCTTCTCCTGCGGGGGAATCGTTTCTCCCCGCAGAATACGACGATCGATTTGATCCACAAATTTCACTACATAGGCGACCAATTCCACGATTCGTGCCTTTGTGTTCCGCAGTTGAGCCAACTGTCTTGCATCCAATTCGGAGGGTTGCCCCACATGGTTCTGATCCATGGACGGTGCAACAAGTGCGTCCAAGTCACGAAGCAGTTGCTCTGCTTTCTCCCGGATCCGGTGACAGCGCTCCAGGTATGCCTCGACTCCCTCGTGGTTGGATTTGTACTGCCGAGCCGTGCGAATGGACTGAAACAGTTCGTAAGTCTTTCTCTGAAGATAGGCATGCTGCCGCCAGCCTGGAAGCCCCAACTGCTTGGATACCCGGACACACTCGCGGATCAAACACCGAATCGTATCCCACAGCAGACGCACATCCGTGGGAAATTCTATATTCGTTTTGACGACTTTGGAGTCTCCTCGTGTCTTCAATAGATCCCCTTCGGTGTGTCCCACCGCCTCGTGCCCCTTGTTCACCACCAATTGATTGATCTGCGCAAGAAGCGCCGGCGACAGGGCCGACACATTATCCTGGATCGTCTGACGGTTGTACTGCATGTCATCCTCATCGCTGTGTCCCATCATCTGGCGAAGCACCTTCAATTCATTGGCCAACAGGGCCAGACGATCATAATCACAGTGGATCGCTTGCCGCAATCCCGCCAATACCAAGATCCGCCACAAGTCCATTCCCGGACGTCCACGATCCTTGCGGACCACAGGATTGTAGCCGGAGTCCAGATGAGCAAACAGCCTTTTACGGGTCCGAGCATCCTTGAAGATCTGCTGTAGACCATACAAATAGGCGATCACATCGTCCCGACTCCTGAGATCAAGTTCAATCTCCTCAATGGGAACCATGCCAATCATCATCTGAGTTTGAAAAACCGTACGCATGAGAAAAAGAGAAACGTTGTGAAGAATCAAACGCCGAAGTCCTAACAGGGTTAAGCTTTTCTCCCCCAATGGGACGCGAAGATTTCTGGTTTAGGGGCACAGAACGCCTGTAATTCCCCCAATTCCCTTGGAAATTACCGAAATCCAAAAAAACTCGCAGCTGAGACGATTCTCGAAAACCACTCCAGAGACCTTGAATCGAAGATTCTTGGATGATTTTCGTATTTTCTGCCAAGCACTATTTAGACCGCATTGACGCACAAATCGGGACAGACGTTCCGGCTTTTGTGCGGAAAACTCCCGCTCATCACAGAAACGCCGCAGGTCCACATCATAAACGCATGGCGCAATCGTGGCACGGTGAACGTCCAGTCCGATAAAGTAACGCGTCCGGGAAGAAGTGGGTGTGGGTTGGGATAGCATAGTAGTTGAAGGTTAGGTTCAGCAGAAGGATAAGGCACGGCTGAGGAACCTGCTATGCTATTATATCTTGCGCTGGGAAGGACCGACGCGGCAGGAGTCGCCCTCGCTCTTCGCGTATCCATCGGACGATCTGATCGGTCTAGACTGGGGGTAACCGCGCGCGCAGTGCACCCATCCGGGCAGAGACATTCTGCTTCAGTGGAAGCGTCCACCCATTCCTAAATCGCGGCGCTGACGGTGCGGCCGCGAGCGCCGCGCGGCAGCCAGCGTCTCCGCAGTGTCCTCTCTCAAACCCTCGCGGAAACAGCCGAACACCGTATCTTTGGGTTCAGTCCGCTCAAATAGCCATTAACACCCACACGCTGGAAGACGAATGTCAGCAACCGAGAGCAGCGTCGGCAGATGACTGAACATATCTTCGCCAACTCCAACTTTTCGCTGCTCCCGGTGACCATCACGGCTCGCCACGCCAAGTATTTCGCCCGCGGCCTTACGCGACGGGCCACCGGGAGGATGAACCGATTGTCAATGGCACTCTTCGTACTGCAGTTCCCACTCCCCAAAGGTGCTATTCTGGCCGACGAGGTCGGTCTCGGAAAGACGGCCGAGGCCGGGAATGCCTTTCTCTATCGCTTGCCCCACCCACTCGGCGAGCATGTCGTCGACACCGCAAAGACGCTTCCCACACTGTCCATACGGATCATCTTTGACGTGACCTGCCACTCTATGTATCTCTACGTGATCAAGGCTCTGCGGGGGCAAACCGGCTACCTTGCCTTGACCCGCCACACCATCCACTCCTACGAACGGAAGGAGTATCTGCTCTTCTATGGCTTCGTCGAAGCTGGGGAAGAGCTCGACCAAGAGACGATGGAGAAGCTGTTCAGTTGCCGGGGTCAGACCCCTCATGAGGGCTACGATAATGCTTCCATCCCGGCTTCGGTGATGTGGCGTCTGAACGACGAATCTGATCGACATGCTCGAGGCACGGTCAGCCGCTCGCTGGAACAGAACAACAGGTATTTCAACGAGGCACGCGAGAAGCTCGAACGCTGGGCCGACGACATGGTGCTGCCAGCGGAGAAAGCATTTCTGGATATCAAGGCCCAGATCAAAGCCCGGAGGCAGCAGGTACGGCGAGTGGTCACCCTGACAGAGCAGCATCAGATCCAGCAGAAGATCCAGAAAATCGGGCGCCGCCAGCGACAGGATGTCTTCAAGGTCGAGGATCAGGTCATCAAGAAGTGCGACCAGCTGATTGACTCTCTGGAAGCCCGCTTGGCACGGCGGACGGCGACGGAGATATTCTTCACGACCTGTTGGGCAGCCGAGTAGTAACCCGCATGATCAACGAAACCACGAGGAACCGATGCCAGATGGCCAGAAATTCAAAAATCTGAAAGCACTGCTGAAGGAGTTGTTCCAGCTCAACCAGCCCGACTTGGACTTCGGGCTCTATCGCATCATGCATGCCAAGAGTGCCGAGGTATCACAGTTCCTCGACCAAGACCTGCTGCCGCAGATCAAGGCGGCATTCGGCCAATACAAGACTGCTGATAAGGCAGAGCTGAAGAAGCAACTCGCCGATGTGATTACAGGCGTCAAGGCGGCGGGGATGGACCCGAGCGATTCGCCCAAGGTCAGGGAACTGCGTACCCGTATCGAGAGCGACGCAGCGGATATCGCCACACTCGAAAGCGAAGTCTATGATCACCTGTTCACATTCTTCCGCCGCTACTATTCCGAAGGCGATTTTCTCGCCAAGCGAGTCTATAAGCCGGGGGTCTACGCCATTCCCTACGGGGGCGAGGAGGTCACGCTCCATTGGGCTAACGAGGACCACTACTACATCAAGAGCAGTGAGTACCTTCGGGATTACGCGTTCCGCTTGAGACCGGGCGACGAAGAGAACCCCATGTGCGTCCATTTCCGCCTAGCGGATGCCACCGAGGGTGAGCACGGCAATGTCAAGTCTACCGAGGACAAGGATCGTGCGTTCATCCTTTGCGCGCCCGACGAAGCTGGCCGCGACTTTATTGCTGAAGAGGACGGCGGGCATGGCAAGGAACTTGTCATCCGCTTCGAGTATCGCTCGGCGACGCTCACTGACTGGCCCGAGGACGAACGCGGCGGAAAGAGGAAACCCCCGACTCAGAAGGACCTGATTGCGCTTGCTACCAAATGGATCCGGGCCGTCACTGACGCCGATTTGTTGCCATGGATTACAGAACTCGGCAAACCTCACGTCTTGGCGAGTGGCGAGCAGGCCGCCTACTGCCGACTGGAGGTGCACCTCCGACGTTACACTGCGCGCAACACCTTCGACTACTTCATCCATAAAGACCTCGGAACCTTCCTCCGTCGGGAGCTGGATTTCTTCATCAAGAACGAAATCATGCACCTCGACGATGTGGAGAACGAGTCCGCGCCCCGGGTTGAGCAGTATTTGTCGAAGATCAAGGTCATCCGAAAGGTCGCTGGAAAGATCATTGACTTCCTCGCCCAGCTCGAGGACTTCCAGAAGAAGCTTTGGCTGAAGAAGAAATTTGTGGTGGAAACGCAGTACTGCATCGCCGTAGGAATCATCCCCGACGCGTTCTACGCGGAGATCGCTGAAAACGAGGGGCAGCATAAAGAATGGGTGCGCCTCTGTGCTATCGATGAGATCACTGCAGACCTAACAACGCCTGGCTACAGCCGGAGGCTCAAACCTGAATTTCTGAAGGGGCATCCGACGCTAGTTGTAGACACACGGCACTTCTGCGCAAGCTTCACAGAGAGGGTACTCCAAGCCATGGGCGATCTGGAGAAGCAGACTGATGGCGTGGTATTCCATAGCGAGAACTTCCAAGCTCTGTCAATGCTGGAGCAGAGGTTTCACGACGGTGTGCACTGTGTCTATATTGATCCGCCTTACAATACTGCATCTTCGGAATTCGTGTACAAGAACGAATACAAGACATCCTCGTGGCTCACCCTTATGCAGAATCGGATTCAACGATCGCAATGCCTACTGACAACTCAAGCATCGTATGCAATCGCTATAGACGACTATGAAATGGTGCATCTCTGCGAGATCGTTGATCAGATGTTTAGGCAGTTTGATCGCCATATGGTCGTCGTCAACCATCACCCCCAAGGTGGGATGAGCCACAATTTGACTCGGACGCATGAGTACATGCTCATGATGACACCGAATGGTATGGACATACTCCGAGGCAGGAAGAAGGCAGGCGAAATCGAATATAGGAGTTTTATTCTCAGCGGTCCGGGTCAGAATAAGTCGCGATCTGGCCGGCCTAACAGTTTTTATGCCGTGCTGATAGATGAGAATAACCGAAGGATCATTGGGTTTGAACCTCCACCTCCCCTAGGCACGGCATACTCCGTGGCTAACACTGCGGAAGGGTTTGTGAGGCTCTTCCCCATGAGTCCATCCGGTGACGAGAAGGTATGGTGCCGTTCGTTTGAGTCAGCGACGGCATGCTTGGAACGAGGCGAAATCGTACTGAGCGAGACCGGAACACTGAAGTTGGCGGTAGACACCTCAGGCAAGCGCCACAGCCTCATGAGCAACTGGACCGATCGTAAGTACAACGCAGGCCCGCACGGTACCGCACTTGTGGCTCACATATTGGGAGATCGCGAAGCGTTTTCCTATCCAAAATCTTTATATACAGTGCGAGATGCCGTTGAAGCAATGACTTGGCAGTTCAAAGATCCCTGGATACTAGATTTCTTTGCTGGCTCTGCAACCACGGGCCACGCCGTGATCGACTTGAACCGCGAAGATGGTGGCCGACGCAAGTTCATTCTCGTTGAGATGGGAGACTACTTCGACACTGTTCTTCTGCCACGCATCAAGAAACTCACTTTCACGCCGGAGTGGAAGGACGGCAGACCCAAGCGTCTGGCGTCCACCGAGGAAGCAGCGTGCAGTCCTCGCATCGTAAAGGTGATCCGTCTAGAATCCTACGAAGATGCGCTCAACAACCTAGAGACCCGGCGCACCGAGGAGCAGCAACTTCTGCTAGATGATTCCGAGGCGCAAGGCCCGGACGGTCTCAGGGAGCAGTACATTCTGCGCTACCTACTTGATGTTGAGACACGCGGCAGCCAATCGCTACTCAATGTGGAAGCCTTTACTGATCCCACTGCATACAAGCTTAAGGTCAAGCGTCCCGGATCGGATGAGAGCCGCGAAGTCAACGTTGATCTCTTGGAGACCTTCAATTGGTTGATCGGGCTCACGGTTCGGCATATCGCCGCGCCGTGGGCCTTCAGAGCCGCGTTTGAGCGCGACAGCGAGAGGCGCCTGCGTTTGAAAGGATGCCTCAGGCAAGAGGCGGACGGGCCGTATTGGTTCCGCACCGTGATCGGTACCACGCCAGACGCCCGCCGGATACTCGTCATCTGGCGCAAGCTCAGCGGCGATCCGGAGCGGGACAACTTGGTCCTCAACGAGTGGTTTACCAAGCAGGGGTACTCGGCCAGAGACAACGAGTTCGATCTCATTTACGTTAATGGCAGCAATAACCTCGAAAATCTCAAGACCCCCGACGACCGGTGGAGGGTGCGGCTCATCGAAGAGGATTTCCATCGCCTGATGTTCGACGCGGAGGGGATATGATTGCTAAGAGGAAGGGGAGAATGCCCCGTAAGAAGGCGCAGGTGCCGTTCGTTCACAAGCTAGTACTCAATCAGTGGCTGCTATCGCTGTTCAACGTGAAGCGGTTTGAAGAGCTAGCCCTGCCTTGTACTCAGAAAAAAGACTGGACAATGGGGGTTCTTCGGTTTATGTAGGCGAATTTTCGTGAGTTCTTGTCCGACGAGGTACGACAGATTTCGCGCATTTCTCTGAGGTTGACCGTCTGGCACTGCCATTTTCCGTGTTTTTCGCGTTCTGGAACAAGCGAGATCTCGCAGACACGACATTCTTCTGTAGCCTGCACACAGCAAGGGTATGAAGCTTTCGGGCGCTCAAGGAGGGAACAGCAGATCAGGAGGGAGCAATGGAGCACGTTGGCTGCTATGGAGGCGAACGCTCCACCAAGTCAAAGAAGCCCCCCAACTCCTCATAGGCGATGGCACGCATTTGAAGGTTTGCATAGCCGCGCCACATGATGGTGTGCCCGGGCGGTGGATCGTGTTTGCGATTCATGTAGCCGCCCATCATGGCCACCAGTAAGATGGCCGAGGGCAGGCTGGTGGGGACCGCAAGGCCATAGCTACGGGCGTAGACCTTCATCATCTCTAACTCGGACTCTCGAAAGAATACGTCCATGTCCAAGTCCGCGTCCACACGCCCCAAAAGCGTCATCAACATGATTCGCCACGCCGTGACTATGTGCAGGGTGATCGCCCGGTGCAAAGAGCCCGCCTTCTGCATCCGCAACTTCTCCACCTTGCAGCCACTCTTGAGCACCCGGAAGGTGTCTTCCACACGCCAGCGCAACTGGTAATATTCTACCATCTGCTTCGCCTGCTCCGGGCTTGTGATGGGTTGCGTGGTCAACAGATACCATTCAATCCGCGTTGCATTTTCCGGCGGATTGAGTTCACGCAGATGAATTCCCCAGACCTCCATGGGGGCTTGCGTACGGTCCCTGGTCGGAGGTAGAGTCACTTTGCAATACCGCAACTCCATCCGGGCATTTCGTGCCGGACGACCTTTATGAGTGACCCGCCCCGACTTCATCCGACGACTCAACTGCTCCACCGACAACTCCATCACATCCGCAGGCGGCCCCTTTCGCATCGCCTTAAATAATCGCCCCTCGTCTGTATTCAGCTTCCGGTCGTGCTTGGCCCGAACCAATAGATGCGTCCGCTTCAGCGTCCGATGCGCAGACAAAATCTCGAACGCATCCGCTTCCCGATCCATCACACCAACCACCTTCGTCTTGCGTGGCAGCGTCTCGGCTGCCTCGTCAATGTCAGACAGACCGTGTAGCCAGCTTTGGGATTTTGGGTTCTCTGTCCCATAGGCACATCGCAACACCCCCAACGGTAATCCCTCGTCATTCAGGGCGATCGTTGCATGCAGACACACCCCGCGGGCTTTCGCAGAGGTCTGGTTCTGTCCAATGATATCCAGTCCCTCGGTGTCCGAACGCGTACTGTATGAGATCTTGGTTCCGTCCTGAACACACAACACCGTCTCCTGGGTTCGCATTCGCTCAATCGTCCGCTGGCGATGCGGGAACAGAATCTGTGCCGGGGTGATCCCACGTTCGTTGGCCCTCTCCCAAAAACGCCAGTAGGCCCGAACGTCCTTGATATTTCGCTCGGGGGTTGTGGTGACAGGATTGCCCATCGTCTTTGCCGCTAACTCCGCGTTTTTTACCAAACGCACATTGAGACGCCGATCCCCGAGATCCGCACCACCAAACTCCTGTTCCGCCCACCGATCGCTGTCCAGACCTGCCCCCACCTCCAGCCGAGGGCGCAATTCCACATACGGCACGGCCAAGTGCGTGCGCCAGTTTGGATCCAGTTCATAGGCAAATACTTTTTTCTGCGGGCGCGTGCGTGTCTTCGAGGGTGCATGGCGGCCCCGCCCCTGCGTAAGTCCCAAATATCGGAATCCCGCCGCTCGAAAACAAGTCCCCTCCTGATCGGGTCCCACAAAGGTCTCTATCACATAAGGGGAATACCCATACGTTGCCATAAAATCGGAGGGCAAGCGCCGCAGCACTCGTCCCAATGCGTGGCTCGCCAGGTTCTTGCAGAACACGTCTGATCGAATCAGAAAACGACTCAGGTTCACCACACGGTTCAAATTCTCCGCGCGCTTTGGATGATCCCACGCCATCCATTGATCCCGAGCCTTGAGATACAACGCCGCAGCAGAAAAACCGACCACCCCCAGTTCACCGTGCGCACTCCGAATCAGGTAGCGATGCTGCGCGCCCGCAAAGGTGGTGCTCCCCTGTGGATGCTCCGCATCCAGAAGTGTATTCCAGATCGCTCGATCCCCCGAATCGGTGACCAAAATAATCTCTAAATCCTTGATCTCACGGACATCCGTGGGGACATCCAACGCCTTCGGAACCGGTTCATCCAATAGACGGGGACCGCGGACAAACGACGCGGTTTGTGGCTTCGGTAGAGAAAAGTGCCCCTCCGATTCCAGTAACACTAATGCCTTCATGCAACCCGAAAGCCGATGGCCTCCCTGAGCATTCACGAAATTGAACTGCGCACACACAATTCGCCCCAAAGCTCGACGACTCTTGTCTTGATGTGACACCACCGTTGTCGACAATGCCGGAAGAGCATTACGCAGTACTGTAAGTATCGCGGATTGTGCTTGCATATTGCTAAACTAAGCAATAGGAAAACCATTGTCAAGTCCCTCTTAAACGTACAGGGCAGAGCTAGCCGAGCATTTGCGTGACGAGGTTCTAGAAGGGCTGGACGAGAACAACATCCACCGCTTTCACCATGTGCTTACGGTACAACTCTCCAACCTGCAGCAGCTCCCTATTGAGCTACTGCTGGAATACGACCAGAACATCGTTAAGCATACGCAGCGCCTAAACGAACGGCGTCTTACCCGCGGCGAAGATCCGATCGTCTGGAAGTATTTCCAGTATCTGACGCTACTCTTCACCGAGATCTATCTGGATCGCTATTTTCGCAATCCCGATGCGCTGCTCGTGGAACTGAATGTGCAGGTGGAAATCTACAATGCGGACAAACCCGAGGCCGACCGGATCGTCGCGTTTGACGAGTCTGCGGAGGCATGGCCACAGCTCAACAAACTCGCGTTCTGGATGGCGACCGGCAGCGGAAAGACGCTGCTGATGCACGCCAATATTTTGCAGTATCAGGAGATCCTGGCCCGGCATGGTGGGCGTCGTGAGTTGAATCGCATCCTCCTCTTAACACCCAACGAAGGGCTCTCGCAGCAACATCTGCGTGAGTTCGCGGCGGCGGGCATCGATGCGGAATTGTTCAGCAAGGATGGCCGCGGGTTGTTCAGCGGCCAGGCGGTCGATGTCTTGGAGGTGACCCGGCTGCGCGATGAGATGGGCGACAAAACCGTGGCCGTCGAGGCCTTCGAGGGAAACAACTTGGTGCTCGTGGATGAGGGACATCGCGGAACAAGCGCGGGGAAAGGTGGCGCATGGATGGGCTATCGCAACGCTCTTTGCGAGAGGGGTTTTTCCTTCGAGTACTCGGCGACCTTCGGGCAGGCAATCAAAGGTAACCTGGACCTCACCAACCTGTACGCCAAGAGCACGCTGTGTGACTACTCGTATCGCTACTTCTATGCTGACGGCTTCGGCAAGGACTACCAGATTCTCAACCTTGATCAGGGCACACAACAAAACCACTTGGAGCTGTACCTCGTAGCCTGTCTCCTCTCGTTCTTCCAGCAGCAGCGGCTCTACCGCGAGAATGAGAGCGCCTTCCGGCCGTTCAACATTGAGAATCCTCTATGGATCTTCGTCGGTGGGAGAGTGACGGCGACGCTCGCCAAGAGGGACGCGTCCGATATCGTCGAGATATTACGGTTTCTTGCCCGCTACGTGTCTGACCGTGCCGGAAGCATCCAGCGTATTGAGCGGGTGCTCAATGAGGGTCTTGTCACCTCGACGGGCCGAAACCTGTTCCACGACCGTTTCCCGTATCTCAATACGTGCGGCCTCCCGGCGGCCCAGGTCTTAGATGAGACACTCAGGACGATATTCAACGCCCCTGGTGGCGGTCAGCTCTACATCGAGAAGCTGAAGGGTGTGCCCGGCGAGGTGGCCCTGAGATTGGGTGCCGAGAACGAAGCCTTCGGCGTGATCAACGTGGGCGACGACGCGAAACTCGTAAAGCTGTGTGCTCAGAACGACCTTGCCACAGGTGAACGGGAATTCGCGGAATCGCTCTTTCACGAACTGAATGAACCGCATTCGAAGGTGAACATCCTGATCGGCTCAAAGAAATTCACCGAGGGTTGGAGTAGTTGGCGCGTTTCGACGATGGGCCTGATGAACGTGGGAAGAAGGGAGGGTGCGCAGATTATCCAGCTCTTCGGACGCGGAGTACGACTCAAGGGTTACAACACCAACCTCAAGCGCAGCGATAAGGCACAGCTTCCGGGAGGGATCAAACGACCCGAACACATCAGCGTATTAGAGACCCTCGGCATCTTCGGTATTCACGCCGATTACATGGCGCAATTCCGGGATTTTCTCAACGACGAAGGGCTCTCTGCCAACGACGATCGTACTGAGTTTCTGTTACCGGTAATTGAGAACCTTGGAAAACAGAAGCTCAAGACGATTCGGCTCAAGAGGACGATCAACGGTGTCAGCACAGAGTTCGGTGATGGGTTCCGGAAGATCGCACGGGTTCCAACCGTCGCACCACCGGACCCAACCGCTGATCCGGGTACTGTACGCCTCCTGAAGAACCCAGTGCGGCTCAATTGGTATCCAAAGATTCAGGCGATGAAGTCGGGTGGCCTCATGGGGGGTGATGCCGATGCAGCACCGAATGAGACCCCTCTTGGTGCCCGCCATAGAGCCTTCTTGGACTACGACCGCCTCTACTTCGAGCTCGAACGATTCAAGGCGGAGCGAGGTTGGTACAACTTGAATATTACGCGGCCAGCCATCGAAGCGCTGCTCGCTGACCAGAGCTGGTATCGTCTTCAGATTCCCCCGCGGGAAATGATCGGGGATTCCTACGAGAAGGTGCGCCTGTGGGAGGAGATCGCGCTGGCCCTGCTCAAGAAGTACACCGAGCGCTACTACACCTTCCGCAAGCACGAATGGGAACTTCCGCACCTCGAATACCACATCCTGGAAGGCACCGATCCCAATCTCTTGGGCATGAGGGAATCACTCGACGACGAAGGCTACTACCGCATCCTGATCGACCAGTCACAGGTGGAGATCGTTGCAAAGCTCGAGGAACTCAAGGCGGCTATCCAGGAAGGGAAATTGAAATTCTGGACTTTTCAAGGGTTGGAGGCTATCTGGTTCGGAAACCACCTGTACCAGCCTTTGCTTAGCTTGGACACGAAGGTGGTCGAGATCAATCCCGCACCACTGAACAAGGGCGAGCGCCTTTTCGTCAAGGATCTCAAGGCCTTCTGTGAAAAGAATGTGGATTTCTTTGAAGACCGTGAACTCTATCTACTGCGAAATCTCAGCAGGGGACGCGGGGTAGGATTCTTCGAGGCCGGTAACTTCCATCCCGACTTTATCTTGTGGCTGCTCGCGGATGGTCGCCAGCAGGTCATCTTTGTTGATCCAAAGGGAATTCGGAACCTCGGACCGAATGATCCCAAAATCCAGTTCCACGACACCATCAAGGAAATCGAACACCGCCTCGGCGACCCAGATATGTCCCTGCAGTCCTTCATCGTATCGAATACTCCATCAGTCACGATGCGCGGGCTGTGGGGTATGGAGAAGAGTGAGATGGAGGAGCGAAACGTACTATTTCAGGAGGAGGACACGGACAGTTACATAAGGAGAATACTGTGCGGAATTTAGCGGAATCCAGAGCGTGGACGTCCGGCTTGTCCTGCGCAACTCTCCCCCGCCCAGGCGGGGGAGAGTTGCGCAGGACCCCGTGAAGCCATCGAGATCTCACAAGCGGCGCCGGGTCACCATTCATGGTATAGTAGCGGTCGCAAATACCGGGTAATCTGCAATGCTATGACATTTCCAGATTAAATATCCACGTTCTGCTTTTTGAGAATGAACAGCCACTCGTTGCCACTCGTAACGATCAGTGTACCACTCTTGGAATAAGGATAGTTACTCCGAGATGAGTATCCTGGACCTAGCTCAAAAAACCCAATCTCCGTTGGAGATTCTGGATTTGTGATATCAAGAATACGCAGACCTGCACCATAGTTGGGCTGATATGTTGGAACAGCCCAGCGTCGCAACAAATATCTGCGCTTGGGTCACTTGCCAGTGTTTGGATCAATGATCGTGACCGTCGTGCCTGCATAGTCTATAAAAAGCTTGCCCCCGGCTTTGTAATGAAGCCGCATGGCCACCTTCTGGAGACCAATCCATTCATGGTAAAGAACACAAAAATGCCCATAGCTGTACCCCTCTGGATGAACTTGGCGGTAGTTATGCCAGATCAGCTCCAAGGTCATCCCCTTCCGGGATAACTGCCTGTTGAGCTCCGTCCAGTCCGGCTGGGGACGATCGGAAGAGACCTGATCGCTAGGGAACAGCAAGGCCTCAAGGGTTTCATCGGTGTACTCCTCGAGAAGAGGCCAGGACATGTCCGCAGCCTCGGCGCGACGAAGATAATTACGTACCGTCCCCGGAGAGATATGCAGGTAGCCTGCGATTTGACACTTACTGCAGCGCTCATCGTAGTAGTAGCGCAGCACGTCTCGTATGGTCCTCATAGAAATTCGTTGTTGTGGCATGAGTTGCTCTGATTGGTTCAGGGCCGCTAATGTCTTATAATTCTTTCTGCTCCAACAACAAATCCTGTCTCGAAATTCAGATCAAAATTGCACCGAAAATCAATCGGATTTTATCCACCTAAGGTGAGCGACATCAATCTGAATATACAGTTCGTAGAGCAGAAGGGATTCGCGACTGCGTTCGAGGCGCCCGCCGACCGGGAAGACGGGTGCCCCAGCCACCTCTACAGCACGATTGAGCGCGTGACGAAGGGGACCATGGCGGTCGTCCAGTAGGGTAAGGCTCGGCGGGGCCCGGCTAGCCGCTGCGATATCAGGCCTGTTCAGGAGAGGCTCGGCAGGGCCCGGCTAGCCGCGTTTTCCCTGTTAAGACTAAGCGAGGCCCTTTTTTTCTGAATGTCCTTACGTATGTCAACTGCAACCTCATGTACCTCTTCTGGAGCTCGCACTGACTCACCGGCCTCTTGCTTTAGGGCCACAATTACAGGCAGCAAAGCCTCCTCACGAACATCGTTACTTGAAAAGATATTGAGTAAAGTATGCGGAGTTACCCCCGCTGCGATTAGGTTGATCACGAAGTCTGAGATCACCCGTATCATTGCTTCATTATCGGGCTCAAGGATAGAGTACAATGATTGGAATGAATCAACCGCGGCGGATAAATCCTTCTGAGTTAGCAGTGTTTGCGTTCCCACTCGCAATGCTTCCCATGTCAGTTCAGATTTTCCGGGTACATCGATTTCGTCGAGCCGTCGAGTGATCTCATTGTATGTATGGATAGCATCTTCGCTGTTACCTTCGCCAGCTTGTAGCTCTACTTTGTTGATTAATGCCTTCACACACAATGTTTGTAATTCCTGATTTTCTGCAGTGCCGAAACGTTCTATGATTTCCTCGAAAGCTACCTTAGCGGGTCCTGTTTTACCTTGATCATGGAGTACAGTACCTTTTATCGCCAGTATTACTGCAAGATTTTTCTGCAGTGGTAAATAATGCATTGCAGTAGGTAATTTCGTACGCTCTATAGCATTGATAAACTTAATTCCTTCTTCAACAACTGGGAATATTTCATCGGGTATAGGTTCACGGGCTGCACAAAGAGCCATAATTTTGTACCGAAATGCGGAAGATACCATACTCGCAATCGGCAGATCGTGTATCCTTGCGATGTTGAAATCCTCAATGACTCTTTCAAAGGCTGATAAAGCAGGTTCAAGTTCGCCTTGCGCCCGGAGTAGCTCGCCTTTGCTGATCAGCGTCCAGCCGACCCACCATTGGAGTTCTGGGTCTCCCGAAATACCAAAGCGGTCAATAATTTCTTCAAATGTTGACAGAGCAGACTCCGGTTGACCTTGAACCCTTAGAAGCTTCCCTTTATTTGTAAGTGCCCTAGCAATACACCATTGAAATTCCTTGTTTTCAGCGGTGTCCAACCGTCTCACGGCTTCTTCATAAGCTTTTGAAGCGGGGTTTAGGTTGTGCTGATTTTGCAGTATTTCGCCCTTAATGACTAGTGCATAGGCGACACATCCTTGCAAAAACGGGGCTTCTTTAACCCCGTAACGCTTGACGATTTCTTCAATAGTTAGCAGAGCATGTTCTACTTTGCCCTGCGCTCGCAATCTTACGCATTTTGCAAAAAGTTCGCTAGCGTCTGCGGAGTACCAGCGGTTGATGATTTCTGGATCCTCATCCATGGCCCTATCAAGGGCTTCCCGAATGACTGCGGATTCGGCCATCTCTTTAATTAGTGAGGAGAATACCTCTCTCTGTTCCGCTTCAGTGTAGAAAACAGACATAAAGCGAATCAGGTTTTGCACAACGGCAGCTTCGTCACGATTGCGTCGCAGCTTGTAATAAATACTATAGAGCCGCTCGGCCGCGACATACTTGCGTTTCCTGCCATTGCCCTCAGCAATCACTGCTCCGCGGTTGACAAGCCTTCCGAGCATGGTAGATACTTTTCGTATGTCCATACGTGCCCGAATGCCGATTTCGCTGGGAGTTGATGGTTGCCAGAGGTCAATGACTGCTAGGAAAACCCTTCGCTCTGTCTTAGCCAAGACTTCCAGGTTCCCGCGAAAATAATCGGTATGCTCGTCTATCAAGAGAACTAATTCTTCCATCAGCTGGCGCACAGACTTGTGTTGTGCAAAACTCGCAACGATCACCAAGAGTCTTGGGCTTCCTCCTGTTAGGATTTCCAGTGGACGTATTTCGCGTCTGACTATGTTGTCTCCACTGATGAAATTCCAGAGTTGCTGGCATTCAACAGTGTTCAGTGGTTTCAAATGGATAATCCAGAAAAATTCAAAAAATGGCAGATTTGCGTCATCAAGCCCTTCGAAACGACTGGTAGCGGAGCCTACGAGTATGACCTGAGGTTCTGTCTGCAAGACCTTTCTAAGTTTCCATCCAAAGTCTTCATCTACATCCTCGAATAGCGCTTGAAGGTTTTCGATCATCAGGACTAGCTTTCGACCAAGTTGATCTGCAACATCCAATACAGCGTTTCGCGCAAGATCTTCCAGCGAATCGCTCCCCCATTTTTTACTCAAGGCAGAATGCCTAATGTTTAGTTCTTGTCCCAATTGCGGATCGAATTGCTGGCATTCTCTGACGAGGTGGAATAGGGTTTCTAGCCAGAAGTCAGCCATATTGAAGATCTCCTGGCTTTCTTCCATGAACCGAACTGGCAAGAGGTTCTCAGAGAATTGTTCGTTAGACCGTAATTCTGCGGCGGTGCGTGCCAAGAGCATGGTCTTCCCTTGGCCACGTGGGCCTAGGATCAAGGTGTGCTGACACGATGGAGCCTCAATATTGTCATGCAGAATGTCAAGTACGGTTTGCAGTTCGTGGTTGCGAACCACGAACTGCTCAATCACTTCTTCATCAGATTGAAAGGTTCCAGGGTTAAATTTCCGGATGTGATGGTTTTTCATTCGACTCATTATTTGGGTTTCCTGAATTTGTCCCAATTTTGTCGCTCGCTGAGGGGGATATAGTTTTCCTTGAAACTTGCCGCCCACCAGTCCTTTAGCAACCGAAAATAGAAACGATACTTATCATCTTTAAGGACGAGATATCCGTCATGTATGAGTACATCAAGCACCTCAGCAATATGCTCCTGTGCATTCTTTAGAATTCGTCCATATTCCACTTCAAGGATTGTTCGGGCTTCTGATGTGAACACGCCTTGGATCGCAGCTTCCGCAAGAATTGTCTCGGCAATAGCATAGCTTTCTTCAGTCAATGCATCTTTGAGCCGTGACCTGTAGTGGCCGAGGTCAATCCGCCCTGCAGGACCAAGAAGTTCAGTGCGATACACAAGATTGACATGTTCCACCGTTACCTGATCCAGTTGATGCCTTATGGCAAAATCGTTTAGGCGGCGAAAAAAAGATTGGATGTGGTGAGGAATCCCGATACCCAACGCTCCGTAGACAGCTTCCGCCACACCATTTTCAATGGATACCCCAGAGGAATTGGCAAGGCGCTCGAAACACCTGATGCAGGTGCTCCGATTCCAGGGTTTGAGTCGATAAGAGTAGAGGTAATTTATTCGATCAGGAATTTTCAATCTGCTCACAAATGGTTCCAGGCCAATACTACCAGACACAATTAGGACCGGTCCGTCTTGGCTAAGTTGCTGGAATGCTCCTCGTAACCAACTTAAGAACTCATCCACTCTTCTGGGGTCTTGATCACGGTCCAGCATTCGTTTCAGGAAGATTGGCAACTCGTCAATGACTAAGAGTACCGGTTTCCTATTCCTTGCGCAAGCCTGAAGTAGGTTTTTGCCATGACGTTTCCAGTTGCCAGCGTCAATCTCCGCGCGAATTTTGATGCGAAAAGTGCCCACACTAAACTCTTCAATCCTCCTTCTTACCCGTCGGTCCATCCCGCCAATGAAGCGTCTGATGAGTGACTGGACTGTGTGCGCCGAGTATGCCATCTCTGCAATCACATCTTCTGGGCATTTTGCCCCCTCTACATCACAGAACAAAAAAGTCCAACCGTCATCCTGAAGTTGTCGGCCAAGTTCCTGCATGAGACTGGTTTTGCCCATGCATCTTTGTCCCGTCAGCAATACATGATTGCGATCCTAAATAAGATTTTTCAGGATGTTCAAGTCGGTTTCTCGGTCAAAGAAATTTTCGCCGATTACCCAGCGACCAGTAGATGATTTCATAGGATATTCAAAATCTAAATGTTTCATCTAATATACACAACAATATCGTTGACTACGTAATTGTTGTGTAAAAATTCTGAATTCATCCCTTTTGCTATGAATAAATCCGAAGTATCTCTACTGTGTCGTGGGCGGCGGCGTATCCAAAAACATCAACATGTGATCTCGTATCCACATTCAAATAATCATCTTGAATAGGGATTCCCACTGAGCTATTGGATTGACGCCCTTGCTCAACTGGACATTGTGGCCTGATCAACTGGCTGGTGCACATATCCCTCAATGATCCTTTTCACAGATTGAAGGCTGGCTGGTAGGCAAAGTGCTTCTGGATTTTCTTTGCTCTACCGTATTGCGGCATTGCCAGAACTTCGGACCCACTGGTATGGATGATAGGTTCCCTTTACAGGCGATATGTACGATTTTTTTGGCTTCCCCTTTTCTTAAGATAGACATGGGGCGAGGAAACGGCGACTACAGGATCTGGTATGCGCTGTTCTATTTCACTGAACACCTAATCTTTCTGGGCGGATACTGAACGTGAGGGGATGTGCTCATAATCGCCTTGCAGTCTTACTACTCCGAGCTATCAATTACCGACCTGTAGTCAGAGAATCCTTTCGCTACTAAGAAGTCAACGACTTCTCTTACTGATTTTATTGCCTCTTCATTGCCGGAATTCATTACCCGGGACAGTACAATTCCACAATTGTCTGTCCTTGCTAGAAGCCGCCTATTCCCCCCCTCTGCCAAGCATCTGACACACTCCGTCGTCTCCCGTGGATAATCCTGACTCAAATCCGCAAGCTTCCCACAGACACCGGGCCAATCCATCACATTCTTCGCCAACTTCAGTGTCCGCAAAAGCTGTTTAAGTGCCCACTCGGGGTACAAGCTATCCAGTTGAAACCAATTCCCATATGCCTCCAACTCAAGCTGGCTGTCGCTTGACGAATCCCTCATTTCAAGTGCAGTAAGACGTTGGTCCCAAAAGCGTTTTATTCGTTCGACATTTGACGTAGGTTTTTTTTCCTCGTGAGCCTCAAATCCACCTGTCATGCGCCTGACCATATTGCTCCGCAAACGGTCATCTGCAAATTCAAAAAACTTATCAATTGTCTCTTGAACTGAAGAAACTTCCTCTTCCATCGCAAATAATCTTGCCAAGTGCGCCCCCATTCGATCTTCCCATCCCATACGATGTCTGTGCATACGCTTTAGCAATGCAATTGCATGCTCGTATTGATCCCTAAGCAACTCAAATAGCTCAATGTCAACTTTTGGCACTAAGCAATAGGAACACCATGCTGCCAGAAAATACTCTTCATCTTTTTCGAGAGGAAACAAGATAGGTACAACGCCGCTTGCCCACCCCTTGTCGACTTGATAAAGGCGAATAAACCATTCACCATAAACCGCACGTATCGCTAGTGATGGATCAAACTCAACCGATAGATGCGTGTTAAGCACCTGCCGTACCTCAGGCAACAGGCTTAGTACGCGCCGCTCGCTTTTGGGATCAACTCCTTTACGTGGGTGTACGGAACTCCATTCTATAAATGCCATAACGACATGCATGGTTGTTCCACGAACCGTATTGATGGCCATGTTCGTAAAATCAAAGTAGGGCTCACCATACTGTTGTTCGTATTCCAGCGTAGGATCTGGATCACAGAGTAATTTTTCGCAGATGTACCAGACCTCTTCTTGATAATCATACGGTATTTGTGTCAGGCCATTCCTAAGTCCCTTCTTCAATAAATGAGCTATACTCTTTCGCGTCCACCCCCAATCAGGATCCCGATCGAATGCTTGTCCATCTGTCACATGCTGATCCGCATAATCGTAATCCCTTGGCTGATCTACGACCCACTTACAAAGTTGCAAAACAGGCTCCCACGGGAATTTTTGGCCCGTCTCTGTTAATCCGTAGAATAATGCCTTGATATATGTTGGCTCAAGATCAGAGAAAGCATTTGCCTCATTCGCGTAACTTGCAGCATTTTTCTCAACGGTAATGGCCAATATTCTGCTTAGGCCTTCAGGAGTTGGTGCATCCCAATTCCCTGTCGGCGACCACTCCTCCCTCAAAAACTTAACCATCTCTAGGGGGCTTCGTTCGGCCATCTCGTCATCACTCAAAGGACTTGTCGGACCTATCCACGACTTTATCCTAATTGGTGGCAAACTCGAAAGCAGTGATTTTGGGTCGGGATAATTTGATAGTAGTGAACGATACTGCTTGGACGCATCACGTGACAAGTGATCCGAGATCAGATGAAGTCTTGTTAGAATCCATCCATCATTATCATTCATAGTCCCTTGCCTTTGAGGAGTTACTCCTTCCAGTTGGGGGCCCGCCAAAATGCTTTTGACGATTTTATTTTGCTGTTCCGCAGAAAGGTTTGGAAACTGCTGTTTTAGCAGATTTGCATATTCAGCCCAAAGATGCACATTATTTATACTGTGTTGAGACGTAAGTTTATCAGTAATCAGATCTTGACTCTCTCCAGGATCTTGAGACAGTAAATGAAGCACTATTCTAGCGAAAATTGGTCTACGGGAAGCATACTCCTCCAGAAACAAAACGAGTTTACGTATGCATTGAGGACTGTTTCCAACAGCCTGAACGGCTGTATTTATAACAGCCGTGGTTAATAGCTGATGAGGAGAACTATCATATATCTCAGGTTCCTGTATATCCGATCGCCAAACTATGGAGGAATCTGACTGCTCGTCGGAGTCGACCATATTTAATTTAACTGCCTGATCCAAGAGTGGACACAATACAATCTTCAGTACCTCAAACGGACCGCACGCTTCTACAAAGGCTGGCAGATCTTCTTCAATCAGCTGTGCATACCGCCATCTGTCAATCGCTACCTTCGTCTCAGGTATTCCCAATGGCATCTCTTCCTTTGGCCTTGGATCCGGCAATACCTTTAGCAGGGATTTCAAGAGATCTAAAGCGGGGATGACATGACCCGCCTTTGTAATGTGTAGTGCAAGGTTAATGATCGCGTGTGCCCATGCCAGAGTGATATATTCTTCTTCGGGAAGGCGCTTCTGCAATTTCTTTACGAATCGAAGTGCCATTTTTGGCGGCAAAGCAGTTGCCACTTGTACCCGCACAGATTCTGCGTGCTGGTTCTTGGAGTCAGAGATACTCGCAATTATTTCTGCTATTAATTCTTGAGTTGCTTGGTCAGTGGCTGACCGTGCCATCTGGAGCAAATACTGGCCTTCGGGCCAGCGAGGATATTTAACGAAATCCCCCTCTTCTACTGGTTCGGGCAGCTTGCTGAAGGCTTTTTCCTCAAATAAGGGATCAATCCAGTCAGGCGAGCTAATGTTTTCGTAGAAATAAACAAAGTCTGCTGTACGCTTTATGTGATTGCGTAGCAGGCACTTTACATCCCCGTGCTTGATCGTCGTCTTTTCCAGAATGGTAATTTCCTGCTTAATCGCTTCGTGATCTGATACGGTCTGAGGAACTAAAACTGCAATTAGTATCCGTTCAAGTTGCTCAATATATTGCTCAAATTCTGGGGGCTCAGGAGAATGTCGGTGATGACATATTTTCGTAAACGTTCTGTATAGCTTACCCCATTCTCTATATATCAAGCGCTCTATGATATTGGGTAGTGCCTCGGGTGACAGATCCGTTCCCTGACGAAATTCAGTAAAGACTTGCTTCTTCGTAAGTCGATTTTCTTCAAATTTCTTGAAGAATTGGCAGAGGCACTTTAAGAAATTAGTCAGCGGAGGATCTATCTCACCTGACCAGCTCGAATTTGAGTTATAGCAGCCTGATCTTTCTTGCACCTTCGCCCAAGCGCTCTTGATATCGACCACTTCTGGCTTCAATGAGTAGCCTGCCCTTTGCTCCTTCACTTCCTGCGGCACATTGATGTATTCTGGGGCCTTCTCTATTAACTCTCTAAAGCTATGTGCCGATTGGGCAATCCGATCTGGATTCGCGCTATCGCCGAATACATGCAAGCCGCCGCGATACATATCACTAAGAGGTTTTTCATGCTCACCAAGAGATTTGTCATGCTTACTGAGAGCCTCAAATAATCTATCTTGAAGGGGGTATTTAAACATTTGATAAGTATAATTTGGGGATGTAGAATCAAGGGGTCGGCGCGGTGCTCCATTTGCACGTTTGTTGAACAAGCAGGCTCGGGTCTGATAATAAATTTTGATTAAATCCAAACGTGATTGTGAGTACGAGCATGTAACCAATGTGAATATCATTCAGCGTTACGCGTCCCACCGAAGTACTCCTCACCGAGTTATAAATCACGATACCTTCTAACCCCTGCTTGCTGATCTTCCCATGTTGCCTCACTTTCGTATCGCTCTGCAATATCATTAAGGATTTTGCTCACAAATGAAAACTCTACCCCACATGCTTTAGCCCAATGCCTGTACTTATCTACGAGATTTCGCTCTTGTCCACCGCCTTCATATGGAGATCGTACTGTAGTTCCTCTCGCATTGAGCACGCCCATTCTAAACCCTAAAGCAATTTCGTCGGTACGAATACTTTCCAGTATTTCACAGACCGCCTGACTAGGCCATTGAACATCTTTCCTCTTTGCCGGAGTCCTAGATAACCATTGGCCGAGCTGCTCGTCACATAATTCGATGCATCCATGTACCGAAGCGAGATCCCGAACTTCGAAAATCCAGCGGATCAGGACATCTGGACTGATCTCTCCTTGATCGTTCTGACCTGGCAGTCGGTCAAGCGCCTGAAACAGTTTAAAGGCACGCAGTTTTAGAATTTGTTGCTGGTTTTCATCCTCTACATGCCATTCCTTTAATACCCGATCACCCGTCCCGCACTTTGTGAAAAGCAACAGATAATCAACAAAGACAGAGGGAGACTCTGCAAACTGCTTTTCGAGGTATGGAATCCTGCATTCTATAGGATCCAACCAGCCAATTAACGCGAACTCCAACTGGGCCATTTCATCCACTGAAACACCAGAGCGTTTGCCGAGGGAGTCAATGGCTTTGGACATATAGTACGAGGTCTCACCAGAGGGGAAATAAGTCAAGTCGTGATGCTTCTCAGTAATACCTTGCAACAGCCGTTTCAGATGGCATGTCCTCACTTTGTCATAATTAGCACGCAGTGCAGAGAAAGCATCCCACTCCCGTCCTACCCTCAGTAGGTTATCAACTAGTATACCGGCTTCAGCCGCAGAATACTCTTCAAGGGGTATCGCAGCTTTTCTCCACCATTGGTCACGGATGTGCTCCGACATTTGATCCAGCAATTGCCATATCTGAACTCTAAATGGTACAAAACGAAGAACACGCACGACATCTTCCTCAGCACCATTATTCAATAGGGACGACAGAACTTCAGCACACACGTTATCATCAAGTGTTTCAAAGAAGCCTTGCAAGAAGCCATCAATTTTCTCGTTGGAGACTACTTCAGTTGATAGGCAGGTACGAATAGCCTCTACCGCCTGTTGGGGATGCAATACTTGTGAAGAAGCACGTCCCAATGTGCCCCCTGTCGTGTTCTTGGATAGAAGTATCAACACACCGTTGATTCCTTTCGAAGACCAAATCTCAGCAATTGCCTCCTTGCGAACCGTATATATTTGTCTACGCCAGTCAGCCCTGGTAAGATTGGGGTCTTCTGCATTGGCTATAGGAAAATAGCTCTTCAGATCTCGGAAGAGAAGAGCATAGCGTTCGAACGGATCGTTTGGGATTAGCTTCTTAAGGATTACCCGCGCTTGGGCGAGTGCTTTTGCACGAAGCCATGGAGGAGGGCCGGCGATAGTGAATAAAATATCACCAATTTTCTCACGTATTTCAGATGTAGCATTTTCGTTCGATTCCGCAAGTGCCCATTTTTTCGCGCAATCTAACACCTGTATCTGGTCCTCCTCATTCATCCATGGTAGGCATGGTAGGAGGTCGCCAATTGTCTTCACACTGTGGCTGGGCCAATTAATGATCATATCCAGGGCCGTACGTTCGAATTCCAAGCGCTCACTTCGGCTTACGGGTGTCATGGATCCAATAGCATGCCAGCGCGAACGGGCACTGTATTCACCGATTCGATTACTGCTGTTAATCTGACGGACACAGATTTGCCAACCAATATCGGAATGGTGGTTACAGAGCCATTTCAACCTATCAATCCTATCCTTAACAGATACAGCCGTCTGGGGTAGCCATGAGTGAAAAATCGCAGCAAGGCTCCTTATCGGTGTATTCACCCAGTTATCATCAATTCTCGTACGAGAGAGTTCGGCGAGAATATCTACAACGACCTCTAGGTACTCTTTATGCCAGGCCAAACGCTCAAGCGCCCATAAAATGCCAGTCCGCGGAGGGCTGGAGAATATGTTACTACCAATGGGCTGAAGTAGTGATCGTAGGGAGAGATTTGTCTGTTGCAAATCCCCTTGAAGAATGTCGAGAAACACACCTGGGGCGGTATCTGCAAAATCGGGAAGGTCATGATTGTATGACTTCAGTATTTCACCTGAGGGGGATGTCAGTAAATGCTTGACAAGAGCGGAAACTCGATCCTTCATGTTAATGCCCAACCGACTCAAAAAAAGATCCTTTCCATAAATGGACAGGAAAACCAGCGTATCGCGAATGCCGTTTCTGAGCATATCAGAGGGATCACCCATACTTCTGAAAATATCGGGTGACCCCTCTTCATTTTCCAGAAGTTCAGTTGCTGGATTGGACTTCGAAAGCACATTCTTGGCCATCGTAATAAACTTCGTCAGATCCTCTTCCGTAATGAGTAGGTTGATAGCGAAAATCGCATCAATCTTGGATGTTACTCCGCGGTATTTACCAATGCACCAGATGGGGCTATCTTCAATTTGATGCAGTTCAGCAACAGCACGTTCTACGTCATTGAATGAACTCGCCGCGAGGTGTGCTAGGATTTTTTGATCGGCATCAAGCCCGGTATCCCACATACCGACGAGTGCCATTGGAATCAGTTTTTGAGCAGTTACGGGATCTTTAGCCCATGGCGGCGTTTTGATTCCAGGCACTTTGGAAAGTCGACGTCGCAGAACAGTCGGCGATAAACCTGATTTCTTGGCGAGTACGTCAAAATGGTGCCTTTCGAGTCCCATATCCGAGAGTGCCTTCTCGAATGATTCGCGTCCCAAAGGATCAATAACAATATCCGGCTGTTCGCCACTGGTGTTTCGCGGGCGTACTACGATGCAATAATGTCTTCTGAATGCGTCAGCGATCCTGTGCTCAACCTCTTCGTTACGAACAATCGCGATTATTGGATCTGTTAACTTGGCCAGTGACTCCAATGCGTCCACGGATTCAAACACCAGTGCGCTACCAGAGATGCTGGCAAGAACATCTTCCTCCCGTAACAGGCACGCAATGAAAGCGGTAGATTCTAAACGAGAATCAGCTGCTATGGTGAAGGGGCGGTCTGGTGACGCCCCAAGCCAGTCCAGGATTTTTTTCTTATAGTTACAGATAGAGGGAGCAAAAATTGCAGGGGTCATTTGTGGATCGCTGGCCGCTGCCCACTCATTCCAACAGGCTTCAAGACTGCGAATTCCACGCGTAGAGATCCCTAATCTTTCGGCCAGCCAAACCCGCAAAGCGAACGTGGTTTCCAGCCACTGCTCCAGATCAGATGCATCGTATGCGCGCACCTCTTTCCACTTATCCAGGCTATTCTTGTCCTTAACCCATTCGTCCTTCTTTCTCCAATTATGCGGCGTAACAAACACAAATGTAGTTTCAGCTCGGTCAGTCGGGGAAAGACTGTTCACTCGGGCTGTGTAGTCACTTTCAGCCTTCCTCTTCGGGTCTCCTTCAACGCTTAATTCCCATACCGATTGTCCCGCTGGAACGTTCAGTGTTTCCACACCAGCTAAGACTTGGCCATCAAAACCATGTCGTTGGGCATTATCGTATCCTGGAAAATCCAGCTTCTGCAGTTCACGACCGGTTTCGTGTATTAAACGTCGCACCAATACCGGCAGTAAATGCCGTGCATCAATCTTAGTTATTCCCCATCTTTCGATGTCTCTGGCTTTAATGGTGGGGAAAGCAGGAACATTACGGACGACTGGGACGATAGGATGATCGAGATTCTCGCTTTTTGACACTGCACTTGCCTGTATGGTGAGAAGTTTTTCCATACTTTCTCCAAATGTTTCTTGGATCCGCATGGCCATTTTTGGCGAAAGTGCTGCCCGACCGTTGAGTAGCTTAGAGAGAGTAGGGCGACTTACGCCCAAACTCTTGGCTGCCTCCGTGACCGACATTTCACGTGAGTTGATGTTCTGGCGGATTATTCGTGCCACTTCTAGTTTTGGATCAACAGTATTTTTCATGAGAAGATGTTATCTATAACGTTACACGCTACAATATACGGTTTTTTCTTAACAATTCCATGCTGAACAGATTCATTGCTGTGACCAACGTCTTTATATTTGCTTTTTTATCCCCTTGGCAACGGTTTAAAAGGGATTTTTGTACTCACTTTGTCCCGACTTTCGCCAACGTTAAGCACTACGCTACGCTTCGTATCACTGACAATGGCAGCATGGGTATGCCCTTACCGAATCGCCTTCTCATTCGCGCCCAAATGCTGGATCCCCTCCAGTGATCGTCACTTCTGCCCACGCGACACACCGTGATGCAGGATCCGGTGGATGACATCAAAGCCACAATGGAGGAACTTCGCCGTTCTGGTTTGATTCTTGGTTGCTTTCAGCAAGTCAATCGTCCAGCGCCCAAACGCATGGGTGAACCGATTTGAGGCACCCTCCAAGGAATTTCAATGGTCTTCAAGCCCGCAGAAGACTGTATCTGGGGAACCCGACAATGGATAAAACACTTGAATTCAAACCAATCCAAGTGGCGCCAAGCCCGCTCCTTCCGATGATCATAGGGTGTCCCCCTTTCGCCTATCTCAGGGTAAACCGACACGCCCCCGAATGCGAAATTTAGACATCAATCTGTTGCTTCTGCTTATCACCAGTATCTTATCAACCTGCCAGTTGTGCCCTAATTATAAGCTGTGTTGCATCACTGCATCGAGATCTTTTCCATTGAATGTCTCTATATTTGGTAGAATTTCAGATTAAATATTCCATACGAATCGGGGTAGAAAATTTTTTTCAAGCATGTAAGCGCTTACAGTGAAACCAAGTTCAAAAAGAACGTAAACAGGGGCATCACTAATTTTTGTATTCTCATGATTATCAAAAAAATCAGCCCCAAGGGACGCTCAGTACGTGTTACGTTCGAACTTCCTCTGGAGCAAGCTCAGCACAGTGCCAGCATTGTTGGAACTTTCAATGACTGGGATGCAACGGAGCATCCAATGAGCCGCAATGACCGTAAAGGTGTCTGGACGAAATCATTATCGTTCAAGCCGGGCTCCAAGATTGAATTCCGGTACTTCATTGACGGACATAAATGGCATAACGAGGAGCAGGCCGATGCGTATGAGCCAAATCCGCACTATTCCGATAACAGCGTCATAACGCTTTAGCCAAACAGGAATAGGACGACGTAGACCGCGGCAATCATTGCGAATACATCTGCAATGAGCCCCGCTGGAACGGCGTGACGCGTTTTTCGGATATTCACGGCACCAAAGTAGACCGCAATCACATAAAACGTGGTTTCGGTGGAGCCGAACATGGTGGCGGCCATTTTGACGAGGATGGAATCTTCGCCAAACTGGCTGATCATGTCCAGGACAATCCCGGCAGATCCAGATCCGGTCAGCGGACGGACGATACCCATGGGGATCACCTCAGCGGGGATACCGATCAATCCGACGACAGGTTGAAGGAGGTCTGTCAGGAAGTCCATTGCGCCGCTGGCGCGAAACATCCCGATCGCAAACAGGATTGCGATCAGATAGGGGATGATCATTACAGCAACATGGAATCCCTCTTTGGCACCGTCCACAAAGACTTCGTAGACACGAACCTTGCGGATCATTCCGTAGAGTGGGAAGCCGACCAGGATTGTCGGTAGGACCAGTGCAGATGCGTAGTCCAGAAATACCTGTACTATATTCATGATGTCACCTCACGGTAGCGTTTGAGCCGTCCTAAAAGCTTGACAGCGGTAATGCCTACGATCAGAGAAAGTCCGGTCGTAATCAGGATGGAGAAAAACAGCTGGTTGATTTGCAGCCCCATGATGGCAACCAGCGTGACCGGGGGAAGGATCTGTACACTGGCGGTGTTCATGGTAAGCAGCATGACCATCGGATCTGTTGCGGTGTCTTCGGTTTCGTTGAGCGTCTGAAGCTCTTGCATAGCTTTGATGCCAAGGGGCGTAGCTGCATTGCCCAATCCCAGCATATTCGCAGAAAGGTTGAGGACGATCATCCCCAGAGCGGGGTGATCTTTAGGGACCTTCGGGAAGAGTGGCCGGATGAGCGGCTGCGTGAAGCGAACCAATGCTTGGAGCATGCCGGATGCTTCTGCGATCTTGAGGAGTCCCATCCACAGCCCCAGGCCTCCAATCAGTCCAAGGGCCAGGGTGACCGCTGTTCTTGCAAAATCCAGTGCGGCAGCGGCAATGGCATTCACCTTGACCCAGCGTACGGGACCAAAAGCGATAGTCGTCTGCCATTCGGCGCTGGTGGGGGTGCCTTGCAAAGCGCCACGACAATCATCCTGGCCTGTCTGTTGGCAGATTGTCTGCAGGGGCTCCGCGAGGGAGGCTTCTGCTGCAAACCGGAGTTCGCGTCCCGCAGACGTTTGCAGAAGTATGCCAGGCCAGGTATTACCAGTGATGGAGCTGTCCCCGTAGTGGGTTGCAAGATCACTCCCTAGGAGCTGTACGTCTACGTATTGTCGACGGGCATCGGCATTGTACCCCTCCTCAAACATGATAGTGACGGGTAGAGGGGTGCCGTTACGGTAGGTGTCCTGCACAAAATCTGTGAGATCGCTCGTCAGAGCGAATACCAGACTCAGGACAATCAGACCACCCCAGATATAATTCAACATGGGCTCAGGGTTTGGGCGTGGAAGGGGATACTCCCTCGGTTGGAGGGGTGAGTAAAACAGTTTCCATATTGCGCATACTAAGTGTTGTATTTGGTGCGAGCAGGTTTGCGCGTACAAGAAGCCACGCAGTCACATTCAGATAGTCCTCATCCGAGAGCGTTTCTGCTGCATTATAGGGCATCTGCTGTTGATTGTAGGTATAGAGTCTGGCTGCACTGAGCCGGGAGGCAAGAACTGCAGGGGTCAGTCGAGGGCCGGTTCCGGGAGCCTCATGACAACTTTGGCAATAGGTGGAGTAGACTACACTGCCAAGTCTTTGCTGCAACTCGGGATCCGGGCTTGAACAGGCGGAAGCGGCAATCAGGATGGATGCCAGTCCAAACATGGTTCGCATCAATTCACCACCTGAATGGGGTGGGGTAGCCGCATGTTGAACAAGTAGCCCTTCTCATTGTGGGGGATCGTGTCAGGCTGCTCGGTTCCCAACGAATCCACAGCAGAGGTGATGATGGTGTGTTGACCGGGGGTTGCGTTCCAGCCAAGCTCAAATCGGGTCCAACCGTAGCGCATGCGAGGCTCCAACAGCTTTGCATCGTTCCAGGTACTGCCGTCATCGTCGCTCCAGCGGACTTGAGCGATTGGGCCATCCGGGCCATAGGCGTACCCATAGATGCGGTGAACCCCGTTTCTTAGCACGGCTGGCCACGGCAGGGCTAAAGTGCTCTTGAGCGATTGCTTATTGGCGACCTGCCCGCGGGCCTGTCCTTCGGGAGGGTAATCCTCCCCGATCAGTACGTAGGAGGTAGTATTATTCCGGCTCCATATTTGCATGTCCGATACTTCAATCCGGCCGAGCCATTTGACGCTGCTACTGCCGACCCATCCGGGCACTAATGCGCGTACGGGTGCACCATGATCTTTTGGAAGTGGGGCTCCGTTCATGCGCAGTACCAGGAGCGTGTCTGGATCTATCGCTTTGCTCAGGGGCAACGGCCGCCTGAATCCTCCCTCTGGAGCACCTTGATCCATCCCGATCAGCTGAACAGCTTCCGCAGATTCCTGGATCCCTGCTGCCTGGAGCACCTCAATGAGTGGAATGCCGGTCCATTCGGCCATCCCAACCGCACCACGCTTCCATTGGGTTCCGGTTGCGACCTGGCCAAGTAATGCGCCAAAGAAAGCACGCTGGTTCCCTCCGCACTCCAAGTAGGAAAAAACGGTTCGGCTCGGCATGGATCGGAGATCCTCATAGGACAAGCTGAGAGGGGTTTCAATCGCGGTCCCTTCCACAGTGAGGCGATAATCATCCACGGGGATATCAAGGCTCACATCATTATTACGAACAAAAAACTCATCTACCGGGGTCAGGAAGCTTTCCTGGTTCTCCAGTTTGGATTCCAGGTTGGCCGTGCCATGCTGTACAAACGGTTTCGGATCCTTGAAGAAGGCCTCAGGCGTATCTTCTGCATTGGTACAGCCTCCAATGAGGCTGATGGATCCCACTGTTTTGAGGAAATTCCGGCGGTTATTGGACATTCACTTGTTCTGAAAAATACGCTTCAATCTGCTTTGCCAGAGACGGACCAACAATATTCTTGAGTGCTTTTTGATCGGCATGTTTGATTTTTCGGACGGACCCGAATGCTCGAATCAGTTTCTGTACGGTCTTGGGACCGACTCCGGGGATATTTAACAACTCCGAATGTAATAGTCGACTCTTTCGTTGTTTTCGCTGGATTTTGACTGCGAACCGGTGCGCTTCATCCCGAACACGCTGAATCAGCTGCAGGGAGGCACTTTGTTTTGCAATATGATACGGCTCTTTGTCTTCCGGGAAAAATACTTCTTCCAGACGCTTGGATAGCCCTATGACAGGAAATTTCCCATACGTATCTGTTTGTTTCAGGGCTTTGATTGCACTGGAGAGTTGTCCCTTTCCCCCGTCAACGACGACCAGATCAGGCCAGGGACCATCTTCGTTTTGAATACGCTGGAACCGGCGGTGGATGACTTCTTCCATAGATAGAAAATCATCCGGTTTTCCATCCGGGACACTGCGGATTTTGTAGCTCCGGTAGTCACTCTTTCGGGGACGTCCATTATGAAATACAATGCAGGACGCAACCGTGCCGGTCCCGCCGAGATGGGATATATCAAAGCACTCAATTCTTCTGGGCAGCTTGCGTAATCTCAGATCAGATTGCAGGGCTTTGATGGCGAAGGGGATACGGTCTTCTCCGCGCTTGAGTAATTCCAGTTTGAATTCCCCAAGTAAAAGATCCGCATTGGCCTGCACCATACGCATCAGCTCTGCCTTCTGTCCACGCTGAGGAGTAAACAGGAGAACTTTTTTGCCACGCTGGACAGTCAGGAATTCCATAAGAGCTTCCGGTTCGGAAATTGGTGTATTCAGAAACACCTCTTCAGGGAAGAAAGCTGTTTGTGTGTAATAGTTTTCGAGGTAGCGCTGCATCAGAACAGCATCCTCATGCCCCTCAATCTGGCGCATGATTTTGTGTTCGCGTCCAATAATTTTTCCCTCCCGAACCTTAAAACAGATGCCCACGGCGGCATTCTCATCACGCGCAGTCGCCAGGGCAAATAAATCCCGGTCCACGGGTATCGCAGTCACTACTTTCTGCCGCTGCGCATACGTTTCTATGGCATCAATCTGATTCCGTAAGCGAGCAGCCTCTTCATACTGTTGCTGCTCACTGGTGACTTGCATCGCTGCTTGAAGCGTGTGCTTCAGTGCGCTCGTATGGCCTTTTAGGAGCATTTCGACCTGAGCAACGGTTGCGTCATAGGATTCGGTAGATTGATATCCCACACAGGGGGCTGCACATTTCTTGATATGAAATTCCAGGCAGGTCTGGTACTTGCCACGCTGAATGGGCTCAGGGGACAGATCCAGAGAGCATGTACGGAGCTTGAAGATGGACCGTATGACTCTCAGGGCACGCTTCATATTTCCCACGTCGGTATAGGGGCCAAAGTATTTGGAGCCATCCTTGATGATACGCCGGGTGATAAAAATGCGGGGAAAGGGCTCGTTCTTGATACAGATATAGGGATAAGTCTTGTCGTCCCTCAGGTTGATGTTGTAGCGTGGTTTCCGTTCCTTGATCAGGTTGTTTTCAAGGATGAGGGCTTCTGCTTCATTATCGGTCACAATCACTTGGACATCCACCGCCTTTGCAACCAGAAGCTTTATACGTCCCTGCACATGTGCATCCTTGCGGAAGTAGGATTGGACGCGGCTGCGCAGGTTGATCGCCTTACCGATGTAGAGCGGATTATGGTTCTCATCCAAAAATTGGTACACGCCACACCTGGTTGGCAGCTCAGACACTTTCGTCTGGAGGTCATCCTTATTTACTGCTGGTTCACTCATTCTCCAATGACGACCAGAA
Organism: Rhodothermales bacterium; assembly: GCA_965116685.1. Classification (GTDB taxonomy): domain Bacteria; phylum Bacteroidota; class Rhodothermia; order Rhodothermales; family Bin80; genus Bin80. The sequence continues at coordinate 1,564,819 of OZ220707.1, read as the reverse complement.
GTCTAGCAGGACTGCTGGGAGGTGTCTATACTGTGAATTCTCTGGGAGAATGACCAATTCTGCCTTAGGCCATTTTGCTCGAAGTGCCTGGGCATGGGCGGATGCTGAACTGACTTCACTGATGAGAACCGGTACGCGCGGGGCATCGGGCTTTTGCTGGGACAGTTTGGAGGAAGCGTTGTGAAGTACTAGGCTCCGACATCTTTCAGGCAGAGGGCCACCGCTCACAATGTGTCCGGGAGTCTTATCGCAGGGGATGCAATGACCGGTTGACAGCAGGCGCTGTTCTAGCTCCTTGCACGACTCGAATCGAACGGCATACTGTTTATCGGGCTGGCAGAATTCCACAAGGATCCCGCAGGTATCCTGCGGGTGCAAAAAGAAGATGTGCTTTCCATCCGCTCCGGGGATGGGCTTTTCGGTCAGCGGTTGAAATCCCGCTGCACGCATGCGCTCAAGCTGCGCTTGCGCATTGGCGACCCTGAAAGCGATATGGTGCATCCCCTCACCGCGTTTTGAGAGGTAGCGGGCCACGGTGGAGTCTGCGCTTAGAGGTTGGAGGGTTTCCAGTTTTGTACCCCTACCATAGAATCGAACCCGAATGCCCTGCGAATCAAGATCTTCAGGCGGAGAAGATGTTGAATTGGCAAGCTTTTTGAGTAGGTCCTCCATAACCCTGCCATCATGAACGGCGACTCCAATGTGATCGATGGGTAACATGAAAGAGCGGGATAAGGGTATGAATTTATACAAGTTAAACGACAAAGTGTCCAGGGTGCGCGTCAGAACAGGATATGCTGCGTATACGCATATATGAACGCAGCAACCCAATCGGCTACCAGATCACCGAATGATCGTAGAGATGCGGTGCAGCAACTCCTGCGCATTACACAGGATGGGGCTTATCGTAGCCTGATTGATCGCGGTGCAAGGCCAAGGGTGGTTGCATTCGTGTCTACGGTCACGCGCTGGAGACGGTATTTATCATTTCTGCTCCACTTTTTCCTCAAGAATAAATCCCAACCACTCCCACAACCTCTGGAGCAGCTTCTCTTATTGGGGATTGCGGAGGTTATTCTTTTAGATGAGCCGCCCCATGCAGTGGTGAATGAGACCGTGAATCTGGCGCGATCCATGCATTTGTCCACAGGGCTAACCAATGGAGTACTCCGGTCTATAGTGCGGGCACGTACAGCACTGCCTGAACCCAGTACCGGGAATCCAATTCGTGATTTAGCCATTCGCTGGTCTCATCCTACATGGCTCACTCGCAGATATGTAAAGCGTTTTGGCATTGATGAGACGACTCGCCTATTACAGCGAAATAATGAAGCCCCGGCCTACAGTGTTCGTGCGAATCGGATGCAGATGAGTACAGCACAGCTTCTGGATGAACTCAACGCTCAAGGGATCCAGGTCAATCAGTCAACTTTCCTGGAGGATTATCTCTGCATCAATTCTGTGGGTTCCCTGATCCGAAAAGGTTACATGGGTCGTGGAGCATGTTCTGTACACGATGAGAGCGCAGGGCTTGTGGTGGCACTGCTTGATCCGAAACCCGGCGAGATTATTCTGGATACATGTGCGGCGCCGGGGGGCAAGGCATTGGCTGCCGCCTGTCGGATGCAGGGGAGCGGGCAGCTGCATGCCTGGGATATTCATCCAAACCGACTTCAAATGGTAGATGAACTGGCACAGGTTCAGGGCCTGGAAAATATCCACACACGGGTCGCAGATCTTCTGGATCCTTCAGAGATGCAAGCAGATCGTGTACTTCTGGATGTGCCGTGCACGGGAACCGGGGTCATGAATAAGCGGGCTGACCTGCGTTGGCGGCGAAGCGAAACAGATCTGATGGAACTCGTCAAATTACAACAATGCCTCTTGGACGCTGCCGCATCGTGTGTCCGGCCTGGTGGACTTCTCGTGTACAGCACATGCTCCATCGAGCCGGAGGAAAATGAACTTCAGGTAGATTCTTTTTTGAAACGCCATCCAAATTTTACTTTGGAGCATGCGGGGGATTTTCTTCCTTCTGTAGTCGTAACTCCAACTGGGTATATGGCTACCTTACCGCATCATCATAGCACGGATGGGGCATTCGCAGCTCGTCTGCGTAAATCCTGCTGAATTTTGCGTGTATGTTGCTACTCATTCCTGAACCGCATACGACAGATAACGTATCCTGTAGTCCAAGTGTCGGGATGTCAGTACAAGGGTTTTTCGTGTATAAGTTCAGTATACAGAGCTGAATGATCTTGCGCCACCTTATTCTTTTTCTGCTGGCTACGCTGATCTGGTGCATTCCTGCATCGGCGCAAAGGATTGCCAAATATGGAGCCGACTTTCTGGCAGGGGGAGTAGATGCCCGGGCACTGGCGATGGGGGGTGCAAATGTTGCGCAGACCCGGAATGTAAACAGCGTTTATTGGAATCCGTCAGGGTTGGCACATACGCAATATCCTGAAGTCGCCTACATGCATGCAGAGCGCTTCGCTGGTATTGTATCGTTTGATTTTGCAGCGATTGCCTATCCGGTCAGTCATAATTCCACCGTGGGTCTGAGTTTTTTTCGAAGTGGCGTGAACGACATCAAGAATACGTTGAATGCCTGGGATGCCGAGCGTAACCAGCCTAAGGCGAACCCTGAGTCGTACATCACCAGCTTCTCTGCAGCGGATATGGCATTTCTGATCAGTTATGCGCGGCGGCTCAACCAGCGATTCGTGGTTGGCGCATCAGGCAAAATTATTCGACGCACCATCGGCGATTTTGCAGACGCATGGGGATATAGTTTTGATGCAGGTGCTCAGTGGCATGGAGACCGGTTTATGATCGGCGTACAGCTGCAGGACCTGTCAACGATGCTCCAGAGCTGGAGTGTGAATGCATCGGCGTTTTCGATTGAGGAAACGAACCCGGATACTGGAGCGCCTTACACGTTTACAGAAGTCTTTGATCAGGAGCTACCGACCGGGGATACATTCTTGGTATTACCAGTTGTTCGGCTGGGTTCGGGCCTGATCGTGCCGATCAGTTCCCAGAGCACCCTGACATTTGGTCTGGATGTGGATGTTGCTTTTGATGGACAGCAGGCGAATGCGTTCAATCTGGGGGATCTATCCTTTCATCCGAGGTTGGGTGGGGAGTTCTCATTCAGAAATCTTGTTGCACTCCGGGCAGGAATAAACCGTATTGCGCAGACGGATAGTTACGGACTGGATATCGTCCCCTCTGTCGGTGCAGGGATACGTCTGGGCCCGCTGTCGGTTGATTATGGGTTTGGGGATTTTGGAGGACTGGTGAGTGACCTGGGGTATTCACATAGAATTTCGGCGCATTTCACCTGGAAACGGGAGCAGTTTCGTCGACCATCGGAGTAGACGACACCCAATGAAGCCGGCAGGCGGCGGGATTCATCCCATCTGGGATCAAGACATTGGGAGCAAAGATTTTGAGGTCAATCCAGACGATTTCGGAACGGTGGGAATTTCTAATATTCGGGAGAGCCAGAAAGAGGAGCAACACAAAGGGGCTCCGTAGCGATTAGATTTTATTGAGCGGTTTGGCAGGGAATGCGCGATTGTAGCGGTAGCACAATAGTCCTGTCTTGCTCTTGAATAGGCCATTTCAAGACTCGCCAAGGCACTCTGGAGTCAAGATGCATTACAGATGAAAAAACCGCCGAAAAGCTGGGTCCCAAAGCCTCCTAAAAATCTCCCTCAACCCAAAAGCGCTTAATCTAGTTTACAACTGTTTACGTTGACAGATTTTTATATATTTAGACTGAATCTAAACAAGAATGGCAATTCAACGCCATAATCACTCTTGGATGAGACAGATTTGGGGGGTCTACACAGTCCTGTTCTTTTGCACGGGGGCGGTGACTGCACAACAGGTACCGTCTGATTCTAGCCGTGTGGACTCAATACGTACCGTACGGATGCTCCCCATGGTTGTCACAGCTACACGATCCGAAAAAATTCTTGAAGATGTAGCCGTACCCGTAAGTGTGATTATGTCAGAGGTCATGCAGCGTGAAGGTGCATTACGCCTTGGTGATGTATTGGCCAATGAGATGGGGATGGCTTTTTTGTTCGATGATCACGGTACGGGGCTGCAGGTGCAGGGGTTTGCGTCCGACTATACACTCATATTACTGGACGGTGAGCCGATAATCGGTCGTACTGCAGGCACACTTGATGTGGACCGAATTACCGTGAAAGGTCTAAGCCGTTTGGAAATTGTACGCGGGCCATCCTCATCCCTGTATGGAAGCGAGGCACTTGCTGGGGTTGTTAATCTGATTACGGCTCCGCCGGCTGAAGAAATGCAAGGGGCAGCGAGCTTCCGAATTGGCTCTCATGCCACTTCAGATATGACGCTTCAAATGGAGGGGAGCCGTGAGAACCTAGGTGCACGGCTTATGCTCAATCGGTATGCCTCGAACGGTTACGATCTAACGCCCGGAACCTATGGTCCGACGACTCCCTCCTTTTCTGATTGGACTGGGGATTTCCGGAGTCGCATGATCTTCTCGGATCGTGTCCAGGTCAGGTTGGGTGCTCGGGGAACCGTTGAGAATCAGGAGAGCGTATTTGCCTCCGGGACGAATGAACCTCTTGAAGATCGCTATAACGACGAAGGGCAGCGTCTGGAGTGGAGTATTCATCCAGAAATCGAAGTTCAGCTTAGTGACAAAATCCGATGGAATACGACACTTTATGGGACCGGCTATCAGACAGAGACCCATCATCGGCGTCAAAGTGATGGGTTTGTTAGCTATGAAGATGAATTCGACCAGACGCTTGTGAAGGCGGAGATGCAAATGGATATGCTTTGGGGTGCAAAGCATTTGGCGAATCTCGGCGGTGGAGTGATTGGCGAGCAAATTGGGGGAAGTCGATATGGGGAAACGGGAAGTGATCCAAATCCAGAATCGACGCAGGGGTATTTTTTTGCCCAACATGAATGGTTAGCTTCGGATCTACTCCATTTCAATACAAGCCTGCGTTATGATAATCACTCCGATTATACTGCTAGGATTACGCCAAAATTTGCCGTACTGGTTCGTCCGTCAGGCAAAATACGCTTGCGCGCAAGTATCGGCAGCGGCTTTAAGGCACCCGCCTTCCGCCAGCTTTACCTGTCCTTTACTAATCCGGCCGGAGGGTATTCTGTATTTGGTTCGCTGCCAATGAGCGAAGGAGTCAGACGATTGGAGGCAGAGGGGCAAATTGAGCAAAAACTGTTCGATATATCTCAGTTGGATCCCCTATCGGCGGAAAGCTCTGTTGCATTTAATCTGGGCGGATCTGTAGAGCCATTCGCGTGGCTCGCTGTTCAGGCGAACATATTTCACAATAATGTTCGAGATCTGATTGAGACGCAGCCGGTGGCCCAGAAAACAAATGGATCTTTCGTGTACGGTTATTTCAATCTAGCCCGAATCTATACACGGGGGATAGAGCTTGAAGCAAGGATCAAATCACAACAGGCAAGGCAGAGCCTATTTGATATCACTTTGGGGTATCAATTTCTACAGGCCAGGGACCGTGAGGTGGTTGCGGCGCTTAAAGAAGGCACCGTGTTTGGGCGTCTTCCAAATGGGCGGGATTATCGGCTTGGTCTTGGGGATTACACAGGTATGTTTGGACGCTCGCCCCATTCAGCCTCAATCCGTGCTGCCTACATGAACACGGATCTTGATTTGACCATCAGTATCCAAGGGCGCTGGCGTAGTCGCTATGGATACCGGGATCTTGATGGAAACAATCTAGCCAATCGGTCGGACGAATTTGTCCCCGATTATGCTGTACTTGGTGCAACAGTCACCAAATCGTTTACAGTCGTCCAAGCAGTTGAAGCAGTTGTGCAGGTAGGTCTGGATAATGCTTTTAATCACACATATCCCACATTAGTCCCCTCACTTCCAGGGCGTCGGGGCTATGTATCACTCGGATTTAATTTCTAACAATGAACCAAACATTACTTGCCAGAAAGACTCGGGTCATTTTTCGAGATGCCTGGTTGGGTGCAGCAGCAATAACGATATTCATCGGTGCATGTGACAGCGCGAGCACCGAACCAGAGCCCATTCCGCTTGATACGCAGCTGGCGGAGGATATACCGGCTGACCTGGTATCAGGCAGGGATCCGACAACAGGACGGACAATCTCAAACAATCTCTTTACGCTTTATGATCTGGATGCAAATCAGGTCGTCCTTTCCTCATCAATAACGGATGTCGATCAACGCCAGACAGACTCCACAGGAACGGTCTGGGATATAGGCTTCAAAAACACCGTCATCATATTCAATGGAGGTGAAAGTGGCCCTGGCGAGGCAGGTGCACAAATCCTTGCCCAGTTGTTTGATGAGGTAGTCGAAGCGCCAGCAGGTGGGTATATCACGGATGGAGAAAACAGTACTTGCCCACAAGTTCAAACCCCGGTGGGGCCTGTACCCGGCAGTAAGCTGGCCATTTGTACAGGTTCTGACAACGGGTGGTACAATTATGATGCAGATTCGGGTCTCATCAGCCCTATTCCCGGACGCACTATCGTGATGAAAACCGCAACGGGTAACTATGCATCTCTTCGCATTCTGAGCTACTATCAGGGAAGTCCAAATCCGCCAGATCCAAACAAACCATCGCGCTACTATACCTTCGAATTCATTGTTCAGCCGGATGGGTCACGTGATCTTCAGAGTACAATCCCCGACAGCTAAGAGGCTGAATTTGATTGAATTTCTATAAAAGAGAAAGCAATTTTAGAATCTTCCGAGGCGTGTTCTACAATGGGTACAGCCCACACAACATGATGGAGATTCCGTAATGGGGTTGAACGGTTCAATGACAAATCGGGCGTGGCTTTCGAAAGGGGATGTTTCAGATTAAGCATTCCACACGAATCGCGGTAGAACCAAAAGGAAGATTTCCAATTACCCGCAAGTACAACCGCTATTGACAGGGTTGTAACTCGCTCGTACCAACGCCTAATACATCTTCCTGCCATTCATTTCCCTCTGTATCAAACCGGTATATGTCGCTTGTATAACCCGCAAAAATTCCAAGCCCGTTCAGTACGTTGGTATATACAGCAAGACGGTTACTGGTTTGAAGAATATTTGGAGTGTGCAAGAATATATCATGCAACTCAAGTGATCGCTCGTATGCAAACGACTCATTACTGAGTGCCGTGAGCACAAGCATAAAATGAGGACTGATTGATTGGAAGATCATCGGCTCAAATGTGATTTCGAACTCTTTCGTAGTAGCCTCAAAGAGTTGATCAGAAAAGAATGCAGGCCCAAAATTTTCTTCTAAATCAGGGATGGTCGGATCATCAACAGCCTCTATATAGACATGGAATGAGGATGAGTTACTCTGAAAAAAGAGCCAATCATAGTCCAATGAATATCCAGGACCATCTTCGATTCTTAAGCCCCCGGCATCGTCCTTGCAGAATGGCATCACTTGGTAAAGATTGAGGCGATAATAATTCTTGCCTGGCTGGTCTGCTAATCTGAAGCGCAGTCTGTAACGCTTTGGGGTAGAAGAATCTTCTCTTGATATGGGTTCCATTTCCAGAAGCTTACTTTCCAGGGACGGTGCCAGAGAGGAAGCCATTGCCATTGGGAAACCGCCTACATTCACTTGTACTTCGTAGGTCATACCACTTATCGGGCGATGGTCATGGACCGTCTGATAGATTCCATGATCAATCTGCCGTAACGTATCACGAAAATGATCTTCTCCGATGATGATAATATTGGCATCCGATAACATCAACTCACTTGGCGTTGCATTGTCTCTTAAAGGGACACTCTTGCCCACTTGTAATCTCCATAAGCTATCGGGAGAAAAATGCGATGTTACTACAAGCCTGGATTGGTAACCTCCAGGAATATCCAAGTCAACAATCGTTTCGCATCCACACAACAGTGCGAGGAGAAGAATTCCAATCCACTCGCGCATCACCTAAAACCTCCATTGCCAGGAAATGGCGGGAATTAACTGCAGGAAGCTCAGCTGCCTGTAGGAAATAAGAGATTCGCCAGTCAGGTTTTTTTTTGGATAGACAAACATGGGATTTTTCCGATTGTAGGCATTGTATAAACCCACACTAATCGTGCGCTCTCCCCAGGACCTTTGCTTCTTGATATTCAAGCTGATGTCAAGGCGGTGATAAGCTGGCGCCCGGGCTGAATTAACTGGACCGGTGTCTAATAAATTTTGAAAACCACTTATATAGCGACCTATAGGAACCCAGACTGGGTAACCACTGCCATACACCCACACAGCTGATATTTGTCTCGTATTTGAGAGTTGATACTGCATCACCACCGAAATATCATGGCGACGATCATACCCATCAGGAAAGGGATGCCCTCCATTGAGAGACTCAAATCGTCTGGTAGTCCTTGCCCAAGTATAGCCTGCCCATCCTGTCAGGTATCCCCTTTTCTTTTGAACAAAGATTTCCGCTCCACGGGAGGTACCTATGCCAATCTCTAGAAGATCTGGCCAATCCAAGAATGCTGACCGATATCTGTCTGCTCCAGTCTTGTATTCAAGATATCCCTTCATATGCTTGAGATAGCCCTCAACTGAAAACTGATAGCGACCTTCTCGGAAACTTTTCAGAAACCCTACTGCTACCTGATATCCGCTCTGAGGGGTAATGCTATCCATGCTCGGGATCCATAAATCCGTAGGAAATGCGGTGCCTCCACCCGTCAATAAATGGATATACTGCTTTGACCGTGCATAAGAAGCTTTGATCGCACCCGTCTCTGAAACTCGCACATTGATACCCAATCGTGGCTCAATGGAACGGAATCGTGTGTGCTGGGCAGCATAACTTGAAAATCGGAGTCCGGTAGTCACTCTTAGTGCATGATGCAGTTGTATCACATCTTCAGCGTACAGTGCCATTTCCTGGGAGGTAATTGCCCCCGACGGTGTCTGTAGTAGGCTGACGGGCGGCCTCCCCGACTCTTCCAGCCTCGTCTGGGTAGTTCCTGGGCTGAAGCGATGCAAAATGCCCTCTATTCCAAAACGCACATAATGCTGGGGATTCGGAACATATTCAAAATCAATCTTTGCAGTCCAATCAATAATTTCAGAATGCCACATTCCCTCATATGTGATAACATTGTTGTCACTATCATCTAATGAATGCGTACTCGAAGAAAAGCGATATTGCATAACGCCCACAAGAGCATTGGCGAATAAGCGGTCCCTAATGAGCCGGTTCCAACGAAGAGATGCTAAACGATTGCGCCAACCCAAATCATAATTAAGTTGGTCATCCGAACCCAGATCAGGGGGGGTTGATCGCTTTTCATAGGAGAATTTATCCTGACCGGTATAGGCACTCAGGTAGATACGATCTTGCTCCGATAAAATATAGTTTGCCTTAAAGTTTAAATCGTGTCTGTCCAGGAATACCAGAACATCCTTAAAATGTGCCCTGTAGGCCTCCTACGGCCGTTTTTTAGCGTAATTCTCTAGATTTTTCCTCCACGAGTTTCTAAAGCCCCCTCGGTGGTGGGCGATTTTCAGGAAAATCCACAATCCCTGAAAAACCTGTACTGGAAGCATCCCAAGGCGGTTTTTACTCTGAATTTATTCTTCAGGTTTGTCGATCCATGCCTGGATCATGGGAGTATAAGTGGAACCGGGCCGTTCATCTTCAACTTTTTTTTGCGATGCGAAAAGCGTATGACTTTCAATTATCAATGGATTGCATCTCCATGGAGGAGATCCAGCTTGATCCAAGAAGCCGGGATGTGATTCAAGTATTTCTGTATGGGCTCCGACAAATTTTTCTGGACCTCCCGACCCGATTGAAGTTGATGGATCTTTTGGAGAGGTATAAACCGGGAACCCGTAAGAATTGTGGGCGCCCCGGAATGGACGTGTGGAATATCTTGGTTTTGGCCGGCCTGAAGCAGGCGCTGCATTGCAACTATGATCTTTTGACCGCTTTGGCGAACCATATGGATATTGTGCGGCAGATGCTGGGGCATGGAGCGGACGATCGGACCCGCTACACTCGTTCCGCCATTCATGATAACGTATCGGCACTGTCCCCCGAATTGCTGGTGCAGGTCAATTGTTTGGTGGTCAAACTTGGGCACCGAATGGTCGGCAAACCCGAGGGCGAGACGCTCAAATGTCGGTGCGACTCGAAACCGGTGAAGACCAATGTTCGCTTTCCGACCGATCTGCTGTTGCTCTGGGACTCGGTACGTTGTCTGATTCGTGTCAGTGCGAAGATGGGCAAATCATTTGGGATGGATGGTTGGCTGCAACACAAAAGTCTGAGCAATAAGGTCTACCGGGAATATAGGGCAGCTCGGAAGGGTCAGCGGCGTAACTACAAACTCAAGAACGTTCGCAGATATCTGCGCAGCAGTCGTGCGATGGTCAAAAAATCTCTTGACCTTCTGGAGCAGATCAATGCACTGGAGCAGGAGATTTTGGCCCGTTCCGGCCCCCGTTCCAATGCAGATCAAGCCACTTTGCAGGAAATTTTTGAGGCCAAACAGGAACTCTGTCTGTATCTGGACTACATTGCGCGATTTTCCGATCAGATCCAGCGCCGCATCTTTGAAGGAGAGCAGATTCCTACCCACGAGAAAATCTATTCGATCTTCAAGCCGTTCACGCGATGGATCGTCAAGGGCAAGGCAGGAATCCTCTGCGAGTTGGGGGTCCCGGTCGCGGTGATTGAAGATGAGGATCAATTTGTTTTAGGCTACGGGATTCTTTGGGAGGGAACCGACAAGGATATTGCGATTCCCCTGGTGAAGACCTTGGAGGCACAGTATCCAGGGATCTCCATGACCTGCTCGTTTGACCGGGCGTTTTACAGTCCTGAGGTGCGTAAGCAGTTGGATGAAAAGCTGGAAGTTACGGCCATGCCGAAGAAAGGGGGGCGGACCCAAGAGGAACAAGCACGTCAGAATGACCCGGCTTACCAGAACGCACGGAAGGGGCATGCGGGAGTAGAGTCCTGCATGAACCATCTCAACCATCGAGGCTTGTCACTGGTGCGTGAGACCAGCAGCGAAAGCTTCGAACGTGTGGTGGCAACCTCGGTATTGGCCGCGAACATCCACCGGTTGGGGACGCTAGTGCGAGATCAGGAACGAAAGCGTCTCAGACGTCTCCAGAAACAACGCAAGCGATTGCGGCGCGCGGCGTAGCCATCCCGCTTATCCGAGGAAGAACGTCAAGTGGCTCGTACGGGCGGATGCGAGAGGTGTGTCCAGTAGATACGAAATACCTGTAATACAGAAGAATCCAGCACAAACAAGTGTCTCAAAAACGACCGCCCCACCAATAATCAAACGGATTGAACCAAAATGAACCCCAATATCTCGGAACAGACCCGGAGCACAGGCATTTTCTGGACAGACACTAAATCGTAAAACGCTGCACCATATCGGGTAAGTTTACGCTGAAAGGGACGCAATAGCTGGTCTATGTATGTACGCCGACCAGCTATCAAAAAAGAGGCGTGCTCCTTCGCGATTGGTCCTTCAAGCATAATGCGCGAAGAAACAAGCCCAATTGCCCCCTCCCCGGCGAAATGTTTCAAGTTTCCCTCTTTCATCGTGTAACTGACCACCGACGAAAGACGTCCACCGTATCGCGCTGGGAAACCGCCCTTGATCAACTCAACACGTTTCATCGCTGCCGCGTTGAACACGCTGAAAAATCCAAATAGATGATTGGGATTATAAAGCGGAAGTCCGTCCAGCAAAATAAGGTTCTGATCCGCACGACCACCTCGCACATACAATCCACTGCTACCTTCTACGCCTGACTGAACACTAGGCAATAGTTGGAGCGTTTTCTGAATGTCAATTTCTCCAAGAATCACCGGTAGTGTTTCAATTTCTTCTATTGTTATCTCATGGCGGCTCATCTGCACATCATCCAGATCGTTTTCCCTTTCGGCGATGACTTCTACGTCTTTCATTTTCACGACACGAGACGCAAGTGTAATGGTCAATGTAGTATCTCCATTGAGTTCAAGGCGATGCCAAGCTGGTTCATATCCGACATGTGAAACCAAGAGCAAAAGAGATCCTGGGTCAGTGGTCAGGCTATAGAATCCATACTGATTTGTCGTAGTACCGATCTGGAGCGCCGGAATGTACACGCTCGCCCCAAGAATTCGCTCTCGACTCGCGATGTCTTCCAAATAACCGCTGATCGTCGCAGGCTGGGCGGCTATCAAGCCGAATTGAGTGCTCCACAGGAGTAACACCAGCAGTCCTCGGTTCAACCACCTAATTGTCACCATGCTGTATCTCCAACAATTTAATGTAGAAATATAGGGTAATTATATATGTGTGTATCCATTGCAAACAATCCGTTGAATTTTCGTATATCAGGGTATGGCTGAACATGCCATTGGCCTCCGGGATTGGGGCGACTGCACGGCGAGAGGCGTTCTCATTGGAGACCTCGTGAACCCGTGAAATGGATACATGAGTCTGGGTACACATGTATATAATTCCCAAATATAGGGTAACATCTAAACCTGCCCGTTCGTATTTTTTAGGCAAGAAATCAAAAGAAGATGTGCAGTGCTATTCCTCGTGCAGGAATAGCACCGAGATGCCCCCTATGATCTATAGATAATCCGACATCTACGGTTAGAAACAACCCCTTAAAAGAGGGCTTTCTACCGATTCGAAGTTCCGCGCTGCCACCTCCCGTAAATTGATACAGTGTTGGTAAAACTGGTTTTGGGTCTGACACAGGGAATTTATGCTGACCTATTTGTCCGAAGATTTTGAATCTTATTCTTTTCCAATCCCGAACAGAATAGTTATACCGAACGGCTATGCGACGGGCACTAACATCAGTGCGATTGCGACCATCAGCACCGACACCACCGCTGATATTTGCATCAACCATAACCTGAATGGTCTTATAGCGAACACTTAATCCTCCGGCATGTGGTTTTGAGAACACGAGTCCCACACCAATACCAGACTGAGCGTGCGAGGGTTGTACGAAGCAGACAATGGGCAACAAAGCAACAAACAGTAAGCTGACAGATATCCCGTTACCAAAAATTTTGGAAAGTGTATGGTGTGATCCAATCATGCCCCCCTTCAAGTTAATGTGCAATGATGAGTGAAACGCCCGGATTATTATCTAACAACTGCTTTGTCCAATTTCATTTTCTAGAAGCATAGGTTGAACATGATCGGGTTCTGGTTATCCCATCATCAGTACGGTCTCCTGTATAGGTGCTGGAGATCCAGCCTTTTATCTTATTCGCTTTTTGGTTTATACCTACATTCCAGTCAAAATTCTTTCTGATTTCTGAAGCAGAGTATTTCGTTTTAGTATAACTACCTTCGGTTGAGTTTACCACAAGAGTGAATGTCCCCCACGCTGCTTCAACCGTCGTGACCTGCTCCAAATTATAATCCGCCTCTAAGCGTACCCAATTTATGGACGTACGCCACCACCGAAACCATGCTTTTCTCTGGCTTTCAATTTCCGTAGTCGCCGACGCAAATATACGCCAGTAGCTAATCCACGCCTGTCCTTTAACACGCCTCCGGTTATTAAAATATGATTCACATTCGTCCCTTCTACCGGATGATAAAGATTTGTGTGCTAATTCTATTTCAGATCTCTCTACTTCAAAGACTTCCACACTAGGATCGTGGTTTGTCTTCTGAATGAAGGGGACTTTATCACGATTTCTTAGAGGAATAGAGCTTAGGTAATCAGCGTTGGTTTCGGGCACCCGGTACACGTAGTTTCGCGTAATCTTATAGACCATATCTCCAACCTGGAATTCTCCTTTTGGGTTTAATACGGTTGCGAAAAATGGATCCTCTACGACCTCTAACTCGTCAATATCTTTCCCCAGTCCTTTTCTGCAAGTCTATCAGTGTCGGACCTCAGGGATACGAAGTTAATCGCTGTCTGTACAGAATCTAGGTAAGTATCTTCCCTGTTGATGATGGATGCCATGAAAACTCGAAATTCATCAGTGTCGTCAAAGGCGATCCGGCCATCAATAACTGATGGTTGGATGATTCCATGCGGAGCGGTAGTTTTTTCAGATTGTGGAGATATCGGCTCAGTGATTACACCAGTGGAATCACATCCGGCTATAAAGGCAAGAAGTCCCAGAACGAGAGCAGTGACCGTGGTCCGTGAGGCGAGGAATGAAAAAAAATTCAAAGAGTGGAGGGTAATATGTTGCATTGGTTAATCGAATTTTAGATGAATGTTTCATCCCCCTCTCCCTATTTCTGGAAAAAATAGCGAGGCAAAGGCAGAATATAAAAAATTCAATGGACAAGGCTTTATGAGGGGACGCATCCCCTTCTGAAGCACGCATATGCACAAAGTAATACAGTCACCTTATCTTGATCGCAGAGCAGTTTTTCGGCTAGGCGCAGATCATGACGGTTCCATTCAGTAAAGCAGTATAGCGTAGTTTTAGTCGTTTTGATGTAATATATGAGAATGTCAAGTGGCCGGGGGTGAAATTCCCCCGGCCACTTGACATTCCCTAATATATCCACTAGATCTGACAAAGGTATAATCATTCTACTCCATATCGGTGTCTGTGATGAGCAGTTGTTCATATGGGGCGAAGCGCCTCCTAGAGATGGTCAAAGCACATTTGAAGCAAATCCATCGACAGACTTCCCCTACGCTACGACAGCAAAGGCGTTGGTGAATGCTGCCGCCGAGGGCGGTCTTCGCCTTCAAGAAAAAAGTGCTGTTTCTCTACATTTATGGCTACCTACACGGGATGGTATTCCTTTGCCCTCAAGTCCGCTGATTGCAGATATACCGGCTGATGATACTGAATGTGCACTGGTTTCTTGGCGCATTATTGCCATCGCTTTATCTGTTGAGGAGGCATTCCATTTTCTGACTACCTGTTATGGTAAAACAATGCTTGCTCCAGGGGTAATCCTTGGCTCGGATGTGCGTTTCTTCACAAGAGTATTACGTTTTACTAGTTCACTTGTAGCTCAAGAACAGTTTGTTCCAGGTCTTCTTGAACGGGATGGAAGGTTGCAGGCCGTATGGGAGCCTGTCTTCCTGGGGAACAACGCGGACAGGCTTTCCGTGCTTGCCAAGGCGATGCCTCAAGCTAGTAGAGCATTGGCCCACGAGGCGGAGACTGTGCCTGGAAAAGCACCGCTCGCCGCCGTTACGAAGATTACGGAAACATTCGTTGATTATCTGGTGCGTCTATCCTGGATTGATAAACGCCCGGTGCGTTCCCGGGCGCGCAAGTCCAGCAAAAAATCGTTTGCGAGCGTGCATGATCAATGGATTCATGCTTTGCGTACATGGGATGGCACCATGTCAGGTGATACAGAAACGTTGGCGTATTTGGCTAGCCAGATCAAGGCCTGGCGACGCTCAATCTCGGTTTCAACCAGAGCTCCATTCCGTCTCAGTTTTCGTCTTGAGGAACCTAAGGATGATGAGGGTGCAGAACAATGGTATGTACGCTATCTATTGAATGCTGCGGACGATCCCAGTCTGTTCATTGAAGTTTCGGATGCGTGGAATCCAGGAGAGCAAACGAAGTCGATTTTCGCGAAGCGACAGGCAAATATTCAGGAATATCTCCTGACTTCACTCGGACAGGTCTCCAGCCTGCATATATTGCTTGAAAAAAGCTTAAAGCAGCCTCGCCCAGGAGGTACAGCGCTTGATACCGAGGAGGCTTACATATTTCTCACGGAAATAGCCTGGTTATTGCAACAGGCCGGCTACAAAGTACAGCTTCCCGCATGGTGGTCATCCACCGGTCCCCGAAACAAGTTGTCGGTGCGTGCTTCTGTGACTTCCCCCACAATGAAGAGCAAGGGAAATTTTTCTCTTGATGAGGTAATCAATTTTGGCTGGCAGATTGCTTTGGGGGACGAGAAACTTTCACTTGAAGAGTTGGAAACGTTGGCCGCGATGAAAATACCTCTCGTAAAGGTTCGGGGGCAGTGGGTGCAGTTTAATGCTAAAGAACTTCAGGAAGCGATTGATTTCTGGAAGAAGAAAAGCAGTAGCCAAGCGATTACCGCCCGCGATGTCGTACACATGGCGATTGGCTTGGCAGAAACGCCAGAAATACTGTCCTTTAAAGGTGTAGAGGCGACGGGATGGGTTGGGGATCTGCTACACTCCCTGGAGCACGGCGCAGAAATGGAAGAGATCCCCGTTCCAGATCAGTTTTCAGGAACATTGCGACCTTATCAGTCCCGCGGTTATGCGTGGCTGTCCTTTTTGCAACGTTGGGGGTTTGGCGCTTGCCTAGCCGATGATATGGGTTTGGGAAAAACCCCGCAAACTCTGGCATTCATCCAGCATAACTGGGAAACGAACGATAAGCGTCCAGTGCTTGTGGTATGCCCAACGTCCGTGATGGGCAACTGGCAAAAAGAAGCAGCTCATTTTACCCCGAACTTGCCGGTTCTGGTGCATCATGGTCCCCAGCGTGTCAAACAACCTGAACCGTTCCAGGAAGAAGCTCTAAAACAGGCGATCGTTATTACAGGCTTCCCGCTTCTGTATCGTGATTTTGAGGCATTCAATCAGGTTGATTGGGCGGCGGTGATTCTGGATGAAGCCCAGAATATCAAAAACCCCACCACAAAACAGGCCAAGGCTGCCCGGGCACTCAAGAGCGATTTTCGTCTTGCACTCACAGGTACTCCCGTTGAAAACAATGTCGGTGAGTTGTGGTCTATCATGGAATTCTTGAATCCGGGTTTTCTTTACAGTCAGGCAAAGTTCAAACGCCGTTTTTTCGTTCCAATCCAGGTTGACCGTGATACGGAAGCAGTTGAGCGCCTGAAACAAATTACAGGCCCATTTATCCTTCGCCGTCTCAAGACGGATAAGACGATCATTGACGATCTGCCTGAAAAGCAGGAAACAAACGTATTCACCAATCTAACGAAGGAACAGGGTTCTCTGTACCGGGCCGTTGTAAAGGATTTGTCCGAATCTCTTGAGGGTGCCGAAGATATTCAGCGCAAAGGGATCGTCTTGGCTACGCTGATGAAGCTCAAACAGATCTGTAACCATCCAGTGCAGTTCCTGCATGACGGTTCTGCAATTCCTGGACGCTCTGGCAAATTAACCCGCCTCACAGAAATGCTTGAAGAGGTCTACGAGGTTGGAGACCGGGTACTGATCTTTACACAGTTCAGGGAAATGGGCGGGATTCTCCAACAGCACCTACAGGAGACCTTCGGGAGCGAGGCTCTGTTTCTGCATGGAGGTGTCCCGAAGAAGCAGCGTGACCGCATGATTGAGCGTTTTCAGCATGAAAAAGGTGGGCCGCTCTTCTTCCTGTTATCCCTGAAAGCTGCGGGCACCGGTTTGAACCTCACACGTGCCAACCATGTATTCCATTATGACCGATGGTGGAATCCGGCCGTTGAAAACCAGGCGACGGACCGTGCTTTCCGGATCGGACAGACGAAGTATGTACAGGTCTACAAGTTCGTATGCACGGGCACCGTTGAGGAACAGATCAATGAAATGATTGAACAAAAACAGGAAGTTGCTGACAGTATTGTCGGTACAGGTGAGAAATGGATCACCGAGCTGTCCACGCGGGACCTCAAAAAAATACTTCAACTCCAAAAAGGAGCGGTCCAGTCTTAATCAATGGGTAGGGTTAAACTTAGGGAATAGATACATGCCTCGTTATCACGATCATTATTATTTCCCACCTTCAAGGCCGCGTGCGGTAAAGGGTGGAATCAAGGCGCAGTCAAAACGCGGCAAGTTTGGACAGACTTGGTGGGGAAGTCAATGGATTGATACGCTTGAGGGTTTTTCTATCGGAGCCCGGCTGGGGCGTGGGAAATCGTATGCGCGCAGCGGTCAGGTGGTATTTATTGATATTAAGGCGGGGGAAGTACATTCTGCGGTTCAGGGTTCTCGCGGATCCCCGTACAGGCTTGGCATTAAAATAAAGACCTACAAGCCTACAGACTGGAAAAAATTGACAAAGTCTTTGCGGGAACAGCCGTTTTATGTTGCCCGGCTTCTGGCCGGTGACATCCCGGCGGATTTTGAGGCAATCATGAAGGAGCATGGTATGCCACTTTTCCCTCAACGAGGGGACGATCTTAAGACAGACTGTTCCTGTCCAGATTGGTCCAATCCGTGTAAGCATATTGCCGCGGTCATTTATTTGTTGGCGGAGGAGTTTGATCGGAACCCGTTTTTTCTCTTTGAATTGCGTGGCATTACTCGCGAAAAACTCCTGTTCCAAATCACGGGAGCCAAGTCGGAGGCTGAGAAAGATGTAGATGAAGCACAGCAAACGGCCCAGACATCTGTTCCTCTCACACCGGATGGTCATTTCTGGGAGGAGGGGGCATTCCCCGATGATTTCCATGGAGCAGTCCGTACTCCACCTGCGCCGGCTGCGCTACCGAAGCGTTTGGGTAAGTTTCCCTTTTGGCGCGCCGAGGTAGCGTTATCAGACGTACTGGAGCCCCTGTACAAGAAGGCTTCCCTGCGTGGACTAAGGGTTTTTCAGGGCGAGGAATAGTTCCGAATATTAGACAAAGGCGTGCGCGAAATTGAATTGCCGGTGACACCAGAAATGTTCGCTAAGATCCGTCTTGAGATGCTGAAAAAATCCGTTCACGTAAGATCTAGATCAGGCCTTTTTCCTCCCTAAAATCTCTAAGGGAACTAAAAATTAGTTGACTAAAAATAGACGTGACGTGAGGTTCTGATTTAGGGATTCATGGTGGTGATTGAGTCTCTGAACCAAGGCTCGAAGCTGTGAGTTGTAGGGGATAAGCTTGAGCCTCTTGCAAGAAATAGAAATAACATGTCCGACCGTGCCCCAAGAAATCGAACCCTGACATGTACTCCGGAAGAACTTCTTGAACTTTCGGATGCGATTTTGCGAGTTGAGAAAGCGGTTGATCGTCAAGACATAGAGGGTCAACTAATCAGAGGAGATTTCTTCGAGATAGCTGCTTACCTTCCTGACCAATTCATTGACTTACTTATTCTTGATCCACCGTACAACCTAACAAAAAATTACAATGGGAATCATTTTAGGAGACGCGACAAGGATAGTTACACTTCGTGGTTTCATAGAGCGTTAGAATTACTTGTTCCAATGATGAAACCGGATGCCACCGTGTATGTGTGCTCTGACTGGAAGACATCAGCGCTTGTGCAGCCAGTTTTGGAAGAGCGGTTTTTCGTGCAAAACAGAATCACTTGGGAGCGAGAAAAGGGACGAGGTGCACAGCGAAATTGGAAGAACAATACAGAAGACATCTGGTTTTGCACGAAGTCCAAGGATTATTATTTCGATGTGGACGCGGTAAAGCTGAAGCGTAGAGTGTTGGCTCCGTATCGTGTGAATGGAGAACCGAAAGATTGGCAACAGGAGGACGATGGCGCCTAC
Organism: Rhodothermales bacterium; assembly: GCA_965116685.1. GTDB lineage: Bacteria > Bacteroidota > Rhodothermia > Rhodothermales > Bin80 > Bin80. Next base: position 1,545,350 of record OZ220707.1, on the reverse strand, counting down.
CGGTTAACGCATCCATCAAATATATGGACGGATTTGACAGTGCCGTTCTGGTCAATGCCTGAAAACACTCCACACCCTACCCAAAAGCCGGAAAAGTTGTTAGCAAAATTAGTTCTTGCGAGTTCGGAGGAGAATGATTTTGTTTTTGACCCATTCTTGGGAAGTGGTACATCTGCGGTGGTCGCAGAAAAGCTGGGCAGGAAATGGTGTGGTATTGACATCAATTCCGAGTATCTTTGTTGGGCAAGGAAACGTATTTGTGACGCACGATCTGATCCAGGCATCCAAGGCTATAGTGCTGGTATCTTCTGGGAGAGAAATTCTTTTCCACAGCAACGAAAGGTGTCTAGTGTGACGGGGCAAGGGGACACTTTCCAGGGAGAACTTTTCGAATGAAGTCAAGCTTCTATTATCAGGGGCACCATGAGCAAGTAGCAACTGAAATAAGGAAATACATCAATTCTTTAGACAATTTTCTTTCTCCCCAAACAGCCAGTAGTCCAAGAGCAGTTGGAGATGCATTAGAGTCCCTGGTAGCCGAAAGATTTGAGACTTTTCTTGGGGATTGGTGTAGTGAGTATTCGAGCGAATTTGCTCGCCGTGCCATGGCGGATATGGCATTTACCGATGTAGAGGGAATCTACTCCATAGTAGACGTAAAGACTCATAGAGAAGGTACCCATTTCAATATGCCCAACCTTACGTCTGTCGAGCGGTTGGCACGGTTTTATGAGTCAGACACCAATGTTTTCTCTCTTATTATGATCAAGTACTTGGTTGATGGAACAGATGTGAAGGTTTTGGATGTTTTGTTTGCACCAATCGAATTTCTTGATTGGGAATGTCTAACTATAGGTGCTTTGGGGTGGGGACAGATTCAGATTGCCAATTCAAATAACATTCAGACGGTGCCGCAAAATTCAAGAAAGGATTGGATGTTGCAATTGTGCGATGCGTTGATGGCCTTTTATCCGCGAGAGATAGACAAAATCACAGAAAGAATACAGCGGTTTGAAAGTGTCAGGGAGTATTGGGTGGAGAAGGAGGATGTTTGGGCACGATAAGATGCAGATAGCGAGCGCAGTAGGCTCCTTGTGAGGCCTTTGGTGTGATAGATGTGCTAAGGTCGTGTGCTATATATCAGGTCATGACGACTGAGGTATAACTTCTTCATTTGGCATAAAATAGCGCCAGAAATTCTCCGTCAATTTTCGGCTTATTTCGGGCAGATTTTGTTCGAGACATGCCCAGAATTCTTTCTTCTTCGCCCACTCCGAGCAATTCGGAATATCCCGGCTGTCAAGAGAGCCTCTTGCAAAACCTCTGAATCGGGGTATTTTTTGAAAAATCTTGACTTTTTGGGGGGTTGGTTGTCGTTGACGAATCTGGGTTGGGGAACAAGATGGGGCATGGATTCGTGTTTTTTTTGAACGCGCGGGAATATGCCCTCAATCTCTAAAAGCAAGGGGGTGGAAGCCTCCAAATTTCGTATTTTCAGGACATCCCAAAGTCCAACAAAAGATGGAGGTTTCCATGTCCCTTACCGACAAGATACGAAGGTGTTATATCACCTGCCAACAGGAACTGTTTCCCTGGCTGGAAACGCAAATGGGTTCGTTACCCAAGCGGTACCAGACTCTGGTGCTGGTGCTGGAGATGGTGTGTGTAGAGGACCATCTACGCGGTACAGTGAGGGGCCGGTATGGAGGACGCCCGCCGGCGCATCGTGTGACCCTTGCTCGGACGTTTATCGCGAAGATGGTTTTGAATATCCCAACGACGTCTGGGTTACGAGAACGGCTTCTAATGGACAAGGTACTTCGGTCGATTTGTGGTTGGTCCAGTGATCAGGATGTGCCAAGTGAATCCACGTTCTCGCGTGCATTCAAGGAGTTTTCCCAGATGCAGTTACCGAACCGGATTCATGTGGCGTTGATCAAGAAAGGATACGAGGGGGAGCTGGTTGGGCATATTTCGCGGGATTCAACGGCGATTGAGGCCAGGCAGAAGCCCGTTCCGAAGAAAAAAGAGGCGGAATCGGGTCCGAAGAAACGCAAGCGTGGGCGTCCAAAGAAGGGGGAAGAACGTCCAAAGCAGGAACGCCGCCGCCTGGAAAAACAGCTTACCATGGAGATAGACGAGATGTTGGAGGACCTCCCGAAAGACTGTACGGTGGGATGCAAACGCAATGCGAAGGGACATACGCACAAATGGACGGGATTTAAGCTGCACATGGATACAGCGGACGGTGGGATTCCGATTAGCTGTGTGGTGACTTCTGCGTCTGTGCATGATAGTCAGGTGGCAATTCCATTAGCAAGAATGACGGAGCAGCGGGTGACCCATTGTTATGATCTCATGGACAGTGCATATGACGCGAAAGAGGTGTACGCACAGAGTGAAAACTCGGGGCATGTCCCGATCATTGATCCGAATCCGCGCAAGCAAAAGGCGGCGCATGAACGGGAGCAAAAGGCGCGCCGCAACGCCGGGTTCGTTCCTGCTGAGCGCGTCCGCTACCGGGAACGTTCCACGGTGGAGCGGGCCTTTGGTCGACTCAAGGACGAGTTTGGAGGACGAAATCTTCGGGTGCGTGGGCACCAGAAGGTGATGTGTCACCTGATGTTCGGAGTTTTAGTGCTCACGGTGGACCAAATGCTCCGAATGATCCAATAAACCGGATCACTCGGGGTTCGTGAACAGAAGATGGGGGTCTGAGAGATCAGACCGTAGGATTGGTGGGGGAAATTCGCACGGACCGTGGCCAAAATTCGCCAGATGAAGACGTCATGGGGGAGCAAATCGGTGGTGACTTAATCCCAAACGCCTATTTTGCCACCTTATGCTCACTTGGGAACAAAAAAGAATGCAAATTGTAGCCTGTAACAGGTGCTTATTCCCAATAAAAATTCATGGGGGTAGGTTTTGCAAGAGGCTCAAGATACAATATATCTCTGACGATTTTTGCGATACAGGCAAGTTGGTCTCGGAAGGAATCATCAATCCCCTGATCTTTCCAGATCCTTTGGTAATCCAACATTCTGTTCTTGTTTTTACTGACTGCACTGGCTACGGAGAGTGTATATGCAACAATATTGGCCCTGTATCCAGGTTGACATTTATACCAATCTTGCCGTGAAATCATGAGCTCAGTTGCTTTGAACACGATAGCACGGGCGATTATTCTCCGGTAGTAATCCTCATTAAATTGATCTTGGGACTTCTCCCATGCCTCGTCGATTCTGTCCATATACTGGATAAAATTCCTCTGAGCTCCCAGGTTCACCCAAAACGATTCGTCATCCCAGACATTCTCAAATTTGGCCAGATCAGTCTTGGTAAATTTTTTAGGATATTCATTCTTGAACCGTTTTCTTTCTCCCTGTGTCATTCTGGATTGTGCGTCCGCATACTGCCCACGGGAGCGTTCGTAGAACCATTTAGTCTCACTTAACTCACCTTCTTTGGGAGGTACCCACATTCGCCGAGAAAACTTCTCTATTGCAACGTGGAATGGGTGATTTGATCGGAGATCCGGGATGTTTACTTTATTCTGGGTATTCGCATACTTTGCTATATTCTGCGCGACCTCCATGCCGAGGTTATCACTGATCTCGGAGAGTTTCATCTGAACAAAAACTTTCGACAGATCAGGCGGATTTTTTATTTGAGATGCATGGTAAAGCGAGGCGGTTGTCTGTCCTCCATTTACAATCTGAAAATCGCGAATTTGAATTATCTGGCTTCGGTCTTCATTGAGGGTGATGTCCCGCGCAGTGGCCGTGATGCCATTGTTGTAGGCAAAAAATCTTTGAGGCTCATTCAGAATAGTGTCGCGGATACCTTTATTGACATTTCCGCGTGCCTGCAGGAAGCAACGTACATTCTGCTCTAAAAGACGGGCTCCATATTCTTCGTATAAGCCAGCCAGGATATCTCCGCGGATCACGACGAGGTAGGCTTCGAAGTCGTTGTTGCCCACATGCGCTTTGAGGCAGGGTAATCCTCGCTGGAACAGAGCGTCAAAATTCACATCGACTGGCTCCTGTCCGCCACGTGAGCAGTATTGGCGATACAAGCGTGAAATATCCCAAACGGAATAAACTGCTGTAACGCCACTCAAATCATGTGTTTCAATCTCCTTGCTGCGCGTTTTAAGCAATCGCTCGGAGGACAGGAAGAAGTTTACTCTCTGGATTTGGTGTCTCCTATCATGGATCCCACGAACTAATGGATATTCAGAGGCTGTTTCATCAATCGTCTGGTGCAGATTATTATTTTTTGCAGCTAGGAAAAAGCGGCGAATCAGTTTGAATTCGCGATCATAGTCAATCTTGTTAAGTGTCTCAAGCTCCACCCGGTTCTCGAAATCTGCAAGGTGTAAGTCCAAGGTAGTTCCCCCTTCGTTAAAGTAGAACCCGTCCACCTTCATATGAAGGTGGACGCCTCGTTTCTTACGGTAGTTGCAGGGATCAAATCCAGTTACAACACCAGTGTTAATGAGTTCTTCTGAGACCTTAGCCAGAAAGCTAGTTTTCTGAAACTCCCCGTGGGTCTCCATATCAACCTGTAACTCACGGCGGAAGTCCTGGAAATATTCTTCCTGTGTTATTTGCATTCGCTCATGTTCCAGATCGTTTCGAAGGGACAAATGAAAGGTTCTACAGCATCAACCTGTAGTTGGTATTTCACGTTCTGGATTCCATTGGGTATTTCAGATCGAATAATGCGGGGGAACTCATCAATAACTTGATAGGCACGTGTTTCAGCGACCTGCATGGAGGGATTATCATAATGATGGAGTTCCGCGTAGCCAACTTCGGCGAGTTTGGTCTGATACTCGTCAAGTGCTGAGCCCCCAATCAGATCGGTTTCAATCCTTTGGACCATTTCGTTGAGAGAGATGGCCGAGGAAAGCTCAGAACTTTCAATGATGCGACTCGTCGTTAAATACAGCTTTTCAGCCGGGCTCTCCAACTGGTTTTCGGAGGAGATATTGACAAGATTAGGTCCTTTGTTTGAAAGGGTTTTGACTTCCACGGCCGTGTTCCCGAATACAAAGTCCTGCTTTCCACCTTTCGGTCCAATCCAGGCATTCAGTGCCTCATTATGATTTAGGAGATGGGTATAGAGTGATTGAAGAAAATGCAGTTCTGCAAAAAGACCTCGGACTTCCCAGGGAGACAGTAGTCGCGGTTTGTCTCCCGCAAGAAATCGTTGCCAGCGCTTCAACTGGTTCAGCGCAATAGTCAGGGCAGTCCTTGGGTTTGAAGCATTACCGACATTTCGTGTCAGTGTTTTACAGAGTGCATGGAACAGATCAAGATCGGCGTGGCTGGTAAGTGTGAGTACCAGGGTTTGCTCCCGCTTGCCGGGATGTTGACGAAGGTCAATATCAATACCTCGAATGTTCAGGTTTGTATTGAAGAATGCTTTCTGATGATCTCCTTCAAGTTCCATGATGAGAAGGCAGTTCCCGTACACATCTTTGCCCCAGTAGGTAGGGATCAACGCATCAGGATTCACTCGTCGAACATTGTAGTTTATATTCGGCTGTTTAATGTCATCCCAGGGGGTGGAGTGGGGTTCAGGTTTAAGATTGTTTGTTTCCATGATTCATTGGTGATGTTCAATCTTCTCCGATCTCCCAATCAGATTCTTTTTCGCCGTGAACAGCAAGAACATAAGCCGGATTTGCTACGACTTCAACTTCAGTGGTATAGTCGTCTGGCGGGAAGCTCATGCCGATCGTTGGGATTCGGGCATTTTCGAGTGTCGAACCAGCGTCTCCTGTTAAGACATGGATCATGAGGAGGGGGTGCTTCCGAACTGCTCGATAGTGCATATCGCTGGGAGGCCTTGATTTTGCACGTTTTTGTGCCTCCAGCACTTGTTTCTTGGACAAACCAAGACCTTCGTCTCCCCGGCTTGCAACCCGATGTTTTCGGATGCCCCAGCGATCCCCCTTGATTTCGTCTTTGGACGCCCTTTTCTGCACCCCCAAACGCAATGGTTTGGTCTTCTCTTCTTCACCAATAGAAACCAGAACCACATCGCATGTTCGATACAGATCGGATTTAGCCCGCAGATATTCAATTACACCCTCTTTCTTCCATTTGAGTGTCTTATGTGTGATGAATTGCACCAAAAATCTCTCAATCCGTTCTACAGGTACATGACGCACGATCCATCCTTTACTGGTTTCTTCCCCCGGTCTCTTTGCACGCTGAAGTTTTTCTTTTCCCCAAGTATCAGTGATAAGCTTTTCATTTTTGGAATTCTTAGAAGAATCCAAGGGTAGGATTGCAAATTCTCTGAGTCCTCCACCGTAATTATGTCGCAGTGTAATTTTTTTGGCTCTTCGCTTTTACGTGTGGGTAGTATGATTTTGGAAGCCTACTGGATACAAATCCAGTCCGCCGAGATAGAAGTAGATTGCATTGGTAAACCGCTGTTTGTTTCGGAATCCACGAGCACGAATTTTGACGGATTTGATGCGACTGTTGATGCTCTCGGCGGGGCCATTGCTGACCTTTAAGACCACTGCATTGATAATCCCCCACAAATGATTCTTGATGGTTTTCGCCGCTTTTTTCATCGGTTCCAGTTGGCAACGCATGGCCCAGGACAGCCATCGTTTCCATCCTTTGAGTGCCCATGTGGGATGGACATAATGCCATAACTTCTGGGACAATTCCTTGATGGCCCACGCACGAGCTGTTTTCAGCGAACTGGTCTTTAACTGGTTGAATCGTTTCTTTTGCCGCGTCGACATATTCTTCGGATTGGTCAGCCAATCATACTTGGTTCCAGTGAGATCGTAGATTTCTTCTTTCCGCAATTCCCGGTTCTCCTGCCGACGGACTTTATCCACGGCATCTCCAATGTATTTGGCCACATGAAAACGATCAAATGCAATCTTTTTATCCGCGCCGGGAACCCACAATTTCGTGGCACTGATATACGCGGGCCACATATCCATACTGACGCTTTCAATGGCGTCCAACTGCTCCGCAGAACGTCCACCATAATACCCGTTCAAACTGGCCATTGTCCGACCCTCCCCGACATACAGCACGGTGGCCGTGTCTGGATTGGACACCACAGTAATGTAATTGTGCCCTTTCTTATAAGAGGTCTCATCGACACAGATATGGGCAATGGGTTCGTCTTTTCTGCGGTCCAGTCCCCGATTTACCGCACGCTCCATAATGTTGGCAATCATCGTCCAACTGACTCCCATCCTGGAGGCCACCGTTGAAATACTGGTGGTATCCAGCAACCAGTGAATGACCTTCGCTTCAAATGCCGTCGTAAAACGCACGCGCTCATCCGCCCAGGGCACCGAAACCGTCTTGATTCCATGCTCCGAACACTCCACCCGAGGAACTTTCGCAACCACACTCGTCTGATACTCGCAGATATCCGTATGACGCCATTTCCGAAGACGATGGTCGTAGCCAGGACAAACTTTGTTACATTCAGGACAGCGAAGTACCGAACCCTCCGAACAAATCACATGGATCTCAGCCAGCTGCGTTGCATCATCTTGCTTGATCTCCGAGACTTCCCACGGAGACTGAATCCCTAACAATCAATTGATATCTTGAATACGTACACTCATGGTGAATGAAATATTTGATTTGAACTCCAAAAACAGACCCAAAATAAATAAAGAAATCCATTCCGAATCTATTCAATCGCATCGTGGTTCATCTCAGTTCTGACTCCGAACCCACTTAAAAAGGGGAAGCCCCCTTTTTTTGCCATGCTGCATTTTCTTCGGTGAAGTAATCAGAAGCCGATCAGGATGTGACCTCACATACAGCCCAAAATTACTTGGGGTTTTATTCTGTAGCGCCATTTCCCGAACCTGTTCAATCAGTTCTGATGAAGCGTTGGCGATATATGAGTACCACGAAATCGCATTTTTGGATAAATAAATTCTACAAAGATCCTCGTACCCAATGTGGTACCCAAACCATCGTCCCATTTGCATCAGTGTGTCGTACATGCGTGTACTTCGGTAGATATAGCTCACACACAATCCCTTGATGGTGAGTCCACGTGAGAGACTCAGTCCTCCAATTGCAATTGCGGTCAGTCCATTGCCATTGGATTCGTATTTTCGGTAGTCCAGTTTTTCTTCGGACCTGCTGTTGATGAGAAATAGACGAACACAGGTAGCGGCTTCGCGCAGTGCAGCCTTCACTTCCTCCCACGAATTTCCGCAGTCGGGGTAAGCTTCCTCATATGCCTCTCTCAGATTCTTCATATAGGTGTTCCGAGAAGAAATCAATTCAGGCATTTTGTAATTCGCTGTGACAGCATCTTTCAGTTTTTGCAGGTAAATACTGACCAAGTCGCGAACATTCTCCTGAACGTTCATAAATCTTGACACGTTTATCATCATGGAGCAGTGATGCGCTTCATGGCCTCGCAGATTCCGAATGGCTCTTGCGACTACAAACTCGGTTACAGCTTTGTGCAGACTAGTAGGTAACTCATAAATTTCATGATCTTTCTTGTGACTGAGGGGAAGCATGTCTTCACAGTCATTGATTAGAACTGTAAAGGGTGAATTCTTCTCAAGAAATACTTTCTCCGGTCCAAAGTAACTGGTTGGCGGATATAGGCAGTGGATAAAATCGCGAGGAAATAAATCGTCCTGGTCTTCTGGGATGAATACGTTTGCAAACGGTGTGGCGGTATATCCGACGAAGCTGGATTTTGCAAAAAGACTCAGGATTTTTCGGATCAGTTGATTGGTTCTGGTAGGGTCCAGGTTTTGATCGTTTGTATTAATTGAAGCATGGTCGGCTTCATCGTCGATTAACAGCATCGGGGCCGTTTTGATTTGATCCCCTTCCTGAGCGTTCATATCCTTTAGCCAATCGTAGAGAAAATTCAGTACACTCACGTTCTTCTTGATGACTAGAATGACCGGCTTTCTAAAGTCGGCCAGTTTATATCTGCTCTGCCTAGCTAGTGTCTGTCCAGAAAATGCCTGTGCTCCGGGTCTGTTCCGAGATATTGGGGTTCATTTTGGTTCAATCCGTTTGATTATTGGTGGGGCGGTCGTTTTTGAGACACTTGTTTGTGCTGGATTTTTCTGTATTACAGGTATTTCGTATCTACTGGACACACCTCTCGCATCCGCCCGTACGAGCCACTTGATGTTCTTCCTCGGATAAGCGGGATGGCTACGCCGCGCGCCGCAATCGCTTGCGTTGTTTCTGGAGACGTCTGAGACGCTTTCGTTCCTGATCTCGCACTAGCGTCCCCAACCGGTGGATGTTCGCGGCCAATACCGAGGTTGCCACCACACGTTCGAAGCTTTCGCTGCTGGTCTCACGCACCAGTGACAAGCCTCGATGGTTGAGATGGTTCATGCAGGACTCTACTCCGGCATGCCCCTTCCGTGCGTTCTGGTAAGCCGGGTCATTCTGACGTGCTTGTTCCTCTTGGGTCCGCCCCCCTTTCTTCGGCATGGCCGTAACTTCCAGCTTTTCATCCAACTGCTTACGCACCTCAGGACTGTAAAACGCCCGGTCAAACGAGCAGGTCATGGAGATCCCTGGATACTGTGCCTCCAAGGTCTTCACCAGGGGAATCGCAATATCCTTGTCGGTTCCCTCCCAAAGAATCCCGTAGCCTAAAACAAATTGATCCTCATCTTCAATCACCGCGACCGGGACCCCCAACTCGCAGAGGATTCCTGCCTTGCCCTTAACGATCCATCGCGTGAACGGCTTGAAGATCGAATAGATTTTCTCGTGGGTAGGAATCTGCTCTCCTTCAAAGATGCGGCGCTGGATCTGATCGGAAAATCGCGCAATGTAGTCCAGATACAGACAGAGTTTCTGTTTGGCCTCAAAAATTTCCTGCAAAGTGGCTTGATCTGCATTGGAACGGGGGGCGGAACGGGCCAAAATCTCCTGCTCCAGTGCATTGATCTGCTCCAGAAGGTCAAGAGATTTTTTGACCATCGCACGACTGCTGCGCAGATATCTGCGAACGTTCTTGAGTTTGTAGTCACGCCGCTGACCTTTCCGAGCTGCCCTATATTCCCGGTAGACCTTATTGCTCAGACTTTGGTGTTGCAGCCAACCATCCATCCCAAATGATTTGCCCACCTTCGCACTGACACGAATCAGACAACGTACCGAGTCCCAGAGCAAGAGCAGATCGGTCGGAAAGCGAACATTGGTCTTCACCGGTTTCGAGTCGCACCGACATTTGAGCGTCTCGCCCTCGGGTTTGCCGACCATTCGGTGCCCAAGTTTGACCACCAAACAATTGACCTGCACCAGCAATTCGGGGGACAGTGCCGATACGTTATCATGAATGGCGGAACGAGTGTAGCGGGTCCGATCGTCCGCTCCATGCCCCAGCATCTGCCGCACAATATCCATATGGTTCGCCAAAGCGGTCAAAAGATCATAGTTGCAATGCAGCGCCTGCTTCAGGCCGGCCAAAACCAAGATATTCCACACGTCCATTCCGGGGCGCCCACAATTCTTACGGGTTCCCGGTTTATACCTCTCCAAAAGATCCATCAACTTCAATCGGGTCGGGAGGTCCAGAAAAATTTGTCGGAGCCCATACAGAAATACTTGAATCACATCCCGGCTTCTTGGATCAAGCTGGATCTCCTCCATGGAGATGCAATCCATTGATAATTGAAAGTCATACGCTTTTCGCATCGCAAAAAAAAGTTGAAGATGAACGGCCCGGTTCCACTTATACTCCCATGATCCAGGCATGGATCGACAAATCTGAAGAATAAATTCAGAGTAAAAACCGCCTTGGGATGCTTCCAATACAGGTTTTTCAGGGATTGTGGATTTTCCTGAAAATCGCCCACCACCGAGGGGGCTTTAGAAACTCGTGGAGGAAAAATCTAGAGAATTACGCTAAAAAACGGCCGTAGGAGGCCTACAGGGCACATTTTAAGGATGTTCTGGTATTCCTGGACAGACACTAGCTATTTGCTTGGTGAAATCATCGCTGACAGTCGTAAGTGTCACCGGATGAGGGAACTCCTGGACGACCTTCCCCACACCAATTATATTTCTTGACTCAGAGTGCGAGCCGATAAATCCTTCGTCAACGCGCTGCTGTGTTTGGCTTCGGAGCGCATTCTGGATTCCCGCGATCACGATGATGAACTTGTACCCTGCGTCTGCCGCTCGTGCGATCAGGGCAAGGTAGTTGGCCGTTTTTCCTGATTGTACGCTACCAATTACTAGACCGCGTCTATCCCATCGTTCGTCGTCCATCGGATTCCGCAAAAGTCCGAGCATTTTTTTGCTTACATCACGAAGCGACTGGCGCATCCTGACGGACCATTCGCATGAAGCTAGGTATTCGAAATATCCATTGGTGTAGGTCCATTCAATATCTTCTGCGCATTTGTGAACCCAATCGGTATCATGGTGAGAATCTGGTTGAGTCAGGGAAACTCCAGGTTCCATGGTGGTCGTGATTGCGGTTTCAGCCTTTTTAATTAGGGGATCCAGATTTTCGTCAAAACCATAAGCCTCGGCAAATAGCCCTGCTTGCGTCCTGATATCGCTCATTGAGGGGGTTGATGCACACTTTTCCATGGCGAAGATCAGATTTTTGACGATTTGGTTTTCCACTTCCAGCCGATGTGCCATCATGATTTCCACCGTTTTATGTAATCGTCAACAGCACTCCGGTACTGATCGAAGAGGTGTGTCGTATCAAGGAATTCACGAAATGCTTCCATGTCGGACCGTAAGTCTTCGGGGAGGCTCTCATGGAGTTGTTCAAGCCGCTCTAAGATTGATTCATTCGTCTGATTGGGTGTGCGCAGCTCCTTTGGATTGTCACTCCAATCTAGGGAGATCCTCTCTACTGGCAGGTCTTCTCCTGCCGCACGAATGAGCAGCTTCAATTGTGATTGCCCCACTTCATCAAGTTTTTGCGTCAGCTTTTTTATTAATGGATGATCGCTTTTCAGTGCATATCGGATGCCTTTGTGATCTGCAATTCGATCCCATAATGGATAGGGGTTATCTGAATGAAGCCGCTGCCCACGTTCATGATAGACTCTCTTGCTGGGGGTAACAATCTTGTCCAGAATCTGCCGTAAGCGACTTCGGATCGTTCGGGGAGGCTGAACGCGTGATTTTTTGATATCAATCGTCCAACAGTGATCAAGTGAACTAGGGAAGTCAATCTGAACGCGTGCCAGTTGGGCAGATCTGTTTTTAGCAATCAGGCGGAACCATCCTCCCCATGCAACCAGCCGGTAATTTCGGTACACATAAACTCCTTGGTTTTCAAAAAAATTGCTTCGATCTTTGTAGAGATTGAATTTCTGAGCAGAGAGTTTGCTGTGGTGCGGCAGGATGTATCCCCGCAGCTGAATCTCATGAGACTCTACGCAAGATATAATAGCATAGCAGGTTCCTCAGCCGAGCCTTATCCTTACTGCTGAACCTAACTTTCAATTACTATGCTATCCCAACCCACATCCCCTTCTTCTCAGACGCGTTACTTTATCGGACTGGACGTTCACCGTGCCACGATTGCATCGTGCGTTTATGATGCGGATCTGCGGCGTTTCTGTGATGAGCGGGAGTTTTCCGCACAAAAGCCGGAACGTCTGTCCCAATTTGTGGCATCAATGCGGTCTAAATAGTGTCTGTCCAGAAAATGCCTGTGCTCCGGGTCTGTTCCGAGATATTGGGGTTCATTTTGGTTCAATCCGTTTGATTATTGGTGGGGCGGTCGTTTTTGAGACACTTGTTTGTGCTGGATTTTTCTGTATTACAGGTATTTCGTATCTACTGGACACACCTCTCGCATCCGCCCGTACGAGCCACTTGATGTTCTTCCTCGGATAAGCGGGATGGCTACGCCGCGCGCCGCAATCGCTTGCGTTGTTTCTGGAGACGTCTGAGACGCTTTCGTTCCTGATCTCGCACTAGCGTCCCCAACCGGTGGATGTTCGCGGCCAATACCGAGGTTGCCACCACACGTTCGAAGCTTTCGCTGCTGGTCTCACGCACCAGTGACAAGCCTCGATGGTTGAGATGGTTCATGCAGGACTCTACTCCGGCATGCCCCTTCCGTGCGTTCTGGTAAGCCGGGTCATTCTGACGTGCTTGTTCCTCTTGGGTCCGCCCCCCTTTCTTCGGCATGGCCGTAACTTCCAGCTTTTCATCCAACTGCTTACGCACCTCAGGACTGTAAAACGCCCGGTCAAACGAGCAGGTCATGGAGATCCCTGGATACTGTGCCTCCAAGGTCTTCACCAGGGGAATCGCAATATCCTTGTCGGTTCCCTCCCAAAGAATCCCGTAGCCTAAAACAAATTGATCCTCATCTTCAATCACCGCGACCGGGACCCCCAACTCGCAGAGGATTCCTGCCTTGCCCTTGACGATCCATCGCGTGAACGGCTTGAAGATCGAATAGATTTTCTCGTGGGTAGGAATCTGCTCTCCTTCAAAGATGCGGCGCTGGATCTGATCGGAAAATCGCGCAATGTAGTCCAGATACAGACAGAGTTTCTGTTTGGCCTCAAAAATTTCCTGCAAAGTGGCTTGATCTGCATTGGAACGGGGGGCGGAACGGGCCAAAATCTCCTGCTCCAGTGCATTGATCTGCTCCAGAAGGTCAAGAGATTTTTTGACCATCGCACGACTGCTGCGCAGATATCTGCGAACGTTCTTGAGTTTGTAGTCACGCCGCTGACCTTTCCGAGCTGCCCTATATTCCCGGTAGACCTTATTGCTCAGACTTTGGTGTTGCAGCCAACCATCCATCCCAAATGATTTGCCCACCTTCGCACTGACACGAATCAGACAACGTACCGAGTCCCAGAGCAAGAGCAGATCGGTCGGAAAGCGAACATTGGTCTTCACCGGTTTCGAGTCGCACCGACATTTGAGCGTCTCGCCCTCGGGTTTGCCGACCATTCGGTGCCCAAGTTTGACCACCAAACAATTGACCTGCACCAGCAATTCGGGGGACAGTGCCGATACGTTATCATGAATGGCGGAACGAGTGTAGCGGGTCCGATCGTCCGCTCCATGCCCCAGCATCTGCCGCACAATATCCATATGGTTCGCCAAAGCGGTCAAAAGATCATAGTTGCAATGCAGCGCCTGCTTCAGGCCGGCCAAAACCAAGATATTCCACACGTCCATTCCGGGGCGCCCACAATTCTTACGGGTTCCCGGTTTATACCTCTCCAAAAGATCCATCAACTTCAATCGGGTCGGGAGGTCCAGAAAAATTTGTCGGAGCCCATACAGAAATACTTGAATCACATCCCGGCTTCTTGGATCAAGCTGGATCTCCTCCATGGAGATGCAATCCATTGATAATTGAAAGTCATACGCTTTTCGCATCGCAAAAAAAAGTTGAAGATGAACGGCCCGGTTCCACTTATACTCCCATGATCCAGGCATGGATCGACAAATCTGAAGAATAAATTCAGAGTAAAAACCGCCTTGGGATGCTTCCAATACAGGTTTTTCAGGGATTGTGGATTTTCCTGAAAATCGCCCACCACCGAGGGGGCTTTAGAAACTCGTGGAGGAAAAATCTAGAGAATTACGCTAAAAAACGGCCGTAGGAGGCCTACAGGGCACATTTTAAGGATGTTCTGGTATTCCTGGACAGACACTAAATACGATGATTTCCGTTGTTGCTACGAAGCGTCTTTTTGCGGCACGGCGCTCTACGAAGCGCTGACTGCCCTGGGCGTTGATTGTGCCATCATTGCACCGGGTTCTATTCCACGGCGCACTGGGGATCGAATTAAAACAGACCGGCGTGATGCCAGGAAGCTGGCCGAGTACTTTGCGGCGGGTCTTTTGAGCGAATGTTTTATTCTGGATTCGGAATTGAGATCTGTCCGGAGTCTGGTCAGGAGTCGTGAAGCGCTGATAAAGAATCTCCACCGATCCAAAATGCAAGTCATTCATTTTTTGCATGGCCGTGGACACAGCTATAATGCAGGAGGCAACTGGACGCAAAAGTTTATGGTTTGGATCAATAAGGTCGAATTGGATCAGCCCAACGACGCGCAGGTATTACGGGGAAGCCTGGCGGATATTACCTATATCCAGTCACGGGTTCGGGAGGTGGAACAGCAGATACGGACTGCGTCCGAGTCCATCAGGTTTCAGGAACCGATCCAGATTCTGCAGGGCTTTCGCGGCATTGGACTGATTACGGCCATGCAACTGGTCTGCGAGATCGGTGACTTGCGGCGGTTTGAAAAACCGACCGCCCTGATGGCCTATCTGGGACTGGTTCCATCTCAGCGTTCATCGGGGAACACCGTTCGGTCTGGTTCGATCACCAAGACCGGAAATGTCCATGCACGGAAAGCCTTGGTGAGTGCAGCCTGGAAATACATACACTATCCCCGGATCAGTGTATCCCTTGGTGAACGGCAGAAGCAATGCAGTGCCCGAACCGTGGCCATTAGCCAGCGGGCACAAAAACGTTTACACCAACGATACCGAGCACTGACCAAACGAAAGCCGCCCAAAGTCGCGGTGGTTGCACTTGCCCGCGAACTGGCCGGCTTTCTATGGGAGGCCATGCAATCCCCCGTTCAGACTGCATGAACTATCAATACGACAGAATAGCCACGCAGAAGGATCCCCAAGCAAAGATGGAGAGCCCATGTGCAAACTTTTCGGTAGCGATTACCGCGAGCCCGAGTCGCAAGATTATGGCAGCTCCGACGAATTCAAATATTGAGCATTATGGCCTATGGCCTAGCATGCGTACACCAGATTGATCAGCCGTCGCAATTGCTCAAGGATCCTTCTTCGTGGCTATCTATCCTATATTATAACAAAATGTAACCAAAACAATACATATTACCCAGAACTGGAACCTGCTATACTACACCAGTTTGCAAATTCGGTCAGATACTGACTGACATCTTGCGTTAATTTAGAGATTTTTGCCCTCAATTTGCCCATTTCAGGGGTTAAATCGGCCATTTTTCGCACAAATTCATCTTTTTCTGGTATTTGTTTCAAAATCTCTTGAAATAGTGGATTTTTGCGGAACCTTTCCACTCAATCCCTGTAAAATCCATCAAATCTACCCCTGGTTTATGTATATCCGGTCGAAATCTCGAACCCTGAAATCCGGGATCAAAGCCGACACCTTTTCCCTGGTGGAATCCCATCGGGTGAATGGGATGTCCAAACAGCGTACCCTGCTCAATCTTGGCCAGGATTTCAGCATCCCCCAGACACAGTGGCGGACCCTGTCCCGACTTGTTATGGATGGCTTGCGGGGGTATGAACCGCTGTTTCTTGAAGATGAGGCGCTCCGAAAAGTCAGTCAGGAAATCATCCAACGTCTCCAGGCCAAGGGGTATGATCCAGACGATCCGCGGGATGATCGGGATTCCATTCTCACGTACGAGATTCATCACACCGATACGCGAACCGTTGGGGGTGAGCGTGTGGCGTTGCAGGCGTTGCAGCGTTTGGGTTTCGCCGAGATTCTTCAAGACCTGCACTTGAATGAAGATCAGATCCACTGGGCGACGGCGCTGGTCGTCGGACGGATGCTTTCCCCGGGAAGTGAACGGCAAACCCACGAATGGATGCGCGAGCGCTCCAGCATCTTGGAACTTCTTCGTGCAAAACTCCCGAGTGAGCGATCGCTCTACGATGTCGGAGACCTGCTGTACAAACACCACAAGTCCATCATGGATGAACTTTTTGGACACACCAGAGAACTGTTGGGATTTGGCGAAACCATTGTCTTTTATGATCTGACGAATACCTTCTATACCGGTCGCCAACAAGGGACGTTACTCCAATATGGACGCAGTAAAGAGAAGCGATCGAATTGTCCGCTGGTGACGTTAGCCCTGACTCTTGACGCATCCGGGTTTCCTCGCACCGCCAACATTCTTCCCGGCAATGCCAGTGAGCCCGGTACGCTGAAACAGGCGATTGCGCAGTTGGCTGGGGCCCAACCTACGGTCATCATGGACGCGGGTATTGCAACCGAGGCGAATCTGGCGTATTTGAAGGAGCAGGGGCTGGGTTGGATCTGCGTGGAGCGGGCCAAGACCCCACCGGTCCCCGAGCGCGAACCCGATCAAGTGTTTGAAACCAGCACGAAGACCCTGGTGCGTGCGTGGGCGGTTGGCAAGGACGATCAAGAGCAACGTGTGTATCTGCATAGTGCGGCCCGGCAGGCCGTCGGTGATCAGATCCTCCAGACCAAGCGTGCGCAATTTGAAGAAGCCATTGCGCACCTGAACGAGGGCCTGACCGTAAAGGGGCGACCCAAGACGTATGAGGTCGTCCAAAAGAAGGTCGGGCGACTGGTTGAGAAATATAAAAAGGTTGCGTATCAGTACGCGGTGACGGTAGGTCAGAAAAAAGACAGTCCGAATGCGCAATCCATTCGCATCCAGCGTCGATCGGCCTTTGACGAATGCACGAATGCTTCGGGGGGCTATATCGTGCGAACCAGTCACACCAAGTGGCCTTGCAAAAAGGTTGCACGCACCTACTGGAGGTTGAATGAGATTGAACAAACCTTCCGTACCATCAAATCCGACCTCGGATTACGCCCCATTTACCATCGGAAGCAAGAGCGGATTGAGGCACATCTGTTCCTGTCGATCCTTGCCTTTCATACGGCTCACCTGATTCGGAGTCAACTGCGAACCCATCAGATTCATCGGAGCTGGGGAACGCTCAAGGTAGCGCTCAACCACCAGAACCGCGTGACCACGGTACTTCCACAAAATAAAACCCACTGTATCCTACTCAAACAAGATGCAGACCTGAAACCATTCCAACGGAAGGTCTTCCAGGCGTTGGAACTCAACATCGGAAATTACACCCAACGAATCAAGACGAAACGCCCAAAAAAAGAGGACACCGACAGGTAAAAAAAGAACGAAAAAATAGCCCTTTTGAGCCCCCCTGGAAAATAGGGGCAGCAGAGATCCGCAAAAAAATCCACTACATTGCAAACTGGTGTCTATGTGAATCCGTTCAACGGGTTGATGCTGTGTGGCTGGATGGTCTTAACAAAACGGGTCAAAGGCCTTCAGTTTGTCACCATTTACAGAGATTTGCAATTGACTGGACCATGGGGCCTCTCCCTCCATGAACCGATGAAATACCAGTGCAATATGCTGTCGTGCCTCGGATAGCTTTTTGTTTACAACCTCCTGCCGCTCGTGCCCTTCATAGTCTTCGAAAAGCCTGTCTAGGTTGCGCCATAGTACCAATGTTCCACGCTCTGGTAAAAATTCAAAGCGAGGTAGGCTCCTAATCTCTTCCTCATCCAGAAGAGAGATAATCCAGTCATCTCGGTTGTCTACCACATCAAGGTTCCACTCTGCTGCGTTAAGCTCTTCTCCCTTTCGACTCACGACAGTAAGGCGCCTGCACTGGGAGAAGGAAGCCGTCTTCAGGCCCAGCCCAAACTTTCCAAGATCATGGGGCTTCCGTTCTCGGTTTCGATCGATGCCGCCGTGCCTCATGGCATGGATGATCTCATCAATTCCCATTCCGTGGCCATCATCAATGATGGCCACAAAGGGTTCCTCAGTATCCGTGACGCAGTAAATATCCACTTTCTCTGCACCAGCCGAAATGCTGTTATCAATCAAATCAGCGATTGCAGTCTCCAGTGAATATCCGATATCGCGCATTGAAGCGGATAGGGATGCGGCATTTGGCGGGAGGCGGATTTCACGCGGCATGTTCAATCTCCTCCAAGTGGTATGCTATTCGCTGTGCAACCTGATTCGTATCTGAGTCAATCTCGCATTCCCAGGCGATGAGGACCTGCCAGCCCAGCTTTTTGAGTGCGTTCAAATTCCGTTCATCCCGCTCGAGTGTTCCGCGAAATTTTTCGAGCCAGAAGGATTCGTTGGATTTTGGAGTGGCCGCATGCTTACAGCCATCATGACGATGCCAGAAACAGCCGTGTACGAAGATTACTGTCCGGTATTTCGGTAGCACGACATCAGGTTTGCCTGGCAATTTAGTCTCATGAATCCGAAACCGAAAGCCCAACCGATGAAGGCATGAGCGAAGTTTTCGCTCGGGAATGGTATCGCGTCCTCTGATCCTAGACATATTCCAGCTGCGTTGTTCTTTGGAGAGGTGATCTGCCATCATGATTTCCCCCCAGCTGCATCCAGCGCATCAGCGACGACATCTCCAATCTGTCGGGCGAGGTATGGTGGCACGGCATTCCCGATCTGGCGATACTGCTCAGTTCGGGGGCCTTCGAATTTGTAATTATCCGGGAATGTTTGCAGCCGCGCCGCTTCACGCACAGTTAGGCTCCTGCACTGTGCCAAGTCATAATGGATATAGAAGTGTCCATCTTTCGCCATGTGCGCCGTGATCGTGGAGGCAGACCGGTTTGGTAACTGCACTCGGAAACGGTCCACAAAATTTTTCCCTGCTTCTCCATTTACGACATCACGATGAGCTGGAAGTAAAGCGGAAGGAAAGTCATGCAGTCTTGGGCTTCTCCCCATGACTTTAGCGAATGCCGCTGCGAACGCATAGCGCTGGAGATCAGAGGGCATATGTGCACGCGATTCGTGCCCTGTTAGCGTACGCACGCGTGGATCGTGCATGAATGCTATCGCTCCGCCTATGTCTGCTGATTTTGATGGGCAAGAGCAGTTCTTTCTTTGGAGTGAATCCGGTACAGACTCAAAGAGAGAAGTCACTTCATTACAGATATCTTCCGCGTGAATGTAGCTTTCAAAATTCACCTTATCCAGAGAAGCAATTGCTTTTGTCCACGCCTCAAGAGTGTCTGGTTCCCCCGTGATTCCACTGCGAATTTTGGGTAATTGTCCGATCGTTTGCTCCACTGTTGGGGGCTTTTCAGGCGTTAACTGTGGAGGCTCGATACCGAGATCACTGCGGATTCCCACGATGAATACCCGATGACGGGTTTGAGGTACGCCGTGCTGTTCAGACTTTATCAGAAAGTCGCTTGGCTGAGCGGAACCGAATAAAGCCTGCGGACAGAAAAGTCCGTGGAGCTCATATCTGGACGAACGGGTTTGTGAGGCTCCAAGAGCGTGGCATGGGTTTCCAAGATCTTTCCAGATCATCTGAAATATGGACTTTCCATCGTGTTCAGCGGAAAGCAGCCCCTTTACATTCTCCATTACGAAGATGGGGGGTTCATGTCGGCAATAACCCTTAGGTATTCTCTGTAAAGGAAGTGGCGCTCATCATGCTCAAATTCAGGCATGCCTTGCATACGTGACCGACCCGCCAATGAGTATGCCTGGCAGGGAGGCCCACCGACCAGCACCCATAAGGACGCATTCGACAGGCGGTTAGCGATTATCTCGCAAACCTGCGCATGATTTTTCGGGCCGAGCGTGAGGTGCAGGGCAGACTCCTCGGCATGATGTGAGGCGGTAGGATGGGAGGCAAAGAGTTCTGCAGACCCAATGGTTCCATCCAGATAGCGGTAATAAGCTTCAGGGGCTTTGCCAGGTGGGAAATGGCGGAAAAAATGTCTCAGGCGCAGGGTCTTATGCGCCCAGGCATCCTTTTCAATAGACGCAGCTAGAAAAAATCGGGGGGGGGGACTCTCTACCATTTATGCAAGTAAAAAAGCGGGATTTTAGAATTTTTTTTTTCAGGCATGATTTTTTGATCGTTTCACCACGAATTTTGCCCGTTTCCGTATGATTTCGCACAGATCTGCCGCCCCCAACTCTTCAATCATCGGGGTTGATCCTTATAACTTTGCAAGTGATGACATCGCAGACTGCAGACCAGTTGATGTACTCGTGGAATGACAGAGCAAGCCCATAAACTGAGACAACGGGCACCTCAATTTTGATGTAATACTCTACCGTTAAGTGAGTGTCAGGATACGAAAATCCTCCACCGCCAGGGGGTTAAGGACAATGGATAGAGCAATTCATGAGGCAGCGGCGGTTCTACGACTGGGATCAAAGAGGGTCCGATCTCGAAGCATTACGCAAGCGACGGCCAAGAGGCGATCGCCAACCGATCGCAGACACCGGCCGTGGGTATGCCCTCGCTTACGTAGAGCTTGGTACTTTGCTTTGCTGATGGGATCATGCTGTATCGCGACTCTGCTCCAGTGGTAGACCGCATTGCCCAAGCGGGACTGGTAGGCTTTTCGTCGAACGACTTGCCACGATTTTCCAGAACGTTTTGTCACCGGTGCCACCCCACAAAAACATCGCAGGCCTCGATAATTTCGATCGTAGAGTAATTCATAGCCTTCCGAGATGATCGTTGCCAGGACCATGGGGCCCACCCCTGGAAGGGAGGAGAGGATCTCTACATCGCTCAAGGCTTTTTCATCGGTGGATGTTTCCTGCTCAGGTGCCGTGTTCTGCGACGTGCAGTTTGCTGTCGCTGGACCCGGAATGTCGTTGAGCGAATCAAGAATCGTTTCCATGGCTTGTTTCGCTTCGCTGATCTGCTGTTGAATTACCTTGAGCTGTTGCAGACAAACTTGGATGCAAAACGTTGCGCCCTTCACCGTACCGGGGTCGGCGCTGACGGCTTCGGCTCGCAGCTGTGTGAGCACCTCTTCTGCATTCAAACGCCGTATGCGGTGGTTTTTTAGGATCTTTTCTACCGAACTGAGATGAATCCGGCGTGCACGCTTCGGCGTGAGAACGAGTTTCCAGAGGGCTAGGAACACGGGGGAGTACAACTCGAGCTTGAGTTCCAAGAACTGTGGGAAGTACTCCCAGAGTTCCATTCGGACCTGGTGGACGAGCCGAGTACGTTGGCGGATCAATTCATCGCTGATCCGTGACAACTTACGCAGTTCAGAGATTTTGGGATGCGCAGGTGCCAGTTTACGGAAACATTCCAGATCGGTCCGGAGGGCATTGGCGAGGACCCAGGCATCTTTGCGATCATCTTTCGACCCTGCAGGCGAGAATCGATCCCGGAATCGGTCGGATTGTTTGGGATTGATGGAAAAGACGTGAATCCCACGCCCCAACAGAGCCTCCACAATAGGACCGTGCGGAACCTCAATGCCGACGCCAATATGCTCGGCATAACCGTCTGCGTGATCAAGGATCCAATCGACGAATCCTTGGATGCCTTCGCCGGAATGAGAAAACTTCTTCTCCCCCAGACGGTCCCCCTCTTGGTTCAGGATGCAGGCTTGGTGAAACTGGGCCCCCCCAGTCAACGCCAACCAGGATAACGAGTTGTTGCAACTTCTTGGACATAATTCAGTACCTTTTTAAGGTTGGAAAAATGCGGGTCGCCGTGACGTTGCGTCTGTCCCTGTATCAATGCTAATAGCATACACTCTCTACTGGACGTCTAATCACGGTACTCCCTGGGGTACTAGTCCCCCCCAGGCGTTCTAGACGCAGGGGGCGTTTGGTTACTCCCAGGGAGATTACCCGCGCTACATGGTGCAAAACAAAAATTCTTGTTTTGTAAATCCAGAACATTCAACGGTGCCGCGACTCAAAATCTTCCGCGATATCGAAAAATTTTCATTTGATGGTTTACAAAATTGAACCCTGTTGAACATCATCTATAAGATACAGGGGGCGATTTGAATGTACTACCTGTGGCGGTAGCAAACCCTTCCCCTAGTCCTCCAGGACCTGCAAAAAGATCAACGACAGGGTATGGCGATATTTCCATTACTATCAACACAGGGACAGGGATTGAACAAGAACTGAAGTATAATAAATTCCAGGTTCCTGGTAATCATTTCGGGTGTATTCTTCGGTAGTGTTATGCTTCAGTGTAGGGGCAAGCAATCTACTGTAACGACCCATAACCAGTAAATTCCCCAAACTCATCCGACGCCAGGAACAGCGTATATGGTCTCCAATAATCCCAAGAATGCCTATCCTTGTTAGTCATTACAGTGATTGTGCCGATGTATTACCAAGTTTTCATGAGAGAGGCATACTTTTGGGGTTAATTGGCGAAAATGTATCAACAGAACATGGCTACTATTGGAAGTACAGAGAATCCCTGCAGGATTGCAATTATCGGAGCCGGTCCGGCAGGGTTCTATGCAGCAGGACACCTGCTGAGACAAAAAACTCACGTTGTGACGGTAGATGTATTTGACAAGCTTCCCGTCCCCTACGGGCTTGTTCGCAGCGGCGTTGCTCCTGATCATCAGAAGATCAAGAATGTGACGCGTGTGTATGAAAAAACTGCCGCACAGGAAGGATTTCGGTTTTTTGGCAATGTTGAGTACGGCAGGGATATTGGTCTTGAGGACTTGAGCAGTCATTATCATCAAGTGTACTTTTCTACAGGTGCACAGGTGGACCGCAGGCTCAATATTCCCGGAGAGGATCTACATCGTAGCTACTCAGCTACGGATTTTGTCGCCTGGTATAATGGTCATCCAGATTACACGGATCTACAGTTTGATCTGTCCAGACCTTGCATAGCGGTCGTAGGAGTCGGGAATGTAGCAGTAGATGTTTGTCGAATTCTTTGCCGTACGGTTGACGAGTTAAAAAAGACAGACATTGCAGATTATGCACTGGAAGCACTATCTGAAAGTCAGGTGCGTGAGGTCTACATACTGGGAAGGCGAGGGCCTGCACAGGCAGCGTTTACCCATCCTGAAGCCAAAGAGCTCGGTGAGTTGCCCGGTGCGGATATCTTTGTCCCGGAAAGAGAAGCGGAGCTGGATCCAGGATCCGAAGCATGGATGTCCGCCCATGGCAATCGGTTGACTGCCAAGAAAGTCGAACTCATCCAGGGGTTTGCCAAAAGGACAGGAGGAGAGAAACCGCGTCGCCTGGTTCTACGCTTTTTGGTTTCGCCTGAGGTATTGCATGATGATGGGGCAGGCGGAGTAGGAGGGGTAACACTTCGCAAGAATAGACTGGTTGCCGATGGAGATCGCTTACGCCCGCAGCCGACGGATATTACCGAGGAGTTGCCTGTAGAGGTTGTATTCCGGTCAGTTGGATATCGGGGAGTGCCGCTTCCAGGACTTCCGTTCAGGGATGACTGGGCAGTGATCCCGAGTGATCAAGGTAGAGTTACCGGGGATGAGATTTCCTGTGGGGTATACGTCGGAGGATGGATCAAGCGCGGACCCACCGGAGTGATTGGCACGAATAAGCCGGATGCTCAGGAAACCGTTCGATGCATGTTGGAAGATATGGAAGCCGGTCGCTGTTTCAATCCCGGGTATTCAGATCCTGAATCCGTTGATCGTCTGTTGGAAGATCGGTGTGGAAGTGTGTTTCGATGGGGTGATTGGGCAGAGTTGGATCGCCTGGAAATGTCTGCCGGTGATGCGCTGGGGCGTCCCCGGGTGAAATTCACCTCGACAGAAAGTATGCTGAAGGCGCTTCGTCGTTGAGGGGAAAGGTTTCCAGGTTATTGGGTTCAGACTTTCTGGTCGCTCCGACACACCAGGAGTACAGACGAGCACAAAAGCTGTTTAACGCCAATTCGTTTGAAAAAGCATATCTGGAACGCTCCCCGCGTAGTGATAACCTCGCCCGAACAATTCACACGGATGTAATTCCTGGGAAGTTCACGCCGCAATCGTAGCGTAATATTTCCGGATCACTCCTGGATTTCATAAACCACGACCATTGGATCCATGTCGTCCCCCTGCTGTACGCCATAGGCATAGCCGCCTCGAATTACCTCAAGATCCATGGCAACTGGGAGTGCCGTACGACCGACTACGTGAGATTCTCGGTTCAGAATCAACCACTCCGCCTCAATCGCATCTTCGGGGCTGCTCAACTTGACCCATACACGGCTCATCTCATCCACTACAAAGGTTTGAAATGCCGGCTTCGTTTCGTGAGGCTCTCGAGCTTCCACTAATTCCCGGTAGTGGGGATCCTCCGGCATCGCTTCGGCCATTTCCGCACCTGTGATTGGTACGGGATCGTGCGTATAGCGGATGGTATCACGCGTTGATCCGTCAGCAGATACGGTTATGATTTCAATTGCATCACTCCAGCCGTAGTAGAGCATATCATTGGGGCCAACTGCCCAGAACGGTGATCGACCAAATGGAACCCAGAGGAAGGTCATACCGCCGCTTTCCTCAATGTTGTAGATCATTTCATATTCATCCACCGCGCCCCAAAGATCCGTCCCGTAGTTTCCGTATCGATCAACCTGGATCAGTTCATAATGACGGTCGTCATTGATCGTCATTGTACCGTCATCGGATTCCAGGTAAGAAGATAAACTCTTCGCCATGATCCACCCATTTTCAATGGCACCGATCAAAATATTGAATTGTTTCTCGCCATCATCCTTTATTTCAATGCTGCGCACGTAGAAGAAGTCATCAGGGTCATAGACCAAGATCTGATTCGTCGTGATTTCCCACAGATATACGGAATCTGCTGCCCCAATGGCTCCACCATTTAAGAACCGATACTCGCCTGGTCCCTGTCCCTGCCCTCCGACTTGGCTCAGATAGGTGCCGCCTGCCTCAAATACATGAACCAGTGGGGATCGCTGCCCTTCCGACACAAGTATGTCACCACGCCCATTGACCACGATTTGCAAAATCGGCCCAAACAGGATTGTGTCACCGGCAGACTCATCACCGATCCGAAGGATCTCTTGCAGCGTGACCATGGCGGCTTCGCCTTCTTCCTGTTCTATGCCTGAATCACGCCCACATCCAGCCAGGAGGACAACGCAGAAAAGGGTTAATAGAGTGGTGATATAGCTGTTTTGGGGCTGATCTTTCATGGGATGAGGGGCTCTGTTCGATGACAAAGTAAAAAATTGCATACCGCTTCTGAGCGGTATGCCCGGATCACTCCTGGATTTCATAGACTACGACCATTGGATCCATGCCATTCCCCTGCTGTACGCCATAGGCATAGCCGCCTCGAATCACCTCAAGATTCACGGCAAGTGGCAGCGTCGTATGGCCGACTACGCGAGATTCCCGGTTCAGAATCAACCACTCCGCTTCAATCGCACCTTCGGGGCTGCTTAGCTTGAGCCACACCTGGCTCATCTCATCCACCACAAAGGTTTGAAATGCCGGTTTCGTCTCGTGAAGTTCACGGCCCTCCAATAATTCCCGGTCGAAGGAGTCCTCTGGAATCGATTCAGCCATTTCTGTATCTGTAATTGGCACCGGTTCATGTTCATAGCGGATAGTATCACGCATTGATCCGTCAGCGGATACAATGGCTATTTCGATCATGTCATTCCAGCCATAGTAGAGCATATCATCGTGCCCAACTGCCAGAGCGGGTGATCGGGCAAATGGGACACCAACAAAGCCGATGCGATTTCCTCCTTCCAGGATGTAGGGAATCGCTTCCCCATCCGGTACAATACCAAGTGGGTCCGTACGGTAGCTTCCGTCACGATTGACCTTGATAAGTTCACTGTGAGGATCGTTATTGATCGTCATGAGACCGTCATCGGGCCTCAGGAATGTGGATAGGCCCATCTCCATATACCATCCATCCTCAATCGCGTTGATCAGGGAACGAATCCCCTTCGGCCCCTTTCCCTCTACATGAACATTGCGCACATAGGAAAAATTTGCGGGATTATAGACCAGAATCCGGCTCGTCCACGGATCCCATAGGTATACAGAATCCGCCGCCCCAATGAATGGACCCTCAATATAATATTGATACTCGCCAGGGCCCTGTCCCTGCCCTCCAATTTGGCTCAGGTAGGTGCCGTCTGCCTCAAATGCATGAACCAGTGGGGTCTGCCATCCTTCCGACACAAGTATGGCACCAACTCCGTTGACCGCGATTTGTGAAATTACCCCAAATAGGATCGTGTCCCCCGCAGATTCATCGCCGAGCCGAAGAATTTCTTGCAGCGTAACCATGGCGGCCTCGCTTTCTTCCTGCTCCATGCCTGTATTCGGCCCACATCCGACCAAGAGGAGAATGATGCAGAAAAGACAAGGGGAAAGTAGAGGAAAAGCTGTTTGGGGTAGATTCTTCATGAGCCAAGGGGCTTGAGAACGGGTATTGCATCCCTTAAGACGCTAAGGCGAATGCTTCTCGCCGTGCAGTCCCTCAAGCTTCAGAGGTAGATGGATCATGCCCTACAGTGCTGGCAAAATTCTGTTCCAGAAATGATCCCCCGGCTACTCAACTGCATATCCTTTTTTCGGGATCAAAGAAAAGGTGCCCCCTTTTTCATCACACAAACTTCACAGCTCCTTTTCGATACGTTCATTGAGTCTAGCCAAGGCAATCAAGAGGGTTTCCAACTCGGCATAATAAGTGTCCACCTCCAACTCTCTCTTACGTACTTTCAGTAAGGCAATTTGGCCTTCAAGAGCAGTACGCTCGCTCGCTAAAGCAGGATCGCCCACGAGCATTTGATCACGTTTGAGCCAGGTTGCACCTGCCGCAAATCCATCGGTTGATTCATCGAGCATCTCCACGCGTGTCCCCTGACCATCTGCATTATCATCAAGCAGGCTGTGTTCGGTGGCCAGATGCCCCTCACGTTCATAATGCCGTGCCGTTTGCTCTGCGGTATACTGAAAGATTTCCCTGAGGGACAGATTCCCATCGCGGTCAAGGTCCGCAGCCGGTTCAACAAGAGCTTCAACCAAGTATTCTGGAAAGATCGTCTGATTGCGCTGTGTCCCGGTCCGGGTAGCTGTGATCACGACTCTTCCTGGCGCGCTGAGTGCTTGAATGAATGGGCCACTGGCACTCATGGTACAGATCCAAATACTACGCTCCACTTGCAATTCGCTCAATAGTGCTGCATAGTCACTTCCGTTCAGATCTCGTCGAGGGATGTTCAGCGCCGACTGCTCTCCATCATAGCTTCCATGACCGAACAGCAGGATATAGAGTTCATCTTCGAGGGCCAGGTCCTTGCTGAGTTCGGCAAACTGTGCGCGGATACTCTCAGCGGTTGATTCACCGTGAACATACTCGCTTCCGGCAAGGGCGCGCTCTGCCAGTACCGTCACATGTTCACTTGCGAACCCCAATGGACCGATCAAAGCATTGTACGTATTCTCCAGATGGGAGGCAATCCGACTGGTTTGTTCGGGAGCCCCCCCCAACCCACCAATAATCAGTGCGTGCCGCTCTTGCGCATTCACACCGTTCACAATACAGGCGAGGATCACTCCTAACGTAAACCCTGTCGCCTTCGATAAAGCCATTCTCCACATAAGAGAAGTACAGATAGAAGAAAAAGGAGCGGCATATCCCACAAGTAAGCCGCTTGATACACCGATGTACTGGTTCGGCGGGACCGTAGATTCATGGGCACCTCAGAAACTTCTGCAGGTTCGTAGTAAACGGTTGCCAGCTGCTCCAGGAACTCCTGCTTCAAGGTCGCGTCATAATACTCCATCGGTTGATGACGGACCAGATAGCTCCGCTGATCACGTCCAATCAACTCATTCTGCTGCATCGCTTCAACCATGACCTCGTAAACTCCCTCCCTTTCGGGTGCAAAGCGGAGTTGGAAGTGTCCCTCGTCAGAAAGTTTCTCACTAGCCGATAGTGATTGGATGGTTCCATCAGGGGTGCGGATCGCCGCACGCACCTCTGTGCCGCTCAGCGGGAGGTATGTCTCATTATAGACACGCACTCCCAGTTGATGGACTTCTTCTGGTGGAAGCCGGGTGGTGGAGGTCTCCAGGTCAACCTTCCCGGGAGCGCTCGCGGCCAGCCAACGGGCAAATTGCTGCCAGAACCGCTCATGACGCTCATCCTCTGCATCAAGCAACATCTGCCAGCGCCAGGTACTGCTGGTTGCAAGTGCAGCGGTTCGACCTTTGCCGTATCGCTGAATCGTCAGGAGTGGCTCCTCTGGACCGTACTGATCGTTTGGCTTCACTGCCAGAACCTGTGCACCGGGCTTGGCTCCGCCCAATAAATTGATGCTGGTCAGTCGGGGCATCCCACGCCAAAGCATTTGATTGACAGAGGGATCAGGTGAGAGCTTCATAAACGGATGCTCAAAGCCTTCGGGGGTCGGCGCAAAGACATAGCCACGGTCCTCCGTTTCGCCCTCAAACCGGATCGGGAGAATCTGTGCACGGGTAAAGTCAAGTCGTACCGGCAGCATATCTGCAACCGGTGTACCGGCATAGTCGCTCTCCGCAAATGCGTTGCGACCTCCCAGCATCACGAACCCGCCGCCCCGCACACGAACAAATGACTCCATGAGTTGCAACTGGCTCAATGAAAATACAGAGGCTTCCACATCCCCTAGAATAATGGCATCAAAGTCGTAGAGGACCTCTGCTTCCGTAGGGAATCCTCCAGTCAACTCATCGGGGGATCGAATGCCCTGACGATAATACTTGCCGGTCCCCGTACGCGTGATCGCGGCAAAGCTGATCACCTGGTCGGATTCCAGCGCGCGTTTAATAAACTTGTAGTCCTGGCGTAAATGCCCCTCAAAATACAGGACACGGAGTGTGTCGGTTCGGGTATCAACTAAAAGAGGTAGCGAGTTGTTAAGGGTATTGAGTTCGTTGGCCGCGGGTTCGAGTGTAATCTGGTATTCCCGGGCACCGCTACCCGGCGGCTCAAAAAAGAACTCCATTTGATCCACCAGACCATCCCCCTTAAGTTGAACAGACTTGGAAAAGACCTCAACCCCCTGATCGTAGACCACGATGGTTGCCGGATCAGGCTCCGGGGAAGCACTGCGGATTTTCACCTCAAGCTCTGCGCCGGCCTGCTCTCCCAGCCCCTTGTGCGCAATCACCTCAAGCAACTCCCGTTCGGTGTTAAATGCCGGACTCCCTATGCCCAGTACATGGACGCCAATGCCCTGATCGCGAATCGCACTTGCCTGCTCTATGGCGTCCAGGCGACTCGTTGTATTGCCATCTGTCAGGATGACGACCCCGGTCAAAGGGAGCCCCCGAAAATCAATGCGTACCCGATCCAGTGCCGCGGCAAGGTCTGTTTCGTGAGCAGGAACAGCCTGGTGAATACTGTCCACTCTTGTAGTAGTTGATGCAAAGGTGTAAAGCCGAACTTTGAAGAGATCCTCTATACCGGGGATGATTCCTAACTGGGGGTCAGCAAGAAGTTGTCTGGCCTGCTCAAGCCGGGTCTGTCCCTCTGGCCCATCCGGCAGCAGCATGCTGTCAGAAGCGTCCACAACGACGGCAACGAAATTTTCATCCGGGACAACCTCGGGTACAATTAGCCGAGGCTCAAAAAGAGGAAAAATTAATAGTAGCGCAGCGACAGACCGCAGTGCGAGACTGGTTCCCCGAACATGCAGAGGCGCCTCACTACGCAGGAATGCGAGTCCCAGAACGACCAGGACCGCTACCAGCACCATCACTGCCAGCACATTGACTTGTAGGTTTACCGTCCCTTCAGCAAACTGGACCGCATCAAACTTGAACATACCCCCTACTGACTTGGCCGTCTGGAGAGCGATTCATAGTACTTTTCGATCAAACCCTCGTATTCGGCAGGGACCTCTCCGCGGCGACTGCCGTACAGTTTGGATTCCAGTTTGACGGTTTCCAATGCTTCCAGCAGTTGCGTTTCGAGTTGAGAAAGCGGTGCATAAATATTGCGGTCGAAGAATGTTTTGGCAGACTCTTCATCCAGCAGCACCCCGGTATGATCTGCGCGTGAGAGTGAGTTCTGGATTCCCGTAGCTGCGCGTTGGCCGTCACGCACACCTTCCTGCAGGGCGCGTGCGGCCTCCCGCGCCCGGTTCATCTGGCTTTCCAGTCGTGCCATCTGTGCAGGGGATCCGCCGCCTTCGCGCATGCGTTCTGCCTGCGCTTCAAGGTCCTGCAGTTCGTTTCGAAGCTGCTCAATGTCCTCAAGTGAACGGCTGAGGGTTTCTTCTTCGGTGACCGGTAGAGATTCGCGCAACTCACGCTGAATCGCTTTCAAGCCCTCTAGATCCTCTGCAATCTCCTCTTGAATGCGTCGGGCAGTTGACATCCAGCCGTTACGCAGTGCCTGCGCAGAATTTTGCATGTCTTCCGGGAGTGCACTGCGATGAAATTCTTGTCTCAGATTGCGTGCAGCCAGTTGCGCTTCAGAGTTGGATGATTCGAGCATTTCTGCCTGTTCCAGAATATCCTCCAGGTTTTCCGTGGCCTCCATGCGGCGATCCACCAGCTGATCCAGATCTTCACCGCTGGGGCGATCCCCTGCTTCAGCCAGATCTTCGCTCAATACCTGCTCGTTCTCAATGAATGTGCTCAGGTCATCACTCAACTGTTCAAGTGCACGCCGGTCCGTTCCACGGGTTTGTACGCGCAGGGATTCCTCCAGGGATTGCAGTGAGTTGGCTGCCTGCTGTTGCCGTCGCGCAGCTTCTTCGGCATCTCCTCTTCGAAGTGCACGCTGCGCTTCTTTCATATTGCGCAGGGCCTGATTCATATCATTCTGGGCCCGCCCGCCCGATTGCTGTCGTTGTAGGCTTTCCAGTGATTGCTGCAGCTCTTCCTGGTTGCGTTGCAGGCGGTCAACAAAGCGGCGGCGATCCTCTTCGGTTTCAGGGGGGCGCTGCTGCGCAAGCTCTTGTTGCCGATCGGCCAGATCCCGCACACGCCGCAAGGCATCATTCTCCTCGGTGCTTGCTGCTGCGGCAGGCGCTGACTGCGGGGATTCATACTTGTCTCTGGTGATGTCCAGCTCCAGGTCCATCAATTCGGACATGCGTTCTTCGGTTGCACCAGTACCACCTCCGCCCCCGCCTTGCTGCTGTCGCGCCACTTGCCGCTCGGTATTCAGGGCATCGGCTCGGAGCAGTTGATTGAGTGCCCGGCGCTCTGGAGTCAAAGCTTCACGAAGGCGCTCAGCGGACAGCTCCTCAATCGCCTCGTCCATCTCCTTGACGGCAGACTGAAGATGCTCGGCGATTTTCTGCTGCTCGGGACTGCCACGCAGCTCAAGCGAAAAGGCCGTCGTACGCAAACGCTCCTGAATATTTTCCTGGAGATTGTGCTGCGCCTGGATGAGTGCTCCCAGAGCCTCATCAAAGTCTGACGGCTGCTCCCGCAGTAGCCGCCAAGTTGCCGCAATGATATCCTGTTGACTGACCACGAGACCTCCCTGACGCCCCTGCATTCCCGCCTGCCCTCCGCCGGCATTGGCCAACTGTGTGAACTGCTGCTCAAACGGTACGATCTCGATGAAGTACATGTCGGAGGCCTCCGAATGAAGTGCATCCGTGGACTCAATGTAGTAGGTGATCACGTCTCCGGGTTCCAACGTGTAGTCTTCCAGAAACAGCAGATGTTCTCCGGTCACCTCGGTCCCGCCTGCATTTTCAAGCAGGTCAATACGGATCTCCTCTTCCCCATTGACCGAGTAGTTTAGGTCAAAAGAGCGAATCCCGTAGTCATCATTAGCATCGGCTGCAATCAGCACTTCCTGGATGGCATTGGCACGCAGGTCTCGTCCGGGCTCCTGGAGCGTGATATGCGGGCGGGCATCTTCAATTGGTGTGATCAAATAGGTCCTGGGGAAACGGTTTGCCCGTGCCCGGTCATCCTCAAGCTGCACGGTATAGCGGTCTTCTTCCAACAGGTCAAATGTTCCACGGAACCGGCCGGGTTCCACCTTGGAGAGGGGGATAGCCACCCCGTTTTCGAGTGCCAGTGTCGCCCCTTCAGTCACCTGATTCGTGTGCACGGTTACGGTCACACGCGATCCCCTTAATCCCTCAATATCCCCCTCATCCTCCTGTGTGCGTACGGGGAGGTTTGCATAATCGGGTGCCTCGTACGTGGCATCGACCTGTGCAACTTCTGGAAAGAGGTACACCGAAATGGTAAACGGATCCGTACGATAGCGCCCGGATTCAACATAGTACTGTATATCTTGCTGGATGTCTGCAAGTTCGGCGAGGTGTGCCGCGGGGTCTTTTCCCGGGATCATCGGCTGACGCACCCACTCACCGTTCCGGTCTTGGTGCACAAGAAACACATCATCCCGCCCTTCTGAGCGAAGGGTCGCAACGACAGGGACGGTATCTCCCTGATCAACTTCTGTGTCCCCCGGAGAAACGGCCAGATAAGGGGTACGCAGGCGCATCTCCGGACGCGTATCCAGTTGCAGTCGGTTCAGCTGTGTGAGCCCCCCTACAAGACAGGCGCAGGCAATCGTCAAGGAAGAGGCAATCCACAGGCGCGTCCGGAGCCTTCCGAGCATCGAGCGGGGAGCTACAGCATTCACTTGACGCGCGGCATCCTGCAGAAGGGCAGTTACGACACTCTGATCCGCGGTCCCCGGTGCCTGAATGGCACTGTTGAGGCGATCTTCTAGATCGGGGTGATGCTCCTCAATGAAGAGAGCAATCTGTCCATCGGTGATGCGCTGTGATCGCCGCTGAAGCAGCCAGAAAAGTACCGCCGGAATGCAGACCGCCAGCGCCAGTGCTCCCCAAAGCAGGCCTGCTGTGAGATAAGGCTTGAACCATAAGAGGGCAAAAAGAAGCAGACAACCCGCCGCAACGCAGGCTGCGAGATGCTGCCGACGTGCACGCTGGGTGAATTGCCTGCGTACGTCTGCGATCAGCGTACGAACGGAACGATCATCCTGGGACATCCGGTTATCGCCGCGAGGCGAGTATGGTTTCGAGTGCAAATACTCCTATCATGATCAATAGCACAATCTTCCAGAGTTTTTGTTCTTGCTCTGCCGCTTCCAGTGGCTGCGGCGCAAGCACCGGCTGTGTGGACCGGGCTGCAAGAGCTGCATACACTTCTTCAACATCCCGGGCGGAAAGGTCGCTTTCCAGGGAGTTGATATTTACAGAGAACGATTGCTGATCCCCACCAAGCCGGGCATCATAATGGCCGGGGAGGTCTGTATTCTGAAAGATCCCCGCACCAGTGGAGTCCAATATAACACTGAATACATCTCCATTTGGATTCGCAATAGTTACCTCATCTGCTGGTAGTCCTCGGAATCGCACGGCATTCCCCACATGGAATGCCCGGTCTGTGTCAGATCCCGGGCCCGCGTACTGGGCAATCTCGTATAGAAGTGGTAGATAGACTTCACTCAGGGCGAGATCATTCCAGGCGGTCCCTAGGCTGGAAGTAAAGACGAGTACGCGCCCGCGTCCCAAAGAGCGTTCAATCAGGAGGGGGGCTCCGGTATCAAAGGTCGCAAGTACATGTGCAGAAGAGTCTGGAACCACCTGCACATAGCGCCGGAATTGGGGGCGAAGGACTGATCCTGCACTGTGCTGGGCCAGGGGCGCAAAGATGGGGTGTTGATCATCAATCTCCGCGATAATTGCATCGGTGCCCTGATGGTCACGAGCACGTACCGCAGTTGCAATCATTCCGGCACCTAAAAGAGAGGTTTGTGAAAGCCCGCCTTCCTCAAAAGCCAGGAGGACCGTACCCCCACGGCGGGCGAAGTTTTCTATGGTGGTCCAGTCCGGGGCGGAGGTCGTGTTGGCAGTTGTGACAATTAGCAGGTCTACAGCATTCAATCGGACGGGGCGGGGTCCTGCATCGAATCTGTATCTGCTTGCATCCTGCAGGTCAAAGGCACTTTCGAGAAAGAACGCATTGCGCATGCCCGGGCTGCCATCAACGGCAAAGATTCCCGATCTCGGACGGACCGTGTAGGTGAAGTAATAGTAGTCATCGGCACCGGGCATGTGATCATTAACCTGTAGATTGCCTTGATAGAGGCCAGGCCGCTCTATCAGTTGCTGAAAGGCCGGTGTACGTCCTGTAGCCTCATCCACTTCTGCTGTATTCATGCGGAGTGTCACGGCGGCGGCGGTTGGAATCCGGGCATCAAACTGCACCGAAACCAGGGTTCCGCGGCGCTCCTGGGTGAGTTCAACATCTTCGAAAAATTGATTTTCCGAGGAGCTGTCCCCCACCTTGACAGGTTCGACGGTGATATCATCCGGCAACTGCAGGTTTTCCAGGATCGGGCGGAAGGCCGACTGTTGAAAATCGGAGATGAGCACGATCCGGCGCTGTTCAAATCGAGCATCCTGAAGAATTTCTGCGCCGAGCTGCATGGCAGGGTAGAGGTCAGTGGTCCGGTAGTCGGGGGATTGTGCAGCAAGCGCGGCTTCGTGTACAGAGAGATCATTGTCAAGTGGGGTCAGCTGCTCCGCAGCATCACTGAAGCGAACCAGGGCCCACTCATTGCCTGTTTCCAAGTGTATACGGGCCTGTTCGATGCCCTCTTCGAACCGCGTATTGTATTGCATGCTGTAGGATCCATCCAGAAGGATGACTACGGACTCCTGACCAGCTTCCGGGAGGAAGGGCAAGTCTTCGGGTGGAATGAATGGACGTGCGAAGAGCAGTGCCAGAAGCATCAGTATCCCAGCCCGAAGCAGCATCAGAAGGATATCCTGCAGCTGTCGTCGGCGAACCCTCTGAATCGGGGTTGCCTCCAGAAACATGTGCGTGCTGAACGGCACTTCACGGGCCTTGAGTCGTCTCACCAGGTGCAGCAGTACCGGGATCAGTGCGGTAAGCCCTGCAGCCAGAAAAAGGGGAGTGATGAAGGACACGGCGACGCTGGGTTAGCCTCTGCGCCGTGAGCGGGCAGAGAGGTAGTGAAAGAGTGCAGCATCCAGAGGAGCATCCGTCCGAAGTACGGCATAATCAATCTGCAGCAGTCCACAGATACGGCGTAGTTGATCTTGATGTGCCTGGAAATTTTTTCGGTACTGCGTTCGGGCCGCCTTGGCATCAATCAGCATTTTGGCATCCGACTCCATATCCAAAAGCTCGACAACATCCTTAAAATCAAATTGAATCTCCTGCGGATCCAGGACCTGGAATACCAGCACGTTGTGGCCGGTAAACCGAAAATGTTGTAATGCACGCTCAATCGTGTTGATATCGGTAAACAGATCACTGATCAGAACAACGAATCCGCGTCTGCGATGACGTTCAGCAACGGCTTGCAGGGAGCGTTCCAGATTGGTTGCGGTATCCGGGTTCGCTTCTTCGAGCGCATTCAAGAGCAAGTGCAGGTGCGCACGAGTGGCGCGTGGAGGTAAATGTTTGCGGATCTCGGTGTCAAACAGCGCCAGCCCGCAGGCGTCCCGTTGGCGGTTGGCCAGCCATGCAATCGCTGCTGCCAGAAACCGGCCGTAAGTCAGCTTTGTCTGTCCTCCGGATCTGTAGTCCATGGATCGGCTCATGTCCAATAGCAGATGCAGGCGGGTATTCGTTTCCCCTTCAAACTCCCGGACGAAGTAGCGGCCTGTCCGTGCAAACACCTTCCAGTCAACCTGACGCACATCATCCCCGAACACGTACGGGCGGTATTCCATAAAGTCAACACTGAACCCCTTGAAAGGACTACGGTGCAGTCCCGAAAGAAACCCTTCCACGACGGAACGGGCCAGAAGCTCCAGGGACGAGATTCGGGCCAGAATATCGGGCTCAATAAAGCGAGTTGCTGCTTGGGCCATGGCCTAATCCTCAATTTTCCAGAAGGCAATACCTCCGGTCTGCTGTCCTGCTTCAATAGAGGCCACATGTGTGGCGGATGCCAGATGAATCGCATCTACGGTACCAGGTTCCGCTCCGATTCCTTCCGAGGTTACAAAAGCATATTCATTATCTGGAGCGATCACAACTCCATGGGGGATAGGGCTTGAGGTTGGGATGCGGGCTCGCTCGGATGCGGTGGATAGATCAAGGATACTTACCGTCTGGGCGCTTTTAAGAGTAACGGAAAGGATGGATCCATCCGGGGAAACCGCCAGATTATATGGGGATCCAGGCGCCGGTATCCGCTTTGATACAGATCCATCCTCTGTGTTCACGATTACGATCTGATCTGAGCCATTGGCAGCAACATAGGCTTGGGGTTCATGAGGATGCAGGGCAACCCATGTTGGTTTAGTTCCGAAGCCGAGTGGGATTCTGCGGAGAACACGTAGGTTTAGGGCATCAAGTTCAATCAATGCATGGTCCATCATCGCAACGGAGTAGTGCCGGGTTCCGTCCGTTCCAAAGGTGGAGCCGTGGGGCATAATGCCAGTCGGAATCCGGCCGACTTCCAGCATCGCCTCTGGATCAACTACAGAGATGGAGCTTGGTTTGGGGTCGCCATGCAGATTAAAATTTGCCACATACAACAGACCCGTGTGCGCAGAGATCGCCATGGATGCTGGGAAGAGGCCCAATGTCGCAACTCCCATGGGACGATGGTCGGCAGTGGAATAGCGTACCACTCGGCCGTTCGGCTGACCATGTGCGATGGAGACGAACAAAGAGTGCCCTTCCGGGTCAATCGCCAGCCCATGCGGGCCTTCAATTTCAGTATGGATGATGCCGACTGTAATGGTATCAGCGATGGTGAGCGTCTGGCCATCAAACTCAACAAGCATGACGGTGTCGTCAGACTCATTGGCGACGTACATGGAGTAGGTCTGGGCAGCGGCTACTTTGGCGGCGAAAAGGCAAAGAAGCAGGGCAATTAGGCGATGAATAGGATGGGGCATGTGGTCAACTGAAGCAAAATATGTCCTGGATCAACGATGACGAAGCAGAACACGGCTTTACTGGGGGCGGGGATCCTCGTTCCGACTCCAGTTGCTTCGGAGATGGGGTTTGGTGCCGGGATCGGCGGGATGGTATTCCCTCTCAGGTGTATACAGGGAGAACTCAATGCAGTCATATCCCGCTTTTTGTCAAAGGGATTCGTGGCACTCAGATGGAATGGTTCATTTTTCTGTTCTTGTCGTATACGGGGTCGGCAAAGCCTTTCCTGTTGCAGATCCATGTATGTTTGGACTCTTCGTTGCCTAGGTAGAATCCGGGGTGTGGCACGCCCACATTGCCATTCCAGTACCTGGTGGTTCATGGGGCTTCAATGGATGATCCTGGCCGGCCTGGTTTTTCCGCAGTTCTCGGAAGCTGCGTCTTCTACGTTCCGCTTCAACTCGGAGCCGCCGGGCATTGTAGGCCAGTCGTTTTTTCAGAGGCAGGACCTAGCCCTGCCTCTCCCACTGGCCGGGCTAGAAGGTGCAGCACCTTTTTTAAAAGCCATTGAAGAGCCCCGGGCAAGGCGTACCTCACCGCCCAGGTCTGTCACTGCTCATATCGTCAT
Source organism: Rhodothermales bacterium (assembly GCA_965116685.1). Lineage (GTDB taxonomy): Bacteria > Bacteroidota > Rhodothermia > Rhodothermales > Bin80 > Bin80. Next base: position 1,507,276 of record OZ220707.1, on the reverse strand, counting down.
CAATATTTGTGATCGAACGGGCAAGGTGAGAGATGCAATTCTGCGCTTGATTCCCAATCAGAATGATTGCAGGCAGGTGAGCAGTGCTCAGTTAGCGGGCATTACCGGGATTTTGGATCTAGGCTATCAAGGGATTACGAGTTTGCAGCCGGGAGATTTTGACGGTCTCATCGGGCTGGAGGCGTTAAGCCTGGGAGACAACTCGCTCAGCACGCTTCCTGTCGGAATATTTGATGACCTTGCCTCGCTGAAAATTCTTTATCTGTGGGGGAATTCACTGGAGACCCTCCCGGATGGGGCTCTTCGTCAGTTGACCTCGCTGACTTGGCTTTATCTGGACCAGAACAAGCTGCAGACTCTTCCAGATGGAATATTCAGCGGATTGACCTCGCTCACGGTGCTTGATTTGAATGGGAATCAACTCGGCACACTTCCTGATGGAGTATTTGATGGGTTAACCTCTCTGGAATCCCTTGATTTGAGCCGGAACGAGTTGACGGTACTCGGCGGTGGGGTCTTTGACGGGTTGACTTCTATAGAAGTCCTCAGGCTGGAGGACAATTTTCTTGGAACGTTTCCAGATGGGATCTTTGATGAGTTGACTTCGCTGGAGCGGCTTGACTTGGGGGGAAATTCTCTGAGCACACTTTCGGATGGCGTGTTTGATCAGTTGGGTGTACTGGAGTCACTGGATTTGCGCGGGAACAAGTTGGATGCACTTTCCGGTGAGGTGTTTGATGGTCTAGTCTCACTGGAGACTCTTTATCTCTCGGAGAATATGATCCGGTTGCTGTCCGGTGATGTATTCGATGAACTGACTTCGCTTGAGATGCTCGGTTTGTGGGAGAATTCCCTGCATGTGCTCCCGGCAGGGGTTTTTGACCAACTGGTTCGCCTCAATGGATTGAGTCTGGCAGATAACTCGCTCGGTGCGTTCCCGGATGACATTTTTGAGAACATGACGATGCTGCCGGTAAGTACGCTGAATTCGGAGGGCGATTTTTACGATTATCCGGGTCTGTTTCTGGGCGGCAACCCGGGGACGCCTTTCCAGCCGGTCATTGATGCGGGGTCGGATCAATCCGTGGCTCCGGGTGCCATGGTTTCTCTGCAGGGACAGGTGACGGGTCCATGGGGAGATCATGTCCGGTGGGGGTGGATGCAGGTGGACGGTGCCAATTCCGATATCCCTGTAGATGCCTCGCAGGCCATACGTTTGACGGGTGGGGATTTCCCCAATTTTACTGCCCCCATGGCTGCGGGCGCCTATCATTTCAAAGCGGTGGGGATTCCGGCAGGTGCAGGAAATCCCACGGAACTCTGGGGCCATGCAAATTCTGCCCCGGATTGGGTGACCGTGTATGTAGACAGGTCCACAGGGGTAGCAGATACGCCGGGGGTGGTGGATTTTGCCTTGCGTGGGAATTATCCGAATCCATTCAACCGGTCTACCAGGATTTTGGTGGATTTACCCGAACCGGCAGCGATATCCGTTGAACTTTTCAATCTATTGGGGCAGCGGGTTTATCAGGCTGATCTTATGATGGTGGAGGCGGGTCCTTTCAGATCGCCCATATTGGAGGTTGCAGGTCTTCCCTCTGGCATGTATGTCTATAAAGTTACCGCTCGAATGGGAGCAGGCGTTCAGATTGCCACAGGTCATATGACTCTCATCAAATAGCCTCTATCCGTGACGGAAAGATGATTTACTCGGTTCAATGTTCCCCATTTCTTAAGTATCTCTTCCAATTCATTCCCGGCGTTTGATGATTTCGGGCTTTCCATATCATGGTATGAGCAAGCTCGGGTTAATGGGGTCAAATGGATCTATCTGGCGGATTCGAGAGAGAGAATTCATTTGCATGTTGAGTCTCTTACAAAACTCTCTCATTTGGGGGCGAATATTGCTCTGGGAGTGTCTATGGGCATATTATGCGGATTGTAGAAAAGTTTTGCACGAACCTTTTTTGTACTTGAGATTTCCAACCGCAAAGGTTTGTGATGGTAGGGATTGATGTCTCAGCATTTAAGTTCATTGACAATTTTGGGGTATGGTGTCGTTTTATAGTTCTGTTGAGAAAGCAAGCTGACTGCTTCGCTGTGGATTCGGAATTTGTGAGATGGAAAATTTTACATTTCGACATAAGGAGGATTGTTTGGAGGCCTTCTTCACCAAGGTCTTGCAGGTTTATGCCTTTTTGTTGTTTTCTCTCTTCATTGTCGCCACTTCCCAGGCACAGGTTCGACAAATCCAAATCAACCCCAGAGTGGATACTGCGTCCTTGCCCAGTTCGGGGACCGAGATTTCTGAAGAAGGTGTGGGGGGGATTTCGGAATACTCCATTAAGTTTGTGGATGGATCCCGTCTACTGAGTCCGTCATTGTGGAATGCAGACATGGGGGGAGTTAATCTGTTTCGGCTTCCCGAGCCGTGGATCCATGATCCAGTCCCTTTTCCTCATCATGCATTGATCGGTCCTGTCTGGAATCTGGGGATGAGTCGTTTGTCGAATGAGGCAGCAGACCAGGAAAATACAGGGGGGCAGTTTTCAAATCTGCCGGGGGCGACCCATCGTGCGCAGGATGCAGTTACGATTTTGGAGGGGAACCAAAAAATATACAATGTCTCTCTTGACACGCAACCCTCAAGCGATGTGACTGTGACGATTACCGTTGGTGCGGGCGCAAAACTGACTGTGAATCCCACCACCTTAACATTCTCCGTTGGGGACTGGGATACTCCAGAGCCAATTACTTTGACGGCAGTGGAGGATGATGATAGTAGCATTGATATCGTAGAACTAACGCTTGCAAATTCAGGAGGCGATACCAGTTCAAAACAGGTAACCGTAACCATTGTGGATGACGAAATCATCTGGGAACTCACCCCTATGTCCATTGAAGAAGGGCAATGGAAAAATTTTCGTGTCGGGCTTCTAGAGGCTTTGGGACGACCTTCTGGGGATGTGACCATTAAGGTCACCGGACATGAGAATACAGATGCGATCCCGGATCCAACAACGCTCAAGTTTCTGGCAAGCGACTGGCCACAAAGAATTAAGGCAATGTCTATGACTACAAAGCTGGATGAGGACGAGGAGGATGAGCAGGTGACCTTAATCTTCACCGCGACGGGAGGGGGGTATGACGGGTTAAAGTATTCGATGGATGTTAGAATTCAAGATCGGCCCCCTTTTGAGGAGGAGCCGATACCAGAGGGAGAGAGCACCATTATGTCGTACCGTTTAGTCGCTGAAGGAGGTCAGCTTGGATTATATACTGCATTTGACATGATAGCGACCTTGAGTGGACATGAAGGCACGGACTTGACGGTGGACCCGGTGAGTTGGATTTTCAGGCATGAGTCATGGATTCAGTGTGAAGATGGACGAGGCTATTGCAACGTTACTCCGAAAATAAAGGTAACGGCAGCACATGACCCGGATGATGAAGATGACTTGGAAGACCTGATCATGACCGCTACCTCCCCTGTAATTAATCTCTCAGCACGAACTCGAATCAGGGTTTTAGATGACGATGACCCGGGACTTGTCGTCAGTGAGTCGCGCCTCACGATTCCAGAGGGGGGGGCAGAAACTTTTAGGGTTAGGCTTTCCGAGCCGCCTCTGGGGGATTTTGGCAGCAACGGTGTAACCGTAAGTGTTCCCAGTCCTGGGGATCTAACGGCGAAGCCATCCAGTCTGACCTTTACGAGTGAAACCTGGGACACCGAACAGACCGTGAGACTCACGGCAGGTCATGATGATGACGTTGAGGATGATTTTGAAGAGCTATGGCTGGCGGCAAGTGGGGGTGGCTATGATTTAGAGCGAGCCCGGGTATTGGTGGAGATCATTGACGATGATGACATTATAGTGTCCTTTGAAGAGGATAAAAATGCGCCTGAAGACATAGGTTATATATATGTTGTTATGACGATTTCGCCTGTACCCTCATCAGATACTTCCTTAAATACTGCGGGAACTGCGGTTAGGGGTGATGACTACAGAATCAGTGACGCCACTCAACGGGAAGTAGGAAATAGCATGGAGATTGATATTCAACTTCAAATTATAGATGATTCGCTGGAAGAGCCGGATGAAACGGTGATTCTATCAATTGATCCACAAGACGGTTATGATGTCACGGACACCCATACCCTGACGATCATTGACAACGATGCTCCACCGGCTCCAGAGGTCTCCTTTGCCTTGCAAGAAAGTAGCGCACCAGAAGATAAAGGTACGCACGAGGTGGTGGTCAATCTTTCGCCTGCGCCTGCATCCGATATTTCCGTAACCTATTCTCTTGGAGGGGATGCAACCCAGGGGGCGGATGCGGACTACACCGTTTCTGGGACGACGATCCAGGTTGCTGCCAATACCGCCTCGGTCAAAATTCCGGTGACGATCATCGACGACAAGGAGGACGAGTTGGACGAAACGGTGGTTTTCACGATTGCCCCGGGAACCGGCTACACGGTCGGAACTCCGAACCCCCATACCCTGACGATCGTTGACAATGATGTTCCGGCAGTGTCCTTTGCCTTGCAAAAAAGTAGCGCATCAGAAGATAAAGGTACGCACGAGGTGGTGGTCAATCTTTCGCCTGCGCCTGCATCCGATATTTCCGTAACCTATTCTCTTGGAGGGGATGCAACCCAGGGGGCGGATGCGGACTACACCGTTTCTGGAACGACGATCCAGGTTGATGCCAATATCGCCTCGGTCCAGATCCCGGTGACGATCATCGACGACAAGGAGGACGAGTTGGACGAAACGGTGGTTTTCACGATTGACTCGGGAACCGGCTACACGGTCGGATCTCCGAACCCCCACACCCTGACGATCAATGACAATGATGTTCCGGTCGTGTCCTTTGACAAGAGAGAAAGTCGTGTGCACGAAAATGCAGTTACGCATAATGTGAGGGTCAATATTTCGCCGGCGCCTGTATCCGAACTTCGTGTTGTCCTTGCTTATGTCCCAGGGCCTGGAGTACCTGCGACCCAACGAGATGACTACAATTTTCCTCCCGTGCTCCGTGTCCCGGCCAAGTCCTCCTGGGTAAATCTCCCGGTGACGATTCTGGACGACAAGGAGGACGAGCCGGATGAAGAGTTGACGATCGCGATCCCCACCCCCCATCCGATCCTAATGTTGGCTACACGTCCGCCGCCCCGAAGTCCCACACACTGACGATCATTGACAACGATGCTCCACTGGTTCCCGTGGTCTCCTTTGCCTTGCAAGAGAGTAGCGCACCAGAAGATAAAGGTACGCACGAGGTGGTGGTCAATCTTTCGCCTGCGCCTGCATCCGCCATTTCCGTAACCTATTCGCTTGGAGGGGATGCAACTCGGGGGGCGGATGCGGACTACACCGTTCCTGGGACGACGCTCCAGGTTGCTGCCAATACCGCCTCGGTCAAGATTCCGGTGACCATCATCGACGACAAGGAGGATGAGTCGGACGAAACGGTAGTCCTGACGCTTCAATCCCGTACCGGCTACAGGGTCGGAACCCCGAACCCCCATAGACTGAGGATCATCGACAATGATGGTCTGTCGTCTGTTGAGGTCACTCTGGAGGTGCGTCCCAACCCTGTGAATGAAGGGAGTTCCACTCAGGTGCGGGCCGTGCTGCGCGGCGGGGTCTTGGCAAAAGCGGTAACGATTGGGCTTTCCTGCACGCCGCTGACGGCGGATCCCGGGGATTACGAGTGTCCTTCCCAAGTGCGTATTTCAGCGGGAGCGCCTTCTGGGGAGGTTAAACTGGAGACGCTCGTGGACGAGGACACGGACAATGAACAGTTCAGCGTGGCTTTTGATGCCGTTCCTCCAGAGGTGAAACCGGGGTCGCCGCTTTCGGTGGTGGTGACGATTTTGGACACAACGCCGGCCATGGTCACGCTTTCGGTTTCTCCGGCGGAGGTTGAGGAGGGTCGCAGTGCACCGTTAACAGTGGCACTTTCTGCGGCGCAATCCGAGAAGGTGAGGATTCCCATTGTTTGCATCCCGATGGACGCAGACCCCCACGAGTATCGCTGTCCATCGCATGTGGAGGTGTCATCTGGACAGCGTTCGGGGTCGGCATCCATTTCGGTGGAGGAGGATGATATTGCAGAGTCCAATGAGGTGTTCACGGTCGCTCTCGGCACAGGTATGCCGCCGGGCACGGTTGCGGGCACCCCCTCTGTACAGAGGGTGACGATCCTGGATAATGATGCTGTGGGGATCGAATTGGTTCCCACCTCTCTGAATATGGTGGAGGGAGTGCCTGCGGACTACACGGTGCGCCTTTCGTCAGAACCGGTCGCATCGGTGATGGTGCAGATCACGGAATTGGGCGGGAGACTCACGTGGACGCCTCCGGAATTGGTGTTCACGTCGTCGGACTGGAATACCCCGCAGTCGGTGACCGTGGAGGCGGAAGAGGACGAGAATACGGCATCGGAAACCACCACATTGACGCATCTGTCGACGAGCGTGGATCCAGGCTACAGCGGGCGGATGACCAACCTGCCGGTGAGTGTGGCCGACAGTGGTACGCCGAACCTGGTGGTGAGTCCAAGTACACTCTTCATCCGGGAAGGAGGCTCAGCAGAGTTCACCGTGCTGCTTGTGACGGAGCCATCCACCCCGGTGACTGTGCAGGTCCCGCTCTTCGAGAACCCAGACCTGACCCGGTCTCAAGAGACGCTCAGGTTTACCTCGTTGAACTGGCATGAAGCGCAAACCGTCACGGTGCGGTCGGCAGAGGATGCCGATGCGGAGGCGGAGGTCCCGGAGTCTCTGCAACTGACCGCGACCGGTGGAGAGTACACCGGGATCACGGGAACGGTCTTGGTTACGGTCGTAGAGAAGGATCAGAAAGGGATTGAGCTGCGCCCCTCTTCCCTGACCTTGGCGGAAGGAGGGCCGGCCGGTACGTATACCGTACAACTCCGGTCTGCTCCCACCTCCGCGGCGCGGATCACAATCACCGGACATCCAGAGGATAAGGTTACATTGACGCCGGAATCGCTGACCATCACGGCCTCGAACTGGAATGTTCCTCAGACGATCACGGTTCAGGCGGAGGACGATGCAGATCTTGATGATGCGGCATTCACGCTCCTTCACACGGCGGTTGGGGGTGGTTATGACGATCAACGTGCAAGCCTGCCGGTACGGGTCGAGGACAAAGGGGAGAATGCATTGACGATTTCGATTTACGATGCACGGGTGAGCGAGCCGGCGGAGGTGGTGAGTCTTCGTGTGGAGCTCAACCGAGCGTCGGATGAGGTGGTGACGGTGCAATATCAGGCGGTGGATGAGACGGCGGAGTCGGGATCAGACTATACGGCATCTCGGGGGATTGTGATTTTTGATGCGGGTGCGACCCGGGGGGTGATTGAGATTGAGATTACCGATGATGAGCTGCCGGAGTCAACGGAGACGTTATCGGTGACGTTGTCGAAGCCGCGCGGTGCAACGATTGCGCGGGGCACGGGCCGGGTGACAATTCTGGACAATGATTCGAGTGCGCGGATCTGGGTGGACGATGCGGTGGGATTTGAAGACGCGGGGATGGTCCGTTTCAGGGTGCATTTATCGCAGCCGGATACGGAGTCGATCACGGTCCACTATCAAACGGAGAATGGTACAGCGGTGGCGGGGGAGGATTATCATGCGGCGAAAGGAACATTGACGTTTGCACCGGGGGTGGTGGAAGAGGAGATTGAGGTGCGATTGCTGGATGATGGTCTGGATGCAGAGGAAGAGATGTTCTCGGTGCATCTGGAGAGTTTTGGGAAGACGCACATTGAGAAGGGGGTTGCAGTGGCAACGATCCAGAAAACGATGTCCGTGAATAGAGCGGTGCTGAAGGCGTACATGGCGCGGTTTGTCCGGACTTCAACGATTCAGATTGTGGATGCGTTACAGGAGCGCTTGCGTTCGTCAACGGCGGGTTCTTCGTGTTCGGCGGGGCAGCGCGCTGCGTTGGCGCAGGTCTGGGGAACGGCGACGGACTGGGATCCGTCCCTGGGGGAGCTGTTGGCGGGGTGCCGGGTATCGCAGCAGATGCATACGGGTGGGGGAAGGTTGGGCGTATGGGGCAGCGGCGCGTTCACGCGATTCAATGGTCGTGCCGAGGCGGCGCTGCATGTGCGGGGCGAGGTGACGACGGCGATGGTGGGGACGGACTACCGTTGGAATGGAGGCTGGCGGGTCGGGGTTTTGGTGTCGCACAGTCAGGGAGACGGGTCATTTACCGCGAATACGGATGCAGGAGATGTGGCATCGGGGCTCACGGGGCTGGTTCCATATGTGTCCATTCAGGGGGAAGACTGGGGCGCATGGCTGGCGGCGGGATATGGCTGGGGTCGGGCAGAGGTGCCGGAGTTGGAGGGGGATCTGGTGTCCGGGTTTGGCGCGATGGGAGTTCAAGGGGCGTTGGGATCCCGCGGTGTGCTTGGGCTGAATTACCATGGAGATGTGCTGGTGACAGGCGCAGAGGTGGAGGAGTATGATATGACGGCGGAGGTGTATCAGGTTCGGGCCGGTGTGGAGGCGAATGCGCGGATGAGTGATGGGGTTCGCCCGTATGTGGAGGTGAATGTGCGTCGGGATGGGGGGAGTGCAGAGACGGGTACCGGGCTGGAGCTTGGGGGCGGGGTTCGTGTCTCGTACCCGGGCTGGCGCTTGAAGGGGGAGGTGCGGACGCAGGGGCTGGTGATGCATACGGCGGAGGGGTTTACGGAATGGGGGATGTCGGGGATGGTGCAGGTGGGCGGGGGTCCCGAAGGGTTGATGGTGGCGGTCCGTCCCTCCTGGGGACCGCGTCATGGTGGTGTGCTGCATCAGCAGCACTTGGAGACGACCCGCACGCGGGCAAACCTGCATCGGACCGAGTTGGAGCTGGCGTACGGCATCCCGTTCAACGCGGGTGTGATGCGACCGGTGATGGGCATGACGCAACTTGCCACCGGTCGGATGTACCGCGTGGGCGCAGAGCTGCGGCCGTGGGATCAGGCAAGCATCTCCCTCTCTGGACTGGCACAGTCCCATGCAAACTCGCAGACGCAGATCGGCGTGAATGTACAGGGATCACTCAGATATTGAGGGATTTTCTGTTTCCAGAAGGACTCCCAAGTTAGAAACGTCCCGCGTGTCGCTCTTGCGACAAAATGACATTTTTCGGACGCATCCAGGTAGGACTCACGGATTTCGGAACAGTCGCTCCTTCCAGATCGCGAGACCAAAATAGCAGGCGGCGCCCAGAATAAGGGCACCGGTCGTGCCCCAGTTATTGTCAAACGGCAGGGCGGCGATAATCAATGCCAGACCCGGCAGGGATAAGAGAAGAAAATCCCAATAAGGTGCAATGCATTCCCGCCATGAAACCCCTGCCAGCCGGAGGATCACAAATAACTGGATGCTGCGCACGATCGCGCCGGTTATGCCAGCGGCAACCAGCATGGTGTCCACACTTCCCGAGAGTCCTCCCAGGATCAACGCCGACGGTAGGCACACGAGTAAAAGCAGGGCCATCAGAAAATCCAGCCGCTGACTTTCCGTCACGTCATAAACTCGTGTCAGCGGAGATACAATCGAACCCAAGACCAGCCAGGCCGCAATGTAGGTGGCATAGATCCCGGTTTGCCGGTGGGGGCCTCCAAGCCATAATTCAAAAAAATCCGGTCCCGCAAGCATCACAGCAAGTACCGGGAAGATCCCAACCATGATCAGGCGGCGATGCACCAGGGAGGTGATTGCGGCCAGCGTTCCAGATAATTGCGCCTCCGCTGCACTGACAAAAAAGGGATGCGCGACGGATCGGCCTACATAAGAAATCGGAATCGCAATCGCAGTAAAGGCAATCCCGTAGAATCCAAGTGCATCTTCGGCGGCCTCAATATCGAAGAAGAACGGGATCACAAGCACGGTTAGATGTCCCATGAGCGCTCCAATCATGGCCGAAGGGGTCGAAAACAGGGCGAAGCGCCGGTAGCGGACTGCAGCCTGGATCATGCGCTTCCAACTCAATGCCGAACCGATGGCAGCGGCGCTGCGATGCAGGGCAATCCATATCAAGAAGGTGCTGGAAACAATGTGTCCGAAAATAAAACCGCCGATATGTCCTGCCTCATTGGCATGGATCGGTGGAGATCCTACGCCAATTCGTCCCGTCACCATCGCCAAAGTCAGGCCCACATGACCCGCGCTAATATGCCGGAATGCCCGTTTGCGAACCAACCAGAATTCTGCAATCTTCCCCAATCGCGTACAGATTAGTGTAAGCGGGACCAAGGGCAGATAGGGAGCGATGGCGGGAAAATTCAGGCGGTCGGCAATTCCGGTGCTCCAGAAAGAGAGAACGGTCAGGATGGCCGCACTCAGAAGCATTACCGCGCCAGAGAGCCAGATCAGTACTGCAGCATCCCGGTCCTCTTTTGGGAGCATCAACGCATCCTCATAGCGCAGCGAGGCAATCGTGCCGACAAGTGCCATGACGGTGACAAAGTACTTGCCGATGCCGATCTCTGAGGGCAGATAGAGACGTGTGATGACCCCGAGGGCGAGGTATCCGATCACCATCACAACGCCGCTAGCCGAGAGTAGCGTCAGTATAGGGCCGCTGAGCCCCTCCGTAGAAAACAGGCGGCTCAGTGTTTTCATGGCTCCGGCTGGATCTGCCATACGGTCCAAGGGGCTGCCTGGTAAACAAGCTCAAACCCGTCAAGGGCCGCTCCTTCCTGGCGCACGATGTAGTCAAACCCATACGTGGCCGCCAGTTGTTGGATTTCTGGCTGCGGAAGAGACAGATAGGCGCTATCCAGCGCAGGGATGAACTGTGCTCCTCCACGTCGCGGTGTCGTGATGGGTGCAATATCCAAAAGTCTGGTGAACCACTCTGTCATGTAGGGTTGATGAAAAGGAACCGCTTTGAAGTTTACAACGATGGCACGTTGCGCCTGAGATCTGAAGTGGTCCCACCCAGGAGGGACAGCAAAAGTCGCGTCGGTCTCCGTAGAATCACGCGCCCATACCGCAACCTGCTCTGCAGGGGATTTCTCAGATGCCGGCCGAATGCCCAGCGCATCAGGGGAAATAATAAGGAGCGTGGCTGTGATGAGAGCTGTTGCACCAAGAGCATAATGTCCATGATCGAAAAAAACAGTTAGAGTACGTCGATAAAATTTGAGAATCAGTTGTGCTGCCGCGTTGGAAATCAGAATCACACAGAATACCTTGATCAGTACGGTAAGCTTAAAGAGTTGTAATCGGGTGACCATGTCAATATGCAAAATCTCCGTGCACAAGAAGGAGACGACACAAAGCGCAGCGATAATGGTCAGGGATCGTCGAACCAGTACACGGTGAGTTTCTGGCAATAGAGTGAATACAGCAAGCCCAAGTCCGAGCAGGATTGCAAACCGTATGGCCAACTCAGGGGGGAATGAAAGCGGCATATAGTGATGCGGGGCCCGGAATTCGAACAGGATGTAGAAGTAGGACCAGAGTCCATCCGGGTGCGGGCGTGTGAGTTGGAACCAGATCAATGGCCCCAAAGCCGGCAACGCAGACAGCGTAAAATAACCTGTAAACAGGTAGGGCTGCCGCCCCGCCCATCCGTGTCTCCAAAGAAGCAGAAGAGTGCAGATCATGGCGATCTGCAGACCAACCAGTGCCTGCATCCAAGCTCCAATGCCCATTAGAAGTGCCGCCTTGGCGAGTCGCCCGCGCACGAAAAACGCCAGCCCCCATAAGCTGAATGCCCAGGCCGGGATACTTGGGGTGAGGATCCATGTGACCAAGTCGTTTCCTCCCAGTGTAAACTTGGGCGTGAGCAAGAGGGCCAAGATGACACAGATCGTTGCCGCCAAGCGCTCACGAGTCAATTGCAAACCCAGTGTATACAATGCCATGCTGATCGCGAACCAGCTTGCCACATACATGCCCAGGATGGTTGCGTACGGGCCAAACATCTTCGCGGGGAGCCAGGCGATAAGAACGAAGAGGGCTCGGGGGCCGAAGGTGTCCAACTGGACATTCACAAACCAGTCCGACGAGTACAGTCTGGCATCCAGAAGGTGCATGAGGTAGGGCAAAATCTCATCCTGGTCGCTAATCGCATAATCATAGCCCCGCCAGAAGAAGTAAATCGTGAGTGTGAGCAGCGGCAGGTACAGGGGCGGGCGCATTCCCATCCCTGTGAGCAGCCGTGGCCACCGGCCAGTACGAAGCTGCATGATCAACGTCCAAAATGAATCCGCGGCCGTCGCCGCAGATGATAATATTGTGTCAGTATTGGATTGAAGGAGCGCTTGAACTCGGCGATAGAGGGCGTGTTTGCTCCGACAAAGTCAAATTGGGTGATCCCGGATTGAGACAGAATCGGAAGCACCTCGCCAATCAATACCGTCATTGCGGGTCCGGGGATGCTCCCGGCGATCCAGTAATGTGCCGTATGGCCATCATGCAGCAGGATGAGGCCGGCCTCGGGCGTATTTCCCCGTAGCGCCACAAAGACCCGCGCCCGTTCTCCCATCGCTTTTGTCAAGGCTTCCAATACTGCCGGCTGGGCAGGCAGAGATCGGCCATGTCTCTTATAGCTTTTTGTACAAAGATCAATGACCTGCTGTGCGCCTGAGGAGTCTTCCTGAATGTCGTACTCGGATACTTTGGATTTCCAGGTCCTGCGTGCCCCGCTGGACCAGTTTTCTGTACTTGTGGGCAGGTTGATGAGATAGGTGAAGAGCGGTCGTACCTGCCAGCCGCGCCACTGTGCCGTGCGGGGATCCGCCAGGGGAACCAGCAAATCGGCTCTGCGGCTGGTTTGTTCAGCATATTTAAGAAGCTGATCCAGGGGGCTCTGCTGCCGGTGAATCAGGTGTGCATGTGGTGGGGTGGGCAAAAGCAGCGCAGAATATTGTGTACACGGAGGAACGACAATGCGGCGAAGAGCCCCGGCCCCTTTCACATGTACCAGCAATGCCGCGTCGTCTTCGTAAAAACAAATCTGTGGCTTCAGCCCGAATACGTTGCCGGCTGCTTCCATATAGCGCAGGGATGCAAAGACCCCGCGTGTACGCTCCCACAGTGCCTGGTAGCGTGCACATGCACCGGGGTCATTCAGGTTGTAGACGGAGATGGCCACCGAAGTACGGCTATAGGATGTACTGGCTGAGATCGCGGTTCCTCACGATCGCTCCAAGACGTTCCTCCACCTGATCGGCATCCATCAAGATTTGCTGTGCAGAACTGCCGTCAGACTCAAAGAGTAAATCTTCCAGCAGCGTGGTCATGATCGTATGGAGTCTTCGGGCACCAATATTTTCTACTTCATCATTGACCTTGGCGGCAGTGCGGGCGATGCGCCGAACTGCATCGTCTGTAAAGTCAAGGACAACCTTTTCTGCTTCCAGAAGTGCGCGATACTGTTTGAGCAGGGCATTGCGGGGCTGTGTAAGAATCAGATAGAAATCTTCCTCACTCAGCCGGTGCATCTCCACCCGGATGGGAAAGCGCCCCTGCATTTCGGGGATGAGATCACTGGGCTTGGCGACGTGGAAGGCTCCGCTGGCAATAAACAGGATGTGATCGGTTCGGACCATTCCATGCTTGGTTGTAACCGTTGCCCCTTCAACCAGAGGCAGCAGATCCCGCTGCACTCCCTCGCGGGATACATCGGGTCCTCCTCCTGCCTTACTGGCCCGGCTTGCAACTTTGTCAATCTCATCGATGAAGACAATGCCTGAATCTTCAACGCGCTTGAGTGCATCCTGCGTCACGATATCCATATCAATGAGCTTTGATGCCTCTTCTTTGGACAGGAGTTCTTCGGCTTCCGACACCGTGACCCGGCGTTTCTTGCGTCGTTTGCCTCCAACATTTCCCAACATATCTTGAAGGTTCATGCCCATTTCTTCCATTCCCATTGGGCCGAATACCTGCAGCATTGAAGGTGACTGCTCCTTTTGGACTTCAATCTCAATCTCGCGGCTTGCAAAGCGCCCATCTCTGAGTCGTTCCCGGAATTTCGTCCGTGTTCGAGATTCTTCCGGGGCATCGTTTTCTGACTGGCCGTTTTCTAGATCAAGTCCGGTCACGGGTGGAGGAGGGATGATCACATCAAGGATACGCTCGCGTGCGAGTTCGCGTGCACGTTCCTGTACATGGGCTTCATGCTCCTGTCGTACCAGGCGAATCGCACGGTCGGCAAGGTCACGGATCATGCTCTCCACATCGCGGCCCACATATCCGACCTCTGTGAATTTTGTGGCTTCAACTTTGATGAAAGGGGCTTCGACCAGCTTCGCCAGTCTCCGGGCAATCTCCGTCTTCCCCACGCCGGTGGGGCCCATCAGGATGATGTTGCTGGGTAAGATTTCATCCTGTAGATCACAGGGAACCTGTTGACGGCGCCATCGGTTGCGCAGCGCAATTGCGACCGTGCGTTTCGCCTCGTTTTGCCCAATAATGTAGTTATCCAGCTCTGCCACGATAGCATGTGGGGTCAGCTGCTCATTCATTGCCATCAGATTAATCTTGGATCATGGACGCTTTTGCCGCGGTCTGCAGCTTAATCGTTGTATGCGTCACTAGGATTACTTTGGGAATTATAATCCCCATTACTTTCAACTTGTTTATATCCATCCTCGTCCTCGCGCTTCATCTCCTCATGGATCGCGATAACGTTGGGGTGATGGTAATTGATCAGTAGTACCGTATAGTTAAAGGGGAATCCCTTACGCTTTTCCAGCCAGATCGCACCCGAGTCATTCAGGTTGCCGACAATCACCTTCGGGTCGTCATGATCTCCAAACATGTCGGAGAGTTTTCGCAGCAGGGGCGTGAGATAGATCTCCTCGTATTGCCCGAAGAAGTGTTCAATAATTTCCAGCGCAATGAGCGCCGTTTCGTCCGTGATCTCGGCAACCTTTTCGGGGGTAGTCGTCAATCCAGATGGGCGAACAGGAGTTGAAGCCTCCACACGGTCTTCCTCATTCGGGTGTGCGTGAAGGGTTTCATTCAGGAATTTGTCGGCATGGATGAAGAGATCCGAATACTCCCCTGAATAGTTGATGCCAGGAGGCTGGAATGTGATGGCAAAGCCGCGCACATTTTTTCGCTGGCAAAATTTGAGTAGAGGGAGATATAGGCGGTTACCGGTAATCAGGAAGATGGCCCGTACGTCTTTCTGGTTTTGCAGCATTTCGAGCACGTCAACACAAATCTGGATTTCAGAAGCATTGGATTGCAGAGAGGCGGGCACAAACCTGGGTTCCAATCCGGCCAGATAGAGGCTTTGCTGAATCTCTGGATCTGCAGATCCGATTAAGGCAAAGTCGGCATAGGCAACCGGGACATCCAAATTGAACTTCAGTTCCTGCTTCACATAGTGTAAGGCGGAATTCAACAGCGCATTGACCACATACTTGGGCCTTGTACGTTCGGTTGCATTTCGATCGATGTAATCAAAAAGGTTATCGTAATCCACAAACATGCAGGCGCGTTGAGTTGAAGCCGTGTCGGGCGAAATTCGGTCTGGCATGGTCATGTTTATTCTATTTTATTGCCGGAATCTTCATCTATCTCAAGTACGGTCAAAGAGTGATTGGTATACACACAAATATCTGCAGCAACGCGAAGGGAATCGGTCACAATCTCTTTTGCAGTCAGCTGTGGGGCATGCTGGATCATGGCACGCGCGGCGGCAAGTGCGAAAGCTCCCCCGCTACCAATTGCTGCAATATCATCATCGGGCTCAATGACATCTCCGCTGCCACTGATCAGGAGCAGTCGATCAAGCGTTCCAACCACCAGCAAGGCTTCCAGGCGGCGTAGATATCGGTCGGTACGCCAGTCTTTGGCGAGTTCCACAGAAGCGCGCGTAAGGTTTCCCCCATATTGCTTGAGTTTATCCTCAAAGCGTTCAAACAGGGTAAATGCGTCGGCTGTGGATCCAGCAAATCCGGCAAGAACCTCCCCATCAAAGAGTCGGCGAACTTTCTGGGCCTTGTGTTTCATCACCGTACTTCCCAGGGTTGCCTGTCCATCGGATCCGATTGCAACTTTTTTATGGCGCCGAACACCGATCACGGTTGTGCTGTGCAATGGATGCTCCTGCATTCGAGAATTCTAGATAATAAATATGTAACTGAAGGACGTGCCAGATGCACGCTACAACTTCACTGACACCTAAATCCTATGCGTCAGGTTTTCATGACTCTAATTAA
Organism: Rhodothermales bacterium; assembly: GCA_965116685.1. Taxonomy (GTDB): domain Bacteria; phylum Bacteroidota; class Rhodothermia; order Rhodothermales; family Bin80; genus Bin80. Next base: position 1,491,049 of record OZ220707.1, on the reverse strand, counting down.
TATAGTCGGGGGCAATAGAGAGGTTTCAGTATTCGGTCCCCGGTGCCTGCGTAGTATGGGCAACATGCTTAGTTGTTCCTTTCGGAGGGGAGATCAATCAATTCATTGATGAATGATTCCTGAATTTCGCGAATCGCCGCATGACGTCCTTGAAAATGATTTGCAAAAATTACAAATGCCAACAGGGATCCATCGTTCTGCGTGAGGTATCCTGCAAGGGAGTTCACATTGCCGAGCGTTCCGGTCTTCGCGCGTACACGCCCATAGCCAGGGGAATTTCGGATAAACCGGTGTTCGAGGGTGCCGTCCTGCCCACCAACGGCCAGCGAAGAGAGAAAAACGTCGCGAACCTCCGGGTTAGGGTGTAAGGCCATGTAGCGAAGCAGTGCGATGGTCATTGCCGGAGTGATCAGATTCTTGCGGGAGAGCCCGGAGCCGTCCACCAGCTGCAACCGATCCGTTTCGATCTGCGCATTTTCATAGGTTCGCATACTGGCTTCAATGCCCATCGCTGCCGAACCTGGTTCAAAATTGCCGGGTTCCAGACGTTCGCGCCCGAGTGTCTTCAGTAAGTGCTCGGCATACAGGTTGTGACTCTCCTTATTCACGGTCGCCACCAACTCAGATAACGGAGCCGAGGTATGGCTCGCAATCACGCGGGCCGCCGAGTAGTCGGGATCCAAGGGCAGATCATCCACATCAAGGAGTTGCCCATGGACATGAATATTTCGGGACGCGAGGACCGTGTAGAGCCCATGCAAAAAATAAAGAGTCGGGTTATGGACTGTGACTGCCTCAGGGTCTGAGTGTCCAACCGGCACCTGGCTGGATACAATAATCTGGTTTGATCCAGGGATACGGGTATGCCCTTCAACGAGTTCTTGTCCCGGTGGGAGGGTAAGCGTCTGGTTGTCAACCATCAGAAAGATTCCCGAATCAGGGGTAAGGGACAGTTCTCCTCTGGCCCCTGGTCTGGTTGGATAGGCATGCAGATCTACAACGGCGTCGTAAAACGTCAATCCACTGATTTGTGCAGCATATCCATAAACCAGATCCTCCCAACTCCAGTCTGCGCCAAGCGGCACATCATCAAACACATTGTCGTCCCCGATGAGGTCTCCACGCACTTCCTGGATCCCGAGAACCAGCAGGGAGTCAGCGAATGCATGAAAAAGATTCATCCAGTCATCTCCAGCAGCCCCCGTGGAGGGATCTCCTGCTCCTCGCACGATCAGGTTTCCCTCCAGAATTCCTCCAGTTTGCGTCCCCTCTGTATAGAGTCTGGTTACATAGCGGTAGTCGGGGCCCAGCTGATCCAGTACCGCTGCAGTTGTGAACAACTTGGTAACCGAAGCAGGAATAAAGCTGCGTGCCGCATTGCGAGCGAAAAGAATGTCTCCTGAAGCCACTTCCACCACCATGCTTCCCCACCATGCATGTGGGCGAGTGTCGAGAACCGAATCCAGTGCACTTTGTGCTTTGCAGAAATTACTGGGGAGCAGCAACGCAATCAGATAGATTAAGGGGCGCATACGCTTCATGGATTATTCGGCCGAGTCTGTGGTTTGCAGTTGGCCTGAGTGGCGAAGGACAACAAATGCGAAGTGGGAGGTGTGCAGGGGGGCGGCAGGCTGAATGCGAATCTCCCAGAAATTACTTCCCTGCTGTATCCGATAGGCGGTGATTGTGCCGACGGGAATATTTGGTGGGAAGACTTCGCTGGCGTCATGCGTGATCACGCGCTGGCCGATCTGGACATTCTCTGTCTTCACAATATTACTGAGGGTCAACGAGTCCGGGGTACTGGTCTGCCCCAAAACGATGCCAACTGCACCGAGGGGGGCAATCATGACGGGGACATGAAACTGTGAATGCAGATAGGGCATGACCTCACTGTAATTCTGGCTGACCTGAACAATCCGCCCCAGTATTCCCTTCTGGCTGATCACGGCCATATCCATATCAACTCCCTGTGCACGCCCCACATCCAGGGTAAAAAAATTGGTGACTCCGAAGGGTTCACGTGCAATGATGCGACCAGCAACCGTCTCGAATTCGTTGCTACGTTTCCAACCCAGTGCCTCCCGCAGGTCTTTATTCTCGCGTTCGGCAATCCATAATCGATTGATTTCGTGCGTCAAACGTAGATTGGAATCCCGCAGTTGCTGATTTTCACGCAGGGAGCGTGGGATCTCCGCAGCCCAACTGATCTGATACTCAACGGCTCCAACAATTTTCAGGGTCTGTGCACGAATGCCTCTCATGAGGGAGCGATTCGCGTTTGCCATGGCGAAGGAGGAGACGGCAAGCAGAATGAACAGAAGGATGAATGCACGTAGGCGAAGCAGCAGGTCAATCATCCCATCTCATGGTTAAGAAGAAGTCAGGTTTTACTGCCATTTGCGTAAAGGGTTAACTCGGAACCTCCCATGTGAGTCAGGCGAAATAGAGGAAGTCGAGACACGGGAAGCAGTATTGTGGATTCGGATATGATTTGAAAGCTACGGTACGGTTGAATTTACTGAATCCTAAGAAAACCTGATAAAAAAAAAACGTACGGGTTGCACACATGTTTTCTTTGGGAATTAGATACGAGAATACCCAGCATTACGAGGCATCCATTGTATCCATTTCCCAGATCATAGAGGTCGGTAACCCGAACGCCTTTCGCTGTGCAGCAGCCCCAATCCTGGAGGCCAATATATTTGCAGCCACGTTCAGGATCTGCATGATCCCCATGTCCACCGGACATACACTTGAACTTGCTTTGTGTTTTTCGATTCTTCCTCAAGATATACCCGCAGAAATTACATATTTGACTGGTGTAGTACAAGCTTGTAAATGTAGTGGACTGCTTTCCCAAAGAAAAGAAGTCCGTGGATGGTGGTTTCTGTCCATTTTCCGTTGCCTTGATATACGCCTCATCCTGTTTTTTCAGCATCGTATTCCATACGAACCTACAGGCTCCAGCGAATCCAGCCAGTTTCCTTGTGATCAACTGCTTACCGGGGAGCAATCGGCAAGTAATCCCTCTGTGCTGGAAACCAGTATTCTCTTTCGTTTACTCCCTCAACGGGCATGGTATCAATCCAAGTGATGTTATGGATGCCCACTAAAGGAAGGTCAGCCATTGCCTCGCCGAAAGTATAAACAGCCGGATCAAATCGGTCAAAGTGTGCGCACATGGCTTCCGTAACCAAAAGCGGTGTGAAAATGCAACTTACTTCGACCTCGGAGGACTGGGTTTGCATCCAATCCAGTAGGTTTTCAAAAACGTTCAACTCACACGTAAAACGGGAGAGTCACTTTTTATAAAATTGGCAGAATAGCCAGAAATCATATGGCGTGGTCAGACCGCAACGCGAAGTCTGGATCAGCTGTGGAGTAAGGTCACAGTAGAACATCAGCGTACTGGGATACATCTTCCAGAATTTTACCGGTTCCGCGTACCACAGCGGTAAGAGGATCTTCTGCAACATAGACAGGAATGTCTACACGGTTGCTGATATAATGGTCCATTCCATGCAGGAGCGCTCCCCCTCCAGTGAGCATAATTCCTCGTTCAAGAATATCGGATCCCAGTTCGGGGGGTGTTTTTTCCAGGCACTGGACCACCGCCGAATTGATATTGTCGATCACCTGTGAGATCGAGTTGCGTACTTCCTGAGAGGTCGTGGAATGTACTTTCGGCATGCCAGTGCTTGAATCCTGTCCTTTGATAGACAATTCCATTTCCGGCTCCATGACGATGGTGCTTCCGATTTCTTTCTTGATCCGCTCCGAAGTTCGTTGCCCGATTATCAGGTTATGGTAGCGTTTGAAGTGGGACAGGATCGCCGCATCAATGGCATTGCCCCCCACGCGCACGGATTGATCAACCACGATCCCACCGAGTGCGATGACTGCAATTTCGGTCGTGCCTCCTCCAATATCCACGATCATATTTCCAATCGGTTCATGCACTGTCAGTCCGATGCCGATGGCGGCGGCCATTGGTTCCGAGATCAGGTAGACTTTCCGTGCGCCGACATGCTGAGCGCTATCCCGGACGGCACGCTTTTCGACCTCCGTAATTCCGCTGGGGATGCAGATCACCATCTGACGAATGGTTTTGATCCATCCGGTCTGTACTTTTCGGGTCAGGCCGCGGATCAATTGTTCAGCCATCTCAAAATCTGCAATGACCCCATCCTTCAGGGGACGCACGGTTTCAATATCCTTGTGCGTTTTTTCATGCATGGTTAATGCACCGTTCCCAATGGCAAGCACTTTCTCGGTGCTACGGTCATATGCAACAATACTGGCTTCACTGAGGACGATTCCCTGTCCTTTCACATAGACTAGGGTATTGGCTGTGCCCAAGTCGACCGCCACATCGGTATAAAAATTATAGAAGCCCATCGGCCGTTCCTAGTTGGATTGTGTACCTTGAAAGATACGTCTATTATCGTTAGTGTCTGAAGTGTCTCTTCCCGGTAAACACCATCGCCATTTTGCGTTCATTTGCGGCTGCGATCACTTCGTCATCCCGTATGGAGCCACCTGGTTGCACGGCGGCGACTGCACCACTGTCCGCTGCTGCAAGCAATCCGTCCGGGAAGGGGAAGAATGCATCCGAAGCGACCACGCATCCTTCAAAGTTCAATCTGGACTTTGCTCCTTTGGACACGGCAATCTCGGAGGCGTCAATCCGGCTCATCTGCCCGGCCCCAATCCCCAGTGTTTGTCGTTCTTTTGCATATACAATGGCATTACTCTTTACATGCTTGGCCACTCGCCAGGCAAAGATCAGATCCCGAAGTTCAGATTCGGTCGGTGCGCGATCCGTAACCGTTGTTAGCGGGTCATTTCCAGCCAATAGGTCTGTGGTCTGGCAGAGGATACCGCCCAGTGCGCGGCGGAGTTGATACGTACTGGTGGATGTGGGGTTGAACTGAATCAGTCTACGATTTTTTTTCTTCCGAAGCCATGCCAGCGCATCCTTATCAAAGGATGGAGCGATGACCAATTCCAGGAAGATAGGATCAATAGCTTTCGCGAACGCAAGCGTACAGGTCTGATTCATAACGACGATGCCACCAAACGGAGATTGCCGGTCCGTTGCCAATGCCCGATCCCAGGCCTGCACGAGTGTGTCTGCACTGGATACGCCACAGGGATTAGTATGCTTGAGGATTGCGACCGTTGGATCTTCATTCATAAACTCCTGGATGAGTGCGAGCGCTGCATCAAGATCAATCAGGTTATTATACGAAAGACTTTTTCCATGAAGCTTGGTAAAAAACTCTTTCGGATTACCGTAGAAGGCCGCTTCCTGGTGCGGATTTTCCCCATAGCGAAGCACGCTGGTGCGGGGAAGCCGCAGGCTCAGTTGACTTGGCAAAGTTTCATCAGGCTCCCCCGCAAAGTAGGCGGCAATCGCACGATCATACGCCGCCGTTTTGGCGAATGCGGAGTGTGCGAGCTGGCGCCGAAGTGAAAGGTGAAGGTGCCCATCTGCGTCATCCAGGGAGTCCAGGATGGTCGGGTACTCGTCTGGAGATGTGATGACCGTAACATGGACAAAATTCTTTGCTGCGGCCCGGATCATGGCAGGTCCCCCGATGTCAATGTTTTCTGCGGCAATGGCATCGTCCACATAGGGGCGTTGGACGGCTTCCGTAAAGGGGTACAGATTGACAACGACAAGATCAAAGGGTTCAATCCGGTGCTTCGCGAGATCCTCCATGTCGGTTTCTGCATTCCGTCTGGCGAGGATTCCTCCGTGGATTGCCGGATGGAGGGTCTTTACACGTCCCCCAAGCATCGACGGAGCTCTTGTAATGTCTGCAACGTCCGTAACATCCAGACCGGCTTTACGCAGGTGAGTAGCGGTGCCCCCGGAAGATACGAGCAGGATTCCATGATTCTGGAGCCCTCTGGCAAACGGGACGAGTCCCTTTTTGTCGAATACTGATAACAGGGCACGGTGGGGGCGCACCTGATCAGGTATGGGTAGCTTCAGAGGTTTAATGGTCATCAATGTGGGGAATGATCGCAACGTGCCGGCCCTGAATTAGGACACGCCCTTGTGCAATCAGGTGAATTGCTTCGGGAAAAAGCTGATGCTCCACGCTCAAGACGCGTGCAGCCAGAGAGTCCGATGTATCATCAGCATGTACAGGGACCTTTTTCTGGAGCAGAATCGGTCCAGTATCATATTCTTCGTCCACAAAATGAACGGTTGCACCACTGAACGCTTCCTTCGCTTCAAGGACTGCTTTGTGGACGCGGCTTCCGTAAAAGCCTTTGCCGCCGAAGCGTGGCAGAAGAGAAGGATGGATATTCAGGATTCGCCCCCGGAACGCCTCGATAATTCGGGTGGGGACTTTGGACAGGTAACCGGCCAGGGCAATCAAATCAATGTTTTCTTTGTGCAACAGATCAAGAACGGCATCGGCATACGACTTCTCATCCCCAAAGATACGAGGAGATAGGATATGTGAAGGTATGTCCAGATTTTTTGCCCGGCTCAATACGCCGGCTTGGGGGCGATTACACACCAGGAGGACTACGCGGTACTGACGGGCATGCTCTACCAGTGCTTGAAAATTCGATCCACCACCGGAAGCAAAGACGGCAACACGCAAACCCATACACAGTAACGTTTAAGGATACAAGGGATAGAGCAAAAGTTAAGGTTTAGCGATGGGGGTCAACATTTCAAGGCACCCGCCACTCGGATCTGCACTCAATCTGGCAGATACCCCGATAGGGAGTATTCGACGCGAGGGGAGATGCCCGTACTCCAGCCCGGATACAACCGGCCAGGAATATTCATCAACACAGTCAAGAATGGTTTGAATCACGATGCTTCCGGCTTCCTGGTCCATCTGAGGTTGATCCCCTGTAAAGTTACCGATCATTAAACCACCAAGTCCCTCTAAGATTCCAGCATTCTTCAGCTGTGTCAGGAGTGCATCAATTCGGTAGGGAGCTTCATTGACATCTTCAATGAACAGAAGTTTTCCTTCCAGGTCTGGCAGGTATCTGGAGCCAACCATTCTGGCAATCGTGGACAGATTTCCTCCCAGTAGGGTTCCGGTGCCCTGCCCTTTGCGTACGGTCGTTAATCCTTCGATTGGCAAAGGCAGCTGTCCTTCAAGCAGATGCCGGACCTCTTCTTTCATGGTTGCAGAGATGGAATCCCACTCGACAACCACGGGTCCTGAGATGGATCGCCATCCTGCACAGGTGAAGAGCGAGAGTTGCAAGGCGGTGATGTCGCTGTATCCAATCAGCACACTTGGCCTGCGCTTCGCGGTAGCGTAATCAATCCGATCTAGGATTCGCAGGCAACCATATCCCCCGCGAACGGCGATCAAATGTCTTGTATGGGTGAGTGTCCGGTGAAATTGTGCAGCACGCTCAGCATCGGAGCCGCTTAGGTATCCGCGTTGTACAAGTTGACCCGGATCCCAGTGCACCCGATAGCCATCTTCGGCCAGTGCATTCAATCCGCACTCCAGCTTTTCAGGAGTGCGGGGCGCGCTTCCGGGCGCGACAATACCCAGTGCTTGGCTGGGGTGCCATAATGGGGGATAGGCCATAATTTATGTGAACGGACTACAGAACGCTACCGTAAACGAGCCATTGGGTAGATGGTTGAACTGAGATGGTAAACCGGCAAATCATAAGTATACGTCCTCCAGAGTATTGGCCGACTCTGGCATCTGCGGCCTTGATGCAGGCGGCAGATATTATTGTCCTGGCAGACACGTTTCAGTATAGTCGACAGTCATTGCAGAACCGCATGCGCGTGCGCAACCCGGATGGATGGCAATGGGTTTCGGTGCCCTTGAAGGGCGGACAGCATGGTCGGTCGCAGCATTTAATCCGTATCCGCCCGGTCCCAGGATGGCGGAAGCGCCATTGGAAAGCAATCCGGTTCAATTACAGCCAGGCTCCCTATTTTGATCATTATCAGGATTCCATCAAATCCCTGTATCTGCAGGATTGGACACATTTGGGAGGGTTGAATGTTGCAACGACCCGGTTGGTTTACCAATGGATGAATGGGGCTGGAACCATGCTCACCGCGACCGAATTAGACGGATCTCCCGATACGGTGGAGGCCATCATGGCCTATTGGCCTGAGGCCGAGCTTCTGGCACCTGCCGGGATCCCGGAACCCTGCCCGGTCCGGCGGTTGGTTTTTTCGGCGCCGGATTACCGTCAGGCGTTTGCCGGGTTTGTCTCCGGCATGACCGTGCTGGATCTGATACTTAATTATGGCCCCGAAAGTGCGGGCTTGCTTCGCGCAGGGACACGTATCCTGCCTGCGAACCATCAAACGGAATAATAAAATGAATCTTTCTTTTTTATCGGAACAGGTACTGTGGGGGATTTCAATCGGTCAACTGATTGTTGCCGCCGTGCTTCCTCTGTTGGGATTACTGGCACAAAATGTGGTGCGGCGATTGCTTCGCCGGGTGACGAGCCGCCTGAGTAAGAAGGGGGATGCGAATATCGTCAATGATGTCAATCGACTTCTCACCAAACCGCTCAGCTTCCTGATCAATGTGGCACTCTGGAATGGGGTCGTTGGCCTTCTCAACCTTCCAGAACAGCCGCTGAACATCCATCTATGGGCAACCACCGCAGTGATGGTGGCTCTGATTGTGGTGATTGCCTACTGCGCTTTTCATGTGGTGGATGTGTTTGCAGCGATTGTAGCGCGGGCGGCAGAAAAAACAGAAACAAAGTTGGATGATCAACTAGTGGCTCCGGTGACCAATACCGTGAAGCTTTTAGTGGCACTGATTATGGTTGCGGCGATCCTGGGGCAGTTTGGCTATTCGGCCACCGGTCTGATTGCAAGCCTCAGTATTGGAGGGCTCGCGATCGCTTTTGCCGCAAAGGATACGCTGGCGAATATATTCGGGTCGGTTGTCATTTTCAGTGAACGGCCATTTCAGATTGGGGATGTCGTTGAGATCAACGGGCTCGAAGGTTCGGTGGAGGAGGTAGGGATTCGCAGCACACGGATTCGGCAGTTCGATGATACGCTCTCCATCCTCCCAAACCAGATCTTCACCACTGCGGAAGTCCGCAATCTTTCAAAGCGGGGCTGCCGCCGGGTTCGTTTTGAGGTCACCCTCTCCCACGAGGCAACTGCATCGCAGCTGGAGAATTTTCTCGCTTCAATTCGCCATTCGCTTGAAGAGCGAACCGATCTTCAAGCCGATCGGACCATGGTTCAACTCGTGAAACTGGACACCAGCGGACTCAGTGTACTGGTCCAGGCCTTCACCATCTCCACGGACTTTGCAGCGTTTATGGTGACGCAGGAAGAGATCCTGCTATGTGTGCGGAAACTGGCCGAAGAGCAGGCGCTGCCCATCATGCCGACGAAAGAGATTCGTCTCTCTGGTGAGACCGGAGAACTCCGGTCGTCCTGAATTTTTGCCATCCATTGCAGGCAGACGCCTTGGGGTTATTATATTGTCTAGGTCACGGGCACAATGTACATGAATCCTGAACGGTATTGGAAGACCAATCTGTGCTATCTGGGGATCCTTCTTGGGATCTGGTTTCTAGTTTCGTTTGGAGCCAGTGTCGTTTTCGTAGACGCGCTGGATGCGGTGCGTATCTACGGCTTTAAGCTGGGGTTCTGGTTTGCGCAGCAAGGTGCAATCTATGTATTTGTGGTGATCATTTTTGTTTATGTGGTTCTCATGAACCGGCTTGATCGGAAATCCCCCACAGAGGCCTCATGAACGTACAGGCATGGACATTCACCCTAGTCGGGATTTCCTTCGCACTCTACATTGGGGTTGCGATCTGGTCGCGGGCAGGATCCACCAAAGAATTTTATGTTGCCGGTGGGCGGGTCCATCCGGTATTGAACGGGATGGCCACCGCGGCAGACTGGATGAGTGCTGCCTCGTTTATTTCCATGGCGGGGCTGATTGCCTTTATGGGCCGGGACGGAAGCGTTTATCTTCTTGGATGGACGGGAGGTTATGTACTCTTGGCTCTCCTTCTGGCACCGTACCTGCGCAAGTTTGGCAAATTCACCGTCCCCGACTTTGTCGGGGACCGTTACTATTCTCAGACCGCCCGTTTTGTGGCTGTGCTCTGTGCCATTTTTGTATCTTTTACGTATGTGGCGGGGCAGATGCGGGGGGTCGGGATCGTGTTCTCCCGTTTCCTGGAGATTGATATTATTCCGGGCGTGCTGATCGGGATGGGGATTGTGTTTTTTTATGCGGTTCTCGGAGGAATGCGCGGGATCACCTACACCCAGGTTGTCCAGTACTGCGTGCTGATTTTTGCGTACCTGGTTCCGGCGATCTTTATCTCGCTGCTGATGACGGGGAATGTGATTCCGCAAGTGGGCTTTGGCAGTACACTGGTCGATGGTTCGGGGACTTACCTACTGGATAAGCTTGATGGTTTGAGTACCGATCTCGGTTTCGCCGCTTACACGAGCGGGCAGAAGAGCATGATGGATGTCTTTGCCATCACGGCCGCCCTAATGGTTGGGACCGCGGGGCTTCCGCATGTGATTGTGCGATTTTATACGGTGCCGCGAATGCGGGATGCCCGTACGAGCGCGGGCTGGGCACTGGTATTCATTGCACTTTTGTATACGAGTGCTCCAGCGGTTGCAGCGTTTGCCCGGACCAATCTATTAACCACGATCGTGGACCGTCCGTATTCTGAAGTTCCAGGGTGGTTCAAAAACTGGGAGCGAACCGGCCTGATTGAGTTTGAAGACAAGAATGGAGATGGCAGGATCCAGTACGTTGGACCGGCATCAGAGCAGGAGAATGAGTTAACGATTGACCGGGATATCATGGTGCTGGCGAATCCAGAGATTGCCAACCTGCCTGGTTGGGTGATTGGACTGGTTGCTGCCGGCGGGCTTGCGGCGGCGCTCTCCACTGCCGCCGGACTCCTTCTGGTTATTTCCACGGCGGTTGCCCGGGATCTTTTGAAAAAGGGATTCATGCCGGAAATTTCGGAGAAGCGGGAGCTTTTGACGGCACGGATCACTGCAGGAGTGGCCGTCCTGATCGCAGGATACTTCGGCATTGATCCTCCGGGCTTTGTCGCACAGGTGGTTGCATTCGCATTTGGCTTGGCTGCTGCATCGTTCTTTCCGGCAATTATCCTGGGAATATTTACGCGGTGGATGAATAAGTATGGGGCGGTGAGCGGGATGATCACAGGGATCGTATTTACTGCATGCTACATCGTCTTCTTCAAGTTCGTGCGCCCGGAACTCAACAGCGCAGACTATTGGCTGCTGGGTATTTCTCCCGAAGGAATCGGGACCATAGGTATGGTGCTGAATTTTATGGTGGCGATTACCGTTTCCAGGTTCACGCCGCCGCCACCTGCCTCAATCCGCACGCTGGTGGATCGCATTCGGACTCCGGGTGATTAGGACCTAATTTGCGACATAACGCTGCAGGTGTTAGATTAATAGGCAATCCAACGACTTTATGGCCATGACTACAAGATATCTGGTTATCGCAGCTTTTTTTCTCTTCGGGTGTGTGGAGACCGATCCCGAAGGTGTTTCTGAAACTTCCATGATCGAAGAGGTACAGCAGGCGGGAGGGGATTCATGTCCGAGCCTTGTAGGCTCATGGGCACTCGTTGAGATTAGAGAGACTTCAGCGGCTTTGAGCGGAGAGTTCGAGAGTGATCCCGAATATCGGCAAGCCCCCACGCTGAAGGTACTCAACGAAACGCACTGGATGTTTATCCGACAGACGGCCGAATCGTTTGTCCATGCACAGGGAGGCCGCTATACGCTTGACTCTCTGGGCTATACGGAATACGTAGAATACAGCGCGATTCCCCAAAATGTTGGCCAGTCGTTCTCCTTTGACTGCATGATGGAAGGGGACTCTCTCTGGCATCATCAGGGTGGCCAGGGGGATACCCGTTATGATGAGGTCTGGCGCCGCGTCCAGTAGATCAGACTATTTACTCTCAGTCATTGATTGAATATTGAATGCAGTTTGCCCCGGTCGATTATGTGGTGTTTGGGGCATACTGTCTCCTCATTGTTTCGTTAGGGCTCTGGGTTTCCCGGGGAAAGAAAGGGCAGGTTCGGGATGCGGAAGACTATTTTCTAGCGAGCAAGTCTCTTCCGTGGTGGGCCATCGGTGCTTCGCTCATTGCGTCCAATATTTCTGCGGAGCAGTTTATTGGAATGTCAGGATCCGGCTTCCGACTGGGGTTGGCGATTGCCACCTATGAATGGATGGCTGCGATCACACTGCTTCTGGTCGCGTGGCTGTTTATCCCGATCTATCTGAAGAAGGGCATCTATACGATGCCGCAATTTCTGGAATCACGCTACGATGCGCGTGTACGGACGCTTCTGGCTGTTTTCTGGCTTCTGGTGTATGTATTTGTGAATCTGACGTCGGTCGTGTACCTCGGTGCCCTTGCTCTGGAAGGAATCATGGGCGTTACCCTGTGGCAGGGTGTTCTCGCGCTTGCGGTTTTTGCCACGGCTTACAGCGTTTACGGAGGACTCAAAGCGGTTGCGTGGACCGATGTGGTTCAGGTCTGTTTTCTGATTGGCGGGGGGCTTTTGACCACGGTCCTTGCGCTGAATGCATACAGCGGTGGGGAAGGTATGTTTGCTGGCTTTGCAAAGCTGCTTGACGAAGTACCGGACCGCTTTAATATGATCCTTCAGCAGGGGGAACTGCTCTACACTGATGACGACGGGGTCCGGCAGGATGCATGGGAATTGCTTCCCGGGATTGGGGTTCTCGTTGGTGGGATGTGGGTGGCAAATCTGTTCTACTGGGGATGCAACCAGTACATTATTCAGCGTACATTGGCTGCGCCAACACTGCGGGAAGCGCAGCGAGGGGTTGCATTTGCTGGTTTCCTCAAGCTGCTTCTGCCCTTGATCGTGGTCATCCCCGGAATCATTGCGTATGCACTTGCAGCCCCAATCGAAACCGCAGATAAGGCCTACCCATGGCTCTTGAACGAATATGTGGGTCCGGGACTGAAGGGACTGACGTTTGCCGCATTGATTGCAGCGATTGTATCCTCTCTGGCTTCGATGATGAACAGCACGAGTACCATCTTTACGATGGACCTGTACCGCAACTACATCCGACCCAATGCTAGTCAACAGGATCTGGTTCGTACGGGGCGGATAGTCGCACTCGTCAGCATGGCTATCGCCGCGGTCTTGGCACCACAGCTATCCTCTCTGGATCAGGTATTCCAGTATATCCAGGAATATACCGGTTTTGTGAGCCCGGGTGTTTTGGCAATTTTTGTTCTTGGGCTGTTCTGGAAGAAAGCAACGCCGAATGCGGCGCTGATCTCTGCTGTGCTCAGTATTCCTTTGTCCGTCCTCGTGAAATGGATTCTGCCCGGCATGCCATTCATAGACCGGATGGGATGGGTGTTTGTGATTTCCGTGGCACTGATTGTTGGCGTCTCTCTTATTGAGGGCAAGGGAAAAGACAGCAGCAAAGCCATCCGTTTGGGGCGCAATATCATTGAGACGGATCCGGTATTTGCCATCCTGTCCTTTGCGATTCTGGCAATCACGGCCGCTTTGTATGTGATTTTCTGGTAATCCGGGTTGTCGCCGTATGGACATGCGAAAATTGAGTTATATGGCACTTGGGCGATACCATCACATGACCATGATTTTCAGGAGTTTGGAGGCATGCTTCGTTTGGGATAAGCTTTCAGGATCACCTGGTCGCTAAGTATTCAGTACGGGTGATCTTTAGCACGATGATATGCGGCATATTACAGATGCGTACTCTGCACGAGTGCAGTCACTTTTATGGGGATCAGACAAAAAAAAACAGAATAGTGAAGATTATATGGATAATTTGAAGATTTTTAATTAAATTGGCGATAATCCACAGTTCGTTCGATCGGAGGTTTCTGTAAGTTGCTTCATGTGAGAGCTTGGAAACGCTTACATTATGCGATGATCGGGCGGCATGTGTCTCTGATCTGCTTTCAAGGGCGGACAGGGGCTAAGTTAAGAAGCAAGTAACAGTAAGTAAATGGAGGATTTACTATGAGGTTTAAACAGCTATTAGGCTTAACAGCACTTTTATTGCTCACCGTGCCCGTGGCATTTGCTCAACAGGGCAAGATTGACGGGGTAGTTACCGATGCTGCGACAGGGGAGACGATCCCTGGGGCAAGCGTTATCATTGAGGGCACCGCTCAAGGTGCAGCCACACAGGTGGACGGTTACTACTTCATCAACAACGTTCGGCCTGGGACCTACACGTTGGTGATTTCTTTTGTCGGGTTCGTAACCCAGCGGATTGAAGGAGTCCGGGTTTCGACCGGGTTGACTTCAACCAGAGATATTCAACTGAGCGAGGAAGCCGTTGGTCTGGATGAAATCGTGGTCATGAGTGAGCGTCCAATTGTTCAGTTGGATGTTTCGGCGAATGTGGCCAGTCTCAACGCGGAGGCTTTTGAAGATCTCCCCGTTGCCGGCGTCAGTGAAGTGCTTGACCTGCAGGCAGGGATTGAGCCGGGCCTTCGTGTACGGGGCGGGGGATTGAATGAAGTTGCCTTTGTGGTAGATGGAATGAATCTACGGACGGGACGCGCCCATCAGCCATTTACAAACATCAGCTATACCTCATTGGAGGAGGTACAGGTGCAGACCGGTGGATTCAATGCGGAATACGGGAATGTTCGCAGTGGCATCGTGAATGTCACAACCAAAGAGCCTTCCCGGACTCGCTACACCGTTGATGCACTCTACCGTTATCAACCAGCTCAACCCAAGTCGCTCGAGGGATTGGGGGGAGTCTCACTGGATAACTGCAACTACTCCGGCCCGGTAACGGGGGATTGTGACAGTTGGTTTATTCGTCCGTTCCTGGATCCAGCGGTTGCCATGGAGGGGACAGGTAACGGTGCCTGGGACTCCTATACCCGGAACCAGTACAATGCTTTTGAGGGTTGGAATGCACTGGCTGATCGGCTCGTGAATGATGAAGGGTTTGATGTCACGGCCCAGGATATGCAGGACTATTTCAAGCATACGCACCGCAAAGATAACGAGATCACCAAGCCTGACTATGAGGTGGATGTGACGGTTGCGGGGCCACTGGTTCCAGGTTTTAGCAGTAGACTGGGTGATTTGCGTTTCTCTGCCTCATATCGGGGAACTCAGACCGCCTATATCTACCCGCAGACCCGGGATGCATTTACAAACCAGACATTCCAGGGTAAGATTATCTCGAATGTTAGACCTGGGATGAAGTTGAGTGTGCAGGGGATGAAAGGTATTGAGCGGGGGATGAACCGCTGGCAGGGGAGTGCAGACCTCCAAATGTATGGTGGCGAAATGCCGGCGTACCCATGGTGGGGGGCAGGAGCAGAGATCGTGGATGGCATCAACCGTCGAGGACGTGTCATTCTATCCGACGGTGCGTTCCCGCTTGCCAATGTAGACCACACGATGATCGGAGCAACCTTCACGCATACCCTGAGCGCGAGCACCTTTTATGAAGTGAATCTTCAGAATATTTCTTCAAAGTATCGCAGTCATTTTCCGAATCTTCGTGACGGCTCGTATATCGAGAATAGCCAGTTTTTCCCAGTTCCGTATACGAACAACTTTGGCCGATTGACTCCGGCAGGGGAACAGAACAGGGATCAAGTCACCTGCTTTGGTGGGGGTAGCGACCTTAATGGGGATGGGACTGTCCTTCCCTACTGTGTGGGTGATGAGCCGTTTGGTTTTTTGGGTCAAGGCGGAAACCTTTTGGGTGGAGCGGAGACCACCGGTGGTCACTGGGTCAAAACCCGGGACACCTCCGATGTGAGTGTCTTTACGGGACGGTTTGATCTGACCAGTCAGGTGACACGCGTGCTTCAACTCAAAACAGGTGCAGAACTCATTATCAGCGACTACGACCTGAACTATCAAAGGGTCAACCTAGCCCTGATCGGACCCGAACCCGAACAGGATTTCCCATTCAAACGCCAGCCGATCCAGGGCGCAGCCTATGCACAGGGTAAGCTTGAATTCCAGGGAATGATCGCCAATCTGGGAGTTCGCGTTGACTTCTTTGATGCGAATACGGCTTGGTGGGTCGCAGAGAACCCCTATGATCAGGCGTTCCGGCAACGGGCGGAAGAGTTGGACGAACTTCTGCCGAAGGAGGATCCGGATGCCCAGATCTTCATCAGTCCCCGGCTTGGGATTTCTTTCCCGATCACCACGGAAAGCAAGCTCTACTTTAATTATGGTCATTTCCGCCAGATGCTGAACCCGTTTGATGTATTTGGGGTTCAGCAATCGCGCAACGGGGGGATTGATGTCCTGGGGAACCCGGATCACCCAATGCCTCAGACCGTGGCGTACGAGTTGGGGTTTGACCAAAACCTGTTTGACCAGTACCTGCTGCGGATCAGTGGGTTTTACAGAGACATCCGAAATCAGCCCCGGAATGTCAGCTACAACGGTCTCGGTGGTATTGTGAATTACACGATCAAGCAGCCATGGAATTACGAGGATGTACGCGGCGCGGAGGTCACGCTCACCAAGTTGCGTGGGGATTGGGTTCGTGGATTTGTGAACTACACCTTCCTCCAGACGAAGAGTGGTAATTTTGGCTACAGTCGCTTCAACGAGAACCTGTTCCAGCAGCAGAACTATCTGCGAACATCTACCGATTATCGTCTTTCGGCACCACTTGCTGAGCCGTTTGCTCGTGCAAATCTACTCTTTTTGACGCCAAGCAGCTTCGTCCCATCGGTATTCAATGGTGCGTTGCTGGGGGATTGGAGAGTCAGCCTTCTGGGTGAGTGGCGCGCAGGCAGCCAGTGGACTTGGGCTGGTGGTGGTGGAACACCGCCGGAACTCCAGCAGAATGTGCGCTGGCGCAGCTACTTGAATTTTGACCTTCGTTTCACGAAGCATATCAATACGCGTTATGGCGGTGCACAGGTCTTCTTGGATGTTTCGAACTTATTCAATCGTCGCCATCTCTATAATGCGACCGGCTTCCATCCAGATGGTCGGGACTTTGACCGGTATATGTGGTCACTGCACCTGCCGGAAGATATCTTTGATCAGTTGAATGCGGTGGATGAGACGTTGTCGTATGCGGAAAAACAGGGACTCCCGTATATCTGGGTTCCGGGTGATGATCGTCCTGGAGTATTTCGTCATCCAGATGTAGCGTATCAGCCGATTGAGGCATCCAAATCGCTGGATAGTGTCACCGACCCGAATACTACCGCGTGGTATTGGGCAGCAGATACAGGGACCTACTCCCGCTGGAATGGGTCCAGTTTTGAAGAAGTACCTGGTAATGAGGTCAATCAGGTGCTTGAGGATAAAGCGTATATTGATATGCCGAACCTCCGGTTCAATACGTTTCTAAATAATCGGCGGATCACGTTGGGGATTCGCGTAACCTTATAGCTTGCAGTAAGGCTGCCACCTCTTTGGGGTGGTAGCCTGCTGACTGATATAAAAACTTGACTTAGCAAGCTCATGAAAATCAGATACCATTTCAAGGCGTTAACCATTGGCACGTTTTTGCTGATGCTCACACCGACCGTTGCCATGTCGCAGTTCACCGCTCAATGGTTGGACATCGGCACATTTCACAGTACGTACGTCGAGTCGGGGGCACAGGACGAGGTTAACTCTTCTGCCCCGGATGGCATGGAGTGGCCTGCCATCCTGCGAAACAGCAGTCACTACCGTGCTAGAGCACTCTGGCTTGGAACAAAGAACTGGACCGCTGCAGACGGACAAGATTATCCGTACTTCGTGGCCCGAATTGGCCCGCGTACCTCCGGTGCAGATGTGACGTATCCAATACAGAACCGTTTGATCAGCAGGACGGAGGATACGGTTGTAGAAGTCAATGGAACACTGTCTTTTGACAATGTAGCGGTCATCGACGAGATTGACCCATCCCTTCCAGCTGACCGGATGATTCACAACATCCACAATACCTACATCGGTGTTACGGTGGATCGAAAAGCGTACGCCTATGTGAATCAGGTGCACGATGATTCGAATGTGATAGAGTACACCTACACCAATACTGGCAATACCGATGAAGATGAGGATATTGAGTTGCCGGATCAGAACCTCAGTGAGACCTATTTCTTCCGGATCCATCGGCTCAGAGGGAATTTGCAGGGGGCTTGGGCGGTCAGTGGCGGCCAGGTCTGGGGCAAGTTCAGCATGATTGATGTTGTGGGAGACGGGCATGCAGATTATCCCCTCTCGTTTACATCCCAGTATCTCTGGATTGGAATTGACCCTGAAACCCAAGGCGTCTATGATCGTTTTGGTGCATCACTGTTTAACCAACGAAATGATTGGCCTCAGGGAGACACGATCGGGCGTTTGGCAGGAGCCACCTACATAGGTCGTGCTACGATTCATGCTGATAATTCTCCGACGGACCCCACGTACATCCGCTGTACGACCGCTACGATTAATACCTGTCAGCCATCCACCATGGGATTCATGGATCAGGATGAGGCACTGACATCGGACGGTAGCCCGCACGAAGATTATTATGAGTGGGGCATCCGGACACGGGAAAATCCTGACCGGATTGAAGGCGGCTCTGCCCATATGTTCCCTCATTATGCGGATCGGATTGAGCCGGATGGAATTTTCTGGGAGCCCGAGAATGACTCTTCTACCGGGAAACAGGGTGGACATGCAATCACCACGGCCTACGGTCCTTATGATTTTGCGCCGGGAGAGAGTGTCCGAATTGTTGTAGTCGAAGGGGTTGGCGGGTTGTCCATTGATGCGGCGGTGCGGATTGGGAGAGCCTTCAAACTCGGTGGACAGGACCGGAACACACAGCTGATCCGGTACGATGCGGATGGGGATGGAATGATTCAAACAGGCACCTTCGACTTTAGCATCAATCAAATGGATGTAGATGGTGACGGCATGTTTGACACGTTTGGCCATGGCTTGGAGGAAATGACCAAGAATCAATGGGTTGTCACTGCGAGAGACTCATTACTGACTGTTCAGCAGCGGGCGATCAACCTCTATGCGGCCAGTAATAATATGACGACCTATCCGGTTCCAGAGGCGCCTCATTCTCCTACGAGTTTCACGGTTGTAGGTCAGCCAGACAAGGTTGAAATCGCTTGGACTAACCCGGCCGGTGGTCCCAATCGTACGGCATGGAAACTGTACCGAACTTCTCGGTTTGAGGACTACATTTACCAGAACTGCATGAATCTTGATACCAGGCAGTTTACCGATGGCTCAAATGCGGCAGATCCGGCAGATCCTTCTGCAGCACAGCAGGCGCATTGCGGCTATGATCTCATTGCGGATCTTGGTGCAGGAGCAACGTCGTACGAAGACACCGACCTGAACCGGGGGACAGATTATTACTACTACCTGCAGGCGGTTGGTGAGCCGCAGCCCGTTGACCCCGATGGGATTAACGGAACTCCGAACGGAACTCCGCTTCGCAGCTCCCGCTATCTCACACAGACGTACTTGCCGGTGAACCTCAAGCGTCCTCCCTACGGAGTAGCAACAGGGACGGTGGCAGATGCACGTATTGTGCCGAATCCGGTGAACCTTGGCGCAGATCCAACCATACGGTTTGATCAGGAAGATCGGGTGGCGTTCTTCAACATTCCTGGGAATTGCACGATCAAGGTCTATACCGAAATCGGTGAACTGGTCCATACGATTGATCACAGCGATGGAAGTGGTGATGAACTTTGGAATCTTACGACTACGTCTCGACAGCTACTGGTCAGTGGCATTTATATCGCGGTCATTACAGACAACGATACAGGAGATGAGGCAATTCAGAAATTCACGGTAATCCGGTAGATGTGGTTTGCGCCGCGCCTTGATGGTAAAGCGCGGCGCAGCCCATCACCCAAAGAAAACACAATGAAATGAAAAAGTATACTCTCTTTTCAACATTGCCCATCCTTGCACTTGTGTTTGTTGGTGTGTCAATGTCTTATGGCCAGGCAGGCCTAACGTCGGATACGGAGGTGGAAACAGATAAGCGTGCCCAGGCTGGCATGAAGTTTCTCAGCATATCCGTGGATGCACGGGCTTCTGCGATTGGTTCTGCCATGACGGCGGAACTGTCAGGTTCTTCGGTGTCGATGTTCTATAATCCTGCGAGTATGGGCTTTATGCCCGGGCGCATGTCCGCAGCAGCGACGAATATGTCGTTCATTGCAGACATTGGGTACACGCAGGCCAGCGTTGCTTTCCGTCCAGGTTCGGCTGGTAATTATGGTGTCGTGGGCGTCTCGCTCGTGTCCGTTGACTACGGTGATTTTCATCACACGATTCGCTCAAATAACGATGATGGATTTATTGAAAACGGCACGTACAGCCCTACGGCGATGGCAGTCGGGCTCGGGTATGCCCGCTCCTTCGGTGACCGCTTCTCGGCCGGTGCGAATATAAAGCTTGTCTTCCAGGATATCGGCTCCGGGTTTGCAACCTCACAGGATTTTGATACGGGAGTCATTGCTACGACAGAAGATTACAATACCCGGACGATCGCGTACGACTTTGGTATTGTGTACGCAACCGGATTTGAGAGTCTGGTGATCGGTATGAGTGCCCGTAATTTCGGGCAAGAGCAGATCTATGTACGCGAACGGTTTGAGTTACCCTTGACCTTCCAGATTGGGATGTCCATGAATCTGATGGATCTTACCGCGATTGATCCGGATATGCACAGCATTCAATTGCATGTGGATGCGCAGCGTCCACGTGACTTTGCAGAGCATGTTCGCTTTGGCCTGGAGTACACCTTCATGGATATGGTATCGTTACGTGGAGGATTCGAGCAGTTGGGTGTCAGTGAAGAGCAAGGGTTCAGCGCCGGTGCAGGACTTCGGTATGCATTTGAAGGATTCAACGTTGGAGCGGATTATGCCTACACCGACTTCGGCCTGTTTGGCGCAGTCAATCGGATTGGACTTCAGATTGGTCTATAGAGCTTCGGCGTGACCAACCCTGGATAAAAAATATTCAGGTTGCAGGCGGAGAATTGGGATCAGATCCCGGTTCTCCGCTTTCTTTATTGGCTCTGATGGACAAGATATATCGTATGGATTTCTTGTGGAAAGCTTGGTGCAGGGTCTGCCGTAATGGTGAATTGGTTGGGGGGATGGATGGGCATGGGACGCTCATAAACGAGCCGTCCAGTCATGTCCGATAAAAACCCATCCCTCAAAACCATGAATCCCGCCCAACCTACGAGGAATGGGTGATCCCAAGCCCCGAATATTCCGCTACATTGCTTCAAGCGGCCGGAATTCCGAGGGGATCGTTGTGTTAGCCGAAATGCTCATTCAGGCAGAGGTCACGGCCTATTGAGGCAATCCTCTCACTCCAGTTCCCAACTGACTTTTTACATGCCGTTTTCATTCACAGGTTCACCCAATCAGGATATGGTTTTCAATAGAGCGTCTCTACTTGTTCCGCGCCGCGAACTTAAGATCTTACTACTCTTTGGACTGCTTTTGTTTGCGTCCTGTGACAGCTCATTCGTGCCAGATATAGGCTCACCTGAAGAAGAATCCAAACGAATTCGAACGGTCAAGCAGTGGTATACCACTGCTTTGGAAGAAGGCCAGATATTTATTCCTTCGCTGCCGAATGGTTCATATAACAAGATAGGTAATGACAGTACGGTTGCTACGATCCTTGCAGCCATGGTACAACAGCATTCACCCGACTGGGATCAGATCGAAACATGGGATCATGCAACCGGTGGGTATGTTGCAGCAACCCTTCTTGAGGGAACTGCCACTAGTCCCAACCACTCTGGCTTATCCGTGGTACGAACCCTAGTGGCTGATGTGGATAGGCAAGGGCAAAGGATTTCCGGACGGTTGGTTGAATTCATTGCCCTGGACCTGGACGATTCTCTATTCAGGGACTATGTTGTCCAGTGGTTGTCCGGGGATTTTGGAAACAATCGGATGATCGTTGCACAGTATACGATCGGATACGAATCGATCAAGACCACAGTATATGCCCCCGGACAAGATCCAAAAGAGACGACTATGACACTGACACAACAGCCAACTTCAGGCAAGAATGATACGATTACTTATTGCTGGGTGAGCCATATTGATTTTGCTTATATCTGTAGAGTTGGGCATGATTATATTTATGGGGAATCGTGTTTACCGTTTATTGAGAGATTAGAGCTGACATGTGCTTCCTTTTCTACAGATATCACCCCCAGAATAGGTTCTGGTGAAAGCGATGGAGATGAGAATGATGACGGTGATGGCCAGGGTGGTGAGAGCGATGTAGACGCAAATCCAGATCCATACGACAAAATTGAAGAATGTCTCTGCACGGACAAAAAAATCTGTGACCTCATTGCAGAATACGATGAGTTGAAAGTAGCCTACACGCCTGTTTGCGTTGAATTTATGACCGGGGGGGCAACTAGGAGTTTTTCCTGGAGGGAATTTATGGGAAACTGGAGAAATGGAAGCGAATACGGGAAGCACAACCCCTATGGTATCATGAAGGCAAATATCAAGAATGGGATTCAGCAACTTCGCGATTTGGATGGACGACCAATCGTGCTGACCTCCGCTATCGATGTCCCAAGGGGAACCGTGCAGTCGGTGGAGTGAAAGACAGCTATCATATGTTGGGCAGGGCTGTTGATATCCGAACCAGTTGTAACAGGGCTTATTATGATCACCTACACAAAATTGCAGAAAACCTACGTTTGAACCCACTCCCATGGGGCACGTATCCTGATTGTCATCTTCACATTCAAAAGTGATCCTATCCTCCCTCGGATCATGAAAACAAGAATTGCTCTTCCTTTTATCGTTACGCTTCTGCTTACCCCTCTTCCTGTATGGGAATCAAATGCACAAAGACCTGGCATCCCCTCCCCAGAGGAAGTCATTGAGCTGTTAGTCAGCAAGGATCATGCGACATCGTTCAGCGGAATTGATGGCTATCTGTCGCTCTCACCGGATCAGCGCACTCCAGAGGTAAATTCTGCACTGATTAAGGCACTTGATAATGAAATCAAGCGAATTCGCAGAATTGAGCTAAGCGGAGATGATTCAGTGCCCATGTACACGAGTGAAGGAGATGCAGAGCGAGCGTTGTTCCTAGTGGAATATGTAATATATCTAAGGGATCCTTCCACAATTCCGCTGCTATTGCCATGGGGTGGATTTCAGGATGAAATAATTGATTTTGGGCGACTAGCCTTCGGACCTGTTTTGAGTTTTGTTGAAAATCCTCCACCAGGCACAATGAGTCGTATTGTTGGAAGTAGGTTATTGACGCTTCGGATGATGGTAGACTACTGGGGGGTAAGTTCGTTCAATACGTCAGAGCGGGAGCGAATGAAGCGAGTAGCTGTTCAGTATATATTGGATTTTGAGAACTCCACGATGGATAGAGCGATCAGTCTAGCATCGTCACTTCAGGAAGTTGAGGTATTACACATGGCAAATGCATTGCTGAATAGCGACACAGAGATGGCGAAACATAGTTCTGTTAATAGAGCTAGAGCTCGAGCGCGTTTGCAGGAAACTGTTAGGCAGGCACTCATGGGCACGCTAAATGAGCGTCAGTATGAGCCGACTGGGCAGCGTATACCGTAGGTGTCAAAGGGCCAATCCCCTGTACCTCTACCCACATCATCGGAATATGCATATCCGAACCAGTTGTAACAGGACTTATTATGATGACCTATACAAAATTGCAGAAAACCTACATTTGGCCCCACTCCCATGGGGCATGTATCCTGATTGTCATCTTCACATTCAAAAGTGATCCTATCCTCCCTCGGATCATGAAAACAAGAATTGCTCTTCCTTTTATCGTTACGCTTCTGCTTACCCCTCTTCCTGTATGGGAATCAAATGCACAAAGACCTGGCATCCCCTCCCCAGAGGAAGTCATTGAGCTGTTAGTCAGCAAGGATCATGCGACATCGTTCAGCGGAATTGATGGCTATCTGTCGCTCTCACCGGATCAGCGCACTCCAGAGGTAAATTCTGCACTGATTAAGGCACTTGATAATGAAATCAAGCGAATTCGCAGAATTGAGCTAAGCGAAGATGATTCAGTGCCCATGTACACGAGTGAAGGAGCTGCAGAGCGAGCGTTGGCCCTGGTAGAAGAAGTATATAAGTTGCGAGATCCCGCCACAATTCCAGTACTTTTACCTTGGTGTGGACCGGGCGATGCAATGGTTGATTTTGGACGACAGGCATTTGAGCCCGTTTTGAGGTTTGTCGAAGCGCCACTGCCAGGTATTACCCGACACCAGATCGGCAACTGTCTCTATACTCTCCGTATGATGGTGGATTACTGGGGTTTAGACACATTCAGTACATTAGAGCGGCAACGTATGAAACAAGTGTCTACAAGGTATATCGTGGGCTCTGATTTCTTCTTAATGGATGATGCTATCCGTCTATCCGCGTCCATTCGGGAAAGCGCATTGCTTCAAATGGCAAACATCTTGGTAAATGACAATGCGGAAATGGCAAAGCGGGAGATCCTTGACAGAAAGTGGTTAGAACGGTTGCAGGAAACTGCATCACAAGCATTGGCGGGCACGCTTAAGGAGCGACAGTATGTGCCGTATGAGGAGCGGCGAGAGAGACGATACTGAGGTTACATTTCCCCCAGGCTTTCACTCAATTACTCAAATTGTGAAACCTACATCTTCAGTGAGGCTTTACAGTTCGTCGCTCTGTCTCACCAAGGAGCAACTTTCTAGTTGGAACTTTCGACTCCTCCAAGTACTTATCCAGATGAATCAGTGACCGCGTGATTCTGATTGCAGGTCTTATCTTCCGCTTTCTGTTTTCACTCATTCAAATCGGAATGAACGTAGAGATTAAAGGACTCGGCCCTACCGTGAATGTTGTGGATACAGGTTTAGATCTTCGCAGAAAAAGAAGAATTATAGACCGGAAGTTTTTAAATTTTCCGTATCTTTTCCCGGCCGTTTTGACCACCTGAAGTGTCTCGTTAAGTCGTTCCACTCTGGCGTTGGACTGTTCATGGCAAAGTACATTGCAAACCCTCGGGCGTGTCATTTGGATATCTTGATCACTTTCATGATCTCCTTTATGGCCACCTCTTTCATACTTGCGAACCAGAACTCGAAATATTTCTTTGCTCCAGGGGGTGAATCGCATCCAAAGATGATCTTGAATTTTTCCCGCGATAGCTAGGCGAAGCTGACCTGAAAGTTCAACTCTTGAATGACACTGAAAATTTTCTCTCGCTTTTGTGTTCGTTTTTCTTTGTTTTTCAGGAACATAAATCCACCGTGTTCAATTCCGTGGGATGTCTTACTTCCCGTCTGTGTACTGACCAATCTCATGATTGGGGTGCTTGATCAAATGAAAGCGATCATGAACCAAGTTGATACCTGGGAAGTCCCCCTTGCGAGGCTGAAATTGACCTTTCCAATAAAAAAGGTGAAGAGTCTCTTTATCAGCCTAAGGTATTGGGTTGATTTGGCTGTGGTTTGCAGGATAGGAGTCCTCGTTGTAGTCTCGTTTGGGATATTTGGCTGTCAGATATCGGAGGATCCGGTGCCTGAACAGGGATTCATCCAATTCACCGAGGTGACCGATGAGGCGGGTCTTGGCACGTTCCGGCATGATAATGGGGAGGATGGCAAAAAGTATTATGCGGAGCAGATGGGCTCGGGAGCAGGTTTTATTGACTATGATGGAGATGGTTGGCTGGATATACTACTTACGGGGGGGGGATACTGGGATCGGGCTCCACATCCGTGGTACAAGCCCCTATGGATGTACCGTAATATGGGGGATGGCACATTCATAGATGTGACTGACCAGGTGGGGTTGAGAGATCTTGATGCGTTTACCCTTGGAGTGGCGACAGCGGATTATGACAATGACGGGGATCAGGATATTCTGATCACCAACCTGAATGAAAATATGCTCTTGGAAAATAAAGGGGGGGTATTCGAGCGCCGGGGAGTCGATGCAGGACTCAGTTTAGAGGATGAATGGAGCAGTTCTGCCCTGTGGATTGATGGGAATCGGGATGGATGGCTGGATGTGTACGTGGGGAATTATGCGGACTGGACCCCGGAAACCGATAAATTTTGTCCGGAAGGAGGAGTTGAAAAGCTCTATTGTATTCCTGCGGACTATGAGGGGCAGGCCAGTCGTTATTATGAAGCCCGAGGGGATGGCTCATTCGTGGACCGGACCCAGGAAGCCGGCGTGTATCATTCACTCGGAAAAGCACTTGGAATGGCAGAATGGGATTTTAATCAGGATGGCTGGCCGGATTTCGTGGTCGCGAATGATGGAGAGGGAGATCTGCTGTTTCTAAATAATAGAGATGGTACGTTTTCTGAGCGCGGTGTCCAGAGCGGCATTGCATTCAGCGAGCATGGGGAAGCCCGTGCCGGGATGGGCATTGATATTGGTGTGGTGGATCGGACTGGTCACCCCTCGGTGTTCGTGGGCAACTTTTCCACAGAAATGATAGGTGTCTATCGGTATCTGGGCAATGGTCTATTTGCAGATCGTGCTGCAAGATCCCAGATTGGTCAGCCCAGCCTCAACACGCTCACGTTTGGGCTCATGCTCGTGGATGTAGATCTGGATACAGATTTGGATCTGTTTGTTGCCAATGGACACGTTTACCCCGACCGGCTGATTGGGCAGGATAAAATCACCTATGAGCAGCGGGCACAGCTGTTCGCGAATGATGGAGCGGGTTTGTTTGAGGAAGTTCCCGCTTCAACGACTCCCCCACTTGCGCTGGAGATGGTTGCCCGTGGCGCAGCCTATGGAGATTATGACCGGGATGGAGACCTGGATTTTCTCATTGTGGAGAACCATGGTCCAGCACACCTATGGCGCAACGATGTGATGGGTCGAAATTGGCTCCGGGTGAGTGTTACGGGTACCAATGGAAACCGTGACGCCTTTGGGGCACACATTCGGGTACATGCTGGCGAGCAGGTTCAAGAGCGCCGGATTCGATCAGGGGGCAGTTACCTGTCTCAGAATGAAATCGTTGCCGCATTCGGAATGCTGGACATTGAAGTTGTAGACAGTATGCTGGTCAGTTGGCCTGACGGGCAGATGCAGGTCCTGTATGATCTTCCTGTGAATATTGAGGCCCATATTACTCAGGGACAGGAGGGCTGGAGCACTCGCCCAATGCCTGGCAAGCCAACTAATTGATGCGGAGTGTGATTGCAGCATATGTGGGGATCACCCTGATTGCAGGATGTGCCGGAGAGGCATCCCGGGATCCAGACGCAGTGAGCACGCTGTTTACGGACGTGACCGAGGAGATTGGATTCGGAGGGGTTGTGCATAATCACGGCGGGTTCGGGAATTCCTGGGCACCGGAAATTGTCGGTGCAGGAGGGGCATTCTTTGACTACGACCAGGATGGCTGGCAGGATATTCTTGTGGCGACAGGAGGAGAATTTGAGGGGGAGCCTCCACTTGGAGCACACCCGGCTCTGCGACTGTTTCGCAATCTTGGTAATGGACAATTCGATGAGGTGACCCAGCCGGCCGGCTTAGCGCTGCTTCGCGCGTACAGTCTGGGAATGACCATCGGGGATTATGACAACGACGGGGATGAGGATATCTATGTGACCACCTTGGAAGAAGATCTGCTACTGCGTAACACGGATGGCGTTTTTGAGGAAATTGGACAGACGGCAAAGGTAGGCTTGGTCAGTGAGTGGAGTACGAGTGCAATGTTCTTTGATGCAAACCGTGATGGATTCCTGGATCTCTATGTTGGAACGTATGTTCACTGGACGCCCGAAGATGATATTTACTGCAGTTTCGGTGGCAGTAAGGTATACTGTACGCCTGAGTTGTATGATGGGATTGCCAGTCGGTACTACCAGAATAATGGAGATGGCACCTTTACAGATCTTACCGAGCAGGCGGGATTTCTGTCGGGAGTCGATGCGGGTCGGGACAAAACGTTAGGGGTTGCGGAACTGGATGCAAATCAGGATGGGTGGACCGATGTGTTCGTTGCAAACGATACAGAGCGGGACATGCTCTTTATGAATCAAGGCAACGGGACGTTTGTAGAAACGGGTAGACGCAGTGGGGTCGCGTATGATCAGCATGGGAAGCCGCGAGCTGGTATGGGCGTTGATGTTGGTGTAGTGGATGACTCGGGGGAGCCATCTATCTTTGTCGGCAACTTTTCAGATGAGATGGTAGGGGTCTATCAGCATAGAGGCAATGGCATATTCAATGATCGTGCAGCTGCATCCAGGATGGGGCAGCCCAGCCTGAAGACCCTCACCTTTGGTCTGGTACTCTTTGATGTTGATCTGGATACAGATCTGGACGTACTGATTGCCAATGGTCATGTACAGACACACATTGCTCAGATTGTGGACGGAGTCACCTTTCGGCAGCGTCCGCAATTATTTTTGAATGACGGAGCAGGCACGTTTACAGAGATGCCGGCAAGCGGGCCACTGGCAGCGTCTTTTGTCGGTCGGGGTCTGGCCACGGGGGACTATGATCGTGATGGTGACCTGGATGTTCTTCTGGTCGAAAACAATGGCCTCGCACATGTATGGCAGAATGAGTCGGAAGGGGGGATTTGGCTCCGGGTTGAACTCACAGGTACCAAGAGCAATCGCAATGCGTACGGCGCGCAGCTCCATCTGTGGAGTCGTGGACACATGCAGGTGCGGCGTATCCGTACGGGTTCCAGCTATTTGTCCCATTCGGAGTCTGCCGCCTTTTTTGGGCTTCAGGAGATGCCAGACAGTCTCTATGTCCGTTGGCCAAGTGGACTGGAGACCTGGGTTCATGAATTGCCGATCAATACCACGATACACCTTTTAGAAGATGAATTGTAAGGGACTTATCCGAATTGAGGGCATGATCCTGCTTTTCGTTTTCGGAGCATGTAGTCAATCCACCCCTGATCCGCAGGTATCAGAAGAGATTCAGCAGGCTCCTCAGATTGCATTTACAGACATGACCGCGTCTGCCGGTCTGGGAGACTTCCTGCACGAAACTGGAGCTTTTGGAGAAAAATGGTTTCCAGAGACAATGGGGGCAGGAGGAGGTTTTCTAGATTATGATGGAGATGGAATCCTGGATATTTTGCTGATCTCCGGTAGTGTGTTTTCATCGCAGGGAGCGATTACACAACCCTCAATCCGTCTGTATCGCGGTAGCGAGAGTGGACAATTCGCAGAAGCGACCCAAGAGGCCGGTCTACAATCTCTTCAGAGCTATGCATTTGGTGTGAGTGTTGCAGATTACGATAATGACGGCGACTCCGATGTGTTTGTGACGGCGTTGTATGAGAACCTTCTGCTTCGTAATGAAGGAGGAGTTTTTCGCGAAGTCAGTCAGGAAGCAGGACTGGGAGGATATAGCGAATGGAGCAGTGCCAGTGTGTTTCTGGATGCAGATCGGGATGGGTTTCTGGATTTATACATCGGGAATTATGTTCACTGGACTCCCGAAGAGGATATTTACTGTACACGGGTAGGGGATAAGAAGTCCTATTGTACCCCAGAGCAGTATGAGGGAATTACGGGACGCTTTTACCGGAACCAAGGGGACGGCACATTTGAAGAGAGATCAGATGATTTTGCCGGTTTACCTGGCAAAACGCTTGCGGCTGCGAGTATGGACTACAACCGGGATGGATGGCCGGATTTGATTGTTGCGAATGATACCCAGCGGGACCTTCTTTTTGAAAACCAAGGGGATGGGACCTTTCTTGAGAAGGGTGTGGTCAGTGGGATTGCGTTCGATGAAAACGGGCGTGCACGCGCCGGAATGGGGATTGACATTGGGGTGGTGGACCATACCGGCGGAGAGACGGTATTTATAGGCCATTTTTCAGGTGAAATGGTGGGTGTCTATCGACATATGGGCAACGGAATCTTTACCGAACGGGCAGCGGTTTCTCAGATTGGACGGCCCAGCCTGCGTACACTGACCTTCGGACTTTTGTTGGCTGATTTTGATCTGGATACAGATTTGGATCTAGTCACTGCCAATGGCCACATCACCGAAGATATTGGAGAGGTAGAGGAAGGAGTTACATTTCGGCAACGGACGCAGCTGTATGTCAATGAGGGAAATGGGCAGTTTTCTGAGGCGGAGCCGACCGGTGTTCTTTCAGAATTCAAGGTGGCCCGGGGGGCGGCGTGGGCAGACTATGATCAAGATGGGGACCCGGACCTGCTTATTACGGAGAACGGTGGCCCCGCACATCTCTGGCGTAATGACACGTCGTACGGGAATTCATTGACCGTAAAATTAATCGGCTCCAAAAGCAATCGGGATGCGGTCGGAAGCCGTGTTCGCGTGCATGTGAATGGGAAGTGGCAGGAGCGCTACGTGCGGACTGGTACAAGTTATCTTTCTCAGAGCCAACGGTGGCCACTGTTTGGTCTGGGCATGGCAGAATCCGTGGATTCACTGGAGGTGCAGTGGCCAAACGGCAGCTTTATGAACCGCACCGCCATACCAGCCGGGACGATTACACTGGTGGAAGAATCATAGTCAGGGTCATTTTATCAAGCCATCAATGCAACTAGAAAAGAGCGGCGCATACTCAGCAGCAGAGGAAACCACTGGAGCATCCCTGAAGCCAGGGAATCCTGCACACGGAACCCGGCAGATCTATGGGGGTGCGGCAGGCATCCTTCTGCTTTGCCTGTTCATTGCGGTATCCGGTTGTCGTGAACCGGCCGGGATTGCTCAGAAGCAGCGGAACAGCCTCGCTCCGCGGGTCGCCAGATACATGGTTGAGGCGGAAGGGGCATTTTACCGGGGGGTGTATGAGTTGGCGCTGGCCTATACGGATAGTGCAGAGGCCCATATGCCGGAGTTGGCGGATCTTCATTTTTTACGGGGCAAGATCTACACGCAGCTCAATCAATTGCAGGTGGCACAGGCTGCCTATCAGGTCGTCCTGGAAATTGACCCGGAGTATGCGGGGGCACGGTTCAATATGGGGCTGAACAGCTTCCGGCGGGGGAAGCTCCGTGATGCAATAAATTTTTATTTGGAAGAAGAACGTGAAGTTGGCCCAACCACTGCTCTCTATCATGAATTGGGACGGGCCTATGCGAAGATTGGTGTGCCGGACAGTGCGAAGGCTGCATATGAACAGGCACTGTCAATGGACCCGGAGTACACGACAACCTATATGTGGCTTGGGCAACTTCTGGAAGAAACCGGGGATTTGGAAGGCGCATTGGAGATGTCTTTGAATGGTCTCAAACTGCGCCCGGATGATTTGGATTATCAATATATTGTGGGAACGCAGTACTTCCGACTCGACTCCGCTGAAGCAGCACTCCCCTATCTTGAGCCTGTAGCAAAAGAACGGACATGGCATCACGGTGCACAATTCAATCTCGGGCAAGTCCACATGCGGCTTGGGCAAGAGGCGGAAGCAGAGATTTATTTTGCGAGAGCGGATGAGGCCCAGCAACTTCAGCAGCGTGTCAATGAGGCCCAGAATGCGATCAATAATGATCCCACCTCGCCGGCCAACTGGATTGAACTGGGGAATCGACTTCGGGAGTCCAAAAGATACGGCCGTGCGATTGAGGCGTATAAGAATGGATTGACGATTCAAGTCCCTCCAGGGCTCGCACTGTACATGCAAACGAACCTCGCCACGCTTTACATGGAGTGTGGGGATCTGAGCGAGGCAGCCAGGAGGTTTGAAGCAATCTTGCGGGCAGACCCGGATTTGGGTGTAGCGAGACTGAATTTAGGGATCGTATATGCGCAGGGGGGCAGGTTTGACGAGGCGCGTGCCACATGGAGGGAACTCCTGGAAAGAGCGCCACAAAACACTGCTGCTCAAAGCTATTTGGAACAGCTGGATACAATGGATCAAAATGAATATGTGGAAGCAAGTACTGCTGATTGCCGCGATAGCGGTTAGTTCAAGTTTTGGTGCACAATCCCAGATCATTCAGGATGGGGATTGGGTCGGGCAGATTATTCATCGGAATGGTCAAATTATGGATGTGACCTACAAGGTTCAGAACGGGGAAGATGGTTTACAGATCACGCTTGATGTAGAGGAATATGGTCCCTTTCAGTTCCGAGATATACGGGTAACCGCAGACAGTCTGTTCTTTGTATGGGAGCCCTCGTTCGAGTTGCCATGCACACTGGCACGTCTTCCCGACGGGGTATATCACGGTGTATGCGCAGATCCGTGGGGGGGGTATGGAGGGGCGATCATGGCACCTCCCGGCTCGGACAGAGATGCGTTAACCTTGGATGAGACGACGTTCAGACGTATTTCCGGGCTAGAGGATCTAGAGGATACGGATTCAGAGTCCGAAGAATGGCGGTTAGGAGAAGCCTATCCAAAGGGGGGTACCGTGATGTTGAACGACCTGGGCGTGAATTATATTGATGCAGGCACGGGTCCAATGGCGGTGGTGCTGATTGCAGGGTTGGGGGATAACCTCACCACCTGGGAGGTGCTTCAGCAGAGTCTGGCGCGGAATCTCCGTACAATTGCGTATGATCGACCCGGTCTGGGTTTATCGAAGGCATCCCCCATGCCCCGTACTCTAGATCAGATGGCATCTGAGCTGAGAGATTTGCTCCAGAGCATCAATGCCCCTGCACCCTATTTGCTTGTGGCGCATGCGGAGGGGGCATTTATTGCCCGTCGGTTTGTGGATTTATATACCGAGCAGGTGCGTGGTCTGCTCCTCATTGATCCTGACCACGAAAAGCAAGCCGAGATATGGAAAGGGCTGGATGCAGAGGCGTGGCAGTCATACTGGAGCCGTGCCAAACGCTTTCAGTCCATGTTGCCGGGAGGGACAGGCCAGGAGTTTAAGATTTATGCTGAAATGATTGATGAGGAGGTCGATCCAGGGCTCTCGTCTGCACCTTCGGTACCCACCGTAATCTTGACGGCCGGACGTGTGTCAGATCCCGCAAGTTGGATTGGGGAGTCTCCAGAAGGGCGCCGGGCATGGAGCAGGTTTCATGCTTCCTGGGTAGAGAAGATGCCTATGGGCACGCATATGATCCTAGATTATGGCTCCTACATCCATCAGGAACAGCCAGATAGAGTAGAGGAGGTCATTCACACTATGCTGTCCGGGAAGTAGTTACCGGATGCGTGTGATTCGCTCCGAGGAGATCGGACGACCGTCAAGGAAGCTGTGAATGAAGTAGGTCCCGCTGGGCAGACCTTTCGCGTCAAGTACAATGCGTGTAGGCTGGTGCAGTACAGGTGTCCCGCTGAAAAGTGTCTGGATTCGGCGCCCGACAAGGTCGTACAATGCAATTACGACCGATCCGTGTGCTCCAGAGGTAAACTCAAGCGCGGTCTCGGCAGAGAAGGGATTCGGATAAGGAGTGGAGATCACCAAGTCTTCAGCATAGAGTTCAACGGTGACGGGTTCGGAAACTCTATAGGCACCGGACGCGGTAACCTGCCGAATTTGAAATGAATACTGGCCGGGGTCCAGGTTGTCAACGGTATGGGTAAAGCTGGCTGGCACTTGTACACTTCCAGGCACTTCAGCAAGGATTACAAGTGGCTCAATGCGTTCAATCACAAACGTAATTCCAATCGATGACTGGGTTGTGGACCATGCAAGTTGAATAGACCGCTCCTCTGGGATTGCGTGCAACTCAGTGAATACGACAAAGTCATAGCCCAGACAATCTTTGCGCAGTGGCAATTGACAGATTGGGTTTGCATTCAGTGCTGCATACGCGGCGTTGTCAGGTAGGCAGATTCCAGCATTTTCTGACAGGTTGCATTTATTCAATGTTGCGCCAAGTGCTGCCACTTGCAGGGGCAGTATTCCGGTGAGCTCATTGTTGCTGAGATCAAGGGTCATGAGTTGACTCAGCCCGGCATATTCTTGAGGGACATCTCCCTGCAGGTTGTTTTTTGAGAGGTCAAGTACCTGGAGGTTTGATAGAGAGGACAAGGATTGGGGCAGATCTCCTGTGAGACGGTTATCCGGCAGGACGATGCTAGTGATCTCTTTATTGTGACAGCTTATGCCGTGCCAGTCACATGGATCTGAGCTGGCAAGCCACCCCTCACTTTGTACCCAGGATGCTCCATCGGTCTCAAAGTAAGCAGACTCAAGGCTTTGGCAATCTACGCCCTGACATACTTTGCATGTACTCTGCTGCGAGAGTGAGCAAACCTGATCAAGGCTTGCATAGGGGGGTGCATCTGGAATGCATATGCGATTTCCTTCCAGATGGCAATTGGTGATCCCGGCGGCATATGTAGCTGTTGTGAGAGAAAGGGTCCCTTCCAGATCATTGTCGGCAAGCGAGAGCCATACGAGTTGATCCAGTTGGATCAACGCTTCGGGTAGGGTTCCAGAAAACATGTTAGGCTCTTCGCTTTTACGTGTGGGTAGTATGATTTTGGAAGCCTACTGGATACAAATCCAGTCCGCCGAGATAGAAGTAGATTGCATTGGTAAACCGCTGTTTGTTTCGGAATCCACGAGCACGAATTTTGACGGATTTGATGCGACTGTTGATGCTCTCGGCGGGGCCATTGCTGACCTTTAAGACCACTGCATTGATAATCCCCCACAAATGATTCTTGATGGTTTTCGCCGCTTTTTTCATCGGTTCCAGTTGGCAACGCATGGCCCAGGACAGCCATCGTTTCCATCCTTTGAGTGCCCATGTGGGATGGACATAATGCCATAACTTCTGGGACAATTCCTTGATGGCCCACGCACGAGCTGTTTTCAGCGAACTGGTCTTTAACTGGTTGAATCGTTTCTTTTGCCGCGTCGACATATTCTTCGGATTGGTCAGCCAATCATACTTGGTTCCAGTGAGATCGTAGATTTCTTCTTTCCGCAATTCCCGGTTCTCCTGCCGACGGACTTTATCCACGGCATCTCCAATGTATTTGGCCACATGAAAACGATCAAATGCAATCTTTTTATCCGCGCCGGGAACCCACAATTTCGTGGCACTGATATACGCGGGCCACATATCCATACTGACGCTTTCAATGGCGTCCAACTGCTCCGCAGAACGTCCACCATAATACCCGTTCAAACTGGCCATTGTCCGACCCTCCCCGACATACAGCACGGTGGCCGTGTCTGGATTGGACACCACAGTAATGTAATTGTGCCCTTTCTTATAAGAGGTCTCATCGACACAGATATGGGCAATGGGTTCGTCTTTTCTGCGGTCCAGTCCCCGATTTACCGCACGCTCCATAATGTTGGCAATCATCGTCCAACTGACTCCCATCCTGGAGGCCACCGTTGAAATACTGGTGGTATCCAGCAACCAGTGAATGACCTTCGCTTCAAATGCCGTCGTAAAACGCACGCGCTCATCCGCCCAGGGCACCGAAACCGTCTTGATTCCATGCTCCGAACACTCCACCCGAGGAACTTTCGCAACCACACTCGTCTGATACTCGCAGATATCCGTATGACGCCATTTCCGAAGACGATGGTCGTAGCCAGGACAAACTTTGTTACATTCAGGACAGCGAAGTACCGAACCCTCCGAACAAATCACATGGATCTCAGCCAGCTGCGTTGCATCATCTTGCTTGATCTCCGAGACTTCCCACGGAGACTGAATCCCTAACAATCGATTGATATCTTGAATACGTACACTCATGGTGAATGAAATATTTGATTTGAACTCCAAAAACAGACCCAAAATAAATAAAGAAATCCATTCCGAATCTATTCAATCGCATCGTGGTTCATCTCAGTTCTGACTCCGAACCCACTTAAAAAGGGGAAGCCCCACATGTTATTGCTGACATCAAGAAACTTGAGCGCGCTCAGATCTCCCAGCCAGGTTGGAAGAGTGCCGCTAAAGAGGTTCTGACTCAGATCCAGGTGCTCAAGTTTGATGAGGTGACGGAAGGAGTCGGGGATCGCTCCGCCAAGGCTGTTTCCACTGAGATCAAGGTGCTGCAGTTCGGTGAGTTGTCCAAATCTTTCGGGTACGGGTCCCTCCAATTTATTGTCTCCCAGGCTCAGTTCACGAAGGTTGGTCAAGTTTTCCAGTTCTGGCGGGATCGTACCGGTGAAGGCATTATTGCCGAGCATAAGAACTTCCAGGTGTTCCAGATCTCCGAGCGTAGCCGGGATCTGATTGATCAGTTTTTTCTGGCGGACCCCTGGGCCGGTATTATCAATGCGGATTATTCGCAGTTCTGAAAGGAAAGCCAAATCCCCTGGAAGTGTACCGGTGAGGTCGTTTCCAGATAGATCAATATGTATAATGTCTCTGGGCCAGCCAGAAGATTGACAAGTAATCCCGTACCAGTCACATGGCTGATTGGTTCGAAGCCATCCGCGCACATTCCGCCAGTTAAATCCATCGGTATCGTAGAAGAGTTTTTCCAGAACCTGACAGTCCTCCAACGTGATCTGATCAATCAGGGGGCATCCCAGAAATTGTGCATGTGTAGCAGTTGTATGAGAAACTGCAAGGACAAGGATCAAGGGAATTACACGGGTCATACGCTTAGGAACCTGTGAATCCCTTACCACCATATTTTTGAGTTGTTCGTGCTTTCAGATGGAATCCGAAATGGATCTTTCCACTAAAAATGGGGAAGTGCCTGAATTCTAAGCAGAATCAATTATGTTAAGAGACAAATACGTACAACAGGTAGGACTAGCCCGCTGCCCCACTGGATTCACCAGCCGCCACCACAGGGTTTGGTGTGATTATTCAACAAAAATCCTGATAGACTTCAATTTTCGCTGGGCATGGGTAGAATAAGATTCGTGTTTGTGTATCCTGCAAAAACACCCAAACCTCCGATCACATTGGAGTACACTGGAAATGGCTCTTCTGTCAATGGATCGTGGAAGACATTGCGTTCCAATGAGTGAAGATACTTGTAGTAATCTTCGCTGAGAGACGAGATAACGAGCTGTAATTCTTTTCTTCCGATCTCGTCTGGCACGTTAAGGGTGGTCCCACTCCACGAGTAATTCTTCCCATCAAATAGTCTGTCTGTCACAACAAATTCTTCACATAATAGACCACTACCCCCTCCTCCTTCAATCGGATCAACAACATCGGTGAAATAGCCGCAGGACCATCCAGGAGTTAAGCCATCAAACGATATTCTTCTATATGCACTATCAGGGTCTGTATCACCAGATCTGTACCCGTTCCGCTCACGACGGTAAACCCCTATTCTATAATAATTTATACCCGGCATGTCTGAAAAAACGATTCTGAGTTGATATCTGCTTACGGGAACTATATCGAATTCAGGTGCGAGATATTCAATTGAATAATCGGATATTACGACCGGAGAAGGAGCTGCAGAAGTGGCTTGAATACTGGCTTTGCTTGGAAAATCTACTTGAAGTGTATACTGGATTCCGTACGAAGGTAATTCACCAGTACTAGATACATATCTTCCATTTCCCTGGTGACTCAAGATATCAACCGTACTGGAACCATCCATGATCCTCACTGATGCATCTGAAATGTATTCGCGTGTTGCATCTTGCTTTACGGCGGAGCCCAGACTTCTATGCATTGTGACGGACCATGTACTGTCTGGGGAAAAGAAACTTGTAGCTACCGGCTCTGAGTCGTATTCAGGGGGGGACACTTCAACGACCGTCTCGCAACCCAAATAAAGCAGAATCAGCAGAGGCAATGGAGATTTCATCAATGAATTCTTAAAATTCAAGTCTGTAGTTTACGAAAGGGATGACCGGGAACGCGCTGACTTGCTCAAATACCAGATAATTCAAGTCATCTCCCACTTCATCGCGTTCGCGTACTTTCTTCGTTTGCAAAAGGAAAGGATTCTGTCTGCTGTATGCATTATAGACTCCAAACGAGAACGTGCGATGGGCCCACCGTAGAATTCGGTTCATTTTCATGGATAAATCAAGGCGATGATAAGCTCGCATTCGAACCGAATTTCGATCACCATACACCCGTAATAAACGTGAATGGTCTTGCGTAAGAGGCTTCACTGCTCCAACTGGATCATGCCGAAATCCATAGAAATGACCAACGGGTAGCCAGACCGCTTGGCCAGTTCCATAGACCCAGACGGCGGACAGCTCAATGGACTGGCTTAAATGCCAGATGGCGACCGTCGACACATCATGCAAGCGGTCAAACCGGGAAGGAAAGGTTCGCCCACCGTTGAGGGCGGGGAATTTTCGGCGTGCCTTCGTCAAACTATATCCGATCCATCCCGTGACCCGTCCAGTACTCTTTCGAACAAACAGTTCTCCCCCATACGACCAGCCTTTTCCACTCTCAATCTGATCCTGCCAGGAGTCTCCTGATAAATTGTAAATTCGAGCACCTTCTGTATACTCAATCTGGGAATTCATCCATTTGTAGAAGCTTTCAACCGTAACTTCGTATGTTTTTCCGGGAGAATTCCATGCAAAGCCAGAGGCCACTTGAGTCGCATTCTGGGGGTATACTTGATCCGTTGCAGGAACCCACAAATCCAAGGGAAGGGACAGGCCATTCGCAACGGGCAACAAATGTGAATTCTGTTTCAGTACGGCAAACGATGTCTTGAGGGCCAAATTTGCCGCGAATTTCCACCGAACATTGAATCTGGGCTGAAGAGAGTAATATTTCCGGTCTTTGACGAAAAAACCTGAAGCTCGAACTCCAGCATTCACGGATAAACTTGAGAATAGCTTGACTTCATCTTCAACGTAAGTATGTACCTGAATCGCTCTGATCCGATGATCTGGATGATACACCGTATCTACTGGAGTAATATCAACACCGAACTCCCGCTCTGAAAGCACCCCTGTGTTGTATGTATGTACAGTGCCTCCCGCGCCGAATCTTATGTAATGGGCGGGGTTCGGTATCCAATCAAAATCCATCTGACCGATAATATCAGTAATTCCAGACACATACCTAGTACGATAGAAATGCAGTATGTCAGAGCCATCATCAAGTTGCCTGACCTCTTCTTGATTTCGTATTCCGGTCCGATAGCGTGTATATCCCAGCAATGCGTTGGAAAAGAATTGCGCCCCCCATACTCGATTCCAACGCGCGGTAGCTGTCAGGTTACGCCATCCAAAATTTTCACGCTTACGACGTTGTTCGTTGCCGAACTCTTGATTGCGACCCTCTCGCCGATAACCACGATCATGTCCAGCATAAAAACTCAGATAGACTCGATCTTTGCTAGAAGTGATGTAGTTGATCTTTGCACTAGTATCATAAAAGTAATACCCGGCTTTCTGATTTTCAGGAAGGAAAGGGTACACCAATAAATCCAGATAGGTTCGCCTTGCGGCGACAATAAATGAAGCTCTATCCTTTTTGATCGGTCCCTGAAAGGTGAAACTTGAAGCGACAATTCCCACGGATGCCGTTCCTTCAAACTCTTTCATATTCCCCTCTTCCATGGTCAAATCAACCACCGAAGATAAACGGCCTCCGTAACGGGCTGGGATTCCCCCCTTGATCAACGTCACATCCTTAATCGCATCACTGTTGAATACACTGAGAAAACCATACAGGTGACTGGGATTGTACACCGTGACTCCGTCCAGCAAGACCAAATTCTGGTCAGGACTGCCTCCACGAACATACAAGCCTGAAGTCCCTTCTCGGCCCGACTGGACCCCAGGGAGTAACTGAAGCGTCTTAAAAACGTCTGTCTCTCCTGCCAAAACAGGGAGTGCCCGAATGGTTCCGACGTGCAATTTGATTTGACTCATCTGAACGGCTTCCACTGATGATTCCCCGACTGCAATGACTTCCACCTCACCAAGCCTGGTGGACTCAGGGTTTAATTCAATGTTCAACCGAAGGTCTTCTGTCAGTGTCTGGTTCAGCGTAAGGGGGAGGTAGCCAACATGGGAGACGACAAGACGCACGGAATCCGCAGGAACTGAGAGACTAAAAAACCCATAGCGGTTGGTCGTTGTCCCAATGCCTATATCTGGCGCATGAACGGTTGCTCCGACTAAACTTTCAGTACTCTCGACATCTACCACAAATCCACTAATTACATATCTGTCTTGTTCGTTATTCTGTTCAAGTTGCTGGTCAATCAATATCTCGCTCGCAGTTGCTTTGATCAGCAAATGGTTGGCATTGGTTTCCTGAGACCAGCAAACCAGAAGGATACAATAGACTACGGCTGAGAAACATCTGAACATAAACATACTCGGATTACTACACCTTGGCAGATCAAACTGGGTTTCCGGTAATAGCCCGGCACGAGGGGATCTCTAAAAATCCCTACAGGAACAGTTACTGTCTTGCCCCAAAGGCCTATGCAGATGCTGTTAGTAATAACTAGTCTACCGTCTGGTAAGTTGGTAATCCAGAAACTCCGCCCAAAGAGGCAGAATGTGTACTTCTAGTACCCCTTCCCCTCATTCTCCTTTTGCTAGCCCATGTTGATAATGTGCCATGTCCACTACTCCGACCCCTCGAGGTAATTACTGTTACACTTACTGACACGGTTTGTCCCGCGGGTAGATCGGCGCTACTCACATAGTCTAAGAAGTACCCACCATTGGAATTTCTGTATTTGAAGAACCGGGTATTCGCAATTCCTCGCCGAGCTCTTGTCCATGTTGTGTAAGATGTGTTCCACATCACGACAGCTCCTGGAGAATTGGAGGTGAACTCAGTATCACCCGGATTTGCTTTTATACTCGGATAGTTAAAATCCCAAGCACACATATCAGTGTACCTGACGGATCGTGCAGGATTAGTTCCACCAGCGAATCCAAAATCACTGGGCTTGCCACAAGAGGGATTTGCAGATTTGTGTGAAATCAACGCATCGGTCAATCGCGATACTCCTTGATCCTCTAAAAGTCTCGAGAGATAGTCTTTCATTTCCCGGGAAGGATCAAAAACGGAAAGATCAATTACTCCAGCAACCGGGTCATCTACATATTGCTTCATATAAGAAGTGCCCGCAAGAGTGTAGAGAGTATCTCCAATAATAAGGCGCCCTTCATAATTCACCAGTGCCAACTCCTCGGGCGGAATGAGTTGTTTGTACTCAAGATATCGCTGGAGAGACTGATGGATTAGGATAGGCTCACCGGTTAAGCGAGATTTTTCAAAGATCAAATCGGCGGAGATGTAATAATCCTCGTAGGACCAAAATCGCTTGATCGGTTCTTGATCATCGAAAAACTCTATTTAAGGTTCTCCTCCAACAGCATCCGTATCGGTCATCTGGCCTAGTTTGGCCATTAATGCTAAATCCACTTCCACATACTCGTATTCCATTTCTTCATTCTCTTCTTTCTCGAGAAACAAGTCGGAACCGGTATCGCAACCAAAATGCACAACTGAGCAAAGTAGGATTGCTGATAGAACTGGAAGTTTGATGTTTTTCATCGGTCTCTGGTTTGGTTAATTGGGGCTTCCCCTTTTTAAGTGGGTTCGGAGTCAGAACTGAGATGAACCACGATGCGATTGAATAGATTCGGAATGGATTTCTTTATTTATTTTGGGTCTGTTTTTGGAGTTCAAATCAAATATTTCATTCACCATGAGTGTACGTATTCAAGATATCAATCGATTGTTAGGGATTCAGTCTCCGTGGGAAGTCTCGGAGATCAAGCAAGATGATGCAACGCAGCTGGCTGAGATCCATGTGATTTGTTCGGAGGGTTCGGTACTTCGCTGTCCTGAATGTAACAAAGTTTGTCCTGGCTACGACCATCGTCTTCGGAAATGGCGTCATACGGATATCTGCGAGTATCAGACGAGTGTGGTTGCGAAAGTTCCTCGGGTGGAGTGTTCGGAGCATGGAATCAAGACGGTTTCGGTGCCCTGGGCGGATGAGCGCGTGCGTTTTACGACGGCATTTGAAGCGAAGGTCATTCACTGGTTGCTGGATACCACCAGTATTTCAACGGTGGCCTCCAGGATGGGAGTCAGTTGGACGATGATTGCCAACATTATGGAGCGTGCGGTAAATCGGGGACTGGACCGCAGAAAAGACGAACCCATTGCCCATATCTGTGTCGATGAGACCTCTTATAAGAAAGGGCACAATTACATTACTGTGGTGTCCAATCCAGACACGGCCACCGTGCTGTATGTCGGGGAGGGTCGGACAATGGCCAGTTTGAACGGGTATTATGGTGGACGTTCTGCGGAGCAGTTGGACGCCATTGAAAGCGTCAGTATGGATATGTGGCCCGCGTATATCAGTGCCACGAAATTGTGGGTTCCCGGCGCGGATAAAAAGATTGCATTTGATCGTTTTCATGTGGCCAAATACATTGGAGATGCCGTGGATAAAGTCCGTCGGCAGGAGAACCGGGAATTGCGGAAAGAAGAAATCTACGATCTCACTGGAACCAAGTATGATTGGCTGACCAATCCGAAGAATATGTCGACGCGGCAAAAGAAACGATTCAACCAGTTAAAGACCAGTTCGCTGAAAACAGCTCGTGCGTGGGCCATCAAGGAATTGTCCCAGAAGTTATGGCATTATGTCCATCCCACATGGGCACTCAAAGGATGGAAACGATGGCTGTCCTGGGCCATGCGTTGCCAACTGGAACCGATGAAAAAAGCGGCGAAAACCATCAAGAATCATTTGTGGGGGATTATCAATGCAGTGGTCTTAAAGGTCAGCAATGGCCCCGCCGAGAGCATCAACAGTCGCATCAAATCCGTCAAAATTCGTGCTCGTGGATTCCGAAACAAACAGCGGTTTACCAATGCAATCTACTTCTATCTCGGCGGACTGGATTTGTATCCAGTAGGCTTCCAAAATCATACTACCCACACGTAAAAGCGAAGAGCCGGTTAATTAAAGGGAATGCCTGCTAAGGTCGGAGAGAATTATTCCATAAAAGTAGAGCATCCCGAATTGAGTACTGCTCAAGCTGTCTCCCAGGCTCCTCCGCTGAGCTCAGAGTTCGTGAGTATTGAGTCTTTGAATATTGAAACAGGTGACAATGCCGGGTTTCGCATGCGATTCAAGGTACAGGATCTTCTTGGAAAATCGTACTATCAAGTGACTCTCTTCCAGTTGAATAACAACTGCAACGATACCCCCGCACAAGGAGCCAAGGATAGTTCGATAAATAAGCCGGTATATGAACTTCTGTATTATCACAGTTCGGATCCTGCTTTGTTTTACAGCTCGGATGAGTTAGATGAACCAATTGATCCTACATCCAGTGCCTCACAAGACTTTTATGCTGCGGTATTCTCAGATAGACTGTTTGAAAATGCTGAGCGGGAAATAGAGATCATCTTTGCCTCTGCTCCTGACAGCATCTCGACCGAGCCGCATTTTATGATGGTGGTCTCGGGAATGAGTGAAGAGTGGATACAATTTGACCGCACAGTGCTCATCCAAGACCTGTATCTCTTCAAGCCCGATCCAATATTCTCAAATCCTGTTGAGATTTTTTCTAACGTAACAGGGGGGCTGGGTATCTTTGCAGGATACACCAACCATGCATACCGAATTGATCGTGAAGGAAATACGTGGGGCGAGAGTACGGTCTGCTCTTAAGCTTATTCCATTCTATCCTCCATCTCCAACAGAGTAAGCACTTCCAAGGCTTAATTGCTGAGTCTGCATTACTCAGTCCAAGTTCGCCATTTCATAACACTACGAAATGGCGAACTTGGGTCAAGCTTAGCCCCAACGATTCACAGTTGAGAGCCTTGGTTGACAGGCTCAAGCACTATCATGAACCCGTAAATCGTTATCTTGGAACCTCAGGTCAGGCCCCTTTCCAACCAATATCTGGGCGTGGACAAAACCCGCAGAACAGATAGTATTAATCTCGCCAAGGGAATACTGAATCGGCACTTGACGAAAAGACATCATGAAAACGGCAAGGTATTTTATCATTTTGCCATTCGCATTTCTTTGTACGGCATCTGTTGCAAGCGCACAGGTAACCATTCGAGGTACGGTTACTGATGGGGAGACCGCTACCCCTCTGCCCGGAGTGACCATTGCGGTTCGTGGGACCACACTCGGAACCACAACAGCCCTTGATGGAAGCTATACGCTTCAGGTTCCGATTTCCGATGCGACGCTTGTATTCCGATTCATCGGATATCAAACGCAGGAACTGGTTCTGTATTCAGATACAGAAGATTTCAATGTCATCCTGATGCCGGCGATCTTCGGTTTGGATGAAGTTGTCATTGTGGGCTCGCGACGCCAGCCTAGGCTATTGAAAGATTCTGCAGTTCCGGTTGATGTACTGGGAGTTTCGGATCTGCAATCATTGGCGACGACAGACGTAGACCAGATCCTGCGCTCGCAGATCCCATCGTATAATCTTCAGAGCTATACGGGTGATGAAGCTGCCATTGTGCGTCCAGCTACGATGCGTGGCC
The DNA here is from genome assembly GCA_965116685.1 of Rhodothermales bacterium. Lineage (GTDB taxonomy): Bacteria > Bacteroidota > Rhodothermia > Rhodothermales > Bin80 > Bin80. The sequence continues at coordinate 1,446,625 of OZ220707.1, read as the reverse complement.
TCCCCACCGATAATGTGATTGTATTGGTAAATGGCAAGCGACGTCATCGATCCGCCTCCATTGCACTTTCTGGAAGCTCGTTGAATAAGGGAGCGCAGGGACCGGATCTCAATATGATTCCGACGATTGCCTTGCGTCAATTGGAGATTCTTCGCGATGGTGCGACGGCCCAGTACGGTGCGGATGCGGTAGCTGGTGTGTTCAACCTGCAATTGCGAGAAGACCAACAGGGGGTACGCTCCCTTTTACGGACGGGGCAGTATTCGAGAGGAGACGGACGCTATATCCATCTGGCAACGAATGCGGGATTTCCTTTACCCAGGAACGGGTTTTTGAATCTCAGTGTTGAGTACAGGGATGTGCAGTCGACCGTTCGGAGTGTCCAGCGCGAAGATGCAAGAAAACTGACCGAGCGAGGTTACCCCGTAAAAAATCCTGCCCAGATTTGGGGAAGTCCTGACGTAAGCCATAGTATTATCGGGTTCTTTAACTCGGGGCTGGATTTAACCCCCAGGATTCGAGCCTATGCCTTTGGCGGCGGCGGACGCAGAACTGAGGAATACGGCTTCTTTTTTCGTGCACCCGGTACGGAAACCGCTCGCAGCAGTGTGTTTCGTTTTGGTGAGGAACGCGCAGTTATCGACCTGAAACCGGATCAGGGCCCCGACTGCAAAAATAATGACAGATTACCGGGACTGAATGCTTCAAATCAGGAAGTCCAGGCGTTTATTGCAGAATCCCAGGATGAGTGTTATTTATTCAACGAGATGTTTCCGGGCGGATTCACGCCCCGGTTCGGAGGAGATGTGTTTGATCTTAGTCTCACGGCAGGTTTACGTGGAGGTCAACAGGACGGGCTGAATTGGGATGTCAGTGTAAGCGGTGCTCGGAGTCTCATTAATTATTTCCTGTATAATTCAATCAATGCTTCTTTTGGCCCGGACACGCCGAATTCATTTAAGCCCCGTTCATATTTTCAGCAGGAAGCAGAAGTGTCTGCAGCTTTCTCAATTCCTTTGGCGATTCGGCAACTTTCCTCTCCGATTAATCTGGCCTGGGGGGCAACCTGGCGCACGGAAATTTTTGAGAGCCGGGCTGGAGATCCATTTTCCTGGCAAGTGGGTCCCTATGCAGATCAAGGGTTCAGTGTTGGAGCGAACGGGTATCAGGGCCTGAACCCGGTCTTTGCAGGTCGATGGGTACGCCCGAACTTTGCCGTTTATGTTGATGCCGAGGCAGATTTTACCCAGCGGCTCTTAGGCAACGTTGCAGTGCGATACGAAAATTATACCACTGATTTTGGAGGAACGCTCAATGGGAAGGCAGCGGTTCTTTATCGGGCAACAGATCGAATTTCGTTACGTGCGGCGGCAAGTACGGGATTCCGCGCACCGACCCCCGGACAAGCGAATCTGAATGTTTTCCGAACGACTGGGTTTTCCAAAGAAAAAGGACTCATTGAGGTGGGCCTCTTACCGTCAACGCATCCAATCGCGCAGGCACTGGGAGGTGAACTCCTGACGCCCGAACTTGCACGCAGTATATCGTCAGGATTGATTATCGAACTTCGAAAAGACCTCACGTTGACTGCTGACTTTTTCAATATCAAATTAGAGGATCGACTTTCACTTACGGGCAATATTCCCATCACGGACGAGGTCGTGCGGATTATAGATTCGAAGAATCTGTTAGGGGGGATTACCAACATCCGGGAAGTCCGATTTTATTCGAACGATTTCAGTACGAGCACCAATGGGTTGGATGTTTTATTGGCAGGGGATCATGAGTGGAGTCGCACGCATGCTTCTTTTGGGAGCATTGCATGGAACTGGACGGCTACGACGCTTACTCATTTTACACCCCCAAGGCAGATCACCAGTTTTCTGGGCGAGACCCTTGAGGCCCCCCTGACACTTGGCTTACTTACTCGACAGCGACGGATTGAGCTTGAGCGCCTGAATCCAAGACACCGCATTGTGGTGACCTATCGACAGGTAGCGAACCAGTGGTCTGGACTGCTGCGTGTAAACTGGTTTGATAGTTGGCAGCAGTGTCGTTACGGCAGTTCTACATGCCGCGCAGACGGGATGGAGGTTCTAGAGGAATTTCCGAGCTCCTGGATTCTTGATGCCGAGATCGGATATGCTCCCCATGATTCCTGGACGATCACCTTTGGGGTCAATAACTTATTTGATGTCGTTCGCAAAGCACACATTCAGGAAAGTCTCCGACAGGGAAATCTTGCCCCCCGCAGCTCACCAATTGATCCGAACGGAATGGGTCTGTATTTGCGAGTCACATCGCATCTCTATTGATGAGTCTGGTTGTTCCTGGCCGCAGGATTTCCCAGCTGCGCAGGGACATGGCCTGTCACATCGCATCTCTATTGATGAGTCTGGTTGTTCCTCTTTGGTGTTTAGGAAGACCCCTACTTTGATACGATTACACTACATCACGGCCCAGAAGCAATTCATCAGAACTGTATTAGAGAAGAATTCCTCATCTGAGTACTTGCCTTATTGGCTACGGGAAAGAGCAGGTGTGGTTATTGTTGTAGAGGAATCGACAACCCGACGAGTGTTCATCGATTTCAGCCGGACATGGAGAAAGCCGGTTTCACAAAGATAGCGACAAGCTTGGTTCGAAAGTAGCTAACGGGCAGGGACTTTCTTCAGGATGGGCGAGACGAGATCCACGATGGTGAGTAGTACACTTTTCGTAGGGTTACCGATGCCGACATGGATTGGCTTGTCGCAAACCAAGGAGAACTAACCCTTCGCAATCACGGTCGGCGTGCACAGCAGCCCATTGTAAAACCAGCCGATGATTTGCCCTTTTAATCTACAGTAAAGTCCAAGCTCTGTCGAATTAGTCCGCTGCACTCGTTTCAAGATACTTCTGGCGAATGGCTGTCAGCTCGTGCCAGCCGCCATCCCGGTCGACTTGCCAGAATGTCCAGCCGTTGTTGGACTGCCCAGTGAGTTTATTGGCGGCCCCAGATAGAGTATCGAATATGCTGTCGCCGTCGACGCAAATCTTTCCGTCGGAGGTCACCGCCGCTTGGTATTCCTTGTCGCTCCGAACCCCCATAAGCGTTAACTTGTTTCAGAACTGGGAAAATATTGTTCAATTTGATAGGTCCTGCGCCTTGGAGGTTCTGCTAACGATCTGGAAATGATTGTCCAATGCTGAATCATTTCTTTCAGAGCATAGTGGGGTTCAATTGCCCGAAAAACTTGATTCAGCGCAAACTTGAAATCTCTCCATGCACTTCGTCTGCATTGGATATCCCCAGGGGGAAAATGTCCGCGCATACCGGACGATTTTTTCGGTCAGCAGTGCGACCATTAGCTTCCCATAGAGCCATGCCTGTGAACTTTCTTCATCCAATTTCGGCAGATGCCCCAGTTGGGCCAATGATTTGAATCGTTTGAAGACCAGTTCCACCTGCCAGCGCAGCCGATACCAATCTAAAATATCCTCCGCTGAAAATTCATCAACCGGAAAAGTTGTGAACAGAATGACATAGCGCGCATGAAAATTCATCAACCGGAAAAGTTGTGAACAGAATGACATAGCGCGCATACCGCAAAGTTTCGTCTCGGGGTTGACGTCCCTTGCGCTTTGCCGTCTTTAAGATCCGATCCTCTGCTTCTTGGATGGCTTCGTCCGTTTTTCGCAACGCACAGACACGACCTTGGATCGGGAGCAAGGTTTTGATGTATACCGTCCAGACTCCCGTCTTTCCCGTTTGATGGATGGACTCCACGGATGCCAATAAATCAAACGGCTGGCCCGGCTTCGTCTCAAATTGCAAAGTGCCGGTATTGACCCGCACCGTCACATAGCCACCAGATTCCGTTACATGCTGGATTCCCGCAAGGGTTGAATAGCCCCGGTCCGCCAAAATATAGTCGTTTGCCTGAATCGGAAATTGTTTAAAGGATTCGCCGGTCCCTTTTCCTTTCGTCGCAGTCAAATTGAAAAAATCACAGCCCAGCGCAGGTAGTGTCATGCTGTAGTGCAGTCTCCACAAAGATCCCGTACGTCCTGACTCGCGAATGTGAGTCGCGTCAAACGCACGCATTTGACGTCCCATTCCCGCCGATATCCCAACCCCATGCTCCTGAAACAACGCGATACACATCAAACGCAGCCATGCACGAGACTTCTTCAGACGCTTGAACAATGCGACTGCAGATAGATCCGCAATTTGTGCCTGACGGGCTCGTACGACCGTCTCCCGTAATGAGTGACCACAGCCCAAATGCAGCAATAAAGTGCGAAGTAGACTTTCCGGCGACTTATCCTTACGTAAGCCACGTAAGGCACCAGATTCCTCGGCCAACTCTTGCCAGTTTTTCGGTAAAAATGAGACCAAGACTTCCCAATCCTCTTCCGCAGGGGCGCGGATCACGGTTCCCTTCATTTGATTACAATGGTTGAATGATTCGTCACAGATGTCTCTCACAAAATCATACACAGGCGAGGTTCGTGCAAAACTCTTCTACAACCCGAAAAATATGTCCATAGACACTCCCAGAGCAATAATTGCCTCCAAACGAGAGAGTTTTGCAAGAGGTTCAGGAGAAATAGCATTCCAGAACAAACATGATCATCTCGGTTAAGTCTACGAATTAGATAGAATTCAGTATCCTAAAATCACGAAAATTACCATGTAGAAACACCCTAATATAATCAATTTCAAAACAAGTTAACGCTTATGCTCCGAACCCCCCGCAAACGCTCCTCAGGTTTTAACAGTTCAGCAGCAAGGAGGTCAGCAAGGTCTACCCCGTAGAGCACCTTACGGCTCTCCTTGGACTCCTTCGCGGAAGGACTGCCCCCGCCCAATCCTAGTCGTTCCGGGCTCCAAACCTGCTCGCAGATCTGTTTGTACAGCTGTTGCCGCTCCTCGATGTCTGATTTTTTGAATTTACGATGGTAATTGAATGGCAGTCCCGTCTCTTCCCTGAACCTCACAAACGATGGATTATTCTCATAAGCCCGTGGATGCAACGAGGCAGCCAGCACGTTCTGACCAAAATATTGGGGCAGCTTGTCTTCGTACGCTTTATCGCCGAAACTCGCGTTGAAGCTCTTCGGTAACAAGAGCAAGCCACCGAATTGATTCCGCTGGTTAGCAAAGTCATGGGGGTTGGAGAACTCGTCCATGTGCCGGTCGTACCTGTGCGCCCAGATATGTTCGACTTCAAACGGGTCTTTGCGCTGCCTATCCACATATTCGGCAAAACCGATACCGTTACCACATTTGTCTTCGGTCCACGCCGTCATCCGGGCCAGTAGGTACCGGATATGGGACGTATTGCGCCGAGTGAGCCCAAAGTTCGCGACTTCATCAAACGACTCGTCGAGATCTGCAATCCGATCGGCCAATATCTCCCGCAGCGTGTCCAAGCCCTTGTCCCGAACGTCCCGGGCCAGATTGAATATCGTGTACACGACGGTCGAATAGCCAAAGTAACGGAAGTTGACCATCCGGCGTGCGACAAACACGTCAAGGAAGGTCGCGATCATTCGGGTCTTGTCCCGAAAGGTGTCGTGATCGTCGTCCGGAGTCACGGCAGCCATGATGGGCAAATACTGCAGTGTGAAGCCGGCGACTGCGTTGTAGTACACATGCTCCCAGCCAGCCGTCAAACGATGACTCACCTTCAGCAGGTGAATGTATCGATGACTCATACGCTTAAAGTCATGATTGACAAGCTTGGCGTAGTCATCGGCACTGCTGAGGTTGAGGGCGTTCTGATTGTCTCTGACCCACTTGTGAAACGCGGTACCGATGAGGTCAAAATCTCGAGGTACTGCATCCCTCTTCCGCTCACGAATCGTGTTCGCGTACTTGCCGCGCAGCCAATGTTTAAGGAAATCGGAGTCAGCGTTCTTGTCCAGATCGGTCAGTGCGGTGATCTGGCCCCGCCATAGCTTATTGGCGTTTTCAATCGTCTTCTGCCCGACCATTCCGGCAAGCAGAAACGCCTTAAGCATGTCGGTGTTGGAGAGGCGAAGGCCGCGGTCATTCATCGTTTCAAACACCTCAAGGGCCATGTCCTCGTCGGTCGTGTCAATCTCAACAAGAACAACTCGCTCCAAAAGCCAATCACAGAAGTAGGGAAGAGAGGAGTTCTTCAGTTCGTCTGGGTAAAGGTCGACGATATTCTGGTAGCGCTCCCAGATGTTCCGGACGGAGTCGGATTGATCGGTCGGATCAAATGGAGCATCATCCAGAATCGCCTGCATCACCTCTTCGCGCTCGGGGATATTGATATTGAACGTCTTCTCGCCGTATTGCACCGAGAACACGAGGGCTGCGAGGTCTTCGGCCCCTTCGACCTTCTTGGCCATATGGTTGAGGTGGATGAGCAGCAATGTGAGCGTCGTGAGGCGCTGCTGCCCGTCAACCAGGTACCGGATTCCCCCGTCTTCACTGGTGACAACTGGACCCAGGAAGTATGGTCGGTAGGAAGCGACTTCACGGCGGTCGTCATTCCTGTTGTAGTCCTCAAGAAAACTCGTAGAGAGATCGTCGATCAATTCCTTGACATTGGCGTCGGTCCATGCGTATTCACGCTGATAGTAGCCTAGCCCGTACTTGCGGCCGGTGAACAATTGTCGCATGGTGAGAGCTGTCCCGTGGATGCGCTTCACATCAGCTGGATTAGAATGGGACATGTGTTAGTCTCGTTTCTTCCGGTGTGGATCTCGTGGGGATACTCGAATTAATGACGTACTGGCGTGGCCTTGAGCGAGAGTCCGGCGTTTGGTTACAATCTTTTACGGGCATGGCATCAATGGAGATGATATTATGGTAAGCAATAGTGTGGATCTCCCTTGCATCCTATCGTGTCCGTGTACCCCCGGCTTACAAAAACGGTCCCGGAACCCGTTCACTATTCGATATAAGTCCCAGATGATACTCTGCTGACCTGAAGTCGCGTCCAAATTCAGCGCGAATTAGCGGCAAAAATGGTGACCCGCTGAAGGCAGGCCATTTGTTCTTCCAACGACTGGATTGACTTTTGCGGTAGCGCCTAGTTCTACCTGTTGCTCAAATATAATACTTGACATAGTTGATTTTGAGTAACAGGTAGGCCTATGTCCTGCGGGTCATTCGCTTTCGTTGTTCGCGCACCCTTTCGCAGGCTCCCATAAGTCGTTTCCGGCCCCCTGCTCGTCAAACCGGACGTGCGGTTTTCCCGCATCCGGCTTTCAGTTGAACTCATGCCTTCGCCCACGGAAAGTTCTTCGTCTTTGGACCAAGATGGTGCAGACCGTAGACTTCTCGTAGCCTGACCTCCGAAAAGTGCACATACTTCCCAGATTTCATCTTGTGCTTCCGACAGAACCACTGTCGTAGCCTCCGCGTTGCGTGTCGGTCAATCGCACGGTAGGCAGGACTTACCTGCCCCAGAGTAAAGTAGTTCGCCCATCCTGATAGAATCCAGTTCAGACGTCTTACCATCTCTTCCATGTCCATTAACCCGAATTGACAATCCGTTTGTTCGCTAATACGGCGGCAGATGCTTTGGACACTCGCCTTGCTCGGGCGGGTACCGATGTACCGCGTTCCCGTTTGGGGACGATAGTTCCAGCCGATGCGATAGCCGAGAAATTCAAATGATTCTTCGAGGCATCGTAAGCATCGGGTCTTTTGAGCATTGATTGGAAGTTTTAGACGATCCATTAATCGGGTGATCACCGCCAACATCTGCGTTGCCGATGTTCGTCCCAATACACAGAAATCATCCGCATAACATACAATCTCTGCCCCAAACTGCTGGGCATAGCCCAGTCGTTTCCAGCCAAGAATAAAACGCCGCATGTAAATATTGCTCAACAGCGGGGAGATGGGACTCCCTTGGGGAGTCCCTTTCCGTTCTCGCCGTGCGCGATTCGTGCAGCGTTTCCCACCTGTTCTATCCTCTTCCACCACCGGCATTTCCATCCATGCCTTGATGAGTCCGAGCATCCGTCCATCGCTAATGCGACGGGCCAGGCTCTTCAGCAACTCCGCATGGGGGATCTCTCCAAAGTAATTGGATAGGTCCGCGTCCACCACTTCCTGGTGGCCTTGGTTCAACAGGCCGTGGATGCGTTTCACCGCATCCTGACCGCTCCGGCCCGCTCGATACCCATATTGCTCCGGCTGAAGATCCGCCTCAAAAATCGGTGATAAAACTAACATCGCCGAAGTCTGTGCGACACGATCCCGGAGACAGGGGATCCCTAACGGCCGAAACTTTCCCGGCTGTTTCTTCGGAATCAGTACCTGACGAACCGCCTTTGGCGTGTAGGTACCATCCCGTAAGTCCTGCGACAGTTCCGCTAACCACCCATCCACACCCCTTGCTTCAATGTCGGCGATTCGTTCTCCGTCCACGCCTGCACTGCCACCATTACGGCGGACCAGTGCCCACGCTGCATAGAGAAAATCCATACGCCAAACCTTATCCGAAAGAGCATGAAATTGATGATTCGGGGATTCCTTCGCTTTCGCATGTAGTACGGTCTGGAGTCTCTGAACTTTATCAGATCCTGTTAGACTTGCGTCAGTAATCATGTCCTTTCGTCCGTATCCATACTGGGTTCAACTCAGGGCCCCTTCCCTCCACAGGCATTACCCCGCTTCTCTGGTACTACGGACCCATCCGTCACCCTGACGGTCCAGCCTGCTCCTTACGGAGGTCCGGTTGCCGTGTGCATCGGCACCGACAGGGCTTCCCGTGTTGCTGCTTTCCTGATCTTCCATGCGTGCCAGCGCCAATACCCCGGTGAGCCGTCTTGGTGCTCGGGTCGCTCGCTTCCCAAAACGTTCCCGTCTTCCCCATATCACCGAAAGGTCGACACTCACATTACCCGTTTCGAGGCCTGCTCGGCGTTCACTGCGCGTTCCGGCCCGCATGGTCGCTAAGCTACTCGCGTAGCCCGTTAAACCTTAGTGCTTCATATCATGTCGTTACCTCCATCATACGCTAAGGCCGCTACCAACCGGAGCGACAGGTGTTGGGCGGGGTTCGCACCCGCCACAGGAAAGCGCCTTTCCACGGCGCACGGCGAACTTGGGGTAAAAAAATGGAGAGTTTTGACAAAAACCGGTATTAGGAGGCCTAAAGGTAACATTTTGGAAATATTTGGGGATTTCTGGACAGACACTAACGAACGTTGAACACGACAGACACACACTGCCGCTCTAATACCGAAGCGATCCTTGAACATTCACTCCGATGTCTCCCGGTGAAGCTGCGTGGCCGTGCGTCAGACCAAAGACCGAGAAGGCCAACCGACGCCATGGCTGAATCTGACCTCCCAACCGGTACATCATGCCCTGTGGCAGTTGAGTCAGTCCTATGATTGACCGGGCGCTGCCATCTTTCCACGGAACTCCGTATCCCAGTTCCAACTCGGTCCGGTGGGCATTCGCCCCCATCGGCGCCACATCCAGGATCGTCGGTTGTCCAGAGAGTAACCTTCCCTGTCCCCGCCCCCATGAGGGACGCACCCGCATCATCAACCCTTCCGATTGATTGCCGACCTGTAAGAACCCCGATATCCCCCACTCCGTAAACCCCTCCGCCGTATGCATCACCAGCCCCTGCGCATGCACATTCCCCTTTAACCGCCATGCATCGTGCGCAAACCGCATCCCTCCGCCAAACTCCAGCCCCAAGCCCGTTTCCGCACTCCCTCCATCGCTGCGCACGTTCGCCTCCACATAAGGGCGAAGTCCATCATGGATCCGTGCATTCGCTTCCACCCCTGCCCGAACCCGGTACACCTCCGCCGTCACCTCATGCGCCTCAATTTCTGCATCCGTCACCAGTACATCCCCATGATAGTTCAGCCCAATGGTGTTACTGGATACCAGTGTTCCCCGAACCCCCATCGCACCAAACCTTGATGTCAGATCGCCCTCCAGCTCCAGTACCTCGGCCTGTCCGCGTCCTGCTCCTGCGCTCAACCATACCTCCCATCCCGCACGCGCAACCGACACATACGGATACACGCCGGTCAACCCTGCGGTCATCTCTCCCGACTCCTGTGCCGCCTCAAACGATCCCTCGCCCTGACTGTGGGACAGCAGTACCCCCGCCAGCCAACCTCCGTTCCACCGGTAGTCCGCCCCCAGCATTCCCGTGGTCACCTCTCCACTCAGCGTCAACCCGTCATTCTCCCGACCATTGAATTGCCGGAATGCTCCCCGCCCCCATACACTGAACGAGCCACTGTACGAGTTCGCTGACATGCGGCAACCCGCTAACAGCTCACCCAGGGACGGATCCCAGGACGAGGCCGAGTACCAGAGCCGGGCCATTTCTGCCTGTTCTGCCGCCCCGCACGCTGCCCCATCTGCCCCGCGGAACCGATCTCCCAGTGCCTCCACCACCTGGATGGACGACATCCGAACAAACCGCGCCGTATACGCCTCCAAGGCTTCCTGACTCACCGTTGTTGTCGACTGGATCGTTGCCACGCCCACCGCCTTCGCGATCTCTGCATTCTCCGACGACTCCAGATGTACCTTGAAGGTCTCCTCCTGCCAATCCAATCCGTCCGTTAGGAGCGGGACCGTGATCATGGCTTCCACCGTTCCCGGCGTCAGCGTCACGATCCCCGAAGAGGCTTCATAGTCTTCCCCGGCCTTTGCCGTTCCATCTTGCGTCCGGTACGCTGCCGAGATCATCTGACGCTGCGGATGCGACAGTAAGACCCGGAACTGGACGATCCCCTCTTGTTCCAGGACCCATGCATCCTCTACCCGAAGAATTGCTGTCCCGCCATCATCGTCCAGGATGGAGCCCGTTGCCGTCCCACGTGCAATGATTGCGTTGCGCGGATTCGACAGGGTCACCACAAACGTCTCCGTTGACTCTGGAACGTCATCATCGGTGATCTCAATCTCAATCACCCCCCGGGTGGCGCCGGGATCAAAGATCACAATCCCGCGCGAGGCCGTATAGTCGAGTCCCGCTTCTGCCGTGCCATCCATGCTGGCATACTGCACGGTTATCACCTGATCCGCGGGACGACTGAGTTCAATGGGAAGTTGAATGGCGCCTTCCTCTTCCAATTCCCGCTCGTCGTAGATCGTGATCATCAGCGCCCTCGGTCGCTCATCATTTTCGGTAATGGTCACCGTCACATCTGCTGTTATGCCATTGTAGCCACCTCCAGATGTCGCAAGATTCAGTTCCACCGTATCCGTCTCATAATCCTCATCCTTCTCCGCCGCTAAGGTTACCGTTTGCGCTTGATTCCAGTTTGAGGTTGTAAACGTGAGATGGGGATCCCTCAGGCTTAGGTCTGTTCCCAGGTGTCCACTGAAGTTCACCGTCACCGGGCCCGAGGGTTGTGCGAGCAAACGAATCTTGAGCGGATACGTACCTCCTTCCTCCATGGTCACGGTCCGATCAACCACAATCCCTGCCACATCGTTGTCCTCAATCGTCACGGGGATTGTTTCCTCCACACCCACATAACCGCCTCCAGATGCTGTCAATGTTAAGGTCGCCGTGTCATCTTCAATATCATCATCCTCGTTTGCCGTCAGCGTCACGGACTTGGGGGCCTGCCAATCCGCGGTTATAAACGTGAGCGAGGATGGGCTCAATTCCAGATCTGTTCCCGCATTCCCGCGCAAGTTCACCACTACCGGGCTCAAGGGTTTCTGGGTAAGTGCAACCTCCAGCGTCCTCTCGGTTCCCTCCCTCATCGTCACCGATGGCGGGTTGACCACTAGCCCCGCTATACCGGTATCTCTGATGGTGACCGATACCGTTTCTGAGATCCCGCTGTAGTCGCTGCTACCACTTACCGTCAAGAGTACCTCCACCTGATCATCCACAAGATCTGCATCGGTTGCGGCGATCAACATCACCTGCCGCTTTGTCTGCCAGGTTTCCGGCGTGAAGGTTTGAGTGATCTGCCTCAGGTTCAGGTCGGTCCCGGAAGGCCAGGTCATCATTACCACAACCTCCCCCAGAGGCTCCGAGTTGAGTGAGAGGTCAAATGGTTGGGTGCTTCCCTCCACGACCGATACCGCTTCCGGTACGTTAATCTTTGCTTCATCATCGTCGATGACTGTTACCTTAACGAATGATTGCTCCCCATTGGATAGCCCAGAGGATGGGGAGCCAAGTGCCACGGTGAAGGTCTCGTCTTCTTCTGCAACTTCATCTGCAACTGTGAGAATGGAGTAGGTCCCGCTCCTCTCTCCAACCTTGATCGCAATCTGGACCGGAGGTGGTGCCTGGTAGTCCCGGGCATCTGCGGTACCGTCCGTCACCGTCAATGGTATCGTTACCACGGTATCTTGTGCTTCGGGCAAGGTTGCGGTCACGGTCACCAATTTGCCCTCCTCCACGAAATCGGGGTCCGCGGACAGGTTCACGATTACCTCCGACGAAGTAATATCGCGGATCGTCACCTCTTGGGACGTTTCCCTACCCGGCTGTAACAAATCCGGCGGTAGCTGTCCGAGGGATACAATAAAGGTCTCCTTCTCTGCATCGGGATCCTCAATGGTCTGAATCTGTCCCGTTCCTTTCATCTCACCGCTAACAATCGTGATCATTTGGAGCGGCGTGTAATCGCCAAGTTCCGGTGGATGATTCGTTGCATTATTATACTCCAATAGAACCACTACATCCGTCTCCAGCATCCCTGTCAGCTTTGCGGTCACCGTGACCGTCTCGCCCTCATCCACAGAACTGGGACTCACGGACAGCGACACCTCCACCGGTGGGGGCGGGTCATCGTCTTCAATCGTAATCTCTACTGCGGAGGGGCTGCCAAGCTTGATCCCAGCCGGCAATTGACTCTCGTTAATGGCGACCGTGAACCGCTCATCTCCTTCCGAAACATTATCATCCTGGATGTAAATCGTCCCTGATCCACTTGGCAATCCCCCGGGAATGGTGATCTGATCCAGAGGAGCATAATCGTCAAGTTCCGTTGGCAGAGTCCCGGGAGTATGCCCCAAGTATATTGTCACCGCATCCGGCAATACCTCCGACAACATTGCCTCCACCGTAATGGACCCACCTTCGTTTACCGAGGTGGGGAACGCTGACAAACTCACGGTCGACGAAGTGAGCGGCGTATCGTTGTCAATGATCGTCCCCGTCCCTGTATCGGTCGCCGTAATCGTACTCGTCGTCCCGGATACCGTCAAACTGACCGTGAAGGTTTCGTTGCCCTCAGCCAAGACATCCTCAATAGTTGCGACCGTAAAGGTCTGTATTTCCCCCGCGGTACCCACGAAAGTGAGGTCTACATTATTCTTCGTATAGTCAATACCCTCTGTCGCCGTGCCGTCGGTGAAGGTTGGTGTCACCGTCAGACCACCTGACACTTCCCGATCCAACAGTACCGTGAAGGTCAACGCATCGCCTTCGGTGGCCGAGGCCTCCCTAACCACCACTGTCGGGGCCGTCGCGTCCCAGATAGCCATAGCCTTGACAGCCGAGACCGGGCCTGTATTGAGCCCATTGGTTGCCGAATTCGCGGCAACTTCAACCGTCACGTCCAATCCACCGGTTGGTGTGACGGGCAGCGTATACGTGGTGCCAGATCCACTGAATGCACCCTTCGTGCCACCGGTTACGATCACATCGCCGGTCACAAAGTCCGTCACTGATTCAGAAAATGTAAAGGTCGCTGTGATTTCATCCGTTGAATTAATCTTGGCCGGAACCCCAGAGATTAGCACTGTTGGGGCGTCCGCGTCCCAAACCGCCGTCGCAAACGCCGCAGAGGTCGGGCCCGTATTGAGCCCATCGGTTGCCGAATTCGCGGCAACCTCAACCGTCACGTTCGATCCGCTGGTTGGCGTGACCACCAGCGTATACATGTTGCTCGATCCAGAGAATAAGCCCTTCGTGCCCCCAGAGACCATCACATCGCCCGTCACAAATTCATCCACCGCCTCCGTCCATGTAAACATCGCCGTGAGCTTCGCCGTGGAATTGATCTTGGCGGGAACCCCGGTGATCGTCACCCCCGGCTTATCCGCATCCCATATGGCCGTCTCAGACACCGCCGTGGTCGGGGCGGTATTGATCCCATCGGTCGCCGAATTTTCGTCCACCGTCACCACCACATCTTTATTGCCCTCTGGCGTGACCTCCAGCGTGTACCTGTCACCCGATCCCGTAAAGGTGCCCTTCGTGCCACCGGTCACGGTCAGATCCCCGGTCACAAAGCCCGTCACCGCCTCCGACCATGTAAACGACGCCGTGAGGTTTCCCGTGGATGCGTTGAATCTCGGATGGTCCCAGGTAATGCTCACCGTTGGAACCGTCGCGTCCCAGAATGCCATCGCCGTAACCGCGGGGCTCGGACCCGTATTGACCCCATCGGTCGCCGAATTTTCGTCCACCGTCACCACCACATCTTTATCGCCCTCTGGCGTGACCTCCAGCGTGTACCTGTCACCCGATCCCGTAAAGGTGCCCTTCGTACCACCGGTCACGGCCACATCCCCGGTCACAAAGCCTGTCACCGTCTCTGACCATGTAAACGTCGCCGTGAGCTTCGCCGTGGAGTTGATCTTGGCAGGAACCTCGGCGATCGTCAACGCCAGCTTGTCCGCATCCCAAACTGCCGTCGCAAGCGCAGCAGAGGCTGGGCCCGTATTGATCCCATCGGTCGCCGAATTTTCGGCCACCGTCACCACCACATCTTTATTGCCCTCTGGCGTGACCTCCAGCGTGTATCTGTCACCCGATCCCGTAAAGATGTCTTTCGTGCCACCGGTCACGGTCAGATCCCCGGTCACAAAGCCCGTCACCGCCTCCGACCATGTAAACGTCGCCGTGAGGTTTCCCGTGGATGCATTGAATCTCGGATGGTCCCAGGTAATGCCCACCGTTGGAACTGCCGCGTCCCAGACTGCCGTCGCCGTAACCGCCGTGGGTGGACCTGTATTGATCCCATTGGTCGCGGAATTTTCGGCCACCGTCACCACCACATCTTTATTGCCCGCTGGCGTGACCTCCAGCGTGTACTTGTCACCCGATCCCGTAAAGCCCCCCTTCGTGCCACCGATCACCAACACATCCCCGATCATAAAGTTCGTCACATCTTTCGTCCATGTAAACGTTGTCGTGAGCTTCGCCGTGGAGTTGATCTTGGCGGGAACCCCGGTGATCGTCACCCCCGGCTTGTCCGCATCCCATATGGCCGTCTCGGACACTGCCGTGGGTGGACCTGTATTGACCCCATCGGTCACGGAATTTGCGGCCACCGTCACCACCACATCTTTATTGCCTGCTGGCGTGACCACCAGCGTGTACCTGTCATCCGATCCCGTAAAGGTAGCCTTCGTGCCACCGGTCACGGTCAGATCCCCGTTCACAAAGCCCGTCACCGCCTCCGACCATGTAAACGACGCCGTGAGGTTCCCCGTGGATGCGTTGAATCTCGGATGGTCCCAGGTAATGCCCACCGTTGGAGCTGCCGCGTCCCAAACTGCCGTCGCCGTAACCGCCGGGCTCGGACCCGTATTGATCCCATTGGTCGCCGAATTTTCGGCCACCGTCACCACCACATCTTTATTGCCCTCTGGCGTGACCTCCAGCGTATACCTGTCACCCGATCCCGTAAAGCCCCCCTTCGTGCCACCGATCACCGACACATCCCCGATCATAAAGTTCGTCACATCTTTCGTCCATGTAAACGTTGTCGTGAACTTTGCCGTGGAGTTGATTTTGGCGGGAACCCCGGTGATCGTCACCCCCGGCTTGTCCGCATCCCATATGGCCGTCTCAGACACCGCGGTGGGTGGGGCGGTATTGACCCCATCGGTCGCCGAATTTTCGTCCACCGTTACCACCACATCTTTGTTGCCCTCTGGGGTGACCTCCAGCGCGTACCTGTCATCCGATCCCGTAAGGGTGCCCCTCGCTCCACCGGTCACGGTCAGATCCCCGGTCACAAAGCCCGTCACCGCCTCCGACCATGTAAACGTCGCCGTGAGGTTTCCCGTGGATGCGTTGAATCTCGGATGGTCCCAGGTAATGCTCACCGTTGGAACTGCCGAGTCCCAGACTGCCGTCGCCGTAACCGCCGGGCTCGGACCCGTATTCACACCATCGGTCGCCGAATTTTCGGCTACCGTCACCACCACATCTTTATTGCCCTCTGGCGTGACCTCCAGCGTGTACATGTCACCCGATCCCGTAAAGATAGCCTTAGCACCACCGGTCACGGTCACATCCCCGGTCACAAAGCCCGTCACCGCCTCCGACCATGTAAACGTAGCCGTGAGGTTTCCCGTGAATGCGTTGAACCTCGGATGGTCCCAGGTAATTCCCACCGTTGGAACTGCCGCGTCCCAGACTGCCGTCGCCGTAACCGCCGAGCTCGGACCTGTATTGGTCCCATTGGTCGCCGAATTTTCGGCCACCGTCACCACCACATCTTTATTGCCCTCTGGCGTGACTTCCAGCGTGTACCTGTCACCCGATCCCATAAAGTCCCCCTTTGTGCCACCGATCACCGACACATCCCCGATCATAAAGTTCGATACATCTTTCGTCCATGTAAACGACGCCGTGAGCTTCGCCGTGGAGTTGATCCTGGGGGGAACCCCGGTGATTTTCACCGTTAGTGGACCCCAGGCCGCCGTGGCGGTTATGTCTTCTCCAGGCCCCCATATGAACTCGGGCTCCATCCTGCTCCGGTTCGTGGGGTATGTATTGGTGGTTGATTGGGCTGAAGCCTTTTTCACCGTCACCGTCACATCTTCACCGCCGTCGGGCTTGATGTTCAGCGTATACTCCTTCTTACTGCCTGAGACGGCCTCCACTTGCCCTCTACTCACTCCACCCTCCACCATCACATCAGTCTTATCAAAGCCTTTCACATCCTCATCAAACGTAAAGATTGCCGTGATCAGGCTCTCATCTTTGATCTCGTCGGGGACCGTGATATCTACGTCCGGCCCGCCAACATCCTCAATTATAATCTCCAGTTTTCTGTACTTCCCTTGATAGTCTGTATGGGTTTGATCGCCCTTTGGTGCAGTCGTATTCGTATAAAACACCCAGGTCAAAACATCATCATCATGATCTTCATCCTTGCCCAAACGAATTAGAATTCGATGTCCCATTCTGGTCCAATCACACATGCCGTATGGGACTAAATTCGAAAATGCAGCATAGCCGCTAGGTACAGGGAGCATTAAGTCCAACTTATCAACTGGAAATGGGTTATTCCACTCATCGGGGGGCATTTCGGAATATAGTAGATCCGATTTTTCATTACTATTAGGCTTTGTAACAT
The DNA here is from genome assembly GCA_965116685.1 of Rhodothermales bacterium. Lineage (GTDB taxonomy): Bacteria > Bacteroidota > Rhodothermia > Rhodothermales > Bin80 > Bin80. Next base: position 1,429,321 of record OZ220707.1, on the reverse strand, counting down.
AGTGTGACCATAGAACAACATCAGTATCTTCACTCACAGGTTTCGGCAACATAGCGTAGATCGTTGTATCTGTACCCTCGGTCATCACCAGTTTATCAATCTCGCCTGAGAAGGTCGCAGGTAGACAATCGGGAATTTCCATCTTCCTGGTTCTTTCTGAATAAAACCTAACGTAGTCCCGGCCTACGAAGTCGTCGAATTGAGTTGCAACAACCAGTTTTAAAGGAGCAGTTTCGTAGTCGTTTGCCGTATGTCTATATTCCAAAATGGAATCGTAAGGTTGATCAAAGCCAGTAGTAGAAATTGGGCCGTGATCCAGTAGCTTCGCCTGATCCCAATCTGAAGGATAAAAATTAACATCACGAACATGACCCCATCCACCTGACCCAAGAAGCTCAACTGTCACCCTTAGCTCCGATACTCCATACGGGGGAGGCGCACTCAACTTTATATAGTATCTGATGTCATCTCCCGGGTTCAGTTTCAGAGTGTTGATTTCAGGCGCATCTGAATCCGCCGTTGCCGTCAGCACGATTTTCGGATCCGCCTTGCCCATCGTTAATTCTGTGGCTCGCCTCGCCATCTCCGCCGTAGGGGATGGGCTAAACGGCGCTGAATGCTCTTCGCTTTGATCCTCATCTATCGGTAAGCCGTAAGCAGTACTACGACCACTTACTGTATTTATTTCAAATTCCTCAAATGCGACCTCTTCAGACTCTGCTTCAAGTGCATGCCTACTGCTACTCGTGTCTAATCCTAAACCCAAGTTGCGATCGCTGAATCTCTCCCCCGCCCCCATTTCTGGATCTAAACTATTCCAGACCTCGTCCTTCTCAGACATCAGTATCCCTGAGTCCTCCATCACCTTACCACGACTATCTGAGTTTACGAAGAGACTTGTTCCACCCGACTTAATCATAGCTTTTGGGGTTGGGGCGAATACTAAACGATGCTGAGCCCCAACCTCCACGACCACATCATCAAACTTGCTTCCATTACCCCCATCCGTGTTAAAGGCGCGCTCTTCGTCAAGGATCACCTGTATCCCAGCATAATGAGTCGTACAGTTATCGTTTCGTGGATCCCTTACTGCAACATTAGCATCCCACCCTTTGAATTTGTTCTCTCTGAAGACTATATGGTTTGAACGAGAAACTCCAGGATCAGAACAGACGATTATTTTCTGTTCACCGTTATCGTCATGGTTCAATTCACCCCCCTCCAGTCCAGTTGAAACAACCCCGGGGGCGGCCCCTAATTTTATATCAAAGAAATCAGGGTTCGACTTCTCTTCCGTTGTTGTATATCCTGAATATCTGAGTCCCTGGTCGCTGACCCCGTATGGCTGCGAGTAAAGAACCGTCGGATACAGCAGTCTGGGTAGAACCATTACTACGGTCAGGATCATGCAACGCATAAGGATACAATGTTCTCTCATGTTGAGCCTATTGCAAAGCCTCCGAATTGGGGTATTTTTTGAAAAATCTTGACCTTTTGGGTCTTTGATTATCGTTGATGGATCTGGATTGGGGAACAAGATGGGTCATTGATTCGCGTTTTTTGAAAGCACAGAAATATGTCCCCGTAGATCTAAAAGCAAGGGGCGGAAACTTCTACATTTCGTGTCTTCAGAATATTCCAACTTCCAACAAAAAATGGAGGTTTCCGTACCCTTTACCGGTAAGATACGAGGACATTATATTATCTGCCAACAGAAACTGTTTCCTTGGCTTGAAAAGCAAGTGGGTCCGTTACCCAAGCGGTACCAGAAGCTAATGCTTGAGATTGGTGTGTCTAGAAAGACCATCTACCCTTTGCGGTAAGGGGCACAGGTCTGGAGGATGCCCGCAGGCACATCGTGTGCCCCTTGCTCGGACGTTTATGTAGAGTCAGGGAGTGGCGCGGTGCTCTTAGGATCGGGAGTACTCATTGTTTTCCCTCCCTCTGTTTCCCGTTCATTGCGCCTTAAGTCCGTTTCCACTCCCTGCTCTCCGAACCGGGCGTGCGGGTTTCCCGCACCCGGCTCTCCAGGTGGATCATGCGGCTCGCGCTCGGATCGCTATGCTTTGATAGTTGGATATCCTGTAACGCCAAGGATGCACTTCCCCAGCAACATCTCAACCCTCGCATGGCGTGTTGTCCGGCCTGGTTACGCCCAGATAACTCCGTCAATTGGACGGCCCCTTCACTTATGCATGTGCAGATAACAGACGCTCCGACGTTACCCGGCTTGTAGGCGTTTGCCATTCTTCCCCGGTGCCTTTTGTCCTTTGAACCTGCCCTCCTACCCCTACCTGTTACTCAAATACAATACTTGACATAATTTATTTTTCCTGAAAGCGTTCATTTTTTGCACTTCTTACCATGGATCCGTTTATGAGTCGTTTCATCTGAGGCGTGAGCGTTCCCTGCAGGGAACGAAGTCCACGTTTGCGGAGCTGGGATCTGGGGAATTGGTCTCTGCAGTCTTCCAGGTTGACCCACCACCTCTGCACGACCGGCGCAATTCAGCGCCTTCCCCAGGTTCTGCCTTTCCACAAGTTCCAAACGTTCGGAGGACTAGGGGGGAGCCCGGTTCTGGTGTTTCAGATCCAGCGACACACACATGGCACCCACTTCCAGGCGCCGGTAGCCACGCCACATGACCTCCACCCCCGGCGGTGGACGTTTCTTGCCCGGTTGATAGCCGCCCAGAAGTGCAACCAACAGGACGGCCGATGCTATCGTGTCTGGCTTCGGTAAATCATGTTCCACTGCTAAATTATTCAGAACGCGCAGGTGGATTTTGGTAAACATCACCTCCACCGGTAAATTGGGAACCTCACGTCCCAGAAGCGCCAGTAACAGCAAACGCCAGGAAATCACCATATAGATGGTCACCGCACGGTGAAGTGCACGGGCCGACTGCATCTGCAATTCTTCCACTTTGCCTCCACTTTTCAGAACTCGGAAGGTATCTTCAATCCGCCATCGTAACAGATAATACTCTACGATCTGTTTCGCGTCCTCAAATGTATTCACGGGAAGGCTGGTCAACAGAATCCATTCCAGTGCACCGGACGAGCGGTGGATTTCCCGGATCTGGACGGCATTCATCCGACCACAGGGCAGCTCTACTGCACAAAAACGGACCTCCATACATGCATCCCGACCTTCCCGTCCCTGATTCAGAACCCGACCTGACTTGACCCGACGACTCAATCGCTGAACCGGAACCTCAATCTCGCCAGAAGATTTGAGTCCTCGAAGCAGTCCAAAAAGCTTTTTCCCATTCGGGAGAACCCGGTCGTGCTTTGCACGAACCAACACATCCACGCGCTGACTGCGCAGACACCGCTCCATCAGGGGAGCACTGTCCCCCTCCCGATCCATGACCACCACCATTCGTGTGGAACGCCGAACGTCTTTCGCACAGTCCACGACATCGTCGACCGCATCCTCCCATCGTTGCCGGTTTGGAAACTTGCTGGACGGATCGGAGGGGCGATATCCGCAGCGCAGTACGCCCAGGGGAAGTCCCTGATCATTCACCGCTACGGTGGCGTGCAACCGGACTCCCTCCGCTTCCGAAGTCGTCTGATTCCGTCCCACCACCTCCAGTCCATCACACGCTGGACGGGTACGGTAGGAAATCTTGGTCTCGTCAATCACGCACAGAACCGTCTTCTCTCCACGAATTCGTTCCACGGTCCGCCTGCGATGGGGGGCCAGAATTCGTTCCGGTGTCACCGCCGTCGTGTCGGGATTGTCAATAAATCGGTAATGGCCGGCCACGGCGGAACGATCCATCTCAAGATTCGCAGTCATCGGTTCTCCAGGTACACGACTCAGCAAATCGGCACTTCTGACTAAACGCTTGGTCCGACTTCGATGCCCCAAATCCGCCTCCCCAAATTCATGCTCAGACCACTGGTCTCCATCAAGGCCTTCATGAATCTCCAAAGTGGGGTAGATCGGTGCAGGAGCAACGCCCAACTGGGTTCGCCATCCACAAGAAAACTCGTACAACAAGACCGCCTTTTTGCTCCGCGTACACGCATTCGTGGAAGCATGACGGCCTCGTCCGATCGTCTGCCCCACCTTGTGGAATCCTGCTGCGAGAAAACAACTACCCGAGTACGATGGATCCACAAAGGTCTCGACCACCCAAATCCGCTTTGCGTGCTCCTCGTACAGATCTGCTTTCATCTGCCGCAAAGAGCGAGACAATAGATGGCTGGCCAGGTTTTTGCACCGAACGTCTGGACGAATCAAAAAACGGTTCAGACCCATTACGTGGGACCGATACGTCTCCCGCTGCTCGGATGACCAGCCCATCCACATATCCCGCGCAGCCAAATATAACGCGGCCGCCGCAAATCCAATCCCCCCAAGATAGCCATGGTCACTGTTGAATATATATTTCTTCTGAATGCCAGCAAACTTGGTCACCCCCAACGGGTGCTCATGGGCCATCAAGGTATTCCAAAGGGCCAACTCATCCCGAGTCCGTACGCGTTCAATCCGTAATCCCTTTAGGGTACCGAGTCGATCCGGCACATCAATGGGAGACGAGACCGGATCTGGAAGCAAACGAGCGTTCGGACGATTGGGGCGCGGATCGGAAGCAGGGAGCTTGATTGCCCCCTCCCGTTCCAGCACCGCCAATGCCTGTAAACTACTTGCCGTGCGGAGCTTTCCAGTTGCACTGTAAAATCCGAAGACCTCACACACTTTACGGGCCAGTGCAGTACGCCCGTAGGACCGATGAGACTGTAAAACCTCGTTCAAGCCGCAAGGCGAGGCGCGTAAACAGGACAATATGGAGGACGGTGCACGTTCCATATCACGAAGATACAGAACGTTTTTGCCAATGTCAAGTTTTAAAAAAAAGCAACAGGTAGGCCTAGTTTGTGATTCAGGTACGGATATCAAGCAAAATGACTATCAATGCGATGCCGTAGGGAACCTGACCGCACAAGTCGTATGTGGATGCAGCCCAACCATTCAGCTTTGCGTTGTAACTTATAGGTCTAGTGTCCATGAAACCTAAATCAACCCGTGTTTATTTTTCGGTTCACCTGGCCCTTGGTCCTCCTTTTTTTGGCAGCTTGCAGTCAATCATTGTCTGATCCATCTGCCTTGCCGGCTACCGTAGACTATAACTGGCATATCAAACCGATCCTGTCGGATCGCTGCTACAAGTGTCATGGCCCGGATGACCAGGTTCGGAAGGCAGAGTTGCGGCTTGACACCCGTGAGGGGGCCTATGGAACCAGTAGAGAGGACTCTACCCTTCGGATCATTACTCCAGGCAATGCTGCTGCCAGTCTCCTGATGAAGCACATCACCAGTGAGGATCCCAAACGGCGCATGCCTCCGCCGGAAAGTAATTTATTTCTCTCCCAGCGGGAGATTGCACTCATCCAGCGATGGATCGATCAGGGTGCCACCTGGAAGCCGCACTGGGCTTTCATCTCTCCTGCAGAGTCAACCCTCCCCGAAGTGGATCATGGTGATTGGGCTCGCGGGCCGATTGACTACTTTATACTGCAAAAAATCGAATCTGCGGGGCTGTCTCCATCCAGTGAGGCAAGTCGTGCCAAGCTGCTTCGTCGTGTAACGTTCGATTTAACAGGCTTGCCACCAACCCCGGCTGAATTGGATGCTTTCCAGGAAGATCGCCATTCCGATGCCTATGAGCGTGTTGTAGATCAGCTCCTGGCGCGTCCTTCATACGGAGAACGGATGACCTCCATGTGGCTGGATATCGCTCGTTATGCGGATACACATGGATATCAGGATGATCGGCCAAGAACCATGTGGCCGTGGCGCGATTGGGTGGTGCGTGCATTCAACGAAAATCTTCCGTATGATGATTTTGTGACATGGCAGATCGCTGGCGATCTGTTGCCGGACGCGACATACGATCAGCGACTTGCGACCGGGTTTAATCGTAACCATGCGATCACCCAGGAAGGAGGTGTCGTCGCAGAGGAGTATCTGACGGAGTATGTTGCAGATCGCACCAATACCACTGCGACGGCGTTTCTGGGGCTCACTATGGAGTGTGCCAAGTGTCATGATCACAAGTACGACCCAATTCTGCAGGAAGAGTACTACAGCATGTTCGCATTCTTCAACGGCGTGGATGAGCAGGCGCAGATCAGTTATTTCGATCTCTCACCGAAGCCCTCCATGCGGCTCGAAGACCCAGAGCTGGAAGCCTCCATCCTGCAAACAGAGGCAGGCATTGATTCACTCGAACGGGTGATTGCCTCTTGGCCTCAACCCTCCCGACCGCCTGAGTGGGTGCCGAATCCCGCCACCACGATAGAGTCTGCGCTCCTGACTTTTTTGCCCCTGGAAAACCTTGCCTCTCTTGCACATTCTGGTGCGATGGTCAATACGGGGCTCGAAAAAATACTTGACCCGCCAGTGGTTATCCGTGGAAAGCAAGGCGGGGCATTTGAATTTAATGGGCAAAACTTTTTAAACCTCGGGCTGGAGGCTGATTTTGAGTGGTTTAACCGGTTCTCTTTGAGTACATGGGTGCTTGCGAAAGATCAAACCAAAGATGTCGCTCTGCTCTCCAAGCGAAATGGTGAGCAAAAACGTAGTGGCTATGATCTCGTGCGGACAAAAGAGGGTCGGCTCCGGTTCCGGTTAATTCATGACGGGGAGCATCAAATTTCTGTTGAATCAACCCGCACATTTGCGCCAAATACCTGGGTTCATGTTTCCGCTACGTATGACGGAAGTGGGCGGGCAGAAGGGGTACATTTATATCTGGACGGCATACGAAGCCGGGTTCATGTTCTTGCGGATATGCTTGAGCGCGAAAGTATTCTGAATGGAAATGGACTCCTGGCAGGTCATTGGACTCCCCGGAATCGTACGATTGATGAGATTGAGGGGATGACTGGCGGGGCTTTAGATGAGCTCTATGTACATGCCCGGGTACTCACCGACGTTGAAGTTGCCTATTTGGCAGGACAGACCTTCCTTCCCCAGGTTGTCCACCATTACCGGACACATTATGATCACGCGTTTCAGGCAGCGAACATGGAATTAGACAGCCTGCGGCGCAGCACTAGGCGGATCCCGAACGTGATGATCATGGAAGAGATGCCTATTCCGCGCACGACGTATGTTCTGGATCGTGGCGCCTATGATGCGCCACTGGATTCGGTCGGTCCAGCAACCCCGACCGCGATCCTCCCTTTTCCTGAGGACTTCCCACGTAATCGGTTAGGGCTGGCACAATGGCTGACCCATCAAGAGAATCCTCTGACTGCACGCGTTGCAGTGAATCGCTTCTGGCAACTCCTCTTTGGAGAAGGTCTAGTGAATACACCGGAAGATTTCGGGAATCAAGGCGCTTTGCCTTCTCACCCGGAATTGCTTGATTATCTGGCAGTAACATTTATCGAATCAGGATATGACATCAAGGCACTCATCAAGGAGACCGTCATGTCCTCCACGTACCGACAAAGCAATCAGGTTACGCGGATTCTTCAGCAACGGGATCCAGACAACCTTCTGTTGGCCCGCGCTCCCCGAAAGCGGCTATCTGCTGAAATGATACGGGACAATGCATTGTCGGTGAGTGGTTTGCTCAACCCGGCATTGGGCGGCGAACCTGTACGTCCCTATCAACCAGCGGGTCTCTGGAGAGCACTTGCCAATCAGATCGGCGAAAATCGTTACCGACCGGGTCCAGATATGCACCGGCGCAGCCTCTACACATACTGGAAGCGTACGATCCCACCACCGGCGATGCTGACCTTTGATGCTCCTGATCGCTCTGTTTGCACGGTAGAGCGGCAGACGACCGCGACTCCATTACAGTCTCTCGTGCTTCTGAATGACCCACAGTATGTGGAAGCAGCCCGCGCATTGGCTTCTCGTGTTCGTATCCGCGAATCATTGGACGATCGGCAGCAGATCGCAACGTCATTTCGCTGGTTGACATCCAGGATGCCGGAAGAAGTGGAGTTGGACGCTTTGCTGGACCTGTTTCGGGAGCAGGTCGCTGAGTTTGAACAGGACCCTTCCAGTGCACGGGATCTGGTTTCCGTTGGGATCAGTCCACTCCGGCAGAATACAGGAGTTGTGCAACTGGCGGCGATGACCGTTGTAACTAGTACAGTCATGAATCTTGACGAAGCTCAATACCGATGAATGACCTGATCTACGATGTCGGATGCCAGATGAATCGTCGCCATTTCTTTTCGAGACTCAGTCTTGGAATCGGTGGTGCAGCTCTCGCATCTCTAATGGGATGCGGGCACACCTCTGACCAGCTAGCTGCAAGTTCAGGCTTCCAGGGTGTTTTGGACTCACCGCATCTTGCTCCCAAAGCACGCAGGGTGATTTATCTTTTTCAAAGCGGAGGCCCCTCTCAACTGGAACTCTTTGATTATAAGCCTGACCTGCACATGCGACGAGGGCAGGACCTGCCAGAGTCGATCCGAATGGGACAGCGTCTGACCGGCATGACCGCCTATCAGAACTCTCTTCCTCTGGCCCCTACGATCTATCCATTTGCCCAGCACGGAAACAGCGGCGCATGGATCAGTGATCTACTTCCGTATACCTCCGAGATTGCCGATGAACTCTGTATCGTACGGTCAATGTATACAGAGGCGATCAATCATGATCCGGCCATCACATTTTTTCAGACGGGTTCGCAGCAACCGGGTCGCCCCAGTATGGGTGCCTGGCTGAGTTATGGCCTAGGCAGCGCCAATGAAGATTTACCGACCTTTTGCGTCCTGCTGTCTCGTGGACTCCAACGCCCGCAGCCGATCTATTCCCGTCTGTGGGGGAACGGGTTTCTAGCGGCTCTGCACCAGGGTGTCCAGTTTCGTTCAGGTGCAGATCCGGTCCTGTACCTCAATAACCCACCTGGCCTTGATGCCGGGGACCGGCGCAGCATGCTCCGGCATCTGGCCCGTCTGAACGAAATGCATTATCAGACGAGCGGAGATCCTGCGATCCAGTCACGGATTGCCCAGCACGAAATGGCGTACCGGATGCAAACGTCGGTGCCGGATGTCACGGACCTGTCGGATGAACCTGAGTCGACTTTTGAGCTTTACGGAGAAGCGGCCCGCACCCCGGGAACGTACGCGGCCAATTGCCTTCTAGCCCGGCGCCTGGCCGAGCGCGACGTACGCTTCATTCAGCTTTATCACATGGGATGGGATCAGCACGGAAACCTGCCCAAAGATATTGCACTGCAATGCAAGGATACGGATCAACCATCTGCAGCGCTGGTCACAGACCTGAAACAGCGGGGGCTGCTGGAGGATACCTTGGTGATCTGGGGTGGAGAGTTCGGTCGTACCAATTATTCGCAAGGCACACTCACGGAAACCAACTACGGCCGGGATCATCATCCAAGGTGTTTCACGATCTGGATGGCGGGAGGGGGAGTCAAGCCGGGACTCACGTACGGAGCTACGGATGAACTGGGGTACAACATCACAGAGAATCCGGTTCATGTGCACGACTTCCAGGCAACCGTGCTCCATCTCCTTGGGATTGAACATGAACGGCTCACCCACCGGCATCAGGGACGCCGGTATCGATTGACAGATGTACATGGCCATGTCGTCAAGGATCTTCTGGCTTGAAAACTTGCATCTTGCAGGTTGTCTACTGCTGCTTGTGAGTATGGGATGCGGGCGTGCATCCCATACGGATCATGCGGCATTGCCCGAGGTTGTTGATTACAATTTTCATATTCGCCCCATCCTCTCTGATCGTTGTTATGCCTGTCACGGACCTGATGCGAATGCCCGACAGGCCGATCTGCGCCTAGATGAGGAATCCGTGGCAAAACAGAAAAGATTGACCTCGGGCGGAGTTGCCATCGCCCCGGGGAGTCTCAGAAAAAGTCGGCTGTATTCGCGGATTCGTTCCGAGGATGCGGAGTTCCAGATGCCTCCACCGGAGTCGAACCTGTCTCTGTCGGATCGCGAGATTGCACTGATTGCCCGCTGGATTGATCAGGGGGCTGAATGGAAGCCCCACTGGAGCTTTCTTGCGCCAACGCATTCCGGTCTCCCTTCTGTCAAGCAATCGGACTGGCCAAACAATGTGATTGACTATTTCATTTTATCGAATCTTGAAAAACAGGGATTCACTCCTTCTCCAGAGGCAGAACGAAGTATCATTCTTCGACGGGTTACGCTTGATCTGACGGGGCTCCCCCCGACGCTGGAGGAGTTGGATGCATTCCTGTCAGACACCTCTTCGAATGCCTACGAAAAGGTGGTGGATCGGCTATTGGATTCACCGGCCTACGGAGAGCATATGGCTTCCGCGTGGCTTGATATTGCCAGGTATGCAGATACGCACGGCTACCAGAATGACCGGGATCGCTATGTATGGCCATGGCGTGACTGGGTGGTGAGCGCATATAACCAGAACCTGCCATTTAATGAATTTGGAACGTGGCAGCTTGCAGGCGATCTGCTGCCGGATGCGACCCTGGAGCAACGGCTTGCCACGACCTTTAACCGGAATCATCGGCAGACCAACGAGGGAGGCAGTATAGAGGAAGAATTTCGGACCGAGTATGTGGCTGACCGCGTCAATACGCTTGGAACTGCATTCATGGGACTGACGCTTGAGTGCGCACGGTGCCATGACCACAAATATGATCCGATCACACAGGACAATTACTATGGGCTATTTGCCTTTTTCAATAATGTAGACGAGTCAGGACAGACCTCTCATTTTACCCGCGCGGTACCGGTTCCGGCAATGGATCTGCCCCATCCAGATCAGAAGGATGAGTTGGATCGTCTGGCTCGTGAAATCAAGGCAGCGGAGCGCGCCGTTTCAGATCTGACGGAAGCTTCAAGAGCACGTTTTGAATCTTCGAATCCATCCGTTCCTCCTGCCCCCCAATCCCCTCCCATCCTTCGGTGTGAATTTGAATCCCTGAGCGAAGAGATCCTCCAATGCGATGAAAACAAGAGGGCAGAGGTTGTTTTTAGTCCGACCGTAGTGCCTGGCCATACCGGCAATGCAATGGCTTTTGATGGTGAGAGCGGGTTCCTGTTTACGGATGTGGGTGAATTCGAGCGGACCATGCCGTTTTCAGTCAGTATCTGGATCAACCCCGGGGAAGAGACGGGGCTGATCATCCATCGGACCCAGGCCGCTCTTGATGCGGGCAGCCGGGGCTGGGAGCTGGCACTTGATCGTGGCCACCTAGTTGCGCAACTGGCCCATATGTGGCCTGAAAACTCCGTGCGCATTCAAACAATCGCTACCGTCCCGTTCGGAGACTGGACCCATGTCGCGATGACGTATGACGGATCCAGTCGTGCGACGGGTCTACGTCTATACATAGATGGTGTCCCCGCGGAGTCCGAGGTCATCCGTGATGGCCTGACACGTCATATCACGTATGATGCGATGGAGGTGCCGCTTCAGGTTGGGTACCGATTCAGAGACAGCGGATTGCGGGATGGGGCGGTGGATGAGCTGCGGCTGTATGATCGCCTGCTGTATGGTTTCGAGGTCGCCCGGCTGGCAGAGAACCAGGATGTACCGCTGGATTCAGAGGATCTGTTCCGATGGTATCTTGCCCATGAGGTGATCCCGTGGCAACGCTCACATGCGATCCTTCAGGATCTTCGTGAAGAGGAAGATGCACTCCTGAAAGATATCCCGGAAATCATGGTCATGCAGGAGATGCATGCACCGCGTTCGGCATATATCCTGGAACGTGGTCAGTACGATGCCCGGGGTGCACAAGTTGACGCGCACACGCCAGAAGCCATTCTGCCACTGCCCGACCACCTGCCGCGAAATCGACTCGGGTTGGCAGAGTGGCTTTTCAATCCTGAGCATCCTCTTACCGCGCGTGTCGCGGTGAACCGGTACTGGCAAAAATACTTCGGGACAGGGATCGTTCCAACGCCCGAAGATTTTGGGCGACAGGGAGCACTGCCATCATTCCCGGAGCTTCTTGATCATCTGGCGGCAACCTTCATAGATTCCGGATGGGATATCAAAGCCATGCAGCGATTGATTGTAACCAGTGCCACGTATCGGCAGCAATCCGAGCCCACGGCTGAACTTTTGGCATTCGATCCAGAAAATGAGCAATTGGCCCGGGGCCCCCGGGTTCGCCTGAGTGCCGAGATGATCCGTGATCAGGCGCTTGCGGTCAGTGGGTTACTTGACCGAACCTTAGGAGGACCTGCTGTTAAGCCGTACCAGCCGGAGGGGCTCTGGGAAGAGAAGTCCGGGATCCAGTATGATCAGGACTCGGGCACCAACCTCTATCGGCGCACACTGTATACGTTCTTTAAGCGCACCTCGCCGCCCCCTTCGCTGATCACATTTGATATGCCGACACGGGCGCAGTGTGTGCTGCGCCGCCAGCGTACTGCGACTCCCATGCAGGCCCTGGTTCTGTTGAATGATCCTCAATATGTGGAGGCTGCACGCCATCTATCCGCCCGTATGCTGAAAAAGGGTACGCTTGAAGAGCAGATTCAGTTGGGATTCCGGGTGCTGACGGGGCGAAGCCCAATGCCCCCCGAAACAGAGACCCTCAAAGCACTGTACCGGGAACAGTTCGAAATCTTTTCCCGGAACCCAGAGTCCGCAAGACAATTACTGGAGACTGGAGAATCTCCCCTGGAACAGGGATTGAATCTTGCACAGTGGGCCGCGCATACCATGATTGCGAGTACACTGTTATCTTTTGATGAGTCGATTGAGAAGTATTGATGCACGAGTGTTGCAATTATAATCCTCTCAGCACACGCAGGGAGTTTCTGGAACGGCTTGGTATGGGGCTGGGCGGGCTTGCACTTTCTTCCCTGGTCAATCCGGCGATGGCCGCTGATCCGGATATGATCCCGCGTGCCAAGCGGATTATCTATCTCTTTCAGAGTGGTGGCCCATCGCAGTTCGAACTGTTTGATTATAAGCCCAGGGTCAATGCGATGCACGGGCAGGAGTTGCCGGAATCGGTTCGGAAGGGGCAGCGGCTGACCGGGATGACGGGGTTTCAGAACACGCTGCCGCTGGCCCGCTCCCATTTTGCCTTCGCTCAGCACGGAGAAAGCGGTGCATGGGTCAGTGAGTTGATGCCCTATACGGCAAAGGTTGCGGATGAGCTATGCTTCGTCAAGTCCATGCATACCGAAGCGATCAACCATGATCCAGCCATCACGTTTTTCCTTACGGGCTCACAGATCGCCGGTCGGCCGTCCTTTGGGTCATGGCTTAGCTATGGACTCGGAACAGAAAACGAAAACCTGCCGGCCTTCTGCGTGCTGATCACCAAGGACAAGGGAGGTCAACCATTGTATGCACGGCTTTGGGGGAATGGGTTCCTGCCGTCGCAGCACCAGGGCGTGCAATTCCGAAGTGGACAGGATCCCGTGCTGTATCTGGGCAATCCTGATGGCGTGTCGTCGGCACAGCGAAAAATGCAGTTGGACCGGCTGCGAGAGTTACATACCCTCAAAGAAGGGACCCCTGACTGGGAGCGTATTGAATCCCGGATCGCCCAGTATGAAATGGCCTATCGGATGCAGACTTCCGTGCCTGAAGTGATGGATCTCTCGGATGAGCCGGACTACATCTTTGATCTTTATGGTGAGGATGCCCGGGAGCCCGGCACGTTTGCTGCCAACTGTCTGTTGGCCAGGCGTCTGGCGGAACGCGGGGTGCGCTTTATTCAGCTCTTTCACCAGGGATGGGATCATCATGGGGGGCTGCCGGCCGGTATTCAAGTCCAGGCAAAGGAAACCGATCAGTCTTCTGCTGCGCTGGTGCAGGACCTGAAGCAGCGAGGGATGCTGGATGATACACTGGTCATCTGGGGAGGAGAATTTGGGCGTACGAACTACTGTCAGGGGCGGTTGACCGATGTAGATTATGGACGGGATCATCACCCGAGATGCTTCTCGTTATGGATGGCAGGCGGTGGGATCCAAAATGGATTGAGCTATGGTGAGACAGACGATCTTGGATATAATATTGTTCGGGACCCAGTGCATGTGCATGATCTGCAGGCAACCCTGATGCACCTGTTAGGGATTGACCACGAGCGACTCACGTTTAAGTATCAGGGGCGTCGTTTTCGCCTCACGGATGTTCATGGGACCGTAATGACACCGCTGCTTGCATGAAAAACCTTTGGATCATCTGTGCAGCGTTGCTTTCGGCTGCATTCCTGCTTGGTGGCTGTCAGCGTGCCCCGCAAATCAGTTTTAACGAACAGATTCGTCCCATTCTGAATGAGCGGTGCGCGAATTGTCATGGGGGAATTCGGCGACAGGGGGATCTGAGTTTACTCTTCCGGCATGAGGCCCTCTCAACGGCCGAGTCTGGAGAGCGTGCCATCGTCCCCTTCGAGTCTGCGGCAAGTGAGCTTTTGCGGCGCGTCGCACACACGGATCCAACTCATCGGATGCCGAAGGATGATCTGCCGCTCACGCCGGACGAAATCCAAACGTTGCAAACCTGGATTGAGCAAGGCGCACATTGGGAGGATCACTGGGCGTACGTCGCCCCAGAGCGTCCTCCATTGCCGGATGTATCGGAGCCGGAGTGGGTTCGTGAGCCCATGGACCATTTTGTTCTTGCCCAATTGGATCAGAGGGGACTAGCTCCGCAACCCGAGGCAGATTGTCCGGTTCTTGTTCGAAGAGTTACACTGGATTTGACGGGGCTGCCTCCAAAGCCCGACGATGTGAAACAGATCTGTACGGACGGGGGACCGTACGAGACGTACGTGGACTCGCTTCTAGCTTCACCCGCGTATGGTGAGCGTTGGGCAGCGATGTGGTTGGACCTTGCGCGGTATGCGGACTCCAAGGGGTACGAAAAAGATGTCGGTCGAACGATTTGGCGTTACCGGGACTGGGTTATTCGGGCATTCAACGAAGACATGCCATTTGATCAATTCACGATTGAGCAGTTGGCGGGAGATCTACTGCCGGAAGTGACCGAGAATCAGTTGATTGCGACTGCGTTTCATCGAAATACAATGACCAACACGGAAGGGGGGACCGATGACGAGGAGTTCCGAACCGCCGCGGTCATTGACCGCGTGAATACGACTTGGGAAGTATGGCAGGGGACTTCCTTCGCCTGTGTTCAGTGTCATGGGCACCCTTATGATCCGTTTGTGCATGAGGAGTATTACGAATTTTTTGCCTTTTTCAACAGCACGGCGGATCGTGATCTGGACAGTGAATTTCCGACCCTCCCCTCATTTGAAGAGGAGCTGGCTGCAGAGGGAGAGGCACTAATCCATGAGATTGCCCGATTGGAAGAGGCGATGATTGCCCAGGTTCGCTCGGATTCACTGGCTCGTCAGCGTCGTATATGGGAAACGACTCTGGACCAGCCTGAAGTGATCGGACAGGTCCAGCTTATGCTGCAGAACGAGGTAAAACGGGTCGTGGCAACGCTGGAGACGGAGCGAGGGGATGCGCAGCGATGGACCCTTGATTATGTCTATGCCGGTCTGAGTGATGATCCGGTGATCGTGCGTTTACGGGAAGAGAAGGCGGAAAAAGAGCGTGCACTACGGGCATTAAACCCTATCCATACTCCAATCATGCAGGAACTCCCGTTCCAGCGCCGGACGCATGTACTCGAGCGGGGCAGCTTTCTTTTGAAGGGAGAAGTTGTGCATCCGGATACCCCGGATGTATTGCCTGCCATGCCCGAGGATACGCCCCGGAATCGTCTGGGAATGGCAGAGTGGCTGGTTAGCGGTGAAAATCCCCTGACGGCTCGTGTGATGGTCAACCGGTTCTGGGAGCAGCTGTTTGGCATTGGTCTTGTAGAGTCGTTGGAAGATTTTGGAACCCAGGGGCTGGAGCGGTCACATCCGGAACTCCTGGACTATTTAGCGACCAGCTTCGTGGAAGACCATGACTGGAGCGTTAAATCTCTTCTGCGCATGATCGTCCTTTCGGCAACCTACCGCCAATCATCGCATGTGACGGATGAGTTACTGCGGAGAGATCCCCGTAACCGGTATCTGGCACGCGGGCCTCGTTTTCGCTTGAGTGCAGAGCAGATCCGGGACCAGGCACTGCAGGTGAGTGGTCTATTGAGTTCGAGGATGTATGGGCCGAGCGTGATGCCGCCCCAGCCGGAAGGGCTTTGGAAAAATCCGTATGACAGCCGCCAATGGCAAACCAGTGAGGGGGATGACCGCTACCGACGCGCAATATACACCTACTGGAGACGTACCGTCCCATACCCATCCATGGCGACCTTTGACAGCCCTAGCCGCGAATTTTGTGTATCCCGGAGGATCCGAACCAATACGCCCCTGCAGGCTTTGGTGTCTCTGAATGATCCCGTATTTATTGAAGCGGCACAGGCGCTGGCAGAGAGGATGCAAAAGGCCGAGGATCCCATTACGGCAGGATATACCTATGCGATGGGGACTTCTCCAAACCGCGAAGCCCTGGATGTATTGACTGCCTTGTACACAGATGCGTTCACGCATTATACAGAAGGCACCGAGGATGCTGCCCGGTTGATTGGGGATCACGAATCTG
This sequence comes from Rhodothermales bacterium, assembly GCA_965116685.1. Classification (GTDB taxonomy): domain Bacteria; phylum Bacteroidota; class Rhodothermia; order Rhodothermales; family Bin80; genus Bin80. The sequence goes on along the minus strand of OZ220707.1, from coordinate 1,412,774 downwards.
CGGAGTTGGCAGCATTCACTATTGTCGCCAACGCGATCTTGAACCTTGATCAGTTTCTCATGAAAGAGTAACTTCTATTCTGAAGAACAATAGCACCTATCTCAGCGAATGGAAAACAGATGAAACTTGCCAAAGAAGCTCGTGATGCCTATTTAGGCCATGTCACACGGCGCCACTTCCTGAAGTCGGCGGGTGCGGGATTTGGGGCACTCGCGTTTGCATCGCTTGGAGCAACCTCTGCGAGTCCCCAGGACCCACTGACCTCCCGGGGTCCGCATTTTGCACCGCGTGCCAAGCGGGTCATCTTCCTGCATATGGCGGGTGGTCCTTCCCCACTTGAGTTATTTGACTACAAGCCTGAACTGGCACGCCTGCACGGACAGGATTGTCCAGAGTCTCTTCTGGAGGGGAAACGGTTTGCCTTTATCCGGGGGATCCCGAAAATGCTGGGACCTCAGGCAACGTTTCAACAGCATGGAGAATCGGGGGCATGGATTTCGAATCATATGCCATATCTGGGGCAGGTTGCCGATAAGGTCGCGTTCTTGAAGGCCATGCATACCGACGAGTTCAATCATGCTCCGGCACAACTACTGGTCCACTCGGGGAGTCCCCGGCTGGGCCGTCCCAGTATGGGATCGTGGGTCACCTACGGGCTTGGGACTGAAAATGACAACCTGCCTGCGTTTGTTGTCCTGCTTTCGGGTGGCGCAGCCCCGGATGCAGGTGCCAGCGTCTACGGGAGTGGGTTTCTGCCTACCGTCTATCAAGGGGTCCAGTGCAGGACCAAGGGCGATCCAGTACTTTTTCTTGGAGACCCGGACGGGGTACCGCGCAGTTTGCGACGCAAATCCATTGATGCCATCAATACGATCAATCGGCAGCAGCATGAGGAGGTTGGGGACCCGGAGATCCTTACCCGGATTGCACAATACGAGATGGCGTTCCGGATGCAAACGTCCGTTCCGGACGCGATGGATATCAGTCGTGAGCCTGCATACATCCATGAGATGTACGGCACAGATCCTGGAGAGACCGCGTTCAGTAACAACTGCCTTCTGGCACGAAGACTCGTCGAGCGTGGGGTCCGCTTTGTTCAATTATTTCACTGGGGATGGGACTCCCACGGAGCAGGGGAGAGCGAGGCCCTGAATGGGGGGTTCCTGGAGCGCTGTCAGGAGACGGACCGCCCCGTTGCGGCACTCTTGAATGACTTGGAGCAGCGGGGACTCCTCGAAGAAACCCTGGTTATCTGGGGTGGGGAGTTCGGGCGGACTCCGATGCTGGAAAACCGTACTGGTTCGGATAACCCTTTCGTCGGAAGGGACCATCATAGCGATGTGTATACCATGTGGATGGCCGGTGGTGGTGTTCAGGGCGGTGTGACGCACGGCGAGACCGACGAGATTGGCTACAGTGCGGTAAGCGGCCGGGTGCATGTCCATGATCTTCAAGCGACGATCTTGCATTTGCTTGGGTTTGACCATCTCCGGTTGACCTATCCTTTTCAGGGGCGAGACTTTCGCCTGACCGATGTGCACGGCCATGTCGTGCATGAAGTACTGGCCTAATTCCATTTGACTTGATGAAGCAATCTTTGATTTGGTTATGCATGGGCCTCGCCTTTGTGGTGTTCATGCTGATAATGGTCCCCGGTAGCGGGCAGCCGAGTAATTTCAGCCTGTTTCTAGGGCGGTTCCATCCTGTGGTTGTCCATCTGCCGATTGGGATCCTGGTGGTGGCTGCCCTGCTTGAGGTGCTTTCACGCAGGCCTTCTTTGAGGGGGCGCTATGACACAGGAATTCTGGCCCTCCTGTATATCGGTGTATGGAGTTCCATCCTTGCGGTGACCGCAGGGCTCTATCTGGCTCAGGGGGGTGGGTATGCTGCAGACCAGTTGGCCTGGCATAAGCGCATGGGGGTCCTGGTTGTGCTGTTTGCTTCGCTGGCGTACCTGTACAAAGCCTGGCCTGGGCTTTCGGAGCGCTGGCTCAAGCACTGGGAACGCCGGGCTTACGGGATCGCGATGGGGGTCATGCTTCTGGTTGTTACCTTGACCGGGCATCTGGGAGGGGTACTGACGCATGGCCCGGATTACTTATCCCGTTATCTTCCTGACGGTGTACGTCAGGTGGCAGGGTTGCCCAAAAAAGCTGATATCGGGCGCCTGCAACTCGAGAACCCTGCCGAGACGACGGTCTATGCAGGGTTGATTGCTCCAATCCTGGAATCCAGATGCATTGCTTGCCACGGCCCTGATGCACAGCGGGGTGGTTTGCGTCTGGATGAGCCCGAGTTTATCACTGAGGGAGGAGATGATGGTTCTCCGATTGTTGCAGGTCGTGCACATGAGAGCGAAATGATCCACCGTATTTGGTTACCCGCAAACTCGGATGACCGGATGCCTCCCGCCGAAAGCCCGCAGCTCTCTATTGCAGAAGCCGAACTGCTGCGATGGTGGATTGATGCCGGGGCTTCCTTCGAGGAGTTATTACCGGATGTGGAATGGTCTCCGGTGACGCAAACGATTGTGGATCATATGGGTCTGGATGAGATCCGTACGGGCATTTTTGCTTTGGATACGACCCCGCCAGACTCCATGGATGTTGCCCAACTTGCCAGTTTGGGCGTGTCCGTTACCCCTTTGGCCGAGAATGAGCCCTATCTGCAGGTGCGCTGTGTGGATCCGCAGACCTGTACAGACGCGAGTGGGCTACAGGAGGCATTGCGCCCTTTGTCTGCAAATATTGCCTGGCTTGATCTCGGACGCTCCCTGGTTGGAGATGACTTGGTGGAGGTGATTGCAGATTTACCACATCTAACCCGCCTGCACCTTCAGCAAACGTCTGTGACCGATGCCGGCTTGGCTCACCTGGGCAATCTGGAATTTCTGGAGTACCTGAACCTCTACGGCACGGCAGTCACGGATTCCGGGCTGGTTCATCTTGAAAATTTGCCCGCACTCAATTCAATCTATCTTTGGCAGACCGAGGTCACGGACGCAGGGATTGCTCGGCTGCAATCAACTCTACCCGAACTCTATATTAATACCGGCTTAAGCCTTATTCCCGTTGAACCTGATACGACCGGCTCATGAATCTTCGACCCTTTTTGATCCTGCTGTTTTTGTGTGCATGCACAGAGCCTGAGGTTGCCATCACGCCGGCAGAACCCTTAGATCGCCCGAATATCGTCTGGATCTCTGCCGAGGACATGGGGCCACGCCTTGGGTCCTATGGGGATCCGATTGCCAGGACCCCCCGCCTGGACTCGCTTGCCAGCCGTGGTACGCGCTATACGCGTGTATTCACGACGGCCGGTGTGTGCTCTCCGAGTCGTGCTGCGATCATTACCGGGATGCATCAGGTCAGCTTCGGTGCCCATCATATGCGAACGCTGTCCGGGGCTCCTTTTGCACCGGAGCCAGCGCCGTACAGCGTAGTTCCGCCCCATTACGTGAAGACCTTCACAGAGTACTTGCGTGCAGCAGGGTACTACACGACCAATAATGTAAAGGAGGACTATCAGTTCGAAACCCCGGTCACGGCATGGGACGAGTCCAGTTCTGAGGCACACTGGCGAAATCGCCGGGACACGGATCAACCATTCTTTTCCGTATTCAATTTCACGACGACGCATGAGAGCCAGATCTGGCCGGATCCTGCAGCGGCCTTTGAGACCATGGGGCTGCCGGCTTTTGCGGCAGGCCCTCCTCCTCCCCCTTTAGTGACCGATCCTGCAACGGTTGCAGTGCCCCCTTATTACCCGGACACGCCCGTGGTGCGACGGGATATTGCACAGCAGTACGACAATATTGCAGCCATGGATGGGCAGGCCGGGATGATTCTGGATCAGTTGGCAGAGGATGGGTTGATGGAGAATACGATCGTGTTTTTCTGGAGTGACCATGGGGATGGGCTACCACGACATAAGCGGTGGCTGTACGACTCAGGGCTGCATGTTCCGCTCATTATTCATATTCCAGATCAACTTCCCGGGGTGAACGAGGAGTTGGTGAGTTTTTTGGATCTTGCTCCCACAGTCCTTTCACTCGCAGGGGTTGAGCCCCCGGCCCATATGCAGGGAAGGGCACTTCATGGCAGGTTCGCGGACAATAAGCCCCCACATGAATATGTTTATGCTGCGAGGGATCGCTTTGATGAGCAGTATGATCTGGTCCGGGCGGTCCGGGATACCCGGTATAAGTACATACGGAATTACCGGCCGGAGAAGCCCTATGCTTTGTGGATGGCGTATGCGAATGTGATGCCCACGATGCAGGAGCTTTTCAGACTGCATGCAAACGGTGAATTAACGGGAGCACAATCATTATGGATGCAGCCGCGCCGCCCTGTCCATGAGCTTTACGACACGAGTGTAGATCCACATGAGGTGAACAACCTTGCTTACAATTCTGCATACAGCGATGAGTTGTCCCGCCTGCAAACTGCTTTGGATGACTGGATTGCAGAGATTGGAGATCGGGGATTCGAGTCTGAATTGGACATGGTTGAATCCATGTGGCCCGGCGGAGAACAACCCGTCACGAGTGCCCCGGTCATCTTACCCCAGGCAACCGCGCGTACCGCAATCCAATCTGGTGGACCGAATCACACCCAAAGTGGTGGAATCTTTGAGGGTCCTGTAGACGTGACGATGTACAGCGGAACGCAAGGTGCTTCGATTGCCTACACCGTTCTTGACGATTCGGGCAATGAGGGAGACTGGCTGCTCTTCTCCTCCCCTCTCCAGTTGGACAAGAGCGTAGTGCTCCGCGCAAAAGCAATCCGATATGGATACAGGGAAAGTGAGGTCAGTGAAGCCGAATTCATCATCTCGAGTGGTCAGTAGAGGATAGACAGGTCCTGAATTCGACTTTATTTGTCGAGAGACAAATAATTTTTTGGTCCGGTGGATCGATTTTTTCTGCCTCAGGTACCGGGAGACAGGCCCCAGGGGTCTGTCTGATTTTGTAAATTCCCCGTTATGTGAAGATTTCAGGGGTAATCGCAATTATCTGGACTATTTTTGTTTTGAATGGTACGAGGCACACTCCAACCCATGATTTTTGGAATCACGACTATTCGTCGGGGAAGAACTTATGGTATCGTGGATAAGGAGGCGATAGTGGAGATTGATCACAGTATGACCAACTCCTAAAATGGCTGATATGAATAAGGCTTCAATTGTACTGATGATCATTGGCTATGGTCTATGTCTACCAGTTGCATTAGCTCAGGAGGGATCCATCACGGTTAGTGGAACCGTAACAGATTCTGAAACGGGAGAGTTGGTCGTTGGGGCTGCATTGTATGTAGTTGCTCAAGATATAGGGGGGATCACTAATCAGTACGGTTATTACAGCCTAACCTTGCTTGGAGATAGCGTGCGCATGGTTGTCAGTCATGTTGCATACACTCCCCAAGTACTCACGTATTCATCTCAGGAAGATCTTGTACTTGATATCTCATTAGTACCGAGTACGCTTGCTCTGGAAGAGTTAGAAGTGACTGCAACTTCTGAATCCTCACTCCAGACAACGCAGATGAGTGCGATTTCCATTCCGGTCAAGGATGTTGAGAACCTCCCATCCATTCTGGGAGAGACCGATGTATTACGAATCATCCAGCTTTTGCCTGGAATTCAGTCAGGCGTTGAGGGATCTACTGGGCTTTATGTCCGTGGAGGTGGACCGGACCAGAATCTTTATCTCTTAGATGGTACCCAAGTCTACAATCCGAGTCACTTATTTGGTTTTTTGGGTACTTTCAATTCCGATGCCATTAAGGATGTACGTGTGCTAAAGGGAGGATTTCCTGCACGTTATGGTGGGCGGCTTTCATCAGTAATTGATTTGACGATGAAGGAGGGAAACATGAAACGATTTGCAGGAACAGGATCCATTGGTTTTCTTGCGTCCCGCATGACATTGGAGGGTCCAATCAAGCGTGATCGGGCATCGTTTCTGATTTCGGCCCGCCGATCATATGCTGATTTACTCATTCGTCCTTTTCTTCCGGAGGATGAGTATTTTGGATATTACTTCTCTGATCTAAATGTGAAGACCAATGTGGTTCTCAATCCCAAAAACCGAATCTATCTGAGCGGATACTGGGGGGCTGACCGCCTGTATTCGCGGTTCGCATATTCTCTTGGGGACGAAGACGAGGAAGCGTTGAGCTGGAGCAACTTGACTGCTACAGCCCGATGGAACCATATTTTTGGAGCACGGCTGTTTTCAAATGTCTTGGTTGGCTACACGAATTACGCGTTGCTTGTGCAAAGTGAATATAGATACGGATCAGAAAATGGCACCAATATATGGGAAGACCACTATGAATCGGGGATTCAAGATCTGCATGCTCGTGTAGATATGGAGTTTATTCCGAGTGCCAGTCATAGTCTCCGTTTTGGTGTGGGAGCACAGCAGCATTCCTTTTTGACTGGCGCGTATGAAGAGATTTATCGGGTTGGGGAGACCATCAGGGATTTGACAGTTTCTCCGAATCGACGCACCAAGGGGAACGAGTTTCAGGCTTACGTTGAAGATGACTGGCGTCTTAGCTCGAAAATCCGGTTGAACACCGGTGTACATGCGTCAAGTTTTTTGATTGAAGGGAGGAGCTATGTTTCGGTTGAGCCGCGAATTTCTGCGTTGTGGAATTTGAATTCACGAACCAGTGTGAAAGCATCATTCGCTTATATGCAGCAGTATATCCATCTATTAGCAACTACCAGTGGATTATCTCTACCCACAGATCTATGGGTACCTGCAACAGCAAAAATCCAGCCTCAAAGATCGTGGCAGGTTGCAGGAGGAGTAGTTCGTACACTTTCCGATGGAATGTTCGAACTGTCGGTTGAGGGATATTACAAGAAGATGAATAATCTAATTGAGTATGAAGATGGTGCCGATTATTTTGATACGGTTTTTGGCGGGACATGGGAAGACCGCGTTGAATCTGGACTTGGCCTTGCCTATGGCGGAGAGTTCTTTTTTCAAAAGAAATCCGGGCGCACAACCGGCTGGGTTGGTTATACCCTCTCGTGGAGTCGCCGGAAGTTTGATAAAATCAACAATGGCCGCTGGTTTCCGTACCGATATGATCGCCGCCACGATGCCTCTTTGGTGATCAGCCACAGAATAAATCCCCGGCTTGATATCAGTGGAACGTGGGTTTATGGTACAGGCCAAGCAGTGACATTGCCGGTTGGGTATATGGTTTCTACGCCACACTTGCGGCGCTCCCTTGATACAGTGGGGTTTGGGTTGTCTGAGTATGATGTTCAGAGTTCTCGCAACGGCGCACGTTTGCCGGCATATCATCGGTTGGATGTTGGATTGCGCATGCATCGAACGGTGAAGCGGGTAAAACGCACACTATCCATAGGCACCTATAATACATACAGTCGCAGAAATGCCATAAGTATCATTACGGAAAGAGATGAGCATGGAGATTTAATTTTCAAGAAGTTTTCAATCCTTCCGATTGTTCCTTCTCTCAGCTATCAACTCTCATTTTAATGTCCACGCGAGACGAGAAAAGGTTGATGATATTTCCTACCACATCCTTGAACGAAGGGAATGAGTATAACCGATATACAGATGGGCGTGGTAGAGGGCAGATTTATTTTCTGATGTGTCGCTCGCGATTTACTGGGCAAATTTGGAGTGACTTATGTTTTGGACCCAGGATGGGTTTTCCTCGATTCATCGGTCTCCTCGTTTTGATCTTGTTGCCAGCTTGTGAGACCGTGATAGAGATTGATCCGCCGGAGTATGATCCTGAGATTTCAATTGCCAGCAATTTCACGCCGGATGCGATCTGGTCAGCGATCATTACCCGAACGGTTCCAATCGGTAGCTTGCGTGATGAGCCAGATCCGCTTGTATCAAATGCTACGGTTAGAGTCTATCAGGGCGAATCGCTGATGGACCGATTGATTTATGATCCAGAGGGTAGTGGCGAATATGTCTCGTCCCAGGGGCTGAAGCCCCAAGCGAACATCCCATACCGTATGGTTGTGGAGGCTCCCGGGTTTCGTTCGGTTTCTGCGACTTCCATGGCTCCTTCTCCTCCAGATATTTCGGAGCTGGCCGTGGTGAGATTGGGGACGTCCCCCAATCTTTTTGGAGAGCTGGATTATCAGGTCAGCTTTCGTCTACCGAATCGCCCGGGGTTGAATTACTACAGTTTCTCCATAATTCTTGGATTTCCTGAAGTGGATCCTACAAGCTCAAGGTATTCCTCTAACTATGTATATATGGACTATGACAGTCGGCAGTGGTATTGTAATTTCGCGGATGTCTTGAACCCGATTGAAGTTGCCGTTGGCGACGGCGAAATTTGTGCGATCGGAGTTCTATCTGATAGGTCCGTCGATGGACCGACACTTGATTTCGAAATCACGTTTTATTTAGACCAAGAACTCGCAGGATCTCTGCAAGAAGGTCTGCTTCTTGCGGTTTTGGCATTGAGTCCAGAATTTGTCGAATATCAGGCCTCCATTGAAGAACAGGAGGATTTTGATGGGTTTGGGCAGCCAGCCAATCTTTACACCAATATTGAAGGTGGGCGTGGCATTTTTGCCGGCTATTCTGGCACGTATCATGTTCTGGGCATTCCCAGGTCGGGAGAAGAATAATACACCGAACCGTTTATTCTGTGCGGTGCTTGAATCGTTCAAGCAACCTTGCAGAGCCCGAGTATAATAGTGTCTGGAAGGGGTTTCATGTGCGCTATCACTGACTGCCACATCTGCTCAAGTGGTCTACCCAAAAAGATTTTTGGTTCTGTAAGAGACTCTATTTTTTTCAAATATGGAACATCTTGAAGATGTCTCATGTAGGAGACCTACCATCTTCCATGAGTCGTAGTATCGTAGTCGTAGTATCTGGGAGGTTTTGCTGGCGTTGTATCGTGGGTATGGGTGACTCTCCTTTCCCCTTGGAATCGTAGTATGTTACCAAACACTTAATAAATTTACCCATGCAATACATTATCCCAAAATCTTCAAAATTGGCTTCCATCATCACCTCAAGAATCACGATCACTTCCCTCGTTCTGGGTTTTCTTGTCTTTGTAGCTGGATGTGATTCTACTGGTGTAATCACTGAGCCGATAGCTCCACGGTCCGAAAAAACCACTTCCTCCCACGCGACCATCCAACCATCAGTTATTGATGGGCGAATCGTCTTTGACAACATCGACGAATTTCGAGTTTTCATGGGAACTGTGATTAACAAAGAAGACACTTATCTAGACTCTGTTCAGGCAGCCATCAACTTCGTGTCCCTAAGGTCCGACACTGAGAGACTTGCAGGAGAACTGGGAAAAGATATTGACGAGCTTGAAGTTGTCGAAGATCCGTTTTTCGCGACTGTATTAAATCCAGATGGCGAATTCCAAGTTGAAGACATGGTCTACAAGATTACAAAGAACTATGTGTATCGGGTACCCAAAGAAGACGTTGGCTACCTGAGTCCTATTTTTCTGAGGAATCGTGATCAGGTTGTATTAACTCAGAAAATGATCCACGATCCTGTCGTGGAAATTTTTGAAGTAGAAAGAGCGAATATAGAACTGATAAATAAGTCCGAATCTGGTAGAAGGGACAGTTGTACCTCATATTTTGCTTCTGGTGGTCGGAGACGTATCAAAGGGCAGGCATGGCTGAGCAATTGGCTTGTGTACATGTCGGCGACTACAGAAATTGAGAGCCAGAGAAAATCATGGAGACGATGGTGGCACAATCGCATAACGTCGGTTCGCTTAGATACTGAATACAGTATTACCTCTACCTTTCTGTCTCCATGGGGCCGATATACCGAGACGATTACGGATAACTACAGTCATACGAAGTATAATGCCGCTGAGATCAGGAAGAATTTGACTTGGGGCGTAGGCGTTATTGGTGTTGTTTGGGTGAGAGGCTGGATATCCAGTACCTATACTGGGAACCGCAGTGACGGGTTGAGTAGATCATGCTCAACTTACGTTTCAAGATGAATGCGTACTTGCGAGCCTGCTAGGCCAAGCCAGTGTGCTCACAACCACAAATGTAAGTTATGGTAGCTATCACCAAGCCAAATTATAACCCTTCCAAAGTTCCCTGCAAAGGAGTATTTTTCGGCATACTGTGCGTGATTATTGTGGTCATGACCTGTTTCGTACGACCCTCGTACGCCCAGTCGGGCATTGGTATAGGGGTCGTAAGCGCGGGATCACATGCCGGAGGGTTAAGTGTGCGCTATAAGGCCATTCAGGTTCTCGTCACAGAAATTGGCGGCAAAGATGGTGATTTCTATGTTGATGTAGCCGCTCGATATAACCATGCTGTTCGTGATTGGAGGAGAGTCAATTTCAAAGCCTTTGGCCAAGTTGATCGACGTAACAGATGGGGAGGATCGGGTTTAACCTCAATGTATCTTTTTACAGGTGGTGGCACTGCTGAACTTCGAATCGGTAGAAAATCCTCTCCCAAGGGATTTTATCTGACCGCAGACGTTGGATTCTCCATAGATCATACAGGTGATGTAGGACCTTTTCCGGGATTGGGAGTAGGAATCCATTTCTTTTTCTGATTTCTCGCCGAGGAAATACGAGCGGCATAGCTTCGAACGTTCTCCCGCAATCGTTCACTTCTTTTTGGAGCAAAGAATGGCGGCAATTAGGTGGCTGAATCGTGGGCTGCTACTGGGGGTGCTGTGGAGTATCCAGTTCAGCGTAGTGGCCGCTCAGTCTGTGACGGTCAGCGGCTATGTGGAGGATATGGATAGTGGGGAGCGAATTCTTGGGGCAAGCGTGTCCATCCCAGCCCTACAAATCGGTACCATAACGAATCAGTATGGATTCTACAGTCTAACGATTTCGCCAGGATCACCTTTAATCCTGGTGTCACATGTTGGGTATGAATCTTTGTTGAATCAATTGCAAATTGATCAGGATACGACGCTAATCATCACGCTTATTCCCCGTATTGTTGAGATGGAAGATGTAGAAGTTTTTGCGGAAGGAGAGTCTGATCTTGATGTCGTTCAGATGAGTCGACACGAAATCTCTATTGAGGAAATTGAAACGCTCCCCGTAATTTTTGGAGAGATTGACATCCAGAAGACGCTGCAACTGCTTCCTGGTGTTCAGTCAGGCTTGGAAGGTACCAGTGGGCTGTATGTGCGAGGTGGTCGTGCGGATCAAAATCTGATTTTACTTGATGGGTTGCCACTGTACAACCCGAATCATCTATTTGGGTTTTTCAGTGTTTTCAATTCGGCTGCGATGAAGCGTGTTGAGTTGATCAAAGGTGCACTTCCCGCCCGATACGGTGGGCGTCTCTCATCTGTGATCAATTACACAATGAAAGAGGGGAACTTGAAGCGTTTTTCGGGGGAGGGAGCGATTGGTCTGATTTCGTCACGTATCATGCTTGAGGGGCCGATTGTGCGGGATCGGGTCTCGTTTTTGGTTGCGAGTCGACGCACCTATATAGATCAACTATTACGTCCGTTCCAGATTGGCCGTGATACTCGGTATGGAGGATCATTTTACGATTTGAATATCAAGGCCAACTACGTACTGTCCCAGCGAGACCGTATCTATCTGAGCGGCTACTCGGGTCGGGATGGATTCTCGTACAAAAAGTCGATTCCTGTACCAGATGCGGATGATAAGTTGGAGTACGATCTGGGCTGGCGCAACCGTATAGCCTCTTTGCGGTGGAACCGGTTAATTGGGGACCGCATGTTCGCCAATACCCTGATTGGCTTGACGCAATACCGTTTTGCTTCAAGCACATATTCATTGGATACGGCAGATTCCGAATCTATTGAATACGATCAGTTATGGTATTCAGAAGTGAGTGACTGGACAGCAAAGATTGAGTTTGAATATTTCCCGAATTCGCAGCATAATATTCGTTTTGGTGCAGAGGGCATATTGCATCGTTTCACACCGGGAAGCACCCGGACGAGACTGGATGAGTCGGGGAGTCCGTCCATAAACCTCTTGCAGACACCGACCGGGCTTCTCAATTCTCAGGAGGTTGCACTGTATGCTGAAGATGAGATGCAGCTCCATCGTGTGTTACGTGTAACTGCGGGGCTCAGACTCTCGAGTTATTTTTCCAGTGGCACACAATTCCGCTCTCTTGAGCCACGGCTCGGGGTCAACGTACGGATTACGAAGAATACAGCAGTCAAGGCTTCGTTTGCACAGTCAAAGCAGTATGTACATTTACTGACAGGGGGAGGTGCAGCGTTTCCGACGGATTTATGGATTACCAGTATGGATCGCGTCCCTCCTCAGAGTGGATACCAGATCGCTGCAGGAGTTCTGAAAAGCTTTCAGGGTGGTCGCTATCAGGTTTCCGTTGAGGGATATTATAAGCGCATGAGGGGGCATATCGAATACAAGCTTGGAGCAGACAAATATCAGGCTGCATTTTTGGCTTGGCCGGATTTGATTGAAAGTGGCAAAGGTTTTTCTCGGGGCACGGAATTATTCCTGCAGAAGAAAAGCGGACGCCTAACGGGGTGGGCAGGCTATACATGGGCGAAGACGACAAGACAGTTTGAATTTCTAAATGGAGGGCACTCCTATCCTGATGGGTATGATCGCAGGCATGATATTTCAGTGGTGATGCAATATAAGCTCACGAATAGGATGCAATTATCAGCTGTATGGGTCTATGGCAGCGGTTATCCTGTATCGGTCCCAACAGGTCGCTATGTTATTGGCTCCTTGTTTGAATTTGGTTATCCATATCATGTAATAGAATCTGGCCCCATCAATTCGGCGCGAGCACCTGAGTATCATCGTCTTGATATGAGTATCAACTTTAGGAAAAAAAAGTCTTGGGCAGAGCGAACCATCACGTTAGGCTTATACAATGTATATAATAGGCAAAATCCCATGTTCGTGTATACGACGGTGGAAGAGACCTATGGTGCTCTTCTTTCGTTTAAGAAATTGAGCCTATTGCAGTTAATTCCAGCGATTTCTTGGCAGTATAGCTTTTAGGTAATGCGTGGGTTGATTCTCATTTTGTTCTTTTTAGCGTTCTGTGGGTGTGAATCCACCCTTGACCTTGATATTCCTGGAGGTTACGATTCCCAGCTTGTCATCCAATCACATTTCACTCCCGACAGCTTATGGAAATTTCGGATGGGGAAAAGTGCCCCAATAAGAGGTACGATAGACCCAAATGAATTAATTGTGCCAGATGCCAGAATTGTTATCTTCGGAGAGAACAGATTTCGTGAGACATTGCATTATGTTGGCCATGGAATCTATCAGACGGCGCAGGGGCAGCGCCCAATCAGGGGGATATCATACACGGTACAAGTGAGTGTAGCAGGCTTTCCACAAGCGGAGGCTTCGTCCTGGGCCCCACCTCTAAAAAGCAAAATTCTGGAAGTGAAACGTACAGCAAAGCATGATTCTCTTGGCACAGAAGACTATGAACTTCGCTTTGAATTGGAGGATCAGCCAGGAAGCAATTATTACAGGATGGCTCTTTATCAGGTGGTACCACTCTGTGAGAGGGAAGGATGGGGCATACTTGTTGAGGATGTTCCTGGTAATGTAATAGATTATCGGCTCCTCGTTTTTCAGAGTAATTCCACCTCATTTCGTGACTATATCGAAACGATTGATGACCCGACCATTCCGTATCAGGATGATGATTTCTGGGGTCCTTATTTCTCAGATAAACTATTTGAAGCTACGACAAAGGAATTTAAGATCACATTTGAAGCTACAATTTTCGAATCAATCCGTCCTCATTTCAGGCTTGTACTTTCCTCGTTAAGTGAGGACACGTTTGTGTTTGAACGATCCATTGTTCTGCATGACCTTTTCTTGGCTGCCCCCAGTATCGCTCAAAGCAACCCCGCTGTAGTGCACACGAATGTGGTGAATGGTCTTGGAATTTTCGCAGGGTACACAAACGACACCTACAGATTTGACGCAGCGGGGGAGGAATGGCAGGAAGATGTACTGGGTGTTGGAAATGGTGAGATACAACCCTGTAAATGAGTCAGTCGTGAATCCTTCATGATCAGGTGGTTCTACCGTGAATGTTGTGATAGAGGTCTAAATCGCCGCATATTCCGATGATGTGGGCCACACATTCCGAGTGAAGTGGGCCACTTATGTGTTGTCAGACTGCCGTTCATGATTCTGTGGATTCGATGATCAATTCTTGTTCTGATTTTACCTTGCGCATGGAGTCACCGGTCAACTGAATTTTGTGTGCATTGTTGACTAGCCTGAATTCCCGGGATGATTTTGTGGTGTGAATTTCAGGGGCGTTTCGAGAACTGAATCCGGAGGATTTTATTGTTAAGCCATGGGATTCTCTGTCGTAATTCAGGATATCCCGCCGCGATCAAATAGTTGGTTTTGGCCCTTACTCGCAACTGGACCAGAATTTCGTCTTGGGTGATGGTTACTTTTCCGTTATGCTTGACCAAATCCCGATAGATGGTTCTTGCTTCGGATTTTTCATAACGGTGTCCGACTCGGACGCCCAAAAGGCGATAAAGCACACTGGCCATCACGGTTAACTGAATATCTACATTGATTCGCATGGGCACGGCGGAGCTCAATGCATCCATGTGAAAGAAGTCAATGGCGTCGCTAATGACATTTTCAATGACCATGCGGCGCGCATACCGATCAATGAGTTTGGAGGCAGTGCGCTTCATTTGATTGGTAATGAGAATCGTGGGTTTATCATGGCCTAGATTTTTGATGAGAAGTTGTCGGAGTGGTTTGGGATAGTTTCGCAATTCAACGGTTTCATCCACCACACTCGGAGTCCGATAGGCGCGTCCGATATTGGAGAGTCGCATTTTGGTCCATGCCGATGGATCCAACGTATGGACTCGCTGCATCAGTGCTGCATAACGGCGCCGCAGTGTAATGAAGTCAATCCCCTGTTTATCCAGTTCCGCCAAGTTATGATAGACCGTGAACCGGCTGTCAAAGACAAGCTCGCCGGGAACGTTTCCCGTTCGGGCTTTCCAGTCGTTCACAAAGCGAAGAATCGCATCATTCTGGGTTTGCTTTTCGATGGTCGTATCGGCATAGCAAAACACATGGGCATCCGCATCTCGTGCAAGCAGGGTGAGAATTCCACGTTGGCGCCGACTCCGCTTGGAGACAAAGTGTTTCTCTAATAGCGCCTGATCTCCATGGTAGGGAATGGTGTGAAAATCCAAATCCAGGGAGCCCCCCTCTCCTACAACGTTCGCCAATTGTGCCGCGGCGTGATACCACTGGTTCATCAGCGGCCCTGCAAAGGTCGGATCCACCTGGATGGAGTATTCGGTGAGGGTGGTCCGTTTGGGAATCGCATTGAGACCGGTAAATAGCGCAAGGCCCTGATCCAACGTTTCGGCCATCCCATGAGAGGGGCGCCCAATGCCAGCGAGCTTCAATGCTAAGAGCGAGCGAACCGCACAGCCGGCGGGGATCTTGCTTGTACCGGGCATCTTTACATGCTCCAACATTTCATCAAGTCCCATTCGGGCCAGATCAAACGCAAACAAAAACAATCCTGCAAACGCGGTGTGGAACGTCTTCGGGCTCAGGTCAAGCCGGCGGCGGTCCGCAATCACCGTTCTTGGGGCAGGTGGATGAGCAGACCGGCGAGGGAGACGGGAAATGTTTTCCTGCCGGAAGATCTTGTGGATATACCCAAGACTCGCAGGGATCTGCTCTTTTTTCAACACCTGCTGAATTTGACCAATGGTCATGCCCTGTTGTTTGCGGAGGATGAGAATCCGTTCCTGCCTTGGGTCGGGAGGCTTGGCTTCGGATAAGACGGGTTTGGGTGGCTTCCAAAAGAAATTCGAGGAGGGGTTTTTATTGAAGCGCGTAAGGAGATTGCGGAAAGATCCGATGGCATAGCCGCCTCGTTCAGCGGCATCTTCAATGGAGCATCCTTCGTGAAGATAGGCACGAAGGGCTTCGTATTGTCGCATGGGGCGACCATCGGGCCGGGCAAAGAAATCGGAGCGGCGTTCCATGTTATATAGTGAAGTATGAAGTAACAGCCAATATACTACAAACACACAAAGAATCAACCTGATTTGCCTGAGATAGATCAAAAAGACAAAAAAGAGGATTCTTTGCACCTATAATAGCGATTATGTATGATTATTCTTGAAGAGATCGGAGGGAGTTCAGAGGCGGGAAGAAGGTTTATAGTAGTGGTATCTTGTTCATGGATTCATGAAAAACAATGAATACTCCGCAAATCTGCATGCTTCAACGGGGATTCTCTATCTTATTGGATCAATTCTATACTTCCCGGGAATTCAGGCTAGTCGGTCCAGAATCGCGTCGGCTAATCTAGGATCTTCTGAGCGTGAATGGGGATATTTGCCCAAGATGGGTACGATAGGGCTCGCCTTATTGGGTCCCGCCGATTCATCAACCCTCACTCACTGACGTAAGCCTGGATTTATCATGTGCAGAGGTCATAGGGATCAAGTAAGCAGGAATGAATACACAAAGTGCAATTGTGCTTGCAGTCCGGTATGGATACAGAGAAAGTGAGATCAGTGGTCTGAATTCATTATTTCAGCAGGAACAAGGGGCACAGTATCAATCTGTGCAGAATTTCTGTCGGCAGGGCAGGCGATGGTCTACTGCATTGCATTAATGATGGATCAGTGTAGTCGTGACGGAAGCGTTCTCAGAAATACCCCTGCAAAAATATATTCCCGGTGGGAGACCGGAAGCATTGAAGACATAATTGTAGTTCCCCACAGCATGAAACTCATCGGTCAGTGTCGTCACCTCCTGACCAAGTACGTTAAAAACGGCCAGTTCAATGTGCATCGGCTCATCAACCTGGATGGACAGAGTTACCTGGTCCCGAAATGGGTTTGGATAGCCGGGGGAGAGCGTGAACTGTCTATCGGGGATTTCGGCAGTGATGCCGAGTTCGATGGGCCCAATCGGAGAAAGGTCTTTATCAGAAAACCCCTCGAAGTCAACCCCATAGCGCAGTGCACGAAAGACTGTATTCTGCAGGCGGACCGAGCCGGGGGGGCCAAATATAGGGATTGGATCCCCCCGCGACAAAGGGCCGGTTTGTACTACGGGATTGACGTACTCCCAGACGAGTTGGTTCGATCCCACTGCAAGTTCAAAAATACGCCCCGTCATCCCCTCCGCAATCAAGGTATTTCCATTGGGAAGGCGTTGTTGACCGGAGACGAAGTTGCTATAAAATTCGCCTGGTGCTGAGTACGCCCAGGAAGTTTCAGGATCCTTAAAAGAGCCGTCCACATCCTGGGCATACCAAATTGCATCTCCATAGCTATCTTCCATGTACGGGAGTACGAGTTCATGGACGGTTGAGTAGTCTCCTTCCGGCTGTCCGACTCCATTCTCGAATACGAGCAGATTCCCCGCTCCAGGTAAGCCGTCAGGAATCCAGAGAACAGAATGGAGGAAGTGTAATGTCTGATCTTCCTCGCCTCCTGCACTATACATCCAGGGATTCCCCCAGCGGTATAATAACTGGCCACCTAATCCGAAATTTCCTCCTGCATCCCCACGTGCTTCTTCTGTGGAGGGGCTACGATCAATGACCCAAAATTCATCTACGTAGGATGCACTGACTGCGATCACATCCAATTCTTCATTATAATCCAATGCATTGAAGTGGAGCCAGTCACCACCGACAGAGGTATTGACATCAATGCGCTCAGGGTGGTCCGAAATGCGCTCAGCATAGGTATCCGATAACAGTGGATTATGATCTTGAACAAGATGATCCCAGGAATCCCACTGCCATACAATTTCTATCGTATCGGGCATTATCGGCTTGAATTCAACAATCCGCTCGCTCAATATCTCATTCTGACCGTCAGCGAGATTGGCAGGATCATAGCCTGCGGAGGTGATTGCGTCCATGTCCCGCCGATCCCAGACGGGTCCAAGAAGGTTCCCATTTGGAAGGGGGACCACATCATGGTGCAGCATGTATTCATCGGTCACGAAGTCATACTGCCATCGTACGGTACCATCCCATTCGATGATTTCAATCCGTCCGGACAGGCCTAGAACGTCTGTCCATGAATTGGGCGCACTGGAAACTCTGAACAGAGCCCCATCAGGCAATAGCCGGTTCGTGCTTCCAAACAGGGCACTGACCTTCCATTGATGCACGATTTGTCCTTCCATGTTGATCAGGTAGACGCTGGGGTGGAGCACTGGGGCGATCAATGTGTATCCTTCATACGCACCCGGATCATTGCGCATAAGCCCTACGGTTTGATCCTGTGCCTGTACTGAAAATGCAAACAACAGAACAGAGGCGAAAAGGCAGGCCTTACAGAATAGCAGCAAGTGATGGTTCACGTTTTGTTTCATGGGATGTCTCGGTGAGGCATGCTCTATTGATTATGTGGATAAATGGGAAGGCGTTCAATGCGGTGAAACATAATCCCGTACATTGCAGATCCGTCATTACGTATGACCGCTTCATAGACCACGTTCTTTGTGGCGTAGTCAACTTCAACCGTTTTCCCGTTGGGTCCATTTTCATGATTGGCACCGGGCATGAAGACGACGGTATTCTCGTCCTGATGATAATCAACATCCGATACGATGCCTGAATAGGTTGTATGGCCGCGTTCACGGCCATACTCCCAAACCTGCTGAATCGTCATCGCCTCCTCATCAATTCGATATTCGACCGCTCGGCTAAACACAGGCTGCCCTTGGTAATGTCGGTTATCCCCATTGTCAAATAAGAGCAGGGTTCCCTGTGGCGTCAACTTAGGTGCATGCTGATACCACGCCCACGAGAATTCCGAATGGTCACTGAACCCTCTAAGCACCATGGAATCTGTGATGGGCATCCCATTTGCATCCAGGGGTTGCAGGAGTTTGGTGTCTAAGTCCGTCCCATCCCCGGATAGGTTCCAGCCTCTATGCGGTGCCAAAATCCAAATCAATTCATTGTTACGAGTCAGTTTTATGGTCCCCTGAACACGACCAGACACGATAATCGCATCCTTCTCTTCGTCATAGGCCAAGCCATTTGCATGGAACCAGTCTCTTTGGTTGCTACTCCATATGCGCCGCCGTGAATCCAGCGATTCTCTGAGATCCCACTCCTGCACAATAGCTCCGGTTTCGCGGTCAATTTCTAGGATATGGTCCTCTATAGTAGGGAGTCCATGTTTGTTGACCGTCGCTAATAAATTTCCGTTCGGGAGTTCAAGAACATTATGATGAAAGGAGTACCCCGGCAAAGGCCACTCATTGACGACTCTGCCCAACATGTCCATCTCAACCAGGCGTCCGCTGCTACCATCGCCGAAGTAGAGATTACCGTTTTTGAGGCGCTCAACGCCGGCGTCATAAAATAGATTTCCCAGCACTGGATGTGTATCCATATTGGCATACCATCGAATATGCCCATATTGATCAAAAATGAATGGGATTTGTGGCAACTCACGATTGGTGTGTCCGAAGTAACTCACCAGGTTCATCCCCGGCTTTTTTCGCGCCGTATTGACGCGAACATCAATGGTTGGAAGTTCCGGTAAGAGTTGTGGGGTATCAATCGGGCGGGTTTCCTCTCCCAGTAACTGATTCTGACTGTCATAGAATCGAATATGCAAGGTGTTGCTGTATGATGCATAGAGACCAAGTACCGGGAGTGTAAATGAAGTGCCGGTTTCCTCAAAGCGGTGGATGAGGTTTTCAGTATTATCATCCCGGCTCACGATTTCCAGTTCTACCTGGACGGGTTGCGTGGTTTGTAGCTTGAGCTCTGCCGAAAGGGGGACATAGCCAGTTGGGTTGAGGACCAGGCTTTCACTCGTGATCAGATGTGCGAGTCCTTCCCTGGGCGGTTCTGGATCCATGGGACTGCTATCACAGCCAAGTAGGAAATAAAAGGCGAAAGCGAGGAGGCAGTACTTTGGGGAAGATGTCATCTGGTGCTACAATTCTGCATATTCACCGGCAATTAGGACCACGGTAGGCTTGTTCTGCTCCCTTCGGGCCTAGCCTGAACCACCAGCCAAAGGCTGACCATAAGGAATCAAGGATCATTCTGGCAGGACGAAGGAATATACAGCTATTCCTGAAGATACTGAATCCGCCAAGAACCACGGTTTCTTCCATTTTGGGATTGTAGTGCACCAACGGGATGGGTAAAATTTTGGCGAATCAGACAGGGATCTATTTTCTTTTTATGCCAACATGAGATGGTGCGTGTGAGGTATTTATAGAGATGATCTGATGACACTAAGTTGCGTCCTGATCGTTTACGTCTGTTGGTGTGCCTATAGACAGGAAACTATGTGTAGAAGTCAGAGAAAATCGGTCAAAATTATAATGGATGCAGGAATTGTGATCGCAGGCAAAATGGCATGCTGGTCCCTAATACTGAGTGATTCAAGCATGACAAGGACCGCGTTTGATTCATATTTCTTTCAGGAGGCAGCCTCTGCCACCGTTAGACTCTCTGGCGGAAGCCTGCTTGACTGGGGTCGGGGGATCTCTCGTGCCTAATATTTCTGCGACTGCAATGATCCTATGCCGGGGAAGGAGTGGAGCCAAGGGGAGTCGAACCCCTGACCTCTTGAATGCCATTCAAGCGCTCTACCAACTGAGCTATGGCCCCGAAAGATAGAAGTTACACAAGGTTTTCTTTTTGTGGTTCCAGTGATCTCCTGTTCATGCAAAAAACCAGACCATCAAAGATCAACAGAATGATTGATGCCGGACGGTAAACAAAAAATTCCGGTCGGACTCCCAGCCATGGAGCAGACTCCAAATAAACTATTACAGGTTGTCAAGTTTGGAGGAACTTCGGTGGGTAGTGCGCAGGCCATCCAGCAGGCGATTCGCCTGGTTCAGGATATTCCCGAGGGGATCCAGCGTGTTGTCGTGGTTTCTGCGATGGCAGGAGTCACGGATCGGTTACTGGGATCTATAGAGGTTTCTTCTGGAGCAGAGGAGCCTGTACAGAACTCCATTCAGGAGTTACGTGACCAACATGAGCGAGTCTTGAACGAGTTGGTGATTGAGGAGGAAAAACAGGGGGTAAGACAGCAGTTGGATGAACTCTGGGAGGAACTGGAAAGGCTATTGCGGGGGATTGCTCTCATCGGAGAATGCTCCGCCCGTACCAGAGACGCGATTTTAAGTATTGGTGAACGGGCATTTGCTCCATTGCTCTCTGCAGCGTTTCGCTCTATGGGAGAACAATCCATTGCGATGGATGCCCGGAGTTTGATCCGAACGGACGATAACTATGGGGATGCATACGTGGACTTTGAGGAGTCTACGCGCACGATCCAAACGCATTTTCAAGGTTTTCCATCGAATCAGATTACCGTGGTGACAGGATATATCGCATCTGCGCCCGATGGGTCTACGACAACACTTGGGCGCTCAGGGAGTGATTTTACAGCTACGATTCTCGGTTCGGTATTACGTGCACGGCGGGTCGTAATCTGGACCGATGTGGATGGAGTCTTATCTGCGGATCCTCGGGATGTCCCCGAGGCGTTCCCATTGGCTCGCCTGAGTTATACAGAAGCGGCAGAAATGGCCTATTTCGGTGCCCGTGTCCTGCATCCGAGGACCATGCGGCCGGTGCAAATGCTGGGAATCCCACTGCTCATCAAAAACTCATTAAATCCGAAAGCACCAGGTACGCTGATTTCGAATGAGTCTCAGTCGGTTGAACTCAGAGTAAAAGCGATCTCTACGATTCGGGATGTTGCAGTGATCATGCTGGAGGGGAACGGCATGTTAGGTGTGCCAGGAATCGCTGCACGCGCGTTCGTATCCCTGGCAGATCAAAAAATTAACGTGCTTATGATCGCGCAGGCCTCCAGCGAACACAGTATTTGCATGGTTGTGCGCGAAGCGGCTGCAGACGTAGCCGTAAAAACGCTCCGTAATGTCTTTGCAGGAGAATTGGCAAAACGAGATATCAGTGGCATTTACGCGATCCCCAGATGTGCGATTGTTTCTGCGGTAGGTGATCGCATGCGACATCACCCGGGGTTGGCGGGACGGATGTTCGCCACGTTGGGACGTAGTCGGGTGAATGTGTTATCCATTGCACAAGGGGCTGCAGAAACAAATATTTCAGCAGTGGTGCGGGATGATGAGGTGCGACGCGCCGTACGAGCTCTTCATGAGGCATTCCCTTTGGGGCGCCTGCGTACGCATATATGTCTATTGGGGCCGGGGCGGGTTGGAGCCCATTTATTGCAACTTCTTGCGGATCAGAAAGAGAATTTACTGGAGCGGGTTAAGTTGAATGTGCGGCTCGTTGGTATTGCTAACTCTCGAAAAATGCTCTGGAACCCGGATGGACTTGCGTTTGATACAGCGGTCTCAGATATAGCCCACGGATCGCCAGCCAATTTGAATTGGCTTCTGGAACAGTTGGGTGCCAGCCGACTGGAGCGAATCATTGTAGTTGATGCAACCGCGAGTGAGGAGGTTGCTGCTTACTATCCCGATTTTCTTGAGCTCGGATTCGGGGTCGTTACCGCAAATAAGCTGGCCAATACACTGGATTTGCCATTTTATCAGCGACTCCAGAAGGCAGCCAAGCGACGCGGTGTAGCTTTCCGATACGAAACGACAGTAGGTGCCGCGATTCCGGTGATTTCCACGATCAAGGATTTGGTCCGATCAGGAGATCGGGTTCATAAGATTGAAGGGGTCTTTTCCGGTACGTTGGCCTATGTATTTAACAGCCTGGATGTTGGAGAGTCGTTCTCGTCAATTGTAGAGCGTGCTCATGCAGAAGGGTGGACAGAGCCCGATCCAGCGGATGATTTGAGTGGAGAAGATGTTGCTCGAAAATTGTTAATTCTGGCTCGGGAAATTGGCCTGGAAGTCGAGCGAAGCGATATTCGGGTCGAATCTTTGCTGCCGACAGGACTCAAGGCGGAAAGTCCCCAGGTGCTGTTCGAAGAACTCACAGCGGTTGACCAGGAGTGGAAAGAAAGAGTAGACGAGGCGAAGAGCCGTGGTGAACGGCTACGCTATATCGCCAGACTTGAAGGGGACCAATTGGATGTAAGTGTCCAGGCGGTGCCGGATGACTCCCCGTTTGCTACGGCATCTGGGCGAGGGAATATTATTGTGTTTACCACGGATCGCTATAATGATGAGCCGTTGGTCGTACAAGGCCCAGGTGCAGGGCTTGGGGTGACTGCGGGAGGGCTCTTAATGGATCTCATCCACTCAGCAGAGTTGATGCCCTAGTCGACGTTTTTGCTACTTGTCAAGAGTACAATGTCCGTTTCTTTACGAATTGCTGTAGCTGGTACGGGGCGCATGGGCGAAGCCATAGAGGCGTGTGTGCGCTCGCGTGGACACGTCATCGTTGAACGGTTCAATCGCAAAAATCCTGTAACGGAGGCGGCCCTGGAGTGCAACCCTGATGTCGTGATTGATTTCACACAGCCCGAGATCGTACTCTCACACATTACCAAGTACTGCAAGACGAACACCGCTGCCGTGATTGGGACCACAGGGTGGGATGACAAAATCGAAGAGGTTCAGAACCTTGTCCGCTCCCATGAGGCAACCCTGCTTTATAGTTCCAATTACTCACTGGGGATACAGATCCTCCTTCAAGCGTTACATGCTCTTGGGCCGCTTTTAGACAAGCTGCCTGAGTTTGATGTAGCTGTACATGAGTTGCATCATACAGCAAAACTGGATTCACCAAGTGGCACTGCAATCAGTTTGGCGGCGCAGTTGGTTGAAACCCTTCAGAGAAAGCATAGGTGGGGCATCCCGTCTACTCTACATGATCCTTCCCAACTTGAGGTTGTATCCACTCGGCTTGGCCATGTATTTGGACAGCACCGGGTCATGATTGATGGTCCGGCGGATCATATCATACTGGAGCACACCGCCAAGAACCGGGGAGGGTTTGCTTTCGGGGCAGTGCGGTCGGCAGAGTGGATACAGGGGCGAACCGGGTTGTTCACGCTCCAAGATATGCTCACCGAATGGCTTGCAGGTTCTGCAAACAAATAGTCGTTAATAATTAACGTAAATCCATGATTTTTACAGGTTCAGCGACAGCACTGGTCACGCCTTTTTCTGGAGACGGATTGATTGACGAAGCTGCTTTCTGTAGTCTGATTGATCGTCAAATCCAATCAGGCTCTTCTGCAGTGGTCGTACTGGGTACGACCGGAGAAAATGCAACCGTTACTCCGAAGGAGCGAAGCAGGCTTTCGGCCATTGCAGTGGAACAGGTCGCCGGCCGGGTTCCCCTGATTATCGGGACAGGAAATAACTCAACCGATGAGAGTATTGCGTTCTCAGTTGAAGCAGCTCACTTGGGAGCGGATGGATTGCTCGTTGTGGGACCCTACTACAACAAACCGCCACAACGAGGATTTAAAGCACATGTAGCGGCGATTGCAGACGCTACGTCGTGTCCGATCATTCTCTATAATGTTCCAGGGCGTACGGGCTTTGATGCAAGTGCCGAATCGATTCTTGAGATGGCACACGAGATTCCTTCAGTGGTAGGTGTGAAAGAAGCGTCGGGTGATTTGGCGAAGGTGGCAGACCTTGTTCAGGGACGGCCGGAAGGATTTGCCGTCTATTCTGGAGATGATGAATGGACCTTGTTTTTTTTGGCTCTCGGCGCAGACGGGGTGATCTCCGTGGTCAGCAATGTTCTTCCGCGTCTGATGAGTCGACTGGTTCGCCTGGGTCTAAAGGGCGAACTCAAGGAAGCGTCACAGGTCCATTATACTCTGCTGAAGGCCATGCGCGCCTGTTTTCTGGACACCAACCCGATACCGGTAAAGGCGGTCCTGGCCAAGCTCGGACACACAGAATCTAAACTACGTCTGCCTCTGGTTGCAATGTCGGCAGAGCAGGAAGAGTTCGTCATGTCTGAATTTCTGACTGCACTGGAAGCGGAGGGAGAACTGTAATTTATTCAGAACTCCGTTATATAAATGTCTCGCAGAAGGACGGTAAAAGAAGATGTTCTTTTAATGAGAGGCAGAAATTTTTTGGCCAAAACCCAATCTGGACCTGAGTTCGAAAAATCTGTCCCAGCACCAAGGATGAACATGGTCTGCGTTGTGGATTTCCATCAACCGTGATCGAACAATCTGAGTTGATTAGCGTAGACTTGGATACCTCGTACTAGTTTGCTACTGTTGATCTGGAGAAATCTCTTTTACCTTACCATGCATGGATATTCGCATTGTTTTTTACGTCATTGCCGGTGTGTGGTCACATACTGTATGAGTGTTGGCTTCTGGGCCTGATCGAAGCACCCATGCTGCTGACTGGATCAACAGATATCTCGTTAGCTTAGTTTCTTTGCAGATCGGGGTGCGGTGCAATAACCTTGGAGCGTAACCGGCCATGAATTAATGGAAACAACACACCAACTGAATTACGGTAACGGGGATGTGGTGTCTGCTGTTGGCACTGCCAATGATGTCAATGAAATCGAGGATGTCACGGAAGAGGAAGAGACTCCCATTCCTTACGAGTATGATATTTCGTCGTATGGAGCTGACTTCCCGGTAGATTCTCTTGTTCGTCGTATTAAGAATGGTGACATCGTTGTACCTATTTTCGGTCGTTACAGCGGTGGTGATGAGGGCCAAATTACAGGGTTCCAGCGGAATTACGTTTGGTCGAAACTGAAGGCGGACAGATTTATAGAGTCACTCCTTCTTGGATTACCTGTTCCGGGGATTTTTCTAGTACGAGATAAAAATAATTACTTGCTTGTCTTGGATGGGCAGCAACGGCTTAAAGCATTACAAAATTTTTATGATGAAGCCAACACAGAGAAAAAATACCGGCTACACAAAGTGCATCCCAAATTTGAGGGTAAGAGTTACTACGATCTAGATCCGATAGTCCGTAGAAGGCTTGATGACAGCATCATTCATGCAACAGTAGTAAGACAACTCGATCCTAAAGACGACCAGAGCAGCATATACGATATCTTTGAGCGTTTGAATACGGGAGGTGTAAATCTACAACCACAAGAAATCAGAGTCGCGTTGTATCACGGAGAGTTAGCTCAAGTGCTCTCGGAATTCAACGAAAATCCCAACTGGCGCTCTCTCTACGGGAGGAAAAAATCAAATAGGCTAAAAGACTTGGAGATGATCCTTCGATTTTTTGCATTTTACTACTCTGGAGATGAATATCGCAGACCGATGAAGGATTTTTTGAATAAATACATGAGCAAGAATCGCAATCTTGGGTGCCAGAACAAAGATGAGTTGGAAAGAGTGTTTCGCAGCACCACTTCCTTTCTCAAAGATTGTGTGGGGGAAGAAGCATTTAAGCCTTTTGGATCGTTGAACGCCGCTGTACTTGATTCCGTAATGGTTGGTGTTGCAAAACGAATTGAATGCGGGTCAATCGGAAATTGTAATGAGGTAAAAAACAAGCTTCAGGGTTTGTTCAAGAATGAGGCATATGTTGAGGCAGTAAAGACAGGTACTTCCGAGGAGGGTAAGGTAGGGACAAGGCAGAAACTTGCTTTGGAGGCACTCGCCGATATTCAATGAGTGGTCTTCAAGAGGTTTCACGTATGAAGCAACGTCTTGATGCCACGTTTGAGCGGGTTGGAACCATTGATTCTAATGCGTTTGAATTGCAATCGGATTTTGCCAAGTACCTGTGTGTTTTAGTTTCAGGCTACATTGAAAGGGCGATAGCGGAGATCGTTCAAGAACATGCCAGTCGAAATGGATCTCCTACGTTGCAGAAATTTGTGGAATCAAGGACGAACAGAACTGTAAGTGCAAAGCCTCAAAAAATCATAGAACTTTTGGGAAGCTTCAGTGAGGAGTGGAGACGTGAAATTGAGGGATTTATTTCTGAAGATCAGAAGGAAGCGATTAATAGTATCGTCGAGAACCGACACCAAATCGCACATGGACATGAGTCTCAAATAACTTACAGTACAATTCATGATTACTACAAAAAGTCTCAAAATCTAATTATCAGAGTACAGGAACTCTGTTTAGGAGGGAGTTCAGTTTGAGAGAGTCAAGACAGAGCATTTTAATCCCCAACTTTATCTTTTGTAGTGTGGCAAGAGACATGGACATTCTCTGACCCATTTGGGGGGCATTTAGCTTTGATTCTGGATCTGATATTGAATCCATTTCATTAATGTAAGAGTCAATATTTGTACACGTGAGCCAAAGTCTAATGAGAACAACGGACGATACAAAATTCGCCCATCTTTTCATTAGACCTACTTCTGGTTAACCACACTTAAGGCTTCCAAAACAATCTGCATGTAAAAAAATGGAGAGTAAAAAAGCAACAGGGGATACTCCTAAGGAATTTTCAAAGATCATGGGTGAGCGATTGTCTTGGTTACGCCGAATCGTGACGGGAGCAGAATCGTGTATGAATACCAATCAGTAGGTTGTCTACTAAGTAAATGACAGATATTATTTCTGGAATCGGAGAGGATGAGGAACGGATAGTTCCTCTGAGTATCACTGAGGAAATGGAATCTTCCTACATCGATTATTCGATGTCGGTGATTGTAGGACGGGCCCTCCCGGATGTTCGAGATGGATTGAAACCCGCTCATCGGCGCGTCCTGTACGGTATGAATGAGCTGGGATTAACGCCTGGTTCCTCCTATAAAAAGAGTGCACGTATTGTTGGAGAGGTGTTGGGGAAGTACCACCCGCATGGCGATTCGTCCGTCTATGATACCATGGTGCGAATGGCACAGAGCTTTTCATTGCGCTATCCGCTAGTAGACGGTCAGGGCAATTTTGGGTCTGTCGACGGTGATTCCGCTGCCGCAATGCGGTATACAGAGGCACGCTTGACACGTCTTGCATCTGAACTGCTTCGCGACATCCGGCAGGATACGGTGGGTTATCAGGAAAATTTTGACGGTTCTCTGGAAGAGCCCGTTGTTTTGCCTGCTGCGCTCCCCAACCTGTTGGTGAATGGTGGCGATGGAATTGCTGTTGGGATGGCGACCAAAATCCCCCCTCATAATCTCAGGGAGGTCGCTTCGGCGATCATTGCATACATCGACAATCCAGAAATTGACACGCTGGGACTGATGGAATATATTCCCGGCCCGGATTTTCCAACGGGGGGGATTATCTGTGGGACGAGTGGAATTCATTCCGCTTATCATACTGGGCGGGGACGGATCCTCATGCGGGCCCGCATGCATGAGGAAGAGCTAAGCAGTGGAAGGGTTGCCCTTGTAATTACAGAGATTCCATATCAGGTCAATAAGGCCGTTCTGGTGGAAAAGATTGCTGAACTGGTGCGAGATAAGCGGATCCAGGATATCAGCGATCTGCGTGATGAGAGTGACCGGGATGGTATGCGGATCGTAGTTGAATTGAAGAAGGATTCCCAACCCCAGGTTGTGGAAAACAAGCTCTACAAGTACTCTAGATGCCAACAGTCGTTTGGGGCAAATCTAGTAGCTCTTGTCCATGGGCGACCACAGACACTGACACTCAAAGACGCAGTCGTTCACTTTGTCGACCATCGACATGAAGTCGTGACGCGGCGTACGCAGTACCAACTCGACGAAGTTCAGAAGCAGGCGCACATTCTGGAAGGCCTTGTAATCTCGCTGGACCATCTTGATGCAGTCATTACGATGATTCGCGAGTCTGCCGATGTGGATGAGGCCCGGACCTGTCTGATCGAAGGGATATGGCCGTCCAAACTAACGCCAGCGCAACTTGATCGGCTGGGCCTTTCAGCAACTGCCCCGGGTTCCGCGGATCACGGCAGAGAGACCTGGCTGAGTGAAGCCCAGGCAAATGCCATCCTCGCACTTCGGCTGAGCCGATTGACAGGATTGGAGCGGGATAAGATTCTGGAAGAGTTCGACTCCAAGAAAGAGGAAATCGCCCGCCTAACCAAGATTCTGGATAGTGAACAGCTGCGGATGAATATCATTAAGGACGAACTCCAGGAGCTCGCAGATAAATATGGCGATGATCGCCGCACAGAGATTGATCCTCTTTCTGGAGACGACATCCTTATTGAGGATCTGATCGACAATCATAGAGTGGTCGTGACGATATCACATCAGGGGATCACGAAAAGAACTCCCCTAGACGATTTTCAGGCGCAAGGCCGTGGGGGAAAGGGGGCACGGGGAAGTACACTTCGCGATGAGGATTATCTGGAACATTTGTTCGTTGCGAATAACCTTGATTACCTATTGATTTTCACGGATCACGGTCAATGTTATTACCTGAGAGTATATAATATTCCGGCCGGGGGCCGCACTGCGCGTGGACGAAGTATTCGGAATCTGATCCCGGTCTCATCGGATGATCGTATTCGAGCCGTGTTGTCGGTAAGTCGGGAAGACTTCCTTGACGAAGAATTTCTGAAGTCCCACTATATCCTGATTGCAACGCGCAGAGGGCTTCTCAAAAAAACGGCACTGTGGGCGTATCGCAGGCCTTGGAGAAAAGGACTCAAAGCGATCAAGATCCGGGAGGGAGATGCAGTACTGGAGGCCCGCCTGACAGACGGGAATGCTCAGATTGTTATGGCTTCTTCAGGAGGGTTTGCCCATCGGCGTTCTGAAAAACGCATACGAACTGTTGGGCGAGTCTCACAGGGAGTGATCGGGATCAGGATGTTAGAAGATCAGCGGGTTGTCGGGATGGTGGTTGTATCCGAAGAAACGGAGAGTACGCTTCTAACCATCAGTGCAAATGGTTTTGGCAAACGTTCAGGGGTCAGTGATTATCCAGAAAGAATCGGTCCTGGAAAGGGCGTCATCGCCCAAAAAATCAACAAAAAAACCGGCCCAATCGTAGCCATTCGTGGAGTGCTGGACTCAGATGATTTAATGATTATTACCCAGAACGGGAATTTGATTCGGCAAGCTGTAAGCAAAATCTCGGTGATCGGACGGACTACGCAAGGCGTTCGACTCATTCGGCTACGAGAAGATGATGCGATCGCTGACGTCACACGCGTCATTTTAGAAGACGAAGAAGCGGATCAGGACGCTTCATCGAACGAGGGCTGACGGCTTGTGCTTACGCACAAAAAAGAGGATTGTATATCCTCCAAAAATTAGACTATGTTGGTACGTCTATTGAGTATGTGTTAGCCTGGGGTGAAATCCCCCCGGGCTACTTGACATTCCCAATGTAATCCTTCCATTTACTTATTTCGTCCTCCTGGGCCGTTGAGGTTGAACATAGATTCCGTGACCGCAATGTAACCCGCCGACTCTAGAATTCCCAGGAACCCAGACTTTATCCACGCGATCCTATCCCGTTGAAGGCAATCCTTTGTGAATGACGCGTTCCATCGCATCCACGAAACGGTCCAATTCTTCCAGCGTTGTGAACAGGTTCGCGGTCACACGCAATCCCTCAAACTCCTCATGTTTGATCGGAGTGGCAATGATACGATGCTCATTCCATAAATGCACTCCCAGGTCCGCTGAATCAATGCCCTCAATCTGCACGGTTCCGATACAGCAGGAGAATTCGGACTTCAAGCTGGTATGGATCCGGATCCGGTCATGTTGCACTAACCGCTTTGCCCAATAGTCCCGCAAATAACGTAGCCGCTTTTCTTTGCGTTTGGCCCCGATTCCCTGATGAAAGGTTAGTGCTTCGGCGATGGCGAGATAATTGGCAGCCGGGTGCGTACCAATTTCTTCATATTTGCGGATATCTTCATCCATTCCCTCAGAGGCTGCCATGAGTGGCCAGAGTGTCTTGATTTTATCCCTTCGCACATACAACATCCCTGTACCATGTGGTGCCAGGAGCCATTTGTGAAGGCTTGAGGCGTAGTAATCGCAATCAAGATCGTCGTGCTTAAAGTCAAAGTGTCCGAATGCATGCGCACCATCTACGATTACGGGGATCCCCTTGCGCCGTGCCATTTGAGTGACTGGCTTCACAGGAAGGATTTGCCCCGTGATATTGATCATATGACACATCAGGATTGCACGCGTACGGGGGCCAATATGACTTTCGAAGAGATCTACAACCTCCTTGGGGTCTTCGGATGGGATTGGCAGGGAAAACTGTTTCAGGATAATTCCGTCGCGGCGCTCTCTCTGCTTGAAGGTTGTAATCATGCGGCCATAGTCCTGCGTGGTGGTCAGCACCTCATCTCCGGGTTCAAAATCCAGTCCGAATTGACAGATCTGAAGGCCTTCGCTTGCATTTCGTGTCAATGCAATCTCTTCGGAGTCACATCCAAATTCCAGTGCCAGGCGCTGCCGAACCCCCTCGCGCTGCGGTTCGAGAATTCGCCACATTGTGTACACGGGTGCTTCGTTGGAGTAGTCCAAATGTCCCTTCATTGCCTCCTGAACAATCCTTGGCGACGGGCTTACTCCGCCGCTGTTCAGATTGATGAGGCTGCGATCAACCGTAAATGCCTCTTGTACGGTGAACCAAAATGCTTCATCATCGGTTACGTCATGCGTAACTCCCGTAATCTGTTCAAGTACCGTTGGAATCCGTTCGGGGATCAGTACGCTGTGTGAGAGAATAGCTGCCGCTGATGTGCTGACCTGATAGAGAAACTTCCTGCGATCTGACATGAAAAAATCCGTAAACGGTTGGTGATAACCATCAAGATATTCCATTTGATCACAAAGAGTTTTGTGCACTCCAGAATCAGCGCAGCTTTCTGGGTTTTGATCTGGCTTCTCCCTGTCAGTTGTAATCCCCAGGGGCGGCAAGATGGTGAGACTCCCATGATTCAGTCGGTCACGATTGATGCACGGAACAAGCCATCGCCTGCAATGCTGCCCGAGTTGCGCGAACTCGGCGTTACCCATGTAACCCTGATTCAGTTCGGGTTTCAGCGAAGTATTGAGCTTCCCGAGATCCGAATGAACCCTGATGCCCGGTGGTACAGCGAAAGCGACTCGGGCGCAAGAGAAATGGCTCGAAGTGCGGACAGTCTGGGCATGAAAATCATTCTGAAGCCGCATCTCTGGCTGGGCCGCTACAGTGCAGGAGGGCAGTCAAGAGACAAGATCGGCTACCCGGAGGAAGATCAATGGCAGGCTTGGGAAGCGGATTATACGACGTTTCTGATGCACTATGCGCATCTGGCAGAAGAGATTGAGGCAGATATTCTCGTGATTGGGACTGAACTCGCCCGGAGTGCACATGAACGTCCAGAGTACTGGCGAGGTCTCATTGAAAACATCCGCTCCGTATATCAGGGGAAGTTAACGTATGCGGCAAACTGGTGGGAGGAATACGAACAGATTGAGTTCTGGGATCTACTGGATTACATCGGTGTTCAGGCGTACTTTGAACTTTCAGATCAGCCGGTCCCAACCGACGAAATGCTGGTCGAGGGATGGGAACCACACGTTGAGGTATTATCTGGTCTCTCTGAGCACCTCAATCGCCCGGTACTCTTTACGGAAATCGGCTACCGGAATGTAGATGATGCAGCTGCAAAGCCGTGGCGCTGGCCATCGCGTGATGAAATCGGTCGGGTCACACCGAACAATGCCCTTCAAGCTCAATTATATACCGTGTTTTTTAATGAGTTGTGGAATGAGACTTGGTTCAGTGGTGCGATTCTTTGGAAATGGCATGGGGATCGCGACCAGCGTCGTACTTCTTCGCTCGGCTTTACCCCACAGGGGAAGTCCGCCGAAGAAGTTATCCGCCAGTGGTTCAACTCGGGTCGTGAATAGGTGGGTGTGCATTTGCATACTGCCTGTTCTTGTCTTCCTTGCCAAGTGTGATTCCACAGATCAGAGCCCTGACGTGGTATCCACACCAGCCCGGGGCGATGTAGTCCGTGTGGAGCTTCAGCGGACCTATACGGTGCAGGAGATGAACGAACTGGTGGCAGAGTTTGAGATTCCGTTTTCGCCGCGTTATGGTGCTGCAGTTTATGTGGTGGAGTATATGACGGTAGATGTAAAAGGGGAGCTCATCATGGCATCCGGGGCGGTTGTTGTGCCCCAGCCTATCTTAGGATCGCTTGCAATGGTTTCGTTTCAGCACGGAACGAATGTTCGACGCTCCGATGTTCCTTCGGGGGGTGGAACCGAAGAAATCCTGGTTGGGTTGCTCTTTTCCGCGGATGGATATCTCTCGGTCATGCCGGACCTTGTTGGACTTGGGTCTTCGCCTGGCCTCCATCCCTATTTGATTGCGGATGTATCGGCTTCGGCCGTCATTGACCAGTTGGAGGCGGCCCTGCAGTGGTCTACGACGCAATCGTGGGACGTTTCCGGTGAAGTATATCTGGCAGGGTATTCCTCAGGTGGCTATACCGCTATGGCAGCTCAGCGCGCTCTGGAGGAGGACTACGGTGATACATTTTCCGTTGTTGCGTCTGCTCCCATGGCGGGGCCCTATGATTTGAGTGGAACGATGCTGGAGTTGATCTTACGGGAAGCGCCCTACCCACAGCCGTATTACCTCCCGTACATCCTGTTGAGTTATAATGAGGCGTATGATTTATACGAGCATCCATCAGACTTTTTGAGAAGCCCCTACGATGTTACGCTGCCGCCGCTGTTTGACGGGACGTACAGTAGCACAGAGATTAATAATGCCATGCCACCGATTCCCATCCATATCGTTCGGCAGGATGTGCTTCAGGCGGTCAAAGAAGACGCCGATTACCCATTTTTACAGCGGTTGAGTGAAAACGACTTAACGAACTGGAGCCCAAGTTCCCCAACCCGACTCTATCATTGTGCTGCTGACGAGCTGGTTCCCATTGAAAACTCTCAGATTGCAGCCCAGAAATTGGGAGCTTCGGCTATGCTGATTGATCCGAGTCCACAAAGTGGGCACATAAGCTGTGCATTCATTGCCATCGCGAGCGCACGGGCCTGGTTCAATTCGATTGCCACGGCGAACAGGTAATCAGGGATAATCGGTTGGTTGGCCTATGTTTGGACTTGTTATCCAACTGCATGTCAAGGGCCATGGGAGCTTGTTTGGATGGCAGATCCGATGCTGCAATGCTGCTCTGGTCACCAAATATCAAATTGCCCATCCATGCCCCATGGAGACTCAACCCCGATAGATAGTCTGTTTTAAGTTATATCCGCCTGACAAGGGGATGGGTCAACTTTCGGGAAGAATGGAGATGATGGGTTCACAGAACCGGTCGGCATGTATAGTGTTGTTTTATTTGGGACGTATATATATACGTGATTCACCGTCATTAGGCGGCCATCCGCGTATCCATTTCACAGGTCGCAGAGGTCGGCACCCCGAACGCCTCTCGCTGTACAGTAGCCCCAATCCTGGAGGCCGGTATATTGCCGCCGCATTCAGGTCGGCATGATCCGCATGACCACAGGCCATACACTTGAACTTGCTTTGCGTCTTGCGATTATCCTGAGCCTCTTGCATAGGAATTTTGACGAAGAAAGCTATTTTTAGTGTGAGGAATTCATCTACTCCTGATTTCACTAAATCCTCAACTCTATCGAATGAGTGGTCGTCGAGGATTGGTTCCGTCAGTTTTTCTGGCTGTCAGCCAAATATTCGATGTATTTTCTAGCTCGTTCACGATCCCCATTTCTTCGGTATAACTCCGCCAGATACCGAAACAATGCACTCCGCTCATTCTGTTCGAGCGTCTCCATGCGCGCTTCCGCCATGTGCGCATATTGGGTCGCTGCGTCCAGATTGTTTCTCAAAAGAAGTGCTGCATCGAATGCAGCTCTGGCCGTGATCTGTGCATCTAGGGATGCACACTGCAATAAATAGGCAAGTGCATCCCGCAGGTCTCCCTTGCGGCGCAGTTTCTGCGCAAGGTTGTACGTCATGATCGCGTAATCCTCTGCAAGGGTTTTCTGGTGCGGATCTTCTGCCACCAGCGCTTGCATCAAACGGACGGCCTGCTCCTCTGCACCAGAGGCATACTTGGCCAGCGCCAACTGGTGGCGTACTTGTATCTGAGCATCCGGGTCTTGGACATTCTCAAGCAAATCGAGCAAGCCGTAGGCTGCTTTTTCTGGATTTATGGAAACTTCGCTGAGAAGAACATCAAAACGCTTGCGTGCAGTCAGATTCCCATTATCCCAGGCCAACCAGATACTGTCTGCATGAATGAGTGCACGCTCTTGTTCGGTGCGCTGCCAAGCGCGCGCACTGCTTAATGACATGCGTGCAAGCGAACTGCGGTTGGCCATTACAAATGCCCGGCTCGCACGCACATGGTACACAAACAGGGTTGCCGAATCCGGGGCCTCTCTCAATCCCATCTCCACATCGTCCAGAGCAACCTGTGCAGCACGCTTCCACAAGGCTCCCGCCGTCATCCCTGATGCTTTGGTCGGTATTCCTTCCTGCGCCGCTGCCAAAAGTGCGATGTAATCATGCCGATCCTGATTCCACATAACCAGACGTTGCAGTACGCGGAGTTGATCTTGGATTGCGCCAGTTTGTTGGAATCGTTCCGCCAAATTTTGGTACACACGAGCCAGCCACTGCCTCGCCTCATCATCGAATGCATCCGCTTCAAGTGCTTCCTCAAACTTTGCCGCAGCGTTTTTGAGTAGCTCCAGTGCCTGTATGCTGTCGACTTCGGAGTATTGCCCGAGTAGATCCACGCCTGCGTGAAATAATTCCACCGCTCTTGCCGTATCTCGAACCTGTGATACGGGTGCTGACAAGAGGAAGCTGTCCGCAAGCGCGGCCAGCTGCCTGCCTTCTTCCGCCGCACGTGCAGCTGCTTCGGCATTGCGTGCGAAAGACGCTTCTGCGAGCTGCCAGGCCATCTGAATCTGTGTACTGTCTACCCCGGGCAGCATGGGACTGGCAGGTGTGGGCGGCTCCACTATCCTTGGTGGCACACTGCAGCCAGCGGTAAGGATCACAAGCGTAAAGGCAAAAATTCTCATTGCAATGTCAGTCTCAAGTCGTCCCACCACGCGAGAAATACATCGTAATGAAGCACTGCTTCGCTACTGGAGGCCGCATGCTCTTCCGAGGTAATCCCGGTGATTTGGCCACCACTTCGGCGGGCAACGCCCACGCGAAACCTACGCCCATCCCGCTTAAAACTCGGATCCACGACATAGTATGTCGTGCTGCTCCGAACAATCACGACATGCAATTCTTCGGACGGCATACGAGCCATCAGATAAATCTCCCAGGGTTCGCCCTCATATTCGAGGAGGGCGGTTGCACTCAAGTTCTCTGGTTGATACCCTACATGGCGCTTGATCCCGGGCGGGAGATCCGACTCTGTAAGCCGGATCCACTGGATGATCTTTTTTGCTTCTTCGGTTTTCAGAACACGGTTCGCCTGTGGGGGATGTTCAATTCCCAGGGACATACCTGAAGGATCTGATCTTTCGGTTACCTCGGCTACTGTACGAGGCGCCTGGTGCAGGTTTTGCTGTATCCCGGCATGTTGTGACGGTGATGGGGTTAGTGCCGAAGAGGCCCGTGAAACTCTTGCAGTCACATCCACCGAGGTCTCCCCGATGTCCCTGTGCGCAGAGTTTAATGGGATTTCTTTTTGTTGCAGTTGCAAAGTAGCAGGGAGTACGCGCTGGGTCGGAGCAGAAACCGATCGCTCCGACTGGATGGACTCCGGCATCCGGGGAGTCCGCCTCCGGGGAACGGGTGCCACCGGTTTGGTCACGCTTGGTGGAGCAGATGAAGGGCGGCTGATTACGGATGCGAAGCTCTCTGTCAGTGACAGCTGCCGCAGTTTGGGAGGGTGGCTTCGTAGCTCTACCCAGGTTGCAATCAGCCCCAGTATAAAGAGGAGGGCGGCCGTCATGCCGCACGCAAGCAGTCGCTCCTGTATTTTGATTTTCATGGTTGTAATGGTTCGATCTCGCACGGATGTGCAGCTCTTCTGCAAAGATCCAACAGGGTCACCACCTGTTGCACGGTCGCTGCTTCCACGGGGGCAAGCAGGAATCGCATGGATGCGTGCTGTTCCATGCACATGGCAAGCTCCACAATATCTACTGTCTGGCAAAGTATTGTGGATTGATCCATGCGCGTTAGCATCGCCTCCCAATCCTGGTTAAATACCACGCGCGCGGCTGCCATCTCCTGTGGGCTTCCGGGTTTTCCGGGAAGGGGAACCTGCAATGTGGGGTTCAGCTCTGCGACGGACAAAAACGCAAGCAACAGCAATAGGCCAAGGTCGATGAATCGAAGAAAAAGTCCACTGCTTCGCTTCATGGCGCACCTCCCTGCCTGTGCCGCACCCGGAATGCGGCTTGCCGATTTAGATGCCTTGCGACAGCGTGTACTGCAAGCAATTTTTCCGCAGGTGCCTGCGCATCTGCGATGAATTCCACTTCAGCAGGCCATTGGTCCAGAAGGCTCTCCAGTTCTTCCAGGGTGATGGATGCTCCGTCTTGGGTATGGATGTTGCCATCTAGCGCAATCCCGATCTGTATCGGAGCCAGGAGTACTCCCTCCTCTTCAAGCTCATTGGTGAACGGGGGTTCAAGCCCTGTTGTCGTAAAGCTGGCGGCCGCCATCAGACTCAGTAGCAATAGAAGCGTGATATCCACCAATCGCACAATCAGTGATCCGTTCATGCGTCTTCCTCGGAAAGAAAAAGCACACGACTGCGCACTTTTTGCGCCCATGCCTGAGCAGATTCGATATACCGGCTCACATGGCCGTGCATCAGTGTCTCAAAGAATTCCAGCAGGATGCTGGTCACAATGCCCAGAAGCGTAGAGACGACCGCGATGGCGATTCCTGCAAAGATGGTTTGGGGATCACGTGTGCCCGCAGAAAAGAGCGCATAAATCCCAACCAATGTACCCAGTAGGCCAAGCCCGCCGGCAGTGCTGGAGCAGTAGTTGATGATTCGCTGTGTCCGCTGGTATGCAGTATGTGCTGCAATTGCCACATCGCTGACCTCCCGGCCCATGGCTTCGGGATTGCGGTGCAACTGCAGCATCCCCGAAAGAAGCCGGGTATAGAGACTGTCGGCAGCACTACGCTGCGCATTTGTCAGTGCAGCGTAGGTGATGGAGTCCAGACGTAGTCGCATGAGTGGGCGCGCAGCCAAATGATCCCGAAAAAGACGTACAACCCGAAGCATCAGCACGATCAGCCCGGCAGTCAGTACGGCCAAAATTGGCCACTGGAAGCCCCCCGCCTGGCTGAATAGCTCAAGAATCGAAAAAGTCTGGATCTCCTGTGGAAGAAGCGTTGAATCCTGCAAAGTTTCTGTCATGAGTTTTGATTGGTTAATGAGTTTATTTGCATAATAATGTCACGGTCACCTGATCGCCCTGCTGCTCGTCGCAGAATGCTGCGTCTTTGGGGCGAAAATCCACCACCTTTTGCATGAACCCGGCGACTTCTGGTGCCTTGGTCGCTGGTGCCTTGGCCACTGGTGCCTTCGATCAGAGGAAGGGATCTGCTGTCTGAGTTGGTTTTGTAGGCGAGTTGGCTCGTGCAGCGCGCCGACAGGGCAGGGGAGACATCGGAAGCCGTGGCCATGGAGTCATGGACTGGCATACAGATCAGAAGGATGAGTCCAGTTCGCATCATTATTGATCCCTTTTTAGATCGATTACGACATGAAGTGGGTCGATGCCAACTTTGATCATTTTTTCGGCGAGTGGCTCCTGGTCCAGGATATCCACGACAGTGAGGGTATAGTGTCCGGGGCGTAGATGCAAGGCGAACCCGCCATCCCGATACACATCCGTTGCTTTGGTCTGGTTCAGATGGACTTTGAGCCTGAGCGGTGTTCGATCCAGTCCGGTGATCTCTCCCATTACCGGAATCAGTCGCTGCATCGGTACATGGATGATCTTGCTCCGCCCCGGATCCGCTGTAAAGCTGAACTCCAATCCTGTCGCAGGGTGAAGGGATGGGTCCTGGATAGATGCTTCCAGGATGCGGATCTGGTAGCGCTGATAGGGCTCCAGATAAGCCGCGTACAACGCGCCTGTCCGGAGGCGTGTCCATCCGCCCTGATAAAGCTCCGCATCAATATGAGACAGGATCGGCTCGGCGAGATCCTGCAAGCCGTTCCCATTGGTGTCTTCAAAGATTCGAAGTTCTGTGGCACTCTGTTCATGACCGTAGGGGGCGAGCCTTATGGTGTCCCAGAGATGCACGCTCC
The DNA here is from genome assembly GCA_965116685.1 of Rhodothermales bacterium. GTDB lineage: Bacteria > Bacteroidota > Rhodothermia > Rhodothermales > Bin80 > Bin80. The sequence goes on along the minus strand of OZ220707.1, from coordinate 1,373,643 downwards.
CCTGAACCTGCTGCGAATGCGAGATTCCGTGCACATCCCGGCGCCCTTGGGCAAACAGGCTCCCAAACGGTGATGAGAACTGGAGGTTGAGGCTGCCGACCGCCATTCGATGATCGGCATCCCATCCCACGCGGAACGCCAGGGATGGATGCCCAAGGGTCAGGGTCCCCTCCACGCCATAGGTTTTTTGGATATAGTCCTGGGTCGCAAATCCCATGATTCGAAGCCGCGGAAATGCCCAGCCTGCGGCAAAGCGCCAGCGGTGATGCGTTTCTTTTTTCACATCGCGCAACCGGTCAACATCCCAGCTGGCCTGCATCAACAATCCACTGGCGGCATGAAGCCAGACTTCGGGATGCAACGATAGACGCCGCCCCCATTCTGTAAAGGATGTCAAAAAGGATGACCTTGTGCCTCGAAGCAGTACACTGATTGGACCCTTGCTGGTCGATGCAGTCACATGCAGGTTCTGGAACCGGTGCTGCCAGCCATCGAGATGAGCCGTGACCTGAATCCCTGAGCGCCATAGTTGAAGCGTGGCTAGCCAGTACGCAGATGGGATTTGCACTTCGGTGTCAAGTGCCAGAAACGTGATTGGGCTCAGCGTGAAGCCGACGGATGCCTCTGGGCGGCTGCCATGCAGCGCCAGTGCACTTTGGAGTGTCAGTCTCGGGTGCACGCCGTACTGTAGGTCCAGGGCAGAGTGCTGCTCACTGGCACGTAGTTGATAGAATACTTTGCCGGGTGGCACAAGAGAGGTTGGCGTGAAGAGGTAGTGATGATCCGATTGCATGCGCTGTCCTCCGAGCGGCTGGATGTGCACTTCCAGTTTTGTAGTTCCATACCATGCGGGGGTACTCAGCTCATAGCGTCCGTTGGCATCTGCCTGCACCTGATCCACAACCTCGCCGCTGATGACCGCCTGAATGAGCGCATGTGGGGCGGACTGTCCGTGGAAATTTTGCACGCGGTGCAAGCGCTGCCTTGCCAGGGGCACGTTCGTAATGGAGACCCCGGCGAATCCATTTGCATCGCGTCCCATTTCTATCTGGGTCAACCATGTTCGCTCTGGCCAGTCATACCGGTAAACCCATGAATGACCGCGGTTCAGATCTGCTTCGACGCTGCCATGCAAAACGCTGCCGATGAGTCGGAGAGAAGGATGAACTCCAAATGCATCCCGGCGCAGCTGCCAATTGACCATCATCCCACCCCAGACGTTGCGTGTTCGACCAAACAGGTGAGGCCCTGGAACCTCCGCCCAACTGCGCTGGCGCGTTCGCAGCGAACGTACATCAAACGCAGTTGCAACCGAGGATGCAGCCAAATGCAGACGGTTTTGATCAAAGTGCAATGCGTTGCCAAGCCGATCCAGCACATCATTCATGAGAACCTTGCACGATGGACCGGGTGGATGTGAGCATACAAACGCATAGCGATGCAGCGTATCCAGTGCTTCTAATCCTGCTTCACTGCGCTGCACGGTGAATCCCAGAGCCGGAAAGAGCTCGCTGCCCTCCACGAGAAACTCCTCTCCATCATACCATGCCCGGATCAGCTCTTCTCTGCCGGGCAGTTCCAACAGAAGGGGCACTTCCATCAGCACCTGTGCGGTTGCCGTGCGCAAAATGGAGAGGGCCAGCACGGCCCAGAGTGCCCATTGCCGCATCAATGCCAGTTCAGGTTGATGGGGCCCGGGATACTCAGTTGACGCTTGATCACTCGTGACAACCCGGTGTAGTCCCCGTCAAATTCCAGCTGCAACGGGCCTTGCTCAGGGAGCTCAGCCACAGGGATACGTACCAGGCGCGCTGTATAGATGGCGGACTCGGCTCTGCCGAGTTGCTGTCCGTTCTGGATCACACGCACCCCTCCCAGGAAGGGCCATCGGCTATGATTTTCCAGGTACAGGGACAATTCGTCCGGGGTGCTTTTCAGGAAGCGGGCAGACAGAACCGGCACTCCTCTGCCTTGGAGATAGATCAGGGGTGCAACGAGATTGTATACAATACTGAGTCCGCTGGCAACCGAGGGGATCTGTCCGTCCACGATGGCACCCCGCTCCTGCATCGCGAAGTGCATGAGCGCAATATGCGCCCCTTCGGGGGCTTCATGAACCCGATAACGCACCGTCTGCTCCCTGCCCGCCGGCAGGATGCACCGGTCTGGAAAAAAGGTCAGGTACCGGGATAAATCTCCCAGTTCTCCCGCCTCCTCCAGCATCACTGCAGTGGTGGAATCCGTGGATGCAATCACGCCGTAGTTGGCGCTGATAGTGATTTCCACTCCTTCCGTCCCCTGGTTATGCAATACGAATGCTCCGTAGGGCTGCTCATTGGTCACCACGGCATAGGCGGGCGTCACACTGAGTGCAGCCTGGGCATACACCTGGTATGGCAGCCAGGTGCCTATGATCAGAAAACAGGGAAGCAGTCGGATCATTTTCTATAGAGGGGTGATTCGGACTGCGAGGTGCCCCGCATAGTGGCCCTGTGCCGCTCCCAAAAGGTGGATCGTCCCCCCAAAACGGAGGGCTGTGCATCCATCCTTGCCAAGCATTCCTGTGGCGGCCTGCTTTGCGGGGATGAGCATGAATGCTCCCTGGTTGCAGCCTCTGCTTTGGGCCCAGGATGGGGTAAAGCGGACCTCGTAACGGGTTCCGGTCTGTTGGAGTGTGACCGGGGGATCAATACTCACCAGGAACCTGGCTCCGGCCGGGCCCTGCACGATCACTTCCCCCATCGCATGGGGCCCGCCCGCCTTATGGCTGGCAAGCCCGGTTGCCGGGTCCAGAATAACTGCCCCTGCATCTGCGCGCTGCTGCGCGAAGTCCAAGTGGCTGCTGCTGACACTCACGGTCAACACTCTTGGAAGTACCTCCAACTGCACCTGCATCGTGCCGCTGGTTTGTGCCTGAGCGGCTCCGCAAAAGACGGTCAGTCCAAAAAGGATGTATCGCTTCATGTTCAATTGCAGGTTGCGGTAGTCGTAATGGTGCCGGTGTAGGTCCCGTTCGCTTTACTGAGGGTAATGCCACTGACGGTGCCACCGAACCTGAAAAAACGGGTAAATGTTGACCCCGCACCGCCGGAGGTTCCACTGTACGAGGAGCCACTGACGGCGGTATAATTACTGCTTGAGCTTGAGGATTGCGCCCATGTACCTGCGTAGGTTAAGCTGCTGCTGGAATTGGTCAGCGTGGATGGAAATGTCCGCGCTACGCTGTAGCTGGCTACATTGGATCCGCTCAAGCGTGCCTGTCCTACACTGCTGGAGCCGCTGATGGATAAGGTGCTGCTGGTTCTCGCACCCGTCTGGGCATTTATGACGATGGAGCCGGTGCCGGTACCCGGCTTCTCTACGGTGCCATAATTAAGGTTGGAGACCGCAGAGATCGTGCACGATGGCGAGGGTGTAGAAAGAGAAATGGATGCCGTTACCGTAGTGGATTGTCCGAACATGGGAACGGCCCACCAGAGGCTCAAAACAAAGAGTATGATGATAGATCTCATGATTAGTTACAGGTCGTGGTGATTAAAATTTGTCCGCTGTACAATCCAGGCGGTGTGTTTATGGAGAGCCCTTGGATCCGGCCCCCGACACGAAAATGTCGTTCGAAGGCCCCTTCTGTAGATTGATGGAATGCCGATCCCGGAATCCCCTTGAATGATCCGGTGGCCGCGGTTGCCTGCTCCCACTGCCCTTCATAGGCCAATGGCGTTCCCGGGCCGGTGATCTGGCTCGGAAAATCAATACTGACCATGTACTCCGAGGCATATTGCCCCAGGAGGGTGAATCGTCCAGGCGTCTGGTGTCGATTGGATGATGGGGATAGGCGGAGCACCTCCTGCCGCCCCGTAATCACACCAAAGTCCACATGCTCCTGAATCACCAGCGCACAGGTAGCCTGTGGAACGCGCAGTTCAAGCCGCACCTCGGTATCCACGGCCTGTGCATAGACGGGGGATGCAACCAGGATCACAAAAAGGATGGTGTTCATTCGCATGGACGCGTACGGACCTGGCCCTCTTCCGCGTAGGTTTCAATACAGTCCGTCGCGTCCTTAAAGGCCATCACGACCGCGGGGGTCGCGAACCGGAATGTCTGCCAGAGTGTGTCCTGTCTCACAGGGTTGAGCGGTTTTCGGTAGTGCAGGGCTTCCGGGTCATAATTCCAGATTTCCAGGCGTACGCCTTGGGGATCCTGCGACATGCGCAAGTCAAATGCATCTCCGTCATAATAGCGGGCCACCGTGCTGAGCACATCTCCGGTGAGTGCTGCGCGTGCATCCTGACGCAGATGGGCATCCGAGGGGACGCGCAGCGCTTCCTGGCGTGTGGCATCCAGCCGGTAGTCGGCGGCGATCTCCCATGATTTCATGGACGTTTGCAACGGGTGCGGCACATCGTTGCCGATCTCATAGGTTTCCATTGAAGGGTAGAGGATCACCAGGTCATTGGGGCCGAACCCATTGGCGGTCACATCCACAACATCTGCCTGATGGACATGTCCAATTGCTGGAATCAGGAGTGCATCCAGCATTGCCTGGATCTGTGTGCTGTCGGTGAGCGTGGCCACCGGGCGTGTGAGTTGATCAAACTGTTGCGCATTCGAGGCTCGCACAACACCGGATACAAGTAGAGCGGTGGCAAGTACTTTAATCATTGGGTTCATGTTTGAAGTATTTAAAATCTTCCATTGGATGAATGAGGGTCAGTTGCAGAGGGACTTTCGTCAGCAGGTGATTCCGCCAATTCATCGGCTCGGGGAGTGGAATGTGGTAGGTGACGGAATAGGCAAAGCAGCGGAGTTTGTCATTCTGGTACAGCTGTACGGGCCGTGCGGCGAGGAAGGCCTGTTCGAGAAGGTCTTTTGTCGCTTGTAGGCGGAGGTTCAGGGCATCGTAGTGGTCCATGACCACTCCACAGCGCCCTGTTTTTTCGATGCGTACGAGCAGTTCACGCGTAAGCAGATTGGTCACCAGTTGCTTTGCAAGGGGACTGGCGGCGCTATCACTCACAATGGCCCGCGCGACGACGGACGAATCATGCGCCGCGCGAAGGTAGAGTTCCCCGGACACGGGCCTGTCTGCCTGCCTCCAAAACACCAGCATCAGTGTTACCACCAGAGCGCCCGCTCCATAATAGAGATATTTCATATATACACATGTACTTGGTATGTATCATGTATACTGTTTAATTTCTGCGGGGAATTCCCATTGTTTGACGATCCTGACAAAAAACGCCCGTGACTGTCCGATCAAGGTGGTGGCTATACACGACGTGCTTTTGGGTGCTACGCCTGAAAACGGCTATTCAGGAGGGAAAACCGGGGAACCGATAATTCTGGCCGGGCGTAGGGTTGTATCTTGTGCCAGAAGCTGTTCAGCTTATAAGCTAGTTTGTCGTATAATTCCCAAGATGAAGGGTGGTATGCCATTCAGGAATGGAGATCATAGGAGAAAATGAGGTTCTGTCGGCCGGTTTAAAAATTGATTGCGTATGCGTACCTATCCCGTCATTCTTACTTTGGCAGTTATAATTTCTTGTCAAACTTCCGAGTCGCCAGTACCAATGGTAGAACGAACGTATTTTGGCACGCTACCGGATGGGGAGGAAGTCGAACGTTTCCGATTACAAAATACTGCGGGTGTTGAGGCTTCGATCATCACGTATGGGGCAACGCTAGTTTCCTTGGCAACACCCGATCGGAATGGTTTTATAGAAGATATCGTACTGGGGCACGACACGCTGACTGGTTATCTTGAAGCAAACCCGTATTTCGGTTCGATTGTAGGCCGGTACGCCAATCGTATTGCCGGAGGGGCCTTTACCCTGGACGAGGAAATCTATACTCTGGCTCGCAACAATGGTCCGAACCACCTGCATGGAGGTGTAAAGGGATTCGACAAAGTAAACTGGACAGTAGAACAAATCATTGAAGACACGAATCAGGTAGGTTTATCCCTGAACTATGTCAGTGCCGATGGAGAGGAGGGATATCCGGGTACACTCGATGTACGTGTTACATATCTACTCACGGAGGACAACAGGCTTGTTGTTGACTACGAGGCAATGACCGATAAAGCCACACCAGTCAATCTGACGCAGCATGCTTATTTCAATTTAGCAGGAGGGGGATCGATAGAGGATCACCATTTAACATTGGCTGCGAGTCACTACACACCAGTTGATTCAACGCTGATTCCGACCGGGGAAATTCTTCCTGTGGAAGGAACAGCGTTTGATTTTCGAGGAGGAAAAAGGATTGGTGAGCATATAGATCACGATGATCAGCAGCTGCTATATGGGGCAGGGTATGACCATAATTTTGTACTTGACCGTGTATCGGGAGGGCTGATGCCAGTTGCAACTGTGTTGGAACCGGAGAGTGGTCGTATTCTCGAAGTTCATACGACCAAACCGGGGGTTCAATTTTATACGGGTAATTTCCTGGACGGAAGCATTACGGGCAAGAAGGGGGCACGGTATGAGCGGAGGACGGGTTTTTGTCTGGAGACTCAGTATTACCCGGATTCACCGAATCAGCCAAACTTTCCTTCTTCAATTCTGCGACCAGGGAAGGTATATCAAACACAGACAGTGTTTGTATTCCGTGCGGAGGAGTAATGGAGTTTATCGGGGGACATTGAGTATTGCCGGTTTCACGGCAGTTCGTTCAGGCTCGACCAGATTTAATACCGTCGCTACTCATACATCACATATTTCGCCCGGTGGATAAACCGGGTTTTCGGCAGGACACCTTGATTCCAGAATGCGTTGGCGATTCTTGAAATCAGGAGATTCTCCCCAGACGGAGGTGTTAACGATCTGACTAACGCGATCCCGAGATTAATTCATTCGCATCCCAGAACATTTCCACATCAAATGAATTTGTAGCTTGCAAGAATCTATTACGTAACATTCAATCATTTCGTAACTATGAATCCAGATACAGTGACCGAAGCGTTAGCTATGCGACTAGATTCGTTGAACAATGCTGTTGCGAAACTGGATTCGTTGAACCAAGGTATGCTAGATCAAAGTGACAATTTCTCGATACTCCTCTATGCCTTAGGAATACTGTTTGTCGTCGTGTTGATTATTCTGCCAATGTTGGCAATATGGATAACTAACGGGCAAAACGGATCTGATATACCCCTAAAGGGATTGGCCCTCCCTCAAGGATCAGTTCGATCTATGCTGGCTCTCTTAATTATAGGTTCATTCATGATAGTTGCGGTAATTGGAGGTGGTGTATCCGCATTGGAGGACAATTTCGACGAGGTTCTCAGTGCATTGACAGGAATAGCGGGGGCAGTTGTTGGTTTCTATTTTGGAAGTAGAGGATCCAGGGGATCTTCAGAGGAGAAGACGAAAACGGATTAACTCCCAATCAGCAATCCCAGAAAGTGCCGTCACATGAAGAACCGGATCCGGATAAGAGTTCTCTGTGATTCATGTGGAATGAAAACGGAGTACCCGCCAACTAAGGTATCCGGCAGTTCGGGAAGATGACCAGTTGAGGATGGCAGATGAACGGCTATTTGATGTACTGCGTATTTGACAAGCACATCAAATTCGACTCCTCAACCAAGGCAAGCTGTCGCCCAAGAACTTGGATATGAGAGACTGTAGCCTCAGTGACCCTGGGGGCAATGTGGACGGGTTTGCTCCGCAGGATCTGGAGGACCTGCTCCGCTGAAAACCGCCGGATACGGTGGGCCTTCAACAATTTGGTCACGGATGAGTGGCGAATCTACCGTGCACGCGCTGAGGTGGATATCAGCTTCCATAGTGCAATTCCCCAAGTAACGTACAGAGGGGCTTCTAGTTCAGGGAATTGCGAATAATAACGCCAGAATTGCTTTCGGAAACGATTAGTGGTTCGGTGCGCCGGGTGGTCAACTCATCCGTCATACAGACCATTGTGCAACTGGAGGTCTCAGCATCCACGGGATCCAATGTGTGCAGACACTCTGGATCGGTGCGTACGGTATTGGCCAGTACACGCGCATCCCGACGGTCATCCTTGGCCTCGCTGACTAACCTCTCACTTCATGGATCCACATGAACAAACTATCCCGCTTTGTGTCTCGTACGGGATACAGGGAAGACATCGATTGAACTGGCGTGAATATTACTTACTTCCAAGCAGCCACCAAAATGAGTCTCCGGGTTCCACTTCGTCAGCTTGGTGACGCTATTTTTGTACAGACTCGACACATAGTACACACACGGTCATTCCGAAATCACCAGTAAGCATCTGCAAGGAGATATGTGAGTTGCTCACCTCGTCGGGAAAGGAGATCAAGGTCTGTTTTGTTCATCGCTCGGAAGTCTGTAGGATAGCCAATTACTTGACTTCGTGTTACGAAATCCGTTGGGAATGTCCCAATCTTTGTGTCTTGTTGAAGAGACTCGTCCTTCATACCGAGATATGGGAGGATTAGTCCTTTGAGTTCACCTGAGGCGCGCTGGTTGAAGAGATGACTCATTGAGCGATCCTGTCCTTTTCGGAGTGTTGCTTCAACGGCCTGTTTCATCCGACTCGTCCAACCGTACGGAACGACAGACCCGCCCCACTGGCCGTAACCTGCATTGCAACAGATGAGTCGCTCGCATGGGGGGTAGATTTGGGCTGTGTATTCTGGGTTGCGTAGTGGATCAAGACAGGATGCACCAAGGTTATCGTATATACCCCCGTCCGTAAGGACTACGCGTTTGGCACTAATCTCGCCGTTTTGCTGAAAGCTGTAACGCTTGTGAAGGGCAGGAAGCAGTGCTGGGTACGCCGCTGAAGCAGCAACGGCTGTGGCAACAAGAATATCTTCTTGAACAGTCCCAAATCTCCAGTTCGCGGAGAGACGGCTCCCGAACCGGAAGGCCGTGCCAGTTCGAAGCTCCGTAGCATTGAGAATCACATCAAGACCAGGACGGCGAGGCTCTTCCATCAATGTACCGCCAAAGAGTTGTTTTTGCAAAACAGTCTCAAAAGCAGTTGTGCGGCTGGCCCATCGGAGAAACGGTGGATTAATTCGTATCGATGATCTCTTAGTCCGACTGGATTGTAACAGATTTTGAGATAATCCTGCAGTGAGAGTCATCGTCTGTGCGACCTTAGCAGTCGCACCGGCAACGAGGCACGTTGGTATTATTCGAGCTAAGTGAGCAGGGTTGAGCGCCGTCAAAATTATATCTTTTTGGAAACCTCGCCGCAGAAGTGCACAGACCCGTTCGTCAAAACTACTGAAGTCATCGTCGGAATAGACATACATTGCTGCAAGGACGGCCCCACCGGATACAGCAGATATGATGCCTACTTGGTCAAGGATTCCCCGCTTATTGAGAGCACGAAGACAGCCGAGGTGGAATGCAATAGCGCGAGCACCACCACCAGAAAGGGTAAGACCTATTTCTGTTTGCCGTAACGAAGACTTAGCATCCGAGCCGTGCAGGGACTCCGGCTCGGTAGCGCTCGGACCAGTATTCACGCGAGACTCACGCAAATCATTACGACCGAACACATAAGTTCCGAGTTCTGGTTTCTCATGAGGTGTTCCCATAATAGACAGGAGTGATCTGCGTGGGCTTACCGAGTTGCCGGATAGTATTTTGGCCATGCCTTTGCAGTCTGTTACACTCGGTTCAGGTCTTCCATAGGGATGCGTATGCCACATTCCCACGTAGCTGACGCTGCCACGTGACCACTGTTTCCGCTCTATATGCGCTGCCTGTGTACCAACTGTACCGCAGACGAATCGGTCTGGCCCAGCATCGCTATCAACAGGTGGGCCACTCACCTCCGTGACCCAGATGATGCCCATGGCATCGTTTACCTCTCCGAACGATAGTCCACCTGTCTCAACATCTGGCCCGACGGTATCACGACTCTTCGCGATCCAGTACTCCATTTGTTTCCAAGCTTCAGTAGACGTACGAATTTCGTAGCCCTGCCGATCATCCTTGGTCACGATGTCAGGTGTGTAGGCGAAGCTTATCGAGGACTTATGATGATGGGTGCTTACTGGTATTGCATGGGGTTGGCTGACGTAATGTGCCCACGCCGTTGGGGGATCCTCTTTTGGGTGAGGATGTCGGGATAGGGATTTCCCGGCCATGTTGAGTAATAGAGCTGAGAGTGCAGATACATCGGTCGATGAACCAATGAATGTTGGACTTGAACATCCTGGCTCAGGCTGAAAGAGATCCTCATCAGACAGGGTTGGATAAAAGGCATCTGCAAAATGGTAGAGTGAACGGTCTTGGCAGACATCAATCTTTGCACGCCGGTACACCCCATAATATTCATCTCAATTTAGCAGTTTCGTATTGATAAGCATCTGGGGAGCCTTATCCTGCTATATTTGTTCCATTCATTGGGCGATTAGCCCTGTTTTTCGTGGATTTTGATCGAATAAACCTCTGTTTTCGTTCTGAATCAAGTCAGCTGACCTGTTTAAGAATTATCTACTCATTTCACCCTCAAGGTGATCCCATGTCCCCGTCTTCTGCGCCTCTTTTTGTGCTTCCCTTCAACCAGTCAATTCGGATCAAATCGTCTAGTCGCAACCATACGACCTCGGACGCAGGCGCATTCTTGTTGCGGTCGGTGATTGATCGCACCGGAATCTTGGACTTTTTGACCGATCAACTGCACGATCCTCGGGATCCACATCGTATCCACTATCCTTTGTTTGAATACACAGTGGCTGCTTCCGTTAATGCAGGGCTGGAGTTGCTTGTGGACGGATGTGGTCAGCCAGGATGCGGCCTTTAGCGTGTCCACCAGCACCAGTCGGGGGGATGGGGTAGTCGGATCGGATCGTACGTTGGCATCGCAGCCGACCATGTCCCGCTTGGTGGGTCTGCTGGGCATGGTACAGAATCTGGTTCACTTGAAGGCAGGGCTTCTGAAGGTGGGGATGGAGCATATGCTGGTCCAAAACGGTGGACGGCGGCGCGATGAAGTGGTCATTGATGTGGATGCGATGCCCGTGGATGCACACGGCAACCAGCTTGGCAGCAAGTATCATGGGCATTATAAGCGGACCATCTTCCTTCCCCTGATTGCTTCGTGCGGGGAGAGTGGGGATGTGCTCGGGGCGCAATTGCGTCCGGGAACTCAGCGCGAGGTCACCGATTGCGAGGACTTCATCGTTCCCATCGCCCATGCGGTGCGCCAGCATGTCGCCGACCAAGTCATTGTCCGTATGGACGCCGGCTTCAATAGTGGTGCGTTGTGTGCACGACTGGAGGCCGAAAATATTGGCTATCTCATGCGTCTACGCAAGAACAAGACACTGGAGCAGATGGCCGCAAAGTACGTGAAGGATCGCCCGTTGGAGGATATGACCTGCATTGAATTGACCTATGGTGCGAAGTCGTGGGAATGTACTCGTCGGGTGGTATTAGTGATCAAGTCGCGCCCGGGAGAACTCTATGATAGGGTCTATTTTTTGGTGACCAATCTTGACGCGGAGATGTATCCAGGTCAGAAGTTGGTTCCCATGTACAGTCAACGCGGGAAGGCGGAGATGCATCAGGGCGAGATGAAAATCGCCTGCAGCGCATCATTGTCGTCCTCTCCACGTCCCAAGTCGCATTACCGTCAGAGACCGATTGAGCGTACATACGAAGTGGATCCCGATGCGGAGGTCGGCGCGGAGAATGATGTGCGCCTCCAGGTGTACATGCTGGCCTACCAGCTTCTTCACATCAGTCGATGCAACTTGCATAGTCCGCCTCCACCGTTGGATGAGACGCCATCGTCTGAACAGACTCCACCGGCGCCAACGCAATGCGCCCAGGGGCTGCGTCAAACGAATCTACCTGGAACTGTGCTGGACGAATCAACGGGGGGCGCCTTGGAGACGGATGCGCAGGACTCCCCGGACCCCGATCGGCAAGAGGCGCACATGCACATTCGCCGCTTCCGACTGTGTGTGCTGAAGGTCGGTGCAACCATGGCACGTCATGGCCGCTATGTAACCTTTTATATCGCCCAGTCAGCCGTGCAGGCCTGGAAGCGTTTCCTGGAACATTTTCAGCAGTTGCAATGGTACACAATACCGGAATATTGAAGCTGAGCCTTTCCGCTACACCCGGAATTCGTGCCTGCTTCGGGCCGGACTCCGAAGCGAAAACCCTCCCCGGAGGTGATTCTTGGAACGAGTGTAGAGCGAAACGGACCTCGCTGTAGGACTGGACTGCACATGAGGAATGGATTGACCGGAAATCCACCTCAATCAACCCGGAAAATATGCGAGAATGACCTCGGGAGTCGCCCCAATCGTGAAGGTCAACTCGCAGATCCCATCTCACACAGGAAATCCTGACTCCTCACAACCAAAGACGCACTTTGGAGCCATGGGAAAATCCATGATGAATAATATGGGTACACGTCTGCTACCCCACCCGTGTGGCTAGGCATAGCAACGACCGTAAGTCCGTGGGTCGCCTCGCGGCTGATGACCATTGAGACCACTGCCGCGTGTGCCTGTGGGTTGTCCTTTCTGACCTTTTCAAACTTTGTTCGAACGCTTCGGGCAGCTGTACAGTCAAAAACTATGTCGGCATCATTACTCCAGTCATCGCGATCTAATGCGGACACGAGTACATCCGAAAAAATAGCTTCTACCTCGAGTTCGTGAGCGTCCGGCCGAATGGCACGTAGCTTCTCAGCAAGCACTTCTGCCTTTGATTTCCCAATATCAGCATCGTCATAAGGCTGGCGTACGAGAACACCAGGAGTTACTATTCCCTTGTCGCGAAGGATGAGTTTGGTCACCCCAGCACGCGCGAGATGTAGTGCAATGTGCCCCCCGAGAGCTCCACAGCCCCAAATAGCGATTGTCTTATTGCGGAACGCGGCCATGGGAGACATGTGGTCACGTCGGGTAACAATCTCTGGACGATCCTCTAGGACACTGCACCATGCGATATTTGCCTTTTTGGCCCAATCGACCATGATACGTTCAATATTCTCTCCTATTTCACGAAACTTCAGGTTATTCGAATGCTTGTTGACGATGAGGCGAAATCCCGTTGCAAAGATTGGCTCAATCCGCCATGCCGTTAAGTGCTGCTTGAGCTCTCCACTGCCATGGATGCCTCTCATAGGCGTACCGATAAGGACGTAAAGAGGAGATTTGTCCTTGTTCTGCATAGATGCAGCCTGAAGCAGAAAGAAGAGACGTTGTTTTGAGACGCCCCGTTTAGCTAGAGCCGCTACAAGGTCAATCATGCGAGAAGGAAACTCCCACGGCATGGGCTGGGTGAGCAGAATACAGGCAGCAGTTGCCCTACCGGGGCTATCGAACTCTATATCATCAATCCACGCATTAATGTCTATACAGTGCTCGTGGATAACAGTCAAGCCAGCGAATCCGCACCAAGGTAAATCTTTGACATTGGGTGTATTGATGCGTGGTATTACGTAGTAGCGTGGTCCAGTCTGCGGATAGGTTGCTGGCGGATGCAAAGCTTCGCCTATGGGGTCGAGTTTGTCCAGACTCGCCTCCTCTAACCACTTCCAAAGGCGACCCATGAATCCAAACATCCCATCACTTGGATTCCATTCGACATCTGGGGCTTGGTAAAGACACAGCTGAGATTTCCATTGAACGTGCGGTCTTCCTGCAAACCGTGTGTGCGGAGTTTTGACCCATGGAATTTTATACGGAAAATCGGCAGGGATCATGACCCAAAACCTCTCGCGAGCGCGGAGGCTGATTCCCTCAGGAACATGATCAAGAGCACCTGTATGAAGCGAGATGTCTAAACGAAGATCACCGGCCGGTTTCGACGGCTTTTGAGAGCCAACAAGGGTAAATGAGCCTTTCCCGAACTGTTCAATTTCCGAAACCTGCTCAAGAGCCTGGTTCTGTCCGTCAGTCATGACCGCCCAAATCCTACTTCTTGGGTGGGTGGATCATCCGAGCCACGGGCCGCATCAATGGCTGCAATTACGGAGGATTTTCCGGAATTGTCATGTTCGTCTGAGTCCGCCGATTTGACTTCTTGCAAAATGCATCCTTCCCTGTTGATTTCGAAGGATACGGGGCCGCCATGCTCGTGTGTGCAAATGAAATGCTTGGACGGTACGATTTCCTCATAGCGCTGACGAGCTTTGAGGTGAGGTGGATTTTTGCCCTTCTCATCCGAGAAGTCTGACTCGGAACTTGAGACAACATAACCGCCATACCAAAGCATTTTATCGAAGTCATCAAGGATATCCTGCTTGAGAACTTCGGCATCGTCATTTTCACCTTTCCAGTACATAGCATTCTTGGAACAGTGATGGGGTGCAAGGAGCACATCGGTGTTGAGTCGCTCCTGCCGACACTTCTCCTTCGTCTTGTCAACGATGCGACGAAGCGTTGGATAACTGAGATCTCCAAAAAGAAGAAGGCGACCCTGTCCTCCACCATTTTTGACTGTGACGTGAAGGGCGAGGCTGGTCTCATTGCGCTCACCACTGCTACCATCTTTGAATGGGGCATGAATAAACGCTTCGAAATTTCCGTCGTGATTGGAGTCGTCGATTTCTGTGACGATATCGCTCGGGCATGCACGCCAGCGCTCTGGAAAATCTTTATACTTACCCTCGGCGAAGATATCATCGTGGCCAATGATAAGGACACGGTCACATGATGGCGTGTCATCACCTCTCTCCATTGTGACTTTACGGCGACGCTCGACTTCCTTTTTGAATGAGATTGCGTCATCACAAAGGTCTGCATTATTTTCCCGGAAAATGCGCGGTGTGTGCCAGATCTGGCCGATATCAACACGCTTAAGGAGATCAGCAAAACCGAGGATATGATCTTTATCGGGGTGTGTGAGTGCGAAACCGGCGAGATAGGGACGACCATTCTGCCTGGGAAGGAGTCGTACGAGTTCGTCTACGATTGGCACATGCTCCTCATCTTCATCCTCTGATTTGGAGAGATGATGGAGATCAATTTGCAGGACGGCATTGTCCTTATCGACCACAATCGTGGTGCTGTCGCCGGTTCCGACAGGCCAAAAGATAAATCCAGAATTAGGAACTTTAAAGGTCATGATTAAATATCAGGTTGTTTGTGAATGAAAACCGAGACGGGGTTACGGACCCCGTCAAAGACTAATACGAATAAGCGTGACAGACGGGTACGTTTCCGTGAGCCGTCGTGGGCTATGAGCGTCGGATTTGTCACGCTTATTCGTTATGATTAGTGGGGAGCAGCCGATACCCCAACAAACTCGCACTCAATGCAACTGGTCATACCTGAACGATCTTTGATGGACGCGGAGGATGATGCCGAACTCCTGCTCATCATTGCCGCGGGCAATAAGACTGAGCGCCGTCAAGCAGCAAATGCCTTTGTCAGGCGCTACGTCCGCCAACTCTATGGATTTTGCAAGCAGTACAACAGTACGCTGGGCGGTGATTCAGGAATACGTGATCTTGTCATCATGACGCTTCAGCGTGCATTTGAACGCGCCGATACCTTTGACGACAGTGGAATTGTAGACCAGGAGCATTCGCGTGCACGCACTTTCCGGTGGCTAGCAACGATGGCAACAAACCTGATGCGAGATGGGCTCAAAAGCGTTGGAGAAAACCATCCTCTTTCGCTTATCAGCATCACGGATCCAGACAGGCAAATTGAAGGCGGATTTACCCGTACAATGGATGAAACCAAATCCCGGCGGTACGTGAGGCTCCCAGACGATGTCGACGATCCATCTGCTATCCAAGATTTCATCGGCAATGATGTTGAATCAACTCTCACCATTTCGCCAGAGAAAAAATGCCTCCAAGAAGCAATGGCAACACTGACAGAAAGGGAACGAGAGGTTATTCGGCTCTCGGCTGAATACTCCGTTGATGGCAAGCAACTGCGGCTTCCGCCGGACATTCTGCACGGACTGTGCACACGTTTAGAGACAACGAAGGAGAATATTCGTACGATTCGTAGACGAGCATTCAACGAAATAAAAAATTATGTGGCAACTAACTGCCGGGCATCTTCCTAACCTTCTGAATTGATATGAAAAAGCGAACACCAAAAAACCTTACGGGGGCGAATCGCCCATCGGTTGAGGAGTCGTCACTAATCCAGGCCCTCAGGAGGGGTGGGTTTCTCGCCCCGGAAACGGACGACGATGCCCGTCAGTGCCTTGATCAGTTCAGCGATTCTTCCATAACACTCCCTCCTGCCCTACAGGATACTGATGCTGTGGTCAAACGCATCTTTGGAGAGAGAGTAAATCTGCCGGATCAATTGCAGAACAAGCCAGAAACCGAACAAGCACATTCGTTGAGGCGAGCAGCAAGGGAGGGAGGTGAAATCACACCTGAGATTGAGGAGGCCATGAGAAAGGCTCGTGAAACAAAGGACCGCGGATGAGTAAGCGGCCTTATCTCACACGCCACCGTACCCAGGAGATAGCTGATTTGGCCGAAGAGGTTGCTGGAAATCAATTTCCTGTAGACCCAGTTGCCATCCTGCAAGCTCAGTCTGGAATTTCATTCAGGCGCGACCATTTTGGTGATGCCTTTGATGGGCTTCTGGAATGGCGTGATGATCATTTTTGGATTTACAGTAACCTTTCAAGGGTCGGTTCGCCTGAGTCTAGTCGGGAACGGTTCACAATTGCCCACGAGCTCGGGCACTATTTTATTGACGAGCACCGTAATGCCCTTATGGGTGGTGTAGGTTGTCATCCATCCCTAAGCGAGTTTCAATCGGACGAGTTGGTCGAGCAGGAGGCTGATCTATTCGCCTCCCGTCTTCTCATGCCAACGCGGGCGTTTACCGCTGCCATGCCGAGGAATTTGCGGGGGATCCCCGATATTCTTGCGCTAAAGGAACAATTCGGAACCTCGATCACTAGTACGGCTATTCGGTACGTGAGCCTCGTCAACTTTTTCTGTGCGATTGTAAAGTGGAACGATGATGGGTTTGGGTGGAGTTGGACCTCTCAGGAAGCCTACGAAAAGCGGTATTGGAGAACAATTAAGTCTGTGGAGTGCCTTCCACGGGATTCCGCGACTCGAATAGTTATGAGGGAGGGGGCTACTCCGTCTGGTTTCGACGAACGCGGTACTGTAGCTTCAATATGGTTTAACTATGTCGGTGAGGGTGGATGGCGCGATGAAATCTTGATAGAACAAGCAATTTCTCTGGGCCAGTACGGTTTCTTAACACTTCTTCTTCCCGAGTCAAGGATTAGTCGGCGGTCCTAACAACGGTTTTAATGTGGTTCTACCGCGATTCGTATGGAATGATGAATCTTAGGATTCAGTTCGACATTCCTCGAACTTCCAATTGTACACTTATACCATGATGACCACATTAACCCGAGGCAATTGGGAAGGACTTGAAAAATTAGTTGAGGAGTTTTATAAGAAGCGACCACAGCTTCACATCTCTTTAGAGTGGATTGAAAATGCGACAAGCGGTTACGCTAAGGTCAAAATATTTGATAGATAACATAAAGCTGTAGCTCAAATACTCTTGGGGTCACGCTGCCCGTTGATAAAGTCTGGGTTCTAGGAATTCTAGAGTCGGCGGGTTTCTTCGGTAAACGATGGACTGGTAACGATTTAGATTGGACGCACGCCAGAAAGGACTCGAGATTCCTGAGCACCCCAACAGAGGTTCGATCAAGGGCGGTAAAATCAATCCACCACCTCGCCCCCTCACCCGTTCGAATATCCCGGGACACTTAAGTGATTTCTGAATGAGTTGGGATCCGCGTGCCCAGCTTGGTTTGCACGCAGTCCACTGAACGAACCATCCAGATAGAGGGGCTTCCCCTGCCTGTTCCCACAATCTACTCCCCAATCGTTTCTGTAACGTTACAAGTTGGCTGGAGTTTAGATATAAATTATATATATTATATGTACAGAAAAAAATAATCCAAACATCTCCAATCATTCCGGCACCAACCTATGAGAAGAATATAAGAATGATCACGATCTCATCCATCATCCTTTGCTGCCCGATGCATAAAGATGCAGGGATATTTCATTACCACATCTTCAAGATCTGGACAATCGAGATCGGCAAGCGGGATTTCGAACTCCATTTTGCCTATAGCCAGACCACAACCCCTACTTATATCCTTCGTGGCAAGAGCCCCTCCCCACAGCTCTGCCCTTCACTCGGAATACAAAGCTAACTGAAATCCATGACTCAACTACGCCTCGCAAGCTTGTCTCACGACATGAAAACCCCTCTGAATGCGATTGCACTCTATAATGACCGATTACGCACGATGAGGCCGGATGACCCCGAACGTCATGCCTGTCACGCAGTCATTGCAGATCAAATTGATCGTCTCGTCCAAATTGCACGTAGTGTGCTCGAAAATCATGCGGCTTCTGAAAGGTACGGCGAAGTAGATATTGTAGCCTTACTCGAAGACACGGCATCCATATACCAGAAGTTGCATCCAGGTTATACATTCTTGTTACATGCAAAAACAGAGTTACCTCCCATTTTGGGGGATGGGCCTGCCTTGGGACGCGTACTCACCAACTTGCTTGATAACGCGATCAACTATAGCCAACCCACTCAGATTGTGATCGCTGCAGAACTGCAATCCGGTGGACTACAACTCAGAGTGCGAGACCGCGGATATGGGATCCCGCCCAAATATCTTCCCCATATTTTCAAGCCTCATTTTCGAGGAGATTCCACGGTTCCCGGCAATGGTATGGGACTCGCGATTTCCCAGGAAATCGTTCACGCACACGGTGGGCGGATTGAAGTAGCCAGTACTGTGGGGGTCGGAACGGTCATCCGCATCATTCTCCCACAAAACATCTTTCTTGACTCAAAATGATCTATACAGCAGCCCCGAAATCATTTTCCAAAGTGCTGATTGCTGAAGACGATGACGCAACTGCCAGAGCAATCAAGCGGGTCTTTGAGAAAGAGGGAGCACAAGTCACCATCACAGCCAATGGCTATGATGCCGCAACCTTTATGCAATCCGAAGACTTTCTTGATGTGGCCATCGTGGATGTAACCATGCCGGGCATAGATGGAATCACACTCGTACGACGGGTACGGAAGTTTGGCTGTCATACCCCTGTCATTATAGTCTCAGGGAGTGATTCCGTGGGAGATCGCGTACGCGGCCTGGAAGCGGGTGCAGATGACTACATGGGGAAACCCTTCAATGCACATGAGTTAATGACCCGGGCAAAAGCTGTTTGCCGGCGTGTACACTACGGTGGTAATCAGCCCAGGCGGATTCAAGTAGGCGGTACCCTCTGCAATTTTGAAACCCGTACTGCACAAAAAGATGGTGAGCCTGTGCATTTGACACCGATGGAGTGGAAGGTTTTGCGTCACTTGGCATTTCGGAAAGGCTGCGCGGTTTCGAGAGCAGAATTCAATGTCCGGGTTCTGAAAGTCCCGCATGACCTGCAAACGCGGACCATTGATCGTCATGCATATGCGCTCCGGTGCAAACTGGACGAAACTCCTCTTACTCCCAGGCATATCCTCAAGGTGCAAGGGGTTGGATATCGGCTGGAAGATTTTGAGGTTGTGGATTGAATGGGGGGCCGCATTCTCCCGAAACTCCAGTTTATGGGTATTCTCGCAGTCTGTGGTCTTTCCCTGACTGCAGTTGCAGTCCGATCCTTACCTATCGGCAGGATGAGCCTGCCTCTTTTCGTAAACACATCGGCTTCATTGCCCTTCGGCCTGTACCGAGTAACGAAAGTGGCAAATCTCAAACGTGGCGATGTGCTCCGCACATGTCTTCCTGATACGCTGAGTCAATTTGCTGTCGAGCGCGGGTACCTGCGCCAGGGCATCTGTCCTGGCGGCTCAACCCGAGTCGGAAAACCAGTCATTGCCTTGCAGGGAGATACCGTGCTGGTTTCTGACCAGTCTATCCAAGTCAAGGGGTATTGGGATTTTGAAACCCCCATATACGCACACGATCGAAGAGGAAGGCAATTGCCGAATGCCATAGGCACCCATGTACTATCCCCTGGCAAATGCTTCCTACTCAGCACGCATAGTATGCTCAGTTATGACAGCAGATATTATGGCCCCGTTCCCTGCGGATCTCCACCCTACTATGTTTTGACCGGTCATGGATTCAGAACGCCTTAGTGCTTTGATTCGTCAGTACCTCGGTGCTCAGGTCCTTGCACTTCTCCAAGACCCAGACATTGAAGAGGTTTACATCAACCCCGACTTGCGGGTACGCGCAATCACATCTGCCGGACAAAGAATCATTACCTCGGTGACCCTGCTCCCACAAAGTGCTGAAGCGTTCCTTCGCGCCATTTCCACGGTCACTTCAAATCGTTTTGATCGGGATCATCCCTCTTTGGCAGCCGCTGTCTCACAAACTGATCTTGGAAAATGCAGAATCCAGGGATTTATTCCCCCGCTGACTCCCGGCCCTGCCTTTAATATCCGTAAACCATGTCGGCAAATTCCCACATTGTACGACTATGTGAAGAGCACAATGCTAACCCCAAATGAGTACTCCGTATTAACATCAGCCATCGAATCCCGTCAGAATATTTTAATTGCCGGTCCCACCGGCAGCGGAAAAACCACTCTCTGCAATGCGATCTTAAAAGCGATTGTTAACACTTTCCCTAACGAGCGGCTGGTCATTCTTGAGGATACATCCGAGCTCGCTATTCAGGCAACCGATTCGCTTCAACTCCAGACCACTTCCCGGATTGGGATGACAGAGCTTGTGAAGTTCAGTTTACGAGCAACCCCCAATCGGATTATTGTTGGTGAAGTGCGCGATGGATCAGCGAAAGATCTTTTGGATGCATGGATTACCGGTCATCCCGGTGGATGTGCCACAATTCACGGCGAAGATGCCGATAGGGCCTTGGAACGCTTAACTGATCTTGCTCGTGAGGGGGCATGTGGCATTGATCAGAGGCATCTCGTGCTTCGTGCAGTTCATATTGTGGTCGTGATCGCTGGCTTCGGGAAGGCGCGTCGTGTTCGTCAGATTGTGAAGGTCACAGGCTGGACCCCAAGCGGCTTCACTGTCGAGGACATGGGTTGAATACACGATGGGAGTGTCGCACTGTTTACCAGTCTTAGTGTGATCCCCAAACGCATGGTTCTGACCAAATATCTACGCTCATGGCTCCATTATCCATTTATGCTGCTCCATTTTCTGATTGAGTCGGAAATGCATTTGGCATATCGTCCCATGTGCGCCCATCAAGAATTCTTCCTGTACGTTTTTTGAAGGTACCTCCCCACTGCTTGAAGAAGAAGGCCACTTCACTTCGCAAACAATTATCGCGAATTTCTCTGACCCACTGAGGATTCATTGTCCGCGCTCCAGGCCCGGATTCCCCACCAACGATCGCCCAGTCAATTCCATCTAGGCAGATTTCTGTGAGAGGCCCCAGAAGAGGTTCAAGGGACAGGAATTTCAGCATGGCACCCGTTTGCTTCAAGGAATTGAGTCTGTGCTGCCACCTGGCATTTTCAATGCTTACACCGAGCCAGATATTCGGGGTCCATGTGAGTTGGTTACTGAGTTCAACAGCTCTCTCCGGCCGTTTCGTGAGAACCTGAAATGTATGATGATCAGCACGATTCATAGTGTCAAACACACGCTTGACAAAGTCGGTGGTGACACCTTCGTGAAATAAATCGGACATCGAATTCACGAAGACCAGGCGTGGCTTCTTCCATTTCAATGGGAGGTCCAGCACGTAAGGGTGCATGGTTACGGAAAAGCCGTTTCTGTATTTCTCCAAGCCCATGGCTTGGAGCCTATGGGCCATTCGCTCCGCATAGCAGTTCTTGCAACCAAAGCTGATTTTGGTGCAGCCCGTGACAGGATTCCAAGTGGTTTCTGTCCACTCAATTGAACTAGCCATTAGTCGACATTTTTCTAATTAGATGCTTTGCGATTCTGTGTGATTGTATCTAAGTTAAAGACACTCAGAATCGATGTACAG
The DNA here is from genome assembly GCA_965116685.1 of Rhodothermales bacterium. Taxonomy (GTDB): domain Bacteria; phylum Bacteroidota; class Rhodothermia; order Rhodothermales; family Bin80; genus Bin80. The sequence continues at coordinate 1,351,674 of OZ220707.1, read as the reverse complement.
AAAACGACTTCACTAATTCTGCATACTAAAACGCAGTCTTCATGGGGATGACATGGTATTGACAGGTGGATGAGCGCGAAAGGTCGCGCGGTAGTGCCACAGCTATCAGGTATCATCCCACTTGGATCCTGGTTCGACTCCCGGTATCCTCCACTCCAGAACCACCACAAAACCTGATTTACCCTGCAGGGCCCACACACCAGTTCTGGGCACCATACATTTCCATCCCGGAATTTGCCAGCAGAATCATACGATTGTTATACTTCGGAACTCGCCGGACATCATACAGTTGCTGCACGATCCGCCGGTCACCGCCCCAAGCCTTTCCCTGGGTGGCCGGTGAACCCCATAGGTGGAGATCCGATCTTGATGTGGGCGTAGTTCTCCACCAGCCAATCCTGCATCGATGGAATCGGGATCGCGTAGCGCCCACCCTCCACGACTTGCAGGATGCCGCAGTGTTGTGCCCGACGAAACAGCTTTTCTGTAGTATCCTCTCCGTATTCGCGGGACATGGATGATACGATCGCCTCACGAGTCGTGCTCCCCCCAGTCGGGATATTCTCGAATATCCTCGCCAGGCAATGCCGCTCTTCCTCGACAAAACCGCCCGCGCGTCTTTCATAGTATTTTGTCCGAAAGTCGCGACCCGCATCCAGGACGATGGACAGGCCATCCTGGGTCATCATGCCCCCATGAGTACTCAGATGTTCCACAGCGGGGCCCACATACGACAGGATGTGCTGGGGCCATCCGTGTGCTTCCTGCGTGATGGCATCAATCCACTCTGTGGGATCGCCTTTGGCTCCCCCTTCCTCTGTAAGCCAGTCGCGGATGATCGCCCGCTCCGCATCCTTATCTAGTCTACCCAACTCCACAAAGCTTCTCCGCTCAAACCGTGAAATCCCCAGCACCTTAAAGGCATCCTCTGTCGTCCCCAGTCCACCCGCCAACAGGACGAGGGGGCGCCCCACCTCGCCATTATGAATCGCGGTTAGGACCTCGCCCACGGAGAGCCTGATGTCAAGATCTCTGTTCAGATCCTCCAGCCGCTGTGCTTCATCCAGCTTAAGGAGCAGCGGCCCAACTCCCCCCCGGAGGATATCCAAGACGGATCCTGCACTCTGATCAATGATCGGTCCACCATCCACAAGAGACGTTCCACCGTACTGGGACGAGCGCAATGCGCCCGGTCTCCAGAGGGGGAAGAGGCCGTCAATTCCCGCAATCCTCCATCCCTCGCTCTGTGCCCGACGCACAGATTCAAACAGTAGTGCAGTTTTCCCTGCGCCGGGAGCGCCTTGAATAAGAAAGGTCCCCCCGGCAGAGTTATTGGCGTAATACTCCAGCAGGCATTCAAAGTCTTCCAGGATCTTTTTCCGACCATGAAAATATTTCGCCGGCCCCCGGTCGATTACGGCGGGCGTTGGATTGGGCGGACGGGTGGGGGATCCAGGAGACTGCATAAGCCGAAACAATTCTGCGATAAGTGTACTCACATGACATACGCAGGGTCCCTCGTGTTTTCACTCGGGGTTATAGTGTGCCACGAAGATACATGGAGGCAAGCAATGACTTAGCTTAGATGTATTGAACTGTGCAAGGGATAGAGGTCGGCCCTCCACAACCGCTGTACAGGCGGAGGTTGTAAACCACCCACAGCTACGACATTTAAGAGGTGTCGTGGTGAGCATGTAGGGAAAAGTTAGGTGTAGAAATCTGCCACAGGACACTATCGGTCCACATTGAGTTCGACGTGGTCGCAGCCCGCCACTTCACCTGCACCGCCTTCTCTTGCTTCGGATCGGCCACGACCTCAATTTCGTAATGCTGTCCGATCCCACTGCTGCCGTTCTTGAATCGTCCAATCCGCTCCCAAACCAACGGAAGCTTCTTGGTCGTTCCCGGTCGGGATAACCCCTCGTTCAATTTCGTGAGCTGCGCTTCAAACTTCGCTCGACGACGCGCCACCATCGCTTGCTCCTTCTTGATCCGTTGGCCAGAACGACAATAGACCCGGACCTGCTCCCGGTCTCGTACTTCGTAGAGTTCATATTGTGGTCGTGATTGCAGGCTTCGGGAAGGCACGTCGTGTTCGTCAGATTGTGAAGGTCACAGGCTGGGCCCCAAGCGGCTTCACTGTCCAGGACATGGGTTATACACAATCGGGGCCTCGCACTGTTTACCAGTCTCAGCGTGATTCCCAAACGTATGGTTCTGACCGGATACTCCATCCAGGCAGGTCTGGATTTTGCGGGGCCGCTGATACAAGAGGCACAAAGGCTAACCTATGCGAGCCGCCGTCGGACTCGCGGCAAACGTGAAAAGTCCTTGCTAAGTCGACGGGTTGCTATGGGAACGACGGCGTATTCTGGGCGGTCATCTTCAAGGATAATCTACACGTTCCTTTCATTCATTGATACACCGCTCCTCTACAATCAATTTTTGCTACCAGTAGTTTTTTATCCATCGTTACCACGGTCCTTTACAGGATCAAGATCTACTTGTTCATCCTCAGGGCAAGGTGGGTTCACCATAATTATCTGAATAATCTGAGGAGGCGGAAGCAACACCGTAGCATTTTTCATTGCGTCAGCAAGGTTGCCATACATCGCCGATGAATCCATACGGGCGATGTCCGCTGCTGCATCTTCATGATAATAGAAGCTGGCATCAGCGCTATTGCTTTTGAAAGTCATTTTAATTTCTTGGTTCTACCGCGATTTCGTGTAGAACGAATATATAAGTCACATACCCATAACTCATGAAATCGTTCCATGAGATAAGGATAATTTCAACCACCCGGTTACTGAGTAACTGTTCATTTGAGCCAACGTTATAGAAGGAATCCTAAACTTCGGACTAATCCACCGTAACGACCTCTTCCATGCGCCAGTTCAAGTCACGCACAAGGAAACCAAGCAGTTCTGCAGCCTTCGACTGGATATTATTTCTTCGGCAAGCACGCGGAATGGTGGCCCACTTCACTCGGAATGGGTGGTCCACATCATCGGAATATGCAGATATACATTGGATTACACGATCACTTATCCGGTTAGGCAGTATCTGTCGTGTTCTGTTCTGCAAAAACTTATCGCACTGGGACACTGAAACCATTGATTTGGATTTACGCAGCCACCGGAGCCCACGGGATATGGATTGTCAACCAACAAACGGGTTCGGCCGTGCACGGGCGGCGGTTAATGGATCTCTGTAGTAGACGAACTTATCTGCTGCTACGGGCTGGTATGGACGCACGAACAGCAGTTGGCGGGCCGGGTGGAGTCTTCGCAGTTCATCGGGCTTCAGCAGTGGACGGCTCCCTTCTTCATAGCCCGCCCGCATCCGCCCGAATTTATGTCCATCCCCCTTGTTCAATCTGCGCTGCCAGATTGACATTTCTCCGAGGAGCTGCGCAATCTTCTGGCTTGTGAATGGATCCTGTATCGCAAATGCCTGGATCACGTCACAGTTGGCCAAAAAGCTTTCCCATTCACTGTGATACTCTCGCTTGAGTTGTGCCAGATCCTGCAGAATCAGCCACATCGTCAGGCCGTAACCACCTCCCAGGGATACAGCCTCCTTGATATTCCGCATATATCCGAGGTTGGCAAATTCATCCAAAAGAAAAACTACTCGCTGCTCTGGACGAGATTTTTTTGTAGCATCATGGGTGCAGGCATAGTAACAACTGCTAATCATAAGGCGGAGCCACGGAGCAAATGCACTCAGATATTCTCGGGGGAGAATGATGTATCCCGTCATTTTTCCACGCCGTAGATCCTCCAGGTCGCAGCTCGTACTCGTAAGTACATGCTGCATTCGGGGACTGCTCAAGAAATGGGTATGGCTTTGCGCGGTGGAAAAGACACCGCTGCGCTCACGATCAGCCTTCTGCTCAATCCGGCAGGCCCCTTCCTTCACCTGGGACAGGGCACTTTCCTTCATTGCCCTCAGCGTCTGATCCATCCCCTCGCTGTCCTGTGTCAAAAGACTGCGTACTTTGATCAGATGCCGCTCATCTTTAAACTCATCCCTTTCGGCCACATAAAGGATGAAGCTCAGCAGCAATCCTTTTGCTTCCATCCTCCAATGAGATTCTTCGGCCTGATGGCTTCGACCGATCATCATATCAGCAAGCATCATTGCCGTTTCCACATAATCCTCTCCATCAAGGTCAATAAAATCCATCGGGTTCAGTGATGCCACTTTCGTGTCACACGTCTCGACGAGCTTGAAGGGATCTAGGGCCACGATTTTCTGTACCAGATAATCTCGTCGCCAGGCAGCGGTCACTGCATAGTTTTCTCCTTTTGGATCCGTGACCAGCATGCTACCTTCGTAATTCAGAAGGTTGGGCATGACGGTTCCAACTCCTTTTCCGCTCCGCGTTGCTGCCACCGTAAGCAGATGTCCATCTCCATCATATCGCAGATAGTCTGCTCCCATCTTTCCGAGAAGGAGCCCTTTGGCAGGTTTCTTCAGTGCATGTGCATTTCCCCACTGTGTGGAGCCTTTGGCCAGCGAAAGTTGCTCAGTAGTCCGTGTCATGATTCCCCTGACCACAAGCATTCCCATCAACCCACCGACCGCAAGAGCCCCGATGACAACTCCCATCAATTCCGGTCTATCCAGAGCACGTGCAATCGCCAGAAATACATGATGGGGACTGAATAATGGTTCGATACTCATCAGACAGAGTGCGACAATGAGTGGAACGAGGGGGGCACGCATTGAGGGTTGGAGCAGCCAAGGCGCTGCCACTACTGCCGCACTCAAAAGGACTGCCCGTGTAAGTTCATACGGAAGGAGAGGGGTGGTAGCAGGTGGCCCCCAAATGAGTGTCATGACGGTGAGCGCAACCTGACAACTCACAAGAGGGAAAAGAACTAGGAGCGTGAGTACACTTCGAATCCCCAGAGAGCGGGGAGCGGTCCAGCCGTAGAGCCGTTCTTGTGTGTTCCTATTCAACGTACGGTCCTGCAAATGTCATATCCCTAGACACGTACACCAGAAACTGATATCCGGGACGGAGGATGAGTGTCGGTTGTCGGCGGTTACCGCGCTCCAGTTGACCGGATGCGGTGCGAGACAGTTCCAATGCCAGCGAGCCGCCCACCAGACTTCCGGCCGTTGTGGCGGTGGCGATGGAGGTGGCACTCCCGATCAGTGCCAACATTGCTGCACTGCCAAACCGCTGAACCCGGTGGCGTTTTACCTTGTCCTGCAATCCCCCCTCACCACTTTGGTCAAGTGCAGGGAGTCCCGGTAAATCCTTGGTTTCTCCATTCGGGAAGACCATTCGATTCCATACAATGAGGGCCCGTGGCTCTTCTCCGGCAAGCGTTCCTTCCATTGCACCAATGAGTTGTGTGCCCGCTGGAATCAGCACCTGTTCCAGCCGTTTGGAGTCCCGGACCGGCCGCACCACCCGTGCACGAACCGGACCTGGTCGGCCCGTATGTATGCCTGTTTCAAGAGCGGCCGTGATCACGCTGCCTTCCAGAAGGATCAGCCCTTTCTCTTTTTCTGTGATGGTGGAAGGTTCTTGGGTACTGTCAGGATTCACAATACTCGAAACATGTAGAACCCCACGGGACTGGCGCGCCTGATCATAGGTGGATTTTCGCTCGTCTGTGCGTTCCGGGCGTATTGATGTGGAGGGCTCCCAGGGACTGGGCATGGGAGTGCGCGGTTCGACCGGTGCCAATGTGAGTACATCCACGACGGGAGATGGAGCCAACTCGTACTCTGTGCCGGGTTCTGCTGACTGACGGCGACTACTGAAAAACAATACGAGTAATACCCCTGCCAGACTCAGCGCCAAGGCCAGGATATTTCGCTTGGATAATCGTGTAACAGAAACCGGATCAACAAATTCGGCTCCCTCATTTTCGGGTTCGTTCAGGTTACCGATCATTTTGCTCTGTAGAGGTGCAGGGCGCGCTGCGTGTGCCGTTTCCTTCGAAAGAATCCCTTGCGTGCAATTCCACCAGTAATCAGTCGTGCCTGTTCAAAAAGCCCATCTACAATGAAGTATCCGTCACGTACCACATAATCAGCGACGCGCTCACTACCACGTGTTCCAATGCTGAGAAGCGGCTGATCTTCTGAGTAGGCATGGGATGGAATTCGTATATAAACGCGCTCGCCATCATCAAATACTGCCGAGGGAACCCAGGGGAACCCTTTTTCTGCCCGCCAGGTGTAGCGGTGATTCAATCTTTTCAGGGAAAGGCCATTAGGCGGACTTGCCTGTTCGCGTGCAGGTACAGATGCGAATTTGGGTTCAGCAGGGTAGTAAAATCGGATGTGCCGCGTGTACTGATGTTGGGGGTTGTACTCGTTCCTCTTCGTGGTATATGGCGGGCTGTCGAGGGTGATATGGTACACCCGGCGATCCGTGGAAATAATGAGGTTCGTCGTGATATTGTGGTCGATCGGCTTAACCGAGACGATTGCCGTTTCCGCTCCCGCCCCGGTAGCAGTATGACCAATCAACCACCGCTGGTCATCTCCGGCAATCAAACTGATCAGGGTTTCCCCCGCTTGAAGCTCGACAATGCATGCCCGGAGTACCGTACAGGTCAGGACGGGCTGATAGATCCCGTATGGATAAATCAATACATCGGACTGCCGGAGCACATCCGCCCTCCCTCCGGTATTGAAGCTGGAGATCTGCTGATCAATGGTCGGCTGAACGGGCCCGGATACATTTACAATACGCTCTGGAGCCGGCTGCTGAGCCTGCGCCAGGCTGCTTATAAACAGGAAAGTTGCAAGAAGTGTACTCTGTTGCACGTTAGGCCACCTTGTAAGATGATGAGATGGTACGCAGTTACATACCGGATGCCACGGATCTATTGCTACGAGACAGGCAAAATCACTCGCCAGTGATCCTTTCGATCAGGGCACGTTCGGAGTCAGACAATGTCGACGAGGCCGCCATGATCTTACTTCCCAGTGCACACGCATCATGAGTGTGCTGGACTCTAGGCTGCAGCAGTGCAAACAGAAGTGCGCCCAGAACAATCCCCCATAACATCGTCCCTGCTTTTTTCCAGGGCTCTTGTTGAACATGCAGAAGTATCTTCATTTGACGGACACAGGATTGCAGGTCCATTTGATTCTCCTTGAGTGCTTCAAGAACCGGTGCCAATTCCTTGCGGATATGATCCGTGGAGGCTTTCTGTGCGCGGTCTCGAAGACTGCCGGGTTTAGAGTCCAAGATCCCTTCGCTGTTTTTCATCATTTGCCAGTACCTTCAATGTCTGATAAACTGCCTGGCCCAGTCTGGCTTTGAGTCCATATGCTTTCAGATCCAACTGCATGAATTCCTTGGCGATTGATTGTCTACCGATTGCCGTCAGATCTGTAATCTTCACTCGCTTGAGTTTCTGGGCCTGTTGATCCAGCGAGATATCCTCGGCACTGCGCCAGGATTCACCAAAGCGTGCTTCTAGTTTGCGTAGAGAGGCGTTCCTGGCGACGCTGCTGCATTTTGCATACTCGTGACCGTCGGTGACCACCAGGCCACGTCCGCTGGGTAGCAGCCGGAGCCCATGCCGATCAAGCCGTGCATGTAAATTCTCCCAGCTGCCCGCTGCATCAAAGTCTGCCTCTGCAGCATCACGCACAAGCACCTGAAACGGCACCTCTCCCCGAGACTGGGTTGCTTTGTGCGCTTGTTTGGAAAGCGATTCACGGCGATCCGGGGGAGATTGTCCTGGAAGTTGATAACAATGCCCTGGCGTTTCGCGGAAATTCATTTCGCGCTCCGCTTTTCGCAGCGTTTCCTCGATTTCCCGGTAATAAAAACCCAATGCACGAATCCGCCTGGTGATCGGGTGGACACGATTCGCTATTGTATGCACATGCGCATAGTGTTCATCCCCGTGTGCGACCAGCATGGCCTGGTGTTCCTGAAGGTTGAGCTTTGCGAGTACCCGGTCGGATACTTCCGCCATTTGACTTCTGGACGGATCATCTTCCGGTGCCCAGGAGATGGACATGTGCAGAACCGGGCGTCTGATACGGGGGTCTACTGCTGTGATCAGCGTCATTTCTCTGGCGGCAGCCTGAAGATTTTCATCAGAGATCACATTACGCCCTTCGATCCATGCAACCCGGACACGATCTTCGCGATGGGATTTAGGCGACTCCAGATAGCGGGCAACCGCATGAAAGCTTTGTGCTAGTCGACTTGCACAAATCATCGAATCTCTCAATCTGTATCCTGCCTCGAAGTTGTGCGCTGAATGAGTTGTTTCAACTGCTCCAGAATTCTCTGGAGCTCTGTGTTTTCACCATCATCTGATTGCAATTTTCGAAGCTGGAGTGCAACCGACACCCATTCGCGGGCCAGGGCCTCTTCGGCAGTTCGCTTGGAGTTCATAATGAAATCTCGCACAAAAGCCGATAAGCTTATGCCCAAGCTCTGTGCCCGGCGCTCCAACGCCTGCTTCTGCTGTAGTGTTAGACGGGTACTAACACAGACCGTGGCTTGTTGCTCTTTTTTGTCCACGACTGGGGATTGGATAGTTTCCTGTGCGTACGCACAGGGGCGGCAAATCAGGTCGTCTAAATGCTACTCTTTGAACAAAGTAGAAGGGGAGGGCACGAGGGAAGAAGTTGATCTCCCTCAAGGGAGGTGGGCTCGTACCGAGAACCCCCACATTGCGGACAATCGCGCGATCGGACAACTTGAACGCAAATCAGAATTCCAGAATGCGCCTGATCTTTCTCATCAATATTCGTTTTGCTGGTACATCTCATAGGTTTTAGTGAAACCAAAAACTATGAAAAACCATACGTGGATCAGATGAAAACCAAATTGTTCCCAGAGTGATGAGCATGGATCAACGCTCTGAAATACTGGTTTGCAAGGTGGGCCATTTCGCTCGGAATGGTGACCCGGATGGTTCGGAATCAGTGGTCCACATGGTCGGAATATGCAACTTAGAGGTAACCCCCAATAAATGATTCAATCTGTTCGGAGGCAGGTCTTGAAATTCAGACAACTTCATACACTGTAACAATAACCTCCATCAGGTATTATCTTTGCAAAAAAATTTCGCCCTGTTGGTGAAAGGAGGAAAACAAAATGACTCTACCTAAAGAAAAAACCTGGTCCATAAAACCGCACACTAAGGCAAAACATTTGATATTACAAAAATATCTGCAAGCCTGGTTTCCAATCCTCGCAAAAGGGAATCGCCGCATAGTTTACTACGATGGCTTTGCCGGACCGGGAGTATATTCCAATGGTGAAAAAGGGTCTCCCTTAATAGCGCTCAATGTCGCAAAGGACCATGACTATCTACCCGATACTGAGTTAGTATTTGTTTTTGTGGAAGAAAATAAAAATAGATCGGACGCCCTTAAACGGGTTATTGAAGGTCAAGAGAAAACTCTACCGGAAAACTTTTGTTGCTACGTTGAAAATGAGAAGTTTGAAACTGCTCTTGGTAAAACACTCGATTTTCTTGACAAAGAAAATTTAGGCATTGCTCCCGCTTTCGCGTTTATAGATCCTTTTGGAATTAAGGGTGTGCCCTTTTCTCTTATAAAACGATTTCTTAAAAACGATAACTGTGAAGTGCTGATTACTTTTATGGATTCAACGATACAGCGCTTTGTGGATGAACTATCGGAGCAAGTAAATGAATTGATTGGTAATCCATCCGCATCAGATATTATTATAGAATCATCTGGAGACCGCACTGCTAAAGCGATAGAATTATATTACAATTCGCTAAAAAAAACTGCGAGATTCGTGCGCCCTTTTAAAATGGAAAGCAAGAGGCGCAGGAGTATATATCATCTGTTTTTTGCCACGAATCATCCTCGTGGACACGAGAAAATGAAAGAAGCAATGTGGGCAGTAGACAAATCAGGCCTTTTTCGTTTCTCCTATGCGACCGATCCTAACCAAAAAGATCTTTATACTCCAGGGGAGTATTTGGCACCTATATTAGGGAAGAAATTTCAGGGCAAGGTAGTAGCTTCAGATGAAGTTCTTGAGTATACAAGTAACGAACCTAACTTTCTTAAAACACACGCTCGAGAAGCTCTGAAGCTCTTGGAGTCGGAAAACGGTTATCAAGGTTATGGAATTCAAGTAGAACCAATAAAGCGAAACGGCAAGCCCAGAAGGAGGGGAACTTTTCCTTCCGGGACAATCATTACATTCCGCAAACTATGTTGACATGGCCGTAATTTCAAAAATCGAATGGACAGACTCGACTTGGAATCCTGTTACCGGGTGTACGAAAATAAGTCCGGGATGCAAATATTGCTATGCGGAGGTGATTGCGGAAAGATTCAGAGGTGTACCTAATCATCCTTATGAACAGGGGTTTGGCATGCGGCTATGGCCCCAGCGCCTAGAACTGCCGCTTAAATGGAAGAAGCCCAGACGCATATTCGTAAACTCGATGAGCGACCTGTTCCATCCGTATGTGCCAGATGAATTTATAGACAGGGTATTTGAAACGATGCGCAAAGCATCCAATCACCAGTTTCAAGTCCTGACGAAACGGCCTGAAAGAATGTCGGAGTATATGGAATCCTGGGATAAGAATTTGGGACCTCTTGCCGAGAAACACCCGAATATATGGCTTGGAACCAGTATCGAGACGGAGAAATACATGGAGCGGGCACATCTTGTCTCAAGATTGTCTTCCTCGGTCAGATTCCTTTCCTGTGAGCCACTTCTAGGTTCCCTTGACCTAAGACCTGTTTTGGGCGGAGGACATGGGGGAATCAACTGGGTGATAGTAGGTGGGGAGAGTGGGCCTCGCTCTCGACCCATGAAGAAGGAATGGGTGACCGAAATCCGCAACCAGTGCCGAAGTGCCGAAGTCCCTTTTTTCTTTAAGCAGTGGGGTGGAACTAACAAAAAGAAAGCGGGACGTATTCTGGAAAGCCGCACTTGGGATGAATACCCGACTGCTTGAGCCGTACGGGTTGCAGAAAAATAGATTGTTCTGTAGTTTTCTGCCATTCAGCCTGGTATAACGATTGGCTTGTAACACCACATACTGGCACTAAAACGCTCCAAGGATATGGCGGTGTCACAGGCTTTTAAAACTGGCAAACAAAAATTTAGGGAAGGTGCACTTATCACAGAGCTTACCGAAGCGGAAGACGACACTGTTCTAGGGAAAAGGAAACAGGTGGATACGTCAAATACCTGAATTTCCCAAGCCGGTCACCGTATCAAGAAGCGTGGAGCCTCGGATCCCTACCGTGATATGTTAGTCGTACTTGGGTATACAAGGGCTGGGAGCACTGGCTATCTTGGGCCTGCACCGCCGGCTTGAATCCGTAATGGTTCCGCCGAAAGCATGAACAGCCGGGTCAAAACCATCAAAATTCGGCGTGAGGATGCCGAAAATAAACAGTAGTTTGTCAGTGCAAATTTCTATCTTGGAGGAATGGATCTCTACCCAGATGGGGTCCGAAAGTCCTGACTTCGGCGGTCACCTCTGTCACAGGGGCACTGGAGCGGGATTTTCGGAAAAAGTGAACACTACGACATCCCTTTCTGATCGGGGATGTCGAGGATTTCTGCAATGTGAGGGATGCGATTACGCGGTGGTTCCCTTCTTGAAGAGGACGGTTTGTTGTGGGAGTTTTTGTCCGACTGCGCGGTAAAGCCGGATGGCTTCTTCTTTGGCCTTGGAGGGCAGTAGATATTCTGCGTTGGTGCCGCGATCGCGAATGATGGAGGCCTGTACCAAGCTGAGTTCTGACAAGATCTGTCTCTCGCTCAGTCGCCCTTTTGCACCGAACATCGTATTGTAGCGGTGGCGTAGAATGCGTAGGAGTGCAAAGGCGACAAAACAGATCGCGATATGTGCATGCACTCGGCGCTCAACCCAGTGAAACACGGGCCGAACCGCCATGGTGTGTTTCAAGACACGAAAGCCTTCTTCAATTCGCCACAACTCTCCATAATGAGTATACACCTGCTCGGGCGTGAGATCCTTCAAACTCGTCCAGACTCCATGGAGTCCATCATAGTTCTCATCGTTGGCAATCGCTGCCTCGTCCAAACGGACGCCATCCGGGTCCACCTTCAAAAAGCGACCACTCCGGCCGGCCCCTTTCACGCCCTGGGTTAAGCGCCGCTTCAGCTTTGCAATCGCCTGGTCCCGCGCATGGACATCCCGCGCCGCCTTCTTTGGACAAGAACGCAGAATCAATCGCCGGCCGCCAAGCGTGTGCTCGGTTACCTTGCGGCCCGTGGACAAGGGCCTCCAGGATTGCTTCCCAACAATGGCCTTTGTATGCACCCGGTTCAACGATCGCAACCGTGCCGCTACCACATAGTCACAGCCCAGGCTGTTCAACAACGCCAAGTTTTCATGACTCAACATTCCTGCATCGGCAACCACGATCATCTGGTCCAAATCAAATTTCTCTTTCAGACGCAGCATCGCAGGTTCCAGTGTCTTGACATCCGTGGTATTGCCGGGAAAGAGTTCGTAGGTCATCGGAAGCCCCTCTGGGGTCTGAATCAATGCCAAGACCACCTGAACCTTTTGGGGCTTCCCGTCTTTACTAAACCCTTTTTTACGAAGCTCATCCGCCTGTTCACTCGCAAAACTCAGGGTCGTCACATCAAAAAAGAGCGCGTTCAGTGTTCCTCCAAGCATGCCAACCGTCTCGTCGCAGACGCGCTGTTTGAGCTCTTCAATCCGCTGCTCGGTGAGCGAATCCATCATCCGGTAAAATTTATCCACCGGCACTTCAACCCCGGCCTCTTTGGACAGGTGTTGCGAATGGGCGAGCTTGCTCTGCCCCGGCATGGCCATACGAAGCAATACGGCCTGCTTGAAGAGTCGGCGAGACATCTTCGTGCGGGCATCAAACACCTTCGAGAGCCCCAACGTGTCATATAAGGTCCCCATGGCTTCATGAAACCCCAGACAGATCCGGCGCTCTTCTTCCAGCTTGCGGGCATCTGCAATCGGGAGCGGCCCGGTGTCCGTGGGATCCAGACGCGCCGCCACCACCTCGTCTACATAGGATTCCGCAGGAAAAAGAGAGGGCCGGGTCTGCTCCTGGAGTCGCTCCATCTCCAGATGGGCCAACCGAAGCAAGGCCGCCAGAGGCGCTCCGTCGGGAACGCTCCCCATGTGACGGATAATCCGCTGCCGGACCTGGCCGTTCTTATTGCGATAGTTCTCGACAATCTTGACCCCAACGTTTTGGGTCGTGGTGCGTCGTAGCGTTCGAACAAACATGAAATTCGTGGGAATGATTGCATAAAGATACGAAAAAAATCATTCACAAACAAAACTGAACACTACAAACAGGATCACTCAAAAACCTCCCCCAGAAGACACTGAAACAGAGATCCCCAAATTTTGGATGCGCTAAACCGCCGAAGTCAGGAAAACCATCAAAATTCGGCGTGAGGATGCCGAAAATAAACAGTAGTTTGTCAGTGCAAATTTCTATCTTGGAGGAATGGATCTCTACCCAGATGGGGTCCGAAAGTGCTCTTTCCACTAAAAAAGATAAAGAACCAGAACTGGTTTGCTCGTCCCGTCCAGAAGGATCGTAGTAGAGCTAGGAATTCTAGTGTCGTTAGGGTGATATCGCCGGATGCACATCCTTGGCATGGACTAGTCTTGCAAGCTTTGCGGCAATTAATCGATCCCTGGATATACCTCCAGTATATCCAAAGACACCGCAGTGCGATCGGTCATCTTCCTTGGGTTGACGTTCAACCTTGGCTGGGTAAGGGCTGACGTCCGAAATCACCATTTTCACTTCACCCACCCGTAACACAGCAAATCTACCATTGGCTCTGATTGTATAACCCTTATTAAGAAAAGCTTGACGAACGCAATCTATGGCTTGATCCAAGTCTGGTTTCTCGAAATACTCGAGCCAATTCACCGAAAGATGTTCCTCTTTATCTCTGAGTGCAAAGGCATTTGTGAGCGGTAGACCTTTACCCAACTTCGCCAATTGTAGTGTCATAAAGATACGGATCTTTCACATTCCCGATTGCGGGATATTTTTTCGAGGGATTCCAGACTTTGTAATTTCCCAAATGGGTCGGGAAAGGTTTAGGGAGGTTCAGGCATTGGTTTTTGCTGGGTTTGCCGCCCTTCTCCTCTGCCGATCTGCCTCCAGTTCTCTTGGTCGGACACAACCTTTGCTGCTCCATTTGGAGTTCCTTTTTTCAACACGAACAAACGATTTCGACAGATTCATGAATCAGGAGGCAGTTGATTTGGGGGCACCTTCGGATCCGTGTATTCCTGTTTCGTTCTGGTCGCATCAGGATCATAGTTGAATCCCAGATGCAGGAAGATCTTCTCTAATCTCGGCGTTAGATCCTGATCTACGTTGGTGAGGATATAGCGGTACCTGCTTTTGGGCAGCACGGTCGTAATTCGTTTGACCTTGTTGAGTTCGTTGCGAATGGTATCCCAGCTGTCATGGATGCCATCTTTCTTGAGTTTGGTACGGACCGAATGAGCTACATGATAGGCCAGCACGGTGATGAATAAATGTCCTTCAATTCGTTCATCTTTACTGTGATAAATCGGTCGTAAACCCAGGTCCGACTTCATCACCCGGAAGCTGTTCTCAATCTCCGTAAGTCGCCAGTAGGCGCGTGCCACATCTTCCACCGACCAGTCGGTATGGCTGGTGCGCAGCACGTACCCTCCTGCGGCCAGGAGCCTGGTTTCATGCACTTCACGCTTGGTAAAGCGCACACTCCCGGCATGCTCGGTTCCCTTTTCTTTCGTGACCGTCACCTCATAAGTGTGGCTCACCTTCTTGTGTTCTTCTTTCAGGCGACCAATTTTTACGAGCACCCTTTCATAATTTTTCAGACACTTGGGCTTGGACAGTCCTTCGTGGAGCTTGGTGAGTGCCTTTTCGTATTGCGCATTTTGATGCAAGGATCTGCTCCTCGGTGGCCTGTCGGGCCTCACTGTGCACATATACGAATCGCTCTGGATCTTCCCGCTCATTCTCTTGTGCGTCTTCCAGATTCCGATCTGCTTTCGATAACTCCCACGCTCTGATCCTGACCCCGCCCGCCGTCTCAAACGCCTGCTCCGGCTCCCGATCGGGCACGGCAGGGGCTTTGGTGCGCTGAACACAGATCCAATTCAATCCCTTTTCTTTCATGTACGCAACATTCTCCTGGGTTGCAATGCCCGCATCCATAATGACCGTTGGCGTTGTCCCTTTCAAGGACTCAATGGCTTGTTTGAGCGTCCCGGGCTCGGCCACATTGCCGGGTAAAATCTCTGCATTGCGCGGGAATCCCGATCCATCCAATGTCAAGGCCAGCGTGGCCAGAGGACAATCGTTTCGCTTCTGCTTACTGCGTCCATAGCGCAACAACTCTCCCTTTTCCTGACCATGGTAAAAGGTGTTGGTCAAATCATAGAAGATGATGGTCTCATCACAATCAAACAACTCCTTTGTGTTTCCATAGAGACAATCCATGATCTCATGGGAATGCTTGTGCAACTCATCCGAGCATCGGTACAAGGAGTTCAGACCCGGCACGTTGAGTTCAAGAATTTCCAGGATACTGGAGGAGTTGACCATCCACTGATGCGTGGCACGGTCACTGCCCGGGTTCAGCATGCGTCCAACGATCATCGCACAGGCAAGTCGAACATAGGTCTCGGAGAAATTGAGTGTGCGTAAAATCTCTGGGATGCCCAAGCATTCCATGGCCTCCACCGCCAGACGCTCTCCTGCGACCGTGCGGGAATCACGATGACGAATTTCATCCGTAAGGATCGTGTCCCGGGTATCGGGCGGCTTTGCGTCGACATCATAGTCGTTGTCCTGGAGTCGCTCGACGATGTCATCCACCGCATTCTGAAAGTCTTGGTCGTCTTCCTTGTAAGAGAGCCGCGTTTGCCCTTTGAGACGTGCAACGACCTGTTGGGTAAGTTCCCGCCAGTCTTCTTCTGCAATGTTGAACTCTTTTCCAAGATTGAGTAGGGTGAGATTTCGGGGTTTTCCGTTCACACGCTGGGCTTGGATGAGCGCAAAGCTGCGGCGTTCTTGGCCGTTTTTGAGGGTACGTTTTCGTGCACGAATGAACATGGATCAAAGAGGATTGTCTTGGTGTCAAGTTGTTGGAACGGGTTGCGGGAGTAAAAGATCCCTTACAAAAAGCGCTACAACGACTTTTTAGACAAAAAAAGGGCCATTGAAGGCCCTCAGACAGGATTCAGTACGGAAAAAAGACGGAAAATCAGTAAATTTTAAGCCTGAAAGGCAAAGTTGGGTTTACTGCTAACAGACGAAGGCTTGCAATACCTTGAAATGTGGTGCTCTTCATCTATCCCAACGCCAGACATTACCCTTAGGACCGACTTATAAAAGGCCGAATAGTCCGCAGCGCAAGTTCTTTTCCACCTGTACCATGAACATCATGTGATCTATTTTGTCCATCAATCGTCAACGTTGCCGCAAAGACTATATTATCATCAGGTAGAAATTCCATCAAAGCGACTGCGTTGCTTGGATACCATTCAGCCTGCAAAAATCCATCGGGGCTTATTCCGATTTCGGGTTCAGGGAGTGAAACATCGTCACTTGCAAAGAATAGAGCTAGCTTGCGTAGCGAGATGAACTCCATGGCAGGATCTTCCGGGTCATCATCTTGGGTTATTTCGTGCAGATATCTAAGGCGCTGCGCAATTTTTTGGTGCTCCGCAAGATCCAGGACTTTAAATATCTCTTCGTGATTATTTGCATCATTAATCTGAGTGATGAGATCCGGGGATTCCTCAAAATCGCTTTTGGATCTGGATAAGATGTTCTTAGGGTCCAATACAAAGTTCTCCACAACTAATTGATTGATTGGCAAAGCTGGACCCCCAGATGTTTCTTCGGGATAATCTGAACCAATATTCTCCAAGAATCTTCTGACGTAAATGCGAATTTCTTGGAGGACGGATCTTCCAATGCTCGAGGTTCCTACGGAGCTCGGTTCACCGAATCCAGCAGACCCTGTTGGTGTCCGTGTATTCTCGGTTCCAGTCAAACTTGTCACACGCTCAGTATGGTATGGTGGCACTCTGAACACATCACTTTGGATGGTATCGTGACTTACCGTATCTACCAGGTTCATACTTCAAACAACTTACTTAAGACAGATTGGACGAACTGCTGACGAACAGGCCACTTTGTTATTGCATCACAAAGTTCAACGGAGTTCGAAAGATTTTCATGATGGATGTTGCAGTCCAATTTTATTTTTCCGTCATTCTGGGGTATACAAGAGATTGTGACTGCACACAAAGCATCTTCAGTTTGAAATTTAAAACTAGGTGTCATCTCAAGAATCCAACTCTCATCACTTATCCAATTTGCCCCAAATCGTTCAATCAAGCGACGCTGGGGATGTGGCTCAGGGATTACTATAAGAAAGTTAAGCCCAAGGCTCCGATAAGGAATGTGGGGAAGAGTACTCAGGTACACCTTCACAAGCTGTTGGATGCGATAACTATCTTTGAATTCTGGGCCCGTAGGTTCGGCAACTAACAGGCGGGATTGATCTATAGTCCAGTTAACCCCATTTTCGTACTTGGCGGAAGACATAACCGGCGTCGTCAGCGTATCATTTACTTGCCAGTCATCCGGTACAATACCTTTCGAAACCAGAAAATCAGGATTGAGAATTGACGGATTATGGAACTGCGCAGTCACGACAATGCTGACTGACTCCAAGAGAAGAGTTGGATTCTGGGGCATTTCAACCATTTCTTATTAGAGCGCAGTTACAAATTCAGTACCACGGGGTTCCCGATGGGACTATGCGTAAGTCTCTCCTACACAATTGCTTCTAACCCTTGCATTCCTGCTCAACTGCACTTGGCCCAACACAATGCCACCATACCATGGGTTAATACCAATAGTGAAAGCCTTTTGATGACGGGGGACTCCCTATCAAATTTCGTCCATCATAGCCATGAGCCGGTGCTGCTTCTTATCGTCGATAGATACAAAGATCACTCCGGTGTTCACAAGCATTCGAGAAGCAGATCAAGGAAAAGGTATATGGCTTTGAGATTGGGGGACCACATATACTCTTTGGGTCTCCTTCATGCTTCTATGATTATGGTCCTTCGGCTCGTTGTTCAGCGCATCAGAGAATGGTGTCCCAGTTCGACAAGTAAGAAGGCTCAATTACTCCGATTTCAGACTGGGGAAGCGTTTCGTATTTATTCGGTTCCGGTAAATCAAAGCGAGTCCAATTGATGGACCCATGGAGCTTAACAAACGGGATGCCGTCACATGAAGAGAATTGATTCTTCCAGATCCGCAGCGTATCGCCAGGGATAGGAGGACTGAAGCCATCGGCAAGCGTGATTCCTGCGCTCCTCAAGTTCTTTCAACGTGTGTATCATGTGCCAATGTGGCGATACCTCTCAACTCCAAACCGTCTACCTCGTGGATGGTCTTAATGATTTCAAGATGCTTGGTGCAACATTCTCCGTTATGATTCAATAGATCGGTAACAATATCTTCAATGTAGTGGCACGTTTCGCTGCACAACTTGTTGAAGTCTAGTATATCTGGAGAGGAGATACTCCACGGATATGCTTCACAATACTCCTCGAATTCCGGCCACGAGATCATCTCACATTTTAGCTTACAAATTAGCGGCAGTAACGCGATTTTGTAACTCAGTGGCATCGTCCCTCAACTGTGAGGCTAGATAGTAAATGTCTTCGTAATTGGGTTCCTTGGGCTCCCCACGATCTTGGAAGTATTCCTTTGTTCGCTTGAATAGCCAGTCAATGATGCGGCGCACAACAGGTGTTGTGCAATCTGTTACTGGGCGCTCATCATCATCAAGAGGATAGAATTTTTTATCTGTATGCTGATAATAATTCTCAGAAGCCAGAATTTTCTTTGTCAGGCACTTGGTGGAACTATATCCTGCAGGAATAGAAGCCCCTACTCCCAAAAGGAATGTGGTACGATTCACTTAGCTGAGGGGCGCTGCCCTATCTCTGTCCCCGTATCCCTGCCACCAGCCTCCCAGGGTCTCATCGTTGGAGGCAGGGATTTGATCTGGATATTAGCATATTTGGATACCAGTCAGTCCTGCATGGAGGGGATCGGGACGGTATAGATCCCTTCATGCCTGTGCAGTATACCCCTGTGCAATGTTTTCCGAAACAGTTTATTTGCTTCATCGGGGCCGTACTCCTGGGTTAGGGATGCCATGATATCCTCTCTATCCAACCCCTCGCTTAATGGAATGTCCGCGATTAGTTTTGCTAGGCTACGGCGCTGTTTTCTGCTAATACCATTTGCCCGACGCTCGTAATACCTTGACCGAAAGGCACGGCCTGCTTCCAGGATGGCATTCAACCCCTCTGTGGTCATGGCTCTGTTATCTGCCACCAGTTGCTTTAATGCGGGTTCCACGTACGACAAGATATGTTGCGGCCAGCCATGCGTTTCCTGGGTAATGCCATCAATCCACGGCCCGGGATCTTTGGTGGCTTTGCCTTCCTTCGTGAGCCAGTCGTGGATGACCGCACGCTCCGCCTCTTTGCTCAACGCCCCCAGTTCCACGAAGCATTTTCCCGAAAACCTCGGAATCCCCAACTCCTCAAAGACATCTATTGTCGTCCCCAATCCCGCCGTGATTAGGATGACGGGTTTGTTTAATTTTCCGTTGTGGATCGCCTTGAGCACATTGGTTACGGTTGTAGCTTGGTCAGATGGAGGTGCACTGGTTATTCCCAGTGTTTGCGCTTCATCCAATGTGAGGAGTAACGGCTGCTTTCCATGACCAAGCATTTTTAGAATTGTCTTGCGAGACCAATCAACTGTAATTGCAGCAGTCGCAATATCTTTCGGGGCGAGTTGCAGAGATCTCCCTCTAATCGGAAATTTTCTCAAACCAAGAAAATCACGCAATGCCTCTGGATCCCAAAGGGCAGGCGGATCAATCTCCGCAGTCTTCCATCCCTGATCCCCAGCCAATTTTTCACATTCAGCGAGAAGGGCGCTCTTTCCCGCTCCAGGTGCACCTTGAATCAGGAAGCTCGTGCCCGACTTCGCCTGTACCGCATTCTCTATAAGTTCATTGAAATTGCGTAAGATCTCTTTCCTACCGTGAAAATATTTGGCAGGCCCACGGTCAAACGCTGCCGTCAGTGGAGGAGAAGCAAAATGCCGGGATTTGCGCATAGCTATGAGGTAACGGTAGAGTCATGGACAATGGATGATTTGGACAGAGCCCGAGACTCAACGGTTCCAGGAAGTAGCCGATGTTCGGTGTTTCGGTATACAGAACAAGTGTGACCAGAATTGTTTAATCCCTTCGCGGCGATAGCATCAATGGAAGTGATGTTACAGTAAGGATTGGATCGGAAGTCAGGTCGCGAGGATATTGAGAGCCAACCATACAGTGATTACACGATTCTCAGGTCATCGGCCTGAGCTTTTCCCTGAGTGACCGGTGAACCCCATCGGCGGCGATTCGCTATCGAGGTGGCCGTAGTTCTCCACCAGCCAATCCTGCATCGATGGAATCGGGATCCCACAACGTCCCCCCTTGACCACTTGCAGGATGCCGGAGTGCCGAGCCCAGCGAAAGAGCTTCTCTGCAGTATTTTCTCCGTACTCACGGGACAGGGATGACAGGATCGCCTCACGGGTTGTGCTCCCCCCAGTCGGGACATTCTCGAATACCTTCGCCAAGCGATGCCGCTCCTTCTGGGAAAATCCGCCCGCCCGCCGCTCATAGCATTTTTCCCGGAAGTTGCGGCCCGCAAACAGAACGGTGGCCAAGCCATCCGGGGTCATTATTCCCCCGTGAGGATGCAGGTATTCCACGGCGGGCCCCACATACGACAAGATGTGTTGCGGCCATCCGTGTGCTTCCTGGGCGATGCCATCAATCCACTCAGTGGGGTCTCCTTTGGCTCCACCTTCCTCTGTAAGCCAGTCGTGGATGATTGACCGCTCCGCATCTTTGTCCAGTCTGCCCAACTCTACAAAGCTCCTCCGCTCGAACCGCGAAATCCCCAGCGCCTTGAAGGCATCTTCTGTCGTTCCCAAGCCCCCCGCCAAGAGAACTAGTGGACGCCCCATCTCGCCATTATGAATCGCGGTCAGGACCTCGCCCACCACCAACCAGATGTCGAGATCTTTGCTCAGATCTTCCAGTCGCTGCGCCTCATCCAGCTTCAGGAGCAGCGGGCCCTCTCCGCCCCGGAGCATCTCCAAGACGGATCTGCCGCTCTGGTCAATGGCCAGCCCATCATCCACCAAGTGGTCTCCCTCGTACTGCGCCGAGCGCAATGCACCCGGCCGCCAGAGGGGGAACAGCCCATCAATTCCTGCGATCCGCCACCCTGCGTTGTGTGCCAAGCGCGCACATTCATAGAGGAGCGCCGTCTTCCCAACGCCTGGGGCACCTTGGATCAGGAATGTGCCTCCAGAGGAGTTACTGGCGTAGTGCTCCAGCAGGCCATCGAAATCTCCCAGGATTGTTTTCCGGCCATGAAAATGCGTTGCCGGCCCCCGGTCGATCACGGCGGGGGTGGGATCAGGCGGACGGGTGGGCAATCCAGGAGGCGGCATACCGATGGGGATTGTACGGCTTATGTACTCACATGGCACATGCAACGGTCCCTCAATTCACACGCTCACTACCTCGTAAGGGGTGGAGCATTCTGGACAGTTAACTGTTATGGGGATCCCGAGTAGAGGAACTCTGCTCTTCTTTTTGCATCTGGGGCAAGAAGTGATTTGTTTATTTAACGCTGGTGGAAGATATCCAGCCCTCGGCGTTTTCCCTGCAGGGATTTGCCATAGGCTACCTGCTTCCTCCAGCACCTTCACCACATTCATGATAGGAGTATTGAAGAACTCCTTTCCGGGATTGAGGCGGGAATCTTCCAGTGTCTGGTGCACATATTTTTCAGCCGTCAGGCGATCGGACACATGGATAAAGTATACGAGTCGGAATTTTTGGGGCACAGATGTCGATGTGCTCAGTCCCTTAATTCGCTCCGAAGGAGATCCCCGAGTTTGCCCAATTTTGAATACGGTGTCCGCAAACCCTGGATTCCATGCCACATACACCCATCCGACATATTTGTATTCACGCCGCCGCTTGTCAAGCGATTCTAGCTGAAGTCTGCTAAACACTTCCGCTTTATGGAATGCTCCAGGCGAATTTATGATCTCATTAAGTAATCCCCACCCCTTCATATTTGACTTATATCTGGTACCCAAGCTCTTTTGCCGGTGCAACACTGGCAATGCCCCCTCGGTTTCCGAGGTGTCCATGATGCTGGAGTTGGCGTGCGAGGAAAAGTGGAAATATGGATGCTGTAGTGGTCGGTGTGTGGGGTCTTTGGAAATAACTCTCAAGTCATCCTCATCCAAATAACAAAACGATTGTAGTGGCATTTTCTCTCCTGGCAGGTCCGACAACTTCATTGGATTGCTCATTCGGTAAACGTTGTCAAGAACGAAGGCGCTGGCAACTTGAGCCTTCGAGTAATAGTCCATATAGAGGCTGTGCGAAATGCTGGATCTGGATGTCGTAGCCATCTACACATTCTTTACCGAACCAAAAGCCGCCCCTCCATTTCTGCCACTGCAGTTATTCTCTTGATGGAGGAAGTACAATACCTGACTTTGACGGTTTCGATTTTTCCAGGTACAAAACCACTGTTTCCGTGCTTTCTGGGAGGTTTTTTTTTGGCCTTCCTGTGTAGTGTTCAGTCTTGCTTTTTAATTGTATTTTTCGTATCTTTGTAATTCACCAACCAACTGTGTCATGTGGGTCCGAGAACTCAAACGAAAAACCACGAAAAACATCTCTGTCCAGATTGTTGAGAGCTACCGTAATAAGGAAAGAAAGCCGCGGGTTCGTATCGTCCGACACATGGGAAGCGTTCACCCGGATGCAGTGGACGGTCTGGTTAAAATTGCCTATCTGGAATTAGCTCGGATCCAAGAAGACCTGCAACCCTCCTTATTTCCTGCAGAGTCTTATGTAGACGAGGTGGTGGCTGCCCGCAGAAAAAAACGGGAGTCGAAGGCACTGGTGATCAAAGATGCACGGAAGCTGGAGGAACCCATATTATTCATCATGGATTTTCCCATGGCTCCAAAGTGCGTCTTTGGTTGTGAGGAGTCAGGATTTCCTGTGTGAGATGGGATCTGCGAGTTGACCTTCACGATTGGGGCGACTCCCGAGGTCATTCTCGCATATTTTCCGGGTTGATTGAGGTGGATTTCCGGTCAATCCATTCCTCATGTGCAGTCCAGTCCTACAGCGAGGTCCGTTTCGCTCTACACTCGTTCCAAGAATCACCTCCGGGGAGGGTTTTCGCTTCGGAGTCCGGCCCGAAGCAGGCACGAATTCCGGGTGTAGCGGAAAGGCTCAGCTTCAATATTCCGGTATTGTGTACCATTGCAACTGCTGAAAATGTTCCAGGAAACGCTTCCAGGCCTGCACGGCTGACTGGGCGATATAAAAGGTTACATAGCGGCCATGACGTGCCATGGTTGCACCGACCTTCAGCACACACAGTCGGAAGCGGCGAATGTGCATGTGCGCCTCTTGCCGACCGGGGTCCGGGGAGTCCTGCGCATCCGTCTCCAAGGCGCCCCCCGTTGATTCGTCCAGCACAGTTCCAGGTAGATTCGTTTGACGCAGCCCCTGGGCGCATTGCGTTGGCGCCGGTGGAGTCTGTTCAGACGATGGCGTCTCATCCAACGGTGGAGGCGGACTATGCAAGTTGCATCGACTGATGTGAAGAAGCTGGTAGGCCAGCATGTACACCTGGAGGCGCACATCATTCTCCGCGCCGACCTCCGCATCGGGATCCACTTCGTATGTACGCTCAATCGGTCTCTGACGGTAATGCGACTTGGGACGTGGAGAGGACGACAATGATGCGCTGCAGGCGATTTTCATCTCGCCCTGATGCATCTCCGCCTTCCCGCGTTGACTGTACATGGGAACCAACTTCTGACCTGGATACATCTCCGCGTCAAGATTGGTCACCAAAAAATAGACCCTATCATAGAGTTCTCCCGGGCGCGACTTGATCACTAATACCACCCGACGAGTACATTCCCACGACTTCGCACCATAGGTCAATTCAATGCAGGTCATATCCTCCAACGGGCGATCCTTCACGTACTTTGCGGCCATCTGCTCCAGTGTCTTGTTCTTGCGTAGACGCATGAGATAGCCAATATTTTCGGCCTCCAGTCGTGCACACAACGCACCACTATTGAAGCCGGCGTCCATACGGACAATGACTTGGTCGGCGACATGCTGGCGCACCGCATGGGCGATGGGAACGATGAAGTCCTCGCAATCGGTGACCTCGCGCTGAGTTCCCGGACGCAATTGCGCCCCGAGCACATCCCCGGTCTCCCCGCACGAAGCAATCAGGGGAAGGAAGATGGTCCGCTTATAATGCCCATGATACTTGCTGCCAAGCTGGTTGCCGTGTGCATCCACGGGCATCGCATCCACATCAATGACCACTTTATCGCGCCGCCGTCCACCGTTTTGGACCAGCATATGCTCCATCCCCACCTTCAGAAGCCCTGCCTTCAAGTGAACCAGATTCTGTACCATGCCCAGCAGACCCACCAAGCGGGACATGGTCGGCTGCGATGCCAACGTACGATCTGATCCGACTACCCCATCCCCCCGACTGGTGCTGGTGGACACGCTAAAGGCCGCATCCTGGCTGACCACATCCGTCCACAAGCAACTCCAGCCCTGCATTAACGGAAGCAGCCACTGCAAAAGCAGTTCAAACAAAGGATAGTGGATACGATGTGGATCCCGAGGATCGTGCAGTTGATCGGTCAAAAAGTCCAGGATTCCGGTGCGATCAATCACCGACCGCAACAAGAATGCGCCTGCGTCCGAGGTCGTATGGTTGCGACTAGACGATTTGATCCGAATTGACTGGTTGAAGGGAAGCACAAAAAGAGGCGCAGAAGACGGGGACATGGGATCACCTTGAGGGTGAAATGAGTAGATAATTCTTAAACAGGTCAGCTGACTTGATTCAGAACGAAAACAGAGGTTTATTCGATCAAAATCCACGAAAAACAGGGCTAATCGCCCAATGAATGGAACAAATATAGCAGGATAAGGCTCCCCAGATGCTTATCAATATGAAACTGCTAAATTGAGATGAATATTATGGGAGGAAATACGGCGCATCTGTCTGGGCTTTCACGAGGTCATGGGGGCCCTGTATCACCAGATGCGGTTTACAGAGGTCTTTGATCGCCGTCAGAAGATGTCTCGTCGTCTGTTCAAGCAAGCGGTTTTACTTCGTCTGGCTGCACCTGGGGATAGTAAACTGGCCCATGCACGACAGATGTCCAAGGATGCGGGGGTGGACGTTCCGGTGGAGAAGTTCTATCGGATGATGGATGCCGTCACGGACGACCGAATTGAACAGATGAAGCAGCTGGTCTCCAACGAGACGCTCGGCATGCTTGGCGGGAAACTGAAGGTGCTATTTTTTGATGTGACGACATTGAGCTTTGCCAGTGAGTTGCCGGATGAGCTACGCAAGAAAGGGTTTAGCAAGGATGGGAAGCCCAAAAAGGTTCAGTTGGTCTTGGCATTGATCCAAACCCAAGAAGGGCTTCCGGTCACGTACGAACTCTTTCCCGGCAATACCACCGATGTAAAGACGCTTGAACCGGCGATGACGCGCCTCAAAGAATGTTTTGATTTGGATCGGATGATTGTCGTTGCCGATTCAGGGATGTTGAGCAAGGAGAATTTAGCGTTGTTGCAAAGTCTGGGCTGTGACTATATCGTGGCTGCACGTTTACGGTCATTAAATCAACTCCACACCAAGACGATTCTCGGGGCACAGTCTTGGAAGGTTTTAACGACGGGTCGTAAGGTTACCGAACACAAACTTGGTGGTCGACGCTTGATTTTGCGCTATTGTCCAAAGAAGGCAGCTCGGGATGTACATTCACGGGAGAAGGCAATTGAGAAGGTGAAGAATCGTTTGAAACAGGGGGTCAAGGGCACCGGCAGAAGTGGTCGATTTCTGAAGGTGAAGCAGGATGGAGTGAGCTTAGATCAAGCAGCGATTGTTCGGGATGAGAAGTTTGATGGGCTGCATGGGGTCTGGACGAGTCTGGAGGATCTGACTCCAGAACAAGTCTATCAACATTATGGAGAGTTATGGCGAATTGAAGAAGGTTTTCGTGTGATGAAACACACCATGGCGATCCGGCCCATCTTTCACTGGGTCGAGCGTCGGGTGCGTGCCCATATTGCAATCTGTTTTGTTGCATTTGCCCTGTTACGGATCTTCCGACACCGATATAATGCGAGGTTTGGTTCAAAACATCGCCTGAGTGAAGGGCAGATTTTAGCAGAACTTGGTGCGGTGGAAACCTCCATGATTTGTGATCGAGGCAATCGGGCAGAATACCTTCTTCCATCGAAGGTTACCGAAACGAGCGGGCGCCTATACCAGACAGTCGGTCTGACGATACAGCGCCAGACCGTACTGTTCAAAGAGGGGACGACCTCCTAAATCAAGCGTCCCATTCGGTCTCGATCTTCATCATTCCGCCCTGAAAAGGGGGATTGGTAGTGTTCAGTTTTCCCGGAAATCCCACTCCAGAACCCCTGTGACGGAGGTAACCGTCGAAGTCAAGATGGAGGAAGTACAATAAAGTGCCAAAATTGTTACGTCCCAGGAGGTCAGTATGCTCTGAGTGTATTGAGATGAGGGCGGCATTACTTATCGGAGCATCTCCCCGGGGACAAGGATTCCGGCAGATCATCCCGTGTCCACCCATCAAGGCCCCTTCCCATACGCTTTTTGATGGGTCCATCCCACTGCTTGAAAAAGAACGCTACTCCACTGCGCATGCAGTTGTTGCGGATTTCCCTAACCCACTGGGGATTCATTTCGCGTGTTCCAGCCCCCGATTCCCCACCAACGATCGCCTAGGCAACTTCGTCCAGGGGATTTCTGGGAGAGGTCCCAGAAGAGGTTTAGGGGATAAGATTTTCAGCATGATCCCCGTTTGCTTCAAGGAATTGATTCGGTGCTGCCACCTAGCACTTTCAATGCTCACATCCAGTCAGATATTCGGGGTCCATGTGAGGTGGCCACTGATCTCAACAGCTCTCTCTGGCCGTTTCGTAAGAACTTGGAAGATGTAATGGTCAGCGCGGTTCATCCTGTCAAACACATGCTTGATAAAGTTATTGTCGACATCATCATGGAATAAGTTCTAGGCATCGCTCATCGTTTTTAGTGAAACCAAAAACTATGACAAACTATACTTGGATCAGATGAAAATTAAACCGCTTCCAGTTTTGATGAGCGCACATCAGCGTTCTAAAACATCAGTTTGTAAGGTGGCCCACACCATTCCGATTGATCTGGGACACTGAACAGGTCGTCTGAATCCTGGTGGACAGTTTCGCGGGTTTGTGTATAGGGGAGCGGAATAAACTATATCCCAAAAATTGCGTAATTTGGGGTGGGCATCAGTGCTGCTGAGAGTACTTCAAGTGTGAGCACGGTAGCGCCCATCAATCCGCCGGTGAGTATCTATATGCCAAAATCTTCACAGGAAAAACGGTTGATACTCAGTCTTTTCAGTGGTTGCGGGGGTCTTGACCTTGGCTTTGAGCAAGCGGGGTATCAAACCGGTCTCGCATATGATCTTAGACCACCCGCAGTTGAATCCCATAATTATAATCGAGACAAGAATTCTGCTTTTATTCGGGACGTTACACAGATCAAACTTTCCGACTTGGATAAAGATTATGGAGAGAAGTTCTGCCCTTGTGGCGTCATAGGAGGCCCCCCCTGTCAAAGCTTCAGTAGAGGAAATTCATCAAAAAAAGCAAACGATCCAAGGACAAAGCTCGTAAGGTCTTTTTTTAGTCTTGCCCTCAAAGTTCACCGCAACCGAGGAGGTCTGGATTTTATCGTGATGGAAAACGTTCCTGAGATCATGAAGGCAAACCGCGGCCGACTGCTTCAAATGGAAATCGACCGCCTCGAAGCTGAAGGATTTGCTGTATTTTGCGATGTTTACGATGCTGTGAATTATGGAGTACCTCAAACGCGAAAGAGACTATTCCTGATCGCACTCAATAAATCTCGTTACTTGGAAGCGTGGAGTAAGCCCCGGAAAGTTCACAATATCAAGGTTGTGGGAGACGTTATCTCTGGATTGACCGAGCCGGTCCACTATATCCACTCAAAATCGCTTCAAATCTATCCGGAACACCCTAACCATTGGTGTATGACACCCAGATCAGAGAAATTTTTTAATGCATCTCTTAGTCCTGGACGTTCAACTGGCCGTAGTTTTAAAACCCTTGCATGGGATAAACCCAGTTATACAGCATCTTATGGCCATCGCGAAGTGCATGTCCACCCGGATTGCAACCGACGCCTGAGCGTATTTGAAGCTATGCTGATCCAAGGATTCCCCCGATCCTACTTGCTTCTTGGAACACTTTCGTCTCAGTTTTCTCAGGTAAGTGAGGCTGTTCCGCCTCCATTAGCCAGAGCAATTGCTCAATCAGTCTCTAGAGCATTGTTAATGTATTCGGAGTCAAACTCCTTTAGAGTCGCAGCCTGATACCCGGCGTTAGTAAGTAGATCCCTTTGCTTTTTGGCATATTCGACCCCCATCTCTGGCTTTTTAGCAAAAAGACAATCTATATTCTTCATCTTCTGTGTGCTTTCGATTGCCCGCATTGAATAATCGGTCTCTTTAACTGGTCTAGGTGTAGGCGATTCCACTATTCTGATTTGGTCATTGTAGTCAATTGGACGTGGCTTGAATTCATAAGCAAGACAGGGCATTGAAATTTGTCTGGCATCCTGTGAGGTTGAATAACCGTAAAACCGCAGGCACTCCACATCCCACTTTTCAACCTGTGCATTATGAAGGAGCCACTTAGAAAACCCCAAACTGAAGAGTGACTGGAACCTCAATGGGTCCTTTGCACAATTTATAGCGTCTTCAAGATCATCTACATTTGCATCACCCAAACAGTTTATTGCACCTTGCTTAAAATTCTCAGAATTTTCAGCATTACGTTTAATCACATCCTCCAGTCTTGATCTTACCTCACAAGAGAGAGTATCCAGTCGCACATCGGTGGTAACAAATAAGAGCCATGGGTGCCGCATTTGGTTTAACTGTAATCCCACCAAATGATGCAGTGCCGTGATAATCCTGTCGGAATGTTGTGCGGATGGCGGAGCTATGGAACCGCAGGCATCAATATTAATTATGTGGAAAGGAGCCCGCCTTTCTACCTCTCGGTACGCCTGACCGGTTACAGGCACAATATCTTGTATTCGATATGGAACCGTAGCCGACGTGTCTTCTATCAAATCTTTTTTAATAAGACTCTCCAATCTAACCTGAGAACGCGCCTTTACTGGTGCCTTTTCTGCCTCAGATAGGAATCCCAGCGTCTCCAGTTTTAACCCGGCATTTGTAACGACTTCACCGATAACTTCGACATCAAAGTGATCGATCCCCGGAAATGAAAAATAGTTAAGTATCCCCCCCTTGAGGGCATTCCTTTTCTTTAATACTCTAATCAGGTGCCTGGTATAGTATTGCCATTGCTTCTCACGGACGTACTGTTTTCGAGGTCTGTGCCAAGGTTGAAGTTTATCGAGAGGAAGAGGAATTGCAAGTTCATCTACCTTTGTCGGCAAGACAGATTTCTCCAAACCTTCATGCTGTGTCATGAGTGGTCATCCAGAACCATTAGGATATCTCTTATCAATGCTACGCGTTCGGTAGAGTCAAGATGGCTTAAAACACCGTAAGCTTCCAGAACAACCGCCAATGCTGAAGCTTTGGTGTTATCAAAATTATCTTCAGGCTCTCCCCATTCTAACTCAACGCCACCGACTTCAGGAGTGGGAGCTTTCTCACTGATATTGACAATCGGCGGGTCTGCCTCTTCACCCTGTTGTTTTTCCCAGACAGAAACCGCAGCGTCTATACGTACTTCTTCTGATAACGCTTTCCGCTCTTGGCGCTCTTTTTGTAGGTCTTCCTTGGCAAGTCTTTTGTTTTTATTAATCAAAAGTCTCAGTGCTCGATGGAGCCACTTCTGAATGTATAAAAAATGTGGATGACTGTAGTTGAGAGACTCTCGATCAATGTTGATTGCACTGTCCAAGCCGTCACTTACGAAGATTTCGGCAGTAATTTGCGACAGTCTGTTTTGTTCTGAAATTTGATATTTCAAGAAACCGCGGTCAAACAAGGTTCCACTTGCCTCACGAACACGAATTAAGACTCCTGCGGTCTCTTTCGGAATAATCTGGCTGTTCCAATAGAGATAAGCTTCAAACGAGAGTTGTCCGCCAGCCCGCTCAAGATCCTCCTCTTGGAATGCTTCCTCAACGCGACCGAGTAAAAGCATTGGTGATGGAATACGAGATTGGCGCCTGAGCTTAGAGAGAAGATTGATTGGTCTGCGTAGTTCAACTCCATCTACCAAAACCTTAAACGGAATGCTCGCTGGATCATCTCTTTTATTCAGATTTAGCTTGTCTCTGATTGTCTCGTGCTTTTTAAGCTCAATTTCAACAGCACTCCTTTCATCCTTCGACTCCCTAAAAAAGAGAATATTCGATGCCCCTTTAAGATCGAATGGGTGATGGTCAGCATACTTGAGCGGAAGTGCAAGACTAAGGTTCCAGATTAGCTTCAAATATTTATCAAAGTGTTCAAGATTGGCAGGCGCTCTGGAGCGACCCGAAATATCTGAAGCGGCCACTACAAGGTTTTTGAATTTATCTATCCCACTGTCCTCTTCCTTCCATGGAAGGTTTGCCTCCTTCCCCTCTTTCATTTCTTGAATCTGGTCAGGCACCACACCAATATGGTAAACAGGGGCATCTCTAACCGGCTTGCCATCAGGGCCCATAGAATCTACTAACCGCCACCGCGCATCGCTCTGCAGAGAGCGTCTGATTTCTGGTCGAAGCTCATACAGTACAATTGAGGTGCCATGTGTCTTAATATCGGACTTTCTTACACGTTCGCTTGTAATATTTACAACACCAGCGACATATTCGTCATCGTCATTGCTTGTTAATTGTTCTTCATCATGCGTCTCCAGTTTGATCGTTGCAGAAGTACGAATATTTTCATCGGCAGCTTTTGTAATAATTTGGAAGTGTTGGGTAAGCTGTGCCACCGAGAATAGTCCGATGCCGATTTTTCCAATCAGAGGTCTGCCTCTCGGGCTTTCATCTGGATTTTCGGTCGATACCGTGTTGTACCTGGTTCCAGCAATAGTTCGTTTTGAACTCCCACCAATGGACCTCAGCATATAGGCTACTGCGTGGGGCGACATGCCATTGCCGTTATCCCGAATTATTACCTGCTCGAAGCCAGGGGCCCCCGTTTCAACAATGACTCTTGTTGCATCAGCATCGTATGCGTTTATAACAAGTTCACGGAAAGCTGCCCAAGGTTCACGGTATATACCGTCTGTTATTCGAGCAATAATACGTTGGCTAGTTGCGAGTTTGGTTTTGACCGGCTCACCCGTCTTGACACTATCCTTTATTTTGGCCGCCAACCTGTCTATATCTTTCTGTTGAGTAGACATTGTCAAAATTGTCTTTCTAAATGAGTACTCCGAGCAGAATACCGGGCCGATTAATATACACTATTTAAAATTCTTAGACTCATATCCACGTTTACTCTATATAAGATTCTGCAGAAGACCCAGCATCTGTGATTTGTTCAACTCGGAGTCTTGCCATCGCCCAACCTTGCCGATGGACAACATTACCTTGCTACGTTTGATTCCCGAGCCTTGGAATTGTGGACGAAGTACGAACACTACAAGGGGGTTCGGCAGCATTAGAAACACAAGGGTCTTTGGTCTAAGTTCTTGATGTGCCAAATAAACAAACCTTTAACTAAAATCTTCAAATATGAAAACCGTTTTCGTTCTGGGAAATTCTCCCATAAAAATCCCAATTTGTATATCCCTGTTGGTCTTCAAGCACTGCCTACAACCTTTAAGACATTATTTTACAGACTCCATGGGCTGCTAATCCTGTATTTGGGCGGGTTGGTACTGACCAGCTAACAAAGCAATGACCCTAGACGGACTCTTAACCCTATTGACACTTCTCGTCGCTATTTACGCTCTTTCACCGAGAGTGACAAGACTACGTGCAAGATTGGGAATTGGATTACAGATTCCATTGGCCATCATAGCGTTTCTGCTCGTCTTATATGTCCAGTTCAACACACAAGTCACTCTCCTGTGTACCACTGGACGAGTGTGTGAGTGGTTGCATTCATTTACTGGCGATTTATTGACACCCCCAGAATGGAGTTTCATAATAGCGCTGGTTTGGGGTGGCTCGGCTTATGTAGTGAACCTCTTGCAAAACCCTCTCATTTGGAGAAAAATACTGCTATGAGAGTGTCTATGGGCATATTATGCGGATTGTAGAAGAGTTTTGCAAGAACCTCTAGTTTATAAGTTTTTTTCACGACCTCAAGCACGTTCATCGCTGCCAACTATATCGAAAATTGTGTCCGACTCGATTTATGAGCAGCGCCATGCAGAATTAATTGACCTAGTCGAACCCCGGTTGCGACTTATTGATCGAGCCATTCGTCGCTCGCTACCCTTACAGAAA
Source organism: Rhodothermales bacterium (assembly GCA_965116685.1). GTDB lineage: Bacteria > Bacteroidota > Rhodothermia > Rhodothermales > Bin80 > Bin80. Next base: position 1,318,942 of record OZ220707.1, on the reverse strand, counting down.
CTCCATGATCGTATCGGATCAATGAAGGAGGAGAATCTTGGACAATCCCCACACCATGATAAAAATCGATGCGAGGGCCCGTTCAGAGGATGTGTAACGAAGATGCGCCGCTACTTAGGCAACCTAGAAGCCGTGATTCCCTCACAACGCCGATCCGAAATCTCCGCTAAAGATATCTTACGCGCACTTTGCCGATCAGAAAACCTGAGAAACTATGTGATCAAAGAAAGGCCTTATTTCGCGCTGTCTATTCTCCCGATGTGGATGCACGACGGAGTCAAAAATTTCTCAGATGCATATTTCACTGGACTTATTTCAGATACCAATAGCATATTGTATCAGGAGTTTAAGGAGAATAGTCGGCACCATCCAGCAGGAAACCAACCCTCAGAGGGCAATCGCATACTAGGGGCCCTATTTAAAGATACTGAGGTCGCAGAGGGGCTAGGGGTTTGGGAGCCGATCCGTAACTACATGTTAAAACTTCTGCAGCCAGATGAATCACCGGATCCACAGGTTACTAAAAATCTCAACATGAAGCCCGCAAATTTCAAAGACGAACGATGGGAAAATCCACTATTTGCTGGTATATACTTCTTTGATGTGATGGTTACTTATGCTGCCAAGCAAAAAGTCCAGGATCATATGTCGCTGTACTATTTCACAGATATCATAGGAGGACTGGAAAAGATTTATGATCCGTCTATCCCTGATGAGGGTGAGTTTCCGTCCAAGGCTGCGTGGCTTATATACGAAGCGGTTTATGTTTTACAAAATTGGATTCTGCTAGTGAAAGACTTACCCGAAGATTCTCCTCACATGAATTCTACAGTTCTGGCTAAATGCGCAGACCATAGCGGAGATCGCCAAAAATCCCGAGCGTTCGGTGACAATGGGAATATTCCAGTTTCGGCCGTCAATACCTTAGGATTCTGTATGAAGAAAATTGTCCTGTCAGAACGAATTAGCGAACGATTCAAAGGTTACATCTACGAAATCGTGGTAAAGACCGTACAGAAACTAGAAGGTCCATGGCGTTCTTTATTGATTCAATGTACTGTGCATGGTGGATCAGGGCAGTTATCCCATAATATTCATCTCAATTTAGCAGTTTCATATTGATAAGCATCTGGGGAGCCTTATCCTGCTATATTTGTTCCATTCATTGGGCGATTAGCCCTGTTTTTCGTGGATTTTGATCGAATAAACCTCTGTTTTCGTTCTGAATCAAGTCAGCTGACCTGTTTAAGAATTATCTACTCATTTCACCCTCAAGGTGATCCCATGTCCCCGTCTTCTGCGCCTCTTTTTGTGCTTCCCTTCAACCAGTCAATTCGGATCAAATCGTCTAGTCGCAACCATACGACCTCGGACGCAGGCGCATTCTTGTTGCGGTCGGTGATTGATCGCACCGGAATCCTGGACTTTTTGACCGATCAACTGCACGATCCTCGGGATCCACATCGTATCCACTATCCTTTGTTTGAACTGCTTTTGCAGTGGCTGCTTCCGTTAATGCAGGGCTGGAGTTGCTTGTGGACGGATGTGGTCAGCCAGGATGCGGCCTTTAGCGTGTCCACCAGCACCAGTCGGGGGGATGGGGTAGTCGGATCAGATCGTACGTTGGCATCGCAGCCGACCATGTCCCGCTTGGTGGGTCTGCTGGGCATGGTACAGAATCTGGTTCACTTGAAGGCAGGGCTTCTGAAGGTGGGGATGGAGCATATGCTGGTCCAAAACGGTGGACGGCGGCGCGATAAAGTGGTCATTGATGTGGATGCGATGCCCGTGGATGCACACGGCAACCAGCTTGGCAGCAAGTATCATGGGCATTATAAGCGGACCATCTTCCTTCCCCTGATTGCTTCGTGCGGGGAGACCGGGGATGTGCTCGGGGCGCAATTGCGTCCGGGAACTCAGCGCGAGGTCACCGATTGCGAGGACTTCATCGTTCCCATCGCCCATGCGGTGCGCCAGCATGTCGCCGACCAAGTCATTGTCCGTATGGACGCCGGCTTCAATAGTGGTGCGTTGTGTGCACGACTGGAGGCCGAAAATATTGGCTATCTCATGCGTCTACGCAAGAACAAGACACTGGAGCAGATGGCCGCAAAGTACGTGAAGGATCGCCCGTTGGAGGATATGACCTGCATTGAATTGACCTATGGTGCGAAGTCGTGGGAATGTACTCGTCGGGTGGTATTAGTGATCAAGTCGCGCCCGGGAGAACTCTATGATAGGGTCTATTTTTTGGTGACCAATCTTGACGCGGAGATGTATCCAGGTCAGAAGTTGGTTCCCATGTACAGTCAACGCGGGAAGGCGGAGATGCATCAGGGCGAGATGAAAATCGCCTGCAGCGCATCATTGTCGTCCTCTCCACGTCCCAAGTCGCATTACCGTCAGAGACCGATTGAGCGTACATACGAAGTGGATCCCGATGCGGAGGTCGGCGCGGAGAATGATGTGCGCCTCCAGGTGTACATGCTGGCCTACCAGCTTCTTCACATCAGTCGATGCAACTTGCATAGTCCGCCTCCACCGTTGGATGAGACGCCATCGTCTGAACAGACTCCACCGGCGCCAACGCAATGCGCCCAGGGGCTGCGTCAAACGAATCTACCTGGAACTGTGCTGGACGAATCAACGGGGGGCGCCTTGGAGACGGATGCGCAGGACTCCCCGGACCCCGGTCGGCAAGAGGCGCACATGCACATTCGCCGCTTCCGACTGTGTGTGCTGAAGGTCGGTGCAACCATGGCACGTCATGGCCGCTATGTAACCTTTTATATCGCCCAGTCAGCCGTGCAGGCCTGGAAGCGTTTCCTGGAACATTTTCAGCAGTTGCAATGGTACACAATACCGGAATATTGAAGCTGAGCCTTTCCGCTACACCCGGAATTCGTGCCTGCTTCGGGCCGGACTCCGAAGCGAAAACCCTCCCCGGAGGTGATTCTTGGAACGAGTGTAGAGCGAAACGGACCTCGCTGTAGGACTGGACTGCACATGAGGAATGGATTGACCGGAAATCCACCTCAATCAACCCGGAAAATATGCGAGAATGACCTCGGGAGTCGCCCCAATCGTGAAGGTCAACTCGCAGATCCCATCTCACACAGGAAATCCTGACTCCTCACAACCAAAGACGCACTTTGGAGCCATGGGAAAATCCATGATGAATAATATGGGGTTATGTGATGAATATGGGAGACGTCTTTGCATACTTCACCCTCGAATTGATAGTGTTAACCGGGAACGTGTGGTTTCTGACCTCAAAGATGCATTAGAGCATACATATGGACATGAATAGATGGCTCATATGTGCTATCACTGGAATTTATTGATAGTTGAGGGGGCCTTCTTAAGATAGAATTCTACTTGGCGAAAAAATAATAATGTGAATCTCGGTTGCTCGGCTTTTCGAAATAATTCCCCTGAACTGCGTCTCCGCTACTTTATCAACGGGTTACTAGCCACTCCCTATCATCAATGGCCAAGGCGGAATCCTTTGTCCTTACAGCGAAATACCCCCACACTGTCATCCATCACGGGTTTCCCTCAATTAGAGCGTGCTCACCTCGGTCAGTGCATAGTCCATGATGTAGATGCCAAGTGGATTACTGTTCAGCGCTTCTTCATCATCTGGAGATTCAACCCGAGCCTGAAAATGCCCCTCGTACGCCGAGGTGCGCTCCTCATGCCCAACCCGGAGGAGTTCCCGCCAAGATACCCGGTACAGGATCCCTTCACCGGGTACCTTTAGAACGCTGCTGATTTCGGTCACATAACGGGTGTCCCCGCGCTCAAGCATGCGTTCCAGATTTTCCCGGTCACGATCCAGATCCGTCACCAATGTCTTCGCGGCGCGGCCATGCACATGCGTACGTGCATCCTGTAACCGTACATTCAAGAGACGTGCATCGGTAGGAACCGTTCGCAAGTTGTGCACAAACCTGCGCAGCGTGGCGGTGATTGCTCGCTCCGGGACATCGCGCACCGATAGTTTACCCACTGCGCGCATCTCACCCAGGGCATCCAGTTCCACCACATACGGGACCACCTTGTGCTGCGAAGCCAGATGGATATACCCTGCAGTGAGCACGAGATTCAGCAGCAGTGCAAGAAAAGCAACGGACTGCCAGGAGCGTCTGCCCCGGGCAAGGTCACCAAAGAGTCGTTCAAATGCATACCTGCCCTCCAGATATGGATGGCCTTCCTTTGCCATGATTACAGGTTCTCCAGTGCACGCTTGAAATTAACCGTCAGACCACTGCTCAACTGCGTTGCAATCCGTCCAGGCATGTGAAGCCCCAGGCCGGCCAACAAGATGGCCACTGCCGTCATGGACCACAGAAACCCCAGCCGGGAAGACACCGCACCTGCAACACCGTCGGGATTTTGGGAGAATAGCTGCTCGAAGGCCGTCAGCCACAGATTATCGTACGACTGCAAGAGTGCCACCATATCGTCCCCGATTGAGGCGGCAACCCCCGCGATTAGAATAATGAAAAACAGTTTGACTCCGACATAGACTACATACTTCAGATATCCTTCGCCAAGAGGAGCCGTCCCACGAAACGCCATAAAACCGATGAAGAAGAGCCCACCCGTGACGACCACATAGCTTTCAATCATCGTCACAAGCAAATGTGCTGCAAGTGCAACAAAGCACAGCAGCATGATGAGTGCTGGAATCACAGCCAGGGAAGTCACAAGATCAGAGGTCAACCCTACGGATTGCATGACGCTGAGCAGCATGCTCAGCCCAACATTCAAGAGGTGGGTGGGGGATAGGTGTGAGACATCACTGCCACCGATATAGACTGCGGTTTCCCCGAACCCCTGTGCGATCATGGGCAACCATCTGTGGTAGGTGGATAAGAGTCCGAGTACGAAGGCCAATAGTCCAATCTTGAATGCAAACTGGCTGATGAGGTCTCCCCCCTGTTTCCTGCGCCCGACCCAAACCATATAGCCGGTTACTACAATCTCCAGGAGTGCCAAACTGAGAAAGAGTGTCTGTGCTGCATCCAGTGCGCGGGTCAGCCAAGCCTCTGTGGTCAGTCGAAAAATTTCCTGTGCACAATCGAAAAACATTGTGGGTGCACAGTTCTGTATGGCTTGTTGCGCTTGCATGCAGTTGGATCAATGGGGGGTCGCTCCGTTTTGAGGTGTTTCGGCACCTGCTATGGAGTTTCGGGCATTTTCAAGAAGCGCTTCACATCGTATCGGGTAGGATCTCCCAACCATTCAGCATTTCCCACGAACGCGTCATAGCGCACGCGCTGCTGTGCCTTTTGACTGACCGCTTCAGCAGCCCGGACTGCCTCCAGATTGACCAGCGTCATAAATGCCTGTCGGGTGAGCAATAGTTCGCGGGCATGCACAACCTGAAGGTTCGCCTGTACATCACGCATCTCTTGGGGCTCTTTGGCATGCACGATTTCTTGCTTCAAGTGCTCCAATTCTTCGTGTGCCTGATCGACGGAGTGATTATGAACCTGCAGCGATGCGAGCGTCCCCTGGAGTGTCGCCATCGTTTGTTCATGCGCAGCCTTCTGGGCTGCTAGAGGATCCGGCGGATCCTGATACATCAAAAAGGTCCCCCGAAATACTTCCGGGTCCTCCCAGGTCATGCCGCCAGTAGTCTTATGTGCCTGCCTGATCTTCCGAACATAGGTCCCGAGTGCTTCGGTCGGAATGAGGCCGCGTTTTGACAGGGCGCGCTCATACCTGTACAGGTGCGTCTTGGTGTTCTGTTTGATTTCTGTGGACAGTGCGACTTCTTTTAAGAGCAGGTCCACCTGTCGGCGAAGCTCGGCGACGGTTGTGATGGTTTCTGCCAGGACGGCTACATCAACGACAGGGAGTTGCGCCCGGCTTCCGGTCGCACTCCCAAGAAGCAGAATCAATAATAGTAAACGTTTCATGGGTACGTGATATGGTGAAGGAAATCGTGTCCGTGATGACGAAAGGCTTCTTGAATGCGACTGCGGGAGGCTTCCCCGCTCATGCCGGGTAGCGGCATGAGCAATGTGCGTGCAATCGGCCCGAGATTCAGTTCGAAGAGCCGGCTTCCCGCCGGGCTCTTATAGAAATACTCTCGCTTGGGTTTTGCGGAGGCAACCACATGGATTGCGCGTGGGCTCAAATCCAGCGCCCGGTACATCGCTGCACCCTCCTCTGTCCGCGCCTCCGGGTTCGGGAGGATAATTTTCGTTGGGCATGACTCCGTAATCAGAGCTGCATTGGGGAGGGCGGCAATCTGGGACGGTGAATGAGCGACCAGAAGGACGGATGCGTTATGTTTTCTGAGTGTCAGAAGCCAGGCTTTGATCCGCTCCGCAAAACGGGACCGCAGAAGAGCGGCCCAGGCCTCCTCAATCACAATCAGCGTCGGGGATCCGTCCAGTGTGCGTTCGACGGATCGAAACAATGCCAGAAGTAAGGGAACTACAACCGCATCTCCCTGGTCGAGTATTTGCCCTAATTCATAAACATGCATACGTGTTGATGCTTCCGCCCCTTGATCCCCGTCAAAGAGTCGGCCATAGGGTCCGTCTGCCGTATACCGCACTACCGTGCTCTGCAGAGTCTGTGGCAACAGGAGATGAAGTGCGGACAGGGTTCGATGTTCTGGTGATGATTGACAAAGCAGATCGAGTGTATCTGCAAGTGCCAGGCGCCCATCTGCATCCGGCAACTCGCCTGAAAGGTCATAGATCGTCTCTAGCCAGGTTAATGCCCACAACCTCTCGGTTTCCTCGTGAATATGGCGAAGGGGCTGCAGCGGATTTGCATCTCCAAATGAAAAGTGAATCCCATCTGCAGCCATGCAGGGGATCTGATGAGATCGTCCGATATCAAAGACATAGACGCGGCTCTTTGGATAACGCAAAAAATTAAGCGCCAGCCATCCAACGAGGACACTCTTACCTGCACCGGTCGCTCCGATCACGAGCGTGTGTCCCACATCTTCTTGATACAGGTTCACCATGAAGGGTGCGCCACCCGGCGTTCGTGCGCAGGCCAGTGCAGGGCTACCATCCGGGAACATGGGGTTGGGGCAGGTTGAATTTCCTTTCCATGGCGCGGAAACCGGAAATAAATGTGCAATATTGCGACTGGACAAAAGGGGGCGACGAAGATTGGCATAGCCATGGCCAGGAAGCGTCCCGATGAAGGCATCGGTCGCATTAATCGTTTCCAAAGCGCAGGTATACCCCTGGTCCCGTAAAGCCTGTAAAAGCGTCTGGCTGCGTGCCAGGCCATGTTGCATCTGCCGGTCACGCAGGATGAAGGTATTGGTGAAGTATCCAAATCGGACGCGGCCGCTGGCAGATTCCGCATGTGCGGAGGCAGTTTCGTGTTGCATGGCCACGGCATCCTGATCTTCAAACCCATCCTCCTCGGGCGCGATCAGTTTTCGCAGTCCGCGTCGTTGATGGAACCAGCTGGTTTGCAGTCGCTTGATGCGACGCCCGGCTGTATGCCGATCCATGCCGATGAATCGCATATGCCAGCGACCCTCGCCCTCAATACGATGAAAGAATGCGCCGTCTCCCACCTGTGTCTGCATTCCGAGTGAAGCAATCGTGATCACAAAGAGATGCTGCCCTCCGATCACCGGGTAAAATCCTGTCTGAAAATCGTCGGAGGCAAGTGTGTGACTCAGATAACTGCTCGGAAGAGACACCACTTGCTCATTCTGGCCGGTGAGTGCACAATGACACTCGGTTAAAAGTCCACTGCTGCTTAGTGGCGTCACCTGAAACCGTCCGGTCAGCAGTGCGCGAACTTCACTTAAGGTGCGGTTGAAGCCAGACAGGGTCTGTGCATAATCAAATCCTTTTTGAGCCCCTTGAACCATGGGAACTTCGGTGCGCATGGCTTCCGATCTTCTGGTATTGCCTTTGCCGCTCATGCTCCATGGTTTGCAGGGAGGCGGTTGGGAAGTGATGATTCTCGTGGATCGGGTACTCGGTGCTGTGCCTTCGATGCACATTCACTTCAATCCCATACCCTTCCCCCAGGAGCATCAGCATATCGTGAACGGTATCGGTTGTGCTGTTTGCTTCTGCTGCGCTGGTCGTTTCCAGATCGGGAGGATCAAGTTCAAATCCGCTCACAAACGATCCGTCTTTCATGAGGATGACCCCTTCGTCAATCAGGAATGCCCAGCCCAGAAGGTCTCCAAGTCCTTCGGTCGGCTTTTTTAGGTGCTGTAATTGATTGATTGCCCAAACTGTCCCGGCACCGGTAGCTGTGCCGATTCCAAATATCAATGGGTCCATCAGCACGTTTTTGTTGAACGATCACGCCAGTGACGCGTGACCTCTTTTTCCTGTCTCAGATAGCGTGGGGTATACCTCAAAGCTCGCGGTACCACCACCATGAAGAATGGATCTTTTTCGAATACCCTTCGAAGCAGCGGCAATAGGACTAAATATGCCAACCCACATCCTGCCAGGACTTTCGGGTCCAGGCGTGAAGTAATCCCCATCGTGATCATGATCAGCGCCAATAATAGGAATGCATCCTGTGGCAGGCCACCCATGGTGGGGCGACGTTGCAGGGATGTATGCACGGGAGCTGTCTCCAATGCTTCACGGGCGCTTTCCATCAGATGACGGCGCCCTGGAAGGAAAAGAACTCACTGATCTGGACGGCTCCAAAGATGATTACGGCCCCCATCACGGTTCGGCCGAGGATTTCGCCGGCACGGCTGGAGCGGGTCACCCACCAGGCGAGACCGCCCAGAACAATGATCAAGAGGAACGCAGCCGTGGCCAGATCACCGGTGAGCAGCCCAACGATCTTGGATACCGTGGAGGTTGCGACCCTGACCCCTCCGACGCCGCTGGCATCGGCAAGGACGGGGAGCAGAACCATGACAGATCCGATCACGGCCGCAGAAGACAAGAGTTGTATTCGATGAAGTAGCATTCGCGTGTAGATGGATGGTTTCCCTGTGGTACACGCGACGGCGGCATTTGGAATTGCACTCTCTGTTACAGTTTAAGCAAAATGCAGGGCGGGGTTAGAATTTTCGGACTGGTTTGATTTGTTCTTTGGAAATTCGACTCACCAGTGCGGTGGAGTGCATATTTCGACCGTGTGGCCCACTTCGCTCGGAATGGTGGCCCATCTCAATCGGAATCAGTGGCCTAGTTCGATTGGAGTACGCAGCTTAGTCGAATTCTCGGTATGCGAACCGTTTTTTCATCGCTTGGTGCTGGATCGCAGTCGAAGTTCCTGGAGGGGTTTCCCGAAATGCAACATTTCCGGCCGCTGTTTCGTTCAGCACGCGTACGGCGCTACATTAGCCGGCCAATGTAGCGCGGCGCGCACGATTATACTACGAACAAGCCCCCCTTAGTTGCAATTTCCAACAAAGACTTAGCAGTCCTGTGATAAAGTACTCGCTCCGGGATCGTAAGTGTGAGCGCTCATGCGAACCCAGTGTTAGGATCCCACTTGGAACTGGCCTTACGTAGGACGACCCTGGTGAATCCAGGGAATCCCAAGGGATTGTAATTCATATGGCGCAGAAGGGCGATGAACATCCGGTCCAACCGCGCGGGTCTTCCATAAGGTCGGTTGTAGATTCCCACAATAGGGGGACTGTAATGAGTGCAGCGGAGCAGGGGAGGACCTGGGGGTGGATGATAGGAGGGTCAAAGAGCCACGGGGCCGTTTACGGCGCCGCAGGATGGAGAGTAGCTATATACTATACCGCAGGCAGGATGGAAATCCCGAAAGCATCGGGTAGGGCGGCATGGCGGGGGAGCCTACGGTTCCAGGCTGCTGCATCCAGCAAACGCCGCTGCAAGTAGCAGGATCTGGTGTTTGCGGGGATTTGCTATGGGGTTTACTACGGCCGGTCCACCAGGTGATTGCCCATGTACAGCAGTACGTTGGACAGAGCCATAGTGTAGTCCTTGGGATAGAGGTTTTTTTGATCGGATAAACTATGATGTGCGGATGGGTTTGGTGGCAAATCAGGGAATCGGCAGGCGAATGTTTCGCTCGATCCACAGATTCCTGATGGGCTGGGATGGGCTGTCCGGCGGTTGCAGGCTGCGTGGCAAGGTGGGTTTCTGCTACTGCTGTGGTTGAAGTTGGATGTTCTGGACAAGGGAGGGGACTATTGTCTTGTTCGTTGCATGGGCGATATGAACATCTGCGTGTGCTCCCATGGCGCAGGTGAGCGTGTAACAGCAGGCGTGACCCGATTTTTGATCTGCTACGGTTGAAGGTCAATCTGTCCAAGAGTGTAGTCGGCGGTGTGGAGGTATTTGTGGGGTTCGTTTTGCGCTGGGTGGCACGGGGCGCACCCCGCCACCGTCTCTGGCGCGTTTATGGATGCAGGTCCGGGAGCTTATGCGGCGCCATTCATGGCATTCGGTTCCAACCATTAATCGTAGGGTGCCTTGCCACCTTCGGGAATTGCCTGGCTATTATGGTATTGCATGTCCCTCGGAGCTTTCCCGCATGGATGGGTTCGCTACCGACCGTCTTGGAGCTTATGGATGTCATCAGTAGAAATGTTGTTGATGTTGTGCACCAAGAAAATTGATGTACGCCATGAACGGGTAGTCACTGGCAGGCAGTGGCCGGGTGCATCACGAATCAGACAGCGCCCGTGCGCTGCTCCGTGCTTTTGAATGTTCATCGCGGCCTGATGCCAGAAACATCAATATTGAACGATGTACAGATCCGTACGCGCGGCAGCATGGCGAGGGAGGGGCCATGAGGTCCCTCTCCGCCTTGATTGATACCCCCGGAGCGGAAATGCCGGACAAGCCACCCAGCCCCTTGAACCACCGCGCCGCCCCTTGGCGCTATATGTATATAGTATAATGTGCTTTTGATGGCGCACATGATAGGCCAGGCCTCAGGCGAATGTGGTCATGCAGGGCTGTGATTGACCGCACCTGCAATGCTACCTGTTTGCAGGATGGAGTCTGGCTTTTTGAAGCGTTGACTGGTTTGAGGGGATTTTTTTGATTGAATTATTTTTTTTTCGGGCAGGGACGAGACTCGCGAGGGTGATTGGATTGGACGCGCATCCCAACTGCAGGCGAATCAAGCGCCATATTATATTACGACGAATTTAATACATTTGGATCAAACGGATTCAATGGTTGTTGGAGGGGGCCGGTGCGCATGGGCCCGCCATGAGTCATGGACCGGGCGGTGCATCTTTGCGTGCCGGTGCATGTTGAATATTTTTGCTGTGATCTGGATGGTTGCGGCGGTCGTTGTCTTTTTTGATGAATGTTGTGAAAATTACCGCGAGGCGTTACGTGTACTTCATGTTTCGCGTGTACTTTCGTGGACACCTGCGGTCAGTTTTGGTTGCAGGGTGACCTGCATTGAATATCTATTAACAAATGGAGTGAGGCTCCAAACACATGAAATACATTACTAATTTTTTCGGGGTTGGCTGTGTGGCACTGCTCGCCATGCTGTTCGTAGCCCATGGTGCGTTTGCACAAAACACCACCATACGTTATGTGGACACGGTCAATGGTGCAGCGGCTGGAACCTGTCTAGACATAACCACTCCGTGTACTTTGGCGCAGGCTTTGCAATCCGCTAGCGCTCAAGATACGGTCGCCGTTCGGGTTCGTAGAGAGGGTGGTGCTGTCACCATTGATGACGAGGCGTTTACTGTAGCCAACCCGATTACCGTTGCTGCCTACCTAAGGGGTAGCGGTGCTTTGGTCAAAGGCACGCTGAATTTTACAGGCACGGTTACGATAAGTGGGACTGCTCAATTTCTGCGTCACAAGGATGTCACCGTCCAATTCAAGGATGTTATAACGACGGGCACTGGTACTGTTGATCCTTTTGGTGTAAATACTGCAGACCAAGGGTCGTATTCGATTACCGGTAGTTGGACAGCGGCAGCCGGAAATTACGGTAAGCTCGTTGTGGCAAGCGATTTGACACTCAAGTCAGCTACCGCCGCTACCGTCGATGCGGTCACAATTTTTGTGGTGGATACGCTGGAAGTCAAAAGCGGGGCGACCCTGACTTTGGGCGGCAAGGAGAAGGATGAGGACCGGATTGATCTGCGTGTCCGTCTTGCGAAGGCTTTTCCAGCAGACAGCAAGAACGCCAAGGACGCCATGGTGATCGCTGGCACCATTGATGGCACCGGGGAGATTTGGCTCGCGCATGGTTCTGGCGAGAGTCGGACGGTAGATCATGATGGTGACGGCGGTACTACCCCTGAGCTCAACAATTTCCATGCACCGGGCGACTATGAGCCTGATAAGGATGGCAAAGTGGATCACTTGGACTGTGTGATGATTTCGGGTGGCGGCCAGATCGCTGTTAAGATTACCGCGGTTGCGGCGGGCAATGTCTGCGTCAGTCTAAGTGAAACCGCTGACGTTGTTGCCGCGGGGAGTATTACGGGTGGTGCGGCCACTACGGACATCATTTTCCGAAGCGAAGTCATGATTGATGGCTCCGTTCACCAGTGGGGTGATGCCCGGGTTGTTTTCGAAAAAGCAGCTACTATTGACGGAAGCGTGATTCTGGATAATGGAGCGGTGACGGCGGATTTCACTGGCGTTCCCAGTGGTTTGGGGACGGTGAGAACCGGTGAGGTTGATGCTACGAATGGTTATGTTCGGACGACCATGCGTGAGACGGAGTATAAAGCGGCAGTGCCTCCAGTAGTGGGCGACAATACAGATACACCCGAGGTGGAGACGGATTTTGTGATTACGCCAGGAGTGGATGCGGTGGACGATGCGTATTTCTCATGTGACGAGTCGGGTGACCGGACAACGGCCAAGCGCGGAGCTGCGTATTCGGGTGTCCAGTTTGAGGCGGGCGGTAATAGCATTGAAAATGATCTATCGCTTCGATTCGATGCGACCACGACGAGAGATGCAGTAGACGCGCAATCTGAAAACGGAGGGACGTCGGCGATCTGCAAGACCCAAGTCGTTTTTTGGGCACCTACAGGAGGTACCAAAGATGTGAGTTACACGACGACGGTATCCGGGGATCTGTATATCGAAGATGGTGGAACGGTGCATTTGGATGGTGCTGAGGTGGGCGACAAGGTGGTGGCGCACAATCTGAATTTGGAGAGTGACGTGTATGTGGATGGAGCGAATGGAGGATTCATTACGATGGGAATGGCGGCAGACTCAAACATTAAGGGTGAATGTACCACGGATGCCTCGTTAGGCAAGGGCAACCGCGTAACGTTAGCTGGCGATGATCATGTGGTCGCTACCGGGGCCATGGGTCTGGAGATCGAAACATTGGTCGTCGCAGGTGAGCTGGAAGTTCAGGGAGGAAATTTGCAGTCCACGGTCGTCCACGTTACTGACGAGCTCGTCTCCGAGGGGAATATCCAGATTGGGTCTGAGGGTAGCGGAGGTTCACTCATTCTTGAGGGTAGCGGCTTAGATGGTGAGTTGCACTCGAGTTCTAAACTAGAGAAACTTACCTATGCCAGTACTGGTGATGAACTTCCTTTGTCCGGTATCGACACCGTATCCATTGATCTAGGAACCGGTCATCTACGAATTGAGGATGCGTCGACGATCGAAACGATGGGGCTTTGCAGTGGAGAATTAGTTCTCATTGATACGGGAGATGATAAAACGAACACTCTGACTGTCACAGGAAAACTCACCGTAAAAGACGGTAAAATTGTGTTGGATTCAAATGCACCTGGAGATATCGTAGGAGATGCAGCCAAGGAGGCACATGCCAACGATGGTTACCTTTTGATGTATGCAACCGAGGGTGCGCGCGAGGCGGGTCCTGAATTGTCGGGTGCCCGGGATCTTGCGGTGAATCACAAGGATGCGGTGATCACTCTGAATGAGGCAACATCACTTCGGGGTAAGCTTCACATCCTGAAAGGGACATTGAGCACGATGGGTGATCTGACGGTCGGTGCTTCAAGTGTGGCGACTGATCGATTTCTCAGGATTCACGACGGTACACTGAATTCAAATGGCAACAATGTGGTTGCGCATGCTGATGTGACCGTTGGAGCCACCGCCATGGAAGTGGCCAAGCTGATGACTGGGAATGGAAACCTGCACGCGTTGGGTAACAACAACAAAGGTGGTGACTATAACGATGGCACTGCAAACGTTACTGTAGGTGCAAAAGGGATAATTGATGTGGGGACAGGCACATTTCAGTTGGGTCCAGCTTACACGGAACCCCAGAATGGTTTGGCAGCGGGTGAACGACCCGACGTGCGCTTGACGGTTGAGAAGACAGCTGACGGTGCTGCGGGGACGGTGACGGGCATGATTCACGTACCGGAAGGAAGTAAAGAAACCTGGATTACCGGAGAGGCATTTGACGTGATTGTGATGGATGGGACCGGAAATCCTCTGAAGGATACGAAGGGTAATGGCAACTGGGGTGGAGGACTAAACTTCCATAATATAGCGTTGATTGATACCCTCGTGATTGACAGCCTGGCAGCGATGAATGACGCAGCGGTTGAATTTTATGACCAAATCGGTAATGATGATGACTCGTTTGTCATTGAGATCAACAAGGATGTCGAGTTCAATTCTGCGAGGGTCTATGTGAACCAGAAGAATGAGCTCAAATTTGGTGGCGATTTCATTATCGGCGGGACCGGAGGAATTCGCTCCTGGGATAACGCAAAAGTGACGGTCGCTGGCGACTTCGTGCAGAATGCGGGATCGAAACACGACGGAAATCAGGACGGCGTTGGTTTATCTGGTGGAACGGTAAAAACCGTTATGGGTGACTTCACGGTGGCAGATGGTGCGCACCGGTACGAGTCTGACAGCAACACGAAGATCGTCCTGAAGAAAGACTTCAGCTTCGCGAAGGTCAAGATGGGCTCTGATAAGATGCTCAATGCAGGTCTTGAATTCTCAGGAAAAGAATCCCAGTCGGTTGGCTCCGCAGTTGATCTAGGCAGCGTAGAGGTGAACAATGCGAAGGGAATCGTGCTTAGCGGCGATGTGATGCAAGGTACCGCGAGTACGCTGACACTGACGCGTGGAATCATCAGCGGTGCGGATGGCGATACATGGACCGTGAAGAACATGAACATTGAAGAGGATGTCCGGGGACGCAATAATGCTCTGACGACACTGACCTGTGGTGCAGGTGATGATGAGGCTTGCGGCCATGTCATTCAGGGGGGCTCTCGCCGTGCACATGTATCGGCTGGAGTTTCTCGTTATGTACAGCAGGGGAATTCTGGTGCCGGTGAAATGAGTGGTGGATATCTGTTCCCCGTTGGAGGCATGAGTGGGGATATGTCTCATTATCGCCCGCTGATCCTGCAATTCGAGGACGATCTAGCATCTACAGACACGGTCACGGTATCTTCAATGATGGCGTCAGAAGATGCAATGCCACAGTGGCCCTCAGATAATATTCTGGTTCCCGCAATGGGTGGTTCACTGACTCTTGATGCACACTCGGACATATTCTGGAAGGTGGAATTCGCACAGGGAGTTGAGCAGCATCCCCATATTCGTATTGCTGCAGGTGGGCTTGCGAACGTATTTGATGTGGATGGGCTGCGCATGGTGCAATGGGATTGCGACTGGAGTAATCCGCGTTTGGCTGGAACCCGAATCATCGGAGGGTCGGACGAAGCATCATTTGCGGCAAATGGCTATGTGAATGGGGTTCCGAATCTGACGAATGAGAGTGTTGATGTTGGAATGTGTGCAATCCTCGGGGTTGCAGCGAATGGGATTGAGAATCCGATTCACCTGGATCCAATTACAGGTGGGCTGTCTCGGGTCCAGTTCATTCACAATGTTCCTCTTCCGGCTCCGGTGAATCTGTCACTGGATGGTGTCCCACTGCAGAATAACATGCAGTTCCGTAGCGCAACTGGCTATGCGGTCGTTGCCTCCGGGTCGCACGAAGCGTCGATTTTGCCCGTTGGTGCACCGCAAGCCGTCAACATCCCGCTATCGCTTGCACCGGATGCCAGCTATGCCGTCGTTGCCCATGGTTTGCCGACGAATATCGGGGTAGGTATCTTTGAAACCAGAATGGCATCCCTGGCGGATAATATGGTGGATGCGATATTGGTGCATGGGTCTGCTGATCTGGGAACGGTGGATGTGCGTTTGCTTGATATGACTTCTGATCATTCGGCAACGGCATTGTTGGCGAACGACATCAAGTTTGGAGAAAGCACGAACTATATCTCATTTGAGCCTGGCTTCCATAACATCGAAGTGGACGATTCAAAGGAATCATATGTATCCTTGGTCTCGCTGGATGGATATCAGGGCGAGACGGTAGTGCTGAACCTGTCGGGTAGTAAGGTCGTGCCAGGCGCTGACTTCGAGATATTCGGAGTCGACATCCGGGGTGACGAAGTACAGGCCGTGACGGCTACAGACGTAGAGGACGAAAGGGTAGAGCTTCCGACGGAGTTCACGCTGCATGGGAACTATCCGAACCCGTTCAATCCGTCAACACGGATCCAGTTTGACCTTCCCGAGACGGCACAGGTAAGTCTGCAGATTGTAGACATGCTGGGTCGCGAAGTGATGACGTTACCAGAGAAGGAATTTGAGGCAGGAGCAAATCGGAGCATCGAGCTCAATGCGATTAATCTTGCATCAGGGACCTATCTGTATCGGATGATTGCGACCGGAGCAGAGAGCAGGTATGTGAAGACAGGTCGCATGACACTGGTGAAGTAGAGCACACCGAGTAGCCAAGCTACTCAAGCTTCAAACGAAGCGCCCCGGTACCTTTCGGTATCGGGGCGCTTTTGGTTTGGGGGATCTGTGGTGAACAACCACTGCAATCCATAGATGGAGATAGGAGGAGTGGTTCAGGAAATCAAATCCAAGATCCCCCCATCCCGCAAGATTCAGATTCGGAAGCGTTCCTCTGAGCACTGGATCAACACGGCAAACCCCAAAATCAGCACAATGATAGAACCTTACAACTTCGACATAACCTCCACTAAGTTTGGGCATCCCCGTCTTATATATACAGACAGTAGGGATACAAAACAATGCCAGGATGCGGTCGTTTTTTAATCACTGAACTTAATTATGGTGCATGGAACTTAAAAGGATAGAACTGGGACGATATAAATATTTCTACGAAAATATCACTGTTGAAATTGCTCCATTAACCATTCTGGTGGGGGCGAATAATTCAGGCAAAACTGCATTATCCAGAGCGCCCTATTTGTTTTCAAGCAGTTTGACTCCCCCCAATGGCGACAGTCAAGAGCCATTGTTACTGAACTCCGCTGGGATCCGTCATGGAAGAATTTTTGAGGATCTAGTCACTGGACGTTCGGCACATGGTCAATTATCCCTCTCCGCCGTATTGGAAAATGGTAGCAGCGAAGTCCAGCTATCAGTTAGGATTCAGAATGTAGTCAACCCATCCAACCCATCCCAATCCAAACAGCAGATCAATTATTGGGGCCTCCATGACCCAAGCGGTCAAGTTGAAGCAACAAGAGAGTCGCTCAGTGAAAAAGCTCCTTACAGGATAGTTGTCTCAGGGGTTGATCAGGGTGAGAAACAGATCAGTTGGCTAGGTTGTCCCCGCGACTCGACCTTACGTTCGTGCCGCTCCCAGCCTAAGCAATCGTAGGAATCACCGTAACCGGATATAGCGATCTTTGCTTTTGTCCCTGGTTGACACAGCAGGTCCCTGAGTGCGTCAAAGTCTATGACATACTCTCCGTATGGCCTCAGATCCGATCCTTCGTACGGTGGGTCCAGGTAGAGCAAGACATGCTCAAGTGTGCGTGCGCGATCAATGATTTCCAGGGCACAGCGCCGCTCAAACTCCACAGCGGCAATCCGATCCCGTAGACCATGGAGGCATAAGAAGCGCCGTCTCTTCGCCCACCATTAACATAGCGGGCACTCCATCCCCCCTTCGACAAACTTTGGGATAATACGATATGGATTGCAAGCGCACGTGCAATCCTCTCAACACCACCCTCCGCCAAGTCCTCTACCGCCCGTTCGTAGACCTCCCTGCTGTGCGGCGTGTACCGCAGTTTCTGCGCAAACTCTTTGCCGTGGTCGCGGACTGTGAGCCACCAATGAACAATATCCCCATTCAGATCATTGGCGATTTCAATCGCAGTCGGGGCGCGCTGGAGGAGGCCCCCCAGCATTCCGGCAAACGGTTCGATGTACGTTTGCTGTTTATTCCAGGGGAGCATTTCCGCGATCCAACGGCCACTGCCGGCCCCTGAATTTGCATTCTTGCCTCCGTAATACTTCAGAGCGGAAAGTTTTGGCATTGATCTCCCCCGTGTTATGGAGCCTCTCCGACATCCTCCATCTCCGTAGCGTGATCGCAAGCAACGGACGGGGCATTCTTCGTTACCAGTAGATCAATAATGGATTGCTCAGTCATTTTCCGTGAGGTGGATCAAATAGGGGAGGTGATTCCAAACCGTGACGCCTTGTAAGAGCATATTTCAATGACATACGCCCACGCATCATATTCCGGGTGCACATCTGCCATCACGCAGTCTACGACATGTCCATGATCAATACATCCCTCTCCCGCTGACTGTCCTGCCAGTCGCAGAGCCTCGTGTGCAGAGGTGGCCTCGATCTCTTTTTCGATCCACCAATGTTTGCGACTGAGGAATATGACCGTGTAGGTACTCATTTGGTGGTGTCAAAGTGGGTCTGGGCGCCATCTTTCCACCCAGCACCTCGAACCCTTTCTGCTGCATCGTGAATTCCCAGTGATTGAGATCAGGGCTGGAATGTGTGAATGGGCTGGGCTGGGATGATCCTCCGATTATCGTAGAGGCGGTTCTGGCCGACGGGGGAATCCATTCCAGGTATGAGTTTGCTGCCTTTGAATTTAATCGGGGGTGCTCGAAGACGGCGAGCCTTATCCCATCTATTATCTTGGAGAGAAGGAGCCGCTTGAGATCGACTCGGAGGAGCCAGAGAAGGAGGTTCCATCGCACCCACGCTCCTTTACCATGGAACGATGAGGAAACCGCTTACACCGGAAGATTTTCATGACGCGGATGAGAGCGAGGAAGGGGTGGCGCGGATCAAGTTCGAGATGTCGAAAAAATGGGACCAGATCAAGGAGGTGGGATCAAATACAGTCATGAATTATGTTGCCATGCAACGCGGAATCACCACCAGCTCACCTGGAATCCATCCCCCGGCACTGCGCAATGGCCGGCTGATGGACGGGCACCGGCAGCCTATAGAGAGTGTGACGATCGGAGGAACACGATGAATCATCCGCACATACTCATCGAGTTAACCGTGGTGGAGATGGCCGCTGGAGGGGGCGGGATCGTGATCGCACATCCAGGCGCAGAGGTGGGGGATATTGTGTGGGTCAGCGGAACTGCAAAATGGGGAGTTCTGCAAGAGGTACACGATGCTTCGGTCTGCACATGGACGGTCCAGATGCTCTCCACTGAAAATCTTGCGGAGGCACTGAAAAAGAGGCTTCATCATACAGGGTCAGGAGGACTGGGGGAGGAGATGTTCATGCCTGTATTGGGAGCGGCCACAAAAACAATCAATAAATAACAATGACATATCCTTTTGATGGAGTTTTACGGTGGAATATCATTCAGGGGGAGGTGGAGGGATACAGGAAACAGATCAGTGATGAAGCGCAGGAGATTGTCCTGCGGGAATGGAGCATGGACGGGGAGGAATGGTTCGGACGTGCACTATCTGATCCGGAATGGGGGCGGAACAGATTCATGCTGCTTCGCAGGCAAAGGATCTGGTCATCGGAATGATGCAGGAATATGTTCTGCCACACCTCATTGCGTTGGATAAAAGCCCATCGCATGAGTCCGGCCCGGCTATCCGGGAAGTGAAGCGGCGCCTTTCGGAGGCGATGCTCCTGGGCGGAATCTGTGCAGAGCACATAAATGACCGGGGTTGGAAGTATGTCAACAAAAGTACTATCTTACGGAAGTTCCAGTCCAGACACGGAAGATCCAGGGGAGAGGGATTGGAGCGTTGACTTCAGGGCAAATCTTTAACGAAACCATTCCGATGACATGATTATTTTATCGTACAATATCGCGATCGCAGACGAAATCTCTGTATCCACCTCGGTCGTTGAACCTCCCTTCAAGGCGAGTCAGGGAGAACTCGTATTGGTGAAACCACTGCATGACCAGAAAAACTATTTTTGGGGAATACTTTTAGACCCGATCGTTCCTGGGAGCGATCAATGGACTTGTCAGTGCCTGACGGATCAAGAGTTTTCGGATCATATCAAGAAGGAATTAATGGACAAGGAAAAGAGTCGGGAATGGAGCGAGGAGAGGATCCTCGCCTCGTACCAAGAGGGCCTGAGGAGGCGGGAGGAGGAGGCCGTGTCTCAGTTGTAGTGTCAATTTTATTGCGCTGCAATGGGAGTATTAGAGACTCCCTCGAATCGTCTCGTGAGTGCCCATTCTGTTTTCCTTACGAGATTGTCGTATCCTTGCATAAAGCATAAGGGAAGGACCTATATCCGGTGCATGATTGCATCCCTTGCGCGTTTAGGCGTCCCTTTTGCTTTTTGCATCGGTTGCTTAAATGGGACGTACCCCCCTACCCAAATCCGCATCAACAAAAAGCCTACGTTCCCGGACTACTCGATCAGACTAAATCATACCCTGCAGGGAGATACGGTCTTTCAGTCCGCTGACCAGGTATTCAATCCAAGCGGTCAGGCAACCTTGCTATTTGCGTGGGCACACATTTGCCCTCGAATTCCCTGGCATTTCCAGGAGCTCTCGACGACCTCTGCCATTACTTGGGTATAGGGCAGGGCAAGATCTTTCTTGGGTTCAATCCGGCGATCAGCCGGAAGGCGGCGAACGCCATACGGGAGACCATTCACAGTTGGGGGCTGGCTCGCCTGAGTCCACTTTCAATGGAGCACATTGCGGGCAGGATCAATGCCGTGGTGCGCGGATGGATTTCTTACTATGGCGCATTCTTCAAATCGGAACTGAAAAAGGTTCTGAGAAGCATTGATCAACACCTGATCCGATGGATAATGCGGAAGTACAAGCACTTTCGTGGACATTGGAGACGGTCGTGGCGATGGTTGATGAAGATTGCTCGACAAAATTCTGGACTATTCGTGCATTGGGCGTTTCTTTACGGTTCACCTTTATTCAATTCCAAACGACTGCATGGTAAGAGCCGCGTGAGTTGAGAGGCTCATGCGCGGTTCTGTGAGATCCCGGGGGGTGAAATCCCCCCCGGCCACTTGACATTCCCAAATTTTTGCTACTGCATAGAAGTTGCCAATTCAGGCTGGGTCTCCTTGTATGCCTTGGCAATCCGGCTGATTGCACCAATCACATAAATCGTACCCCCAATCGTAACGATTATCGGAGCCGCACTCGAAAGTGCGGGTCCGGCTCCACAAGCGATCGCAATGGATATTACGGCTCCACCCACTGCTGCCAGTGCTCCCTTTTTAATCATGTTTTTGGCTATGTCAATAGCGGCTTCTTCAGCCGTACGCTCTTTGGCGTAAACATAAATCAGATTCTCTCCTAGACTTACGATCCCTTCAAGGGCCATGCCGACGCACGCAGCAGTCGCCGCAACCTCAAGGGCTTCTGCCCCGATAATTCCCACCACATCGACAAGATTGGAAATATTGGCTTCAGCCAGTTCCAGTCCACTCATATTGGAACTGCCTCGTGCAAGATTATCCCTCGCAGCTTCCCACAAAATGTTACTGTCCGTCATAGCCAGTGAAGGATCGTTATGCACCGACGTGATATGGCTGGCATGTTTACCGTCTAAAAAATCCACCACAGCATTGGATCCAATATTTTTGACTGCACCGGGAATAGAAGACTCATAAAAGCTCTCAGCGGAAAATATTGAACGGAAACCCTGCTCTCCTCCCATGCCGGCGAAGACCATCTTTGTTTTCAGTGCCTGAGGCAATTCTGCAAAACTAGGTGAAGCAGCCACGATTTCCGTATAAGCCCCAGCGGTAGCAACCCCAATGGCTAAGGCTGCCTTTTTCAGGTCATTTCTGTATCGTCCCTCTGGATCTATCAACTCAGCGGATTGTCCTAGTTTTTGATTTGTGAGATCTATCGTGTCGGCGATGACATCCGTGTATTTTTTTGACGCATCCGTTAATTCCTGACGAAATTTTCCCAAATTCGGTTCAGCGAGAGCCGCGATTTCGAGGAATTTTTCCTTACCGATGTTCACGGTTTTATTGACAGTGGCTTTGGTCTTCTGTTTGATTTGGCTGCCCGCACTGGCAACTTTGTCTGCAACTACTTGTGTTTCGCGTTTGACCTCGTCGCCGGCACCCACCACTTTGTCTGCAATTTCCCGTAATGCATGTTTGACCTGATCACCGGTATCCACCACTTTATTTGCAGCTACCTGTGCCTCATGTTTG
Organism: Rhodothermales bacterium; assembly: GCA_965116685.1. Lineage (GTDB taxonomy): Bacteria > Bacteroidota > Rhodothermia > Rhodothermales > Bin80 > Bin80. The sequence goes on along the minus strand of OZ220707.1, from coordinate 1,296,517 downwards.
ACTTGGTCACTAGTATCCATGGCTTTGCGTGCTGTAGCTTTTACCCCGCGTTTGATTTGGCGGCGATTTGCTAGTATGGATTGGCGTGCTCTCATTAGGTTGGTGGTGAGACAAATGATCCCGTTCTCGTGGCCAACCGGTTGGGGACGTTCTTGTGCGAGGCAAGTGAACTAGAGTGAAACTCCATCCCCCTATCCGCAGCGCCATCAACGAGTGGGTAATTAGGGAAGCACGCACCAAAAATAGGTTTCCACAGAGACTCTTGCAAAATTCTCTCATTTGGAGGAGAATATTCTTCTTGGAATGTCTACGGGCATATTATGCAGATTGTAGAAGAGTTTTGCAAGAACCTCTACTGTTTCTATATCCGTCCAGAGTTATTGATTCCCCTCTTGCACCTCTGTCCAGGTGATGCTTATCCGTTTCGTTTTAGCCAAGAGACAATCTCAATGCAGCGAAAAGCCCGCCCCCGACCGTGAAAGCCGTCGCGATAGCCCAACGTAAAATCCGGGCTTCCATGGTTTTCATTTCGCCACGCAAATCGCTTCCCATGGTGTTCATGTCACCGCGCAAATCACTTATGTCACCGCGCAAATCACTTATTTCACCGCGCAAATTGCCTTCCATAGTGCTCATGTCACCGCGCAAATTGCCTTCCATGGTGTTCATGTCACCGCGCAAATTGCCTATTTCAGTGCGGACAGTTTGAATTTGACTAGTCACAAAGTCCTTGGTGGCGAGGTCCTGATATTGTTTTTCGGTGGAATCCGCGATCGCTTTCGCATGCGCTTTTGCATGGTCCCAATCTACCCCTGCCTTTTTGAGGTCGTGGGCAATTGTAAGAGTGTCTATCATGTTTCCAAAAAATGTTTATCGGCTAATACATAATACACCTGACAGACTTACTAGTTCTAGTTCCCCGCTTGCATCTCTGTCGAAGTGATGACTCCCCGCTTCGTTGACGTATCCATACAGAAAACATATCCTATGAAGTTCTGTATCCGTCCAGAGTTATTGATTCCCCTCTTGCACCTCGGTCAAAGGTAATGCTTATCCGTTTCGTTTTAGCCAAGAGACAATCTCAATGCAGCGAAAAGCCCGCTCCCGACCGTGAGAGCCGTCGCGATAGCCCAACGTAAAATCCGGGCTTCCATGGTTTTCATTTCACCACGCAAATCGCTTCCCATGGTGTTCATGTCACCGCGCAAATCACTTATGTCACCGCGCAAATCACTTATGTCACCGCGCAAATTGCCTTCCATAGTGCTCATTTCACCGCGCAAATTGCCTTCCATAGTGCTTATTTCACCGCGCAAATTGCCTTCCATAGTGCTCATGTCACCGCGCAAATTGCCTTCCATGGTGTTCATGTCACCGCGCAAATCACTTATTTCGGTGCGGACAGTTTGAATTTGACTAGTCACAAAGTCCTTGGTGGCGAGGTCCTGATATTGTTTTTCGGTGGAATCCGCGATCGCTTTCGCATGCGCTTTTGCATGGTCCCAATCTACCCCTGCCTTTTTGAGGTCGTGGGCAATTGTAAGAGTGTCTATCATGTTTCCAAAAAATGCTTATCGGCTAATACATAATACACCTGACAGACTTACTAGTGTAGTGTATCATTAATTCTTGTGCAGTAAGTTTTGATGGATTCCAGGATTTGGTCGGCAGATTTGGTCCAAATAAAGGGCTTGGGATCCTCGTTGTAGATTTTCAGATAGTCTTCAATTGCAGTTTCCAGTTCTCGGGTACTGCGGTGCGTTCCCCGCCGTATTTGGTCATTGGTGATCATGGCAAATCAGCGTTCAACAAGATTCAGCCAGGAGGAACTGGTTGGCGTAAAATGAAGATGAAATCGTGGGCGCCGAAGCAGCCAGTTATGGATCAGTGCCGTTTTATGGGTGCTGTAGTTGTCCAACACGATATGGACCTCGGTGTCTTTTGGAACCGACCGGTCGATGACGCGCAAGAATTTGAGGAATTCGGTGGAGCGATGTCGCCGGTAACAACGTCCGATCACTTCACCGGTAGCCACATTGAGCGCCGCAAACAGGGACGTTGTCCCACAGCGTTTATAGTCATGAGTACGACGTTCTGGCAACCCTGGCCGAAGGGGCAGGATGGGTTCGGTGCGATCCAAGGCCTGGATTTGGGATTTTTCATCGACACACAGCACCACGGCCCGCTCGGGCGGCGACAGGTATACCCCTACAATATCGCGCACCTTTTCAATGAACAGCGGATCCTTGGATAGCTTAAAGGTCTCAACCCGGTGCGGCTTGAGCCCAAAAGCACGCCAGATTCGGCTAACGGTGCTCGTGCTTACGCCGCTGGCCTCTGACATCTTGCGTGTGCTCCAGTGCGTCGCATGGCGCGGTGTAGATTCCAGCGTCTTCGTGATTACCTGCTCCACTACTTCATCCGACACCGTCCGTGGTTTACCCGGACGCTGCAAGTCAATCAGCCCATCACAACGATGCTCCAAAAAGCGCCTTCGCCATTTGCCCGCGGTGATCCGGGACGTTCCCAGTGTCTCCGCGACGGTCTGATCACTGTGCCCCTCGGATGACTCAAGGATGATCCGAGCGCGCAAAGCGAGAGCCTGTGCAGTGTTTGGCCGGCGGATCCAACGTTCCAGTTCTGCTCGTTCTGAATCACTCAGCACGGGAATTTCACGAGTATAACGGTTTGGCATCGGGGGTTCGCTTTTGACTTGAACCCAATATACAACAAAATATGTTACTGATAAAGCATTAACGATACACTACACTAGTTCCCCGCTTGCATCTCTGTCGAAGTGATGACTCCCCGCTTCGTTGACGTATCCATACAGAAAACATATCCTATGAAGTTCTGTATCCGTCCAGAGTTATTGATTCCCCTCTTGCACCTCGGTCAAAGTGATGCTTATCCGTTTCGTTTTAGCCAAGAGACAATCTCAATGCAGCGAAAAGCCCGCCCCCGACCGTGAAAGCCGTCGCGATAGCCCAACGTAAAATCCGGGCTTCCATGGTTTTCATTTCGCCACGCAAATCGCTTCCCATGGTGTTCATGTCACCGCGCAAATCACTTATTTCGGTGCGGACAGTTTGAATTTGACTAGTCACAAAGTCCTTGGTGGCGAGGTCCTGATATTGTTTTTCGGTGGAATCCGCGATCGCTTTCGCATGCGCTTTTGCATGATTCCAACCTACCCCTGCCTTTTTGAGGTCGTGGGCAATTGTAAGCATATCTATCATGTCTCCAAAAAATATTTTATTTATCGGCTGAGCCTCTTGCAAAATCTAAAAGCAAGAATCTCAAAGAAGGGCAAATAAAAGTCCCCAAGCGGGATTCAGCATCGAAAATAGATGGAAAATCAGTAAATTCTAAGACCAAATGGCGAACGCGGGTTAGGTATTTGTGTGCAGTTGTTTGAAAGTTTTCTTATCTTTGGGGCTAGATATGCTTCCAAAGAGTTCTGTGTAGTTCTTGCCTTGGAAGTATTCCACTCACAAATATAGAAGATCTCATGAAGAAAAGATATTATTTCCTTGTTCTTTGCATGCTGCTGTCCCCGGGGTTGGCAAGTGCTCAAAGCGTAATTACCGGAACGGTTACAGATGACACAGGCGAGACGCTCATTGGAGCAAATGTGCTCATTGAGTCATTAGTGATCGGTGCATCCACCAATCTTGATGGGACGTATACGTTTCAGATCCCTGCTGAAAATCTCGGGGAGACACTGGAATTGACGGCTCGTTACGTTGGTTTTACGGATCAAGTCCGGACCATTACGGTCGCCGAGGGCATCATGACGGAAGACTTTGTTCTGGCTGTGGACCTCCTGCAGTTGGATGAGATGGTTGTCACTGGAGTTGCTGAAGCAACGCCGAGGAAGAAACTGGCCTTTACAGTAAGCCAGGTAAGTAGTGAAGATATAACCTTGGCACCTGCATCAAATCCGGTTGCGTCCATTCAGGGAAAAGTTGCCGGAGTTGCTGTTCAGGCAGGCAGTGGCGCACCTGGTGCTCCCGTTTCTGTGCGGCTGCGCGGTGCGACCAGTATCACCGGCAGCAACCAACCACTCTACATTGTAGATGGAGTTGTTCTCGGTGCGAACCAAGTTGACATTGATGCACTGGATATCGAAAATATTGAGATTGTTAAGGGAGCTGCTGCTTCATCGCTCTATGGTTCACGGGCCCAGAATGGTGTGATCAATATCACAACGCAGCGTGGTACAGCGATCCCTTTAAATCAGACACGGGTGACGGTCCGCAACGAGTACGGGATTGGCAGTATAGCTAAAACCCTGCAGGCCAATACATCCCATGATCAACAAGTTGATGAATCGGGGAACTTCGTGAATAGTGGGGGTGTAGTCAATACCTGTCCTACCTGTTTACCCAATGGATATGGCCCGGGAACGATTCAGGAAACGAATTCTCACGGGGCTGCTTTCTATGACAATCCATATCAGGGTACGCTGCACAATGCGTTTGAGGACTTGTTTGATCCCGGCGATACCTGGACAAATTATATCGGTGTAAGCCAAAACGGTCCCAAAACAAACTTCTTGGCATCGTTTACCAATGTTGCTGAGCAGGGGCCGCTTCAGGGACTTGACGGGATGCAGCGAAGAAGCGTTCGCGTGAACCTTGACCATCGCATTCGGCCAAACCTGAGCCTTTCGACCTCGGGGTTTTATTCCCAGACATCAAACGATGGGCTCACTGGGGTACTAGGTTCGGGTTTCGCCTTCAATCCGTTCTTTGGCCTGATGTTTACGAATCCATTGGTAAGCCTATCCGCAACGGATGAGATGGGTCAGCTAAAAATTCGAGCGGATCCACGTTCATTAGAGGAAAACCCGCTGTACTTAATTCAGAATACAGATGTTAGCCGGCAACGATCACGCCTGCTTGGCAATTTCCGTGCACGTTGGAGTCCGCTGGATTGGCTGAGTCTTGAGAGCAATTTTAGTTACGACCGCTCGGATTTAGACGAGACGGTTTTCCATAACATTGGGTTTGAAACGATTGATCCAAGTCCCGTTAACAATGGCCGTATTGAGCGGGATAACGCGCTCACTGAGGCAATCAACTATGACTTAACCGTGTCTCTGAATAAACGGTTTGGAGATTTCACGACCCGTGGTCAACTGAAAGCTCAGGTAGAAGATTTGGATATCTTCTCGGAATTTGCTGCCGGAAACAATCTTGTGACGGTGGGTATCTCAGATCTTTCCAATGTGAAGGCGTTTTGTTCGGAAGAGGACTGTGATAGTGGCGAGAGGTTCTTTGGGAATACATTTACCGTCGTTCGATCAGAAGGATATTACGCAACCGCAGGGTTGGACTACATGGATAAGTATATCATGGATGTCTTCTTCCGTTATGACGGCAGTTCCCTCTTTGGATCCGAAGAGCGCTGGCAACCCTATTTTCGCGGAAGTGCTGCGTGGAGGGTTTCCGAGGAATCATTCTGGCCGGCAAACAATCCAATCACTGAATTGAAGTTGCGCGCGTCCATCGGGACCGCCGGCGGCCGCCCTGGATACGCGAATCAGTACGAGGTGCTGAACCTGGACAATGGTCAGCTTTCCAAGTCGACTCTCGGGAATCCGTTCCTGAAGCCGGAATTGCAGACGGAAACGGAAATTGGGTTGGATGTAGGAATTCTTGACCGAATCTTTGTTGAGTTGGTGTATGCCGATACGAAGGTCGAAGATCTGCTCCTCTCCGTCCCGCTTGCCGGGTACTATGGGTTTTCAAACCAGTGGCGTAATGCAGCGGATCTAACCTCCAATACCATTGAGGCCAGCGTGAATGCGAATGTGTATAATTCACGGGATATGGATTTCGAGATTGGGGTCACGTTTGACCGCACCCGCCAGGAAATCGGCGATTTCGAATCCAACCCCTATCGGGGCGGTCCTCAGAGCCTATTCTTCTTCCGTGAAGGCGAAATCTTGGGAAGCATGCATGGAACTGAATTCATTACAGATCTCTCCAGGCTTCCGGCCGGAGTTGATGCGAGCTTCTTTGATGTCAATGATGATGGATATGTGGTCGCCGTTGGCCAGGGTAACAGCTACACCAGCGGCGTAGGCCCGGATGGTGTACTAGGTGGGGAAGATGATCTGTGGGGGACGATTGTCCAAGTTGGAGATGCCAGTTACCGCTGGGGAATTCCCGTCAAGTACTACGACGAGGCAAATGAGACAGGTATGGTTCAGATCGGAAATGGACTGCCGGACTTCAGTGTCGGAGTCAATACCACATTCCGCTATAAAGGGCTAACCCTTTATATGCTGTGGGGCGCACAGGTCGGAGGGGATGTCTATAACTTCACCAAGCAGTGGAGTTACCGTGATGGCCGTAGTTCGGATCAGGATCAGGGAGCAAAACAAGAGGACAGGAAGAAGTCCACCACGTACTACGAGGTCCTCTACAATGCAACGGCGAAAAGCACTCACTTCGTAGAAGACGCAACGTATCTGAAGCTACGCGAACTTTCGGTGGGGTACACGCTGAACCGCCAGCAGCTTTCTCGCGTGTTCGGCAACGTACTGCATTCCCTCTCGGCAAGTATTATCGGACGTAACCTGCTCACCTTTAGTAGCTACTCTGGATTTGATCCTGAAGTAGGTGCTGGTAGCGATCCGACACTCTATCGTGTAGATCAATTCAATTATCCTCCCTACCGGACGCTTCGGGCGAAATTGGAATTTCAATTTTAGGTGAGGTAATCCACATGAAATCTAAAAACATCAAGCAAATGAAGCAATTTATATTATATGCGCTGATCGGTGTCTTGACACTCAGTGCAGTGGGTTGCCAGGATCTGGCCGTGGAAAACAAAAACTCACCGGACAGGGTGGTTGCCTTCTCACAGCCTGGCGATGTTGTGAACCTGGTCCGAGGTACATGGTCAGATTATTGGGACAGCATCCAGCAATGCTATTCTGGTGCTCTGTTCTATTCAACTCTGGCAGATGAGACCTCGTCTTCCTGGGGCAACTGGGGGATGCGGGATATGTCCAGTGAACCTCGTATTGCCTGGGATAACAGCTCAACCTACGGTTCTTCAGGCTCCACGAGGTGGCCTTGGTTTATTAGCTACCAGGGCATCTCAAATGCAAACGATGCGCTGCGTGCAATTGCTCAGGCAGAAGAAGCAGAAAGTGTGGACAACAACATATTCACTCGCGAGGACCATGATACAGTACAAATGAAAGCATTTGCAAAAATGACTCAGGGACTGATGCATGGGACGCTCTCTCTGATCTTTGATCAGGCGTTTGTATTTGACGAGACCGTAGATATAGAGAATGATGTACTCCAACTGCGTCCCTACGCGGAGGTAAATCAGGAGGCGATCCGGATGCTGGAAGAAGCGCGTGCAATCGCAAGTGCAAACTCGTTCTCGATTAGTTGGATCTGGGGATTGACTCTGACTTCCCAAGACATGGTCAAATTGATCAACTCGTTCATTGCACGTCTCACGGTTCAGGTCGCAAGGGATGAAGCCGAGCGTGCAGCGGTGAACTGGAGTACTGTCATCGGACTCGTGGATGTCGGAATTACCGCCGACTTTGCACCCGTCGGGACGGATCAATCTATTGCGTATGACTGTCTGAAGTTCATAGGTCAAGAAGGAACAGGCTGGACCAGAACTGATTATCGTACGATTGGTCCTGCTGATGAGTCGGGAGGCTACGATGCTTGGCTGGCAAAACCATTGAGAAGCCGTATACCGTTTGATATCGTGACGGCAGATCGCAGGATCGTTGGGAGTGCCACTGACCCAACGGTGGATGGGACAGACTTTGAATATCAGGGGTACGCTAATCCCTTCCCTTCTGCTCGCGGGACCTATCACTATTCAACCCACAACCATAAGCGGTATCAGGCATACCTTGAAGCGGAAGGAACTGGCCCCATGCCGCACATGATCCTCACAGAAATGCACATGTACAAGGCGGAGGCTTTGCTGCGTACTGGTGGCAGTACGGCAGAAGTTGCTGAATTAATCAACCTAACACGTGTAGCGCGGGGAATGATGAATCCAGCCATGGGATCAGATCCTGTGGGTTCCTCGACAGATGCGCAGAGTCATCTGGACTCCGCAAGCTTGTGGGCCAAGCTCAAGCATGAGCGCCGGATTGAGACCTTCCAAACTGCAGCAGGATTGGCCTATTATGATGATCGCGGATTAGGTGATCTCGTTACAGGAACTCCAGTCCAGTTTCCTCCGCCCGGTAGGGAACTGGAAACCCTGGGTCTGCAGAATTATACGTTTGGTGGCGTTGGAGGAGAGGGAGGGGCACCGACCGCTTATCGACTTGAGACCGACAATATCGTACCGCGCTAACAAACATTCAGTTCGATGAAACGAAGGGGGGCAGTGCTCACATGGGAACTGCCTCCCTTTATGCTTTTGGCGAATCACCACTATTACGAAAAATCCCGATGAAACCATCAATCTATTGGATTTTGTGTTGTGTCTTGTTTATGAGCGCCTGTTCTGGACCAGATGCCGACAGCGGGCGGGCTGGGGACAGCACGTTCCGCTACAACCTCGGGACTTCCGCACGGTGGCATATTGTCTCAACTGTCCAGGATGCCTTACTTACCAGGTACGGATACCGCATGGATCGAGAGGTTGATACCCCTGAGGATGTGCGCTTGGAAACATCATGGAAAGACGTGGCGCCCTTCGCCGACGAGCAGGCTGCCGGGTATGTCAAGGCCAGGGTGCGCATCTTTGTCAATGCGCGTCCGCGCAATCGTGCAGCGGGGAATGCAAGCACGTTTTCTGCACGTATGGAGGCAGAGTTTGAGGCCCGAACCTCAATGAGTGGGAACTGGGAGTCGGTATTGATCACGGCCGATAGAGAGACTTACCTGGATGAGATTGCCAAATACCTTGAAAACGAGTTCAAGGCAGGGGTAATGTAGCACCCGATCTGGATGCCCAGGTGCTCCACATGCATGGTCTGGCGTGCGTTTTTGGTCGGTGTTTTTCTTTTTGTGGGATGCAGTTCCGAGCCCGAACGTACTTGGACTTCGTTCGAAGGATACCAGGTGCGTCCACTGAGTTCCCCCATTGGCACGGGGACCGGGTTTACAGAAATTCCTGACGCAATTGCGTTCAGTAATCGTATCAGTACTTCGGCTTTTGTAGACAACCGGCACGTTGTAAATGGATCGGGGGTCGCCATTGGCGATGTGGATGGGGATAGCCTGCCTGATATTTTTTTGGCAGGGATGGAGCATCACAGTACACTCCATCGCAATCTGGGGGCTTGGAAATTCCAGGACATCACACTTCAGGCGGGTCTAGGTCTTGTTCATCCAAGAGCAACCGGCGCGGCATTCTCTGATGTTGATGCAGATGGGGACTTGGATCTCTTTGTGACTTCACTTGGAAGTGGGGTACAGTTGCATGTAAATGACGGCACGGGTCATTTCACAGACTATACCGCGAAGACAAATCTTCCTCAATCTGGAGGCGCTACCTCGGTTGCCTTGGCTGATATGGACGCAGATGGGGATTTAGACCTGTATGTCGGGTTCTATAAGGAAGCGACGGTCAAAGATGTCTGGCCCCCGGAAGAGATTACGTTTGAACGCGTTGTAGAACCGGTCGCCGACTCCTTCGCTGTACGCGAGTACTGGGCAAAGGACTACAAACTCATCCACCAGGAAGGTCGATTGATGCGGTTCGAACTTGCTGAACCCGATCGGATCTTCTTTAACGATGGAGCAGGGAATTTTACGGAAGTTTCGTTCACAGAGGGGCTGTTCCTAGATGAAAATGAAACCCCGTTAGGTGAAGCTCCACAGCACTGGACGCTGTCCGTACGCTCTCAGGATTTCAATCAGGACGGGTACCCAGATCTCTATGTATGCAATGATTTCGAAAGTCCGGATGCCCTCTGGTTCGGGAGTGCAGATGGTACCTTCAGAGCCGCTTCCACACTGGCACTTCGAAAGACAAGCCAGTCAACAATGTCGGTGGCAGCAGCAGATATCAATGCAGATGGGCATGTGGATCTCTTTTTGGCAGATATGTTGAGCAGTCGCTACTCAGAGCGGCAAAGGCAGCATTTTGTGATCCCACCCGAGGTATTGACCATGGGGGATATCCACGCCCGCCCACAGGAGATGCAGAACATGCTGTTGCTCAATCGCTCGGATACAACCTATGCCGAAATCGCCCGCTGGAGCGGCGTCGCCGCAACCGGCTGGACATGGAGCAGTGCGTTCACCGATGTGGACCTGGATGGGTGGCCTGATTTACTTCTCACCACCGGGCATGCATACGATGCGATGGATGCGGATGCCCAGATTGCTGCCCGCTCCTCCCGACGCCCTTGGCGAGAGGTTTTATTGGATTTTCCTGACCTGGATCTACCAAATATCGCATTTCGCAACCTTGGAAATGCGCAATTCGAACGGGTTGAACAGGGCTGGGGGTTGGGGGTGAACCCGGATGTAGCTCATGGCATGGCACTGGCAGATCTTGATGAGGATGGAGACCAGGATCTGGTGATCAATCGACTGGATGGCCCCGTCGGGGTATTTCGCAATGATGCGGAAGCCGATCGGATCTTTGTCCGCCTCCAGGGACTGCCCCCCAACCCTACGGCTGTTGGTGCACTCGTACGTGTCGTCAGTGACAGTTTACCACCACAGAATCAGGAAGTCATTGCGGGCGGGGAGTATCTTTCATCCAGTGATGCAGCACGCACGTTTGCCTGGTCAAGCGGTGCAGTCATTGAGGTCTATTGGCCTGATGATGGACTCAGCAGGGTTGACGAAGTGATCCCAAACCATGAGTATTGGATTAGTCAGCCACCGCCTCAACCCAAGGTGTCTTCGGAGCCTCCTCTGACCAAGATGTTATTCAAGGCCTTGAGTACCGGATTACAGCATGAAGAAACCGGCTACGCGGATTTTGCCCGGCAGCCACTGCTTCCGCATAAGCTCAGCCAGAGAGGACCGGCGTTGATTGCGGCAGACATAGATTCTGATGGGGATGAGGATCTGATTCTAGGAAGCGGGAAGGGGAAGCGATTGCAACTCTCTGTCAACGATGCCGGAATCTTCGCAACCAGGCAGTACCTGGGCAATCCCTCGACCGGGGATCACGCAGGAATGATTGCGCTACCGGGAGTCGTATGGGCAGCAGTAGGCAACTATGAGCGGACCCCAGAAGAAGCGGGAGATCCTTCCCGGATTCTTCAGGTGTCACTCAGCGGAGTAGAAACCTCCTACATGCTTGGGACAGAGAGTGCTGGGCCACTTGCCCTGGGGGATTTTACCGGGGATGGTTCTTTGGAGCTTTTTGTCGGGGGGCATTTTATTCCTGGTCAATACCCCCTGGTTGCAAGTAGCACCATCTATCGGATCCGCGATCAAGAGCTCATACGGGATGATGAGCTCAGTGCACCGTTCAAAAATCTGGGGCTCGTATCCGGGGCCGTCGCAGCGGATCTCAATGGGGATCAGCAGACGGATCTCGCACTTGCAACGATGTGGGGGCCCGTACAGGTATTCCACAACCGAGGGGATGGTCAGCTGGTTCGCATGACGCGCTCCCTGGGGCTTTCGAATTATATGGGATGGTGGAATGGGATTGCACCGGCCGATTTTGATGGCGATGGACGGTTGGATCTCGTTGCGACCAACTGGGGACAAAACCTTCCCTATCATCAGGATATCCCGCTTCTCGCTTATTATGGTGATCTGGATCAGAACAGCAGTATGGATATTCTTGAAGTTCAGTGGAGCCCCGATTTGGATGCATTGGGGATGGTGCGGGATTTTCAGACGCTCACGCATGCCTTGCCAATTTTGCGCCAGCACGTTCGAACGTACAGAGAATTCTCTGAGCGTTCGGCAGAAGACATCTTTGGTCCCGTATTGTCTGGGGCTGCTAACCATGAAGTCACGCACTGGCAGACGACTGTGTTCATGAACAGGGAGTCGCACTATGAGGCCGTTCCGCTTGTGGCTGAAGCTCAGTGGTCACCTGCCTTTGCGCCGGTACCGGGGGATTTCAATGGCGATGGGAGAATAGATTTATTTCTGAGTCAGAATTTCTTTGCAGTTGCTTCGGGTTATCCCAGGCTGGATAGTGGCCGAGGACTACTGCTACTTGCAAATGAATCTCAGGAGTTGGTCCCACAGCCTGCACAGCGCTCAGGGATTCGGATTTATGGTTCTCAGCGGGCATCTGTAGCCGCTGACTTCAATCTGGACGGACGTCTGGATTTGGCAGTGACCCAAAATGCAGGGCCCGTTGTACATCTTGAGAATCAATCTGCCGGGGTTGGTCTTCGTGTTGAATTGCGGACAGAACGTGCGAATACATTTGCCATCGGAGCCAACGTACGGGCACAATATCAGGATGGTTCGTTTGGCCCTGCGGCAGCTGTTGTTGCAGGAAGCGGGTATTGGAGTCAGAACAGCCTTGCCCCTCTGTTAGCTCCACGCAGTGAGATCGAAAAAGTGCATGTCAACTGGCCGGGCGGCACAGATACCACCGTCGTGGTTCAGCCCGGTGCCCGGACGGTTAGGATCATGCAGCAATAAACAAAACGCTGCCGAACGGGTCTCCTGCATATTCCGATGATGTGGACCACCCATTCCGAGCGAAGTGGGCCACTTCAGTCGAAATATGCAACTTGCCAACGAACCAATTTACCCAAATTTTTCCCATAAACGGGGTACACCGCGGCTGACCATCTCAGCCAAAAGATAGTCTTGTTTCTGAACTTCCCCCCATTTTCTAAGGTTTTCCTCTTTTTATTCTGATTTTCAGGAGACCGGGCCGGTGATTTCGGCTTTTTGTTGTCCTATTCGTCCCATTTTGGTTCTGTTGCGGGTTTTTCGCGGTGGATTTCCGTGTATTTGGCATGATTTCGGAGAAATCAGGAGGCAAACCTAAGTACCCATGTATATTTTTTAATATATTCAGCTTTATAAACTTTTAATGCGTATATTGTAGCTTATTTTCATACAATTTGTACCCATGTACGTAGAACGAATCCCCAACCGAAATTCCAACCCCACCTGGCTCATCCGTGAGTCCAAATAGATCCATGGAAAATCCGTCAAAACCACCCTCGCCAATATCACCAACCTCCCCCAGGGAGTCATTGATGGCATCCGTATTCTCCTCAAAGGCGGCACTGCCGTCAAATCATTCGACGATGCCTTTGCCATTCAACGCAGCAAACACCACGGACATGTCGCCGCCGTACTGGGCGTCATGAAGCAGCTTTGTATGCCGGAACTGATTGCGCCGAAGAATTCCCGCTTCCGCCGACTCATCCTCGGCATGATTGCCGCACGCGTGATCCAGCCGGCCAGCAAGCTCCAAACCAGTGCCAGCTGGATGTGGACACCGCCTCCACCACACTCAATGAAGAACTTGGACTCAAACGCGTGGATGAAGATGATCTCTATGACGCGATGGATGAACTGTACAAGCGCAAGGCGGACATCGAGTGTCGTTTGGCGAAACGACATCTCAAGGAAGGGAGTCTGGTGCTCTACGATGTGACCAGTAGTTATGTGGAAGGCGAGCAGAATGAATGGGCGGCCTATGGCTACAACCGGGACAAGAAGAGGGGCAAGAAGCAGATTGTCTTTGGACTGATGACCGATTCAGAGGGTTGTCCGGCAGAGGTCTTTCGTGGCAATACTGCGGACACGGGTACGCTACGCTCCCAGGTGGAAAAGATTCAGAACACGTTTGAGCTCAAGCAGGTGGTGTTGGTCGGAGACCGCGGAATCCTGAAGCAAAAGCAGATTCAGGAGGAGGTCCTGCCCGTGGGACTGGACTGGATCACGGCGATGCGAAAGAGCGAGATTCGCGAGGTGGTCGAACAGGAGGGGATCCAGATGAGCCTATTTGATGAACAGGATCTGGTGGAGGTCTGCTGTGATCTGTACCCAAAGGACCGGCTGGTTCTGTGCAGGAACCCCCTGCAGGCCGCAAAGAGTCAGCAGACCCGGGAAGCGTTGCTTGCGAAGACGCAGAAGGAACTGGACAAGATCGTTGCGGCGACCCGGCAATGCCGACTCAAAGATGCGGGAAAAATTGGCGTGCGAGCCGGGAAGGTATTCGAAAAGAACAAAACGGGGAAATATTTCAACCTGGAGATCCGGGAGGGACATTTTTCGTATACCCGCAATGACGAAGCGATTCAGAAGGCAGAACGACTCGATGGTCTGTACGCCATCCGTTCCAGTCTGAAATCGGGGCCGGACGCGGCCGAGTTGGTCACCAATTACAAACGTCTTTCCACGGTGGAGATGGCCTTCCGCACGATGAAATCCATGTCGTTGCAGGTGCGTCCCATTCACCATCGCACCCAAGACCGGGTCGTGGCACATGTCTTTTTGTGCATGCTGGCCTATTATGTGGAATATCATCTGCGTCGGGCATTGGCTCCCATGCTGTTTGCGGAGGACGATCTGGAAGCAAGACGAACCCAGCGCGAACATGTCGTTGGGCCCTCCAAACCCTCTGAATCCGCGAAAAAGAAGGCAACCATCAAACGGACGGCAACGGGCGAAAGGGTGCGGAACTTTGAAGGTCTGATGGAAGAACTTTCGACGGTGTGCCGCTTGATGGTCAAGCCGAAAATTGGGACCAGGAAAGCCCCCGAAGTCGTCATGATCAAGAAGATCACTCCCACCCAAAAGGAGGCATTCAAGCTTCTGAATATCAAACTGCTGTAGGCATTCGGATACCGAACCGCCCCCCTCAAATAGCCGCCCCTAACGGCGGTCAGTTTTTCAAAAAAAGCCTTGAACCTATGGAGAAAATCGGGCCTTCAAGAAACCGAAATGGGGGGAAGTTCAGTTGTTTCTGGCCCAAGTTCTCCTCTATAATATACAGGGGAGGAATCGGTCCGAAAATCAGTATCCTCTCAGGCGAAATGGTGAACTTGGGCTAAGCTCTTTCTTTATGTGGGAACGACCATGTGAGCAATATTGCGCTCTGCCGAAAATATTGACTCAGCAAATGAACAGTTATCCTTTGGAAGGTCGTCTGCGTACCGCTTTTCTTCAGTGTCATAGAAGTTCCTTAAAACAAAATCCACAAACCGCACTGGAGTCATCGGCGAAGTCACGGGAATACGACAGTTTGGATATTGACCCAGCGAAAGATGGGATTTTGGATGAATCAGTTCTTTGTAACTACCTTCTCTGGAGTCGTAGTCAAAACGCAAGGGAGACGGAACGATGTTCCTTGAAGTTATATCTCCATAAATTTCATCATCAAGATAGATGTCAGGATCTTGTTGAAATTCTCCGAGAATTGGCGAAGGGAAAAACGCGAGGCGATGACGTTGAAGAGAAGTACTCATATATTCATAGGTCATCTGAATCAATGCGCCATCCAGCATTTTTGCATTGTACGCACGTTCTTTTGCCATATCCCTGTAGACTTCTCTGTAATTTCGATTTTTTAACGCAGCCGACAAATGTTCGTGGCCTGGGAATATAATTTGAACAGTTTCCCCCTTGGATCTTTTCGGAAAAACAAAATTCTGGTCATCCACAAGACTGTTTTCTACCAAAAACGAAACGAGTTTATTGATCTGTTCCCAGACCTGATTAGGTGATGACATGATTTCTACTCAGCCACTTCCAACAATCCTTTCCATCTGCTCACAACAGTTTCATCCAAGTCTTTTAAATGAAATTTGCCGGATTCAATATTATCAACCAGCCTGGACAGGTGATTTTCGCCCTCTTTAATCTGTTCAATGTCCTCCCCCGGTACGTCTCGATGCACCACTCGTAAATTCTCTATCTCCTCCCTGGTTGGATAATCAAACTCAAGCCGAAAATGGTTTGACCGCAGACGACCATACTCTTTCTTTAATTCATTCATTCCATCGCCGATGCCGAGTACGCGTACCCAGGCCTTACTTCTCGTAATTGCTGTGAAAAGTTGATTGCGAAGTTTTGCCAGATTCAGTCCGGTTAGTCTCCCGGAGTAGCATTCCTCTGCATTTATGATATACACCATTCCCGCTTCATTTCCTTTGGCACGGTGAACACCCGTAAAGGTAATTGAGTTTTCAGCTTTAAAAAAAGTATCTGCATCAGTATCAACGCCGGCAATGTGATTTCTGATACCCATTTCCAAAAGGTAGCTGCGGACAGGTCCGACATTGGCACGGGTTGTGAGAGGGTTGGGGTTAATGACCACAATATCTTCGTGTCGAAGCTCCTCGGACTCAAGATTGGTTTTTATCTCGTTTGCCAGCCATTCCGTTTGTTCCTGCGGTTCATTGAAGCGGATGAATTTTATTAGTTCTTCAACAGGCGAATGGTTTTCAAGAAACTCAGGGCTTGTATCTGGTATTCTGTGCAGGCTTACGTGACTGCCAAGCGACAAATTGCCCTTTCTCACCCTGTATCCGACGTCTTTCCAGAATCGGGGATCGTCGAACATCTGAACAAGTCTGGATGTATCTTGTCTCCTTGAGTTCCTGTAGATCCCAAACCCAAGGGCATGTGCGGTGGTGAGCACTGGTCTCGAGTTACGATAACACGTTTCTAGAACAATGTCATTGTTTGATGATTCATCGAACGTAACCAACGGAGATCCGTCTCTGTCGGTGCCGAAGATTTTTCCTGGGGAAGGAAGTGATTCTCCGGACAGATTCTGCAACTCATCATACGCGTAAATAAGCATCTTCTTTTCGCCCAGAAGACGATAGCAGATGCGCAGAAATTCTGGCGGGAGGTCCTGTGCCTCATCTACCAATATCACATCGTAAATATTTTTGAATCCCTCACAATTGCGAAGCGCGTCTTCACAGGCACCTGAAAATTCTTTTCCCTGCCCGAATTTTCTTGCCGCATTGAAGTCAAAATACTTCACACCATGCGTCATGCAGAATTCGTGATAGATGCCATCACGGCTCGTTCCACCAGCCGCCCCCCACGCGTTTAAAATTTTCAGAGTGTTCCAGTCCGGTTCTTCATGAGTTCGGGCGAGGGTAAATCTCGTAATAAGCTGCCGGAAGTGTTCCTTGAGAGAGCGTGTGTAGAAAGTAACAGCGATTCGCCAATCGGGGTGTTGAATGTGCAGGTAGGCTGCTTTCAATGCTAGAATAATAGTTTTACCGGAACCGGCAAGGCCGCGAATGCGCTGGACACCGTCTACGGTTTCAATCACAGCCCTGTTTTGTTGTTGGTCAAGGGTCGCTATTGAATTTTCTAAGTTCTGGAGTTTGGTTCCAAGCGAGTCGGGCTTCTTAACAATTCTCCTTCTTGTGCTTTTGCGGATAGTTGAAACATTCTGTAAAACTGACAGGGACTTTTCGTAAATATCCTCCTTTCTTTCATCGCACCATGGTTCTAAACCGTCTAGCTTTCCTAGCAAGGTGGTTGAATCTGCTATAAGACAATCGTTTTCTTCTCCAAGCAATCTCTTTCCAGATATTGCTGGTGCGAATGAAATGGTATGAATAGGAATGAGGAGTGTCCGGCGTTCCATCAGTTCACTATGTGTCCGGAGCAGAGACTCAAGCCTGTTTGCGGAGTCGTCTTGGCGTGAGCGGTAATCTCCCTCATTGGTTCCTTCAATCAGATCAAAGACAACAATGCCCTTCTCCTTGGAGACCAAAAGAGCATCAAGTGCGTTTGCCCCGTCGTATGTCCCTATGATCGGGTGTCCGATAAACAAAAAGCCGTTCGCGGGAAGAGAGGAAATGGAGTTAGTCAATGCATCGCTTGCCACAGGTTTTTTGCTGGTTCCTCTAATTATATCAACGCCCATGAGTCCACCGTTAAATAAAGATCGGATCAACGCTCAAACAAAGATACAGTTGCAGGAACTGAAGGTTTCGCTGTTCAGACAGATACATGTTTTCAGCATTACAGAAAATCAATTAAGCGCGTTCCTATATATTCCAACTAAGTGTCCCACATGACCGGAATACGCACTCAGGGATTTCAAGACTTTATCCAGAGCTTGCCAGACGGTGAAAAAGATAGCAGTTCCCTTGTTTTCGATGGCTTGAATGGGTTTGAGAGTTTCCTCGCCTCCGAGACGGTTCGTTTCAGGAGGTTGTAGATGCGTGGGGAGATATTCTGGAAAGTTCAGGTTGTTGTGATTTAGACACAGCGGGTCGGATGATTTCGTGAATAGATGGTTCTCTGAGGGATCTGCACATATGTCAGGGCAAGGAGTACCACATTGACCAGTACTGCAGGCGCTTAAACTTTTCCGATCCATGCACTTCCAAAATGGTCATCCATTTGATGGTCGTACTCTGCAGGATCGGTGGTCCATTGCGTATGACCTCTTTGCTGAAGCCGGCATAATATGGGGCTGACTTTAGGATAATCGGATGCGTGCCAATCCCCTTTACTTCATCGCCGCCGCTTTTCTATTTTCCATGACGGGCTGCACAGATCCAACGTCTGTGTGGGTTCAGGGGGAGGGGTTCCGCTACCGGGAGCTGGATGTGAAAGGCCGTTCCCGGACAGGATTCGCTGAAGTGTCTGCACAGCACTCAGGGATGGTCGCAGAAAATCAGGTCTCTCTCGATGCGATTCCCGAAAATAGGCATATGATGCACGGCTCCGGGGTTGCCATCGGAGATGTGACCGGAGATGGGCGGCCAGATGTATACATGGCCCGGCTGGCAGCGCCGGATGTACTCTACCGGAACCTCGGAAATTGGCAGTTTGAAGACATTTCGACCTAGGCGGGATTGGATCGTACAGGTGAGAATACGTCCGGGGTGGTGATGATTGATCTGGACGGAGACGAGGATCTGGACCTGCTCCTCACCATGCCCTTTGGGCCGGGAGCAGTATATCTGAATACAGGAGAAGGTGCATTCGCTCGAGCTGCGGATGCGTCCGGTCTTCGTTCATCCTATGCGAGCACCACAGCTACATTGGCGGATGTGGACCAGGATGGAGATCTGGATGCGTATATCGCCAGATATAAACGTATTACACTGGCGGACAGTCTGCCACCTGAGGCTATCACTTGGGATGCAGTACTCCAGGAGTATGAATTGGAGCCCAGGGAGGAGTTCCAGACGCATTACAGGTTTACAAGTGTTGGCAGCAAAGTCATTCGCGATGAGCTCGCAGAGCCGGATGGACTCTACCTCAATGACGGTTCGGGGCAATTTTCTGAAGTATCATGGACTGGTGGTTCTTTCCTGGATGCGGAGGGACTTCCACTGACTTCTATTCCGAGGGACTGGGCACTCACGGCAAAATTTTACGACGTGACGGGGGACGGTATCACAGATTTATATGTTTGCAACGATTTTAACAGCCCCGATGAGTTGTGGATCGGACTGGGGGACGGGAGATTTCAACGTGTACCCGCTCACACACTCCGCAAGACCAGTAACGCGACCATGTCGGTAGATTTTGGAGATGTGAACAAAGATGGGATCGCTGATTTTTTTGCTACGGATATGCTGAGCCGGGATTATGCTCTGCGACTACGTCAGCGCAACACGCGGATCCCTCTTGAGCCGCTCTTGGGAGATGAGTCTTTTTGCCCCCAGGAAATGCAGAATACGCTCATGATTGGCCGCGGCGATACCACGTTTGCCGAATTGGCTTGGTTCGCAGAGATCGCGGCATCAGACTGGTCCTGGGCGACCAGCTTTATAGATGTAGATCTAGATGGCTGGGAGGATATTCTCATTACCACCGGACATGTATTCGACGTACAGGATCTGGATGCACAAATGATCGAGCAACGTCGTATGGCTGCGATGCCCTCGTGGAAAGAGGCCAGAAAGCTAGTCCTGGATTTTCCTCCCCTTGCGCTCAACAATGCCGCGTTCCGTAATCGCAAAGACCTCACCTTTGAAGATATGCCTAGAGGGTGGGGGTTCGGGCAGGATGCAGATATTGCTCATGGAATGGCAATGGGAGATTTGGACGCAGACGGAGACCTAGATATCGTAACCAATCGTTTCAATGCGCCCCCAGGGGTTTATCGCAATACAGGTGGGGCGGGACGCCTGGCGGTCATTCTGGAGGGGAAGCCCCCCAATACAGCAGGGATCGGAGCAACCATACGAATTGAGTGTGCTGATTTGCCCCAACAAACCAAACAGATGTCTGCAGGTGGCAGTTACCTCTCATCCAATCAGCATATGGCGGTGTTCGCAATGAAAGATCAACCCTGTCAGATTGAGGTGAACTGGCCGCTCGGTCAGCGTTCCAGAATTCAGGTTGACGAGGGGAACCGGCTCTATGTCATCGAAGAGTTCGGCACCGCGAAATCCCCCGAATCCCGGGCACATCAACCCATGTATTAACTCCATCAGGAGTTCAGTCCAGTGATTGAGCATGACTTTGATGATTTTGCCCTGCAGCCACTTCTGCCCTGGCGTCTCAGTCGTCGGGGACCAGCGCTCGCAGCTGTGGATATCAATAAAGACGGTCATGATGAACTGCTTCAAGGTGGAGGTCGTGGCTACATGATCCGGCTTGATGGGACACCCATTCTGGATTCATTACGTGGTGATGCAGCCGGATTATTGGCTTACCCGATGGACAATGGACTCACACGCATCATTGTGGGGGAGTCGAACGATGAACGCTTCCAGGACTCCTCCTGGGTACATATCTATGACATCAACGCAGACGCTGAAAAAGTGCAGCATTAAAAACTCCCATTTGGACTGGCTGTACCGGGGCCTCTGTCCGCAGCGGATATAGACTCGGACGGAGACCTGGATCTTTTTGTAGTAGCGCAAGTTTGCAATGTAGTGGATTTTTTTGCGGATCTCTGCTGCCCCTATTTTCCAGGGGGGCTCAAAAGGGCTATTTTTTCGTTCTTTTTTTACCTGTCGGTGTCCTCTTTTTTTGGGCGTTTCGTCTTGATTCGTTGGGTGTAATTTCCGATGTTGAGTTCCAACGCCTGGAAGACCTTCCGTTGGAATGGTTTCAGGTCTGCATCTTGTTTGAGTAGGATACAGTGGGTTTTATTTTGTGGAAGTACCGTGGTCACGCGGTTCTGGTGGTTGAGCGCTACCTTGAGCGTTCCCCAGCTCCGATGAATCTGATGGGTTCGCAGTTGACTCCGAATCAGGTGAGCCGTATGAAAGGCAAGGATCGACAGGAACAGGTGTGCCTCAATCCGCTCTTGCTTCCGATGGTAAATGGGGCGTAATCCGAGGTCGGATTTGATGGTACGGAAGGTTTGTTCAATCTCATTCAACCTCCAGTAGGTGCGTGCAACCTTTTTGCAAGGCCACTTGGTGTGACTGGTTCGCACGATATAGCCCCCCGAAGCATTCGTGCATTCGTCAAAGGCCGATCGACGCTGGATGCGAATGGATTGCGCATTCGGACTGTCTTTTTTCTGACCTACCGTCACCGCGTACTGATACGCAACCTTTTTATATTTCTCAACCAGTCGCCCGACCTTCTTTTGGACGACCTCATACGTCTTGGGTCGCCCCTTTACGGTCAGGCCCTCGTTCAGGTGCGCAATGGCTTCTTCAAATTGCGCACGCTTGGTCTGGAGGATCTGATCACCGACGGCCTGCCGGGCCGCACTATGCAGATACACACGTTGCTCTTGATCGTCCTTGCCAACCGCCCACGCACGCACCAGGGTCTTCGTGCTGGTTTCAAACACTTGATCGGGCTCGCGTTTGGGGACCGGTGGGGTCTTGGCCCGCTCCACGCAGATCCAACCCAGCCCCTGCTCCTTCAAATACGCCAGATTCGCCTCGGTTGCAATACCCGCGTCCATGATGACCGTAGGTTGGGCCCCAGCCAACTGCGCAATCGCCTGTTTCAGCGTACCGGGCTCACTGGCATTGCCGGGAAGAATGTTGGCGGTGCGAGGAAACCCGGATGCGTCAAGGGTCAGGGCTAACGTCACCAGCGGACAATTCGATCGCTTCTCTTTACTGCGTCCATATTGGAGTAACGTCCCTTGTTGGCGACCGGTATAGAAGGTATTCGTCAGATCATAAAAGACAATGGTTTCGCCAAATCCCAACAGTTCTCTGGTGTGTCCAAAAAGTTCATCCATGATGGACTTGTGGTGTTTGTACAGCAGGTCTCCGACATCGTAGAGCGATCGCTCACTCGGGAGTTTTGCACGAAGAAGTTCCAAGATGCTGGAGCGCTCGCGCATCCATTCGTGGGTTTGCCGTTCACTTCCCGGGGAAAGCATCCGTCCGACGACCAGCGCCGTCGCCCAGTGGATCTGATCTTCATTCAAGTGCAGGTCTTGAAGAATCTCGGCGAAACCCAAACGCTGCAACGCCACACGCTCACCCCCAACGGTTCGCGTATCGGTGTGATGAATCTCGTACGTGAGAATGGAATCCCGATCATCCCGCGGATCGTCTGGATCATACCCCTTGGCCTGGAGACGTTGGATGATTTCCTGACTGACTTTTCGGAGCGCCTCATCTTCAAGAAACAGCGGTTCATACCCCCGCAAGCCATCCATAACAAGTCGGGACAGGGTCCGCCACTGTGTCTGGGGGATGCTGAAATCCTGGCCAAGATTGAGCAGGGTACGCTGTTTGGACATCCCATTCACCCGATGGGATTCCACCAGGGAAAAGGTGTCGGCTTTGATCCCGGATTTCAGGGTTCGAGATTTCGACCGGATATACATAAACCAGGGGTAGATTTGATGGATTTTACAGGGATTGAGTGGAAAGGTTCCGCAAAAATCCACTATTTCGAGAGATTTTGAAACAAATACCAGAAAAAGATGAATTTGTGCGAAAAATGGCCGATTTAACCCCTGAAATGGGCAAATTGAGGGCAAAAATCTCTAAATTAACGCAAGATGTCAGTCAGTATCTGACCGAATTTGCAAACTGGTGTAGTATAGCAGGTTCCAGTTCTGGGTAATATGTATTGTTTTGGTTACATTTTGTTATAATATAGGACAGATAGCCACGAAGAAGGATCCTTGAGCAATTGCGACGGCTGATCAATCTGGTGTACGCATGCTAGGCCATAGGCCATAATGCTCAATATTTGAATTCGTCGGAGCTGCCATAATCTTGCGACTCGGGCTCGCGGTAATCGCTACCGAAAAGTTTGCACATGGGCTCTCCATCTTTGCTTGGGGATCCTTCTGCGTGGCTATTCTGTCGTATTGATAGTTCATGCAGTCTGAACGGGGGATTGCATGGCCTCCCATAGAAAGCCGGCCAGTTCGCGGGCAAGTGCAACCACCGCGACTTTGGGCGGCTTTCGTTTGGTCAGTGCTCGGTATCGTTGGTGTAAACGTTTTTGTGCCCGCTGGCTAATGGCCACGGTTCGGGCACTGCATTGCTTCTGCCGTTCAGCAAGGGATATACTGATCCGGGGATAGTGTATGTATTTCCAGGCTGCACTCACCAAGGCTTTCCGCGCATGGACATTTCCAGTCTTGGTGATCGAACCAGACCGAACGGTGTTCCCCGATGAACGCTGAGATGGAACCAGTCCCAGATAGGCCATCAGGGCGGTCGGTTTTTCAAACCGCCGCAAGTCACCGATCTCGCAGACCAGTTGCATGGCCGTAATCAGTCCAATGCCGCGAAAGCCCTGCAGAATCTGGATCGGTTCCTGAAACCTGATGGACTCGGACGCAGTCCGTATCTGCTGTTCCACCTCCCGAACCCGTGACTGGATATAGGTAATATCCGCCAGGTTTCCCTGTAATACCTGCGCGTCGTTGGGCTGATCCAGTTCGACCTTATTGATCCAAACCATAAACTTTTGCGTCCAGTTGCCTCCTGCATTATAGCTGTGTCCACGGCCATGCAAAAAATGAATGACTTGCATTTTGGATCGGTGGAGATTCTTCATCAGCGCTTCACGACTCCTGACCAGACTCCGGACAGATCTCAATTCCGAATCCAGAATAAAACATTCGCTCAAAAGACCCGCCGCAAAGTACTCGGCCAGCTTCCTGGCATCGCGCCGGTCTGTTTTAATTCGATCCCCTGTGCGCCGAGGAATAGAACCCGGCGCAATGATGGCACAATCAACGCCCAGGGCAGTCAGCGCTTCGTAGAGCGCCGTGCCGCAAAAAGACGCTTCGTAGCAACAACGGAAATCATCGTATTTAGACCGCATTGATGCCACAAATTGGGACAGACGTTCCGGCTTTTGTGCGGAAAACTCCCGCTCATCACAGAAACGCCGCAGATCCGCATCATAAACGCACGATGCAATCGTGGCACGGTGAACGTCCAGTCCGATAAAGTAACGCGTCTGAGAAGAAGGGGATGTGGGTTGGGATAGCATAGTAATTGAAAGTTAGGTTCAGCAGTAAGGATAAGGCTCGGCTGAGGAACCTGCTATGCTATTATATCTTGCGGTAGGCCATTTTATTCCAGGTCACTATCCTACTCCGACAAGTAGTCGCGTCTATTTGAATCAAGAGGGTACATTCAGGATCAGCAGTAAGTTCAGTGAGCCGCTACACGGTCTCGGACTCGTCAACGGAAGTGTATTTGGAGATTTGGATGGGGATGGATTCAGCGACCTGATTCTGGCTGCGGAGTGGGGAGCGGTTCGGGTATTCAAGGGAGGATCGGATGGGCTGACAGACCACACGGAATCACTCGGGTTCGCTTCGTTCAAGGGTTGGTGGCGAGGGGTGGCACTCGGAGATTTTGATGGAGATGGTGCATTGGATATCATTGCATCCAATGCTGGATGGAATCAACGGTATGGTCGCAGCACACAGGTGAGTCTAAGCTACGGAGATTTCAATTCGAATGGTCGAACGAACATGCTGGAATCGTTCCTGGATCCAGCGACTGAAACCTATAGACCATCCCGGATACTTGCCGACCTAGTTCAGGTCATGGCGGCTCCCATACAGATGCGGGTTGCTTCGCATCGGGAGTTTAGTACCATCAGCGCAGATGAACTCCTTCCAATACGGAATGCCGCGGGGCTGGAAGCCAATACCTATGCGTCCAGCATCTTTCTCAATCGGGGAGATCACTTCGAATATCACCCGCTGCATCCAGAAGCACAGTATAGTGCAGGGATCAGCCCCGTTGTACTGGATGCCAATCAGGATGGCCATGAAGATATTATTTTGTCTCAGAACTGGTTTGCATATCCTTTGTCCACTCCCCGGCAGGATGCTGGAAGGGGACTCCTTCTTCTAGGAGGTGGAGACGGAACGTTCACGCCTGCAGTGAGGTCTGGATTTGAAGTCTATGGGGAAGGGCGGGCGGTCTCGGTTGGGGATTTTGATGGAGATAGGCAGCAAGAGATTGCATTTGCCCAGTATAATGGTCCGACCCTGGTGTACAAAAAGACATCCATAAAGGAAAAAATTTATGGCTCTTCGCTTTTACGTGTGGGTAGTATGATTTTGGAAGCCTACTGGATACAAATCCAGTCCGCCGAGATAGAAGTAGATTGCATTGGCAAACCGCTTTTGGTTACGGAAGCCGCGCGCACGAATTTTGACGGATTTGATGCGACTGTTGATGCTCTCGGCGGGGCCATTGCTGACCTTTAAGACCACTGCATTGATCATCCCCCACAAATGATTCTTGATGGTTTTCGCCGCTTTTTTCATCGGTTCCAGCTGGCAACGCATGGCCCAGGACAACCATCGTTTCCATCCTTTGAGTGCCCACGTGGGATGGACATAATGCCATAACTTCTGGGACAATTCCTTGATGGCCCACGCACGAGCTGTTTTCAGCGAACTGGTCTTTAACTGGTTGAATCGTTTCTTTTGCCGCGTCGACATATTCTTCGGATTGGTCAGCCAATCATACTTGGTTCCAGGGAGATCGTAGATTTCTTGTTTCCGTAATTCCCGGTTCTCCTGCCGACGGACTTTATCCACGGCATCTCCAATGTATTTGGCCACATGAAAGCGATCAAATGCAATCTTTTTGTCCGCGCCGGGGACCCACAATTTCGTGGCACTGATATACGCGGGCCACATATCCATACTGACGCTTTCAATGGCGTCCAACTGCTCCGCAGAACGTCCACCATAATACCCGTTCAAACTGGCCATTGTCCGACCCTCCCCGACATACAGCACGGTGGCCGTGTCTGGATTGGACACCACAGTAATGTAATTGTGCCCTTTCTTATAAGAGGTCTCATCGACACAGATATGGGCAATGGGTTCGTCTTCTCTGCGGTCCAGTCCCCGATTTACCGCACGCTCCATAATGTTGGCAATCATCGTCCAACTCGCATTCACTCGGGTCGCCACCGTCGAAATATTGGTTGAATCCTTCAACGCGTCAATCACATGAGACTCAAACGCAGTCGTAAAACTCACGCGCGCATCGGCCCAAGGAACCGAAATCGTCCGGATTCCATGCTCCGAACACGACACACGTGGCACCTTTGCCACTACTTTGGTTTGATAATTGCAGATCCCGGTGTGACGCCATTTCCGGACACGATGGTCATAGCCAGGACAAACTTTCCCACACTCAGGACAGTGAAGAATCGAATCCTTCGAACAGGTTACATGAATCTCCGCCATAAACGATACTTTATCCTGCTTGATCTCCGAAACCTCCCAAGGAGATTCAATCCCTAAAAGATGATTAATATCTTGAATACGTAAGGCCATCGTTGGTATATGATTGATTGTCGTCTCCTAAACGTAGCCAAGATAACAACGAAATCAATCGATCTGGGGATGCGTCAAATTTAGTGGAAGTTAGGGGATTCACTTATAACTCCTAACCGATCGCGATTCGATGAACCTGGAATCTTTATTTTCTTCTTCCCCCGTTCCGGAGCATGCTCCAGATCTGCATGTAGAATTGGTTCGACATTATGTGGATGTTCTACGTATGCTGACCGAGCGGATTTCCTCCGTGCCTTCGCCGCCTCCGCCCGCAGTATCTGCTGCAGTGGAGCCCGATCCCGAGGTGGCG
Source organism: Rhodothermales bacterium (assembly GCA_965116685.1). Taxonomy (GTDB): domain Bacteria; phylum Bacteroidota; class Rhodothermia; order Rhodothermales; family Bin80; genus Bin80. The sequence continues at coordinate 1,269,597 of OZ220707.1, read as the reverse complement.
GCGCCTACTTCATGCTGGGAATCGGCGGTTTCTTTGCTGTCCTGTCGGGACTGGCATATGGAGCCTCTGGTCCATTTGTGGCTTCAGCCCTCGTATGTGATGGGGCTGCATATCTTACTGGGCGTTGGGGTCAACCTCCAGGGACATCGCCGGATCGTGAATGTGACCGAGTGCGGCCCTCAGGACCAGTCGGGGATGGAAGCCGTACTGGACGATTTGAGTCTGCGTGGATTGGGAGCGGGGATGCTGGTCACCCTTCCCGGCAATGTGCCCCTCCAAGCCGCGGTATCTCGCGTATGGGGATCCCGTGTCGCGGTACAGCGATGCCTGAATACGGTCATGTCCGAAGCGCTGAGTGGATTGGATCCCGACGATGCGCTGCAGTTTCGTCATCGCCTCCAGCAGGCGTGGCAACAGTGCGATGCCGCTCAGGCCCGGACGAATCTCCAGCAAATCACGGCAGACTTGACGAAGGTCAACCGTTCTTCGGGGAGTGTACCTGGATATGCACTGGACGCCACGCTCACCTTGCAACGTACCGGACAATTGCTGCGCAGCGACCGGGGACTGCGCGTGCTGAATTCGTTAAACTCGCTCTTGACTAGTGCAAAACGCCGCCTGACGGAAACCCCCGTCCATCAGCGCGGGATGCACCTGTGTGCAACCCTGTTGGACCTTGAACCCCGATTGCGCCGTGTCCGACATTGGACGGATCTTCCCCCGTTGAGTGCGGCACTCAAACCCTTTCTTTCCACCTAAAAACCCTTAAACTCATGCCTGCATTATCCCCTCTCTTTTCTTCCAGCAAAGCAATCCAACTGGCCCGGCTGTTTCGGAGTCCAAACTGGTTCCTGGAATTCGTTCCGCTATTATTTCAGGCCGAAGTGAGCGAGCTTTGTGGCCGGCCCTGGAAGCACACCAAAACGAAGTGTCATCGCTGGGGCAGCAATCCCGGCTCCATTCGCTGGAACGGCGCCAAGGTGCCCGTAAATGTTCCCCGGGCTCGCAATAGCGAAAAGAATGAGGAAGTTCCCCTGCAGACGTACAAGATCCTGCATGAGACCGAGGTCGACTATGAGCAGGAATTGACCCGCAGCATTCTGCTTGGACTCTCTCAGCGCAACTATGGGCAAGTATCGGAGCATCTGGCGGAGGCATTTGGGCTCAGCGGCTCCACTACCGGGCGCGTGTTTATCCGCGAGACGGCCAACGCATTGGAAACGTTCATGAACCGGCGGTTTGATGAGATGGAGTTTGTGACCCTGTTCATTGACGGGAAGACCTTACGAAGTGAGCAGATTCTGATCGCCGTGGGTCTGACTCGCGAAGGCAAGAAGGTGATTCTCGGATTCATTGAGGCCAAAACGGAAGCGCATTCATGCGTGGTGGCATTACTGCAGAATCTGCAAGCCCGTGGCTTCCGAACTGCGGGCCCGTTGCTGGTGTTACTGGACGGCTCCAAGGGATTGCGCAAAGGCGTGCAAGAGGTCTTTGGAGATCGGGCGCTGATTCAACGATGTCCGTGGCACAAGCGTGAAAATGTGGTCGGCAAGATCCGTGATGCCGACCTTGCCGAACAGGTGAAAAAGGAACTGGAAGCGGCCTATGCAGCTGCGACGTATGCCGAAGCGAAAAAACAACTGATCGCCTTGATCCGATTCTTGGAATTGCACTGTCCCGAAGCCGCGGGCAGCTTAAAAGAGGGACTGGAAGAGACCCTTACCCTTCACAAAATGGGGGTCCGCAAGTCGCTGCGTGACCGGCTTCGAACCACGAATATCATTGAGAGCGTGAACAGTCGACTGGCACATACGACTCGCAGAGTCACGCGGTGGACCAACTCGGATCAGCGCCAACGATGGATTGCGGCCGCGTGTCTGGACATTGAACAACGATCCCTGAACCCCATCCCGCAAGATTCAGATTGGGAAGCGTTCCTCCGAACACTGGATCGACATGGCAAAACCAAAAATCAGTACAATGGTACAATCTTACAACTTCGCCCCAACTTCCACTAAATTTGGGGCATCCCCTCCGATCTCATTGTCGTTGATCTTATATTCTGATTCCAAACCCACTTAAAAAGGGGAAGCCCCAAATTTATATTCAGTTTGACAGCCCCGCAGATGCGGTTGGAGTTGTTCTTCGCGTAGTGTATTCAGATGGCACCCACGGCCCCGCTCGCATTGTAACCGCGGGAACCGGCTACTGGTCACAAAATTCTCAATCAGCTACCTTAGGTATACGAGACAGCTTGGCTACTGCCGTTGAAGTCACTTGGCCGAACCAGGAGCCAATTATGATGAACCTGGAAGGAAAAGATGGAGTGCTCACTCTCAAAAAATAATCGAATGTTTCGTTGGTTACTGCTTTGCATATTAATACTTGCGTCATGTACATCTTCTGTACCTGAGAGCACCGTGCAAATGGCAGAAGAGCTGGCCGTCATTGCAGATGAAACGGATCAGTATCCGCGCAGCAATGCGCATGCAAATCGGGCACGTGCAGCAGAACTCAAAAAAGTGACACCGCCTACGGCCCCCTCTGAGCGGATCCAGTATGACGCATTACTGGGAACCGAGCTTCTGCATGCAGGGGAGAGCGAAGAGTCAGTGATGATCTTCGAGGGGATCCTGGAGAACATGCAAGCATCTCCGAATGCATTCGATTCGTCATGGCAGTTGGCGGTCATGGATTACCTTGCACTCAGCTACCTCCGTATCGGAGAGCAGGAAAACTGTCTCATCAACCATACGGCTGCCAGATGTCTGTTTCCGATTGATCCCGCAGGTGTTCATACCCGGCGGCGAGGATCCGAAATGGCCATCCACTGGTATGAACAAATTCTTAGCCAGGACTCCACCGATCTGAATGCATTATGGCTGCTGAACCTTGCTCATATGACCCTGGGCAATTACCCGGATGGGATTGATCCCAAGTGGCGCATCCCAATGGAATCATGGCAACCTACGACCACCATCCGCAGATTCACGGACGTGGCCCCACACCTGGGAGTGGACGTGATGGCGTTGTCGGGAGGGGTGGTCCTAGAAGACCTGTCCGGGGATGGATGGTTGGATCTTCTGGTTTCTTCCTGGGGATTACGAGATCCGCTTCGATACTTCGAAAATAACAGGAACGGTGGATTTGAAGAGCGTACAGAAGCCGCAGGATTGACTGGTCTAACCGGGGGACTCAATCTGATGCATGCGGACTATGATAATGATGGGGATCAGGACGTATTGGTTTTGCGCGGAGCCTGGCTCGGTGAAGGACATCCGAATTCGCTCCTGCGTAATAACGGACAGGGAAGGTTTGAAGATGTGACCAGAGAGGCAGGAATCTATTCCCGTCACCCAACGCAGACAGCCGCGTGGAGTGATTTTGATCGGGATGGAGATCTGGATCTTTTTGTGGGGAATGAGTCGAATCCTCAAGCCGGACGCCATCTCAATGAGTTGTTTGTGAATCAAGGTGACGGAACATTCGTAGAGGTTGGTATGGATTATGGACTTGCACGGATAGGATATACGAAGGCAGTGGTCTGGGGAGACTACAATAATGATGGCTGGCCGGATCTGTTTATTAGCCAATACGGGGAACCGAATCTGCTCTTCCAGAATCAGGAAGGCAAAACCTTCATTGATGTGAGCGATATTGCGGGTGTACGTGAGCCCATAGATAGTTTTCCGGCATGGTTTTGGGATTTTGATCAGGATGGATGGCTGGATCTATTTGTTTCTGGATGGCGCGCCGCCGCCGGTGACATGGCAGCCGAATTCCTGGGAGTTCCCGGCAATGACGAAAAGCCTCGGCTATATCGGAACATGCGGGATGGTACTTTTGAAGATGTGACTGAACAAACCGGACTGAACAAGGTCATGTACACGATGGGATGCAACTTTGGAGATCTGGATGGCGATGGGTGGCTCGATTTCTATGTGGGAACCGGAGATCCAAACCTTCGTGCACTGATGCCCAACCGGATGTTTCGGAATATTAACGGGGTCAGGTTTGAGGAAGTGACAACCCATGGCGGGTTTGGGCATTTACAGAAAGGACACGGGGTAGCATTTGGAGATATAGATCATGATGGGGATCAAGATATATATCAGGTCATGGGCGGAGCATTTGAGGGGGATCTGGCAAGGAATACGCTTTTTGAAAACCCTGGGCATGGCAATGAATGGGTGATTCTATCCCTTGAAGGGGCTACTTCGAATCATAGTGGGATGGGGGCCCGTATTTCAGTTGTGACCGATGCAGATACATTACACCGAGTGGTCGGCACGGGTGCAAGCTTTGGATCTTCTCCCCTGCGTGTGGAGATTGGTCTCGGGAAGGCTATATCCATCAATCAGATTAAGGTCGAGTGGCCAGCTCCTGGAAGTGTTGATATATTGAGAAATGTACCAATGAGACAACTTGTCCAAATCCGTGAAGGATTATCCGAATTTGAAGTAGTCTCGTTGAGGCCCGTGCGGTTAGGGGGAACCGATCCGTAGCCCTGTACCATGATTGGCAGGACGTACATGCTGTTTTTTTCTGTACTCTGTTTCTTGGCGGGGCAGAGGGCTTGGGCTCAGCCACTAGATCTGGAGGACATTGCCCAATCCGTAGCCGAGTATGAGTCGTTATTTGAGGATACAGATCCGGCAAGTGACCCGGTACTGGAGCTTGAATTGCGAAGGCTGATGCCACTTCTACCCGAATCAATTCTACCAACGGTTTTGGCATCAGATACGATCAAGACCACCCCGAGTGTACGCAGTGCTATTCTGGGCTGGTGGAGAAGCCAGGACCCGCTCCCTGCCTCTAAAGTCAACGAGCGTATGGTAGAGCATGTCCGGCGGGTGCAGTATGCACTCGAAAATTACGGGTGTCCATCATGCCAGAAGGGATACGATGAGCGCGGCGAAATCTATGTTCGCTATGGGGAGCCTGAACGGATTAGCCGGATTACTTTTGATGATCCGCTACTCATTGACGCGATCTATCAACCCGGTGTTGCTGTGAGTTCGGGGGATTTTCCAGACAACGAATTCTGGAGGTACCTGGATCTTGATCGGGATGCATACTTCCTGTTTATAGAGAATGATGGCTTCTATCGGGTCGGCGATACATCGGATTTACTGCCCTCTTCGCTTCGGGTGGGCTTGGGATATAGCGGTCGAGGACAGGTGAAGTCCAAAATGTTACTGGCTGTTATGCGGTCCGTATACCGGCAACTGGCTCTGGAACACTACCATTTTGGATCAAGATTCAATGATGTTGACCTATGGTTATCTGAACGTGAGGAAACGGGGCGATTGCGAAACCGGGATCCCTTGGAGAATGCAAAGATCATTGTAGGAGCGGAACTGGTGCAAGGTGAGAGACCCGAACCTGAAGAACTTGGAGAGGAATTGTCGCAGCCGGCAAATATTTTTGCGCAGAATATTATCATGAATGCACGAACACAAGACCAGCAGGCTGCTTATCAGCGGGAGATCCTACTTCCCTCAAGTACATCAGAGGTTCTGAATGTTTTGCCAACCTTTGCGTTGGGGGTACGGCATGCGAGATTTCTAAAGCCCGACGGGACGACGACAACGGAGATCTACTGGCATCCCGAGTCTACCAGCTTCACAGTCCCTGGGTATCCGGCACAAGAGGAGTATGTCATCAAAACCTTCGCAGCTCATGAGAATGCGGCGTACACACCGTTGGAAACCATGACGGATGCCATCCGTGTTGAGATGCCATCTGCTACGGAGGCAGTTACCATCCCAGTTCAGACCATCGAGATAAATGAAAGTACTGGGCTCTATCATTTAGCACTCCAGTGGGATCAATATGAGGTCACCTCCGAGGGCATCGGGGAGCGATTACAGGTAGTATCCAGACGCATTGATTCGCTGTATGCACTGGATGCTAGTGGAATGACTCTGGAGATGAGCGATTTAAAATCCCTCGTCTACAACATAGACACCGACCGACTAGCCCCTTGGCCTCATCAGTGGGTCTACGAGGAGATGCGGTTTGGTTTAGGGTTTGAAATCTACCATCTCACTTACGGGTCGAGAGACCAAACCTCCTATAAGGTGACGTATCAGGTTTCCTCAGAAGGCCGACGCATCTCCTCTACCAGTGTAGAGTTTGAGGGGCAAAGCAGGATGGAAGCGGACGAAGTTTATCTGGATTTGGGTCAAAGGGCGGGAGAAATTATCGTCACGGTCAGCGTTCAGGATCAGGTATCGGGTCGTGAGGTATCCAGGAGCCTCACATTAACGATGTTCGATGAACAAGGGTAATTTTTTCAAGAATGTTTGGGATACCGTTGCCCAGATCCCACGCTCAAAAGTGACTACGTACGGGCATATTGCCGAACACCTTGGAAGTAGAAGTGCTGCCCGGACCGTCGGTTGGGCGCTCAAAGCTGCCAAAGGGTCCCATTTGCCGTGTCACCGGGTAGTGAATCGCAATGGCGCATTGACGGGAGCAAAGAATTTTGGGGATCCCGATGTGATGGAGCAGTTGCTTCGCATGGAAGGGATCACCTTTGATGAGGAAGGCTGTGTGATCATGTCACGTCATCTATGGGTCCCAGGTAGCGAATTCTATTAATCCTGCGATCTTGTATCTGTCGGTGATGTCTACCAGGCAGCAGTTCCGTCATTCTTGCAGTTTGGCGATCGTATCCCAGAATTCCGGGAAAGATACAGAGGCGGCGTCTGCATTTTGGATGGTTGTTGTTCCATATGCTCCCAAGCCGGCTACTCCCATTGCCATCGCGATCCGGTGGTCATCATAGCTGGAAACCGTAGCCCCCCGCAAGGGCACCATTCCGGTAATTGAAAATCCATCCTTAAACTCTTCAATTTCTGCTCCTAATTTGCGGAGATTTGTTACGGTGACATGAATCCGGTCACACTCTTTGTAGCGCAGCTCTGTCGCATCGCGTAGAATGGTGGTTCCTTTTGCGAATGCTCCGGCTACGGCGATGATTGGGATTTCGTCAATGATATTTGGGATTTGACGGCCTCTAATCACAACCCCGTGCAGCGGAGTTCGCTGCACGGTCAGGTCGCCTATGGGTTCCACCTCAGAGGTTTTGTGTTCGGTGATTTGAATATTTGCCCCCATTTGTTTCAGCACGGCCAGCAACCCTGTTCGACTTGGATTGAGTCCAACATTCGGCAAATGAACCGGCCCAGTCCCGGCAATCAGTGTGGCGACCAGTATAAATGCAGCGGCAGAAAAATCACCTGGCAAGGTGATCGTACCACTGGGAATAGGGTGGGACACATCCGAATTGATGGAGCAAACTTGCATGGAGCGGGATACGGGAAGACCGAGCATTCGCTCCGTGTGGTCACGTGAGGGGATGTTCTCCAGCACGGTTGTGCGCCCATTGGCCCATAGTCCTGCAAGAAGGACACAGGATTTTACCTGTGCTGAGGCGACGGGAAGCCGGTAATCAATCCCTTTCAAGCCATCACAGCGTCGTATTTTGATCGGGGCATGTCCATCGGTGAGCGAGATATGGGCTCCCATCATTTGCAGAGGGTCGGCAATCCGTCTCATGGGACGGGCGCTGAGTGAGGAGTCTCCGATCAACTCACTGTTAAAGGGCTGTCCAGCAAGCATTCCGGAGAGCAAGCGCATGGTTGTCCCGGAGTTGCCACAATCAATGGGAGCATCGGGCTCACAAAATCCATCCCGTCCGCCCCCTTTGATCAATACGGTGTTGGTCTGAGATGTCTCAATTGGAACCCCTAACTGCCGAAGACAGGAAAGAGTGCTTTGTGGATCAGCACTTGCAGGGAAATTGTGCAATGTCGAAGCTCCATCCGCGATGGATGCAAAGAGTGCAGCCCGATGGGCAATTGATTTATCTGCAGGAAGCTTTGCAGTTCCTGCAAAACGAATCGAATTAGAAATAGTCTGTATCATGGCAATGAAGGGGGATTCTATAAGTCCCCATGGTATTCATGTTCACTCTTACGTTTCATCACTCATTGCGGTGATTTCAGGTAAGAGAGTCCCCATCCGTGAAACTGGAAAGTCAAAGCCTACAGTTTTTAATGCAGACCATCCAAGATAATGTACGTTTCTCTTGTACACAAAGCTCAGACAGCGTCCAACTGCGGTGAAGTCGATATGAATGAAGATGATCTACGTAACCCCAACTAGATAGTGTTTGCACGAAATATAGCTTCCTCCTCAAAATCATACGTTCAACCAGAATCCAGTGTACCCTTCAAACCTTCATGATGATCGTCCAGGTTCCTGTACGATCACGACGCTCGTATCCGTGGCAAATCTCCCATATTCCCGTGAGACAGAACACCAGAAGAAAAAAGACTATGATCTTTAGGTCACCCTCAATTAGGTAACGGGAATTCAGGCTAATGATGATGATAATATGAACTATGGACTGAGCGGCAAAAGTTATGCCCTTTTGGGGAGGCTTGTGTTGCTATAGGAACAGGACGGGGTTAGGGAGTGCTCCCTGGAAATAAAACAGGTACTTCAGGACGACCTCGCAGAATTCAGTACCCAATAACCCGAGTTTTGCTCGGCCCATGCACGAAGGTTTTTGCTGAGTGTGGATCTGTTCATGTCGTCCCAACTGAATGCCATCCTGAGGGATTTTGTTATAATTTCAGGATCTACCTCTTTTGCACTGTTGGTACCCAGCACTCTTCGCAAACCGTATGACAAAACTTCAACCATATCCTTTCCATAACATGTCAGCCAAGGATCTTCTATTGATCCATGAATTGATCTTAACTTGGCCACAATATCCACATGCGAAAGGTCAGGGCGCTGAGAACGATTCATGACTTCCCGAACGAGAGCTTCAATATCAATGGAAAGCGATGTGTCGTTGATGCACCTTGCATACTTGAGGCCCGCAAAGGTTAGGTCTAGCTGAGCCCGTTTCGAATGTAGGCGCAGACATCCAATCCACACAGCCGCCATGACTAGCACTTCCTGGACATCCCCATCAAATTGAAAGATCTTCTTACGGCTTCCCAGTTCAACTAGGATACGATCAAGTGCGGAGGATTGAATCAGTAGAGCTTCTAGGTCTACCGTTTCGAGAACAATAAGGTTATGACTAAACCACTGATAGCCTTCAATGTGATCTAGATCGGCATCCACAACACCGACTATTCCAGAAAATTGGTCTGCTTCAAGTATGGTAATAATATTGATGACATTCGGTTTCCCATTCGCAACTATGATAGAGCAGGCAGTGTCGTCTACGAAATATTCAAAAAACAATCGATCATTGCAACCTTCTACAATCAGAAAACATCCTTTATGGACTTGGCGCGCTCCAGCCGGATTGCATTGGCTTGCTCTTGAGGCGAACGATAATGCATCAGGCATCATTTCGGTCGTGAAGTTCAACTGTCAGAGACCATCTGTCTCCAATTATTTCGGGTGAATGGGTTGCAGCAATTGCTCGAAAATTGGAGAGTTTCGCTACCTGTTCTAGATCGCTCACCCATTTCTTTTGCCAAGCGACATGGAGTGAAATCTCCGGCTCATCAACAAGGATGAGAGAATTGCTTGAGGTACGAAAGAGCAACTCATACAGCATGACTAGTTCATGTTGCTCTCCTGATGAAAGTTTCTCCAAGTCTAAAGTAGTATCACTATTTCTAGTGACCCTCAGTCCCTCCGAACTTACAGTCACCTGCTTATGAAGAAACCTGGAATTTGCAATTTTCGTGAAGGCATTTACTTTCTCATACAGATCATCAAAGACAGCAAGCTTTTCTTTCGCATCCTGGGCATAAACGGCAAGCACATCTCGCTTCGCTTCATCAACCTGTTCCAGGTCGGGAATTTGGAAGTGGTGTTGTTCTCCTTCCAATAGGCCTGCTTTCTGAAGTTCTGAGTGCCTTTGGTCTATCTTGTCAAGATCATCATTCAAACTCTCAACTGAACCGTTAGGCCTTTGATGCTTGTCAACTAAGCGATTAGGAAAGGTACGGTCAAGTTCCTGGGACAATGCCCCATACCTAGCGATTGAGTCCTCTATAAGTCGGGCGAGTTCTTTGGAGTAGTGGCTTACGGTGCGTATTGATTTGACTGAACGGTCGTGTCTCCAACGCTTGGGGGAGACTCGGGTCAAACGTTCAGTGTTAACAAAGCGAACCTTGACGGATCTTCTTATGTTTTCCAACCAATCAGGGATCGACGACAATTCAGGTCTGAACTCGGGGGGGAAATAATCCCCGTAAGCATCAAATACATCTGCAAGGTCAAGGGTGGATCCCGTCTCTATATTGAGCCATTCACGAGACCCCACTTGATTAAGTACCGGTATGAAATCCTCAATAGCAGACAAGGGGACTCTTATATCTTTTCGCTCAATTGAGGCTCTAAGAGGCATAAAGGATTCGCTCTCGCCACCTTGATGATAGGTTAACTGTAGTGGGAGTTTATCTCCATGGAGGTGGTTACTCTCTGGAAATCTTTTGGTAACTAAACGAGTCCCGTCGTCAAACGAAACGTCAATCTCTCGAAATGGCACATGAACAAGGCTACTAAGCGCATGATTGAATAATATGTTAATGAGATTCAGCGTCGTAGTTTTGCCAAAGCCATTCGGACCGGTTATGAGCATTATTCGCTCTCCAGTTCCAAACGCGAGATCATGATCGAAATTATCGAACAGGCCTTTAATACGGACACGGTCAATATTCATATTACCTCTCTAAGTTAAAGCACTCACATGCTAAAACAGACAAGAACACAGGATAGCGGTAGGGTTTACCGAATAAGGCTTCCCCTGCAGAATGGAATTTAGTAGATTCTGAGCATCTAAATCCTATCTGCTTGGCGTATGCCATCAAGACTTTGTCAGGTAATGCCCCCTGCAACCAAGTTATAATTTTTTCTTGTTTTACTGTTCCCATTTTTGTTTTCAAGCTGTTGGGACACTTTCCCCCATCATCATAATACGCATCGGGCTTTTACACTCGGTCCGGTTGTATGCGGCTTGAGTTCTTCCACTCCGGGGTGCGTACTCGCACGGGGGCGACCTGCCATCTCAATCGTACCCGCCCGCCATTTTCCATATATTTGAATAGTCACCGCGGCTCCCAATGATTACATGCAGGCTGCCCCTGTATCTTACCCATGATGCTTAACTGGTGCTTGCCAGAAATAGCTATTTCTGGCAAGCACTAACTATGAAGAGTACTACGGAGAGATAGGTAAGGGTTTCATTGAAGTTCATCACGTCGTGCCATTGGCAAGCGTTGGCGAGGCAAAAACAAATCCTGAAACTGATCTTGTCGTACTCTGCGCAAACTGCTACCGGATGGTATACAGACGAAAAGGTGTGTGTTTGTCAATACAAGAAATCAAAAATACATCCGGCATTGACAGATTGACTTCTATATTTTGAACCCCTGATCTGCACGACGAAAACTTTCTAGGGCCTTAGTTAGATGAAGAGTTTAGACTCAGTGTACTCATGTTGCTGAGGCCGCACCGCGGTGCGTGCCCTGTTTTGTTCAAGGTATGGTTTGGATCTCTTTAGCCAGTGAACAAGAGTTGGGATAGTGCTCCGAGTTCTTTGCAGATTCAAGTCTGCAAAGAGAGGTCCCTTATTTATCGATCAATCCCAGGACATCAAGGATTTTAACAGCGCTTGACAGCTGAATATCTTGTTTTTGCTGCTCAAAGCGTGAGATCGTTGGTTGACTTACCTCAGCTATAGTGGCCAAGCGACGTTGGGAGATTTTTCGTTCCTTGCGCCGCTTTATTGCTTCTTTGACAAGTAAGTCCCAATTGAGTCGAATGTCCCGTTCCATCTTTTCTCCATTTGCTGATGCAGTTTGTCTTTAATATACTGGTCGATATTCTTCGAGGCATCAACAGCACTGTGGGCTCTTTCGAGACGGCTGGCGAAGTCAGAAACCGCCAGCATAATTGCTCTGTCGGGCAGTCCGAACAGGTTGCCCAGTCGGACTATGTTCTTTGGGCCAATGCTGCCAATTCTCATGTTCTCGGCTCCCTCGATCCCCAGTGCCAGCGTCTGGTATTGCGGGTAGCAGGCGGTAGCGACAAGATCATAGCAAGGCGCGAGGCGCAATCCGCTTTCTGTGTGCTCCATAGCGAAATTTTTAAGGTGTGCATCCGTATTTCCCGTGAGGATACAGGCCATTACCCGGCGAAACAAGATGTCACACTCTACCCGCAGGCAAATGTCTCCGTTTTGGATGATAAAATCGGCCATGTGCTCGTAGCAGGCCTCGTATTTGTTCTCCGAGCGGTTACCGAGCAGTTGGTTAAATTCTTCGAAGTGAATTTGCTCGCCGTCTTTGGTCCTGTCGAATCGTTTGACGAGTAGAGACCTCTCCGAAACGCCCTGAAGCGGCGCCAAAGTCATCTCCGCAACGGTGTCTTTCTTAAGAAGGGCCGCACACGCCCGCGTAGTGATGTACTCAAGTCCCAGAATATCGGACAGTGTGGGGGACGGGAGCTTAGCTATATGGGTTGCCCGCTCACCGCGCCCTACGGGGCGGAACACACGGCCTTCCTTTATTGCACCCAGTTTTGGCTGAACCCCGGAAAGAGACGCCCTTGCTGAAAGCGCCGCAATGTTTTCCGGGTCGTTGTGGTCAAGTTTAATGTCCTCGGCAGGGTCTGGGTCAATGATGCTTACGGCACCGGCAAGGTCTGTGCCGAAGGCAAGCAGCAGCGGGAAACGGTCGTCCCTTCGCAGGCCGAGTGCGTGTGCCTGCATGTTCTTAAGCCAGCCCTCGGCACACAGATTGTCAAAGAAAGGGTGCAATCCGTATTCACTTAAATGAGGTTCGGCCCGAAGCGGCAACGTGTAGGAAATAGCAGGCAAAGAGCTTTGCAGATAGCTCTCATCGTAGGTGAATACGCATCGGCCTCCGGCCTCCTGCGACAGAATGCCGACGAAAGTATCCCTGTAATGTACGTTACCCCAGAGATTAGTCGCCATTGATTCAATCCATCTGGTTGTTTGTTAAGAGGATCAAATACTATAAAACATACTTTATCAAGTATAGGTATTATAGTATTAATATAAAATATAATTAGTCAAACAATCCCTTATGTGTTTGACGATCAAATATATTTGATCGTTTCCAAATGAGAATTTGTCAGTGTTTTCGTTCCTATCTTCCAGGTTTAATTCTTTCCCATAAAGTCAGAAGCAGTAACTATCTTTCGAGGAGAAAGGGATTTGCTTGGAGGTATTGCTGAAGATGTTATGTGTGAGACCATGGAAGCAGTGAAGCTTTCCAGTATACAGTAGTTCGAGTGCTGTATTTATTAGTTAGAAGATAGATTACAATCATGCTTGAGGATCGCAGAATCAATTATATTGAACTTCCTTCGGAAGATCTAGAAAGCACGAAAGCGTTTTACGGGAAGGTGTTTGGTTGGACATTTCAGGACTATGGTGATGACTACTGCGCCTTCAACGATGGTCGGCTTGATGGCGGTTTCTATCATTCCGCATTGAGGTCTGACAGTACCAAAAAAGGTGCTGCACTGGTCGTTCTCTATGCAGATGATCTGGAAGCCACATTGAAGCGAATTACCGATGCGGGTGCCAAAATCTGCATGGCAATTTTTTCCTTTCCTGGTGGTCGGAGATTCCATTTTCTTGATCCCAGCGGCAATGAGCTTGCGGTCTGGAGTGATCGGTAGATTGACCAAACTCCAAAAATAACGGGTAACCAAGCTGCCACCGAAAGCCCTATGTTCCACAAGGGGTGCAGGAAATTCTCAGGTGGGAATCCACATGCTCAATCTGTAGATCGGCAATTGTGTTGACGATCAAGTCGGCCCCTTTTAGGGCATCAGAGGGGTTGGTCGTTTGGACGGCGATCACCCGTGCTCCAGCGGATCGGCCAGATTGGATGCCTGCAGGTGCATCCTCAATGACAACGCAACGCTCAATCTGGTGGTTTAGCCCCTGGGCAGCCCGCAAGTAGGGATAAGGAGCTGGTTTTCCCTTGTCAATATCATCCCCGCTGACGAACATCATTGGCATTGGCAATGCAACATGACGAAGCATTTGGAGGGCGGAGGTGCGCGGCGCACTCGTCACAATCGCCCAGCGGTCCAGAGGGAGATACCCAAGCAGTGAAGCAACCCCCGGAAATAAACGCACCCGCTCCAGATGATTACTTGCAGTCAGCCCATCTCTGTAGGCTTCTGCTTCCACGATAGGATCCAGATGGGGAGCGACCAGTCGGATCGTCTCCGTAACAGGGCGGCCATGATGAACATCCAGGATGTGTTCAACGGATACGCGCCGCTCTTTTGCCCAGATCGCCCAGTGTGTTTCGTAGACATCGTTGGAGTCGATGAGTACACCGTCAAGATCAAACAGTAATGCGTCACAAGTGAGGGTTGCCACAGTGTCAGGGGGGAATGAATGAGAGAGCTTTAACGATCTGCACCGGATTACGATACATTCTTTTATTTGGATTGTACAAAGGACCGACTTGAGTATCTTCACATTTCCAGTAACATAAAATAGGACTGTTGTGACAATACCTTCACGATCAGATCGCATGATGTCAGTGCAAATGCCCGTAATGGGGTTTGTTGCAGACCTTATGCGGGATAACCCAGGGACGATCTCTCTTGGCCAAGGCGTGGTTCATTATGGCCCACCGGCCCCAGCACTCGAAGCAGCCGCCGAGGCGGTCACCTCCTCAGATACCCACGGCTATGGGTATGTCATCGGGAGGCCGGAGCTCCGAAGTGCATTTGCACAGAAGCTCAACACAGAAAACCGTCTGGACCCCGGCTATGAAATTGTCGTAACTGCCGGCAGCAATATGGCCTTCTTTGCATCGCTGCTGGCGGTGACCAGCCCGGGAGATGAGGTCATTTTGCTCGTGCCATATTACTTCAATCACGAAATGGCAACGCGTATCGCGGACTGCACGCCGGTTCTGGTTACACTCGGCGATTCATTGATTCCAGATGTGAGTGCCATTGAGCGTGCAATCACTCCCCGGACCCGCGCGATTGTTACGATTTCACCGAATAACCCAACTGGCATTGTATACCCCCCGGAAACGCTCAAAGCGATCAATGACCTGTGCGCTTTGCATGGCATCTATCACATGTCTGACGAGGCATATGAGTACTTCACATTTGATGGGGCAAAGCATTATTCTCCAGGAAGTGCTCCCGGGGCGCATGCGCATACGATTTCCCTTTTTTCCATGAGTAAAGCATATGGGATGGCGGGTTGGCGGCTGGGGTACATGGCGATCCCGCCGCATATCCTGGCCGATGTGCGAAAAATTCAGGATACGAATCAGATCTGTCCAGCAATCTTGAGTCAGGTAGCGGCACTTAAAGCACTGGAAGAGGGGGACAGCTATTGCAGGCAGTATTTGAGTTCCATGGCTGAGGTGCGTGCCATGGTTTTACAGCGTCTACGGAGCATACAGGCGCCAGTCACAGTTTCTCCTTCAGATGGTGCGTTTTACTTTCTGTTATCGGTTGACTCACAGCTTGATGCAAAGACGCTCACAACGCATTTAATCCAGGAGTATGGTGTAGCTGTGATTCCCGGAGATACATTTGGAATGGAAGGAGTTACCAGTCTGCGGATTGCGTATGGTGCTCTCCAGGAATCAACACTGACGCAAGCACTCAATCGTCTGGTCAAGGGGCTTGAAGCGCTGACTGGCTGATTGAGAGCAGCTGCCAGAGCGACTACCGCTCACAGGTTACAAGGCTAGGGAGCGACCATGCAATTCCCAGCAGTCATATCATCCAGCCAATTCAGTCTTCGGGTTCAACCTCGGGCAGTGCTGGCATCTGGTTAAGGACATCCTGTAGCCTATTTTTCGCCAGTTGGGCACGCTCGTCAAGGGTAGAATCCTCCAAGACCTGTACTTCATCAGGGTCCTCGGACCAGTTGAAAAACTCTCCATTTCCGTAGAGTTTCCAGGTTTGGTCCTGCGCCCATCGCGCGGGCGTAAATCGCCCCCACCGTGGATCGTAATGGCAATAGATCCAGCTGCGCATGGTATCCGCCTGTCCAGTCAACTGGCCGTAAAAACTCAGTCCATCTGCCGTAAAATCGTCTGGGACGGTACTCCCTGCCACTTCGGTCAGGGTTGGCAGAAAATCTGTAAAGTCCACCAGCGCATCATTGACGATATTCGGCTGAATCGTTTCGGGCCAGTAAGCGATGAGTGGTACATGCGTTCCTGCAGCGACAGGATAAGCTTTTCTGCCCTGGATCAGACCTGTTTTGTGCTGAGAGGACACGCTCCGATGCGTCCCATTGTCCGTTGTGAACAGTACCAGTGTATTGCGGTCAAGCCCCAACTCATGCAGTTTGCCGGTGATGCGGCCAACCAGTTTGTCCACATAGCTCACCATGGGAGCAAAATATGTGGTATCGTTGCGTGCGGTGGCAACATCCAGGCTGTCAAAATCAGGATGGCCGGGTGGTGGTAAAAAAGGGTCATGTGGCAAGGCCATCGGGAAATACAAAAAGAACGGTTCATCCTGGTGCCGTTCAAAGAATTCTTCAATGTAATCTGTGTAGAGATCCGGCCCATAAGCGTCCGGGAATATTTCAGGTTCCTGATCGGAATAATGTACTGTGGGTGACTTGTAGCGACTGCCACGTTCTATGTACTGCCAAAGTGCAAATTCTTGGAATCCCGCCTCCTCGGGGGTTGACCCACCCCGTCCCGCCAGTTCTCGTTGGTATGTGTTACCATACAACTGCCACTTGCCAGCAAGTCCTGTGGCATAGCCGACATCCTGCAACAGATGGCCAAATGTCCGTTCAGTTGAATCCAGCAGCCCAAATCCAACGTAGTTTCGAAAATTATACTTGCCGGTCATCAACTGTACTCTTGTGGGGGTGCAGAGAGGAGTGGAAAATACATGGGTGAACCGCATTCCATGTTGAGCAAGGGAATCTAAATGTGGTGTATCATAACTCAACCCACCATTCACTCCCAGCGTCTCGTAGCCCATATCGTCGGCCATGATGAGTACGATATTGGGCGGCCGCTCATTCGCGCAGGCAGCAATGAGGAGCAGCAAGGGCAGTAATCGAATGGGAATTGCATACTTAAATGAAAATCCGATTCCTATCTGGCGATTTTCTTCAGTTTGCCATGTATGATCCGGCGTGTTGCTTCGGCAATGGTCAGACTCTCGTACTGGGGACTCGTGCATACGGTCTTTTCTGCTTCTTTCCCGGCCTGCTTCGAATTGGGTTAATTGGGTTTGGTTTTCTTGGTATAGATTGAAACAAGTAGTTATGATCATTGAGGGAACAATCCTCAACCCTCAAGTTACGTATTCGTTCAGCGATTTCTAGGATATCGGACTTGGTATGACGTTCTAGGTATGATGGTGTAACTCGACGAATATCTGCCCCAACGGAGTCACTTTCGTTGACATTCGGCTGGAAAAGGTCAAGGTCTCGTTGCTGAACATGCGGCGCAAGGGAAAATGCATGAACCGATCCCCGTATTGTCCCGCAAAGTACGTCAGGGCAGGCTTGTGTTTCCACATCGAGTCAACCACGACACACTTCGCAGGGTACTTTTCGATCATACCGATCGATCATATCCATGCCGAACTCGGCGGTATATCCGTAACCGACATCAATGATCACGGGGTTTTCTGTGTCCGGCGGAAAGAATATGAAGTTGGGGTAGTGTACTGGATACCGTTTATTCTGAACCTGCACCGCCGAACGGTTTTCACAACTCTCCGGCGTAAGCCACGCTAGCCACGCTTCGCGTTCCAATCTGATACCACGATATCCCCCTTGGCAGTCATATTCCCGGCCAAAAGATACTGGTTCCTGTCACTATCCCGTGGGTTAGACGTGATGGTTTTTGGTATTTCCCGAAGGCGGGCCATGACTCCCACCCTAAACCGGCTGCTATATTCGTAGGGGACCCGACCGGCCGGATACCAAGGATATAGTGGCAAGGTCAACGTATGATATAAAGACGGTCTATACAATCCTTGTTGATAACTTTTTGGGTTTAAAGTCGTATTATGGGCCTTCCCATAGGGGAGAACCGCAACATTGCATTACAGGAATTCACATTATTTATATAAAAATGGGTGTATTGCGGCGTTTTCCGTGAAGTAGTACCCCCACGATGCCAGCCAAACGAACAAGCTACAGGCGCGATAAGCCAAGGGTGCGCAAGGTATTGCCCCCACCTCCCGATGTAGACCTTGATGCAGTTGCCAAGAAATGCCGGTATGTTGGTAGTCCATATCACAGGACCATTCAGATTAAAGGGAGAAGAAGACCAGAGAACAGACCGGGTAAGACCCCATGTCCCATGGATTTGCAGAAAAATCAGGCCCGTGTTGAAGAGTGGCTCCGAAATGCCATCCGTCGAGGGAATTTCGGCAAATTTGACCAAGGGTTTCCCCGTGTCGTGTGGCATGAGGAAGATGGTAGGCTATTGGAGGCAAGGCAATCCGGTCGAGGCTCGTGTGAATACCTCGGGTTTCCCCTTGGCCCTCACGATAAAATTACAGGAATGAGGTAATGTCGTTGTTTGATTACCAATGGGTTGATGCGCGACCGTATCCAGATCCCGTTGCCCATAATACGATGGCTCGCCTTACGATCAACGTAGGTGACCAGGTAGCCACTTGGTTGCGAGCCGGGAATAGATATCTCGAACACATTGAGGTGCCTATGGCCCATGTCGCCGAGTGGATCGTTGTTAATTGGTGGCATCTGTACCATGAAGCGGATACGGTATATGGTTCGTCGCGTTCGGGTTTCTCATCGAGACATGACCTTTCCTACGCAGGTAACGGATTTGTATTTCCTCGCGTTATTTTTCGCCCTGAGGGAGAATGTGTAGTGGTTTCAAATGAATCGTGGCATGCCAAGCATGCACACATAAAGTTTTTGTTGAAAGGTGAACAAACGTTCGAAACCGTCGACTTGCAGGAGGAATTGCATGATCTCGTAGAAAATGTCATCGCCAGATTGAAGGACAAAAATGTGAGAGATGTATCTTGGGAGCGCCAGGCTAACTGGCAAAATGTAACGGGTGCAAGTCCCGTAGTATGAAGATGCAACCAATCACATACTTCCTCGAGCCGTGCGTTGTGCCCCGCGAGGGTCACGACGAAGCGTCGGTAGAGGTGCGTGTGGCCGGAGCTATTGAGCATCGAAATCGTTATCGTCTGGGTCGCCGAGGCTGTCCAAGTGGTCGAAGGCAACATGTATGTCACCGCCATGGCGAGGCGGCATACAGGCCCACGGTGTCTAAGAACTCAGGGACATACGTACGCATTTTGTCGGGACCTGTGAGGGCTCTATCCTGTCCTAAACGCAGAGTTGGGATCGCGCAGGGAAGGCGGAAGACGCCGAAGCCTGCGATGCACGGGATGGAGCAGTCAGATGGGGACATAGTAGTGAAGAAGGCGGCGAACAAGGGGCGACCTGCGGAGTCGCTGGAGCGAAGGTCCCCACCCAAGGGGAAGCTGGGAGATCCGGGCTCACGCCATACACAGAGATGGATCAGTGAGTTTATGGGATCAATCGGCTACGGCAATTCTGCCGTTATGCACGCCGGTGCGACCCGAGGGAGGAGCCGGATGCGTTAACGCGCACGTCCGGATCTGTGCGGGGGGCCCGGAGCAATCCGGGTCCCTACCGCGATATTCAGGAGTGGGACATTATCAACAACAAGCTCGATGATGATGAGAAGGAATTCTGCCGAGCGACTGCCATGTTAGGACTTGACCCCTTCGACATTGAACCTGAACTGGCCGATCAAGTCACCACAGTTTGGAATGAAGCTGACCCGTTAATTCGTGAAGAATTGATGCTGGCATCGGACGGAACAACTTTGGGGCGGACTCATGAATGGCTCAAAGATTCTCTTGCGTCTGTAAACGAATTGCGCAGTACAGCATGGGAGGAAGTAAAGGCAGCCGTTCGGAGTAGGTCATCGAACTCGGAATACCCATGGAAAGCAGGAGGAAAAGATGCACGCGCTGTTCTGCGTGAACTTGACCGTGAACCAGGCCCCTTTTCTTTTGATGGTAAATATGCCATCAGGAACACAGAAACAGCGTCACCTTCATCTCGCATAGAAGGCTGCGTAGGAGAAGATACGCCCTCATGTGTTATTGTCTCAAAGCGGGATACAGGTAAGAAGTTTCTTCTTGCACGTGCCTTGGGACATTACATTGCACGTACAGGGAACGGACCGGCCATTTTAAGTAAGTTGCGAACACCCGAACAGTCTCGTGCAAGATCCTTTGCCGCTGAATTACTTGCACCAAGTGAATGGCTTAGATATAAAGTGGATATACAAAACGACATTGAACCAGATCAGATTTATGATCTTGCTGAAGAGCTTGGTGTATCCGAATACACTGTTCGGTGGCAAATACAAAATCACGAAATTGCCAGAATATCACCAGACCCACAGTGATAGTTTTTATTTGATCGGATCCCGGTATATCAACCGCTTGCCGATGGCCGAGGCCGCGATGTGCTCTATTTAGTGCACCGTGTCGAAGTCGGGAGGTTGTGCTTCGCGCAGAACTGATTGACGTACTGTCGCAAGTGCTTTTTCGACAGATGGTGGTACATCTCGTTGAGGTGAATCTGTTCATCCACGTATCCGCCGACTGAATACTTCACCGTTCCGTGACCGTAGATGTATTTCGAACCGTTACAGGCTCGGTTCCCATCGGTATACAAGGGTGTTCCGAGTAGTACATGATCCATGACGCACCCTTGTGAGGTTTCGGTATCTGTTTTTCAACGACTTCTACTTTGATCTTGCTGGCTTAATCGGGCAGTAGCCACGTTCGTGCATTCGCAATCATACGCTTATAGGCAGCAAGGTCGTGTGCACGCTCGTCATGTCCAAGTGTATTGACCACGATCGTAGCATCCCCGGCCTGACGAACCCAGGCTACTGGATACACCTCGTTGGTTTCATGAGAGCGCCCAATGGCAAGAATATTTGCATTGGCATCTGGTAGGAGTTCGGTCCGATAAAGTTCATCCGTGATCTCAAATCTACTCGGTACCCCGTCCATGAGCGGATGGTTTGGTTGCAGCACCTCCACAGAAAAAGTTTGCAGAGGCTCGTGACTGCGTGCTCCACCACCGACGAGCATTTCATTATAAGCTGGCCAGTCTTCCCAGTTATACCAGGAGGCCGGGTGGGTAATCATGAGTGGGCGGCCCGCTTCCACATGTTGCATGATTGCCTGGCGGCTCTCTGGCCTCTCCACAGGTTTATTGTTCGCGAGCGCGAGCAATGAGGCGTTCGTTAGCAACTCTTCAAATACCTCATCGGAAGCTTCGGTGTATACATAGGTTCGATCACCCGTGCCAAACAGGATCTGTCCATCCGAAAAGCCAAATACCCGTGCATGATAGTGAGACTGAGAGCTGCGACTGGCGCTGCCTGCCAGATATACGATCGGCGCAAGATCGGCATTGGAGCCGGTCCATGTCCAGCCTGCATCATTGCGACGCAGGATCGGAGGATCTAAAATCTCCAATGTGCCTTGCATCAGGGCCCAGTGTCCAGGTACGGTACACAGGAATGTATAGGTACCCTTGGAGAGCGGGCCGATTGTGATGCTTGCCGACTCACTTTGAGATAATACACCGGTGGATCCGAGAACCTGCTCTGCTCGGGCAGGCGGGATGTATTCTGTATCTGAACTTGATGGATCGGTCATATAGTTGTCCAAATCCTGCCCAAATGCCGGCACATCCACTCCTTCACTCAGAAATACAACGTTGTGGAGGTCGGGGTGCAGGTTCACAAAATCGATGGTGATTTCCTGTCCAACAAAGGCTTTCAGGATTGGGGTGTCAAACCGCATGAGACCATCCGGTGCCGTCAGCATGAGGCGGGCAGGGGGGAATCCCTGGGGCTCCCTCTCTACGACCGGATCAGGCTCACGCTTTACTATCCCGATAGGAGCTATGGCATCATATGCAGCCACGATCCATGCATCTCCGCCTTGCACGGCTCTGCGTGCTTCGGTCAGAGTTCGGGGATGCGCAAAGGGTCCAAAATCCTTCGCTGCCAAAAGGGCAGTCAAACGAACATTCAGATCGTCATCCCGAAAAACGCCGTGCTCGATCAGGAGCTCACCACTCTGAGAAGTAGAGGGAAGTGTCTGAATACCAGCCTTGCGCACAGCAGGAGATGGATGTGTCAAAGCCGCCGCAGAAACACTTGCCAGTGCCTCTTCGGCTCCCAGGCCTTTCAGTACCCATAGAGCATGCACTGCGCCTGGATCAAAGCCTGTTTCGTCCAAAGCCTGACGGGTGACTAAATCGATCAGATCGTCTTCCAGTCCCTCAGCAGCACTTTCAATCAGCATTCTTTGGGCTGTAAGGCGCCAGAACTGGTTGGTACTCTGAAGAGCTTCCAGTAGGCCTTCAGGATCGTCATAGGACAGGCTTTCCTGGGGAGAAGATTCACCAAACGTGATGACGTAGACGCGTCCATGCTCCCGATCACGCAAGGGGTTCAAGTGCGCATTCCCGGGGCCGGGGTTGTCATTCCAAACCTGATTCACCATGCCCCGCCGATCGGGATTGTGCTGGATCACGGGATTATACCAGTCGGCAACCCATAGATTCTCGTCAGGGCCGATATCAGCAAAAACCGGAGCAACCCACTCATCACTACTAGCCAGGATATTTAAAATTTCCCCTTCGGATTCCTTTTCAATGCTTCCGTCCGGCTCCAATTTTACCGCATGTACGACGTGAGCTGTAGGTTCCGTCACCATGAGGGTTCCCCAGTATTCAGAGGGGAAGCGTCGACCATTATAGGGGAATGCTCCTGCAGCGGCCGTATAGCCATCCCGAAAGTCTACCTGTTGAAGTTGGCGCGGAGACGAGTGTCGTACCAGGTAGTGGCTTTGAACATTGGCCACGTTCATACTCGCCTGGTGTCGCAAGGGAATCCCTACTACAATCGCATGATTATTATTGGCGGTAGATCCATAGATCATGTTGTCCTCTCCAATCCCAAGCCCCCAGGTATTGTTATTGAATTCGGCAATGGGCTCCAGGTCCGTTCCATCTGTTTGTACACGAAATACCCCTCTGCGCAGGATGATCGCCTCCGGGTCCGGGGCACGTCCCGGCTCAAAGAGTCCACTGTATCCGACAGCTCCCCAGAGAAAATTATCGATGCCAATTTTCAGATTATTCATCACGGCATGGGTATCGTAGGTGCCGAAGGCGTCATCTACAATCACATGTTTTTCGTCTGCCCGGTCATCTCCGTCCGTATCCTTCAGGAATACCAGGTCCGGTGCCTGTCCAACGATTGCCCCTCCTTTGACTAGGGCAATGCCGGTCGTTAGGGGAAGGTTTTCTGCGAATCGTATAAACCGGTCCGCCCGGTAATCCCCGTCGGTATCCTCGCAGATCGTAATCCGGTCCGTGCCGGACTCTTCACCAACATGATCGTGTGGGTAGTTTGTTGACTCGACCACCCATAGACGCCCGCGCTCATCCCAAGTGAGTGCAATCGGGTTCACAATGTCCGGTTCATGTGCGAATACGTGGACGTTAAATCCACTGGGCACCTCCAGTCGCATCCGTGTTTCTTCGGGGGGTAAGGGTGCCTGGAGTTCATGTGTCGTCACGCTGTTGCTGGCGGATGAATAACGCAGGGCAGCTTTTCCAGAGCAGCCGCATAGTAAGAGGATCAAAAAAACGGGTGCGAAGGATTTCATGTAAATCAGGAATTACGGGACCGAAGAGTGCTCCACGGTTTCTGATCGGATAAATCTTCAGAAAGAGGTAGTTCAAGTTCTGCCGGCGTCAATGCTACAAAGAGGATTGCGCGGGTTTCCCCTATATTGAATGAGGCATGAGGGACTCCTGCAGGGATCATTACCGCATCGCCAGAGGCTAAAATTTGGCAGGTATCGTCAATCCATTGCTCAATCGTCCCCTCTAGGACGAGAATCAACTCTTCACGGCCAGGGTGCCGGTGAAAGTCGTGTCCTCTACCAGGGTTGACCTCCGCTTTCGCAGCAAAGAGGTCAGGGGTGACCGGGTTTGGGTAATTGATCCAGGTGTTGGTTCCATGGTCAACAGATTCTACGAAATGGGAATCTTTATGTAGAAAAAATTTCTTAGACATTAGATATTAGCGTTTACGGGCTGCGGGACACGGGATTTGTTTGAATTCGTTTGTGAGATTGATCAGAGACGCTTCGACGCCCATACGTTCAAGGCTGCTGGCTCCCACAAATCCGACTGCATCGGAGTGTTCGTTGATGTACGCAGCGTCAGATGGCGTACAGATGGGGCCTCCGTGACTCAAAAAGAGGATGTTTCCTCGAACGCTGCGGGCGGCTTCAATAATTCGCTGGGTGCTTACTGCAGCTTCCTCAAGTGTGCAGGTGGCATCGGTTACGCCAATTGATCCTCCGATCGTGCAACCTACATGGGCAATGATCACATCTGCGCCAGCTTCGGCCATCTTGTGGGACTCCTCCGGTGTAGCGACATAGACAATGGAGAATAGGTCAATCCCTTTTTTCTGCGCCAACGCGACCATATCGATCTCATGCTGAACACTCATGCCGGTCTCCTCCAGGACCTGTCGGAAGAGACCATCCACGATTGCGTGGGTGGGAAAGTTATTGATACCACTGAAACCCATGTCCTTCACTTTCAGGAGATGGTGCCAGATACGTCGGCGTGGGTCGGAAGCATGGACCCCGCAGATGACAGGGATTTCCTTTACCACGGGGAGCACTTCGAATTCACCGATTTCCATGGCGACCGCATTCGCATCGCCATAGGCCATGAGTCCTGCCGTTGACCCATGCCCAGACATACGAAAACGACCTGAGTTATAGATAATCAGAAGATCTGCGCCGCCCTTCTCAATAAATTTGGCACTGATCCCCGTACCGGCTCCGGCAACGATAATCGGTTCACCACGGTCCAGTGTGGCATGTAATCGCTCCAGCACTTCGGTGCGTGTGTACGGATTACCAATTCCGGTCCAGGGATTGGGCATGGCTACAGAGGTAAGTTGCGCCTATAAGATAAGGACAGGCCAGCATCATTAATATATAGATCCAATGCCTAGCCTGAATTCCCAACCGGCATATGGTGGAATTAAGATATGACAATGGGGGGTATTTTAGGGGATGATGATACGCAGTTTCCGATTATCCAGCCAGGGGATCTGGACCTCTGCATCTCTGTACCCTGCAGCCAGTAGGTAGGGGTTGTTGGCGCGTCGGGAGAGGGAGACCAGGATATCCTTGGATCGGATCTGGATGGTGGCTTGATTTCGCACGAGTTTTTCGAAGAGGGTGCGGGGCTTGGCGGTTTCCATACCCCGTCCGACCCGTTGGGCCAGGAGTCGGTAGAGGGTACTGGCCATGAGTGTGAGTTGGAGATCCATTTCAATTTTGAGGGGGACTGCAGAGCTGAGCGCATCCATGTGGAAGAAGTCAATGGCATCGGCCAGTGTGTTTTCGATGATCATGCGGCGGGCGTAGCGGTCAATCAATTGACCGGCGGGTTCGTCTATCTGATTGGTGATCAGCAGCGTTGGCTTGTCATGTCCGAGATCCAGGATCGCGATCTGTCGCAGTTCTGATTTGTAGTCTCGGACGCGGACTTTTTTTTCCAAGATGCGGGGGGTACGGAACGTACGTCCGACATTGGTGAGCCGGATACGCTGCCGCTGGTCTGCGGGCACCTCTGTTTAACGACAATTCGTTTGAAAAAGAAAGTTCCACACACACCTCATTCAGAGCCTCGACCATGTTACGGGACCGTCTTCTGAGCGTCAGGAAGTCAATCCCGAGGTCAGTCAGCTTTTGCAGGTGCGCGTACGTGGTAAAGGTACTGTTAAAGACCACTTCCCGGGGATAGGCACCGGTCTGTTCGCGCCAGAACTGCAGAAACTGCGGGAGCGAATCATGACGATTTGTTTTGCGAATCTATGCATCGGCATCGCGTACCACAAGCGAGAGGATCCCTTTCTGACTGCGACTGCGCTTGGAGACGAAATGTTTTTCAACCAGGGCGTCCTCTCCATGGTAGGGGATGGTATGGAAGTCCAGGTCAAAGGAAGTCCCATGGCGCCCCAATGATCCGTCGAGTGCCCGCACGGCCGGGTGCCAGGCGTCCATGAGACGGCGGATCTGCGCGGGATGGACTCGACAGGAGTACTCGGTGAGCGTACTGTGCTTGGGCATGGCATTCAGGCTGGCAAATAGGGCCAGTCCAGGATCCAGAATATCTACCATCCCTCGCGAGTTCCGCCGCACTCCCCAGAGCTTGAGGGCCAGCAGTGCCCGTACCGCACAGCCGGCGGGAATCATGACACTACCGGGCATGGCACAACTCTGGAGCAACCCGTCCAGATCCATACGGGCCAGATCGTGCATAAAGAGAAAGAGTCCTCCGAAGTCCGTCCGAAAGCGATGGGGCTTCATGTCCAGATTCCGAATATCCGCCGTGGCCGCACGGTGGATGGTTACCGAGTCCAATTGCGCAATCGCGGTACGCCGACGTAGTTTTGCAAAGCCAGCCTCGCGTAATACGCGCCCAACGGTGGACACACTGGTCCCCGATCTTCCCGGTGGAGAATCACACAGATCTCCCGGACCGAGAGGTTCCTCTCTTTGCGCAGTTGTCGGACGCGTTGGTTGCGCCGAAGGCGTGTATCTTGGGAAGGCGGTGTCTCGGTACGAGGTGGCTCTACCCGGCGTAGGTGGGGCAGAAAGAAGTCCAGGTTGGGCTGTTTCTGGAACTCGGAGCAGAGATTACGGACGGTCCCGTAGGAGTATCCGAAGCGTTCGGCGATGATTCTCAGGGGCAGTTGTTCGACGAAGGCGGCACGCAGGACTTCGTAGCGTTTGTGCGTTTTGTTTTTGGGTTTGAGGAAGTGGCTGGCGAGGTCAGTCATATCATATAATCCTTATAATTATAATGATCACTAAACTATAAACATTTTTTGACAAATGGATATTGAGATCCAAAAGATGTAGAAAATAGCCTTGGATTGCTCGAAAACAGCGATTATGTATTATTCTTGGGGAGATCGGAGGGAGTTCAGAGGCGGGAAGAATGTTTATAGTAGTGGTAACTTATTCATAATTTCATGGAAAACGATGAATACTCCGCAAATCTGCATGCTTCAACGGGGATTCTCTACCTTATTGGATCAATTCTATACTTCCCGGGAATTCAGGCTAGTGCAGGCCTCCATCATTCGGGATCGCGGCACCAACACAGAATGTCTACTGCCCTCCAAGGCCAGAGAAGAAGCCATCCGGCTCTACCGCGCAGTCGGACAAAAGCTTCCACGACAGACCGTCCTCTTCAAGCAGGGAACGACCATCTAATCGTAGCCCACACAATGCATAAATCCTTGAAATCCCTTCTCAGAAAGGGAGGCCGTAGTGTTCACTTTTTCCGAAAATCCCGCTCCAGTGTCCCTGTGACAGAGGTGACCGCCGAAGTCAGGATTCAGTTTCAATTGGAACACTTAACCCCGAAGGAATCAACGTTACCTTCGTTGATTGAGCAGGTCTTGATTTCGTTGATATGGGCAATGTGCACGAATTCCACAAACACTAATATCGGAGCGATCCCCGCACATTCACGCCGATGTCTCCCAGTACAGTTGCACGACCATGTGCCAGACCAAAGACTGAGAAGGTCAACCGATCCCGTGGGCGAAGTTCGCCGCCCAGCCGGTACATCCTTCCCTGTGACAACTGGGTCATCCCCATAATTGATCGGGCGGTGCCCTCTTTCCACGGAATCCCGTACCCCAACTCCAACTCGGTCCGGTGAACCCCTGTCCCCATCGGCGCCGCATCCCGGATCGTCTGCTGACCATACAGCGACATTCCCTGTCCCAGACCCCATGAAGGTCGTACCCGCATCATTAATCCTTCCGAACGGTTTCCCACCTGCACGAATCCCGAGATCCCCCACTCGCTGAACCCCGCCGCCGTATGCATCACCAGTCCCTGTGCGTGCACATCTGCCTTCAAGCGCCACGCCGGGTACGCTATCCGCATCCCTCCGCCAAACTCCAGACCCACGCCCGTCTCCGCACTCCCGCCATCACTGCGCACATTCGCCTCCACATAGGGACGAAGCACATTGTTGATCCGCGCATTTGCTTCGACCCCTGCCCGAACCCGATACACCTCTGCCGTCACCGCATGCTCCTCAATCTCTGCATCCGTCACCAGCACATCTCCATGATAGTTCAGCCCAATGGTGCTGTTTGATACCAGTGTTCCCCGAACCCCCATCGCACCAAACCTTGATGTCAGATCGCCGTCCAGCTCCAGCACCTCGGCCTGTCCGCGTCCGGCCCCGGCGCTCAACCATACCTCCCATCCTGCACGCGCCACCGACACATACGGATACACGCCCGTCAATCCTGCAGTGATCTCTCCCGACTCCTGCGCCGCCGCAAACGATCCCTCGCCCTGACTGTGGGACAGTAGCACCCCTGCCAGCCAGCCTCCCTTCCACCGGTAGTCTGCCCCCAGCATCCCGGTGGTCACCTCGCCATCCAGCGTTAACCCGTCATCCTCCCGACCATTGAATTGCCGGAATGCTCCCCGTCCCCATACACTGAACGACCCGCTGTACGAGGTCGCCGACATGCGGCAGCCGCCCAACAACTCTCCCAGGGACGGATCCCAGGAAGAAGCCGAATACCAGAGCCGGGCCATCTCTGCGCGCGTTGCCGCCCCGCATGCTGTACCATCCGCTCCGCGGAACCGATCCCCCAGTGCCTCCACCACCTGGGTCGCCGACGTCCGAACAAACCGTGCCGTATACGCCTCCAAGGCTTCCTGGCTTACCGTGGTTGCCGCCTCGATCGTTGCCACGCCCACCGCCTTCGCAATCTCTGCATTCTCCGAGGACTCCAGATGCACCGTGAAGGTCTCCTCCTGCCAGTCCAGCCCGTCCTTCAGGAGCGGGACCGCGATCATGGCATCCAACGTCCCCGGTGCCAGCGTCACGACCCCCGAAGCGGCTTCATAGTCTTCCCCCGCCTTCGCCGTTCCATCCTGCGTCCGGTATGCGGCCGAGATCATTTGACGCTGCGGATGGGACAGTGAGACTTGGAAACGGACCATTCCCTCTTCTTCCTGTACCAGTGCATCCTCCACCCGAAGAATTGCCGTCCCCCCATCATTGTCCAGGATCGTGCCCGTTCCCGTTCCACGCGCAATGATTGCATTGCGTGGTTTCAATAAGGTCACCGCAAACGTCTCCGTTGACTCCGGGATCTCATCATTGGTGATCTCAATCTCGATCACCCCCCGGGTGGCACCCGGATCAAAGATCACAATCCCCCGCGATGCCGTGTAGTCCAGACCCGACTCTGCCGTGCCATCCGTGCTGGCATACTGCACGGTTACCACCACATCCGTGGGACGGCTGAGTTCGATCGGCAGTTGAATGGCACCTGCATCTTCCAATTCCCGCCGATCATAGATGGATATTGTGAGCGGTACCGGTGGCGCATCATCATTGTCGGTAATCGTCACCATGACGTCTGCATCCACTCCGTTGTAGCCACCTCCAGATGCCGTCAGTGTTAAGGTCGCCGTGTCATCCTCAATATCATCATCCTCGTTTGCCGTCAGCGTCACGGACTTGGGGACCTGCCAATCCGAGGTTGTAAACGGGAGTGAGGATGGGCTCAATTCCAGATCTGTTCCCGCATTCCCGCGTAAGTTCACCGCTACCGAGCCAGAGGGTTTCTGGATAAGTGCAACCTCCAGCGTCCTCTCGGTTCCCTCCCTCATCGTCACCGATCGCGGGTTGATCACCAGCCCCGGCACATCGACATCCGTGATGGTGACCAATACCGTTTTTGAGATCCCGATGTAGTCGCTACTGCCACTTGCCGTCAAGAGTACCTCCACCTGATCATCCACAACATCCTCGTCGACTGCAGCGATCAATGTTACCTGCCGCCTCGTCTGCCAGGTTGCCGGCGTAAAGCGTTGAATGATCGGCCTCAGGTCTAGGTCGGTCCCGGAAGG
Source organism: Rhodothermales bacterium (assembly GCA_965116685.1). GTDB lineage: Bacteria > Bacteroidota > Rhodothermia > Rhodothermales > Bin80 > Bin80. The sequence goes on along the minus strand of OZ220707.1, from coordinate 1,239,501 downwards.
CCAGGTCATCGTTACCACGACATCGCCCAGGGGCTTTGAGGTCAGCGAGAGATCAAACGTTTGCGTACTTCCCTCCCGCACCGATACCGCTTCCGGTGCGTTAATCTTTGCTTCATCATCATCGGTGATCGTTACCTTCACCAATGATTGCTCCCCATGGTCCAGATTGAGCGGTAGAGCGCCAAGTGCCACCGTGAAGGTCTCGTTACCCTCTGCAATCTGATCATCAACTGTATGAATTGAGTAGGTCCCATTCCTCTCTCCAGCCTTGATCGCAATCTGAACCGGGGCTGGTGCCTGGTAATCCCGGGTATCTGCCGTGCCGGCCGTCAGCGTCAATGGAATCGTTACATCGGTGCCATATGTTTCGGACAGGGTTGCCGTCACCGTTACCGACTTGCCCTCCTTCACGAAATCGGGGGCCGCGGACAGATTGACACTTACCTCCGACGAAGTAATATCACGGATCGTCACACCTTGGGACGTTTCTCTGCCCGGCTGTAGCAAATCCGGCGGCAGCTGTCCCAAGGATACAATAAAGGTCTCATCCTCCACATCGGCATCCTCAATAGTCTGAATCTGTCCCGATCCTTCCGTATCACCACGGAAAATTATGATGCCGGAAAGCCGCGTGTAGTCGCCCAATTCCGGTGGATGATTCGTTGCATTATTATACTCCAATGGAACCACTACATCGGTCTCAAGTACCCCCGTCAGCGTCGCCGTTACCTGGACCAACTTGCCTTCATCCACCGGATTGGGGACCGCGGACAGCGACACTTCCACCGGTGGGGGCGGGTCATCGTCCAGAATCGTAATCTCCACCGAGGAGGGGCTGCCAAGCTCTACTTCAGAGGGTAATCGACTCCCGTTGATGGCGACCGCCAACCGCTCCTCCCCTTCCGAAATATCATCATCCTGGATGTAAAGATCTCCCCATCCAGATTGGGATCCCGCTTGAATCGTGATCCGATCCAGAGGAGCATAATCGCCAGGTTCCGTTGGCGGCTCGCCGGGCGCATACTGCAAGGTTATCGTCACTGCATCCGGCAGGGGTTCGGACAACGTTGCCATCATCCTGACCGACTCGCCTTCGTCTACCGAAGTGGGAACAGCTGACAAGGTCACGGCCACCGAAGTGGGCGGTGTATCATCATCCTCAATCGTTACCCGGACTGTTTCTGTCACATCGGCGTAGCCTCCGCCGGATGCCGCCAGCTTTAAGTCCACACGATCGTTCTCAAAATCATCATCCTCTCCTGCGGTGAGGGCCACGGACTGTTCAATATTCCAAGTTGTGCTGGTAAAGGTCAGGATCGACTTATCTGGTGTCAGGTCGGTGCCTGCATGCCCGGTAATGGCGATGGTTACATCACCGGAAGGCACTGCCGACAACACCATACCAATGTCCATACTTCCCCCTTCGGTCACCACTACGGAACTCGGAACGGTTAGTCCTGCCGAATCATTGTCCTCAATCGTCACGGAGACCGTTTTCGTTAGACTATAGCCTCCACCTAAGACCGTCAGCTTCAAAGGCACAGACTCGTTCACAAAATCATCATCCTCTCCTGCCCTAAGGATCAACGTCTGTTCGGTGTCCCAGTTCGCGGTGGTAAAGGTCAGGTTGGGCTTATCCGGTGACAGGTCGGTGCCTGCATGCCCGGTAATGGCGATGGTTACATCACCGGAAGGCACTGCCGACAACACCACACCAATGTCCGTACTTCCCCCTTCGGTCACCACTACGGAACTCGGAACGGTTAGTCCTGCCGAATCATTGTCCTCAATCGTCACGGAGACCGTTTTCGTTAGACTATAGCCTCCACCTAAGACCGTCAGCTTCAAAAGCACAGACTCATTCACAAAATCATCATCCTCTCCCGCAGTGAGGGTCACGGTCTGTTCGGTGTCCCAGTTCGCGGTGGTAAAGGTCAGGTTGGGCTTATCCGGTGACAGGTCGGTGCCTGCATGCCCGGTAATGGCGATGGTTACATCACCGGAAGGCACTGCCGACAACACCACACCAATGTCCGTACTTCCCCCTTCGGTCACCACTACGGAACTCGGAACGGTTAGTCCTGCCGAATCATTGTCCTCAATCGTCACGGAGACCGTTTTCGTTAGACTATAGCCTCCACCTAAGACCGTCAGCTTCAAAAGCACAGACTCATTCACAAAATCATCATCCTCTCCCGCAGTGAGGGTCACGGTCTGTTCGGTGTCCCAGTTCGCGGTGGTAAAGGTCAGGTTGGGCTTATCCGGTGACAGGTCGGTGCCTGCATGCCCGGTAATGGCGATGGTTACATCACCGGAAGGCACTGCCGACAACACCACACCAATGTCCGTACTTCCCCCTTCGGTCACCACTACGGAACTCGGAACGGTTAGTCCTGCCGAATCATTGTCCGTGATCTGCACAGTAATGAGTTTTGTTAGGTTGTAGCCTACTCCCGAGGCCGTCAGCTTTAAGAGTACGGAATCATTCACAAAATCATCATCCTCTCCCGCAGTGAGGGTCACGGTCTGTTCGGTGTCCCAGTTCGCGGTGGTAAAGGTCAGGTTGGGCTTATCCGGTGCCAAATCGGTGCCTGCATGACCGGTAACGGTCACCGTCACCGTGCTGGAAGGTGCTGCTGCGAGCTTCACTTTGATGTCCGTACGTTTCCCTTCGGTCACCGCCACCGAATTCGGGGCAATCAAACCCGCCGAATCATTGTCCGTGATCGTCACGACGACGTCTTCGGTTACATCGTAGCCTCCACCGGATGCCTCCAGCCTTAAGGGCACTGACTCGTTCTCAAAATCATCATCCTCTCCTGCGGTGAGAGTCACGGACTGTTCGATATTCCAAGTTGTGCTGGTAAAAGTCAGGCTCGTCTTATCTAGTGTCAAGTCGGTGCCCGCATGTCCGGCAATCACCACAGTCACATTACCGGAAGGCGCTGCGGAGAGTTTCATCTTGATGTCGGCACTTTTTCCTTCCTCCACCTCCGCTGTTCTCGGGACAGTCAAACCCGCGGCATCGTTATCCTCAATCGTTACCGTGATATTTGCCGTCTTTCCAGTGTAGCCTCCTCCCGAGGCCGTCAGCTTTAAGAGTATGGAATCGTTCACAAAATCATCATCCTCTCCCGCAGTGAGGGTCACGGTCTGTTCGGTGTCCCAGTTCGCGGTGGTAAAGGTCAGGTTGGGCTTATCCGGTGCCAAATCGGTGCCTGCATGACCGGTAACGGTCACCGTCACCGTGCTGGAAGGTGCTGCTGCGAGCTTCACTTTGATGTCCGTACGTTTCCCTTCGGTCACCGCCACCGAATTCGGGGCAATCAAACCCGCCGAATCATTGTCCGTGATCGTCACGACGACGTCTTCGGTTACATCGTAGCCTCCACCGGATGCCTCCAGCCTTAAGGGCACTGACTCGTTCTCAAAATCATCATCCTCTCCTGCGGTGAGAGTCACGGACTGTTCGATATTCCAAGTTGTGCTGGTAAAAGTCAGGCTCGTCTTATCTAGTGTCAAGTCGGTGCCCGCATGTCCGGCAATCACCACAGTCACATTACCGGAAGGCGCTGCGGAGAGTTTCATCTTGATGTCGGCACTTTTTCCTTCGGCCACCTCCGCTGTATTCGGGACGGTCAAACCCGCTACATCATTGTCGATGATCGCCACGGTGACGGTTTCGGTTATATTATCATACCCGCCTCCAGATGCCGTCAGCGTTAAGCGCAGGGAATCGTTCTCAAAATCATCATCCTCACCTGCAGTGAGTTTCACTATCCGTTCGGTGTTCCAGTTTATGCCATAGTGCAGGTAACCAAAGTCCCAGTCCAGATCTGAGCCCACCTCTTTGCTCAAGGTTATTGCCACATCCCTAGTTGGCTCCGCCGCCAGTGATACCGCGATATCGCCTGAAAGCCCCTCTGATAGGGTCAACGCAGCTGGCTTCACGACAATGCCCGCTACATCGTCTAAGTGTTTATCATCGTTGTCTTTAATTGTAACGGTAACGAATTCCGTAGCCGAGAAGTAACCCGATGCCGTGAGTTTAAGTTCTACCGTATCGTCCACATTATCAGCATCATTCCATGCATGAATGTACACCCATCCGCGTATACTGGCGAGCTCCCAATCTCTGTGACCAAAGGTTAGCCTCTTTGGGGATACCTGCAAATCCGTATCCTCATGTCCCGAAATATTTACCGTTACCTTATTATTGCCGGTAAGCTGCCCATTAAGTTTGATTTGGAATTTTTCACTGGACCATATGCCGTTTTCATCTCTTCCTTCCTGCACATCCCACGATTGAGGGACGATAAGTTTGGGTATATCATCATCAATGATTTTCAAATCAATACCGCCCCGCTCCCCATCATAGCCTCCCCCGTTTGCGGTCACCCACAATGTCCCGATTTCGTCCTCAAAGTCATCATCATGATGTTTCGGCTTTAGTGTCACCTCTTGCGCCTCAGTCCAGTTTGAAGAGGTGTAAGTTAGACTACTTGGATTCGTTGTCAAAAATCCTGAAAAGGAGGAGGGGATCGTGACCGTAACATCATTGGGTCCTAAATCCCCCAAGGGCGGCTCCGAAAGCTTAACCGTGAATGTCTTTGCACTTTCGTCCCCCTCGTGGAACTCTAAATTTGAGGGAGCCACGATCAACCCTGGATCATCATTATCCTCAATTCTAATATAGGTCAGAACACTACTGTTTACATGAAGTTCTCCTGGTGGCCCAGTGATGGTCGAACGCAAAAGAAATTGATCATCCACAGCATCATCATCCTCTCCCGCCGTGAGTGTTACTGACTCCCAACCTGAACAAAGAAAAGAAATCTGATCACATTCCCAACCCCAAGTGTCTTTCCTGAAAATTAATTGTTCTGGATTCACCGTTAAATCCGTGCCATCATGGCCCGAAAAGTCAGCGATTAGATGATCAGCTTTTGGAGGGAAGGCATAAATACGGTAAGAATACTCTTCTATAGTGGAGCCCTCTGGAATCAAAAGCTCATCTGGGGCCCGATCTAGGATGGTTATATCTTTTGTATATTTCAAGCCGGTATAGCCTCCTCCTGAGGCAGTGAACGTTAGCGTTAGATGCTCATCCGCAATTTCAGCGTTTGGTGTTGATCCCAAGGACACGGATTGATTTTGCTGCCATTCTTTTTCTGGGAACATCAGTGTCGTTTGATCAAGAAATAGCTTTGTGCCTTCTTGACCGGTAATTGTGAACGTCACATTCCCTGAAGGCGGTGCCAATGCAGGCAGAAGTGGAACCTCAAAAGATTTCTTAGATCCCTCTAGAAGCGATAGAGGTACAAGTTCCCATGGGTGTTCATCGTCCAAGATCTGTATAGTCATATTCTCACCGATTGAACTTGTAGCATTCCCAGAAATCGTGAATGTTAGTTTTACGGTTTCACCCGCATCATCGTCATCATGGTTCTCTTCCACCGTAACGGTCTGCTTTACATTCCAGTTTAAGTTGTCAAACGTCAGTTCCGTTGGGCTCACCTGTAAGTCCGTATCCTTATGCCCGGCAATCGTGATCGTCACATTTTCTGTAGGTTGGGCAGTGAGACTAACCCCGAAGGTTTTCGGGTTTCCTTCCAAAATCGTCAGTGGATTCTGGGCATTCCCGATCGCCTTTTGTAAACTTCTCAATCGGTCTTCCACAAATCCACCTGCATGGATGGACTGCACTACGTTATCCGTACTGGACTCCAAAAGATGGGCTAGTAGGCTATGAGAAGATATTCCATGGAACCGTTCCTTTCCGCTTAACCCAGTAGCCTCAGACGCAGAGATGAAAGCGCCCCGTTTATCAGAAAGTACAATGCGATGGTCTACGACTTCCTGCTGGCTTTTTTCGAAAGCCTGTATGTGTGAATTGAGGAATTCCTGTGAATTCGCACCGGTATGGATTCGAATCTTCGGCGCTTGCGCTTGTCCGAGGGCGACTCCAGGCAATAATAACATCCCAAGACCAATGAGAATCAGGGCATGCCTGGCACAGGCCTTGAAACCATTTCCGTCATAGAGGGAAATCATTATTCTCGCCTTACCACTGTCCATATTATTTTGGTTTATGGCTCTTCGCTTTTACGAGTGGGTGGCCTGTTTTTGGAAGCCTTCGGGATACAGATCCAGTCCTCCGAGATAGAAGTAGATTGCATTGGCAAACCGCTGTTTGTTTCTGAATCCCCGCGCACGAACTTTGACGGTTTTGATGCGGCTATTTATACTTTCCGCTGGGCCATTACCGACTTTTAGAACGACTGCATTTATGATTCCCCATAGATGATTCTTGAGGGTCTTGGCGGCTTTTTTCATGGGTTCAAGTCGACAACGCATGGCCCAGGATAACCACCGTTTCCATCCTTTGAGTGCCCAAGTAGGACTGACATAGTGCCACAACTTCTGGGACAATTCCTTGATGGCCCATGCAAGCGCCGTTTTCAGCGAACTGTTCTTTAATTGGTGGAATCGTTTCTTTTGCCGCGGAGACATATTCTTCGTATTGCTCAGCCAATCATATTTGGTTCCAGTGAGATCGTAGATTTCTTCTTTCCGCAATTCCCGGTTCTCCTGCCGGCGAACTGCATCCACCGCCTCGCCAATGTATTTGGCGACATGAAAGCGATCAAATGCAATCTTGTATCCTGCGTTGGGGACCCACGCTTTCGTGGCACTGATATACGCGGGCCACATATCCATACTCACACTCTCAATGGCGTTGAGCTGCTCGGCAGAACAGCCACCATAATACCCGTTCAAGCTTGTCATTGTCCGACCCTCGCCGACATATTGCACAGTCCCTGTGTTCGGATCGGACACCACGGTGATGTAATTGTGTCCTTTTTTGTACGAGGTCTCATCCACGCAGATATGGGCAATGGATTCTTCGGTCCTGCGTGCAAGCCCTCGATTCACCGCACGCTCCATGATATGGGCAATCAGTGTCCAACTTGCATTCACTCGACTCGCCACCGTTGAAATACTGGTCGAATCCTGCAACGCGTCAATCACATGAGACTCAAACGCAGTCGTAAAACTCACGCGCGCATCGGCCCAAGGAACCGAAACCGTCTGGATTCCATGCTCCGAACACGACACACATGGCACCTTTGCCACTACTTTGGTCTGATAATTACAGATCCCGGTATGACGCCACTTGCGGACACGGTGGTCATAGCCAAGACAAACTTCCCCACACTCAGGACAGTGAAAAACCGAATCCTTTGAACAGGTTACATGAATCTCTGCCATAAACGATACTTTGTCCTGCTTGATCTCCGAAACCTCCCAAGGAGAGGAAATCCCTAAAAGATGGTTGATATCTTCAATACGTAAGGCCATCGGGTATTGTTTGATTGTTGGCACAAAAACATAGCCGAAGATAACAAAACAATCAATCCTATGCTCATAGATAGTGCTTGGCAGAAAATAGCTGTTTTTTTGAATTTCGACTCAGTAGAAGTTGGGAGGTTTCCTCAATTTTCCCCGCGACATGACGAATTTTGGAGGCCCCGTGTCCATTCGGTCCCTTTCGCGTCCGTTTTTGGCTTTGTTCTTGTCGTGTTGCAATGCTATATCCGTAGATTTCGTGCAGTCCGAACGTACCTCTGCCATCCGCGTCGAACGCGCGGTCATATCTTGACTCGACTTCAGGGATCTCCTACGCTGCACGCCGTCGGCGTTTGGCACGTTTCAGTTCTTGGCTGAGAACCAGACGTCCGAGCCGATGGAGATTGGCCGCCAGGACGGCGGTAGCTACAACCCGCTCAAAGCTTTCTGGGCTCACTTCACGCACCACATCCCATCCTCGTTGGCCTAAATTATTCCGTGCAGATTCCACTGCCGAATGTCCTTTGCGTCCTTGCTTGAACGAGTCCGTTGCCTGACGTTCCTGCTCCTCTTTCGTACAGCGCCCCTTCTTCAGCGTTGCGTTGACCTCTAACAACTGATCCAATTCGTCAAACGTTTCTGGACTGTAAAACCCCCGACCCAACGAACAACTCCGAGCGTCTGGGTAGATCGCTTGCGCCGATTTAATCAAGGATACGGCCACATCCTTGTCCGTCCCGGTCCATATAATTTCGTATCCCAAGACAAATTGATGCTCATCCTCAATCATCGCAACCGGAACCCCTAACTCGCATACGACGCCGACTTTGCCTTTCTTGATCCAACACGTATGCGGTTTGAAAATAGAAATCACCTTCTCCTCGGAAGGAATCGTTTCTCCCCGCAGAATGCGACGATCAATGTGGTCTGCAAATTTCGCCGCATAGGCGACCAACTCCACGATCCGAACCTTTGCACTCTGCAGCTGAGCCAGCTGTTTTGCATCCAAGCCAGAAGGTTGACCCACATGGTTCTGATCCATGGGCGACGTAAGAAATGCATCCAAATCGCGAAGCAGTTGTTCCGCTTTCTCCCGAATCTTGCAACAGTACGCCAGGTATGCTTCTACCCCCTCGTGGTTGGATTTGTACTGCCGAGCCGTGCGGATGGATTGAAATAATTTGTACGTCTCTCGCTGAAGATAGGCATGTTGCTGCCAGCCCCCAAGCCCCGACTGCTTCGATACCCGTACACACCCGCGGATCATACACCGAATCGTATCCCACATCAGACGCACATCCGTGGGAAACTCAACATTCGTCTTGACGACTTTGGAGTCTCCTCGTGTTTTCAACAGTTCTCCCTCGGTGTGCCCTACGGCTTGGTGCCCCTGTTTCACCACCAGAGTATTCATCTGCCCAAGAAGATCCGGAGACAGGCCCGACACATTATCCTGGATTGTCTGACGGTTGTACTGCGTGTCGTCTTCATCGCTGTGTCCCATCATCTGGCGAAGGGACTTTAACCCATTCGCCAATACCGCCAGACGATCATAGTCACAGTGGATCGCTTGACGCAAGCCCGCCAATACCACGATCCTCCACAGGTCCATCCCTGGACGTCCACGATCCTTGCGGACCCTAGGATTGTAGCCGGAGTCCATCAGATCAAAAAGCTGTTTTCGGGTCCGAGGGTTCTTGAAGATCTGTTGGACCCCATACAGATAGGCAATCACATCGTCCCGACTCTTGAGATCCAGCTCAATCTCCTCAATGGGAACGGTGCCAATCGTCATTTGAGCTTGAAAAACCTTACGCATGTGAAAAAGAGAAATGGTTGAAGATTCAACGCCCAAGTCCAAACAGGGTTAACCTTTTGCCCCCTAAAAGATGCGAAGAATTCTGCCTTAGGGGACCAGATCCCCTGCAATCTCCCCAAATCCCCCCAGAAATTACCTGAATCCTAAAAATTCGCAACCGAAACGATTCTCGAAAACTACTCCATAGACCTTGAATCAAAGATTATTGGCCATTTTTTGTATTTTCTGCCCAGCACTAGATAGTAGTCGTTGATCGTATATGCTAACTTCAAACCCACTCAAAAAGGGGAAGCCCCAACAAACTAGGAATCATCACACCAGAATCTTATCTTGTGCTTGTACAAGGTCAACACCAAAACAAATGAAATCCAGAACGGTTACTCGTCGCAGTTTTTTGAAAGGTATGGGAAGTGCAGCGGCGCTCCCCATCATTATACCCGCATCCGCACTCGGACGAGGTCATCGTCCCGCCCCTAGTGAGCGAATAAACATGGGGTTTATTGGGATGGGCAGTATGGGGATCAATAATCTGCGGGGGTTCATCGGAAAGCCAGACGTTCAGGTTTTGGCGGTGTGCGATGTGAATACATCTGGAGACAATTATGCCGGGAGCGGACTGAAAGGACGTGAACCGGCTCGCGAGCTCGTTGAGTCGACCTATGCAGAGAATAGCGGTATGGCCTCCTATGCCGGCTGTGACGGGTACGAATTTTTCTGGCAGGTTCTGGAGCGGAAGGATATTGATGCCGTGTGCCTTGCACTCCCGGATCATTGGCATGCATACATGGCCGTAGCAGCAGCCAAGGCAGGGAAAGATATGTACAGTGAGAAGCCGCTGGCTCGAACGATCCGTGAAGGTCGGTTGATGGTGAAAGCGGTGAGAAAGTATGGGTCCGTTTTCCAGACCGGAAGCCAGCAGCGATCAGGCCAGCGTTTTCGCCACGCCTGTGAGTTGGTCCGCAATGGATATATCGGAGAGGTACAGAAGGTGTATGCACAGGTCGGAGGGATTTCCAAACCGTTCCCACACGGAGAGGAACCGGTGCCGGAGGGCTTCCTGTATGAGTTGTGGCTTGGCAATGCCCCGTCCGCTCCGTACCACAGTAAACGAGTCAGTGGAGGATATAATACGGACGAGGGTGCCTGGCGTGCATGGAGGCCCTACTCCGCAGGACATGTGGCAGACTGGGGAGCACACAATTTTGACATTTCTCTCTGGGGGTTAGGTCTCGATCGATCAGGCCCAGTGAAGATTGTCCATACCAACGATGCAGAGGAAGAGGAACTCACACTGATGTATGCAGACCACCCTCCAATCATTAAGAAGAAGGGGCCACATGATGGAATGATCCAGTTCATCGGTACAGAGGGATGGGTTGGGGTCAGTCGCGGGGATATCTGGGCTTCCGATGAGCGTCTGCTTACCCTCGAAATGAAACCCAGCGATACATGTCTCTACCATAGTAACGACCATCGAAGAGACTTTTTGAATTGCATCAAGACGAGAAGCCAGCCTATATGTGATATCGAAATTGGTCATAGCTCATCCGTCGCCTGTTTGACCAGTGAGATCTGCATGCGTCTGGAACGCACGCTGAAGTTTGATCCAGTGAAAGAGAAGTTTCATGACGAAGAGGCCAACAGCCTAGTCACTAGGAAGATGCGGGGGCCGTGGTCGTTGTAACGAGGTACATCAACCTCGATGCCTCGGAGGTTCATCCAACCGACAGCACCGTGCTTACGCTGAAAGGCAGGCGTGTCTGCTGCTTTTTGTCAGGTGGGACTCCCGACCAGCAAGATGCTATCATCGCATGCAGGGAGGCTGCAACAGCAGAACAAAAACATCAGCACCGCTACGAGCGATTCTTTTATAATTGCTCTAGTACAATGTCTTGATACCATATTTCATATGGTCCTCCCGAGTGTGCTTGCAAGCATATACTACCGTTTGAAGGTACATCATATGTCTCTGCGAATTCAGCCGTTGTAACCCCATTGATTTTAATTTCAATTTCTGTTCCAGAGGCCGTGATAGCAATCTCATTCCAATCATACGGGTCAATAATTTCCTCAATCAGCTCTTTGTCCGCCACCTTAAGAATTATGGCAGGAAAGATATCAGGTCTTGGGTATCGTGTGGTATCATCCCGATTTTCATCTACCAGGCTACCCCAGAGAGGATAAAAGCCTGTAGTATCAGCAGGTGTGTAATCAGAGAATATGGGGATCGCATTGATATCTAAATATCCTATGTCAGCTTGATACCCCATCACTTCATTGGAGTTGGTCACGCGTTTAGCTCTAAAGCTTATGCCTCCATTAATATTTGCACCATGGGTTATAAATTTTGCGGACAACTTTAAATTGAAATTGTCATAGGTCTCTTCCGTACACAAATAGCCGGTTTCATCCAATGGTGCTTCTAAGGTGCCTCCAATAATAGCTCCCTGCTCTACCCTGAAAACAGTATGTGGCCCCTCCCAGCCTTCAAGCGACTCTCCATTAAACAATCTAATTTCGTTTGACATCTCGCATGACGTAAACAATGCGATTGAAAAAAGCATCGAAGTGGTTATAAAATGGTTTTTCATTATTCCGCTTTTATGGCTTGTAGAGGATGTTTTATATGGCTGAGTTAACAACGTGCCAACTGTAAGCTTCGCGGATTGCGTTGCCATACGATCCTGCTCAGTATCCGGCCCAATGGTCGGGGTAATTTGCCCCGTGCCCGTATCAAGGGCCTCCTGCCTTTGCCCCGGAAGGCCGGGGATGCAGCATGAACTCCCAAATATACACAACACGAGCTTTTGGCCACAACCTCCACCCAACGATGTAAGCCCCTGTTTTTATTGGCACCGGTTCGTGACTAGGCCTATAGTTGTTGTAGTGATCTCTTGGTCTATCCTTGTACTTCTATGGACTACGGGTCAAATGCTTGTCAATTACTTTGATCATGTCTTTTGAAAACGCAAGATTGTTTTTCTCTGTCCTCCATACTTCATGGAATTTTGCTACTGTCTCCACTACTACATCCAGCACAAATTTTTCCGGTAAGCGCGCTTTGCTTGCTAACCCGTCTTTCTCAAGAGGCCTCACGTTAAAGACGGGCTAGTAAGATCTGAAATGCCAATAAAGCTGTAGTCAAAAAAATCTTTAATCCTCTTTTTTACCTCACTGTCTGGTGTGGACCTTTTCTCAATCCAAAAAACTTCGGCTAGGGTGAGTGCCGAGGTTATGATTTTGGTTCTGCCGGATTCGGCAGACTTGATTATGGGTAAGCACTGACTTCGCCTGTTAGACTCATCTTTGAGGTAGCTAATAAATATACAACTATCCCAATAGCGTCTTTCAACTCCCTTTTCCGCACTCATTTAAAACAGGTTACGTATTTCAGAAAGCGGTGTTAATTCGCTGTCTGGCCTAAACACTCTTATTCGTCTGGCAGCTACGCTCGTTGGTATGCCTCTACCGTTGTATTTAACAACACCTTCGACGGAAACTCTTTTGCCAAATGCTTTTATTGCTTCCGACTCTACGCTTGACTCCGTAGGTTCACATTTTACGGCTCTGCCGTCCAAGCTTCGGTATACGACTAGTCGAAACCCTTTGCGAACTGAAATGGTGCCCAACTTGCCCTCAACGTTTCCGTATGCTGTGTGGGAAGGCCGTGGTTCTAGCAATGTGTGGGCATTTCTAGCAATACGAGAAGAAAGAGAAACTGAGATCCCATTGGATCCGATTTTTGCACTCTTATCACCCTTGGTAGATTCAACAAGTTTTGCCAAATTCCTCACATGCTTGACTGCGTTTTCCAAGAACAAATCTGGCCATTCATGCCCAGTGCCCGACTCGAGGTTCTGAAGCCCCCGATTTATTGCAGTGGCGGATCTTTCAACAGTTTCTATTACATCCGGTTTATCCGAATGGGGGGTTGCTCGTATGACCATACTACCTTCAGCGACGGACATTATCCATGCCGAAGCCTCTGTTTCAGGGGATATATTCTCGGAAACCGAAATAATCAAACCCACAAATTCCTTTACACTGTCATGGAATTCCTTGGGACTGAAAATTCCATTCAAACATAACTCTACTTGGCGGCTGGAGTTGGACTCATTCCCGTGATAGGTGTTGCTGTTATGATTAGTTTGGGAATTATATACATCAGTGACCCACATCATGGGGCCCTCCGCGTATCCATTTCACAGGTCATAGAGGTCGGTAACCCGAACGCCTCTCGCTGTGCAGTTGCCCCAATCCCGGAGGCCAGTATGTTTGCCGCCGCGTTCAGGTCGGCATGATCCGCATGTCCACAGGACATACACTTGAATTTGCTTTGTGTCTTCCGGTTCTCTTTATCCCGGTGTCCACATATGTTACAGTCCTGACTCGTATAAGGGGCAGGGACCTTAATAACCTTCCGGCATTTGTATTCCAGCATTTGATCCAACTGTCCCCATCCGGTTTTCAGGATCTCTCGGTTCAGTCCAGCCTTCGCGTTGACGTTTGTACCGGGATTCTCTACGGTACCTTTGGCACTGGAAGTCATGTTCTGGATATTCAAGTCTTCCAGTACTGCGGTCGAGGATCGGTTGGCGATCCTCCGGGACGCTTGATGATTTGCATTCGTACGGGTATTGGCAATACTTCGATGAACTTTCTGGATCTTCAGTTTCGTACGCTTCCTGTGATTGGATCCTTTTTGTTGCCGGGCCAACTGCCGTTGATACCGGTGCAGCTTTGCCGTCTTACGTTTAATCTCCGGTTGCTGGATGATCTCCTGCTCCCCGTCTGAATAGGTTGCAGCAACCTGACCGCAATTCCGGTCAATCCCCACGGTAATTCCATTGTCCGGCAGTTCAGGCAGCTCTACTCTGTAGCAAACCGTGACATACCACTTGCCTGCCAGTTTCTTGACGACCGCCTTGACCGGCTTGCCATCGGTATACGGGTTGTTACCGCGAATCTGTACGTATCCCAGTTTGGGAATGAGTAGCTTCCCGTCTTTGATCTTAACGTTGTCAGGGATCGTAAAGGACGGTGTACTGTGCCCTCTGGAGTGGAATCTGGGACGCTCCCTTTGCTGTTTGAAGTACGCCTGCCAGGCATCTGCCTGGTACTTCAAGGTGTACCGGGTAATGGCAAACGAGTATTCGGGCAGCCAGTCCACATGATCCCGCAGTTCCTTGAATCGTTTGCCGAGAGAGAAGAAACTCGTCGAGGGGGCTTCTCTTCAGACTCTTTCGCTTTGGCGTAGGCTTCGTTCTGCTGTGCCAGCATTGCATTCCAAACGAATCGACAGGCACCTGCCAGTCCCGCCAGTTTCTTTGCCTTGGATTGCGTTCCCGGCAATAGCCGATAGCGGATGCTTCGGTATTGGAAACTGGTTTGCTCTTTTTCGTTCAATCCCTTAACGGGCATGGTATCAATCGAGGTGATATTATGGTAAGCAATAGGGTGGATGGTCGCCCATCCTATTGTGTCCGTTAACCCTGAAGCCATGAAAAGGTTGCATGACTTCAGGTCACTCACGTATATAATTCCCATTAGTTTCCGTGAGCGACATGTAGGTTTATGAGCTATGTGGACAGACACGATTCGCGAAAATATTGTCTGTGCATACGGATGAACCAAAAGAATACCAAAAAAGCGGGGTTGTACCATTCCCCACTCCATTCTACTAATAACAATTTGGTAAAAAGATAAGTTTCACGGGTATTTCTGCAGTATCCTCTCCAAATCACCCTCAGGGATGGTCCCTCCCGTAACTTGTTTTTTGTTTGTCGTTGAACACAGCTGTGACGTATTTGACAAGTGAGTTATGCATGCGTCTGGAGCATACGCTAGCTAGAGTTTTATCCGGTGAAATCTCACGATGAAGAGGCCAACAACTCCTAGTGACCAGGAAGATACGAGGCCGTGGTCTTCGTAGTGATACCCTGGTCTACCCTTGTACTCCTATGGCACAGCAGATCCAGATTATTGCCACGGTACTTGCCCGCTGTCCTGTATGTATTGTCGCAGTGCGGCAGCGAGTTGACGAAAGATTTCTGGTTCTGTTGCGGACAAGTCCGTAGTTTCGAGTGGATCCTGCTTTAGATTATATAACTCCAATGAAGCGTAGGGGCTGTTGTGAACCAGTTTCCAGGGGCCTTTTCGAACGGCTTCAATTGTTTTCCCATTAAAACGGAGGCCTCCTTCCCGTCTGGAGAAAAAGAGGATTCGGTCGGGGTCCGGTTCCGGGTCACCCCGGAATGAATCAAGAAAGCTGAGTCCGTCAATCTTATGTGGAATTCGGACCCCTGCTGTTTCGAGAAGGGTTGGATAAATGTCCATAGTCGTCAATAGAGCATGGTTCTCTGTATTGGGAGAGCTATGCCCCGGCCAGGAAGCAATCGCCGGAACTCGAATCCCTCCTTCATACACAGTCCCCTTTCCTTCACGTAACGGGCCATTATCTGCCCCTACATTGAGCTGGCCACCATTATCACTGACAAACATCACAAGCGTATTGTCATGGAACCCGTTTTCATGTAAGGCTTGAAGAACCTGTCCGATCCCATCGTCCATATGTTCAATCAGGGCGACAAGTTTTACTCTGGTCGTGTCAATGCCAGGTTCACGCTCCTGGACCCGGTCAACCCATTCATCAGGTGGCTGGATGGGAGTATGAGGCGCATTGTAGGCCAGATACAGGAAGAATGGTGCTGGGGAGGCTGTGCGGCTTTCAATATAGCGCACTGCCCAGTCGGAAAACAGATCGGTCGCATGTCCCTCTGGATGAATGACTTGTTCTCCATGGCGCATATAGTTCAGGCCATGGCGCCGGTGATGGTAGTAATCATCCATCATATCTCCCAGGAAGCCTTCAAAATGCTCAAATCCTCGATCAATGGGACGGTCCGGAGCATCCAATCCGAGATGCCATTTTCCTACCATTGCTGTGTGGTACCCATGGCTACGAAGCATTTCCGGCAGCAGGTGAACATCTTCTGCGAGGTTTCCCCAATTATCGGTGGCGCGTGTACGTATGACCCCAGGGACGCCGACCAGTGGAGGATAGCGACCGGAGAGCAGGGAGGCTCTGGTTGGTGAGCAAACGGGTGAGTTGGCATAGAACTGCGTGAAGCGGACACCAGCGGTAGCCAGGCTATCAAGAGCAGGTGAATGCAAATCGTCAGCCCCGTATGCCGAGAGATCCCCATATCCAAGATCATCCGCTACAATGAGAACAATGTTCGGCTTTTGGGCAACGACAGCAGTGGTCCAGAACGACAGTAGGAGGAGCAACAATAATCTTGGCATATTCCAGGTAGTGTACGAAAATAGAGGAGTCCCCAATCTGGGGAGCAAAAATTTAAGTCATTCACGCGAAATTCCCCCCGGCCACTTGACATTCCCTTGTTTTTCCAAGAGAGTCATCAAGCTACGGGTACAACAGGGAATTCCATCCCACGAGTATTTGTTCTTCGGTGGCTTTGTTGGTGATATACGCGCTTCCAATCTCTCTAAGGAGAATGAGACGAAGATTGCCAGACTCAACTTTTTTATCATAGTACATCGCCTGGATCAATTCATCGGTATCAAGATGGTTGATTGAGTTTCTTACAGGCAATCGTTTCAGGAGAGAGTCGATAGCTTCGTACGGTAGATCAGGGTTTAGCATTGTGGACACTTTCGTGGCAGCACGCATTCCCAGGGCAACTGCCTCCCCATGCGTAAATTCTCCGTACCCTGCAACCCGCTCAATTGCATGCCCGAACGTGTGACCAAAATTCAGGATGGCTCGTCGTGAGGTTTCACGTTCATCTTCACTGACCACATCTACTTTGATTTCTGCTGCCCGTATGATCATGCGCTGGATCGTGATTCGATCCCGGCGAAGGATACGGTCCCAGTTTGCAGACAATTCCTCTGCAAAACTCGGATCCGTAATCAAGCCATGTTTGACGACCTCAGCAAGCCCGCTTCTCCATTCCAGTTCTGGAAGACTCTGAAGTAGATCCAGGTCGGTGAGGACCAGTTTTGGCTGATAAAATGTCCCGATCAGGTTTTTACCCAATGGATGATTAATCCCGGTCTTTCCTCCGATGGAGCTGTCTACCTGCGCGATCAAAGAGGTTGGTAGGTGGACGAGTGGCAGACTGCGAAGCAGGGTAGCGGCTGCAAAGCCCGCCAGATCTCCAACTACGCCTCCGCCGAGTGCCAGGACCGGGGTTTGGCGATCAATTCCTGCTCCTAAGGCTTCATCATAGATGTGCTGTAGCAGTTCGGGGTTTTTAGATGATTCCCCCGATGGGAGGATAATTTCTATCAATCTTCCCCATCCAGATTCCAAGAGGATACTCCTGAGTGTTTCCAAGTAAAGGGCAGCAACATTGATATCGGTCACAATGATGCAGGCCCCCCGTCGAAGCCCATTCTCACCTAATAGGTGCGGCAGTGTCTGCAGGTTGGAAAACTGAATCGGATATGTGCGTTCATGATCCAACTGGACATGTATAGCAGTATCGCTCATACGATCAGAATCAGGATCCTGGGCCCCAGGAGATGTTCACTTGATTTGGCCTGCTTCAGAGGCAGGTTGGCTACTCAGGCTTCGTGAGTGCTGTCATCAGAGGTAGAAATTCATTCGTATCCTCGGTGGTCGGCTGAACACGCAGCACCTTGACTAGAAAGGTCGTACCCGGTTCAATGTCTCTGTACGCACGCCTGAAGTCGCCAATATCCTTCACCGGCTCTTTATTAATTTCAACGATTACATCGTTGGGGCGCAGGTCAGATTCATCAAATGCCTTACTACTTTCATCAATTGACTGAATCCAAACTCCCTCAATCTCTTCAGAGACAAGAAAGCGTTCTTCCAGGATTTCTCTGTCCAGATTTTGCAGCATGAGCCCAAGTTCATCCAGTTTTCCCTGCTCTTCGCGCCTGGCCTCATCTGGCGTATCATTCCGCGAAAGATTTTCAGGAAGCGCCCCTAGTGTGACCTCAATTTGAATCCGATCTTCTCCCCGGATAATGTCAAGTAGAACCTGATCTCCAGGGGATTTATTTCCGATCGTAGCTCTCAAAAGCAGATAGTCTGCGAGTTCTACTCCGTCAATTCCAGCGATGATGTCTCCAGCTTTGACACCAGCCTTATCTGCAGCGGTATTTTTTTCTACCCGTCTGACCTGTGCAGAGCCTGGAGGAGCGTCTATCGCAGTTGAAAGAGAACGTGATACACGATCGAACTGTATGCCAAGGAATCCACGCTCCACACGCCCCTTATCAATGAGCTGCGTTGCAACATTGCTCACAATTGAGACGGGAATCGCGAATCCAATCCCGGCATTATTGCCCGTGGGGGAGAGGATGGCGGAATTGATGCCAACCAACTGCCCACTCATGTTGACCAAGGGACCTCCTGAATTGCCTCGATTGATGGCTGCGTCTGTCTGAATAAAGTCAGAGTAAAGGTTAATTCGGGCGAGCCGGTTACTGGTGCGCCCAATTGCACTCACGATGCCAGCCGTGACGGTATTGTCCAAGGCCTCGTCCAAGGGTGACCCGAAGGCCATAACCCATTGCCCGACACGTACATCGCCTGGTGGCGCAAGTACGACCGTGGGCAGGTCTGTCTCATCAATCCGGATCACTGCCAGATCAGAATCCTGGTCACGGCCGACAACTTCGGCGGTGAGGGTGCGGCCATCATAAAGTAGGACCTGTAACTTGTCCGCGCTTCCGACCACATGATCATTGGTGACAATGTACCCATCAGAGCGGATCAGGACACCCGAGCCGAGCCCTTGGCGGACCTGCGGGATATCCGGCAGGCCGTTATTTGGCATAAGCTGCTCAAACGGTGTGCCTTCCCATGGATTGCTATTGTTCTGGAATTCCAGTTTCTCCGTAGATCGAATCTGCACTACGGAAGGGTTCACTGTCTCCGCAACATCTATAAAAGCTTCCTCCCATTCCAGGCGGGCACCTTCTGAAGGAGCCTGTAGAATTTCTGAGCTACTGGCCTGTAGATCTGTGCCAACCTTGTGTCCTTGGTTAAACAAGTTGACTCCCAGGGTAGCCGCAAGTACACCGGCAACAAAGACGCTGACGGTAAGAATGATCGTTGGAAGAACACGAATCTTGTTCATGGGACTCAGTAAGATGTTAGAATGTGATTGTAAATGTAGGTAAAATGCAAACAACGGGCCAAAGCCCGCCCGTAGTATTATTGACTGCCAGGAATACCCGGTTGTGTCATATTGCGCACATCAAGTAGCGCATCAAGTGCCTTTTCGTCCAGGATATTCATCTCGAGAACGACCTCCCGCACAGTGCGCCCGGAAGCGACCGCCTCTTTGGCAATCTTGGCTGCCATGTCATATCCAATGGCACTGTTGAGTGCGGTAGCCAGGGATGGGTTCAATTCCAAAAGCTCCTGGCATCGTTCGCGGTTGGCTTCCAGGCCGGACAGACATTTATCAACAAATGCGTTGCTCGCACCGGCAAGCAGTTCGATACTCTCCAAAAGTGTGACGGCCATAACCGGCATCATCACGTTCAATTCCAAGTTTCCGTGTTGCCCGCAAACCGTCAGGGTTGTATGATTACCCATTACCCGTGCACAGACCATCATCATCGCTTCACAGAGCACGGGGTTCACTTTCCCCGGCATGATCGAAGAACCGGGCTGGAGGGGTTTCAGGGAAATTTCGGAGATACCGCTGGTAGGGCCGCTTGAGAGGATTCGGATGTCGTTCGCGATCTTCATCAACGAAACCGCGACAGTATTGAGTGCGCCGGACGCGGACACAACGGCATCTCGTGCAGACTGGGCTTCAAAGTGGTCCTCAGCTTCCCGAAAGGTAACTCCGGTTGCTTTGCTGACATAGGCGAGTGTCCGTTCGGGGAATTCCAAATGACGATTAATGCCAGAGCCGGTTGCCGTCCCCCCCAAGGGCACCTCACATAGTTCAGACTGTCCCACCCGGATACGACTGATTCCGCGTGTCACTTGCATGGCATAACCGCCGAATTCCTGCCCCATCGTGATGGGAGTCGCGTCCATGAGATGGGTGCGTGCACTCTTGACCACATCATCAAAGTCCCGGCTTTTTTCTTGCAATGCATGCTCTAGTCGGGTGAGAGCGGGTATGAGATGATCTTCGATCTCACAAGCGGCAGCAACCTGTATAGAAGTGGGAATCACATCATTAGAGGACTGACACATGTTCACCTGATCATTGGGATGAACGCTTTGATCTGCGAGCATTTCGGTGGCCAGCCGGGCGATGACCTCGTTTGCATTCATATTACTGGAGGTACCACTTCCCGTCTGGTACACATCAATTGGAAACTGCTCGTCAAGGTGGCCAGCAATCACAACCTTCGCCGATTTACTGATGGCATCAGCCACAGATCTGTCCAGCATACCCGTATCTGCGTTCGCCTTTGCTGCAGCACGTTTGATTTGCCCTAGTGCCCGGATGAATGCACGAGGCATGCGTTGTCCGCTGATTGGGAAGTTATCTACAGCCCGCTGGGTCTGCGCCCCATAGATTGCATCGGAAGGGACATGGACTTCTCCCAGAGAATCTTTTTCAATTCGAAAGTCACTCATCATGTGTTGATTAATGGCTACAATCAGGACAATATAAACGAATTCTACGCCTTGTTGTAATATGTGAATTCAAAAACAAATTCCAAGGGATCCGTGAAGATCATTCGGACAGTTGCAGAAATGCAGACGCACGCCGACCAACAGCGTATGGAAGGGCGCGTATTGGCATTGGTTCCAACCATGGGTAGCCTGCATGAGGGACATTTATCCCTGGTACGGTGTGCAAAAGCTGAAGCAGATCATGTTACAGTATCTATTTTTGTCAACCCGACCCAGTTTGGACCTAGTGAAGATTTTGAAGCCTATCCGCGTGATTTTCAGAGAGATTGTGAATTACTGGAAGAAGTCGGTGGGGTCAGTACCATCTTTGCTCCCAGCGAAGCAACGCTTTATCCCGAGGGATCTGACCAACAGTGCGTATGGGTGACTTGCCCGGAAATGTCGCAGCAACTGTGTGGAAAATACAGATCGGGCCATTTTAGAGGAGTCCTGACGGTGGTCATGAAGCTGTTTGCTGCGTGCAAGCCGCATATCGGTGTGTTTGGACTCAAGGACATTCAGCAGTATATCCTGCTGAAGCGGATGGTTCAAGATTTGGCATTGGACATTAAAATTATTGGGGGAGAAACCGTCCGAGAACCCAATGGTCTGGCGTATTCTTCACGTAACAAATACCTCACTGCAGACGAGCGTAGTCAGGCAAGTGTAATTTCGAAGGCCATCAACTCGGCAACCCGGATGATTGAAGATGGGGAAGAAAGTCCGATGGCCGTAACCGGTTTGATTCAGGAGATGGTTCACTCTGTGCCACAAGCAAAACTGCAGTATGCAGAGATCGTGACGGCCAGTAGACTAGAGCCGGTTGAACAATTCACGCCGGGCATGGAGGTGATTGTCGCAGTTGCGGTGTATTTTCGGCATATTCGTCTAATTGATAATGCATTTGCTCTCGTCCCGGCGCGGTAGATTCGCCATCTACGCACTGCTCGGCTGCGTAATGGTGTTCGACCATTTGGCTTATGGCCAGGAGAACACCATGTATCCAATCCTGGAGGATGGCCAATTTGGGTTTATTAACAACAGCGGCGAAGTCATTATTGAGCCGAAGTATAGCGGGGCAAAAGTATCATCCGAAGGGCTCGCTGCGGTAAGATCCGGCTATTTCTGGGGGTTTATTGATAGGGAGGACTCGGTACACATTGCTCCGCAGTTCTCATCTGTTTTCCCATTTTCGAATGGCATTGCGCGTGTTCAGTCGGGCCAGTACTGGAGCTTTATTGACCGGAGTGGGGCGCCGATCACGGATGAATTTTTCACTGCAGCACTGGATTTCAGTGACGGGTTGGCTCCGGTGCGGGTACAGTCCGGTACGGTTGCGGGGCTTGAGCCCAAGTGGGGATATATTGACCAGGAGGGTGAAATGGTTGTGCCGGATAAATTCGTCCGTGCACTGCCATTCTCTGACGCGATGGCAGCGGTCGAAGTGGTTCGGAAGGTTTTCGTAGTGAGCATTAATACGCGCTGGGGATTACTTGACCGAACCGGGTCATGGATTGTTGAGCCGGAATTTCATTCTATGCGGAATCCATCGGAAGGCCTTGCTCTCGCTCGTAAGGGCAGAAAGCGTGGATTCATTGATTCTACAGGGACATTTATATTGGAACTGGACTACGAGCAGATTTTTTCCTTCAAAGAAAACCGGGCTCGGGTGAGCGAAGGAGGTTTGTGGGGGTTCATTGACCGTGCGGGTGAAGTCGTTGTTGAGCCGGGTTACCAGAGGGCGGATGATTTTTCGAATGGGCGGGCACTGGTATTAACGGGGGATGGGTATGGATTCATTGATTCGACAGGAACCATGGTCATTCCGCCGCGACACGAGAAAGCCGCTTCATTTGATCGGGGACTCGCCTGGGTCACCCTGGAAGGGCGGTCAGGATATATTGACACTACAGGAATTTTCGTATGGCGAGAGAACGACCCGTAATTGATCGCTGAGATAGAGAAGAAGGGTTGATGCTTTCATCCGTTTCCCATATCCCTTGAGGGGTATGGGATTTTTTTTGTCCAGTGTCGCCTTTCCTTTTTTCGAATCTCATTACCACCTCATGGGGATTAGGGATGATATTTTATGAATCCTTTTGGGATGGAACATATAAAAAGATACTATGGTATATAAATTTATAAAGTTGAGTACCTTACATGCATACCTTCCATCGCACACATGTTAATCGCTTGATAGAGTTTATATCAAGTAGCTCGGACATGCGGATTATCGCCATTATTGGTCCTCGTCAAGTTGGCAAAACGACCATTGCTCTCCAAGCCCGTCAGCAGTTGATAGAATTAGGGTTTACGTGTCGGTATATTTCCTTTGACGATCCACGTTTAAATAAGCCGGATTGGCCCAGAGATGCAAACGTCATTGATACCGCACAGATTGAAAAATTTGCAAATCCAAAGACTCTTGTGGACATATGGGAGAATGCCCGTGAGGCTTCGCTAAAATCACCCCGGGGACAGGTTTTGTTTTTGGATGAAATTCAACTCATCCCAGAGTGGTCAAATTACGTCAAGGGGCTATGGGACAGAGACCGTCGAGAGGGCTATCCCCTCCATGTGGTAATCTTAGGATCAGCTGTCTGGCAGATGCTTGTTGGCCGTAATGAAAGTCTCACAGGTCGTTTCCGTGAACTATCAGTCAAACACTGGTCGCTTCAAGAAATGGCAAAGGTATTCGGTCTGACAGCTGAGCAATTTATGTTTTATGGTGGCTATCCTGCCTCTTGGCCCGACGAATCGGAGAAATCGCGGTTTGATTATTGGCGAGAGTACATCACAAAGACAATCGTAGGTTCTGTTATTGGCCGGGACATCGTATCGCTTAAACAAATAAAGAAACCCGCCTTGATGCGCCAATTAATAGATATCGCACCCAGCTATTCTGGCCGGATCATGGCATATAACAAGCTCTTAGGTCTACTCCACGACAAAGGCAATGCAACAACGGTTAAACATTACCTGAACTTGCTTTCTGATGCAGGTCTAACTACTACTCTATTCCGATATACCCCAGCTCCACACTCAGGCATAGCCTCTCGTCCCAAGTTTAATGTTCTAAACGCGGCACTTATGACGGCACCGTCCGGTTATTCGTTTAAGGAGGCACAAATCGACCGGCCCTTTTGGGGCCGCGTTGTGGAGAGCGCAGTGGGCGCCCATTTATGTAATACGCGGAATACTGCAACCCGAATTCATTATTGGCGTGACAAGAGTGGTAAGCATGAGGTTGATTTCGTCATCTCACGCGGTCCTCATCTCGTTGGTGTGGAGGTTAAGAGCGGTAAGAAACAGGCACACCGTGGATTAGACGCATTTAGAGATCGCTTTCCGCACGCCAAAACAATGATAGTGGGTCCAAGCGGTTTTCCGTTCAACGAGTTTTTGTCGCTGACCACCGACGAATGGATTGAATATCTCTGAATTTGATCATGCAGCCCATATCACGTACTGTCAGCCTGATTGGACCCCAAAACGATCAGCGTTTTGGGCAAGGCGGACTATCACTACAAGACTTTGATTCTGATCGCGGTTATGTTCTTTTGGGAGAACCAGGGATGGGTAAGAGCACAGAGTTTGCTGCTGCGACTCATAGGATTGAGGGTGTACATTGTATTTCTGCCCGGAGATTTATCCGGTCCAATTTGGACCACCACCCAGAATGGCGAACAAAAACAATCTTCATCGATGGACTTGATGAGATGCGTGTTGGTGGAGGAGATCCGAGAGAAGTACTGGACAAAATCATCTATGGTCTGGGAGCATTGGGAACCCCCAAATTTCGTTTGTCCTGCCGCTCTGCCAATTGGTTAGGCTCTCGTGACAGGGAAGAGCTTGGTTCGCTTTTAGGCTCTAAAGAAATTCCAGTACTCCAATTGAACCCGCTGAATTACGACGACATTCGGGAGATCGTCTCTCAACAGGGACAAGATGCAAATACCTTCATTCAGCGAGCTCATGAATATGGCATGGATGCCCTGCTCGGGAATCCGCAATTGCTTGACTTCCTGCTAACGTCCATCAAAGCAGAAGACTGGCCTGATAGTCAATTGAAAATGCTTGAAAACGCCTGCCGGGAACTCGTCCGAGAACGAAACAATGAACATCGTGATGCCCATTCATCCGCTTCATTGCAATCCCGGGAAGGAATCTTAACTGCAGCCGGGAAGCTTTCTGCATATATGCTGATCGCAAATAAGATTGGCTGGGCAAGGGATGATACGGATGACTCCGACATTCTATCTATGCGTGATTTGGAATGCCATCAAGATCTGTCCCTTCAGGAAGCTTTTGATTCAAGGATCTTTGAAGGTTCTCCCCGCTCCAAAATTCCAATCCACCGTCTTGTGGCCGAATTCCTCGGAGCCCGCTATTTGAATAAAGAAATCCAGAATGGCCTAAGGATCCGGCGTGCCCTCGCCCTCCTCATGGAGCACAATGGAGCTTTCTTGCCTGATCTAAGAGGACTTGCCGCATGGCTCGCTGCGCTGAACGATCAAGCGAGAGAAATTCTGATTCAGGTAGATCCGAGTACTGTTGCCTTCAATGGAGATACCAGAGGTTTTAGCCCCATTGAGCGAAATAAACTACTCGCGAAACTTGAACAACAAATTCATCTTAACTCTGACTGGCCTTCCGCTGCCGCCCTGAATGCCTTAACCGGAAATGAAGGCATACCAATCATCCAGGATTTAACGAATTCGCCCGAACGCTCAAAAAACAGGCAAACGCTGGTTTATTTGCTCCTTCGGGGATTCTCACAAATGTACTTCCATACGGGTGGGTCAGATTGGGAGGCCGATCACGAAATCTTGATGAACATCGTTCGCGATCATAGCTGGCAATCAAATGTCCGTTGCGAGGCACTTGGTGCGTTAAGCAGGATGCTTCATCACATCCCGCAGCGAAGTACTCTACTGAGGGGCATATTAGAGGAATTGCAAGAAAAACATATATCGGACGAAAAACATGATCTCCAAGGTACACTACTATATCTCATGTACCCTCATGAGTTGCGGTCTGCGGAGGTATGGGATTACCTCGTAGCAGGATCAGCCACCGATCATTGGAGTGCTTATCAAAACTTTTTCGCGAACCTCGTTGATCGATCAAATAAGAAGCAGATCAAAGAATTACTAGACTCTCTTTGTGATCATGCTTCCGAGGCCATTCCAAAATTAGAAGATCATGGACTTTCAGATATTGTGATTCAGCTTCTTGCAAGGGGTTTAGAGTTATTTGGAGATGAATTAGACACTCCAGAGTTGTACCGCTGGTTTGAACTTGTTGAATTCGACGATACTTTACCACAACTGACTGCAGTTCATACTTCACGACCGAGTTTTAGCCAGCACGATGAAGCGAACAGCGTAATCTGTGATTGGCTGAATCAGCACGAGAGCGTCCAGTACAGTCTCATCGAACACGGCTTGCTAATTGAAGAAGCGAAGATCGGGAGTGAATTTCTAATTGAAACAATAGCACTCAAATTCGTGGGCAGGAGTGTACCAGAGGGATTTCGCTTATGGTGTCTTGAGCGTGCGGCACAACTTTGGGACTCAAATCAAAACTTGGCAAGAGAGCTCGCATCATGGTCCATCCTGACGCAAGAGGGCTGGGAGCCGCCCCCCTCCGATGAAGAAATTATATCTGCAGTGTCCGATATACCCGGATTGATCCAGTGGAATGATCAACGCCTAAAGAATAGGGCCCAAGCTGAACTCAAGACAATTGAAATCAAGAAGAAACAGAAGGAAATTCAAGGTGTCTATCAAAAACAAAAACAGGAAAAACTAGAAATCCTTCGTCAACAACAAACTGAATTAGCGAAGGGGCAATGTATGCCTGTAATTCTTGATGAGCTTGCCCACAGATACTTTGACAATCCCAATACAAATGAAAATAATCCGCAGACTTGCCTGAAGGCGTACTTTGAAGGCGATGAGGGTCTGGTGCAGGCAATACTGGCGGGATTTCGTAGCCTACTGAACCGGGATGACCTCCCAGATCTTGATCAAATTACCCAACTCCATGAGGGTGACGAGAGATCATACTTTGCACTCCCTTTTCTTGCGGGAATAGAAGAGGCATACAAAGCGAGTAATGATCTGAGCCATCTCTCTGAAACGGGAATTCGGCGGGCACTGGGATTTTATCTGATTACAGAATTACCTCGCCAGCGATACTTTTTTACCAATCATTTTGATAATCATGACAAATTCCCAACATGGTATGAGCAGGCTTTAATATGCTATCCAGAGGCCGTGGCTGATGCGCTGGTTTCGGTGCACAATGCAAATGTTCGCTCCAAAAATCCGCCGAATACCCACATGTATAAGATGGCTTTTGATCCAGACTATGCTCATGTGGCAAAGATCGCTGTGCATCGAATGTTTACCGTATTCCCTTCCCGATGCAGTGCTCGTAAACTGGAGTCTCTGCGTGTGGTCCTCTGGAGTGGGATTCTAAACAATGGAATGCCTGCGAGAGCATTGCAGAGTATTATCTCAAAGCGGCTAAATCGCAAGCGAATGGACATAGGCCAGCAAGCCCAATGGCTATCTGCAGGATTGTTCGCCGACAGGAATATCTATATTCCGATGCTGACCGACTTTGTCTCTACCGGAGAGGAAATTCGTATGCACCATGTCATTGATTTTCTTGTTCCTACAGGCCACGGGCCGCTTATTTTGCAGAATATTGATAAATGGAATTCTGACGAGATTAGACAGCTGATCCAAACATTCGGGAGCCGAATCCATCCACCTGCTTTTCGAGAACATGCAGGTTTTCTTAGCGATGAGCAGAGAGTCAGTCGTGAATTTCAGCCGCTCCTCACGGGCTGGATCGGAGAGCTGATACAACGTACCTGTGATGATGCGAGGAAGAACTTGGATATACTGGCATCCGATGCTAGTATATCGGCGTGGAAACGAGAGATTGTACTTGCCCAGGAGAAACAAGCTAGACATCGCCGTGCGGCAAAGCATTCGGATCTAAGCTTGGAACAGATTCAGAAAACCCTTAATAGTGGCGCCCCAGCAAATGCTGCAGATCTTGTAGGCCTAACGCTTGATGCCCTTGAAAAGTTGACAAATGATATACGTAATGGTCCAACTAGTGCATGGCGTCAATACTGGGACTGGGGCCAGAATCCTCGTAGACCCTCGAGACCAAAACCCGAAAACGACTGCCGAAATACATTACTCTCACATTTAGCAACCGAACTTGAAAAGTATCAAGTTGATGCACAGCCAGAGGGGCACTACGCAGATGATCGAAGAGCAGATGTCCGAATATCGTATGGCTCTAACCTAGCGATCCCGATTGAAATCAAGAAAAATTCACACATAGATCTGTGGCGTGGCATCACCGAGCAACTTGTGCCAAAATACACACGAGATCCAAAGTCTGATGGTTACGGGATTTATTTAGTGTTCTGGTTTGGCGCAGATAGCATGAGGGTTGTTTCACCAGATGGAGACATCCCCCAAGAACCAACAGAACTAAAGGACTTACTTAAAAAGCGGCTTGATCCAGAACTCAGTAAAAGGATCCATGTCGTCATCATTGATGTGGCCCTATCTGGAAGGTTTATTGAGAATGAATCACCGTAGAGTTAAAGGTCAAGTGCGGCTCCATCCTTTGTACAGTTCAATAACACTTCGGCAAGTCATTGCTCCATCTTTGTGTATCTTCGCGGCACACCATTCTGTTCAATT
The DNA here is from genome assembly GCA_965116685.1 of Rhodothermales bacterium. Lineage (GTDB taxonomy): Bacteria > Bacteroidota > Rhodothermia > Rhodothermales > Bin80 > Bin80. The sequence goes on along the minus strand of OZ220707.1, from coordinate 1,210,946 downwards.
ACTGAAAATATGACTAGATGTAACATGCCAGACGGGTTACCCCAGCACGAAGCCATTTTGCGGTGTGGCAAGGAGCGATTTCAGGGGCCGGGAATCAACCAGCCGCTTCAACTGATTGACTACTGGAGATGGTCAGGCTCCATGCTTCTGGATAACACCCAGCGCGGGATTCTGGCTGAATTCCTCGTAGCCGTGGCATTAGATCTTCACAATAGCCCAAGAAGAGAGTGGGATGAAGCGGACGTACGTCTACCATCCGGCACCGTGATTGAGGTCAAGAGTGCCGCGTATGTACAGTCGTGGAAGCAATCTAAATACTCCACTATCAGGTTTGGAATCGCTCCGCACAGTGGCTGGAATGCCGTCACCGGGGAATACCGAGAAGCTCAAAAGCGTTGGGCTCACATCTACGTTTTTTGTGTCTTTAATAGAAAGCAAGCGCCTTTTGACCCCTTGGATACGGACGCTTGGGAATTTCACGTTATTGCTACGTCGGTCCTTAATCAGGAAGTGCCCACGCAAAAGACGATTGGGTTGCATTCTCTTGAAAGGCTTTCTGCACATGAATGCAGTTATGAGAATCTAAAAAAGGTGATTTCAGATATCGAAAAGGAGATCAAAAACGGGGCTATTTCATCTTCTTGACTGGGGGACAAGGCACCTTGCTTTGGATCCAATCGAAGGGTGACCAGCAGCAAGTCTAAGTCACTCTGCTCAACGAGGGCTGGGGCATAAACCCCAGCGACACAGCCACCATTTCAGCGAAACGGAGATCAAGTCCAAATGCTCAACGAAGGCTGGGGCATAAACCCCAGCGACATTGCCTTATTACGGCATATGTTAGGCACGTCTACAACTAATCGCTCAACGAAGGCTGGGGCATAAACCCCAGCGACACATTTACGGATCCGATTAACGGGGCAATCCCGAAAATCGCTCAATGAAGGCTGGAGCATAAACCCCAGCGACACGTGTCCTCCCGGGCGATCTGTTTACTCCAATATACACACGCTCAACGAAGGCTGGAGCATAAACCCCAGCGACACTCGACCGAAGCGCTCATCATCAGCCACATCTGGTTCGCTCAACGAAGGCTGGAGCATAAACCCCAGCGACACTCGACCGAAGCGCTCATCATCAGCCACATCTGGTTCGCTCAACGAAGGCTGGAGCATAAACCCCAGCGACACAATACCGATTCCGAATGAGGGAGTCGGATTCACATGCGCTCAACGAAGGCTGGAGCATAAACCCCAGCGACACCATTCGTAACTTCTTCATGCACTTCCAGCTTGCTAACTCGCTCAACGAAGGCTGGAGCATAAACCCCAGCGACACCAGAGTACGGAAGGAACGGCTCCGGATTATTGGATCGCTCAACGAAGGCTGGAGCATAAACCCCAGCGACACCATTCGTAACTTCTTCATGCACTTCCAGCTTGCTAACTCGCTCAACGAAGGCTGGAGCATAAACCCCAGCGACACCACCGCGCCATCCACTGCCACCCCGACCGGTACGATCGCTCAACGAAGGCTGGAGCATAAACCCCAGCGACACTCGAATGCAGTTCATCGTTGTGGTTCACGGCAACGGCGCTCAACGAAGGCTGGAGCATAAACCCCAGCGACACCGGTCTGCTTGGATAGAGCTACATAGTCCTTGTAGCTCGCTCAACGAAGGCTGGAGCATAAACCCCAGCGACACCAGCTCGGTGTCCGTCGCAGTCGCTTCCTTTGACAGCGCTCAACGAAGGCTGGAGCATAAACCCCAGCGACACCGCTCACGGCTCGACAGATCCCGGGGATCAACTGGCGCTCAACGAAGGCTGGAGCATAAACCCCAGCGACACCTGCCGAGGCTTGGAAAGTCCAGTCCTCTTGATGGACACGCTCAACGAAGGCTGGAGCATAAACCCCAGCGACACATCACGAATCCGAGCGAAGCTGTGCAGCTGGCCGCGCGCTCAACGAAGGCTGGAGCATAAACCCCAGCGACACTACGGACCCTTCACGGTCGCAGCGGTCGCAACGTCCGGCGCTCAACGAAGGCTGGAGCATAAACCCCAGCGACACCCGGCCACGTCCAACCCGATCCCGCACCACAACCGCCGCTCAACGAAGGCTGGAGCATAAACCCCAGCGACACATCTGGAAAATCAACAGGAAGAGTATCATAGAGAACCGCTCAACGAAGGCTGGAGCATAAACCCCAGCGACACTTCTACTTTACGCATCGGTTTCGGTCTATCTATTTACGCTCAACGAAGGCTGGAGCATAAACCCCAGCGACACGTCCCATGTTGCCATTGGGACACCGGTTGGCACAGATACGCTCAACGAAGGCTGGAGCATAAACCCCAGCGACACACTGGTTGGAATGCAAGGAGGAGCGCTCATTCAAAAGACGCTCAACGAAGGCTGGAGCATAAACCCCAGCGACACTTTCCGAACCTGGATACCCAGTTCAAGGTCGCAATCTCGCTCAACGAAGGCTGGAGCATAAACCCCAGCGACACATCCGGTAGCGTTGCCGGAAATTACAGCGGAGAGAGCGCTCAACGAAGGCTGGAGCATAAACCCCAGCGACACTCTTGGATCTTGGGAACATTCCCAAAACATAGCGGTCGCTCAACGAAGGCTGGAGCATAAACCCCAGCGACACTGGCCACTATTAACACTATGCCACCAGAGGACAATGCGCTCAACGAAGGCTGGAGCATAAACCCCAGCGACACCACCGCCTTCCGCCGCTGCACCACCACCCCCCTTCACGCTCAACGAAGGCTGGAGCATAAACCCCAGCGACACCTTTTGCGTGCATTCCGATCCGTGAGGCTTTGTGTGGCCGCTCAACGAAGGCTGGAGCATAAACCCCAGCGACACGTCAATTCCTCGACCGCTTTCTGCGATTCCTTCATGCGCTCAACGAAGGCTGGAGCATAAACCCCAGCGACACCCCATGCCCGACCTTGGTAAACATTCCAGTCATTCTGCGCTCAACGAAGGCTGGAGCATAAACCCCAGCGACACCTGTTGCGCAGATCCGGAGAATCCAGGGGGTAGTCCTCGCTCAACGAAGGCTGGAGCATAAACCCCAGCGACACAGTAGAATCCCTCCAGATAAATGCCATTCCGTACTCCGCTCAACGAAGGCTGGAGCATAAACCCCAGCGACACCACGCAAACCTGCCAAACCTCTACCGGAAAAAAGAGCCGCTCAACGAAGGCTGGAGCATAAACCCCAGCGACACTTCCCAATAAATTCTGCCACCATAAGCGAGCATCATCGCTCAACGAAGGCTGGAGCATAAACCCCAGCGACACGCGGGTCTTTGAATACGGTTGTCAAGGGGGTACGGATCGCTCAACGAAGGCTGGAGCATAAACCCCAGCGACACCCCCACGATCACCGCCGAGACCGGACATAGGTTCCAGCGCTCAACGAAGGCTGGAGCATAAACCCCAGCGACACCCTTAACCGCTTCCAGTTGCACACTCTCACTCGGCCGCTCAACGAAGGCTGGAGCATAAACCCCAGCGACACATCTGATCCAGCCCGCGATAGACCCAGAAGTTGACCGCTCAACGAAGGCTGGAGCATAAACCCCAGCGACACAAGGAACAACAACTTGAAGCGGTGCAAATGGCCGCGCGCTCAACGAAGGCTGGAGCATAAACCCCAGCGACACTCGATACATCAGATTCGAGATAAACTTGTCTGCAGGCCGCTCAACGAAGGCTGGAGCATAAACCCCAGCGACACCTGGACAATTTCATCGGGATTTACAGTTGGTTCCACGCTCAACGAAGGCTGGAGCATAAACCCCAGCGACACACCGCGGCCAACTGTTCCTCTTTGCTCGGTTCGTTAATCGCTCAACGAAGGCTGGAGCATAAACCCCAGCGACACGTCCTCCTCAGTGTAAGTTGCGTCAATTTCCCCGACCGCTCAACGAAGGCTGGAGCATAAACCCCAGCGACACTTCTGTGATGTGATTTGATCCCGGCTCAAAATTATGCGCTCAACGAAGGCTGGAGCATAAACCCCAGCGACACCACTAAATGCGTAATGGGGGCTTTTGACAGAAGATAATGCTTCTTGTTTGAGAAATTATGAGTCTTGAACTCCCATTATCACCACCGGTAGGCACATGAGCCAGTAAAATATATCTTTTTCTGCTAAGATTGACATAGATGATCAAAGTTGACGGGCAGCCGCGTAGGATCACTCGAGGTTCGCAGGTGTGTCAGACTACCCAAGGATCGCCTAGTCTTCGATCCTGAGTGAGTCCGAATCTCATTTTTGCGTCATCAATGTTGCCGGGAAACCGATAAATCATGACCGAGTCTATACTATCGTCAATGACATCTTCAATCTCAGCAATCATTCTGGTAAATCGAGTAGGTGACAGTCTACATTCGAAAACTGAAAACTGTATACGCTGCCCATATTTTTCACAAATTTCTGCAATACGCCTTAATCTCAAAGCCCCGGTTTTTTCTGTGTTTGCTATATCATATGTCACAAGAATATCCATTATTTCTACGGTAAGACAAACGGAGGATACGATGGCAGATCACCTCTTAGATAACGTGCCAGCAAAGTGGCCTGTACGGATGGTAACGCCCAACGACCAATAAATCGCCCCAGTAGTTGATGTCGGATTTCAGATTCTTTGTGCTCTTCCCATATTCTTATCAGTTTTGTCCGTCCTTCGTCAGTCAAATAAATCCCTCCACCCGGCGTATCAACGAAATGGGCGTGGTTGATTTGTCGTTGTCGAATCAGGGAAACAACGAACCGGTCGGTAAGCGCACGAAATTCCTCGGCCAGATCAAGTGCAAGAGATGGCCGTCCAGATCGTGGACGATGGAAGAATCCCATTTGGTAATCAAGACCAACAGATTCAGCGGCTCCAATACATTCGGTTACAAGCATCCCATAGCAAAATCCAAGTAACGCATTAACGGGATCACGTGGCGGCCGTCTAGTTCTTGCTGAAAACTGGAAACCATGTGGAATTACGACTTGGCTGACAGCACGAAAGTAAATTCTTGCAACGTCTCCCTCAATGCCACGAACATGATCACTAGTTGATACTTCTGTTAATCGTTTAAGTCGTTTTCGTATCAGCTTACCCCGTCTTGCAAGCCGTTCAGCATCTTGCGGATCGATAGCATCTCTTGACCACCGTTCTACAACCGTTTTGCTGTTTTGGATTTTAGCTGCAACGATAATTTTTGATAGCTCAAGAGATTGCGTTTGATCTGTAGCTACCCGAAACAATGCCGTTCGTAAATGAATATTCCCACTGGTTGCAGCGTGAACAACGAATCGAATTTTCCCACTCATCCGCAATGAAGATATACGAACGCCGTGGCGAACGCACGCATCAATGGCTTGTGTAGTGATCTGTGCACCACCCAGTAATACCAGTGCATCAATCGCTTCTAATGGAATTCGCTGGTTTCCTTCGGGAGAAGACACTATAAGAGCGCCTTTGCGATGCTGAATACGTGCACGGTGATTACGCACATATGCAGTGCTCAGGTATCGCATCCCAAGACGAGATTTGTTATATACTTGTTCACTTTATCTGGCGAACTCGTCAGTTCGGGTAAGCAATACTGAAGAAATTGGCATTGCTTACATCTTTTATCATTCGGGGCCCCTGGGAGTTCTGCTGTCAAAATTTGCTCCCGAATTTGTTGAATGATATCTCTCACTTCGTCCCTGAGCATAGGTGTAAAGTCAACTTGGACGCGACGTCTAGGGCCACCATACCATATAAAGCCATGCGAAATATTAACATCAAGCATTTCTTCAAGGCATAATGCTTGTGCGCACAATTGAAAATCTGCGCTCATTCCATGACGAGTACCTGATTTGTACTCAACGGGATGAACCGCCTCGCCTATTATTTCGACTGCGTCGGCACGCCCAGATAGTCCCAGTGTTTCGGACCAAAGTGGTATGGCTCGAAGAACCCGTCGTCCTCTTTCTTGCCGATGCTGTCCGCTATCTACCCTGCGGTGTGCACGTTTTCCTCGAATAGTGTGTGGGTTATCACTCCATATGCCGTCGCAATGAATTAAGGCACATTGCCTCGGGCAATAGGCAAAATGTTCAATGGCTGATATTAGAATAACAGGGTCAGGGCTCACAATTTTTCACTACCAAGTGCCCTTGTAGTATCATTATCCCCCCGTCTCTCAAACTGAACACTTCGCCAGCCCTCATGAATTCCCAGTAGGTCCCATGATAAGTCGTCTTCTGGATTCCAAATATCCATGAGTGCGTCTATGCCATCAGAGTTTAGGGGATGATTCCAAACTGGCCAATGAAATTGACGAACTTTTTTATCTGGCGAAATCATCCTCCACCCTCGTTGTTTTTTCCCGGTGTTAGAGGTTCTTCGATCTAGCCTTTGGTCAACTCCATTTCCTTGGACGGGAAACATGGAAAGGCCAAAGAAGGCAAGTGTTTCTACGACCGGATCGGTCCATTTATCAGTGTCATCGGACAATGACCCAAGTCTAGTTTGATCAAATCCCAAGCCATTTTTCTTAATTCGAGTAGCATAGCCCAGCAGTGATTCTCGTATTCGGGTTTCTGAAATGCCTAATTCTTCTTGAAGAGAGGTTAACCTACCGTGCAGCGTTATTCCTTTTGGCACGGGTGGATCAAATGGAGCATGCTCAACGTCGCCATTCTTATCGACACATAGATCGGTCATTGTTGACGATAATGTCCACGATTGAGGGTGTGTACGAGCCATCTGAACTCTCTGCCTGAATACTTTTACCGAAACATTTCGCTTCATTTGCTGAGTGCCTTTCTTCCAATTCTTAGCTATGGGTAGGTTGTCCAGCATCTCTTTGCGTGGCCATGACTCAACAAGAGCATCAGCTGGATCAATTTCGTCCGCTGATAGCACTGCTACCGCCGTTCCTTCATCTGACCACTGCAGGCGAATCCTATGATCCAGTACGGTGGCCCCAACTGCTGCGAGCCAGGCATTAATCCACTCAGCAGGCAATCCTGGGCACGTAATTTTTTGAGAGATTATCATAGATTTTCGTTCGGAGGTATATTCTCTACTTGAGACACTGCGTGATCTGATAGCCGCAGAATGGCCTCAAGTAACGCCAGGCCCCATGGTCCGAAATAGTCATTTAGATTCCGGAAACGAGTCGGTTGCTCCCAATCTACGTTTCTAAGGTCGGCTGGAGCACTCACACGTTCATCCGAGATTAACCCTTCCACCGGGAGTGGTGAAGTATCGTCGGTTATCGGCTCAAGAAGCGGTCGACCCTTCCCATGGTGGCTGATCACCAAATGCATCAGAAGATCTCTTTTTATCGAATCACACCAATTGGGATTTTTGTCTAGCCAAGCGTGAACCAGACGAGCCGACAAGGCTTCATGACGGCCGCCTTGTGGCCATCCAGCCGAAATTCTCCTTACCCCCCATTGGTGGCGAGGTGTGTTTGACTTGGCCAAGAGTACACAACCATGGTTCCAGTCAGGATCAAGCCATCGCTGAAACCGCTGATCTGCTTTACCAATATCGTGCAGTCTACCAGCACGCTCTACAATGTCACTCAAGTCTGTTGGTAGCCCTATTTGATCACAAACTGATCTAGCAAAAAGAGCCACGGCTTCACAGTGTTGCTCTAACCTAACTGCAAGGTCTGCAAGAGACCTTTCATCAAGATCATCACTTAGGATTTCAGATTCCGGCTTCTTCTTTGCCTTCTTTACACATAGTCGAGGTACCCCCTTGTAGGATATTATAGCTTTTTGCCCCCGCAGTGAGCTAACAAATTCGTCCCATTCTTCAGGTCCCCAACAACCATGCGGAGCCCCCTGACTAATGGCGTCAAGAATCTTTTCGACTGCTTGAGCTTGTTCTTGAGGTTCAATATCCACATGATCATCGGATTTTCCCAGTGCCGTATTCAAGTATTCTTTGCTGACCGAAATGCCACAAATGCGCTTAATAGCCTCAACATCAAGTGGCAATCCATGTCCCTTCAAAGACATATCCCGAACTGGGTCACGCGCATCAGGATTCCAGCCGAATTTGTCCATGAGACCATAATCTGAATGCAGCACTACTTGATCTCCCGGCCGAACAGAGTCAACTGATGTCTTCTCAACGGTTATACCGTCAGAGCCCAATCGGAATATTTCTTTCTGATCCCGTGCCTCTTTCCATGCTTTGCGAAACTCAGAAATGGGAACATCAATTGCTTCATGCTCCGCGGCATGTGGCCATAAACGGTCACGATTCTCTGGTATGTGTGCACGCCAAATTACAGTTACGAACATTTGGATGCCACTGATACCGCTAAAATATGGTTCGACAGGAGCTTCGTCTTTATGTGGGGAAGAAGTCTTTATCCATTCCCAGAGAATTCCTGGTAATAATTCTGGTGCCCTTCCATGATCGTCACTTGGGGCCCCCAAGATTTTGGCTACACATCTGGTGGACAAATTCACTTTCTCTGAGGAATTCTCAAGACGATTTTGCAGTATCTCAAGTAAATGATTTGGTTCATGACCATAGACTGGCCAGCCATTTTTTCTATCTGCTGCCGGCATATGCACATATACGGCCCGCGCATCTTTGAATCTTCCGCAGCGATTTAGCCGACCCAATCGCTGCGTTAGCGACCGAACTCCACATTGCTCCGTAACTAGGTATTCTGCATCAATATCTGCTCCAACTTCCAAGGTCTGTGTTGCGACTACAATAAGGTGATACTCCCGTTTGCCTCTCTCATCATGTGATGCAGACATTCCTTCAAGAATGTCTTGCCGTGTTTGCTCTGCTTCGAACTCTCGCATTCGCCCAGTTAGCAGAAGAACCTTGGCATTTTTCATCAACTTCTTATCCCTAACGTACAAGAATGTCTCCCGTGCAATCTTAGGGGTGTTTACAAAAATGATACAGGTTGTTGGAGTTGATGCATTTTGCAACAGGTCATATGCAGCCTGTGCTAAAGCTTTTGCTTTTATATCGTTCTTTTTTTTCTCCCTTAGTTCAAGCAGTTTCACAGCATCCAAACGTTCTCTAACAATTGAGTTCTTATCGTCGTCATCATCAAGTGTGAATCTGTCTTGACCAGCTTGGTCACCGGTAGCTGTTAGTTGAACCAGTGTTGGTCGTGAACGAGATTCGTTCAGGATTGGATCTGTAGTGGACGTACATTCAGAAATCGCTGAGCATAGTGTTATCAAATGAGGCGTCAAATGAGCCTCGTCCAACAAGACCAAGCTGTCAGTTCCTGCCATTGCGGCATCAACTGATCTCATGTTTCGGCTGGATCCATAGCCCCGAAATAAAAGTCGAGAGCCATACATAGGAAGCGTAGTCAGAAGAATGGCTGGTTGAGAGGGACAGCGAGGCCGCCGAGATGCAATTCCTCCGCGAAGCCGAATTACCTCAAGCGGTTTAGCTTGACTACCACCGGCAATGGATTTGAGACGTTCCGCTACGATCTTAATGATCTCTTTATCTTGCACCGGAAGTTTTTCCGAATCAGGATCACTAAGTGTTTTGCTTATTTTACAAGCATGCTTGAATGTCGAATCTACAAGTAACCTCCGGTTAACCACCCACCAGATACGCGTTGGCGCAATTCTCTGAGTCTGAGTACAGTCAGATTGTGTCGCTAACCACCAAACTGCGATGTCAAGACATACGGTCTTACCAAGCCCCGTGGGTATACCAATTTCGGAACACCACTTGCCCGTTGAAGCAACTTGGTTGGCCAGGCGGGACTGCCATGGGAACGGCTCTCGCTGGTTGATCGCTCTATAGAACTCATCGAAAGTGGGCATAGTTGTACCCGTAGAGCTTGTGCCTTGAAGATTCATGAAACAGCCTTCAATCTTTACTTTGATATGGGACGCAAAGACCGAATCCACGTTGCCGGCCGGATCCGATCACAACTGGGCCACGAATCGGCTGTGCAAACCGTATCCAAATATGAGAATATGGTAATGCAGGTCTATTGGGTCGGTTCACTTCAACAGGGGCTAAGTCGACCGCGCCGGGAATCAATGGGGTACGAGAAGATCGAATGTCAATTGGTTTTGGCAATCCTGCATGACGGCACCAATGAGCTACTTCATTCAAGTCAGTAATTCGGCGTCGCTCATGGATTGCTGGGAAGGCTGTTACCCACTGCTCCGATTTCTTCTCAATCCACCTCCATGGGTTTGCAGCAAGCGGACGATCACTAGGAGTGTAAGGCTCAGGGTGAGGCTTAACTGACACATCAATCGTTGTTCCAGTAAGTCGCCTTACAGCAAATACTGCATTACGAGAACGCTCACATTCTATTGGACAGCTTTTTGGGGGCATCCACAACGCTATACCATGAATTCGACCTTTTGACCTTGGATAACCTACATCTGGAAGAGCCAAGTACCGCGCAATTTCATAACCCTTGTCGCGAAATCCATGGCCATGTAGAACTCGGGGTGGTTCATTATAGAGTTCCTGGTACTGGCTAAGGACAGATTGCTTGAAAAGATGTGTGATTGTGGAAATTCTGCGACCAGAAACAGCTGAACCAAGGCGCATCCATGCAATCACCCTTCCTTGATCAATAGTTTTGGGCAACATAGGTGAGCGGTATCGAAATCTGGAACCAAGCCCGGGAAACTGTGATCGGCTCACCGAAGCACCATTTTTGCACCAAATATCATACAATCGGTCCAAGATTTCCAGATCACCAGGTTGTGCAACATTAATCACAATATCTCCCGATTTGTCGGGAACGAAAGCAGCAGTTATGTCACGGATCACTGGTTTCTCAGTTGAGACTCGTACTTTGACCGGCGAATCAGATGCACCAAGGTATCCCACTCTTGAAGCACGTCGTTGAAGTGCATTGAAAATTGGTCGACTTGGCGGCTCAACATCCCACAAGTAAACAATACAAGAATCGCACGGAGAAACCCGTACACCTGGCCGAACAAGCACACTACCACGATTGATATATTCTTGTTGGCGCTTAATTTCTATTGATTTCTCTTTTCCTTTTGTTTTTATCTCAGGACGGGGTTTGTGCTTGTGCTCGACGACATATCTTGGCTCTATAATTTGGTGGAATGGCCTTGAATCGGCATAGATAACCGGTGGTGGCAACCCTTCAAGCCAGTACAATTCCGAACCATCCGTTGCCCAACAATTCTCCCGTGAGCCATCTGCAGCGACCAGAGCAGAGAAAAGACGCAGTGGTGATGGAGGCCACTCGCCCCGAGATAGTTGACCTGTGTTAGCCGTGCCGTTCGGGTCACCGCGAAAGGTTGAATGCAACAATTCCACTGATATTGCCAACATTAGTCGGTGATTTGCGGCCACGTTGCGAGAATCGCGCTTTCAAGATTTTTTTTCGGTTTAAGCACTTTCGGCTGCTCACTCCAACCGTCAAGAGTTATACCAACCTCTTCGGCATGCTTTCTCGCATCTTGAAGTAAATCAAGTGTACATTTAACACTTCCTAAGCTAATTTCAGAGTCATCGGGGCTTCCTAACCAAGTTACCCTCGTATGCTGGGGTCGTAGGTCAGCCCCCGAGCGCAACGAGAATCCATGACCAAAGGCAAGTTGGTGTGCGTGCAAACCGAGTGCTACCAATAGGGCGCGACAGGCTGCATTCTTCTCGGATCGGAATTGATCATCAATACGGACTCTACGTAACTGTGCAAATGACACGGTAGCTCGCTGAGAGATTCGCGTAAACGAAATGGCGGCCAGACTTGCATCGTCACCGGTGAACGGAACCTGACCATGCCCCATTTCAGATAACTTGTCAGGCTTGCCTCCCACAATTTCCTTACTTTTTCCAATTTCCCATTGTGTTCGGTCATCAGGGTTAGAGGTGATAACATCATCAGTGTTCAAGTTAAGGGGATCACCTTTCAGGCCGAATACTCGTGTTTTGTCTGTCGCCGGTTGCCAGCCGATGATTTCCGAAACCCATGCACGCGCATGCTTGCTATTAGACTTTTTTTTCCCCAAATGTGACTGCCAAAATCCGTACAAAAGTGCTTGTGGAAACCATGACATCAGAGGGCCACAGTTCTGGGCCGTAGCGTCAAAAATCTGCTTCCCCAACTTTGAACTGATAAAGGGCTTTTCATCCAACATCGCATCTCTGAGATAGGCATCTGCATTACGATGTGGAAATTGAAAGCTAGATAGATTCCTTGGTAAGTGTGTGGGCAAACTTTCGATCTCAGAAAGATCAAGAATGAACTCTGGCAGCCCTATTAATTCTCGGTGACAGCGAAGTGCTTCCTCTAGGCGGTTTGCTTGAGATGGTACATTATCAATTACAATAACATCTTGAGCTTCTTTATCCTCGGATGAGGCCCATCGGCGATCATGTTGGTACTCTCCCCCTGGATACACCGCTGGCTTTACAGGGGTACCCAATCCCCCAAGGGGGATTAGCTCAATGTCAATGCGGATCCCCACATCGAATGCGTCATCTTTACAACCGTGAAGTATTTTTTCGAACTTGATAAGATCAGCCATGTTGTTTAACTTTATTAAATCGAAATATGCGTCAATATGCGAGTAGACGTTACTGCCCGGTACGCACGCCTACAACTAATATATGAAAAAGTTTCAATAGATACCAACTATACCCGCGTCCGCGACTAGTATGCAGAAAAATTTCAATAAAGAGCCTTTTGCAAAACTATTTTCAGGAATTGGAGTCAAGTGGTTCGACTCGCATGATTTGGGGTGATGATCTTGGATTTCGTGGCTGACTATCCTAGGTTTGCGGTCGTTTTCCTCAAGTATATTTGATCTGTCTTCAATGGCGTCTTTACGCAGTGGATTTTATTCATAGCCCATGTACTGTTGTCCAACAAAAAGCCAAAAACCTGCTGTCCAGATCTGGGGGAATCAGATTCAGGGCAGCATACGCATCAGTCGAGCCAGAGTGAGTAAAAGCATCCCGAACATCAGGTTACCGGTCACATCTTCATGTGCCCCCGCACATGTACATTGCACCCACCAAATTCATCCTTGAGTCATTCGAAAACCCATTGTTCCATCGTAGAACACTCGTTGTAGCGTATGTGCCCCAAACGCTCAAAGAAGGTTGGAGCATAAACCCCAACAATACTTATTGATTCACCTAGATGGCCGGCGGTTTGGCCGATTCAGTCTTTTCCTGATTGGCGAGCTGCCCGCAGGCAGCAGCGATGTCTGCTCCCCGGCTTCGTCGCACGGTGACCGTGACGCCCCGTGCCGATAAGTGCGCCATAAACTCATTCAGACGTGCCTCGCTCGTGCGCTCAAAATCAATTCCAGGCACGCTGTTGTACATGATTATATTTACTTTTGCATGGACTCTGTGACAGAGCCGAGCCAAGGCACGAGCATCGCTGGCTGAGTCATTAAATCCCCGAAACAGACAGTACTCAAACGTAAGCCGACGCCCCGTCGTAGTCGTATGGTATTTCATGGCAGATTCCAATGCGACAAGATCCGTGGCTTCGCTGCGGTTGATGGGCATGATGCTTGACCGCTTCAATTCATCGGGGGCATGCAAGGAAACGGCCAAGCCGATCTTGGGAGCATCATTGGCCAGATCACGGATGCGGCGCGCAAGACCGACGGTAGAAACCGTAATCCGCTTGGGCGAAAGCCCGATCGCATCCGGGTGGGTCAGAATCTCCAGGCTGGCCAGAAGTGCATCGTAATTCAGAAGTGGCTCGCCCATTCCCATGAAGACCACATTCGATATATCCCGGTCAAAACGCTCATGGGCCATTTCACGCATATAACTCACCTGGTCCACGATCTGACCGCAAGTCAGGTTCTCCTGAAACCCCATTCTGCCCGTCGCACAAAATGTACACCCCATTGCACAGCCCACCTGACTCGAAACGCATACAGTCAGCCGGTGCGCATTCCCACGGGAATCCAGGCTTGGGATTAAGACGGTTTCGATCTTCCTCCCGGAAGGTAACTGCATAAGAGCTTTTATCGTCCGATCTTTTGCCGTGAGGAGTGTCTGGATCTGTAATCGCTCCATACATGCTTTTTCTGCCAGAATTTCCCGAAGTGATGCCGGGAGATTGGTCATCGATGCGAATGAGTCTGCTTCTTTTGCAGAGTACATCCATCGCAGGACTTGGTGTGCCCGCCAGCTCGGCTCCCCGAGCCCGGCAATCCATTTCTCAAGTTCAAACAGAGATAGGGCCCGTAGATCCACAGGAGATTGTATATTACTCACTCTCAAAACGTTTGATAATTACAGGAGAGAACGTTACCTTGATAGTGAATCATAAGATCCATACGATTATGAAACAAGCATCAGTTTTACTGCTTCTCATCGCCTTTTTGGCAGGCCCGGCGGTTTTGGCGCAGGCACCCGCCAACCATTTGGAAGGAAGTTGGCGTCTTGTATCCCAGCGTTCGGTTTATCCGGATACGGTAATCATTACGCTCAATATTCCGCCATCAATGAAAATTCTGAATTCCACGCATTTTTCCTGGGGGTATCAGTCAGACAGCGGCACAGACGTTCTGGCCGGAGGAGGCCGGTATACCTTGGAAGACGATACGCTGTATACGGAGTACTTGGAGTATCATACCAGTGAAGCCCTTGTTGGTGTAGCCCTGCGTTTTTCTGCCCGTATTGTTGGTGATCTGTGGTACCATGTTGGTGAATTTCCAAGCGGGTATCGCCTGGAAGAGGTTTGGCGCCGGATTGACTAGACTACAGTAGCCAGTGATCGGCTGTGACGGCGGCGACCAGGATCGGTACATAGATAATGCTGGCCAAGAGCACCCGGCGTGCCTGTACGGCAGTCTGTTTTTGGTAAAAGCCAATAGAGGGCCAGATAAAACCAATCCCCGCAGGAATGATGATTGCCAGATAGATCCATCCGGTATAATCCAGGAGGGGTAACAGAAGGCTGGTTCCCAATAATAGGATACTGTAGGCGAGGATCCGGTGAGCCGTTGCCTTTGCATCTGGATTTTTAGCGGGAAGCATCGCATGGCCTCCGCGCGCATAATCTTTACGATACATCCAGGCAAGAGCCAGAAAGTGAGGGATTTGCCAGAGTGCAAACATCCCAAAAAGAATCCAACCAGCAGTGCCAACCGTTCCCGTGGCAGCTGTATATCCTCCCAGAGCAGGTAGCGCCCCGGGGATCGTCCCAATCAAGGTATTGTAGGTTGTGCGGCGCTTAAGCGGGGTATAGGCAAACAGATACAGAACAATGGTCAATGCCGCCAAAAGCAGTGTCGTTAGATTCACCCACCAAAGCAGAGTGAGTCCAGCAATGATCAGTGTAATTCCAAAAACAAGCGCAATCCCCGGGTTGATTCGTCCAGAAGGCAATGGCCGCTGGGCAGTGCGGCGCATCAGTGCATCATTATGCCGCTCTATATAATGATTCAGTACGCCGCCTCCAGCACTCGCAAACGCGGTTCCAGCCAAGGCCAGTACCAGTAAGGACGGACTCAGGCTTCCGGTTGTCCCTAAAATGAATCCGGCCAGGGCAGCCAGTACGACCTGGAAAGTGATTTCCGGCTTGACCAGCTCCCAGTAGTCCTGGAGAGTTGAGATCGGGCCAGTCCCCGGCCGCAGAAGACGGAGTTCTGCAGCTTCTTCGGAAAGAAAAGTATTACCGTTCACTTTGCAACCTCAAGGTTCCAAGCATCACGCAAGCGCAACTGCCCATTAAAATTGTTCCAACTACCAGATGAGAGGACGAGAGTATAACCTGGACCAAACTCTGGATGCCTTGTCCGGAATCGAAAAGAAGTACCGTCAGAGTAACCATCCCCAGAACCATTTGCACGCCCAGACTGATCAACATCCACCAGGCTCCGCGATTCAGGATTGGTTTGTCATCAAAGTACTCTCGGATAAATCCGCAGGTCATAATGACTAAAGATAATGCAATAACGCTTCCCGAAGCATGAATGACCACGAAATTCAGGTCCACGCCGCTGCCGGGATGTCGGAGTAGAGCACCCAGTAGAATCTGTATATAAACGGCTGCCGTAGTAGCAATTGTCATAGCACGAAGTCGGCTGATTTTCGGTGAACTCTCAATGGAGTGCTCAAGCCACATCCGCGAATTAAAAAGTGTCAGGGCAGCCGCACTGCAGAAAAAAAGTTGTGCTCCCATTGCATGGACTACAGCCAGATCCATTGAGGTCCAGACTACGCGGAGTCCCCCAAGGATTCCCTGTGCGATTACGAGGCCAACCGCAGATACAGCTACAATGCGAACCCAACGCCGCGAATCTGCAATCAGCGTCCATAGTGCAAGTCCAACGACCCATAGACCTACCAGGGCCCCCAGCAACCGGTGTCCGTGCTCCGCCAAAATAGGACCAACCTGCCACCATCGTGCATCTGGATCTGCGGGATCGCTGTATCCTGTGGCAAGTGGGTCATAGGAGCCGAATGAAGTAGGCCAGTCAGGAACGGCAAGTCCGGCCTCAATACTGGTTACCACACCCCCCCAACTGACCAGAATGAGGCAAAGAACCAGCCCACTTGCTGCGTAGTGATATCGCCAACGGGGGGACAACGTACTTGAGGATGTGACCATGATTAAAAAAATCCAGCCCTAGGCAACCCAAACGACCGTTATTCTGTTCCATTGCTAAGAACTCTGAAATGGCCCATGAGAACACTTATTGAATCAATTTCCGGAATCAGGGGGATCTATGGTGCCGGCCTGGATGCATTGGTCCTCGTACGCTACAGTCTGGCTTTCGGTACATTTTGTTTAAATCGGCCGAATCGCCTTCCTCGACGCGTCGTCGTAGGCCGGGATGCACGTACCTCGGGAGAGGTATGTTCTCAGATTGTCGTAGCAACACTCCGCAGTCTTGGGATTGAGGTAATTGATATCGGGCTGGCCCCCACGCCAACGGTTGCAATGGCCGTCCTGTTCGAAGAGGCGCGTGGGGGGATCATATTAAGCGCCTCTCATAATCCTGAAGATTGGAATGCGTTGAAACTACTCAACGAGGAGAGCGAGTTTCTGTCACCGGAAGAGGGAAGGATCGTGATGGATATGGCACAGCAGCCGGAAGCGCCAATGCATCAGGAAGTCCAGCCAGGGGGGATACGTGCCGCTGAACATATTTCAAGGCATATTGATGCGATCCTGGACCTGCCATACTGTCAGTCGGATGCCATTGAAGCCATGGACTATACGGTTGTGGTGGATGGGATTAATTCGGTCGGTGCATTGGCATTGCCGCCGCTATTGAAGCGATTAGGGGTAAAGGATGTCTGGCTGATCAATGGCGAGGTTACAGGCCGGTTTGCTCACCCGGCAGAGCCTCTACCTGAGCACTTGCAAGGGACGATGGAGTATGTTCAGGAAATAAATGCCGATCTGGGACTGGTGGTAGACCCGGATGCAGACAGACTGGCCCTGATTGATGATCAGGGAACCTATGTGAGCGAAGAATTGACGCAGGTGATCGCAGCGGATTTCCTATGGCAGAGACGCAGTGGACCCTATGCCACCAACCTATCGTCGTCCCGTGCGATTGACGATGTGGCAGCACGCTATGGGATGCCCGTGCACCGATCTGCGGTGGGAGAAATTCATGTCGTGAAGACGATGCAGCAATATGGGGCCATTCTTGGTGGAGAAGGCAATGGGGGAGTGATTTTGCCTGACCTCCATTATGGCCGGGATGCACTCGTAGGCGCCGCGATTATCCTTCAGCACCTGGCTGAACAGAAGATGCCGCTCTCAGAGTATCGGCATTCCTTACCCCAGTATGTGATTTCGAAAAACAAAATCACGGTGACAGATCCAGATAAAGTGCTTCGGCGGTTTGCCTCGCGGCACGCGCATGAGGATGTTTCAACCGTAGATGGGGTGAAAATAAATTTCCCGGATGGCTGGGTTCATGTTCGAAAATCCAACACGGAGCCAATCGTGCGTATTTATGCGGAGGGATCCAGCGAGCGTGAGGCAAGTGATCTTGCCAAGTGGTGCATGGATGATATCAGATCGGACAAAAAAAGTTAGGGGGCGAAGCCTGATGGCCCCGCCCCCCTTCGGACTGTGTGAGAATTTGGGTTAGAAGCCCATTCCTCCACCCATGCCGCCCATGCCACCGCTGGGATCAGGATGATCTCCACCGCCTGCAGCGGGCTTCTCTGGACGATCCGCCACGACCGCTTCGGTTGTCAGCAATAGTCCACTCACCGAGGATGCATTCTCCAGGGCAGCGCGCACAACTTTGGTAGGATCAATCACACCAGCACTGATGAGAGTCTCATACTCTTCCGTGCGGGCATTGTAACCATAATCCCCTTCGCCTTCCTTGACTTTCTGAGCAACGATAGAGCCTTCACTCCCAGCGTTTGTAGAGATCTGGCGAAGTGGCTCTTCGAGGGCACGACGAACGATATTGACCCCGATCTTCTGGTCCTCGTTGTCCACTGCTGCCTCATCAAGTGCATCGATGGATCTGATCAGAGCAACGCCACCACCCGGGACGATCCCTTCTTCAATGGCTGCGCGTGTCGCATGCAAGGCATCTTCCACGCGAGCTTTTTTCTCTTTCATCTCCGGCTCGGTCGCTGCACCAATCTTGAGAACAGCAACACCACCGCTTAATTTGGCAAGCCGTTCCTGCAGTTTCTCACGATCATAGTCACTTGTGGTTGACTCAACCTGCTGTCGGATCTGGTTTGTGCGGGCCTTGATCTGATCCGTACTACCGGCACCATCGACAATGACGGTGGTATCTTTGTCGATCACAACACGCTGGGCTTTCCCCAGATAATCCAGTGTTGCATTCTCGAGGCGATAGCCTTTTTCTTCACTGATGACGGTGCCTCCGGTAAGGATTGCAATATCTTCCAGCATTGCTTTTCTGCGGTCTCCAAAGCCAGGGGCTTTGACAGCAGCGACACGTAATGTGCCACGTAGCTTGTTCACGACCATCGTTGCAAGTGCTTCTCCTTCAACATCTTCGGCGATCACCAGAAGAGGAGAACTGGTCTGTGCAATTTTCTCCAGGATTGGGAGCAGATCCTTCATTGCGGAGATTTTTTTGTCGAAGATGAGCAGGTGCGCATCCTCAAGGACGGTCTCCATATCATCAGGATCGGTCACGAAGTAGGGAGACAGGTATCCGCGATCAAACTGCATTCCCTCGACCACATCCAGTGTGGTTTCTGTGCCACGGGCCTCTTCGACGGTAATCACACCATCCTTGCCAACGCGCTCAAAAGCATCTGCAATCAAGGTGCCGATAGCTTCGTCGTTGTTGGCGCTGATGGCACCGACCTGGGCAATCTCGTTGCGACCTTCAATATCGCGGCTCTGTGAGCGGAGATGATTCACGACCTGGCCGACCGCTTTGTCAATACCACGCTTCAGGTCCATTGGGTTGGCACCGGCCGTCACGTTCTTGAGACCAGCGGTCATGATCGCCTGAGCGAGAACGGTGGCCGTTGTGGTTCCGTCGCCTGCGACATCACTGGTCTTGGAAGCAACTTCCTTGACCATCTGGGCACCAACATTTTCGAGCTTGTCTTCAAGCTCAACTTCTTTGGCCACGGTGACACCGTCTTTGGTAACGGTTGGTGATCCGAATTTTTTCTCAATAATAACATTGCGGCCTTTGGGGCCAAGAGTGACTTTGACTGCACTCGCGAGTTGATCAACGCCACGCTTGAGAGCACCTCGTGCGTCGGCGTCAAAAATGATTTGCTTTGCCATGAGTTTAAATAGAGTTTAAGATTGTGTATGAGGATTCGTTACTGGATAATGCCGAGGATATCGCTCTCCCGCATGATCATGTACTCCTGGTCATCAAGTGTGACCTCGGTCCCAGAGTACTTGCCATACAGAACAACATCACCAGACTTGACGGTCATGTCAATTTTGGTGCCGTTTTCAACACGACCTGGACCGACGGACAGAACGACTCCGCGTTGGGGTTTTTCTTTCGCCGTGTCGGGAATGTAGAGGCCGCTTGCAGTCTGCTCTTCAGCATCTTGCGCCTGTACGACCACACGATCACTAAGTGGTTGAATTTTCATGATTGGTAAAGGGTTAAGTTGTTGGTTAGGAAGTAAGAATTTCGATTGTTAGCAGTCTCTCTAAGTGAGTGCTAACAAGAATGCAGCAGATGCATTTTTGCAGAGTTACATTATGTACATACTTCAAACAAGATGCATTGTGCATTCAGGTGAGACGACCGTGCAAACTGTATGCCATGCTGAACTATGTCAAAATTAGTCGTACCATAAGTGCCAAGCTGTCCAGATGACGATTAAAGACAGGACAATTTGACGTATGACCATTCGTATAAATGGGATTGCCTGGATCGGATCTCTCTTGCTGATGGCGATTTTGCCGGTGCTAGCCAGCATCCCTCCATGGATTAGTGAGCCGCTGCAATTGGCATTGATGCACATATTTGATCCATTCTGTCACCAGATCAGTGAGCGGTCTCCCCATGTTGATGGCGTTCAGTTGGCGGTCTGTCACCGGTGCTACGGAATCCTGATCGGTCTGGTTGTAGGACCCATTGT
The DNA here is from genome assembly GCA_965116685.1 of Rhodothermales bacterium. GTDB lineage: Bacteria > Bacteroidota > Rhodothermia > Rhodothermales > Bin80 > Bin80. Next base: position 1,190,361 of record OZ220707.1, on the reverse strand, counting down.
TGCTCTGATTTGCCGGGGCTGGAGTGGCAGGAATGCACACATATTTGTGATGGCATCTCTGGTGTTGCTGGCACTGGATTGGGGGCTGGAACTCTTGAATATTTGGCACAATTCGGCGGGAAGCCGCTTTTTCACAGGAGCAATTTTTGGTGTTGTTGCCGGAGTTCTGGTTGCACGAGCTATGGCATGGCGTGAGACATAGGGATTATATCTTACCAATATTTAGCCCAAATTGCTTATTATTCAGACCGAACAGACATAATTTCAATGCCTTCAAAAACTCAATCTATCCTGATTGGTGGCTTAGTTGCCGCCGTTACAGGGACGATCCTCCAAGTAGCCGGTCATGTTTCTGGCCTCTCTGATCCTCTTGACCCTCAACCGGTTCTGGGCATTATATTCGGCTTGCTCGGATGCATGATCATGTTAACCAGTGGGCTCGTTGCCGTCTGGCACTATGCTACAGAAAACGAATTAACACTGACAGGAGGGCAGGGGGTTGGAATTGGCGCGCTCTCGGGGATCGTATATGCCGTGGTGGGATTGGCTTTGGGGTGGTTATTAATCCTGATGGGTATACTTCCATCTCCCCAAGATACGCTGGATATGATGCGTGACGCCGGTACATTTGACACTCCCGGGGCGGAGCAGGCAGAATCCATAACCAGGATGATGGTAACCTGGGGTGGGCCGGTGTTCGCAATCGTCGGGGGGATCCTGATGGGACTGATTGGAGGTGCAATCGGTGCAGCATTATTCAAGCGCGGAGAAGAATCGTCAGTGTAGGAATTTTCGTTGGTCCTACTTGGAATAGTGAGAAACTTGTTCAAGTGAGCCTTTTGCAGGCGGAGGGGGACATGGATACCGTAACTTCACTCCAGGTTATGCGGTGGTTTAGGGCTCGTTATGCATGGATTGTTGAGAACTCGCAGATCCGGCGACCACATTCGTAATCATGTGGCCAAAGATGCTCAACGATACAGGCGAGGTCGTGGAAACGCACGGGCTCCCTTGGGCCTGCCGAGGATCTCACTAAGAATAATTGCGGTCCGCGCTGACTTCGGGTCTTTCAGGCGGCGGATGATCATGCGGGTTGCGTCCGGTATATGCTTCCCGGCTGGGTTGGGTAGCTCTGACGGTTTGGGTTTCGGGACAGGTTGCCGAAGGGTGGCGGGCGCTGCGAAGACCGGTTTGGCCAGCCGGGGCGATTCAGTGGGAAGGGTCTGAGCACCAGGAATGTACGGGGCATACTCATCAGACCAATCAGAAGGAGTCTGCGGTGCAGGAACTCGAGCGACTTCAGGCTGCTCGTCCGACGAAGTCTGCAGATCTCGTAGAGCATCTTCAAGAGACCAGGGTTCCTCTTTCTGCGTCTGCTGCTGTTTTTTCTTGGCAAGTCTCCCCAATGCGGTGAATACGAGATAGAGCACACCGAGAATGATGTAAAGGAGTGTTTCGTTCATGATGCTTCAGCTACCGGGGATGTCATAAGATTAAGTATATGCCGATTTGCTTTAGGAAATGCAAATTTGTTTAGTTCATCAGGTGTAACCCAGGCAGTCGTTAAGCCTGCAGTGGATTTAGGCTCGCCGTCAATCATGGTGCACTCATATGCACGCAGTGTAATCCTGAAATGAGAGTATGCGTGGTTCACTTTACCGATCAAATTCCCTACCAGCACCTGTACTCCAAGCTCTTCCTGCAGTTCACGGACACAGGTTGCAGGGCCCGATTCATCCGGTTGTGCTTTCCCGCCAGGCAATTCCCACAGGCCGCCCAGAAGCCCTCTCGGCGCACGCTGTTGAATAAATATCCGCCCTGAAGTATCGCGGAGAACGGCAACGGCAACATCGTAGTGTGGGATAGGTCCCTTCTTCTTTGATGCCGGATACCGTTTGGGAGCTCCCTCGAACCATGCCGAACAATAGCTTTGAACCGGGCATACAGTACATTGCGGGTGCTTGGGTGTACATATCTGTGACCCCAGTTCCATCATCGCCTGATTATAATCCCCGGGTCGGTTGGCATTAAGTAGTTGATCAGCGAGTTGCTGAACTAATTTAGCCGGAGTTCCCGGATGTGCAAATATGCGAGAGACGACGCGCCGGACATTGCCATCAACTGCAGCCACAGGCTCTTTGAACGCAATCGAAGCAATGGCTCGGCTAATATATGGACCGATACCAGGGAGTAAGCGTAACTCTTTACAACTCAATGGAAGTCGACCCGAGACAACAACTTCCCGGGCGGCTGCGTGTAGATTGCGTGCACGTGCATAGTATCCCATTCCCTCCCAAATGCGAAGTACATCGTCCAAGTCGGCTGAGGCTAGCTGCTCAAGCGTTGGAAATGCGTTCAGGAATCGTTCGTAATACGCCCGCACATACTCCACGCGTGTCTGCTGAAGCATGACTTCTGAAAGCCAAATCTCATACATATCCGTCTTCCCACGCCATGGAAGGTCACGGTGGTTGGTATCGTACCAGCTCAGGAGTACTTTCGAGAAGTCACTTGGCTTATTTTGGGGGATCTGTGGACTCATAGGCACAAAGGGGCTGATTTACGTGATGCTACGATGTTCATGGTTGAGCTGTTCGGTCAGTTCCATGGGAATTTCTCCGAGGGCATTCGTGCTCTTCTTCTGTATGTCCATAGCAGCCGTTCCGGTCTCCGCTCAATGGCAGCTTATTGCAGATGGTGAGCCTTGGTCGTGGGCGCCCGAGAGATCCGCAGACAGTACGCTGGCTATTGAGCAGCAGGTGATCCGCATGTTTCATCAGGAAGGGTATTTATATGCTGCGATTGATTCTCAGAATACGGATACACAAACTCTTTATGCTTCCCGTGGAAATCGGGCTCAGGTAGGAATAATCCAGTTGCTGGGAGTCAACAAGGTTGATTCAACAAGGATACGACTCCCGCTGGGTAAAGGAGATTGGGTCACTGCCAGTTCGTTGGAAAGGGCAGCAGAGTTCATTCTGGACCATTATTCGGGAGAGGGATATGTATTGGCGGAAGTTGCCATAGAAGCGATCATTCCGCGTGACAGCGTGCAGCATGATGTGGTCATCCGTGTTCAGGAAGGGATTCCTTCTCAACTTGAGCATATCGTCCTGCAGGGAGCCCGGCGGACCCGACCAACTTATGTATATCACATCTCTGGATTCACGTTGGGACAGGTTCTGAAAAATTTTGATCCAGAAGAAATGCAGCGTAAGCTGGAAGCCACGGGCATGTTTAGCCGTGTAGATCTCCCGGTATTATACAGGGGGACCGACAGTAGCGTTGTCATTCATGTACCCGTCAAGGAAAGCCCCCCTGGAGTGTTTGATCTGGCATTGGGGTATGAGCGGGCGGAGGGCGGCAAAGGTGCTCTGGTTGGTAGCGGAAGTCTGGCACTGCGCAACCTTTTTGGCGGAGCTCGAACGCTGGAACTGACATTGAATCGGGCACCGGGTCAATTAGGCTACGTTTCCGTGCATGCGGAAGCGCCGTTGATGTTTGGGTTGCCTCTGAGCCTCGCTGGTTCATTTGAAGGACTTCAGCAGGATTCAACCTATGGCAAGCGGGACTATGGAGCCCGGTTTGGCTATTGGGTGGATCCGTCCATGCACATCTTTGCCAGTGTGACACGCGAGATTACACGCCCCGGCCTGGCAGGTACCGAAATTGTTGACGGCAGACAACGAATTCCAGTTGCCAATGCACTGTTTGTGGGAGGAGGGATCCAGATCAGACAAGTTGATCATGCTTTGAGCCCCACTCGTGGATACCTGCTGAGCATGCACGCTGAACACGGGCAGAAAGATGTAGAAAGTATCCTGCTCCCTGAAGATCCGACGCGCGAGCAGAATAGGCTTCGTCAGGGACGCCTGACGGCGCAGGGACGTGTGTATATTCCTCTGAGCGGGCGCAGCCTTGTCGTTATGGGTGGCGAGCTCATGTTGGTGCACAGCCGACAGCTTGACGAAAGTGATCTGTTTCGAATTGGAGGGGCACAAAGCCTTCGCGGGTATGATGAACATCGTTTTCGCGTGCCTTTTGCAGTACGGACCCTGGTGGAGTTCCGGTATCTTCTGGATCCTGTAACGTACGGGTTTGGTTTTTTTGACCTTGGTTATCTTGATAACGATAAGGGATCCCAGTTCTCTGGTGGGTGGTATCCAGGATTTGGGGCAGGTTTTCAACTCAGTACAGCAGCAGGAATCATCAACTTCACGCTGGCACTGGCGACGGAGGATATATCTGCTGTGCGAGCTCATATTGGATTAAGTCTCGGGCTTTAGATTATGGATAGGTTCTTTTTTGCTCCGCCCGAAGCGTTCTCTCCAACCGGGCATGTGGTATTTCCGTCAGACGAAGCAAAGCATGCTGTCAAAGTACTTAGACTGCGCCCTGGCGCCACCGTAACGGTGGTGGATGGGCAGGGGTACGCAGTACGGGTACAGATTGAGCAGGCAGACCGGCATGGAGTTCGTGGTCGCATTATTTCTGCACATAAAAATCTGGGGGAGCCCGTTCACGAACTGACGGTAGGGCTTGCATTGTTGAAGCAGCAGAAACGGTATAGCTTGTTTCTGGAAAAAGCAGTTGAGTTGGGGGTTACGGGCATTGTCCCTCTCTTGACCGAGCGGACGGAATCCAGGAATTGGCGTGAAGATCGTGCCCGGCAGGTGATGACGGCTGCGCTGAAGCAATGCAACCGAAGTAGGTTGCCGGATTTGCATCCTCCAACCCCCCTCCTTCAATTCCTGGGACCGGGGACCCTCATGGCAGATCCCAATACAGATACTGCGTTAATGACGGCAATTCATCAGGGGGAAGGTCCAGTCAGGATTTTGGTTGGACCGGAAGGGGGATTCACAGAGGATGAGCGCCGGCTTGCCCGCGACAGTGGTGCGGTATTGGTTCGGTTGGGGTCACGTCGCCTTCGTGCAGAAACGGCAGCGATCTGCTGTGCGGCAGCGGTCGTGCTTGCGGGGGAGAGCGGAACCTAGGTAGAGGGAGGAAGTAGCAGGGGGCACCAAGGAAAAATCCTCTCATGTTCACGTTATTGATTGTCATCATCGCACTCATTGGGATCATTATGACCGCATTGATCCTGCTTCAGGCCGGTAAAGGGGGTGGACTGGCCGGTATCGCCTCAGGAGGAGCGACAACTCAGATCCTGGGAGCCAGACAAGCACCAGATGTGCTTGAAAGAGGTACATGGATCCTGGCTACCGTCTTTATTGTGCTGTGTATCCTGACAAACTTTGCCATTGATGATGGCGCATCGCAGCGGAGCATTCTCCAGCAGCAGTCACAGCAATCAACGCAGCAGCCGGTTCCGGCTCCAGAGGAATTACCTCCTCCACCGTTGGAGGAAGCAACTCCCTTGACACCTCCAACCCAGGAGTAAAAGAATTGGGGTGACCTCCTTCGCGGAAGCCACCCCTGGTGGAACGTGCCGACCTGTAAGCCGAATTCTGTCTATCCGGCGCTGCAGCCACCGTGCAGCGAAGCCGGAGGGATCATCATCTATCTGGCGCCAGTGTCACCACTGGCCTCTAGCAGCCTACCCGCATCGCTATTTGGCGGGCCACCTTATCGCTTGCGCGTGCGATGCTGTTTGGCCTTGCTCCGCGTAGGGTTTACCTAGCCGCCATGGTCTCCCATGACGCTGGTGGGCTCTTACCCCACCATTTCACCCATCACCTGGCCTGTAAGGTCCATCGGCTGGTTTTCTTTCTGTTGCACTTGCCGTCATCGCTTATGCGATGCCTTCCCGTTAGGAAGTACGGTGCCCTATGGAGTTCGGACTTTCCTCCCTGCCTTTCGGCAAGGCGATGATCCGGCCAACACGTTATCTACCGTGGTACTAAACGACCAGGTCACTGGTTGCCTGTTCGTAGAACTCGCTATCTACAATAATGCGACCAGTCTGCTCACATGGGATGATCCGGTTACGTTGGCGAATCTCCATCTGACGCTGTGGTGGGACCGCAAAGCCGCCGGCTGCGCCGCGTCGCAGTTGAACCACCGCGCGTCCATCCCTATACCGGTTCCGCAGTCTCTGATAGGCCCGCAGATAGCGTTCATCCACCGAGGCTTCCGCATCGCTTCTCAGGGTTTCCAGCTCTTTCTTTTTCTTCTCCGTTGTTAGCAATACCCCTTCCAACTGGGTACGCTTGTCTACAAGCATCTCTTCCAGATCAGAAAGACGCTGTTGCGCCTCTTCAATCTGACTCGCATTTGTTTCCAATGAGCCCTCGGTACCCGCAATGAGTTCTTTGGCCTCGTGAATACGCTCATTCTGCACCTCAATCTCTTTGGTTAGAGCATCGTATTCACGGTTGTTGCGGACCTGGAGTTGCTGTTCCTCGTATTTCTTAATCAGTGCTTCTGCCTCTTCAATATCGAATTCGCTACGCCGGCGTGACTGCTCAACATCCTCCTGCTCCTGTCTGATTTTGTTCGTACGGGTCTCCAATCCTGCGGACTCGTCTTCCAGGTCTCTGATTTCGTCAGGTAGATCCCCCTGTTCTTTCACGACCTGGTAAATCAGTGTGTCAATGTGCTGTAGTCGAATCAGTGCACGTAATTGACTGCTAATCTTTGTTTCTGTGGTACTCATGAATTATGGCGTGTTCAAAAGGTAGCAAACTCTAACGAGAATGTATGGAGTGAGGTTCAGCGGATGGAGATTTTTATTGGGGTGGTGGGCGCACTCGCGCAGTAAAATTTTATTGTAGGGAATCGTTTTGTCAGCCAAATACAGAGGAGTTGTTCGGTGTGCTTCTCCGTTTCATAATGTCCAGCATCCACGAGTGCCATTTGGCAGATCCCATCGGGACCAAGGATCTCAAAGAAGCGGTGATAGCCAAGGTCTGCCGTTACGTATACATCTGCATTCGCGTCCAGAGCAGACTGGATGAAACTGCCGCCTGAGCCGCCGCATACGGCCACCGTTTTTATCTGCGCTTCATCCGAACCTACGTAACGCAGTGCCGGTGTCTCTAGTCTTGCATGCACTCGGTCCAGGAAGCTTCTCAGAGATTCCGGCTCGGGTAAATGGCCAATTGCTCCCATCCCGAACGTTCCGTCATCACTCGGGTTTAGGAACGTTCGGTGGTGCAGGCCGAGAATTTCTGCCAGAGCGATGGAAACCCCCCCATGAGCCGCATCCAGATTCGTATGGATGCTGTAAAGGGTAATGTTCTTTTGAGCGAGCCGAAGGATCAGCTGACCGATAAAGTCTTCCTCCAGGATGCGGGAAGGGCTGCGAAACAACAATGGATGATGTGTCAGAATCATCGAACATTCTTTCTGAACCGCCTCCTCCACGACACTGGGGGTGAGATCCAGCGCGATTAGTACACGGCGAACAATCTGCGTAGCAGAGCCAACCTGTAGCCCTACATTGTCGTACGATTCAGCGAAAGCGGGATCTGCCCATGACTCAAGTGCCTGGGCAAGGTCATGAGCACAAAAAGTTTTTTTAGACATCGAATAATAAAATGAGTACAAGATTGAAGAAGATAGCGGTCAGCTGTGACGAATATGGGCACTTGGTTGAAGTACTTCTTACTCTACTACGAAATCGGGGATATGAGCCAATTTATTTCGGTCCGCAGGTCGGAGAAGAACCGCAGGATTGGCCTGTTGTCACGAAATCAGCGATTGACGAGGTGCTGCAGGGGAATGCGGAGGAAGCCATTGTAATGTGTTGGACGGGGACGGGTTGCTCCATTGTAGCGAACAAAATATCAGGAATTCGAGCCGCATTGTGTTTGGACGCAACCACCGCCCGGGGCGCCAAAGAATGGAATCATGCAAATGTACTGGCTTTGAGTCTACGGGTCACCAGTGAAGTCGTATTAAAGGAAATCCTGGATGCATGGTTCACGACGCCATTCGGTGCAGATGCATGGAACGTCGCCCAAGTAGATTTTGTCAATGAGTTGGACGATCACCGAGCCTCCGAGTCATTCGAGAGCCAGTAAGCGAAAATGGCGGGATCCGTTCAGGATGGATTGGGGCAAAAATTTGTGTTTTCGTGCGTATAAGCGAGTTTGCAAAGGAGTACACGATGCACAAAAACGAAGCAACAATCCCCGAGACAGTGGAAAGCTCATCCTTGGTTTCGTTATCCCATTCCAGCAAATCTACACGTCCCTATCGGTTTTTTACGGCTAAACCCATTCATGTTCAAAATTAAGATCCTCAATACGATCTCGTCCAAGGGCCTTGAAAGGCTGTCCGATCACGGCTATATCGTCGGGGAAGACATTCCAGATCCAGACGCAATTCTTCTAAGAAGCTATAAACTTCATGGAGTTTCACTTCCAGATTCCGTTCTGGCAGTTGCCAGATGCGGGGCAGGTGTAAACAATATCCCGATTGATGCTTGTTCAGATCAGGGGATCGCCGTCTTTAATACTCCGGGAGCGAATGCAAACAGTGTGAAGGAGTTGGTCATCTGTGCGATACTACTCTCGTCCCGGCGGATCATTGATGGAATCAACTGGGCCCGGACGCTCAAAGGCTCCGATGTGGCAGCCGTTGTAGAAAAGGGGAAGAATAATTTCAAGGGTCCTGAGATTAGGGGAAAGACACTGGGCATCATTGGTCTGGGGGCGATTGGGGTTGCCGTTGCCAATGCGGCAAGTGCGCTAGGTATGCATACGCTCGGTTACGATCCATTTATTTCCGTCTCGAATGCCTGGGGACTCAGCCGTGAGGTTACGCGTGCCTCGGGATTGGATGAAATTGTTGAAACAGCGGACTACATTACGGTCCATGCACCGCTGAATGATGAAACGATCAATCTCATCAATGCACAGCATTTCGCGCGCATGAAACCAGGAGTGCGACTTTTGAACTTTGCCCGTGGACCGATCGTCAACGAACAAGCGGTCATGCAAGCGCTGAATAGTGGTATCTGTTCGTGTTATGTTACAGACTTTGTGGATGCAGAATTGGCCCAGCACCCAAAAGTGCTTCCGGTTCCCCATCTGGGGGCATCCACCCCCGAGGCCGAGGATAATTGTGCCGTGATGGCCGCAGAGCAGCTGCGTAACTACCTTGAGCGCGGGAATGTTGAAAATTCAATGAATTTCCCAAGTGTCCGATTACCGCTTCGTCCAGAGAGGTATCGGATTCAGATTGTAAACCGGAATGAGCCGCGTATGCTGAGTCAGTTTGCGAACATTCTGGCGGGTACAGGCCACAACATTGATAATCTTGTGAATAAGGGGCGAGGTTCTTTGGCCTATAACGTGATTGATGTCAGCGGCTCGCTCCCCGAGTCTGTGCTCAAAAACTTGGAAGCCATTGATGGTGTCATTCGGATACGCACGATTCTGCCCTTGTGAGAATGGCCTTCCCGGATATTGGATCGAACGTAGCGCGCAAAGCGAATCCACGCATGATGCGATGGGCGCGGTGGGTGCTCACAAGACTGGGCTGGCGTATTGATGGAACGATCCCTGACCTCAAAAAATTCGTCGTGATTGGGGCGTACCATACCTCGAACTGGGATTTTTTTGTCGCTATGGCTGTCCTGTTTGCCTTGGATATGGAGGGATCTTGGATCGCAAAGCATACGATCTTTCGCTGGCCGTTTGGCCCCATACTCCGTGCATGCGGAGGCAATCCAGTGAATCGGCAGCAGCACGATGGGATGGTTCAGGGAGTCATTGAGCTTTTCAGAGAACACGAAAAATTTATCTTTGCGATCACTCCCGAAGGCACACGCAGCCGGGTAGAATACTGGAAGACAGGGTTCTATCACATTGCACTGGGAGCCCAGGTCGTCATTGTACCCGCCTACTTTAATTACCCCGGACGCACGGTAGGATTTGGTCCCCCTTTTGAGCCCACCGGAGATGCAGAAGCAGATATTGCCGCCTTGCAACGGTTTTATGAGCCCTACAAAAAAACAGCGGCCCGCCCCGCCCGGGCTTAGGGAAAAATCCCACCCCTCAGATACCCCTGCGCAATTTTATCGATTGCGTTGATGAACGCACCTGTGCGCAGGTCAGTATTATGGCTGCGGGCGTTTTCATGGATTTCATGATACGCGCTCACCATCGTGTCTTCCAACCCCGAATCAACGAGATCGGCTTCGCTTGCCCCGAATGCCAGGCTGGACTTAATGTCCGAGATGGTACCTGGATCAAAGTTTTTCCCAACCAGTCCCTGTACGGTTTCCAGTATTTGCAGAGCATTGTGGGCTTCACGGCGCCGGCTTATGCGGCCATGCCGCACATGAGATAGGTTGCGGAGCCATTCGAAATAGGAAACCGTTACCCCGCCCGCATTCAGGTAGACATCAGGGATAACCAGTGCTCCGTTCTCGATCAGCCATTGGTCGGCAGCAGAAGTGATCGGGCCGTTGGCAGCTTCTGCGATAATTTTAGCTCGGATTCGGCTCACATTATCGCTTCGAATTTGGCTTTCCAGGGCTGCCGGAACGAGAATATCACAGTCCAATTCAAGGACTTTAGCGGAATCGGTAAAATCCTGTGCACCGGGGAAGTTGAGGACTGACTTTGTCTCTTTGCGATGCGAAACAATATCTTCCAAGCGGAATCCTTCGGGATTATATACCCCTCCTTCATATTCTGCGATTCCAATAATTTTTGCACCTGCCCGCTCAAGGTAAAGAGCGGCATGGTAGCCAACATTTCCCAGTCCCTGAATGATGACGCTTTTTCCCTCCACCCCGGGACTGAGTCCAAGTGCGTGCATATCCTCTTCAATGTTGCATGCCTCGCGGATTCCAAAGAAGACCCCCCGACCAGTTGCCTCCGTGCGTCCACGAACACCTCCCATCCCGACCGGTTTTCCGGTCACGCATGCGAGTGCATCCAGCGGACTATCTGTTACGGAACGGTACGTATCAAAAATCCAACTCATTTCAGTGCTGCTCGTACCGTAGTCTGGGGCAGGCACATCTACACCAGGGCCTATAAAATTTTTCTTTGTCAGCTCAAAAGTGTAACGTCGCGTGATCCGCTCCAGCTCAGACTGAGAGTAGTTTTTCCGATCAATGCAGATTCCACCCTTCGCTCCGCCATACGGTACATCCACGATCGCACATTTATAGGACATGAGCGCTGCCAGTGCCATGACCTCGTCTGCATTGACGGAAAGAGCATAACGTATCCCGCCTTTTGTGGGCTGCATGTGATGACTGTGTTCAGCGCGGTATGCATTGATCACATCAATGCTTCCATCATCCCGTACGAGCGGGAAGCTCATATGATAGACGCTGTTACAATTTTGAATTTGTGCAAGTAATCCCTGGGGGTGATTGGTGTATTCTGCTGCGCGGGTGAACATCTTGTTGACCTCAGCAAAGAAAGAAGTTTGATGCATCAATTTGGGAGTAATGGTTCGATTGGAAGCGCTTTCAGTATTTGCTAAATTTAGGAGACTATACCATAATACGTGAGGAACCAAGACATTAGCTCACCCTACACCAGAGCCCATTGCACAATCAACGTGCTGGTATTCATAAGCAATCCCTGATGATGTACCCGCATCAGTGTTGCCAGTCCATTCCTGACTGAGCCTATCTCTCCCCATCGGACGGCATATCAGTCATCAGATGCGTTTGCACGGCGACTTCGACGAATGCCTATGCCATAGCCTCCAAGCCCGCCAGCCAAAAACAAGCCCGCCCATTCCAGTATATGTGCATACATGTCTGGGTGTTTCGGCAAGACAAATATCGTCAAAAATACAAGAAAAATTGTTCCAAGAACAACATATGCGAAGCGTTCCCACCGTGCCTCTGTACTCTTCTTGAGATTAATCTCTTGTGATCTGCCGGATTGCCCTAATATTTCGGTAATGTGCTCGGACGTGACCTTATCCGAAATGGCAAGCCAGGGAGGGCCGGATACTTGCTGAAACCGCATAGCCATCTGGCGAACAAACTCTTCCGGTTCATCATGCCGAGGCTCCTCTATATCAGGATTTTCAACGGAATCAGGCCTTTCAGCGGAGTGTGTCATTGATCCGCTATGTGAGTGGGAAGGGCATTGACAATCTTTTTGATTGCCGGATTGAGTATGCGGTTGGTTGTCTTCTCAACGGAAAAACCAAAGTGGGCAGACAAGGCAGCAAGCCCCATCCACATAACGATGTCGTCTTTGTTCACATCAATGTCTTTGCGTGGAGTGCGCTCTGGCGGCAGGTTTTTGGGTTTCATATGTCAAGTTTGATGATGATTGATCAGATTATATTCCGATTACACCAAGACCCATTGCACAATCAACGCTTGGCAAATCACGCTTGAGCAATTGCATCATCAGGAAACACCTCAAGAGTTAAATCCACAAGATGTTCTTGCGATAAGATTTACTAGGTTCTGACATGCCATTTTGTAAGAGTCTCAAGTATTTTGGCATCAGCCATTAGTACTCATGAACGTTGCAAAGGTTACCAGACTGGATACTCAGGTCCATAATCCCCTAAATTTAATACCGGCAACATTCAATTATGTTGGAACGGAACTCCGTTAGGAGGCCACCGCGAAGTTAATCATGGTGAGGGGAATTAACAAGCGAAGGCGCCCGCATGCGCCTGGATATTGCACAGCATCTAATTGCAAATCCCTGAGCGCGACCTGCGGCTATATACATGGCCCTCCCGTAAATGAGATGGGTTTATCCAACGGGGACCACGGCGATTCAGGCGCACAGCAGCCTTCCAAAACTGTGACACTGGGGCGAATATGCGGTTAAACGGTGATCAGAATGCTATATTTGTAGGGTGAATGCCGGTAAGTTTATGTGACCCGCTCGGTCCGAAAAAAAATCATTTATTAAAACAGACAACCTGATCGCGTGAGTGGAACTGTCTTGATCAATATTGTTTTGGTAATTGCATTGGCAATTGGCTCCCAGTGGCTGGGATGGCGGATTCGCGTCCCGTCCATTCTTCTTCTACTGATTGTGGGGTTTTTGGCAGGTCCCGTAATGCAGATCCTGCCTCCTGAGCAGTTGCAGGGCGAATGGGTATTCGCCTTTGTTTCGCTGGCAATCGGGATTATCCTGTTTGAAGGAGGGCTCAACCTGAGATTGTCTGAACTCAGGGGGGTGGGGCAGGCAGTATTTAATCTGGTAACGATTGGCGTTGCGGTTACGGCGATCCTCGCTGCAATCGCCGCACACTATGTACTGGAGATGCCATGGGAAATCGCAGTCGTACTTGGAGCCATCCTCACCGTTACGGGGCCCACGGTGGTATTGCCTCTCATCAGACATGTGCGCCCCAGTGGTCGGGTAAATGCCATTGCAAAATGGGAAGGAATCACGATAGACCCCGTGGGTGCAATTGTGGCCGTCCTGGTTCTTGAGGCCGTGATCGTGATGCATGAGCATGGTGCAGATGGCGGCAGAGATGGGATGTTAGCACCACTGCTCCCCTCTCTGGAAGCACTCATGACGATCGCAGCTGTGAGTATCGGGGTGAGTCTATTGGGAGGTGTACTCATGCTCTTTTTGCTTCGTCGCCACCTGGTTCCCGATTATTTACAAAGTTCCTTTGCACTTACGGTCGTCATCGTTGTCTATGCCCTGTCCAATAGTTTGCATGAAGAATCCGGGCTGTTTTCTGTGACCATCATGGGGGTATTTCTTGCGAATCAGCCGTATGTGAATGTCCGTAGCATCACCAAATTCAAAGAAGATCTGCAATCGCTTCTAATCGGTTGTCTCTTCATTTTATTAAGTGCCCGTCTTGACTTCGATGCACTGACCTACTTTGATACTCGCGCCTTCATTTTTCTGGGAATCCTGATCGTTGTGATACGTCCGGTTGCGGTGATGCTTTCCAGCCTCCGCACCCGGCTCAATTGGAAGGAACAGGGGTTCATTGCCTGGCTTGCCCCCCGTGGGATTGTGGCGGCGGCCGTGGCCTCCCTCTTTTCGGTTCGTGTGGAGGCGGTGTATGGTGCAGACGCTGCAGGGCCGCTGGTCCCCATTGTCTATATGGTGATTATCGGTACCGTGACGGTGTACGGATTGACGTTGCAGCCGGTGGCCCGATTGCTTGGAATGGCGGACGCCAATCCACAGGGAATCCTGTTCCTTGGGGCCAAGACCTGGGTGCAGAGCATTGCGAAAGCGATCCAGGAACAGGGAATTTCGGTGTTTTTGATTGATGCCAATGAGCGTAATATTGAACAGGCACAGGACCGGGGACTGCCCGCAGTCGTCGCAGATGCGCTGGAAGAACAGGTGCTTGACGAATTGGATTTAAGTGGAATTCGACGGTTCATGGCACTTACGGCCAATGATGATACGAACTCTCTGGCGGCACTTCGCTTCAAGGAAGTTTTCGGCAGTGGAGAGGTGTATCAGCCCGCGGGCCCGCCTCTTCGCCCGGAAGCATCCCTCGTTCGGGTCCCTACCCACATGCGTGGGCGGTCTTTATTTGGAGGGGGCTATACCGCATATGACTTGGAACGTCGATTTGAGGCTGGAGGAGCGGTCCGCACGTTTGGGATTACCGAGCCGGGATCCTATGAGGCACTGGAGGAAAAATACGGACATGAGTTGATCCTTCTTTTTGTTGTTCGAGGGTCGAATCTTCTGATTCATGCAGAGGAAAAAGGGCTTATTCCCCAAACGGGAGACACGGTGATCATGATGCTTCCCCCGTTCCAGATTGATGAGGATACGGAAGACACGACAATCTTCCATGATCTGCTGGATCATGCGTTTGTGATTGACTATGTGATTCCGGTGACCCCGGATCACCTGATATCAAGCGCTGCCAGATTATTGAGTCAGCGGGTCCCCGAGTCCGCCGATCGCTTGGCTGAGGGGTTGGCAGAAGGATTGAAGCAGGAGGCGTCCATTCTGGCACCGGGAGTTGCACTGCTTCATATGCGGGTCAATAAAATTTCGCGAAGCGAACTGGTCCTCGTGAGATGTGAAGTTCCACTTGCATTGCCTCAGGCGAGCCATCCCGTTGAAGCGGTTGCTTTCTTTGTGAGTCCAGAAGATGATCCGACCCAACATCTTCGTGTGCAGGCACATCTGGCCGGTCGTCTTGGTCGGCGCTCTCTTTTACCTGCCTGGCGTGAAGCCGCAGACGAGGAAGAGTTACGTACAATGCTGCGTGCCATCAAGTTCGAGCCCACATTCGGTTAGGCCTTCCGCAGTCATTGCGTGATCATGGTATTTGATAAGTCTTTCACATGGATGTTCTGAGAATGGTTTTTCCTAATGCAAAAACCGGAATCATTGCCATTCTTGGGCATCCGGTCCACTATTCATTATCGCCAGTCATTCACAACACGGCCCTTCAGCAGCAAGGATTGAATTATGTCTATGTGGCGATTGATCTTGCACCCGACAAGGTGTTGCAGGCAGTTCGCGGTTTGAGTGCCCTTGGTTTTATCGGCGCAAATGTGACCATCCCGCACAAGCAGGCCGTTCTCCCCCACATGGATTTTCTTTCGGATACGGCCAGAGCCATCGGGGCAGTGAATACGATTGTTTGCAAAGAGAATCAGCTCTACGGGGACAATACAGATATCGAGGGTTTTTTGGCGCCTCTCAAAGACTTGGAACTACAAGGAGCCCCGATGACGCTTCTTGGTGCGGGAGGTGCTGCGCGGGCAGCTGCCTACGGCTTGCTGAGAGATTACAGCCCCAATCCACTAACATTGGTCGCACGCAGAGTTGGTCAGGCAGAAAAATTGGCCAATGATTTTTCTGCATTTGGCAGTCATCTGGAAGTATGTGATTTTGACTCGGCATCAAAATATATGCGGAAAAGCCATTTGATTGTAAATTGTACGCCTATCGGCATGTACCCAAACGTACAGGAAACTCCCTGGGAGCAGAAAGAAGATTTTGCCCCGGGGCAAATTATCTATGACCTGGTCTACCGTCCATATCGTACTCGATTGCTTCAAGAGGCCGCCCATCGTGGAGCGGTGATCATCGGTGGTCTGACGATGTTGATTGAACAGGCTGCCGCTGCGTACAGGCAGTGGACAAACTGGGAAATGCCGGTTGAAGTTGTACATGATACCTTGGCAAAATTGTTTACCACTTAATGCATTGAAAAATGTTTTTTCGTTATTCGCTAACGCTAATTACCCTCGTATTTTTGATTGCTTGTCCTGCGGCGGCTCAGGTCGCGGGGCTGGGAAGTACGACATTTGAAAATTCAGGTTCAACGAAGGCGCAGGAGGAGTTTTCGAGAGGCCTCTTGCTGTTACACAGCTTTGAGTATGTTGATGCCCGGGAGGCGTTCGCAGAGGCTCGCAGGATTGATCCTGATTTTGCGATGGCGTACTGGGGAGAGGCCATGACCCATAACCGTCCCATCTGGATGCAGCAGGACACGGAGGATGGTCGGAGTTTGCTGCTGGAGTTGGCCCCGGATCTGGAAGGCCGACTGGAAAAGGCACCCACAGAACGCGAGAAGGAATATCTCCGCGCAATTGAGGTGTTGTTCTTCGGCGAAGGAGATAAAGAGTCACGGGATTTTGCCTATGAAAAGAAGATGGGGGCACTCGCCGCCAAGTATCCAGAAGACCTGGACGCGGCGGCGTTTCATGCATTGTCAATCCTGGGATTGGCGCACGATGGGCGGGACTTTGGGTTGTATATGCGTGCTGCCGCGATTGCCGAAGAGGTGTTTGCCAAGAATCCATTACATCCGGGAGCGGCACATTATCTGATCCATGCCTATGATGACCCGATCCATGCACCGCTTGGGTTACGTGCTGCGCATGTGTATGCAGCCATTGCACCCGAAGCGACGCATGCACTGCACATGCCATCACATATTTTCACTGCGATGGGAATGTGGACAGAAATGGCGTCTGCGAATGAAGCTTCGTTCGCTGCGAGCGATGCGCGTATGCAACGCAAAGGGCTGACGGTAAATCAACGCTCCTTTCATGCGAGGCACTGGCTTGCCTATGCGTATTCACAGCAGGGCCGCTACGCAGAAGCAGAACAGTTGATGCAGGACATGATCAACGATCTGGAAGAGGGTGGAGACCTTAGGTCGACAAGAAGATATACGGTGATGATGGCAGCGTCTCATCTCGTGGAGACAAAGCAGTGGGACTCGGAGGTTGCACGTGTAGAGTTTGATACCGAAGGGATGTCCCCTGTGAGCAAGGCGAATATTCTATTCATCAGGGGCAAGGCGGCTTTATCTGACGAGGATGAAGAAAGCGCTCGACAGGCGCTCAAGGCAATCATGGATCTAGAGGATAGGGAAGATGTGAGCTTGTTATTGCAACATCAACTGAAGGCTGATTTATTGGTGTCGGAGGGAAATCTGGATGGGGCGGTTGAGCTTCTCAAGGCTGCAGCAAAAATTGAAGAAAACAGGCCGTTAGACTATGGTCCTCCGATGCCTGCAAAGCCGACGTATGAACTCCTTGGTGAATACTATCTCAAGGCAAAAAATGGTGCGGATGCCATGGAAGCGTTTGAAGCTTCTTTAGCAAGAGCCCCGGGACGGTCGTTGTCCCTGATTGGTTTATCTGCGGCAGCAAAGATGGTGGGAGATCAAGGGATAGACCAGGAGGCAAAGTCCAGGTTAAAGAAAAACTGGAAAAACGCGGATCCGAAAGCTGCGAAGATGTTTTCGGTTTTTGATCATTAGGTCATTGGCTCGAATCTACCCAGGTGGTGGGTCCTTCTGTTTTGATGAAAGTCCCTTTTTGGATGTATACAGGTCAAGGCCTCTGAGGTAGATGGCGTAAGCATAAGAGTCGCACCGGGGATCCTTGAGGCTGCAGGAGCGTAGCCACTTGGGTCGCAACCGTCAGGCGCGGGTCTGAATGCATTCCTGTTTACTTCCCTGGACCAGTATGCCGGATTTTGTATATTTGACGGCCAAGGGCGAAATTAGAACCCTCGGTTCACCTCGGCCATGAACCTAATTGTTTCTCCAAACCAGTGCTCAGCCATGTGTGAGAGGAGTTGGCGCATGTTCAAACCTTTGCAGCCGCGGGATGTGAATGGGGCAGGCCCCCCATTTCTGAGGTTCTGCATTCACGTATCCTTTCTGATGGTTCTGTTTGTGATGTTTGCGGTGCAAAGTACACATGCTCAGGACATGGAGCCCCCGAAGTATGAATTTCGGGGGACCTGGATTACTACGGTCTGGGGCTTGGATTGGCCAGGGGGACATCGCAATGAGTCCGAACAGAAGAATCAAATGACCGCGCTTTTGGATGATCTTCAAAATGCAGGGATCAATGCAGTATTTTTTCAGGTGCGCTCCTTTGGAGATGCGATGTATGAGTCCAGTTATGAGCCATGGTCACATCTTCTCACTGGTGTACAGGGAAGGGCGCCGAATTATGATCCACTCTTGTTTACGATTGAAGAAGCTCATCGTCGCGGGATGGAACTGCACGCGTGGCTCAACCCCTATCGGGTACATCGCTCGAATTCCGACTGGAACAGAACGAATAATCATATTACGGTGACCCATCCAGGGTGGACCTATAGAGCAGGGGCGGATATACAACTGGATCCAGGCAGACAGGATGTGCGGGATTACCTATCTGCGATCGTGATGGATATTGCACGCCGCTACAATGTGGATGGGTTTCATTTTGATGATTACTTCTATCCCTATCCACCAAATCA
This sequence comes from Rhodothermales bacterium, assembly GCA_965116685.1. GTDB lineage: Bacteria > Bacteroidota > Rhodothermia > Rhodothermales > Bin80 > Bin80. Next base: position 1,171,729 of record OZ220707.1, on the reverse strand, counting down.
CATTACTTCCTCCAGCTATCCACCAGATCGGAGGACATTCCAACGGGAAAGTCGGGGATTTACTGATATTGACGAGTGGCGGCGGGATAATGTCAATCTGCTGGTGGCCCAGATTGCGGACAGCTTACGCTCATTCAACGAAGATTTAAAGTTTGGAATCAGCCCATTCGGGATTTGGAAAAATAGAGTACCAAGTGGAATCATTGGTCTGGATGCCTACAACGTAATCTTTGCGGATGCCACCGAATGGATCCGGTGGAAGACGATCGACTACTTGGTTCCACAACTGTACTGGGCCTTCGGTGGAAATCAGGATTATGCAAGATTGGCAGGATGGTGGGCAAGCCAGTCAGAAGATCGTCACCTATATACCGGTCACGCGCTTCACAGGGTCGGCAATTCGTTCAGTGCAGCAGAGATTCCCAATCAGGTCGCATTCAACCGGAATCACCCCGACATTTTGGGGAGTGCGTTTTTCCGCGCAAGGTACCTGCAGCCGTTACGATCTCTTGGCTTTGCGCAGACGATGCGGGACGGACTCTATAAATATCCTTCACTCCCGCCACCGATGGACTGGAAAGACCAAACTCCACCTTCTGCGCCGTTCAATGTGGTTGCCGAAAAGGATGGAGATTCGGTCCTACTGACCTGGGAGGCGTCCGGTGACGCTTCCAGACGCTACACCGTCTATCGGGTGAACAGTGATGCAAAGCCGAATGCAGTCCTTGCCGCACAGGATACGAGAAACCTGATTGCTCTGACCGGGGAGACCCGGTTTACAGATACTCCGAACACGGATGAGGGTGTGCAATGGTACTTTGTACAGTCGGTCAGTAACAATTCAATAGAAAGTGAAGCGAGCAATATCGTAGCGTCCCCGGTAACAACCGCCCGGGAGGTGGCACCTGCCAGAGAGGATCTGAGTATTGCGGCATATCCCACGGTATTCGACAAACAAGTACAGGTTGAATACTCCTTGCCGACCGCGAGTCCAATCACATTACAGGTATTCGACACAATTGGGCGCAGTGTTGCCATCCTGACTGAGAATGAATTCAAACAACCCGGCAGGTATTCATTTTCGTTTTCTTCCAGTGAGCATGCTCTCTCCAATGGGGTCTATTGGATTGTTTTGAGCACAAACCATCAGCGTGTTACCCAGGCGATCATTCGCACACGGTAGCACGAAAATCAATTAATTGCAGCCGGGCAGATCAGGAACTAACTCCCAATCAGAAGAAAGGCAGTTCCCGCCAGCAGGCCTCCGATGATCGGTCCCACAACGGGAATCCATGCATAGCTCCAATCGCTCCCTTCTTTGTTTTTGATTGGGAGCAGTGCGTGGACAATGCGTGGGCTGAGATCGCGTGCGGGATTGATTGCGTAACCCGTGGTTCCTCCCAACGTCAGCCCGATGGCCAGAACGATGATACCAACGGGAATGGCATCCAGTGCACCGAGGCCCACATCCGGCTCCACAAGGTAGAGTACAGCGAACACCAGGACGAACGTGGCAATGATCTCGCTCAAGAGGTTTGAGGCATAGTTTCGAATTGCTGGAGCCGTGCAGAAAACTGCCCGCTTTGCGTCTGCGTCCTCGGTAACATCAAAGTGGTCCCGGTAGTGCAGCCATACCAGAAATGCGCCTAGGGCACCTCCCAAAAACTGCGCAGCAAGGTACGAGGGAACGGAACTCCACGAGAACTCGCCTGCAAGGGCAAGTCCAAGAGTTACCGCAGGGTTGATATGTGCGCCGCTGTACTTGGCAACGATAAACACCGCAATGAAGACAGCGACTCCCCAGCCAAAATTGATCGCGATCCAGCCGGCATTATGGCCTTTGGTATTTTTAAGGATTACGTTTGCAACGACGGCGTTTCCGAGAAGGAGCAGGATGGTCGTTCCAATCAGTTCTGCGATAAATGGACTCATGATTCAGGGTTTGATTTATGTTTTCCGGGCCCAGCCTTTTGAGCGCTCAACTGCCTCGGCCCAAACCTCCATCCGCTCCCGTGCGGTTGAGCGGGGCATTTGGGGTTCAAAGGTCCGATCAATCTGCCATAACTTACTGATCGCACTTGTATCGGACCATTGCCCCACGGCGATTCCAGCCAGATAGGCTGCTCCTAGGGCGGTGGTTTCGCGTACGACGGGTCGAATCACGGGGACACCGAGGATGTCCGCCTGAAACTGCATCAGCAGATTATTTGCAGTTGCTCCTCCGTCCACACGCACCTCTTTCAGATCCACACCTGCATCTGCTTCCATGGCTTTAATCACATCTGCGCTTTGGTAGGCGATGCTTTCGAGTGCTGCCCGGGCAATATGAGCGGCACTGCTTCCGCGCGTCAATCCTGTAATGGTCCCACGTGCGTAGGGATCCCAGTGTGGAGCTCCCAATCCCGTGAATGCAGGGACAATTGTGACCCCGCCGTTATCATTTACCTGTGAGGCGAGCGCCTCAATATCCGAGGATGAGCGAATGATTCCGAGTTCATCCCGAAGCCATTGAACCACTGCACCACCGACAAAAACACTCCCCTCAAGAGCGTATTGGCTATGATTCCCCAATTGCCATGCTACAGTGGTGAGGAGCTGATTCGTGGAGGGGACCGCATCGTCCCCCGTATTCATCAGCAAAAAGCAGCCTGTGCCATAGGTATTTTTAACCATACCGGGTTTTGTGCATACCTGTCCGAAGAGTGCGGCCTGCTGGTCACCAGCGACTCCCGAAACAGGGATTGAGGCGCCCAAAAGGTTTGTTTCTCCAAGGATGCCGCTTGACGGGACGATGGAGGGAAGAATTTCAATTGGAATATCCAGGAGTGTACAGAGCTCTTCATCCCAGTCGTGGTGATGGATATTACAGAGTAGAGTTCGACTTGCATTCGAAACATCGGTACAGTATTGCCTGCCCCCGGTCAGATTCCAGATCAGCCAAGTATCGATCGTGCCGACACACAAACGCCCAGCTGCCGCCATGTCTCGGGCATTGGGGAGATGATCCAGGAGCCATTTGATCTTCGTCCCAGAGAAATAGGCGTCCAGCACCAGACCTGTACGCGCCTGGAATAAATCTGCATGCCCCGACGAGCGTAACTGGTCACATTCTTCGGCGGTGCGTCGATCCTGCCAGACGATGGCATTGTGGATTGGCTGACCAGTCGTCCGATCCCACATCACCGTGGTTTCGCGCTGATTGGTGATACCGATGGCCTGAATATCCTCACAGAGCAGGCCGCATTGTTGCAGGGCCTGCTCGGCTACCGACCGTTGCGATTGCCAGATGTCATTTGGGTTATGCTCAACCCATCCAGGCTGTGGATAGATCTGGGGGAATTCCTGTTGGGCCATTCCGAGAATGGATCCATCCGGGTCAAAAATGATTGCGCGGGAGCTGGTGGTTCCCTGGTCCAGTGCGAGGATGTAAGACATGTATAACGAAAGTATGAAATGCAAATATACTATATGGATGCAACCCGGTGTACGGCTGATCGTAGTGAACAGAGGCCATTTTGGTATTTCATGGATACTCTGACCATTATCACAGCAATCGCACTGCTCTTGATTGCCATCGGCATTGGGCATAAGGGGAATGGTTCATGGGCGATCCTGGCTGGTTTTGCCTTGGCGGCCGGTGCTGTAATTGCAAGGCTCTGGTCAGGGGGAGGAGTGGTTCAGGTCGGGATTGAATTGCTTCGGGACACCGGGATCAGTTTACTTCTGGCTGCAACGTATATGGGAGTCAGAAAGCTGGCAGACAGCGCACGTCCATTTGTGATTTTGGGAGTGGCCTCCCTGATTCTATCGGGATTACTTTTTGGTGCCAGATTCCTATGGCAGTCCATTTGGGATTGAGACATGCAGTCTATTCTGGTAGAATTGGGGCCTGACGATTCGATCAGTGAGGTGGAAGGAATCCTGAATCGCTATGCACAGACATGGGAGCGTGCATTTCCCACGGTCACCCTCTCTGAGGATGTCGATTTGGCCCAGGTGTACCTCGTTCAGGTATCACCGCGCCATATCAAATCCGTGATGGATGCACTTCGGGCGGATTCTGAGAATGTGGACCATGTAGAACTCAATATTGATGTACATCTCTCACTTCCTTCGTCGGATCGAATGCCGGATGAATCCTCGAAGGCGGTCATGGAGGACGATCCATATGTAGGCCTGCAGTGGGGATTGGATGCGGTTCAAGCACACGAGGCCCACGCAGTATTGGAAGATGCAAATCCTGTCCGCAAAGCCCGTGTGGCAATCCTGGATACGGGGGTGGAATCAATGCATGAGGACTTGCAGGCCGTTTATGTTGAAGGGGTTGAGGACGATGCTCATGGCCATGGGACACACTGCGCAGGGCTTGCTGGTGCAGTGACGAATAACGGCCTCGGGATTGCTTCACTGAACTGGGAGGGGCGCTTTATAGAAGTGCTGGGATTCCGGGCGCTCTCTGAGAGTGGTCAGGGTTCACTGGAGCAGATTGCTCAGGCAGTCATTGATGCGACCAAAGCCCAGGCAGATGTTATTTCGATGTCATTGGGAAGCAAATCACAGGTGCAGCCCCGAGTACTGGTCAATGCGGTGGAATACGCATTGGATCGAGGGGTGATGATCGCCGCTTCAGCGGGGAATGCCGACGAAGATGCCATGGATCATTTCCCGTCGAATATTGAGGGCGTAATTGCAGTTGCTGCGGTGGATCAGGATCTTATCAAGGCCGAGTTCTCCAACATGGTCGGGAGCCTCTCTCGTCCGCTTGCAGCCCCGGGGGTAGATCTCTATTCCTCTTTCCTTGACGGGCAGTACAAGCCGATGAGTGGGACCTCAATGGCAACTCCGGTTGTCGCAGGTTTGATGGGGGTAATGCGATCCATGAATCCTGAGCTTACATCAGAAGAGGCGTACACGATCCTGCATGAAACCGGCACGGAAATCCCTGACACTCCCGTGGTCGGTCGTCTCATGAATGCCGAAGCCGCCTTGAAGAGCACGATGGGGATCGAGTTATAGAGCCACCTCTACGACCATCTCAATTTCTACGGCGATCCCGATTGGAAGAGAATTCATTCCGACTGCCGCCCGTGCATGTCTTCCGATCTCAGGGCCGAAGACCTCCACCAGGAGATCGGAACATCCGTTGATAACATTCGGGTGATCGGTGTAATCAGGGGTTGCGTTCACCATGCCATTGACTTTCACAATCCGGGTAACGCGGCTCAGATCCCCGATCTCCTGTTTTAGGGAAGCCAGGAGTACGATTGTCGTTTGCCGCGCTGCCTCGTAGCCTTCTTCGAGCGTAAGATCGTGCCCAAGTTTTCCCGTGATATAGGTGCCGTCTGGCAAATAGGGCCCATGCCCCGCCAGAAACACCAGGTTGCCGGTTTGCACGGCACGCACATAGTTGGCAACAGGGGAGGGCGGCTGGGTGAGTTGAATGCCCAGTGAATCCAGGCGCTCTTCCGGGCTTAAGCCCTGCGCTTGAATGTTGCCGGCGGCTCCGGCAAAGAGGAAAATGATAGAAATGATGTAGAATCGGATGTGCATGGGATGAGATGTGGTGAGTGTTCGATTCGTTGGCAATTTAAAGTTGGAGTCTGCTCCAAGATATAGCATCATTCAGTAACCCTACGAATCCTGGGATAGCACTGTATCAAAATGTTCGCCAGATATATTCCCACCACAGATCACCAGTGCCACTCGCTTTCCAGCAAGGCATTTTCTGTATTCCAGAAAACAGGCAACGGTGACGGCTGCAGCCCCTTCGATTTTGATACCATGTTCTCGGTAGATCAACCTCATAGCACCGGCGATTTCTTCTTCGGTAGTGCTAACCCAGTCATCGACTAACTCCATACACAGCGGCAGGGTTACGGAATCCGCCTCAATGCCACCGGCGGTACCATCGGAGAGTGTCGGCTGCAGAGGTTGTTCAACGATGACACCAGCCTCTACGGATTTCTGCATGACGTTGGACCTTTCCGGAGAGCAGCCCACAATCGTGACCGTCGGGAGGTGGGTTTTCAGTGCAAGTGCAATGCCGCTGATCAGTCCACCCCCACCGACAGAGGCAAAGAGATAGTCAAGCGCTCCAATCTGCTCCAGGAGTTCCACGCCAATCGTTCCCTGACCTGCGATGATTTGTAAATCATTGTAAGGAGAAATGAATGCACTTCCTTCCTGCTCGGCGGTCTGGCGTGCTTTTTGTTCGGCATCAATGCCGTCCTCCCCATGAAAGGCCAGGTTGATGTCATGTTCACGGAGCGAGTTCACTTTGTGTTTGGCGGTCGTGGAGGGCAGAAAAATGGTTCCCTCCAACTCAAGTTCACGCAGAACCATAGACATGGCAAGGCCGTGATTGCCGGTAGACGCTCCGATGACCGGAGGTGGAGATCCTCCAAGGGACAAGAGCTTGTTCAGGGCCCCTCGATATTTGAATGATCCGGTATGCTGCTCATTCTCAAGCTTCAGAAAAACATCTGCTCCACTGCTTTTCGCCAGTGCATCCGATTGGAGGATAGGAGTCTGGATCACACCCCCCTTTAGCTCTATAGCGGCGTCCATCACGTATCTGTAGGCTCGCCAATTGGGCGTTTGCTGAGTTATAGACTGAATGGGAACTGCTACCGCATGATTTTGCAGGTATTCTTTTCTCACGGGTGCGGGGAAGCGCTCAATCGCGTATCTGAGGGCCGTTCTGGGCAGGGTTACGGTGGGGTCATTCAAAAATTTGACGAGCACAGATTCATGGCGTTTTCCTGCTTCACGGAGCATCCAGCCACTGGCTTTATGGATCAAGTCCTCCTGATCGCCCGAAAGCAAGTCTGCAAGAGCCAGTGTATCGCCGAGCTGGTCACGCTTGATGAAATAGAACGTGGACACCATCGCAATGCGGCGCTCCCAGAGATTTTTGCTGCGTGCAAACAAATACAATAGGGTTCGTGGGCGCTTGAACAGGTATGCTCCCACGATCTTATGACAGCTGGTATCAACCAGGTCCCAGTTGTTAATGAAGGGGATATGCTCCAGATACGCATGATACACGGCATCCTCGTTGCCGTGCTGGAAGGAATGAACAAGAAGACACAGAGCTACAAACCGGTCCTCATGGTACGGGGATTGCAATAACAGGGTCATCTCCTCAAGCGGGACCTTCTTCCAGCATCGGGCGATTTTCCGAAGCTCAGGCACCGGGATGCCACGAAAAATATCTCCCTCCCCGTACTCTCCCGGACCGGTTTTGAAAAAGCCTTGGCTATGTGCCGCCCGAACAGGATCCCCCCTGCCTTCCAACAGGGCCTGAACGTCTCTGGCAGTCATCTTGTGGGAACACCTCGTCCCTGAACGCGTGTCCCTGTGTTGGCCAATAATAATTTACATTTACGCATGGTTAAGGAGCTCTTGGAGCGCGCCGAAACGTACATTCCAGAGGGGTACGATCCTGCTCTCTACAAAATACGCCATTCGGCCGCACATATCATGGCGCAGGCCGTTCTGGAGCGCTTTCCTGATGCAAAGCCGACCATCGGACCACCGATTGAAGATCGTTTCTACTACGACTTCGAAATGGAGCATCCGCCGCACGAGGAGGACCTGGCCTGGATTGAAGAGCGGATGCGGGCAATCATCAAAGAGCGTCATCGTTTTGAGATCCGAGAGGTGACGCTGGAGGAAGCCTATAAACTCTTTGCGGACAACCCCTACAAGGTGGAGTTGATTGAGGAACTGGCAGCCGAGAATGGAGACACGCGGCTGACCGTCTATCAGCAGGCCTCTTTTGTTGACCTCTGCCGGGGACCACACATCCCGCATACAGGATACCTCAAACCCAATGGCATTAAGCTTTTGTCCATTGCCGGGGCTTACTGGCGTGGGGATGCCAAGCGTACGCAACTCACACGGATTTATGGGACGGCGTGGAAAAACCGGACACAATTGGATGCATATCTGGAGCGTCTGGAGCAGGCCCGTGCCCGGGATCACCGGGTATTGGGAAAAAAGCTGGAGCTGTTCATGTTCAGCGAGAAGGTTGGGCCAGGGCTTCCACTCTGGCTTCCAGCAGGGACCACACTTCGCGAAACGTTGGTGGACTTCCTGCGCGAAGAGCAGCTTCGGCGTGGTTATGAGCCGGTCATCACCCCCCATATCGGCCATCTTGATCTTTACCGGACCAGCGGGCACTATCCCTATTACAGCGACAGTCAATTTCCGCCCATGAGTTCACACGGGATGGATGGCTATCTGCTCAAACCCATGAACTGTCCGCACCATATCGAGATCTATGCGCACAAGCGCCGCAGTTATCGGGAATTACCTGTGCGACTGGCAGAATTCGGACAGGTATACCGGTATGAGCAGACGGGGGAGCTTGGCGGTTTGACGCGTGTCCGCGGGTTCACGGTTGATGACGCGCATATTTTTTGCCGTCATGACCAAGTGGAGGAAGAGATTCGGGATTCTGTTGATCTTGCACTTCGGGTTCTGCGTGCACTGGATTTTAACGATTTTAGTGTGCAGTTATCGCTACGCGATCCTGAGAACCATGAGAAGTATACCGGCTCGGAAGAGAATTGGAATGAAGCCGAGGATTCCATGCGCAAAGTTGTGCATGGAATGGACCTCAATGTGCACGAGGAGCTGGGGGAAGCAGCGTTTTATGGGCCGAAGGTTGACTTTATGGTTCGCGATGCACTCGGTCGGCAGTGGCAGTTGGGTACAGTCCAGCTTGATTACAACCTACCGGAACGGTTTGATCTTTGGTATACGGGAGCAGATGATCAGCGTCATCGGCCAGCGATGATACACCGTGCCCCCTTTGGTTCACTGGAGCGGTTTATCGGAGTTTTGGTTGAACATTGTGCGGGGGTATTTCCATTATGGCTGGCACCAGAACAAGTTCGTGTTCTGCCCATTTCTGATCGCACGGCGGACTATGCCAAAGAAATACATACCAGGCTTGAGGCTGAGGGGTTGCGAACCACGCTGGATGCCCGAAGTGAAAAGATCGGGTACAAGGTTCGGGAGGCGGAGCTGTTGAAAGTGCCCTATATGGTGGTACTCGGTGCTCGTGAGGCAGAAGAGAACACGATCTCGGTACGTGCACGCTCCGGCGAAGATCTGGGTGGAATGACGCTCGAGGCCTTTCTTGATTTAATTCGCAAAGGGCGCTCTCCTGACATGAGCGGCGATCTCGTTTGAGTCCCAATTCGGTCGAGGCGGTCCTGCACTACTACAAGCTGGCCTCGGCGTCAGGATATCCAGGGGCATCCAGTGGAGTGGAACGGTGTGAGCGGAGAAGGGAAGGTGCCGTTCCAGAAACATTGACGAGGTGTATGAGGCCACATGTACAATGGCTATCGGTGGTTAACAAAGAGCGAAAAGATTATGCTGCACACATTCATCAGGGGAGATACCTACACCGATTATCCGAGATTTAACGTGCGCCGTGGAAAGGCGCTTTCCTGTGGTGGGTGCGAATCCCACTCAACACCTGTCGCTCCGGTTGGTAGCGGCCTTAGCGTATGATGGAGGTAACGACATGATATGAAGCACTAAGGTTTAACGGGCTACGAGAGTAGCTTAGCGACCATGCGGGCCGGAACGCGCAGTGAACGCCGAGCAGGCCTCGAAACGGGTAATGTGAGTGTCGACCTTCCGTTAATATGGGGAAGACGGGAACGTTTTGGGAAGTGAGCGACCCGAGCACCAAGACGGCTCACCGGGGTATTGGCGCTGGCACGCATGGAAGATCAGGAAAGCAGCAACACGGGAAGCCCTTTCGGTGCCGATGCACACGGCAACCGGACCTCCGTAAGGAGCAGGCCGGGCCGTCAGGGTGACGGATGGGTCCGTAGTACCAGAGAAGCGGGGTAATGCCTGTGGAGGGAAGGGTCCCTGAGTTGACCCCAGTATGGATACGGACGAAAGGACATGATTACTGACGAAGGTCTAACAGGATTTGATAAAGTTCAGAGACTCCAGACCGTACTACATGCGAAAGCGAAGGAATCCCCAGACCATCGATTCCACGCTCTTGCAGACAAGGTATGGCGTAAGGATTTTCTTCGGGCAGCGTGGGCAATGGTGCGCCGTAATGGTGGCAGTGCCGGCGTAGACGGAGAGTCGATCGCCGACATTGAAGCAAGGGGAGTGGAAGGCTGGCTGGAGGAACTGTCGCAGGATTTACGGGAGGGTACCTACACGCCGAAGGCGGTACGTCAGGTGCTGATCCCAAAGAAACAGCCGGGAAAGTTTCGACCGTTGGGAATCCCCTGTCTCCGAGACCGGGTCGCACAGACATCAGCGATGTTAGTATTATCGCCGATTTTCGAGGCGGACCTCCAACCGGAGCAATATGGGTACCGAGCGGGTCGGAGCGCAAAGGATGCGGTAAAACGCATCCACCGCCTATTGAACCAAGGCCACCAGGAAGTGGTGGACGCGGATCTGTCCAATTACTTTGGCGAGATTCCCCACGCGGAGTTGATGAAGAGTTTAGCCCGTCGCATCAGCGATGGACGGATGCTCGGACTCATCAAGTCATGGATGGAAATGCCGGTAGTAGAGGAGGATAAAACAGGTGGAAAACGTTGTACAAATCGCGCCCGGCGGGAACGGAAAGGGACTCCCGAGGGGAGCCCAATCTCCCCGCTGTTGAGCAACATTTACATGCGGCGTTTTATTCTTGGCTGGAAACTGTTGGGTCACGCCCGGCAGTTTGGGGCGGAGATCGTATGCTACGCAGACGACTTCTGTGTATTGGGACGAACATCAGCAGCAGAGATGCTGACGGTGATTACCCAATTGATGGATCGTCTGAAGCTCCCCATCAACGCCCAAAAGACCCGATGCTTACGATGCCCCGAGGAAGCATTTGAGTTTCTTGGATACCGCATTGGAACGAACTATCGCCCGGGGACGGGAACCCCCTATATTGGGACTCGCCCGAGCAAGTCAAGTGTTCAAAGCATTTGCCGCCGTATCAGCGAACAAACGGATTATCGATTCGGGTTAATGGACGCGGAAGAGATGGTAAGACGCCTGAACTGGATTCTATCAGGATGGGCGAACTACTTTACTCTGGGGCAGGTAAGTCCTGCCTACCATGCGATTGACCGACACGCAACGCGGAGGCTACGACAGTGGTTCTGTCGGAAGCACAAGATGAAATCCGGGAAATATGTGCACTTCTCGGACGATAGACTACGAGGAATCTATGGTCTACACCATCTTGCACCAACGACAAAGAACTTTCCGTGGGCGAAGGCATGAGTTCAACTGAAAGCCGGATGCGGGAAAACCGCACGTCCGGTTTGACGAGCAGGGGGCCGGAAACGACTGATGGGAGCCTGACTGAGGGCCAGAGCGAAAGCGATGGAATTGCCACAGGACCCTAAGAGCACCGCGCCGGCCCCTTGACTCTACCGTCAGGTGTCAGAACAATTTGGGTGGTTACCGCCCCCTTTCCGCCCATGAAAGTACTTGGCATGTCCGCGGTCAAACGCTGCTGTCAGTGGAAGGGGAGTAGAATGCCGGGATTTACTCATGGAGCTGAGATGACGGACGGTGATGACATGATGTTCAGACGGTTCAATAGAACTCCCATGATTCTATTGGACGATAAAATGTTTTAGCGGTTCTAGGATGTGGAACTGTTCGGGCTGCAGAACAAGCGTGACCAAAATTGTTTGATCATCCCTTCATCTGATTCAGTGTGTCTGGGTTGGATTCATGCGCAGACCGCCTGTCCAATCGCCTTCGCGAGCTGTGGTGGAACCGCGTTTACGATCCGCCGGGTGATGTCTCGTTTGAAAACTTTCGAGTTGCAATCCTTTTCTTCTGCGGAGGCCTGGACCTCTATCCATAACATTCGGGGTAGAACCAAACGTTTTACAGTGGGGCGGGCACGCGCAATCAAACCGGTCCTCAGGTTGATTCGGATTGAGATGCCCAGGTCGGAACATGTTCCAGACGCTGGTTCAGTGCATTGAAGCATTCCGTGATCCCTGCTTGAATCTGTTCGACAGCGTGCTCAAGGGGGAGGATCGCGAGATCTTTACTTCGCCTACGACCAAACTCTGCCCCTCCCCGCTTGAGTGAGCGGGAGCTGACTGTGCATCGTAAAGGAATGCCGCGAAGATCTGCGTCGGCAAATTTGACACCAGGGCTCACTGCACGGTCATCATAGAGCACCTCAATTCCGGCTGCAAGTAATTGATGATAGAGTGTTTCGGCCGCTTCGTGGACCTCTCCCGAGCGTCCCAGTGAGACCAGAATGACTTGGTACGGGGCCACGGAAATCGGTAGATCCATACCGTAGTCATCACTGTATTCTTCCGCAACACAGGCCAGTGCACGCCCCACCCCGATTCCATAGGATCCCATCACGATCGGGAATCCTTCTCCGGCCTCATCGGTGTAGGTTGCTCCCATGCTGGTGCTGTAGCGGGTTCCCAACTGGAAGATATTCCCCACTTCGATGCCACGAACGACCTGTAATGGCTTTCCGTCGATGGGATCGGGAGCACCGTTATAGGCCCGCGCAATCGGGGCGATCACATCCGCGGTAAAATCCCGTCCATAATTGGCACCGGTGTAATGCCAGTCACGCTCATTCGCCCCGACAATCAGATTGGTTGATTCAGGAATCAGATCATCGACCACGAGGAGGGCTTTGGTACGGTCAATATCGCACAGGGAGGCGTAACCTGGCACGCACCCTGCAGCAATAATTTCTTCGGTCTCAGCCGGGCGGAGTGCTTGTGCCTTGACCGCGTAGCGGAGTTGAAGCTCGTTGATTTCCATGTCTCCCCGAACACAGGCGGCGATGAGACGAGGAGGATTTTCCGCCCCGAAATTCCCCAGATAGAAGACCATCTTACCGGTCTGTCGGGTGGTGACCCCACAGAAATCGGCCACTTTGGCAATGGTGGATTGTCCGGGTGTGTGCACGCGGGTCAGAGGCTCGGGTGCACCGGCAGGCTCTGGAATCTTTTGAAAATTTGCTACATCCAGGTTGGATGCATAGCCGGTCTCCTTGCAAATTGCCAGAGAATCTTCGCCAATCGGAGTGATATACATGAACTCATGCGCCACCTTACCTCCCATCATCCCAGGATCACTTTGCACAGCGACCAGATTCAGTCCCAGCCTCGCCCCAATGCGGTGGTAGGCATCGTAGTGCGCTTCGTATTGAGACTGCAGGCCTTCAAAATCCTTGTCCAGCGTGTAGGAGTCTTTCATGACAAACTCACGTACACGGATGAGTCCTCCTCTGGCGCGCGGCTCATCCCGAAATTTTGTCTGCATATGGTAGACCATCTGCGGTAATTGCCGATAGGAACGGATCTCTGATTTACAAAGGCTGGCTACAACCTCTTCATGGGTCATGGCCAGAACCAGCTCCCGGCCTTTACGATCCTGAAACCGCCCCATCTCGTCTCCGATCTCATACCAGCGCCCGGACTCCTGCCAGATTTCGGCTGGATGCACGACAGGCATGCACATCTCTTGTCCGCCAATTGCATCCATCTCTTCACGGAGAATCTGTTCAATTTTGCGTAGAGCCCGGTGGGCCAGGGGGAGATAGGAGTACAGGCCAGCAGCCAGTTGACGCACATATCCGGCCCGCACAAGCATCTGACTGGATGCTGAATCCGATTCAGAGGGTGCTTCGCGCAGGGTTTGACCAAAAAATCTTGATAAACGCATGATTAGATTATGATGACTCGCTGCAAAGTTACGACGTACGACGTCGATGACATGTATTTACATTCCTGGACGCAAATAATAAAAAATCGGAACATTATAAATTATTGGCAGATTCACGGAACCAATTCGCGCGTACTTATTTATATTCAGTCCAAATAAGTATATTTGTGTCAGATTCCCTAATCCAATCATGGTTCCTTCTCCTCTGACATCTTTTTGCGACGGATGCACGCTCAAGATCTGTTCTGTATATGGATGTGCACAGGACAGGTTGCGTGATGTTGGTATACGGGAGGGAGCTCATGTGGAGATGGTCAAAAATTCCGATGAGCTCATTGTGCGTATTGAAAGTTGCCGAATTGGGCTTCGCCGCGACATGGCTGCAGAGATTCTCGCAACCCCCTTGAGCCCATGACGCTTCAGGATTTGCGCCCTGGCGAATCGGGCAGAATTCTGGGGTTCGAACCCGACGCAGTCATGGACCGCCTGATGGAGATGGGTATGCTCCCCGGTTCAGAAGTCCAAGTCGTGCGCCTGGCACCACTTGGTGATCCGATGGATCTTAAGGTTCGCGGGTATCATCTTTCCATCCGAAAAGCCGAAGCAGCCCAGATACGAATATCCAAATGCGAAGCATAAGCTGTCGGAGTTGACGTGTCCTCTTCAATTCCCATCAGCGTCGCTCTGGTTGGCAATCCCAACGTCGGCAAAACCACCCTATTTAATCGGCTTACTGGCCTGAACCAGCGGATAGCCAATTTTCCGGGAGTCACGGTTGAGCGGAAGTTAGGAACCCTGACAGGAGTCCCACATGTTGAGGTGATTGACCTTCCCGGCACGTACAGCCTTACTCCGAGATCCTTGGACGAGCGGATCACCTATGAGGTTCTGGTAGGGCGCAGAGACAAGGCACCGGATCTTGTGGTTTGTGTGGTGGATGCCGGCAACTTGGAGCGCAATCTTTACGTTGCCAGCCAGGTGATAGATATAGGTATGCCGGTGATCGTGGCCCTGAATATGGTGGATGCAGCGGAAGCAAACGGGTTGGTTGTAGATGTGCCTGCGCTGGAAAAGGAGCTTGGTGTCCCGGTTGTCCCACTCATTGCTTCCCGAGGTGAGGGGGTTGATGAGTTGAAAAAGCAGATCCTGGATCCCCCCAAACCGGCACAGGGGTATCGGTGGACGCTTATGGATGCGGTGAATGCAAAGATTCCGGCCTTGGCCCAAGAGTTGGCTGAGGAAGCTCCGCAAGTCCAGCCTGATCACAGCAGGATGGAGGTTTTGCGTGCATTGGCGGAAGATGAAGCATTGAATACATGGCATCTGATCGCCCCCGGGTTTGTGCGTCGTATCGAAGAGTTGCGGAAAGAATTTGCCGAGCGGGGGATTGCATGGAGGCATGCGGAAGTAAGTGGGCGGTATGCATGGCTGGGGTCCATCGTCAATAAGACGGTACGCAGGGTGAAGGAGGCAGCGACGCTCAGTGACCGGATTGATGCAGTGCTCACGCATCAAATTTTCGGTCCCGTGCTTTTCCTGTTTATTCTGGTTGGTATTTTTCAGGCCGTTTTTTCGTGGGCGACACCTGCCATGGATTTGATTGAGACTGGAATTTCAGCATTGGCGGCAGGGACCCGGTCCGTCCTTCCAGTTAGCTGGGCAACAGATCTGCTGACCGAGGGTGTGATTACCGGAGTGGGTAATGTGGTGGTTTTCCTTCCTCAGATATTACTTCTCTTTTTTTTCCTGGGTCTCATGGAAGACACCGGGTATATGGCCCGCAGTGCGTTCATTATGGATCGCGTCATGAAGCGTGTGGGGCTGAGTGGAGGCTCCGTTCTGCCACTGCTCAGCTCATATGCCTGTGCGATTCCGGGGATCATGGCCGCCAGAACGCTTGATAATGAACGTGATCGTTTGATCACGATCATGGTCGCACCCCTGATGAGCTGCTCCGCTCGCCTGCCAGTCTATACCCTCTTCATTGCTGCCTTTATCCCTGCAGGGACACTAGGAATATTTGGTTACCAGGGGTTGACAATGTTCTCAATGTATATGATGGGAACGGTGATGGCGTTTGTGGCTGCAGCAATCCTGAAGCGATTTGTCTTCACCAAGGGCACTGAGGGCTACTTTGTGATGGAACTGCCCCCTTATCGGCGGCCCCGTGCGCGGCAACTGCTTTGGCGCATGATTCAGCGCTCCAAAGTATTTGCGGTGCGGGCGGGAAAAATTATTCTGGTCTGCAGTATCGTTCTGTGGTTCCTGGCAAGCTATCCGCGTGTTGATACAAACACTGAAAGGGCGCAGATAGAGATGCAGGCAGCAGAGCAGCGCGAGGCAGGGTATGCCGAAGCAGAGGCGCTTTTGCCAGTGCCAGATATGGTTTTGCCTGCTCTGGGGGATTCGCTGGAGAGCGAAGATCCTACGATGGCACAGATACAGTCCATCATGCAACAGGCAGAGCTCGAGTATACTGCTGCGCTGGATAGTGCTCGTATTATTCAGCAGTCAGCTCAGATCCGAGGAAGTGCCATCGGGTATCTGGGGCGGATTCTTGAACCTGTGATGCAGCCCCTGGGGTTTGACTGGAAGATTAGTGCGGGTCTGGTGAGCGCCTTTGCCGCACGTGAGGTGATCATTTCGACGCTCGGCATCATTTACAGTGTTGCGGATGCGGAAGAGGGAGTGGCACTGCGGGATGCGCTGAAAGCCGATCGCTATCCAGATGGGCGCCCTGTATTTACGCCATTGGTGGCGGTCAGCTTGCTTGTGTTTTTTGTGTTCGCACTCCAGTGTATGAGCACGCTGGCGATTGCACGCCGGGAGACCAATACCTGGCGATGGCCCTTGGTCATGTGGCTTTACATGACGGCACTCGCGTACATGGCTTCTCTCTTGGTGTACCAGGGAGGACAATTACTGGGTCTGTCCTAGTGGATGTGGGCCCAGAGGGACTTGAACCCCCGACCGACGGATTATGAGTCCGCTGCTCTAACCGACTGAGCTATGGGCCCGATATGGACCAAATTAAGGCTTATCGCGTTGGGAAGACGTATACTAGAGTCGTTTCTGTCACCGTTTTACGTTGATAAAATGAAAAATCTCACGCTCGCATCCATTCTCTTGCTTTCAGGGGTGATCTACAGTGCGTCGAGATCACAGGTTCCTCCTGATCCTGCTCTTGATGTGATGATAGATCTCTCGCATAGCTTCGATGCTGCCCCAATCCATTGGCCAACTCTCCAGGGATTTAAACTCCATGAGATTGTCAAAGGATGGCAGGAATCCGGTTACTATTATGAGTCTAACTCGATAGAACTGGGAGAACACACCGGTACCCATATGGATGCTCCGATTCACTTTGCGGAGGGGAAGTGGTCCGTTCACGAAATTCCCCTGGAAAATCTCATGGGAGCGGGCGTTGTAGTGGATGTGAGTGATCAGGTGGCGGAAAATCGGGATTACCAGATCGGCGTTGCTGATCTTGAATCATGGGAAGCCGAACATGGGAGGTTGCCGGATCGGGCGATGGTATTATTTCGAACCGGATTTGGCGAGTACTGGCCCGACCCGGTCAAGTATATGGGTACTGATTTATTGGGGCCGGAAGCGCTACCACAACTGCATTTTCCAGGTGTTGGGGTGGATGCGGCACGGTGGTTACGGGATGAACGTAGTGTGGAGGCCGTCGGAATTGACACGGCCAGTCTTGATTATGGTCAATCAGACACCTGTGAAAGTCATCAGGAGTTCTTTCAGGGTAATATTATTGGATTCGAAAACTTGGCAAACCTGGACAAATTACTCCCTAATGGATGTACGATTATTGCTTTACCCACGAAGATCAAAGGGGGCAGTGGTGGTCCAGTCTGAATCATAGCCACGGTACACAACTAAAATGGCAAGCAAGAAAATTGACAAAATTGATGCCCGCATTCTGAACCTCCTGCAGGCTTCAGGGAGGATGAAGCGGGTTGACATCGCAGCACGCGTTGGGTTAAGTATGACCAGTGTGAGCGATCGCATGCGCAAGCTTGAGGCAAACGGGCTCCTGACAGGCTATCATGCAACCGTGAATCCGAAGGAGCTGGGATTTGATATCACTGCCTTTATTCGTGTTGTGGTGGATAAGTCAAGTAGTTATACCACCCTCATTGAGCATGTGTGTGGCTGCAACGAAGTGCTTGAAGCGCATTCGATTACCGGGGAGGGCTCTCATATTCTGAAGGTTAGATCATATGATACCACCTCGTTGGAGCGTTTGCTTGGGAGCATTCAATCCTGGCCAGGGGTAACCGGCACAAAAACCAGCATTGTTCTGAGCACCTATAAGGAGACGTGTGAACTGCCTGTGTCTCCAGATAGCTAGTCGCTGGACAACCAGCATCGTCGCACATGAGCGGATGAACCGAATGCCTGAAGATCAGACGAAGACCGGATGGTCAGCGTCCAGTCAGAAGGATCGTGAGCTGGTTTCCCGCGCACTGGAAGGAGATCAGCGTGCATACGCACTGCTCGTTCAAAAATACCAGAAAGGGCTGTCTCTGCACATCAAGCGTACGATTGGGGACGCGAAAGGAATCGAAGATCTGGTTCAGGAGGCGTTCATGAAAGCATTCAAAGCATTAGATACGTATTCCACCAGTTATGCGTTTTCGACTTGGCTCTACAAGATTGCGTCCAATCATGCGATTGATTATAAGCGCAAGCGAAGGCTGGCTACGGTCTCGCTGGACAAGCCAACACAAACCAAAGAGGGTGAGGTCCGTCAGCAAGTCCCCGATATTACGTACCGACCGGACCGCAAAATTGAGGGTGGGCAGCGCACGAATATCATCCAGGAAGCGATTGATTCGCTGCCTCCCAAGTATCACCGTGTGATTGTAATGCGGCACCAGCAGGAAAAATCCTACGAGGAAATTGCTCAGGAACTGAAACTTCCACTCGGAACGGTTAAGGCGCATATTTTCCGGGCCCGGAAATTATTGTACACGCGTCTGAGGGATAAGCGTGATTCGTTGTGAGAGCTGGGGCACCGGGATCCGAAATGTTCAGCCTAACTTTGCCATCAAGGTTGACGCGAGTCTCAGCTTGGCGTGCTCCCGGTTATTCATTTGCCCCCGTATGCCCCGTACCATCCTTTCCCTTCCACTTGCTCCTCTCCGGGATTTCAGTACGGATAACTTAGAGCCGTCTACAAATGCAGGTGGATTTTTGTCAGGTATAGGACTGCGTTCAAGGGACGGCAAGACTGCGTGTGCATGACCGAATCTGCAGTGGTTCAACCCCCTCGATTGTATATTCAAGAAAATCCAGATTAAGAAGCGTATGATTGAACGATACACCCATCCGGTAATGCAGAAACTCTGGAGTGAGCAGCGCCAGTTTGAGGTGTGGCTTCAGGTAGAGTTGGCGGTTTGTGAGGCGTGGTCCAAGATCGGAGTCATTCCCGAAGATGAAGTTCGAACGCTTCGGGAAAACGCATCCTTTGACCTGCAGCGGATTCACGAGATCGAAAAATCTACGCGGCACGATGTGGTTGCGTTTACGCGTGCGGTCAGTGAAGGACTCGGGCCGGAAAAGAAATGGGTCCATTATGGTCTGACCTCATCCGATGTTGTGGATACGGCTTGGTCCGTACGATTGGCGGAAGCAAATCAATTCATTGAAGAAGCCCTTGAAGCACTGCTCAAGGTCTTGCATGACCGGGCCCTTGAGCATCACGATACCCTGATGATGGGCAGAACACATGGGGTACATGCAGAACCCACCACCTTCGGGCTGAAGCTTGCACTCTACTATGCAGAGATGGGTCGAAACCTGACACGGTTCAAAGCGGCTGCCGAGGAGGTTCGAACCGGGAAATTGTCGGGAGCCGTCGGAACGTTCGCACATACACCACCGGAGGTGGAACGAATCACCTGTGAACTCCTGGGCCTTAAGCCAGAGCCGATTGCTACGCAGGTAATCCAGCGGGATCGCCATGCGCATTATGTGAGCGTGCTGGCACTCATAGGGGCCAGCCTTGAAAAGATCGCCGTAGAAATTCGCCACTTGCAGCGTAGCGAAGTCAGAGAGGTCGAGGAAGCGTTTGGGAAAGGGCAGAAAGGCTCCAGTGCCATGCCACATAAACGCAACCCCATAGGTAGCGAAAATATCACGGGTTGTGCACGGCTACTGCGTGGCTATATGGTGGCGGCAATGGAAAATGTAGCCTTGTGGCATGAAAGAGATATTTCACATTCCAGTGTGGAGCGCGTGATTCTCCCCGATGCAACCACGGTGGTACATTATGCCCTGCTGAGATTGACACGCATCCTTCAAAACCTAGTTGTCTACCCTGATCGCATGCAGAAGAACCTGGATGCAACTTATGGTCTGTATAACAGCCAACGATTGATGTTGCATCTGATTGACCACGGACTGACGCGAGAAGAAGCATACGACCTGGTTCAGCCTCTTGCGATGCAAAGCTGGAAGGAAGGGAAGCCATTTGAGTCGTTGGTTTTGGCTTCAGCGGAAGTCATGTCCCACACCTCCACGAAAGAAGTCCGAGATCTCTTCAATGCAGCCCATCATACGAAACATGTAGGTTTACTTTTGTCCCGCGTGGGAATTACCAACTCCAATCCTTGATTCATCACAAAAAAATCGAAGTTTTCGCCAAGCCAATACAGACTATTGCGTGGCGATTCATCCAAAATTATGGGAATTATTGCGAGGCTCGCAGGCGCACCCTGAGCCGGTAACAGTTCTGCCAAACCCGGCCCACTAGTGCGCGCGGAGCAAATTGATGTTTCGTAAAACTGATTTTTTTTTGGGGACAAAACCTGACTTTGACGGTTTCGATTTTTCCAGGTACAAAACCACTGTTTCCGTGCTTTCTGGGAGGTTTTTTTTTGGCCTTCCTGTGTAGTGTTCAGTCTTGCTTTTTAATTGTATTTTTCGTATCTTTGTAATTCACCAACCAACTGTGTCATGTGGGTCCGAGAACTCAAACGAAAAACCACGAAAAACATCTCTGTCCAGATTGTTGAGAGCTACCGTAATAAGGAAAGAAAGCCGCGGGTTCGTATCGTCCGACACATGGGAAGCGTTCACCCGGATGCAGTGGACGGTCTGGTTAAAATTGCCTATCTGGAATTAGCTCGGATCCAAGAAGACCTGCAACCCTCCTTATTTCCTGCAGAGTCTTATGTAGACGAGGTGGTGGCTGCCCGCAGAAAAAAACGGGAGTCGAAGGCACTGGTGATCAAAGATGCACGGAAGCTGGAGGAAATACGGCGCATCTGTCTGGGCTTTCACGAGGTCATGGGGGCCCTGTATCACCAGATGCGGTTTACAGAGGTCTTTGATCGCCGTCAGAAGATGTCTCGTCGTCTGTTCAAGCAAGCGGTTTTACTTCGTCTGGCTGCACCTGGGGATAGTAAACTGGCCCATGCACGGCAGATGTCCAAGGATGCGGGGGTGGACGTTCCGGTGGAGAAGTTCTATCGGATGATGGATGCCGTCACGGACGACCGAATTGAACAGATGAAGCAGCTGGTCTCCAACGAGACGCTCGGCATGCTTGGCGGGAAACTGAAGGTGCTGTTTTTTGATGTGACGACATTGAGCTTTGCCAGTGAGTTGCCGGATGAGCTACGCAAGAAAGGGTTTAGCAAGGATGGGAAGCCCAAAAAGGTTCAGTTGGTCTTGGCATTGATCCAAACCCAAGAAGGGCTTCCGGTCACGTACGAACTCTTTCCCGGCAATACCACCGATGTAAAGACGCTTGAACCGGCGATGACGCGCCTCAAAGAATGTTTTGATTTGGATCGGATGATTGTCGTTGCCGATTCAGGGATGTTGAGCAAGGAGAATTTAGCGTTGTTGCAAAGTCTGGGCTGTGACTATATCGTGGCTGCACGTTTACGGTCATTAAATCAACTCCACACCAAGACGATTCTCGGGGCACAGTCTTGGAAGGTTTTAACGACGGGTCGTAAGGTTACCGAACACAAACTTGGTGGTCGACGCTTGATTTTGCGCTATTGTCCAAAGAAGGCAGCTCGGGATGTACATTCACGGGAGAAGGCAATTGAGAAGGTGAAGAATCGTTTGAAACAGGGGGTCAAGGGCACCGGCAGAAGTGGTCGATTTCTGAAGGTGAAGCAGGATGGAGTGAGCTTAGATCAAGCAGCGATTGTTCGGGATGAGAAGTTTGATGGGCTGCATGGGGTCTGGACGAGTCTGGAGGATCTGACTCCAGAACAAGTCTATCAACATTATGGAGAGTTATGGCGAATTGAAGAAGGTTTTCGTGTGATGAAACACACCATGGCGATCCGGCCCATCTTTCACTGGGTCGAGCGTCGGGTGCGTGCCCATATTGCAATCTGTTTTGTTGCATTTGCCCTGTTACGGATCTTCCGACACCGATATAATGCGAGGTTTGGTTCAAAACATCGCCTGAGTGAAGGGCAGATTTTAGCAGAACTTGGTGCGGTGGAAACCTCCATGATTTGTGATCGAGGCAATCGGGCAGAATACCTTCTTCCATCGAAGGTTACCGAAACGAGCGGGCGCCTATACCAGACAGTCGGTCTGACGATACAGCGCCAGACCGTACTGTTCAAAGAGGGGACGACCTCCTAAATCAAGCGTCCCATTCGGTCTCGATCTTCATCATTCCGCCCTGAAAAGGGGGATTGGTAGTGTTCAGTTTTCCCGGAAATCCCACTCCAGAACCCCTGTGACGGAGGTAACCGTCGAAGTCAAGACGACCTGGTTCAGCCTCTTGCGATGCAAAGCTGGAAGGAAGGGAAGCCATTTGAGTCGTTGGTTTTGGCTTCAGCGGAAGTCATGTCCCACACCTCCACGAAAGAAGTCCGAGATCTCTTCAATGCAGCCCATCATACGAAACATGTAGGTTTACTTTTGTCCCGCGTGGGAATTACCAACTCCAATCCTTGATTCATCACAAAAAAATCGAAGTTTTCGCCAAGCCAATACAGACTATTGCGTGGCGATTCATCCAAAATTATGGGAATTATTGCGAGGCTCGCAGGCGCACCCTGAGCCGGTAACAGTTCTGCCAAACCCGGCCCACTAGTGCGCGCGGAGCAAATTGATGTTTCGTAAAACTGATTTTTTTTTGGGGACAAAAACTACCGTGAGTTTTTGCAAATCTGCGTAAATTTAACAGAAACCAACGGTAGTTGTACCTAGCGTGAAATTCTCAGCGACGATAAAATGTTGTACATTTTCTGTCCGTGTATATTCGCCGAGTAAACTTACTGGTAACAAGATGTCAATTCAGAATTTTCTACCGCTACTGTTGATGGCTGTAATTTTTCCTTTGTTTCTGTATTTGCGCAGATTTACTGGCACTGGTAACATTCCGTATAAATTACAGGTGATAATAGGGGCATGTTTAGGACCGTATTTCCTATTTAGTGTCTGTCCAGGAATACCAGAACATCCTTAAAATGTGCCCTGTAGGCCTCCTACGGCCGTTTTTTAGCGTAATTCTCTAGATTTTTCCTCCACGAGTTTCTAAAGCCCCCTCGGTGGTGGGCGATTTTCAGGAAAATCCACAATCCCTGAAAAACCTGTACTGGAAGCATCCCAAGGCGGTTTTTACTCTGAATTTATTCTTCAGGTTTGTCGATCCATGCCTGGATCATGGGAGTATAAGTGGAACCGGGCCGTTCATCTTCAACTTTTTTTTGCGATGCGAAAAGCGTATGACTTTCAATTATCAATGGATTGCATCTCCATGGAGGAGATCCAGCTTGATCCAAGAAGCCGGGATGTGATTCAAGTATTTCTGTATGGGCTCCGACAAATTTTTCTGGACCTCCCGACCCGATTGAAGTTGATGGATCTTTTGGAGAGGTATAAACCGGGAACCCGTAAGAATTGTGGGCGCCCCGGAATGGACGTGTGGAATATCTTGGTTTTGGCCGGCCTGAAGCAGGCGCTGCATTGCAACTATGATCTTTTGACCGCTTTGGCGAACCATATGGATATTGTGTGGCAGATGCTGGGGCATGGAGCGGACGATCGGACCCGCTACACTCGTTCCGCCATTCATGATAACGTATCGGCACTGTCCCCCGAATTGCTGGTGCAGGTCAATTGTTTGGTGGTCAAACTTGGGCACCGAATGGTCGGCAAACCCGAGGGCGAGACGCTCAAATGTCGGTGCGACTCGAAACCGGTGAAGACCAATGTTCGCTTTCCGACCGATCTGCTCTTGCTCTGGGACTCGGTACGTTGTCTGATTCGTGTCAGTGCGAAGGTGGGCAAATCATTTGGGATGGATGGTTGGCTGCAACACCAAAGTCTGAGCAATAAGGTCTACCGGGAATATAGGGCAGCTCGGAAGGGTCAGCGGCGTGACTACAAACTCAAGAACGTTCGCAGATATCTGCGCAGCAGTCGTGCGATGGTCAAAAAATCTCTTGACCTTCTGGAGCAGATCAATGCACTGGAGCAGGAGATTTTGGCCCGTTCCGCCCCCCGTTCCAATGCAGATCAAGCCACTTTGCAGGAAATTTTTGAGGCCAAACAGGAACTCTGTCTGTATCTGGACTACATTGCGCGATTTTCCGATCAGATCCAGCGCCGCATCTTTGAAGGAGAGCAGATTCCTACCCACGAGAAAATCTATTCGATCTTCAAGCCGTTCACGCGATGGATCGTCAAGGGCAAGGCAGGAATCCTCTGCGAGTTGGGGGTCCCGGTCGCGGTGATTGAAGATGAGGATCAATTTGTTTTAGGCTACGGGATTCTTTGGGAGGGAACCGACAAGGATATTGCGATTCCCCTGGTGAAGACCTTGGAGGCACAGTATCCAGGGATCTCCATGACCTGCTCGTTTGACCGGGCGTGTTACAGTCCTGAGGTGCGTAAGCAGTTGGATGAAAAGCTGGAAGTTACGGCCATGCCGAAGAAAGGGGGGCGGACCCAAGAGGAACAAGCACGTCAGAATGACCCGGCTTACCAGAACGCACGGAAGGGGCATGCCGGAGTAGAGTCCTGCATGAACCATCTCAACCATCGAGGCTTGTCACTGGTGCGTGAGACCAGCAGCGAAAGCTTCGAACGTGTGGTGGCAACCTCGGTATTGGCCGCGAACATCCACCGGTTGGGGACGCTAGTGCGAGATCAGGAACGAAAGCGTCTCAGACGTCTCCAGAAACAACGCAAGCGATTGCGGCGCGCGGCGTAGCCATCCCGCTTATCCGAGGAAGAACATCAAGTGGCTCGTACGGGCGGATGCGAGAGGTGTGTCCAGTAGATACGAAATACCTGTAATACAGAAAAATCCAGCACAAACAAGTGTCTCAAAAACGACCGCCCCACCAATAATCAAACGGATTGAACCAAAATGAACCCCAATATCTCGGAACAGACCCGGAGCACAGGCATTTTCTGGACAGACACTATTTAGATTAATCGTGGGAATGTTGGACGGTGAGGGGGCGAGTGTTGCAGATCTAATGTGTTTTATAGCTTCGATTTACCTTGTACACGCTGGTGTTGTTAGAAGGGGTAAAGGAGTTGAGTGAACAGGCTCCATGGCAGCCACCTGCAGTACCTGGCTGACCGCCCACCTAGCCCACTGATTTGCCTGCGCCAAACTCATATTGAATGGCATAATTATTGATGGAAGTGGTTAATACGAAGCAGCCAAAACCACGATTTGATTCATGTTGCGCGGAATAGTACATCATGCGATGCGTACCCTGCTGGCGAGCGTAATCGTTTGCGTTCTTGCTGCGCCTGTTTTCGCGCAGGTGGGGGCGATTACCGGCAAGGTCACCGATTCGGAAACAGGGCTTCCGTTGGTCGGTGCGAATGTGCTCATCTCGGGAACGACCCTTGGACGTGCGACGGACACGGAGGGAATGTTTGAAATCCATAACCTTGCTCCCGGAGCCTATACACTGCACGTCAGCTTTGTTGGCTATGCGGCCCAGGAGTCTCAGATCGCCTTGACCGCGGATGAGAATCGTGTATGGAACATTGCTTTGGTGCCGGGAACGGATTTCGATCCGATTCAGGTGACGGCCGGGCGCCGGAATGAGAAAACACTGGATGCGCCTGCATCCATTGATGTGATCGTTCCGCGGGATTTTCAATTGGATGTTGCTCCGACGATGGCACAATCATTGCGGAATGTGACGGGAGTGGATATGGTACAAACCGGGGTGGACCGCTACGAGATTGTACTCCGGGGGTTCAACAATGTCTTTTCTCGGACGACCCATGTGCTCACCGATTACCGGAAGGCTGGTGCGGCATCCGTCGGGGTCAACCTGCACAACATCATGCCAAGCCTAGCCATTGATACGGAGCGGATCGAGGTGATACGTGGGCCGGGATCCGCACTCTATGGTCCTGGCGGAGATACGGGAATGATCCATTATATCTCCAAAGATGCGTTCAACTATCCTGGAACCACGATTGCTGTAAGTGGAGGTCAACGGTCCATGTTTAATGTCCAAGGCCGCGTCGCAACCGTACTGGGAAAAAATGTTGGCGTAAAATTGATTGGCAACTATGCAACCGTAGAGGATTTTGCGCTTCAGGAATGCGATCCTGTACTTCTCGAAGCGGAGCGGTTCAGTGAGTGCCCGGACCCGGAGGATGCCGTACAACTGTTCGTGGATGGTGCACGCGAGATCCGGCAACAGAAGCTGGTATTATCGGGTAGCGTGGATTGGCGCATGAGTGGTCAGACCACTCTTTCGGTCAACGGGGGCATTGCCAACCTTGACGGGACCATGCTCAGCAGTATTGGGACCATTCAGGCCAAAGGGTTGGTTACCGGCTATGCCCAGCTTCGATTGGCCCGCGGCCCCCTGTTTGTGCAGGCTTACGTGAACACGATTGATTCGCGGGATTCATATATCTACGGGGGAGATCTCATTTTAGAAGTTTCAGAGGAGTACACGGTGCAGGGACAGTATACGCAGGCGATTGGCTCCCGGCAGGAATTGATTGCAGGAGTGGACCTGACGCTGGAGCATGTGGACAAATTTGGCGCGTATGTACAATCCACCACAAAGATTTCGGATCGACTGGAATTGACGCTCGCGCTTCGGGGAGACTATAACAATGTAGTGACGGATATTCAGGCATCGCCCCGGGTTGCATTGGTTCTAAAACCGACCCCATCGTCAAGCCTGCGTGCAACGTACAATCGTAGCTTCTCCTCACCGCTTGCCACCGACTATTTTCTCAACCTGGTTGCTGCTTCTCTTGGAGAACTCAATGTGCGGGCACGCGGCGGAGCAAGTGGCTTCACCTATGCCCGGAACCCGGACTATTTGACACTCGGAGCTCCAACGGCGCTTGTGGCTTCCAGTATGCTCCCTGGAATGGAAGGCGTGCCGACTCCCGTTGGAATTGACACCGGGGTAATGTACGGACTGATTTACGAGGGGTTGGCAGCAATCCCGGATGCGGACCTGGCCATAATGCTGGCGGAGGCAGGGGTGAATGTTCCTACCTCATTGATCTCTCTTCTGAAGCAGGGCCTAAGGCCGGAAGTCACCCCGGTTCAGGGGTTCAGTCGAGGGGCCTTGGCACTGCCCAATCTTAGTACATTGGAGCTTATAACCAATCCTCAGTTGAATGACCTCCCGGATTTGGAACCAATCAAGCCTGCAATGACCCAGTCATGGGAGATCGGGTACAAGGGGATTGTCCAAGATAAGATCCTATTCGCAGTGGATGGGTATTTTGCGAAGCGGGAAAATTTTATCGGCCCACTTCAGGCCAAGACCCCGTTTGTGCTTGTCCCGAATCTGCAACAGGACCTCATCCGGGATATTTCGGTTGGATTCGCAGCAAACGAAGACATTGCAAGTGTATTGGGGTTACTGGGCTTGACGCCAGAGCAAGGTGCGGAAATTCTGGTCACTGTCGCCGGGGATGATCTTCCCGACACTGAAACTCCGATCGCGATTGTACAGACAAACGAGAATAACCCAGGGGTAGGATATTTTCCAGAGCTTATGTTGACCTATCCCATCTTTGGAAATCTCCGATACTTCGGCATGGATATTTCCACCCAGATCCTTGCCAGTGATCAATTGATGTTTTTCGGGAATGCGTCCTGGATCAGTGACGACTACTTTGATCACACGGAACTGGGGGAAGAATCCGAGGATCTGAAACTGGCGCTCAATGCTCCCGGCTTCAAGTTCAAGTTTGGAGGACAGTACCAGCGCCGGAACGGCTTATCACTGAGGGCATCCGGGCGGTTTATGAAGGGCTTTCCTGTCATTGCAGGGCAGTATATTGGGGAAGTCGGAAGCTATACGATTGTGGATGTTGGTGTGGGGTATTCAATCCAGAAAGCGGGAGTCCGAGCAGACCTGGGGATCAATAATCTTTTCAACAGTAACCACCGTGAATTTGTGGGGGCTCCCAGGCTTGGGCGTGTAATGTCTTTCCGGCTCACCTACACAACGGAGCGGGGGAGTTGAGTCGTGCAGCAACCTATGGTTCTATGTGTTAAATTGGGGGGAGGGTAGATTCTGGGGTGCGGCAATGGCGGAGGTTACCGAAGGATAAGGTCGAGGCTGATTCCGGCACATCCAGTTTGAACGTGTCGTGTCGAACATTCAAAAAATATAGACAGATGTGTACTACAAAAAAAATCTTTGGTAGCGTTTTATTCTTACTGTTTTTTGTGTCCCCCGGTTGGATTTATGCTCAATCGGCTTCGGTGACCGGCATCGTCACAGATTCGGAGAGTCGTCTTCCGCTGCTTGGAGCGAACGTGGTTCATGTCGGCTCTGGGCAAGGGACAGCGACCGATGAAGCCGGGCAGTATACACTCGAGGGATTGCCTGGAGGGGGCAGTGTCATACGGGTATCCTATGCGGGGTACAGGTCCGTTGAAATCGAAGTTAATCTCTCCGCGGGAGAAACCTATACACTTGATGTGCCTTTGGTGAGTGGGATAGATCTGGAGCAGATACAGGTTACTGCTGGTCGGCGACAGGAGAAAGTATTGGATACCCCCGCATCCATTGATGTAATTCTGGCCGGAGACCTTGCGCGTGCCGTTGTCCCTTCGACGGTTATGTCTCTGCGTAATGTCACAGGGCTTGATATGGCGCAAACCGGCGTAGACCGGCATGAAGTGGTTTTGCGTGGGTTCAGCAACGTATTTTCTGGAGCCACATTGGTCATGACGGATTATCGGGATGCTGGTTCCCCTTCGATCGGAGTAAACCTGCACAGCATGATGCCCAACCTTTCCGTTGACCTGGATCGGGTGGAAGTCGTACGCGGTCCGGGATCTGCACTCTATGGTGCGGGGGTAGATTCAGGTGTCATCCATTACATCACCAAGGATGCCTTTACGCATCCAGGGGCTACGGTTTCGATCAGTGGTGGAGAGCAATCCCATATGAATGTACAGGCCAGGGTTGCAGGGGTGCTGGGGGACCGCGTTGGTGTCAAGGTAACTGGTTCGTATGCGACTGCGGTGGATTTTTCCCTTCAGGAATGTGATTCAGCACTTCTTGAGGCGAGTAAATTTGATCAGTGTCCTGATCCAGACGATGCAGTACAGATTTTCGTGGACGGTAAGCGAGACACAGACTTTAATAAGTATACCGTCGCGGGAGATCTCTCCTTCCGTTTGGGAGCTGGGACCACTCTGTCTTTGAATGCTGGAGCTGGTGTAATAAAGGGGGCGCTGTTAAGTGGAATCGGCACGATCCAAGGAGAGAATTATCAGTATTCGTTTGCTCAGGCACGGTTGTCCAAGGGCGGCCTTTTTGCACAATTTTTCATGAACATCAACGATTCAGGTGATTCCTATGTGTACGGAGGAGAGCCGGTCACGGAACATTCTCGCGAGTATGTAATGCAGGCCCAGTACGATATGCAACTTGGTGCCCGACAGTCATTAATCATGGGAGTGGATTTTGAGTTGACCCGTCCAGATACAAAAGGAACGGTTCTGGGGCGTAATGAGGATCATGATAATATTGATGAATATGGAGTGTATGCGCAGTCGACGACAACCATCACCGATCGTGTCGAATTGACCATGGCATTGCGGGGGGACTACAATAATGTTGTCGACAAAGTTCAGGCTTCTCCACGTGTTGGACTGGTGCTGAAACCCAATCCAAGCTCAAGCTTCCGTGCAACCTATAACCGCAGTTTCTCATCTCCTTCGGCGACCAGTAACTGGCTGGATATCGTCGCTGCGGTGCTGCCCGGCAATATTAAAGTACGTGGACGAGGTGCGGCCACCGGCTTTACCTATACGCGGAATCCAGATTATCTAGGGTTGGGTGCTACGACGGATCTTGTTGCATCCAGTTTATTGCCAGGGGCAGAGGGAGCCCCAACCCCGGCGGGGATCAGTACGGGAGTTGTTTATGGACTGATGTATCAGGGACTGGTTGCAATCCCGGATGAAGATTTTGCCCTTCTGCTTGCCAATGCCGGACTGAATGTTCCGTTGCCACTGATTGCAGCGCTGAAGTCTGCGTTCAACCCTGAGTCAACGGTGGTGGAGGGGTTCAGCCCGGGGGTTCTGGGGGCGTTGAATCTCAGTACGTTTGGTATAGATTTGGGGATCACAGATTTGGATGATGTGCCCCCCCTTCAGCAGACGATATCTCAAGCCTTTGAGGTAGGCTACAAGGGAATTATTGATGACAAGATATTGGTTGCCGTGGATGTCTACTATGCGACAAAGGAAAATTTCATCGGCTCCCTCCAAGTGAATACGCCACTGGTATTGGTTCCAAATTTGGCGCAGGATCTTGTTCGGGATATTACTACAGGAATTACGAATAATGCCACACTCTCTGCTGCACTCGGCCTCTTCGGTTTGAGTGCGGAGCAGGCTGCTCAACTACTGGTGGATGTTGCAGGGAGCGATCTCCCAGGTCCATCAACCCCGATTGCAATCGTACAACCCAATGAGAATAATCCAGGAGTCGGTGAAGTGCCGGAGATCATGTTGGCCTATCCCAATTTCGGAAGTATTGAGTATTATGGGGCGGATCTATCCCTACAGGTGCTTGTATCCCGGTCCCTTTCACTGTTCGGGAACCTGTCCTGGGTGAGCGATGACTTTTTTGACCATACAGAATTGAACGAGGACAATGAGGATCAGGTACTTGCCTTGAATGCACCAAGCTTGAAGTTTAAGCTTGGTGGGCAGTACGAGCACCGAAGTGGGTTCAGCGTGAATGCAGCCGGTCGTTATATAGATGGATTTCGGGTGCTTTCGGGGCCCTATGACGGTAATGTGCCCTCCTACTTCGTCCTGGATGTCGGTGCTGGTTATGAAATCAATCCAGCACTTCGGGTGGATCTCAGCATTAATAATGCGACCGACAGCAATCATCGGGAATTTGTTGGTTCCCCTAGACTGGGCCGTATTGCAAGTGCACGTCTGACCTATACCGCGGACTGGCGTTAATCATTCCATACGAATCACGATAGAACCCCTAAATATCTTGAATACGTAAGGCCCATTTGGCGGGCTCCGACCGGTTTTAC
Organism: Rhodothermales bacterium; assembly: GCA_965116685.1. Taxonomy (GTDB): domain Bacteria; phylum Bacteroidota; class Rhodothermia; order Rhodothermales; family Bin80; genus Bin80. The sequence goes on along the minus strand of OZ220707.1, from coordinate 1,140,475 downwards.
ATCGCCCTGCTCCAGGGTGAAACTTTTAATTTACGTCAACGAAAAAAGGTGGTTGTCTGTGGGCACGAGAGGAGTATTTTTGACGATCATATCCAGGAAATAAAAAAATGAATAAAACTATTTTGATCACAGGTGCAAGTAGTGGAATAGGAAAAGCCACAGCAAGACATTTCCATGATAATGGGTGGAAAGTGATCGCTACCATGCGATCACCAGAAAAGGAGGAGGAATTGACCGATATCACGAATATACTTGTCACGAAACTTGATGTCCTTGACCTGGATTCCATTGACCAGGCGGTTCAGTCTGGTATTGAGATGTTTGGGAAAATTGATGTGCTTTTGAATAATGCGGGTTATGGTGCATACGGTCCCTTGGAAGCATTTCCCAGAAAAAATATTGTGAGACAGTTCAATACGAACGTGATTGGTTTACTGGATGTGACCAGAGCTGTATTGCCTCATTTTCGGAATAATCAGTCCGGGACCATCATCAATATTTCCTCAATTGGTGGGAAGATGACTTTTCCACTGGGCAGCCTGTATCACGGGACCAAATTTGCGGTGGAAGGAATTTCTGAGGCATTATCCTATGAGATGGATGCGATCGGCGTAAAGGTTAAAATCGTGGAACCCGGCCTGATCGCTACAGATTTTGCTGGCCGTTCTTTTGATTTTCAGAATGAACCTGAATTATTGGAGTATCAGGGAGTTGTCGGTAAGGTTATGCAGGCCTTTGCCTCTGGCGGAGGGATGGCGCCATCCTCACCAAAACTGGTTGCAGAAGTGATCTACGATGCAGCGACGGATGATTCCAATCAAATGCGTTACCGGGCAGGAGCGGATGCCCACCATTTGCTGGATTCCCGGAAAGAAATGGATGAAGATGCATTCATTCAAAATATCAAAAATCAATTTCAGTTGTAATTTCACAGATGGGAATGCTTTGATTTAGTCTGCGACCACCATCGCCTGCCGGTAGATCAAAAACCCGGTTTACAAAGCACTTTGAGGCATAACATTCATCTGGAAGATATCTCGTAGAACGGTGCTTCCTCGCTGGTTGCCGGAGGGGTAGGATTGGCGATCAAATAATGGAAGCGAATGCTGTGCAGCGAAACCTTTCAAAATCTGACAGGACGATTCATTTCACGCCCAAAATTCGCTCACTACAGGTGAGATAAATGCATCAATCCGCATCCTTAAGCATTATACTGTCCGTCTGGGATCAAGAATGAAATTGACAATTGGATATGAGTGCTGAATTTACCGCACTGTTGATTATGTTGGGGCTGGCTACAGGCCTTGCTTTGACATTGCTTCTTGCTCAGCGACTCCTTGGTCCGCGGAGACCAAATCGAGTAAAGGTCAGCGCCTATGAGAGTGGAATGGATCCCATCGGGACGGCGCATCAGCGATTTTCTGTAAAGTTCTATCTGGTTGCGATGATCTTTATTGTGTTTGATGTTGAGGTCGTCTTCCTATACCCATGGGCAGTCAGTCACCGACACTTCCTGGAAGCGGGAATCGGGATGGGAGTTCTGGCAGCCGTGACGATATTTATCACCATTCTCGCGGTGGGACTGCTGTATGACATCAAAAAGGGTGGACTTGAGTTTGAATAGCGAAACAGAGTATATAGAATTTCATAAAATTGGACTAACTTTTCTGCCATGGATTCAACGACTGGGTATTTAACGACTACGGTTGATGCGGTCGTCAATTGGGCACGGTCCAATTCACTGATGCCGATGCCCATGGGCCTTGCGTGCTGTGCCATTGAGATGATGGCGTTTGGAGGCCCCAAATACGATGTGGGCCGATTTGGCAGTGAGGCAATGCGGTTTTCTCCTCGTCAGGCCGATCTGATGATCGTTGCGGGATGGTGCAGTTACAAGATGGCACACGCCATCCGGCGTGTCTGGGATCAGATGGCGGATCCAAAATGGTGCATTGCAATGGGAGCATGTGCATCCAGCGGGGGCATGCATCGTTGTTATGGGGTCGTTCAAGGGATTGACAATTTTATGCCGGTGGATGTGTACATCCCCGGTTGCCCTCCCAGACCGGAGGCGGTCATTCATGCGTTGATGGATATTCAAGAGAAAATTCGCAACGAGTACTCGGTGGCCCAGGATTATACGAGTGGACCGAAAGAGTCATCGGCGCAATCAGCCAAGCCGGAAATGCTGACTGGCGAGGGCCGTAAGGTAGCTTTGAATGCGTCAAGCCTAGCGGATGCCTGAGTCACTTAAGTTTCATTTTACCCCCGTTGACGAGGCACATGCAAATGAAAAAAATGTGCATGAGAAAGCGTCCACCAACGTGGCAGACACGATTGAGACGCTCAAGGAGCAGTTTCCCGGGGCAATTACGGAGGTGTCCGTGTATGCGGGCGAGCATACCGCGTTTGTGAAGCGAGATTCCCTGTTGCAGGTCTGTGCTGCATTGAAGGAAACACTGGGCTTCACCTATTTGGTGGATCTGGCTGGAGTTGATCGTTTTCGTGAGGATGCACCCCGCTATGAGGTGTACTACGGCATGGTGAACCTGGAAACCAATAGGCGTCTTCGACTCAAGGTGCTGGTTGACGAAGAGGATGCGGTCGTTCCGTCGCTGACCGATCTCTTCAAGGCAGCAGACTGGAATGAGCGTGAGTGCTACGATATGTTGGGGATTCGCTTTGAGGGGCATCCCGACCTTCGGCGAATGTATATGCCGGAGGATTTTGAATATCATCCTCAGCGCAAGGAATTCCCACTTCTTGGGGTCCCAGGATCCCTGCCGCTTCCTCCACGGACCCCCGAAGGGGAGTTGACCATGGATCCCTTTGCGGCTGCCCACAGTGGCAGTCCAGCCAAGAGTTATCAAGAGCCCCAAGGAGAGGAACAATAGATGTCCGTAGCAACCCCCTATCATGACCGGGAGGCAATCTTCTCGTTCTGGCCCAGACACAACGAGACTTTGCTCAAACGACTTGAGAGCAAAGATGCATGGCTGAGTACAAAGCGGGGGATTGAAATTTCGCGCGTAGAAGATGCGCTTGAGCATGAGATGACTCTCAATATCGGACCACAGCATCCAGCTACGCATGGTGTGCTCCGATGCGTCGTGAAATTAGACGGCGAGCGGATTGAGAAGTGTATCCTGGATATTGGGTATTTACATCGGGGGATCGAAAAACTTGCAGAGAGCAAGACTTATCAGGAGTTCATGCCCTATACAGATCGCATGGATTACCTCTCTCCCTATGCAAATAATGTGGCGTGGTGTATGGCGGTGGAAAAACTTGCCAACATTGAAGTCCCTGATCGTGCACAGTGGATCCGTATGATTATGTGTGAATTGGCCCGTATTTCCTCGCATCTATTGTGGTTGGGAGTTGGGCTGATGGATGCAGGGGCGGTCAGTGTTTTTCTGTGGACCTTCCAGGGGCGCGAGGATCTCTATAGTATCTTTGATGAAGTATCCGGCGCACGCTTTACCGTATCTCACAGCCGTATCGGTGGGTTGGCAACGGACCTGAGTCCGACCGCTATCACGATGATTCGTGATTTTGTAACACGCTATGAAGAAATTATCAAGGGCTGGCAGAAACTTCTCAACCGCAACCGTATCTGGATTGATCGCAACAAGGATATTGGTGTGATCAGTAAAGAGGAAGCGATTGAACTCGGACTCACCGGCCCGAATCTTCGTGGCAGTGGGGTACCCTATGATATCCGAATCTTTGAACCCTATCTGAAATATGACGAGGTGGACTTTACGATCCCGCTCCGGGAAGAGGGGGATTGTCTAGCACGCTATCATATTCGCATGGAAGAAATGCTTGAGAGCATCAAGATCATCAACCAGTGCCTAGATCGGTTACCGGAAGGAGAAATCCGTACGGATGATGCGAAGAAAGCCTACCCATCCAAGGATGAGGTGTACTATTCCATGGAGGGAATGATACATGACTTCATGTACACGGAGACGGGGGTTACACCCCCCAAAGGAGTCACAGCCTATCATGCAATTGAATCCCCGAAAGGGGAGTTGGGGTTTTATCTTGAAAGTGATGGAACCGGATGCCCATGGCGTGCACGTCTAAATGCACCTTCCTTCACCAATTTGCAGGGTTTGGAATCTATGATGGAAGGACATCCAGTTGCCGATATTGTCGTGCTGATTGGCTCCATTGATCCAGTTATGGGGGAGGCGGACAGGTAGCATGGCAGATTTTATCCGTAACCCGGTGGTTGCACTCCCGGATCCAAACCCAGAGCCGCATTTTTCCGAAAAAGAACTCACATTTACGAAGGAAGAAAAGATCAGGATTGCAGATTGGATCCAACAGTATCCAACCTCGGATGGAGCGGTAATGTGGGTGCTTTGGCTTGCACAGGAGAAATTTGGATTCCTCCCACCCGAGGTTTTGCAACTGGTTGCCACCGAACTCTCACTACCCTATGCGCAGGTCTACGGAGTCGCGACCTTCTATACACAGTACTTCAAAGAAAGGAAAGGGACGTTTGTACTGGATGTATGTACATGCTTTTCGTGTCAGTTCTGTGGTGGTTACGATATTCTGGCTTACCTGGAAGAGAAGCTGGGAGTAAAGCGTGGGCATACGTCGGCCTGTGGTCGCTATACCCTGCAGGAGGCAGAGTGCCTGGGTGCATGTGGTTCTGCTCCCATGATGCAGGTCAATAACGGACCCTATGCCCATAACCTGACCCCCGAAAAAGTCGACGAATTACTAGAGGTTCTCGAAGCCGGCAAGTCGTTGCCGTTTGTATCGGTTACGCTGCCGCAGGATGAAGATGAAATGGGTGGGAATAGACGAACCGATACGGAAGCGGTGGAATGTTACGTAACCCCTCCACGCTCAGAACGGACCCAGTAATCTCCTTGAAGAATCCTGTCATGCATCCAAAGGCCTTATTTCAGGACAGAATGAGAGACGTATTATGACGAAGGCGGGGAACTGGAAGTCCTATGAGCGGGTGCTCCTGCCTCCGGTCAAAAATTTGCATCACCTGGATGTCTATCGTGCCGGTGGTGGGTATAAGACCCTGCACAAGGTCGTCAAGGAGATAGAGCCTCAGGAGGTGACGGATGAGATGAAGCGCAGCGGGTTGCGCGGCAGGGGAGGAGCAGGGTTCCCTACAGGGCTCAAATGGAGTTTCATGCCCCCAGTCAAGCCGGAGGTGTCCCGCTACCTGTGTTGTAATGCAGATGAAAGTGAACCAGGGACGTTCAAGGATCGGCAACTTATGGAGTACAACCCCCATCTCTTGTTTGAGGGGATTCTGATTGCCGGCTATGCCATGTCCCTCAAAGCATGCTACTTGTATGTTCGCGGCGAGTATGCAAGTTGGGTCACGCATATGGAGCAGGAACTGGAAAAAGTGTATGACGCAAAGTTGGCAGGCCAAAACATGCTGGGAACGAATCGCGGTATGGACATCATTCTCCATAAGGGAGCAGGTGCCTACATATGTGGTGAGGAGACCAGTTTGATGGAATCTCTTGAAGGGAAACGGGCCTATCCCCGAATTAAGCCACCGTTTCCGGCACAATCAGGAATTTGGGGATACCCCACCACGATCAACAATGTGGAGACGTTAGCTTGTGCCCCGCTTATTCTGGATCGAGGGGCGGACTGGTTTGCAGCGATTGGGGCAGAGAAAAACCCGGGGCCTCTGCTTTATGGAATTTCGGGGCATGTGAATCGCCCAGGTGTATATGAGTATCCAACGGGAATGCTCATTACCGATCTGCTCGAGATTGCTGGAGGAATGCGTAGAAATAAAAAACTCAAAGCACTTGTGCCTGGCGGGGCATCCGTACCAGTCCTTCGGGCAGATATGATTGAGGGGGTTACGATGGATGTGGAGAGCCTGCGGGAAGCGGGCTCTATGTTGGGGACGGCTGGGATGCTGTTTCTGGACGAGGATACGGATATGGTTGCATTCCTGCGGCGGGTCGCACATTTTTATCACCATGAAAGTTGCGGGCAGTGTACTCCATGCAGGGAAGGTACAGGGTGGATGGAGAATTTGATCACCCGGATTGATGATGGTGAGGGAAATCTCCGGGATCTTGATCTTTTACTTGATCTCTGTGATCAAATGGAGGGGCGTACCGTTTGTGCATTGGCGGACGCGGCTGCCTGGCCTGTACGCAATACGATCAAGCGTTTTCGGGAAGATTTTGAGCGCCGATGCCGTCCGGCAGTCTGGGCAGTGAATGCCTGAAAATGAACATGACGATTGATACATGAAATACAACCTGATCCTTGTCTGCATCTTTTTTATTGCCTGTAATCGTGTAGAGCCCATCAGCGATGCCGTCTATGGATTAGCACCAGACGCTGCAGATGCCATCCCGGTGGAAGCGGTCATATCGGAGCCGCAACACTATACGGGAAAGAATGTGGCGGTTGCAGGAACCGTACATGAAGTCTGTCAGATGGAGGGATGCTGGCTAATGCTCCGAAGTATGGATACAGAAGATGGCCTGCGCGTTCATGCCGGGAGGGATAAGGATGGCGAGTACCAGTTTACCGTACCCAAAGATATCAGTGGTCGCCACGCCATCGTCTTTGGGATCATCTCGATTCCAGAGGAGGGGGCGGAAGCGCATTACCAGGAGGATGCACCGGGGACAAGTCCGGTGCTTTCCATGAGCGCAGTCGGTGTTCGTGTGTCTCCAGAAGAATCCAGTTAGAGTTCCCATGTCTCAGGTCATCATAGACGGCAAGCAATACGAATTTGAAGGTCGGCCGAGTTTGCTCCAGTTTTGTCTGGATCACGGCATCGAATTCCCCCATTTTTGTTACCATCCGTCCATGTCAGTGCCGGCGAACTGTCGGCAGTGCCTGGTTGATATTGGGGCACCGGTGCGGGATCGGCAAACGGGTGAACTCCAAGTGGATGAGCAGGGAGAGCCCGTCATTCAGTATTTCCCCAAGCTGCAGACCAGTTGCAGTCATATCCTATCAGATGGGCAGGTCATTCATACTGCACGCTCAAGTGAGAAGGTCGCAGATGCGCAGCGTGATACCCTGGAGTTCCTGCTCATTAATCACCCACTTGATTGCCCGATCTGTGATCAAGCGGGGCATTGCCCTCTTCAGATTCAGGCATACAAGTACGGGCCGGAAGGATCGCGATTTGAATTCCGTAAGGTTCATAAGCCCAAGAAAGTCAAGCTCGGCCCACGCGTTGTATTGGATGCGGAGCGTTGCATTAATTGTACACGTTGTGTGCGCTTTACAGATGAAATCTCTAAAAGCGCACAGCTCACAATCATTGAGCGGGGGGTGAAGAATTATCCGATTACACCACCAGGGGTTTCGTTTGATGAACCCTACTCCATGAATGTGATTGATTTGTGCCCGGTTGGGGCCCTGACCTCCGTTGATTTTCGCTTTCAGGCGAGGATCTGGGAGATGGCCAGCACTCCATCCATCACGACCACCAACGCGAAAGGATCGAATTGTCATCTATGGGTTCGGGATAACCTGATATTGCGGATTACGCCGCGCGCCAATCCGGATGTCAATGAATACTGGCTTCCCGACGAGGATCGTTTAGTCTATCGTCGCTTCAATGAAGATCGGCCTTATGGTCCTTCCATCGCGGGAGAGCCCGTTCCATCCTCATGGGATGCAAGCCTTCAGAAGGCCGCCGAAATCCTTCAGAATGCAGGTGCATCTACTGTCTTTATCGCCTCTGCCCATGCGACGGTTGAGGATAATTGGATGTTGATGCAGCTTGCAGAGGCAGTTGGAGGGCAGGTTGCCGGCTACATTCCTCATATCGAGCCAGGGCACGGGGATGACTGGCTTCGCACAGATGATCGGGCTCCGAACAGCCAAGGGTGTGAGCGCCTGGGATTGCAGTCGATTGATCTGCCATTCTGGCGTGCACGGATTGAATCTGGGGAGGTCCCGGTCCTGTATGTTCTAGAGGATGATCCCGTTGCCGCAGGGCTTTGCAGCATTGAATCGTTAGCGGATATAGAGGTTATCCTGCATTATTATCACACGACCAATCAAACGTTTCCTACGGCGAATGTAGGGCTTCCTGCAGCGATGGTTGTCGAGACTATCGGGACGTTTGTCAATGAATCCGGGCGGGCGCAGCGGGTCATGCCTGCCAAAGCCATCAAGGGGACCAACCGGACGCTCATGATGCACATGGGACTCAGCCGCGCCGACCAGCATGGTACGCCGTTTGACCGCTGGCATAGTGAATGTCACTATATTGACTGTAAGCCGAGCTGGGAAATCATTCCGATCATATCAAGGCTGCTCGACACAGAAATTAATCCGCAGGGTCCCAAAAAGATCATGCAACACATCAGTCAAATCTTTCCAGGATTTGCAGGAGCCACGCATGAGGCAATGGGGCTGAGTGGTGTTAACCTTCCATTCATTGAGACAAAAGTCATCAGTTAAGGGCGAATGGATCTATCGCCAGGATTATTGGCCGTGGTAGCCTTCGGGATCATCAACTTTATGTTGATATCGGCATCCTGTCTGGTTTATGCCGAGCGGAAAGTGTCTGCCTTCATCCAAAATCGACCGGGTCCGAACCGGGTTGGGCCGGGAGGATTTTTTCAGCCGTTTGCAGATGTATTCAAACTGGTCTTCAAGGAGGATACCGTTCCTGAAGGAGCAAGCAGGTTTGTTCACTCACTGGCCCCGGTGGTGATGGTTGTGATCGCGATGACGGTGCCGGCATTGATTCCGTATGCGCGCGGCTTTGTCATTGTGGACAGCGCGGTAGGGGTTCTGATCATCTTGGCGTTGACGAGTATCTCGGTCTATGGGGTCACACTTGCGGGATGGAGCAGTAACAGCAAGTTTTCACTTCTTGGTGGGTTGCGCTCAAGTGCGCAAATGATTTCTTATGAGCTCTCCATGGGACTGGCTGTCGCCAGCGTGGTGATTACTGCTGGTTCGCTCAGCGTCGTGGAGATTGTGGAGGATCAGGCAATGGGGGGTGCAATTCTGGGATGGAATTTTTTCCGCAACCCCATTGGGGCGATCCTGTTTATCATCACTGCTTTTGCAGAAACGAACCGTGCCCCGTTTGATTTGCCGGAAGCGGAGCAGGAGTTGGTGGGGGGCTATCATACAGAGTACAGCGGGATGAAATTCGGCATGTTTTTCCTGGCGGAATACGTGAACTGGTTTGTCGCCTCGTTTGTGATTGCAACGCTCTTCTTTGGAGGTTACCTGATCCCATTTGAGCCCCAGCTGCTTGCGGCGCTCCCGTGGCTTGAGGGCTCCCTCCTACTACCTCTGATGCAGGTAGGGAGTTTATTGGCCAAAGTTGCGTTTTTTGGATTTTTGTTTTTATGGGTGCGCTGGACTCTGCCTCGCTTCAAATACAATCAGCTGATGCAGATTGGCTGGAAAGTATTACTGCCGGTTGCGCTGATGAATGTACTTTTAATGGCCATCATTGTCGCCATTTTTTCATAAAATCAAATGTTAATTGCCCCCTCAATCCTTTCAGCTGATTTTGCGAGACTGGAGTCCCATGCAGCAGAGGCCGTAGATGCAGGGGCGGATTGGTTGCACATTGATGTGATGGATGGACATTTTGTGCCGAATCTAACCTTCGGACCCCTAGCGGTTACGGCGCTTGCGCCGCTCAAGCGAAGAACTGGTGTGGTCTTGGATACACACCTGATGATTACGGAGCCTGAGCGGTATGTCGAGGACTTTGCCAAGGCGGGGGCGGATATTATTACCATACACATAGAAGCATGTAAAGAGATTGAGGCTACGCTTCAGAAAATTCATGCATTGGGGTGCAAGGCCGGCTTAACGCTGAACCCGGACACCTCTCTTGATCAATTACGTCCCTGGCTTGATAAAATTGATGTCGCGATGATTATGTCTGTGTATCCGGGGTTTGCTGGTCAGTCTTACTTACCCGAAGCGAGTCAGCGCATACGTCAACTCCGGCTAATGATAGAGCAGAGTCGTAGTCACGCATTATTGGAAGTAGATGGAGGAGTTGATCCGGGGAATGTGTGTGAGGTTGCTGAGAGTGGTGCAGATGTAGTGGTTGCGGGGAGTGCAGTGTTTGGTGGAGTTGTATCCGAACGTATTCGTGCGTTGCGCGAGTCATCTGCCCCTGTAGCTCAACAGGATAGAGCGACGGCCTCCTAAGCCGTATATCCGGGTTCGAGTCCTGGCGGGGGTACTGTAATGCAAACAGCTTATATCGCATTGGGATCAAATTTAGGGGACCGATTAACATGGCTGCAGCAGGCAGTAGCAGGTTTGCGGAAGATAGATCGACAATTGCGGTGTTCCCCGGTTTATGAGGGGGCCGCCCATACGCTTCGTCCTGGCGATGAATCTCCTGACTTTTTGAACGCGGTCGTCGAGGTGCACACGAATTTGGAGGCGGAGAACTTGTTGGGTGTTTGCCAGAAAATTGAGCGGAAAGCGGATCGTCATCGATCAATTCCCTATGCTCCAAGGACATTGGACCTGGATATCCTTACCTTGGGGGAAATCACATGCAATACAGATCGGATTACACTCCCGCATCCCAGGCTGCAAGAGCGGCGATTCGTGTTGCAGCCATGGTATGATCTGGCCCCTGACACCTACATCCCCAGTCCAGTTGACACCACGGTGGCAGAAGTATTGGCACATTGCAATGACCAAGCCATTTTGATTCGGCGTCAGTGGCTATTGATGATGGCGGTACCGGAAAGTAGAGGAAATTATAACTGAAGTAGTACACGGATGTTGGGGACATTCGGATATGCATTTGGTTTTCTGCAGATCATTAATTGAATGAGTTTAGGAGTAGGAATTTTACTGGCATTGATCGGATATTTTATTCTGAAAGCAGGTTGGCGTATATACCGAGTTATCGGGTCCGATCAACCAAAGCAGGATCCCAAGCGGGAGCGCCCGCCGTTCCGGGATAAGCTTGGAGAAGAGTACGAGGTAGAGGATGCTCGCTGGCGCGATCTATCTTGAGGTTAACTTCCGAATTTGAAGGTGAGCTTGTGATGACTGTCAACCGACATCCCCTCCTTTTTTGCTGGACGAAATAGAGATCGCATGGCGGCATTGATTGCTGCTTCTTCTAGCCCATGTCCCAGTTCATCTACCCGCGTCCGCGTATTTTCTGTTTTATCAAGTAGGTATCGCTCGAGGACTTGTGGGGATTGAACACGGCCCTGTTTGTCCACGACCAATGTGATCACGACTTCTGCGCGTATTCTGCGTCGTTGTGCGGATTGAGGGTACTCGGGTGTGACAATTCGAATTGGTTTAGGGGGTTCAGAAGCGGCAATGCCACTTGGTTGCATCCCCTCAGTCTCAGCGGGGATTTCATCGATCGGGGGGGCTGTTATCGTCAGTGGACTAAAATCCAAGGGTAGATCTTCTTCCAGAATCATGTCTTCGGGTTGGATCACTGGAGGTAGGGGGGCAGGTGGTGGCGGAGAAGACTGGGTTTGGTGAGTGGTGATAATATCTTCCATCTGGATTGTCTCGGGATTGGAATAGGCGATATCCAGAGGCTTCGGGGGGACTGGGGGAGGCCATAGTTTTATGCAAAGTAAAACTAGTGCCTGAGCCACGATAATACCGGCAAACAGGCGCAAGGTATAGAGATCTCCATCAAAATGGCGTCGCATCCACCTGGGAGTCGTTGGTTGTATCTTGAGAGGCTCAAAAAGCCGGTTCATGTTGTACGCAGTTATCGGGGATCCGTTGAGAACGGTCACTTGGATCTAATCGTAATCCAGCCAATCCTCCAGTATCGTTCTTACCGTGTACATGAATCAAGAGAACGGATTATTGGGGGTACCAAGTATTCGTATTGGGGATGCGTCAAACTCGAATCAGCGCAACGATGGATTGCGGCCGCGTGCCGGGACATTGAACAACGTTCAGGGAGCGTGCCAAATATGGTGAGAAAGTTATTGAACGCCTGTCAGCCGATCTCTCCACTCGTTTTGGCAGAGGATTTTCGGTTAGGAAACCGAGATGGCATATTGGGCAGGGTGCGTTGCTTGGACATGCCCTGAATCTGGTGGGGTTCGGCCAGGAAAAAGTATCTGCTTTGGCCCCGGGTTTGAGGGTACGAGATTTCGACCGGAAATCCATGCAACAGGGGTGGATTCCGAGGAGTTTTACAGGTGCTGGGTGGGAAGGTCCCGTAAAAATTCACTATTTCGGGGTAGTTTGGAATGAACGCTGGAAAAAAGATGAATTTGAGCAAAAAATGGCCAAATTGAGAGCGAAAATCTCTGAATTCGTACAAAATCTCAGTCAGTATGCAACTGAATTTATAAACTTGCGCGAGGAAAACGAGCACTTATGCCGGTTGTTCTGTAGATTTCACCAGGCTCGTTAATTTGGTAAATGGAGAGGTAATCGCAACTAAACATGTAGAATGATGGGTTTAGATGATATGCCGGTCGGCCGGATACTGAGTCGGAGAGAGATCATGCAGATTATTGGAGCAGCCTTCGTGGCGGGTCCCAGTTATTTTGTAGCGAATCAATATGCCTCAGCAGTTGTTGTGCCTGACTGTATCGTTCGGCCGGAGCAGACAGAAGGCCCGTTTTTTACGGATGTTGAACTTGAGAGGTCTGATATCCGCATGGATCCTGCGACCAATTCTGTCTCTCCTGGTTTGCCTCTTGGGGTCACATTTCAGGTTTTGCGGGTAGGCAGCGAAGAGTGTGTGCCTTTGCCAGGTGCACAAGTAGATCTTTGGCAGTGCGATGCTGCGGGGCGATATTCGGGGTTTCGGGATCGAGGATCAGATCTGCGTGACCAGAAATTCCTTCGCGGGTATCAATTGACGGACCAAGATGGGATAGCCCAGTTCATGACGATTTATCCTGGGTGGTACAGGGAGCGGACCGTACATCTTCATTTTAAGATTCGTATCGGAGTAGAGCAGGGGAAGAGATATGAGTTTACGACACAGCTCTATTTTAACGATGAGGTGACCGATCAGGTGCATGCTGAACCGCCCTATAGCGAGCATGGTACGCGCACGATACGCAATTCCAATGATAGAATTTTCCTGCGTTCAGGATCTCGATTGATGCTGGAGCCGACTCCCAGTGACACAGGATATCAGGTCACCTTTCCCATTGGTCTTGATCTCTCCGATGCAGGATAGAGATGAGGATCCAATTTGAGGCTCCTGAGAAGCATTCTATGGGGATTTATCCGAACGATTGAATCTTTACATTCTAGATTCTTGGCTTCGTGCTGCTTGGATACGAATAGACAAGTGGTTTCAGGTCAGTATCTTCAGTAGATCCGTGTACCGGCAAGTCATTCATCATGGCAAAGTCTGTGTTTGCTGAATCAATCCAATACCTTAAGGGAGTAGGCCCCACCCGTGCGGATGTGCTCTCTCAGTTTGGTGTAAAGACCTATCGGGATCTGCTACACTATTACCCCAGGCGTTATCTGGATCATTCGAATGTATCCCGGGTGATTCATCTGGATACCGAAGGGGAGATAGTCACAATTATCGGAACTGTTCGCAGTACAGAGGTGGTTGCGGGTCGCAATCGTCAGCGCCTTGAAGTACTGATCCGTGACGATTGGAATGGACACCTGAAATTAATCTGGTTCAAGGGGGGCAAATGGATCCAGAAAGCGTTTGCTCCGGGCTACCGGGTTGCATTTACCGGGGAGGTGTCAAGGTTCGGTAAATCCTGGACGATGGTGCACCCGGATTTTGATCGGCTTGATGAGGGAGGTCCACAGCTCTCAACGGGTAGAATTACTGCCCTGTATCCTGGCAGTGCACGGCTGCAGGGGGTTGGTCTCAGCAGTCGAACGTTTCGCAATATCATCTATCAACTCATCAAGAGCCGTGGGTTGGAATTTCCACAGGTCCTGCCTGAATGGGTAGAAAAGAGGCACAGCCTCCTTGATGGCCGGGTCGCCCTGCGGGCGATCCATTTTCCCAAAAGCCATGAGGAGCTTGAAAAAGCCAGATATCGCTTGAAATTCGAAGAGTTATTCTTCCTTCAATTACTGCTTCACTATACCAAAAAGAAACGCACAGAACGTACAGGGATCCGTTTGAATAGTCGGGGAGTCCGCTGTGGGCAGTTCATCAACGAGGTGCTGCCCTTTGAGTTGACGCAGGGGCAGAAGGAAGCCCTGGAAACGATTGAGCGGGACATGTTCAGTGGCTATCCCATGTATCGTATGTTGCAGGGGGATGTCGGCTGTGGCAAGACGGTTGTTGCGGTTGCGGCCCTGATCCTGGTTGTAGACAGCCGGTTTCAAGGTGTTTTTATGGCACCAACAGAGGTCTTGGCCGAGCAGCAATACGCCAGTCTGTGTCAATATCTCGAGCCGCTTGGAATCAAGGTCGGGTTACTGATCGGAGGACAGCGTAAGCGGGTCCGGGAGCGGGTCCTGGCGGAGATTGCTAGTGGAGAGATGGATATCGTTGCAGGGACCCACGCGGTGTTCCAGGAGCAGGTGAAATTTAAAAATTTGGCACTTGCAGTGGTGGATGAGCAGCATCGCTTTGGTGTGGAACAGCGGGCAAGCCTAGTTGCCAAGGGAAAAAATCCACATGTGCTTCTGATGAGTGCCACGCCGATTCCGCGATCCCTCTCGCTGACGATGTATGGAGATCTTAGCATGACCACCATTCGGGACCTCCCCAAAGGACGCAAGCGCATCGTCACCAGGCTACTCCGGGAAAGTCGCCGCTCAGAAATGGAAGCCATCGTACTGGAACAATTACGACAGGGACGGCAAGCCTATATCGTCTATCCGCAGGTGGATGAAAGTGAGAAGAGTGATCTAAAAAATGCAGAAGCAGGCTTTTTGGCATGGCAGCGGTTGTATCAAAAGGGTAAGGTGGCGCTTGTGCATGGAAAGATGAAGAGTCAGGAAAAAGAAGCGGTCATGGCACGGTTCAAGTCGGGAGAGGTGCAGGTTCTGGTCGCAACCACCGTCATTGAAGTCGGTGTGGATGCATCGGAAGCCACCGTCATTGTCATTGAACATGCAGAGAGATTTGGGTTGAGTCAATTACACCAGTTGCGGGGACGTGTTGGACGGGGCAACCATCAGAGCTATTGTATCCTCATGGCAGAATGGCGTCAATCTCTAGAGTCCAAAGAACGACTGAAAGTGATTGAGCGTACCACAGATGGGTTTGAGATCAGCGAGGCTGACTTAAAATTGCGGGGAGCAGGTGATCTATTCGGAACCCGGCAAAGTGGAATGCCGGAACTTCGGATTGCAGAGATCCCGGAGGACGTTTCGATCCTGGAAAAGGCGCAGCAAGTGGTGAGGGATCTTTGGGATCAGGATCAGGATCTGACTTTACCTGAGCATCAGGCAATGTACACCTATTTTGAGACGTTCATATTGGCACAGATGGAGGGGTTTGCACGTACAGGTTAAGTGAATATGGAGAAATACTGGGACATATTTCTGAGTGGTTACGAAGCCTACTCATACTATTTGTGGACAGAGATCACCATCCCTCACTGGCACAATTATTTCTATTGGCTGATTGGGGTTAGCTGCTTTTTCTTTGTGCTTGAGCTCTTTGCCCCGTGGCGTAAAGAGCAGAAGAAGTTCAGGCATGATTTCTGGCTGGATCTCTTCTACATGTTCTTCAACTATTTTCTGTTCTCGCTCTTCATCTTCAATGCGGCGAGTATGGTGGTTGTGAATCTCTTCAATGATGCACTGGCCAGTATTGGGGTTACCAATCTGGTGGCCATTCAGGTGGGCAATCTACCCATATGGGCACAGCTGCTGCTGCTTTTTGTGATTCGCGATTTCGTTCATTGGAATGTCCACCGGCTCTTACACCGCATCCCGACATTATGGGAATTCCACAAGGTGCATCATTCCGTGGAAGAGATGGGGTTTGCTGCACATCTGCGGTTTCACTGGATGGAGAATGTGGTCTACAACGGACTGCAATACATTCCGCTGGCGATGATCGGGTTTGGGATTGAAGAGTTCTTTATTGTTTACCTGATCACACTGGTGATCGGGCATGCGAATCACAGCAATATCTGGATCCCCTTGGGCCCCCTGAAATATGTAATTAACAGTCCTCAGATGCACATTTGGCATCATGCCAAGCACTGGCCGGAGGGCCATCCGTATGGCATCAATTACGGGATCAGCCTCAGCCTGTGGGACTACCTGTTCAAGACCGCATCCATCCCTCATAGTGGACGTGACATTGAACTCGGCTTTGAAGATCTGGAGGAATTCCCCAAGACGTTTGTGCAACAAAGTTTACATGGACTTGGCATCGACAAAAAGAGGAAGGATCCCCGGTGATTCTGCCGCGTGCAAACCTGTAGAAATGGGCAGGCAGGGCATCCCTTCGCGGTAGACTCTGGCATGCGGGCTCCCCGCACGCCAGAGTCTCAGATCCTGCAATACTTTGTCAGCCTCGTGCGATTACTGGGGCCAGAGCCAGCCAAAAACACCTGCCGTCAATACGCCGAACAGCAAACCCTCAAGCGCACGCACCCAAGTCATTCTCCAGCTGAATCCGTACCAGATCGCGTCGGTAAAGGGGCCGGCCGAATGGGCTAGAAAGGCAGCAGTTCCCACAACCTGAAATACTTCTAGATACTCTGCCCCGGGAGGGAGGCTGGCTGAACCCATATAGCCTGCCATGATCGAAATCGCAAGGACAAAGATCCCCTGAAAAGTGAGCTGCTTTGACATACTGGTCCCAGGGGCATGAATAAAGAGCAGACCGACGGGGCCTCGATTTGCTTTTTCAATCCATTCCGGGGAGGACCATTCCTTTTTGCTTTCCGTACCCGGGAACATGTACTGTCCTTGCCTCACTTCCTGAGCACGCAGGACATCCATGATTGCGTCTTCGCCTTGAAGTTTGGCAAAGTCCTTGGAATGCAGGGGAGTTGCCATGTATAGCACGGCGGCCACGACATAGACAAGGACGGAAGCGATGAGGATCGGGAGCCATAGAGAGAGTATTGTGACCATTTGTTTGTTAAAAAATTGTTAGGAATGAACACCGGTATGATACAGTTTTTTAGGATCCGATGCCGTTTTTCTAGAGCGATTTGTTCCTTTGAACGGACGGTCAGGGCTTGGGATTGGTTGTGTGATCATCCATTCGGCCTGGCTATTCGGCGAAGTTCCACCGCTCAATTTTTGAGTGACTGCGCGATTGCATAAGAGAGAGCAAATTCTGGGCAACCTCAGGGTGTACATCGGCAAGGTTGATCAATTCCCCAGGATCATTCTCCAGATGATAGAGACTCACTGGGGCAGCAGGATCGTTATGGCCACCCAGCCGTACCCCCTTCCACGGGCCAATCCTTGCTGCCTGTGCCCCATTCCATCTGCGGCCGTGGTATTCCCAGTACATTTCGCTTGGGGTTGGGGAATCCTGCCCCATAAGTACAGGGAGAAAGGAAACTCCGTTCACCTCTGCCACTAGATCAATCCCCACGAGATCGGCAAGTGTCGGCATCACATCCCAAAACGCAGATACATGGTCAGTGGTTGATTCAGGTGGAATCATGCCGGGCCAGGCAGCAATCATTGGTACCCGGATCCCTCCTTCATAGACCTCACCTTTGCCGCCTCGCAGCCCACCTGAGCTATGAAACTGTTCCGTGTCCACGCCTCCGGTATAGGTGGGGCCATTGTCGCTCGAGAATATGATTAGTGTCTCTTCTTCGATGCCGAGTTCATGGAGGACCTCAATGATGCGACCGATGTGTGCATCCATGCGGGTAATCATGGCTGCATAGGCGGATTGAGGTCGGATATGAGGCAGGTACCCCCTGCTGCCATCATAAGGGGATTCCGTCAGAATGCCCTCGTAGGGTTCCAGCTCTTCGTCCGGCACCTGAAGCGCCAGGTGAGGCACTGTATGCGCGAGGTAGAGGAAGAATGGTTCCGATGCATGTTGACGGATGAACTCCTCAGCTTCATTTGCCATCAGGTCTGGGGCATAATCGGGGCCTTTGTAACGGTCATAGGCCGTCGGATCATTTGGCTCCAGACCTTCAAACCGTTGATGAGGATGAAAATAGCCGTTCGCAAGCGTATCCCATTCGGTATTGCGCCAGAGGTGGGATGGGTAATAGTTGTGAGCCTGTTTTTGGTCCAGATATCCGTAGAAATAATCGAATCCCTGCTTGGTGGGAATCCCGATGGAATGCGGTCCTCCAAGTCCCCATTTTCCAATGATTGCAGTCGCGTAGCCTGCATCCTGCATCATATGCCCAAGCGTATACGTCCCTTCCTCCAACGGAAGCTGCCCACGTTCGGTACTGTCTGCAAAGCCCCCCAGTTCATAATTGTCACGGACTTAGCAGTGCCCGGTATGCAGCCCGGTCAGCAGTGTACAGCGGCTTGGTGCACATACGGGGCTGCCACTGTAGTGCTGGGTAAACCGCATTCCTTCGATGGCCAGTTGATCCAAGTTTGGCGTTTGGATCAGCGTCTGTCCATAGCTGCCAAGCTCACCATATCCCAGATCGTCGGCAAGGATATAGATAACATTCGGGGATTGTACCTGCGCGCATCCGGCGGATACAGCAATGATAAAAAGACAAAGGCGTAGCATCAGAGAAAAATCAGTTTGCTTTGTATGGTAACCAATTTGTCGTACTTTTCCAAAAATAAACCAGACTGGATCAATTCATGCCTTCTCCAACATTGGCCGCGAAGTTAGGACTCAAGGAAGGTATGCGTGCGTATTCGCTTGATCAGCCGTCCCACTACCATACACTGATTTCGGATGCATTGATGATTCCGGGTGAATCACCAGTGGATGAAGCAGATTTCGTTCATCTGTTTTCCGATCGCCAGGATCGGCTGGTCACGTTGCTTGATATTGCACTCCCAACCTTGGCAGATAGGGGCATGTTGTGGATTTCCTGGCCAAAGGAAAGCTCGGGAAGAAGGACAAACCTATCCAGGAACGTTGTCTTTCGCATGGGGCAGGCAGTCGGGATGGTTGATGTAAAAATTTGTTCCGTTGATGAGACCTGGTCCGCAGTGAAGTTTGTCTACCGAAGGTCGTGAGCCGGGAGGTTATCCGACAAGGTCCTTTCGCAGAACGACGCAGTATTCAGATCCAGCATGTGCAATCCTGATTCGCCGGGAGTGTACCGGATTCAGTGTCGCCGCGCGGGAATTCGGATTGCCTTAATCTGCACAGCTTCGGCCAGATGTCCACCGTCTTCATTATACCAGGAATGTCCTCGTCGTTGTCCGAGTATCCATTGGGTATTGTTAATCAGTTCGATCTCATAAAGGACCTGCTCAACAGTCAGTGAGGCCAGTGCGATGGCGGTTCGGGAAGGTGGGGGGTGTCCATTTTCACGGTTGAATTGATGGCGGGATCGGGTTGTGTCTGGCATGAATTAAGAAGGAAAGAAAGAGTGACTGATATACGATACAAGGATACCGCAAAAATCCGTACCGGTAGTCAACAAAGTGCAAACAATAAATGCACGATTGATCCAAGAAAATTCCACAGCTATTCACACAACCCTTGGGGATAGTGGTTATTGTGCGTACCTTGGGGTACGAGCATCACTAGGTCACAGGAATTATCTTGACAAGAAAGGTGCGAACTGCTGAGAATTCCGCATTGATCATCACCCCCATAAGCCGATAAATCTATGCAAGAAACAAACCCCCCACTTTGGATCGACCTGACGGTTGACCATGCGGAAGAGATTCGCGACTTTTATGTCAATGTTGCCGGATGGGATCCAGAACCCGTTGACATGGGCGGGTACGAGGACTACGCGATGAACGAGGGCAAAGAGACACTGGCAGGGATCTGTCATGCACGTGGCATGAATGCCGGGATCCCGCCGGTCTGGATTCCCTACTTTCGGGTGGAATCTCTGGAAAAGAGCCTCCAGTCCTGTGTAGAATGTGGAGGCGAGGTCGTTTGCCCGGCCAGATCCATGGGCCCCGGCAAGAGCTATGCAGTCATTCGCGATCCCTCGGGAGCCGTTTGCGCGATCTGGGCTGAGCAATAGCTTTACAGTTTCTTCATAATCTGCTATCTTGACCTGTTCACTAACTCAACGCAAGATGTATTTACCCGAAAACTGGATTTCATTTATAGTTGCCGCTCTGCTCCCGATGGTCGTGGGCTCACTCTGGTACGGACCGCTCTTTGGTAAGATGTGGATGGAGATGATGGATCTGACGGAGGAGAAAATCAAAGAGACCCTCAATCCGGCCAAATCCTACGGAGGATCCCTGGTGGGTTCTGTACTTACGGTATATGTTTTATCGTTTCTGATCGCCTATATGGATATGGGTACTTTGGGAGGGGGATTGACGGTTGGTTTTGCAGCCTGGGTGGGGTTTGCACTTCCCATGGGCTGGCAGAGTGTTGCCTGGGAGGATAAAGGCATGGGGATTTTTGTGCTGAATCAGGCATACAACCTCGTTGTTTTTCTCCTCATGGGTGGGTTGATTGGGGCTTGGCGATAAATGGCCGTATGGGAATCAGTGTAGCAGATCGTGCTGCCGAGCTGCGTACGAGCCTCAATCGGCACGCGTACCGGTACTACGTACTTGCACGGCCCACGATCACCGACGCAGAGTATGATCAACTCCTCTCGGAGTTGACAGCACTTGAGAACGAGCACCCTGAAGTGGTTACACCGGATTCTCCGACCCAGCGGGTTGGGAGTGACCTGGACTCAGATTTCCTGAAGACTTCTCATCTGCGCCCTGTCCTCAGTCTGGCGAATGCGTTCGGGATAGAGGATTTATCGGCTTGGGAAACACGGAACCGTAAGTTGGTGCCAGGGGAAGCATTCACCTATGTGGTAGAGCCCAAGTTTGACGGATTAACATTGGTGCTGCGTTATGAGAAGGGAGTTCTTGTTCAGGCAGCTACACGAGGCAACGGAGAGGTTGGGGATCTGGTCACCGCGAATGCACGCACGATCCGGTCGGTGCCACTGCGGATTCCCGTCGAAGAGGAGGGACCGGTGGCTCCGGATGTACTTGTTGTCAGGTGCGAAGTGCTCTTTACCAAAGAAGCGTTTGCAAAACTGAATCAGCAGCGGATTGAGAAAGGGGAGCCCGCCTACATCAATGCACGGAATACGGCGTCTGGCTCCCTGAAGCAAAAGGATGCACAACTCACGGCGAAAAGAGATCTGTCCGCGTATGCGTACGATGTGATGTTTCCAGATGATTTTGTGCCCGAGGATCATTTTGAACGCCTGGATTGGCTGCATCGCGCAGGATTCAGGGTCCCGCCTGAAGTGCAGCGTTTGCCAACATTGGAGGACGTTGCCAAACGGGTGGAGTGGTGGAAAGAGGTGAGAGACACGCTTCCATTCGAAATCGACGGCATCGTCATCAAAGTCTCGGATAGCACACAGGCAGAGCAGCTCGGTATTGTGGGCAAAGATCCACGCGGGGCAATCGCATTCAAATTTCCCTCCGAAGAGGCGACGACCCTGCTTGAGTCGGTAAAGCCTCAGATAGGAAGGACGGGACGGATTACTCCGACGGCTCACCTCAAGCCTGTGTTTGTGGGAGGGGTCACCGTTTCAAATGCAACCCTGCATAACTACGATCAGGTGGAGCAGCTGGATCTACGCATTGGAGATACGATCAGGATAAAGCGGTCGGGAGATGTTATTCCCTACATTGTTGGGCCCGTGAAAGAGGTTCGCTCAGGTAGCGAAACCCCGATTCTACCACCGGAGCAATGTCCGGTTAGTGGGGATCAGTTGATCCGAAAGAGGGATGGAGTGGATCTGTATTGCCCGAACCCGAGGTGCTCAGAGAGGATATTGCGGCGAGTCATGTTTTTTGCTTCCAAGGAAGGATTGGATATTGAAGGGTTGGGGCCGAACACGGTACAGGTTCTGATGGAATCCGGACTGATCAACGATGAAGCGGATCTCTATACGCTTACGGAGGAAAAGCTGTTAACCCTGGAGGGATTTGCAGATCGGAAGACCTCCGAGCTCGTCGCTTCCATTGATCGGAGCCGGGATCGTGGGCCCGAAAAATTACTGATTGCTCTAGGGGTCAATGGTATTGGAGCAGTGTCAGCACGGCTATTGCTGGGACAGTTTTCGATTGAAGAGTTGATGATGATCTCGGAAAGAGTGAATACAATTGAGGAGGGGGTGCCGGCAGAGGTGCTGAAGAATGGGGATATTCTTTCCAATGCACTCCTGCAGAAGATGCACGTCA
This sequence comes from Rhodothermales bacterium, assembly GCA_965116685.1. GTDB lineage: Bacteria > Bacteroidota > Rhodothermia > Rhodothermales > Bin80 > Bin80. The sequence goes on along the minus strand of OZ220707.1, from coordinate 1,118,233 downwards.
AGGATCCGGTTGGAGCTTGTCTGGGGCAATTGGGCACAGATGATGAGAGGCTCGCCGCATCCCTGACAGAGCTGTTTACTTTGCTGCGCCGCTTTCTGGCGCTGGATGGGATTGGTCCGACGATGGTACAGGAGATTCTTGCGTGGTTCAGAGAAAATGAAAACCGTGACCTGATCACCAGACTACAGGTAGCAGGTGTTTCGCTTGAATCTCAGAAGTATGTCTCATCGTCTCAATCATTGGAAGCAAAGACGTTTGTGATTACCGGTAGCCTGGAAGGGATGACGCGGTCGGAAGCACGCGCCTGGATTGAGTCGCACGGTGGGAAGGTTACAGGTAGCGTCAGCAAGAAGACAGACTATCTTTTGGCTGGGGAGAATGCAGGCAGTAAATTAAAAAAGGCGGTGGCACTTGATGTCACAGTACTGGGGTTAAGTGAACTGAAGAACCTCGTAAATGGAAATGGTTGATCATGCAGGATAATCAAAACATGAAGATTTTTCTTTTAGATGCGATGGCCCTCGCCTACCGGGCCCATTTTTCGTTTCTGAGTCGCCCACGGATTAATTCACGGGGGGAAAACACCAGCGCCCTTTACGGCTTTAGTACGACCTTGATTAACCTGATTGAAGAAGCAGGACTGGAGTATGCGGCAATCGTATTTGATGGGCCGGGAAAAACCTTTAGGAATGATCTATATTCCGAGTACAAAGCAAATCGGGATGCACCACCGGATGCACTGCTTGAGAATTTGCCCCGGATCAAGGAACTAGCGCAGGCACTCTCCATTCCGGTCCTGCAGGCGGATCGATTTGAGGCGGATGATGTGATTGGCACATTGGCACGGAAGGCCGAGGCCTCCGGTGCGCAGGTCATCATCGTATCTCCAGATAAAGACTTTCAGCAACTTCTTTCTTCTCATGTGGAAATGTTGCGGCCACGGAGCGGTGCCGGTTTTGAGCGTGTAACCGAGGAGGGTTTCCGGGAAAAGTATCAGATCCCTCCCCCAAACTTCATTGACATGCTTGCGCTGATGGGGGACAGCAGTGATAATGTACCAGGCGCACGGGGGATTGGTGAAAAAGGGGCGGCAAAGCTGGTGCAGCAGGATCAGACCATTGAGAATATTCTGAGCAAGGCCTCCACCTATACCAGTAAACGCTGGCGGACCGCCCTGACTGCAAACCCGGACATGGTACGACTGAGCAAGGACCTGGTCACGATACGAACCGACCTGGATGTGAAGTTGGATTGGGAAGCCTGTCGTCCCCGCAGCCCCAGAGATACAGAGCCGTTGTCCTTTTTTCGCCGCTACGAATTCAACACCTTGATCCGTCGTCTGACTGCCGGATCAGAACTCTTCGAAGCTGCCGAGATCGCTGCCACTAGTACGCTGAAGAGCTATCAATCCGATCAGGTGAATTACCGGATGATCACCACGGTTGATGAGCTAAAAACGTTTGAACAGTCTCTGAAAGAGGTCCGGCGTATTGGAATAGCCAGTCTGATGACTCCAGGCTCCCCGGTTCGTGCAGACTGGTGGGGGATGGCGGTTTCCTGGGCCCCGGGGAGTGCGGTATATCTTCCGCTTCCGCTTCCAGATGGGACATCCGTATCGGAGGTAATACGGATTCTTGCTCCGGTTTTTTCCAACGGGAAAGTGGAGAAGATCGGGCATGATCTGAAGCCGCTTATCGTCCAGCTCCGGCGGCTCAAAGTCCCGGTCCGGGGGAAGCTCTTTGATACCCAGATCGCTCACTATCTACTTTCGCCAGATCAGAACCACCGGTTCGGGACGGTTACGAAGCAGCAGTTGGGCTACGAGCCTCGGGAGACTCAGGATATTCTTGGGACGGGACGCTTGCAAAGAGAGCCGCGAAGTATCGCCCCCGAGGAGTTCCGGATCCTCGCCTGTGAGCATGCGGCGTGCCCGCTTGAAATGCAGGGAAAATTACATAAAAAACTTCAGGAAAGTGATCTTCACAAAGTCGCGGATGAAATTGAGTTCCCACTGGTATATGTGTTGGCCGACATGGAGGCTGCGGGCGTGAAACTCAATCTGTCCGTCCTAGAGGAGTTGGGTCCCAGAATTCAGGAAGATTTGGATCGGTGTGCCAGTGAGATATACAAAGAAGCCGGTGAGTCTTTCAATATTGCATCTTCAAAGCAGGTAGGGGAGATTCTCTTTGGTAAACTGGGGTATCCAGTGAAGCGGCGAACCCCTTCCGGCAAGCCTTCCACAAGAGAGGAGGTTCTTCTGGACCTTGCAACCGAGCATAAGGTGGCGGCACTCATTATGGATTGGCGAAAAGCCGCCAAGCTCAAAGGGACGTACGTAGACAATCTGGCCCGTATGGTCATGCCGATGACGCAGCGGGTTCATACCGTATTCAATCAGACCTCTGCAGCCACGGGTCGGCTTTCTTCTTCAGACCCAGCACTGCAAAATATTCCTGTCCGTGATGATACAGGGCGAGAGCTTCGCGGCGCGTTTGTGGCTCCGGCGGATTGGTATATTTTGTCAGCGGATTATTCGCAAATCGAACTCAGGATTCTTGCTCATATGAGTGCAGATCAGGGGCTACAGGAATTTTTTGCGACCGGTCGTGACCCTCATACGGAAACCGCTGCACTGATCTACAAGGTAGATGCCAGCGAGATCACACGAGAGCAGCGGAACCGGGCAAAGGCGGTGAATTACGGGATTCCATATGGTCTCTCGCCTTCCGGTCTGGCGCGTGGATTACGGTGCACACACAAAGAGGCGCAGCAGTTGATGAAAGCTCATCAGGAGTCTTTTCCCGGGGTTTGGCAGTTCATGCAGAGGCAGGTTGACCAGGCAAAAGAACGTGGTTTTGCCACCACGCTCATGGGGCGCCGCCGTTATTTACCAGACCTGAAGGCCCGCAATAACGCCGTGCGTGCTGCTGCCGAGCGGATTGCAGTCAATATGCCAATACAGGGGACACAGGCAGATATGATCAAGCTGGCGGCTATTGCGATTGATCAGGAGTTGCAACATGCCGGCATGCGATCACGGGCGATTTTGCAAGTCCATGATGAACTGGTGTTTGAAGTCCCCAAACAGGAATTGGCAGAAGCAGAAGAGATCATCCAGACCTGTATGATCCAGGCCATGGAACTCCATGTTCCAATTGAGGTCAACGTCGGTAAGGGTGCGAATTGGCTTCAAGCACACTGAGGGGGCGGGTAGAGTCGCATCAAGACTGGTGCATGGTCTGATGGGCGCTCCAGATCACGTTCTTCGACATCAACCCAGGCATTACTGCTGAGCTTGGAAGTGTCTGGAGTTGCAAGGATATGGTCAATCCGTACTCCGTCATTCCACTCAAATCCGCGCGTACGAAAATCCCACCATGTATATACGCCAGGACCTCTGGCGTGCTTACGCAGTAGATCCGACAGCGAAAACTGATTCATAAGGATATTCAGCTTTTCGCGTGCCGTCGGATCGCACAGGACAGAATCCCTCCAGTTGTCCGGGTGGGCGACATCTAGATCGTCAAAAACAACATTAAAATCTCCCATCAGGATAAATTCCTTGTATTTCTCCCGTTCCACATCCAGGAATTTACGCAAAATGTCAAGCCAGCGAAGCTTGTAGGCATGCTTTGGCACCCCAATTCGCCTTCCATTGGGTACATAAACGTTGACGACACGTAGATTGTGGACACTGCCGGAGATAACCCGTGCTTCGTTGTCGAGTCCGGTTCGAATATCCTCCACTATTTCCCTGGCAAGAATGGCTACTCCATTGTAGGAGGGCTGGCCATGGATAAATGCTTGATACCCGGCTTCTTCGATTGCAGAGAAGGGGAATGTTTCCTGTGTGGCTTTGACTTCCTGCAGGCAAACGATGTCCGGGTTATGCCGCTCAAGGAAATCAAGGATCCTGACGAGTCGGGCACGTGCAGAATTGACGTTCCATGTGACGATTTTAATGGGGAGAGACATGGTTTCTTGGCCTACTGTTCGGTACTAAGATAACAGTAAACTTCCATAGGGCATCTTCGGATCAATTGTATAGGCCTAAATCAGGCGCAAGGAGGGCTCATTTGATGCGATTGGCGTTGACTTATGTGGATATCCTTCCCCTCTGCAAAGACGGCCATGGTTGCGTTTGGGATGGGCTTCCTTTCTTTCGGTATTGATGTGCGCTGCAATCACCACCGAATTAATGAAACATGGTCACCACTTTTCTGCCACCCTTTATTTTATTAATTTTGGTGCAGACGCTCTGGAAGATGCATTGCTGCAAATTCCTTGAGCACACTTTGTTCGGTGTATCACATGCATAACAACACAGACTTCAGAACAGACCTTCCCGCAGTGTCAAACTGGAACATTAGAAGAAGGGCGCTGTACCGAAACGCATGACCAATTCAGTCACTTCCATCCCCTCACGATTAAGGGATAGATATCGTGTCAGAGCACATACACTTCGGTGGATGCGCCCTTTCTTTGTGGTGAGTTTGCTGGTCACCGTGGGTCTTGCCGGATGTTCAATGGCACCACGTCTAGAGGACCCACTACAGCCACTTCCCGAACAATTCGAAGCGGCTGCACTTGCTGATCAGAGTGCCCAGCACTACTGGTGGCGTGGCTTTGGAGATCCGTATCTGAGCCAGTTAGTGGATTCAGTTATCGCACGAAATCTGGACCTTCGTGTAGCTGTGGCTCGCGTGGCAGAAGTGCAGAATCAATTTCGTATCACACGGGCTGACCAGTTTCCGTCCATGGAACTGGCTACGCGGCGCGATCAGCAGGATACCCCCTCCAATATCGGTATTGGGGGGCAGTTAGGGGATGGTGTCAGTGTGCCGGGAGGACCTGTATTTCCCGACCGGTTCGATTTTACAACCTATAGTGCCTCGCTGGGGTTTGCGTACGAAATAGACTTTTGGGGGCGGGTACGCGGGACGAAGCAGGCGGCGCTGCAGGAGTTTTTTGCCACGCAGTCTGACGTACGTACGGTACTTTTGGGAGTCATTGGAGAGACGGTTGCGACCTATTTCGAGATTGCTGCCCGTCAGCGTACCCTTGAGCTGACACAGGAAAGCGTACGCATCCTCGCTGAACGTGCAGAGGTCCTGTCCGATCGGTATGGACAAGGACTGGTATCTCCCTTGGAATTCCACGCCGTTCAGCAGGAACTTCATGCTGCAAAAGCAGATCTGCCCGTGCTCGAAAGCCAACTGGATGCAACCCGAGGGCGACTGGCCCTGCTTTTAGGACGCTACCGAGTACCAATGGACACCATGTTTGTCCCCGAAAGCGCCTATGTCTATGCGTTGGAGGAAATACCGAGTGGGTTGCCCTCAGATTTGTTGCAGGAGCGGCCGGATGTGGTTGCGGCATTTCAGCGCCTGGAAGCTGTTCGTGAACGCATCGGAGCTGCACGCGCCGTTCAATTTCCCAGTTTTTCACTGACTGGAGCGGCTGGCACGCAAAGTAGCGTGCTCTCCGATATTGTGCAGACCAGCCAGAACTTCTGGCTTTTTGGCGCTGGTTTGACGGCCCCCATATTCAATGCCGGGAAGATCCGGGCAAACATTCGGGTGGCTTGGGCCCAGTACGAGCAGTTGGCGCTCCAATACGAAAAAACCGTGCTCATGGCCTTCCGAGATGTGGAGGCAGCGCTTGTGAACTATGGCAAGTTGAAGGAGCGCCATGCGTCCCTTACAGCTGCTCAGGCTTCGGCCCGTGACAGAGTCCAGATTCAGGAGCTTCGCTATCTCCGGGGGACAGGTGACTATCTGGGCTTTCTGGATGCCCGGCGCAATCTTGTCTTCTCGGAAATCGGATTAACGGAATCCCGCCGCAGCTTGGCCGAGGCTCGCTTAGCAGTGCATAGATCTCTTGGTGGGACTTGGATTCAGGAAGAAACAGAGTTTGATCTTGAAGCGCCGTAGTTTTTGCCGATGTCACGGTCCAGGCACATGCAGTGGTCACGAAGCGAGGAAGACTCGTAGTCGTAGTGGGTGCACTCGCAGTCATTATCCTGCCATTGCTTACGCAGGCGCAAGGATACTCACCTGATACGACTGGAATTGACCCGAAGGAAGATGGCCATTAATGCAGGCAGGAGCAGCATCAGAAGCCCGGTTGTAATCATGATGCCGATTCCAAGTGATGCCGCAAACGGGATCAGGAACTGCGCCTGAATCGCGGGCTCTAGAATGAGAGGTGTAAAGGCTAGAAAAGTAGTTACTGATGTCAGCATAATCGGACGGAAGCGACTCCTGGCGCCATCAATGATTGCCTGTCTTGGCACAATTCCATCTCGAATGCGTCGGTCAATAGAGTCAATCATTACCAGAGAATCGTTCACGATGACCCCGCTGAGACCAAAAAATCCCAAGAAGGAGACAGCACTGAGGGGGATCCCAAGGATCAAGTGGCCAAGGATAACCCCAATCAGGCCGAATGGAATGATGGACATGACCATAAATGGCTTGCGGTAGGATCGCAAGGGAATTGCCAACAAGGCGAATATCGCCAGCATTGCGAGGATGAAACCACGATTCAATGCATCCAGAGACTCTAATTGCTCTTGTTGTTCTCCGCCGAAGGAATAAGTCAACTCGGGGTCGGCGCTGGTTACTTTTGCAAGGAATGTATTTTCAAGGATTTCATTTGCCTGCCCCCCGGAAATCACCTCATCATTCACGTCAGCAGTCACGGTTATAATTCGTTGTCCATCTTTTCGTCGAATGACGGGAGAGGAAGTCCCCATCGTAATCGTAGCTACCTGATTAAGAGGCACTTTCCCGTTTGGCTGGGTTTGGATCAGGTATTGTTCGACGTCCGTGATGGCTTGCCGTTCGTCGGCAGGTAGCCGTGTATAGACGCGAACTTCTTCTTCCTCCCGTTGCAGCCTTACAGTCTCCACCCCGAAAAAGGCGGATCGGACCTGCTGCGCCAAGTCTTCAACGGTCAGGCCAAGTGTGCGTGCTGCTGGTTGCAACTCCAGTTGAACTTCCTCAATACCATGCGCATGATCGGACCGGATATCGAAGATGCCAGACACGCTGTACAGATCATTCATGACGGAGTCGGCAGTAGTAGCGAGGCGTTCTGGATCTGGATGGGAAAGAACGACTTCCACTGGATTCCCAAGATTAACGATTTCTCCGCTGAAGGCGATTCCCCGAACATAGGGGAGAAATCCTACTTCCTCCCGCCAAGCCTGCACGACCGTGGTGGTTGATATATCGCGGTGTTGGGCTCCCAGTAATTTGAATTCGATATTGGCAATGTTTGATGGTGGGTTCATGGTGGGACTTGGGTCAAGTCCACCACCCTCAATATGCGGCTTTTTTCCGACCACGATGGTCGTCCCCGTCAACAGTGGAGGTGCTCCTTCGGGTCTTTGCTGATCCAGATGTTCAAACACTCGCTTTCCTGCGGCTTCCAGTTCCAATGCAACTTCCAGGGTTCTTTCTGCAAGTGTCCCTTCCGGCATTTCAAGTGAGGCCGTAACAAAGTCCCCTTCAATCCCTTCGCTAAGTGTGGTCTGGATTATGCCTGCAGGCACGAATGATACACAGAGCACAAATAAGCCGATCGCTCCCGCGACGATAATTGCAGGATAATTGGTGGCAAAGTGTAGAGCTCGCTTCAGGGGGCCTTTCAGGAATCTGATGAGCCACTGATCTACAAAGGTTCGGGTACGGAAAAAGAATCGGTCAACCGTATTGGACGGTGTCCATTCCGGTCCCGGCAGGTGAGACAGATGTCTTGGCAGAATGAAGAGGGCTTCAATCAGCGAAATTATAAGCATCCCAATGATAATCACCGGCAATGCAAACCAGACCTCTCCAATTCCACCTGGAACAAACATCATTGGTGTGAAGGCTGCCACGGATGTAAGGACCGCGAAGGTCAATGCAGTTTTAATTCTTCGTGTCCCCCGGATTGCGGCAACGGTTCCGGGGAGGCCCGACATACGGCGAGAGTAAATTTGCTCTGCCACCACAATTGCATCGTCTACAATAATGCCAATTGCCAGGACGAGTGCAAAAAGTGACTGGGTATTGAGCGCAAGATCAAACCACAGCATCACCGCCAGAGCACCGAAACCAGAAGTGACTAAACCGAAAATCACCCATATTGCAAGCCGTATATCAAGAAAAAGAGTCAGTGCGATGAACACCAGTATGAGTCCCAGAAGGCCATTTCGAACTAGGATCCCAACACGTTCTGTGTAAACCGGGGATTCATCGTTCCAGACATTTATCCCAACCCCGTCAGGTAAGGAGGGCAGGGTCGTGTTTTGGATGTGTTCACGCACAGTTTCGGAGAGCTCCTTCACATTCTCCCCCTCTCCCCGAAAAATTTCCACGAAGACCGCTGGCATGCCCTGATGATGGGCAATGAGGTTCGAATCCTCAAATCCGTCATGAATCGTGGCGATATCTCTGAGGTGCAGGGCCGATCCGTTGTTTTGAGCGACAACAACGACTTCCTCAAAATCAAGTTGATTATAATTTTGACCAATGGTCCGTACGCGAACCTCGGACTCTCCCGTCTCAATGCTACCGGCGGAGAGATCAATAGAACTTTGGCGTACGGCGTGGGCAATATCTTCCAGTGTTAATCCGAGTGCACGTAATGTAGCGAGTGGCACTTCAATGGAGATTTCATCATTCTTCGCACCGCTCACTTCAACAATTGATACTTTAGGCAAAGTTTTCAAATCATTTTTAACGCGATAGGCAAGTTCCTTCAGGGTTCGTTCGCTGGTATCACCGAAGAGGATCAGGCGGATCGAACTGGTGCGGTTGTCCATTTCCCAAAACTGCGGACGTTCTGCCGAGATCGGGAAAGACTGGATTTGTTCGACCGCGGCTTGCACCTCGTCCATCATTTCACGAATTTCGGTTCCGCTCCTGAACTGAACCCTTACCGATGCCGCTCCGGGGGTAGCCAGAGACCTGATTGTTTTGACATCCTCCAATGTCTCAAGCCTTTCTTCAATTTTCACAATGATTGATTCTTCCACCTCCTCGGGTGAGGCTCCGGGGTAGGCCATAGAGACTTCAATCATGTTGAAGGAGACCGTTGGCCAGGCCTCTCGATCCAAGCCGCCGAGGGACACAATGCCGAGGGTGATGATGCCGAACATCAACAGGTTGGGAGCGATGCGATTATTCGCCATATAGGCGATTGGCCCGCCCGGCTCCGGGTCACCGCCATAGGAGGCTTGGTGGTTCATGATCCAGTTTGCACGGTCATACCGTCAATGGCAGTTTGGATCCCGCTGATCACGATTTCCTGCCCTTCCTCCAGTGCACCGGTCACAAAAATATCATCTTCCGAGCGCTGCCAAACTTGTACGGGAATCCGGCTGATTACATCATCAGTCACGACCCAGACCTCGTTATTTGGTTTGAGAGCGGAGCGAGGTATTTTGAAATATTGCTCTGGGGTGACTCCGTCAATTTCAACATTCACAAATTTGCCGATCAACAGGGGTGGTGGGTCGTTCAATTGCATGTGGCTTTCCGGATTTGCGATCCGACCGGATGTGAACGGATGAGGTACACGAATGACAACTTTGATCGTACGTGTCTGTTGCTCCAGGGCTGCTTCTGCACGATCTACATAACCTGCCCACGAAACCATCGAATCGCCATATTCAGCAGTCACCCGAGCGGCGACCCGTTTGCGGTTCACCCCTGGCTTCAATTCCCAGAGATTCGGTATGAGTGCAGCATTCTGATCTGGAAGCGACACCATGACTTCAACCGTATCAACCGCGTATATACGCCCGACACTTTGGCCTGCCGTCACAAATTCTCCCACCGTGATGGACTCGTTTAGCACTGCTGCAGAAAAGGGGCTGTGAATGACTGTGCGGGAAAGGTACAATTTTGCTTCTGCGAGTTCTGTTTGGTCCCTTTTCAGTGCAGACTGGGCGGCTTCAATTTGCGGTTCCCACAGTGCCAAGGGGCTGAGGGGCGCCGGAGTCTGATCATTCTCCCGTTTTTCAAACTGAATCCTGGCAAGGTCGGCTTCTGTGGTCACCCGCATCAACTCCAGTTCTTGGGCGTCCACATTTGCTTGTGCACGATCAACCTGACCTAAATAGTTGGCATCATCAATCTGGAACAGTGCCTCACCCCGGGGAACTTGCCCTCCACTCTGAAATGTGGGATTCACCCATATGACTCTGCCAGATACTTCAGCCGTCACGTTCACTTCTGCATGTGATCGAACGGTGCCTCCGCCATAGATCGGGATAGCTCCCTCTCCACGGGTTATGGAGGTTGTGCTCACAAACGGTACACGCGATGGAACTTCCTGGCGGACAGTCTCAGGTCTTCCGGCAATAAGAATGGCTGCCACGGTCGCAGATACGATGAGGATGACAGCGGCGGCTATGTAGCTGAGTTTTCTGCCCATTGGGTTGTTCAAGCTCTATTGGGCGTTGGTTATACTTTCACTATAAGTTAGGGAACTTCTTGCAAAACTCTCTCATTTGGAGGAGAATATTACTCAGGGATTGTCTACGGGCATACTATACGGATTGTAGAAGAGTTTTGCAAGAACCTCTAAGCCCAACTTCACATTTTGTAGTGATATAAAAATACGGACTTCTGACATTCCCATTTTGGGAGCATTTTTTTTGACCATCTACTCTGGATTGACCGAGTCGGGTTTAGTGTGGTTTCATCTCTTGTTTTTTCTCTTGATCGAAGGACCTATTTGTCCAGAACTCTCCCGACCAGAGATAGGGATCGTGTCTCCATCTGGCGTTTCTTTTCCCACCTGTAAGCGACTGGATTCCATTTATGAGTCGGGGGGCTTTGAAGGAGTTTTCGGTGTATCGGAGAGAACCTGTCTGGTTCGGGTCGCATCGGGATCATAATGGAATCCCAGGATTTCGAAGACCTGCTCCAATAACGGCGTCAGGCGCTGATCCACCTCCAGAATCAATGCGCGCGTTTGGCTCATGGGCAACCTGGTGGTGATCCGTTTGACCTCATTGAGCTTATTGCGGATCGTATCCCAGCTGGCATGGATCCCCGCTTTTTTGAGTTTGCTGCGAACCAGATGCGCCACATGATAGGCCAGCACCGTGATGAATAAATGTCCCTCAATTCGTTCATCGTTACTGTGATAGAGGGGCCGTAATCCCAGATCCGACTTCATCGCCCGGAAGGTGTTTTCAATCTCTGTGAGCCGCCAGTAGGTCCGTGCCACCTTTTCCAGGGACCAGTCCACATGACTGTGGCGCAGAACATATCCACCGGCGGCCGACCACCGGTCTCGATGCACTTCCCGCTGGGTAAAGGTCACACGTTCGGCATGGTTCGTTTCCTCTTTTTTCGTGATCTCTACCTCGTACAGATGACTCACTTTCTTGTGTTTTTCTTGCAGCCGACCGGCCTTGCGAACGACCTTTTCATACGTTTTGAGACAGTTCGGCTTGGAAAGCCCTTCATGCAGCTTGGTCAGTGCCTCTTCATATTTCGTACATTTCGAGGCAAGGATCTGCTCCTCGGTAGCCTGCCGGGCTGCGCTGTGTACATACACGAATCGCTCCGGGGCTTTGAGCTCTTCCGATTCCCCTTGCTGCGCGTCCTCGTCCAGCAATTCCCAAGCCCGGATTTTAACGCCACCCGCCGTCTCAAACTCCTCCTGCGGCGCCTGGGTGGGCACTGCGGGGGAGGTTGTCCGCTGAACGCAGATCCAATTCATCTTCTTCTCTTTCAGGTATGCAAGGTTCTGCTCGGTTGCAATGCCCGCATCCATAATGACCGTCGGCGTTTCATCACTCAAGTTTTCAATGGCCTGCCGGAGGGTTCCGGGTTCACTCACGTTGCCCGGCAAAATCTCCACATTGCGCGGGAAGCCCGAGGCGTCCAGGGTCAAGGCCAGCGAGACCAGAGGACAATCATCGCGCTTCTGCTTGCTATGTCCATATCGTAATAACTCTCCCTTTTCCGTACCATGGTAAAACACGTTGGTCAGGTCATAAAAAATGATCGTCTCATGATCATCAAAGAATCCCTTGGTATTCCCATAGAGCTGATCCATGATCTCATGACGATGTTTGCATAACCAGTCAGAGGTCTCATACAATGTATTGAGACACGGCATCTTTGTAGAAAGGAGCTCCAGGATACTGGACGTGTTGGCCATCCAGTGATGGGTCGCCCGCTCACTGCCGGGATGGAGCATGCGCCCGACCATGACGGCACAGGCAAGATGGACATGATTTTCCGGGACATTGAGCTGCCGCAGAATTTCGGGGAGTTTCAACTGCTGGATCGCTTCCATCGCCAGACGCTCGCCCGCCACCGTGCGGGAGCCGGTATGTTCGATTTGATCGGGAAATACCTTGATGGACTCCACCGGGGGTTTGGCATAGATGTCAAATCCTTGCTTCAAGAGTCGGGTCACGAGGTCATCCACGGCATGCTGGAAGTCTTGGTCTTTTTCCGCAAAGGCCACGGTGGGTTGTCCTTTGAGTCGGGCAACGACCTCTCGGATCAGTTCGGGCCAATCGGATTTGGGGATCGAAAACTCCTGTCCGAGATTGAGGAGGGTTTTGTGTCGGCAGACGCCTTTGATGCGTTGAGATTGAAGCAGGAGAATGGTGCGGCGCTCTTGGCCATTTTTTCGAGTGTAGCGGTTGGCACGGATAAACATAATGGGATGCGCAATGGTGTAGGGAATTGGAACGGGGCATGGGTTCGCAGGTTCCAATCACTAAAATAATCACTACAATGGGGTTTTCCGTAAAACTCCACACAAAATGGTGCCAAAATGGCACAAAATTGGGCCGAGACGATGAAAAACAGGCCAAAAATGGTCACTATTGAGCCGTTTTGAGGAAAATGAACTCTGATTTTACTCCGAAATCAGTAACTTTTTAGGGCAAAATGTGAAGATGGGTTTGCAAGGTAACTGATCCAACGTCTGATAGAATGGGTTCAAAGAATAGGGAATTACCCGTTTAAGTGAAACTTTATTGCCGATTACTTAGATCCCCGCTTGGTCGGTTTTGCTTGAAAAAGAATCTTAGCCACTTCTTTGGGGGTCTTGCCACGATAGAACGGATTGATCGCCGGTGTATCGGATCGTTTCTCCAAGAGTCGTTGTCGCTCTTGTTCTTTGCGTTGTTCTGAGTTGGGTTTGAGTGGCATAGGATTTACTATTGTGTTAAATCTTGATGCCAGTTTCGGCCTGTTTTAGTATTCCGTTAGCCGTATGGCGTGACTTGATTTTCGCTGGAACAGACACATGTAATTTACCATTGCTCCAAATTACATGACTACCCCGGGGATTCCGTTCCTCCGAGAAGCCATATTTCCTTAATATCTTCCTAATTCTCCGTTCAAACCCAGCCATTACTCACGCATATTGTAAAGAATTTGCGTGTTTGTTGTCGCCCCAAGACACTCCTCGCAGTGAGGGGAATGAACTGTTTTTTTGTTTACGAACAGTATCTGTAAACAGCTTAGCATCCAAAATCAATTCGGCCTGTTCAACTTCTTCACTAGTTAATCCGTGGTTTGACTGTAGTAGCCGAGAGGCAACTCGTTGAAGTTCAGTAAGTAACTCGTGGAGAGTACTAACTTCGATTATCAGTCCCTTAATATCACTATCTGTAATTGAAAGTGTACCATCTTTATGTACAAAGACCGTAACAGAGAAGGTGAGCCCCATTTTGGTGTGTTGTTGTTTGGTTTTGAAAATGTACGACAAACATTTGTGGAAAACCACATATACATATACACTTGCAAAATTGGAAACGTTCCCAAATGTATCAATAAGTTGTATATTGGACACAATACATTCTCGTCCGAGAAATCCGACACGTCGGGTTGCTCGCCAAATATAATAACCGCTAAGACGCATGGGTTCGCTACCTGTGCTGGTGAATAGGCGGGGCATCTCTTGACCGCGCCCATCCGGGCGCAGGATTGTCTTGGACGATGAATGTACAGCCCGACACCTGTACATCAATCACCAGACACTCATTCCTAACCCGACTTTAACGTGCGCCGTGGAAAGGCGCTTTCCTGTGGTGGGTGCGAATCCCACCCAACACCTGTCGCTCCGGTTGGTAGCGGCCTTAGCGTATGATGGAGGTAACGACATGATATGAAGCACTAAGGTTTAACGGGCTACGAGAGTAGCTTAGCGACCATGCGGGCCGGAACGCGCAGTGAACGCCGAGCAGGCCTCGAAACGGGTAATGTGAGCGTCGACCTTCCGTTAATATGGGGAAGACGGGAACGTTTTGGGAAGTGAGCGACCCGAGCACCAAGACGGCTCACCGGGGTATTGGCGCTGGCACGCATGGAAGATCAGGAAAGCAGCAACACGGGAAGCCCTTTCGGTGCCGATGCACACGGCAACCGGACCTCCGCAAGGAGCAGGCCGGGCCGTCAGGGTGACGGATGGGTCCGTAGTACCAGAGAAGCGGGGTAATGCCTGTGGAGGGAAGGGTCCCTGAGTTGACCCCAGTATGGATACGGACGAAAGGACATGATTACTGACGAAGGTCTAACAGGATTTGATAAAGTTCAGAGACTCCAGACCGTACTACATGCGAAAGCGAAGGAATCCCCAGACCATCGATTCCACGCTCTTGCAGACAAGGTATGGCGTAAGGATTTTCTTCGGGCAGCGTGGGCAATGGTGCGCCGTAATGGTGGCAGTGCCGGCGTAGACGGAGAGTCGATCGCCGACATTGAAGCAAGGGGAGTAGAAGGCTGGCTGGAGGAACTGTCGCAGGATTTACGGGAGGGTACCTACACGCCGAAGGCGGTACGTCAGGTGCTGATCCCAAAGAAACAGCCGGGAAAGTTTCGACCGTTGGGAATCCCCTGTCTCCGAGACCGGGTCGCACAGACATCAGCGATGTTAGTATTATCGCCGATTTTCGAGGCGGACCTCCAACCGGAGCAATATGGGTACCGAGCGGGTCGGAGCGCAAAGGATGCGGTAAAACGCATCCACCGCCTATTGAACCAAGGCCACCAGGAAGTGGTGGACGCGGATCTGTCCAATTACTTTGGCGAGATTCCCCACGCGGAGTTGATGAAGAGTTTAGCCCGTCGCATCAGCGATGGACGGATGCTCGGACTCATCAAGTCATGGATGGAAATGCCGGTAGTAGAGGAGGATAAAACAGGTGGAAAACGTTGTACAAATCGCGCCCGGCGGGAACGGAAAGGGACTCCCCAGGGGAGCCCAATCTCCCCGCTGTTGAGCAACATTTACATGCGGCGTTTTATTCTTGGCTGGAAACTGTTGGGTCACGCCCGGCAGTTTGGGGCGGAGATCGTATGCTACGCAGACGACTTCTGTGTATTGGGACGAACATCAGCAGCAGAGATGCTGACGGTGATTACCCAATTGATGGATCGTCTGAAGCTCCCCATCAACGCCCAAAAGACCCGATGCTTACGATGCCCCGAGGAAGCATTTGAGTTTCTTGGATACCGCATTGGAACGAACTATCGCCCGGGAACGGGATCCCCCTATATTGGGACTCGCCCGAGCAAGTCAAGTGTTCAAAGCATTTGCCGCCGTATCAGCGAACAAACGGATTATCGATTCGGGTTCATGGACGCGGAGGAGATGGTATGCCGTCTGAATTGGATGATTTCCGGTTGGGCGAACTACTTTACTCTGGGGCAGGTAAATCCTGCCTACAGCGCGATTGACCGACACGCAACGCGGAGGCTACGACAGTGGTTCTGTCGGAAGCACAAGATGAAATCCGGGAAATATGTGCACTTCTCGGACGATAGACTACGAGGAATCTATGGTCTACAACATCTTGCACCAACGACGAAGAATTTTCCGTGGGCGAAGGCATGAGTTCAACTGAAAGCCGGATGCGGGAAAACCGCACGTCCGGTTTGACGAGCAGGGGGCCGGAAACGACTGATGGGAGCCTGACTGAGGGCCAGAGCGAAAGCGATGGAATTGCCACAGGACCCTAAGAGCACCGCGCCGGCCCCTTGACTCTACATTATAACCGCATCTGGAGCATCCACGGGCTGATACAGGCCTAATTCAGGCCTATTATGGCACCACCGGAACTTGGTTTTTTAGGTCGTAGTGATTACTGGGGATAATGGGCGCGAGTCAATCTCTAATGCCTCGTAAATCTCGCGCTGATAGAACTCGGGCTCGGAGGTCACTCGCACATGTACCGCTCCTCCCTGCTTGAGGGCTTGCGTGTAGGTCGCCCGCCGTTGGGGAGAAAGATGGTTGCGGATCGTGTCCCAGCACCAAGTAATTGATTTTTGCCGTAGACAGGTTCGCACCACCTGCACCACCTGATAGGCCAGCACGGTGATCAACAGATGTCCCTCGGCGCGACGATCGGTCTGGTGAAAGATCGGGCGCAGCCCCAACTCACTCTTCAGAGATCGAAACACCGCCTCCAAATCGGTCAGTAGCACGAAGGTTCGCCAAAACTGTTCTGTTGTGAATTCCTCCACATTGGATCGCAAAATGTAGGTTCCTGGATGGGTCCACATACTGTTCTGTTTCGGTTGGGCTTTCCATTTGACCTCCACGGCTTTCTGTCCTGACTTGTCCACAATCACTTCAATCTCGTAGTGCTGCCCAATCCCATCGCTATCTTCCTTGATCCGACCAATCCGCTCCTGGACTCGATCCAATTGCTTCCAGGTCCGCGGTTGGGAAAGCCCTTCATTCAACGCACGAAGCTTTGATTCGAATCGCTCTCTGCGTCGCGCAACCATGGCTTGCTCTTTCTTGCCCCGCTCGGATGAACGGCAGTAGACCCGAATCTCCTCCTTCTGCCGAACTTCATACAACTCCAAGTGATTGTTCCGCTGGATCACCTCTTGATCCCCGGGATCAAATACACGTTTCTGCTCCCGACTCACCACCACATACTTGTACTTCTGCTCCCGAAGCCATTGCACATTGGCTTCGGTGGCAATTCCCCGGTCCATCACAACGATGGCCTCTTTGGGGGCGTTGAGTTCCGTCAACAGGTCCTGTAAGGTCTTGGCCTCACAGATATTCCCCGCATAGAGCCGAGATCGCCGTACAAATCCGCTTCCATCCAGAACCAGGGCCAGCGTAATCAACCGGCAATCGCGACGCTTCTCTTTGGAATGCCCATGTTTCGCCAAACTGATTTGCTCTGCATCCCCCTCCAGATACGTATTGGTCAGGTCAAACAAGGTGACCGTGCGCTCCAGGTTAAACAACGTCATGGCTTCCTGGAAGACATGATCCTCAATCTGATCCCGATGCTTCATCAGTTGATCCGATGCCCGGTACAACTGCATCGCACTCATGCGCTCAAACGATCCCCCCAGAAATTCTCCAAGACCACTCTCGGTGCAAAGCCATTGATAGGTCGCACGTTCGGAAGCCGGCTTTGCCATTCGTCCCACAATGGAACCCAAGGCTGCATGTTGACTCT
Organism: Rhodothermales bacterium; assembly: GCA_965116685.1. Lineage (GTDB taxonomy): Bacteria > Bacteroidota > Rhodothermia > Rhodothermales > Bin80 > Bin80. The sequence goes on along the minus strand of OZ220707.1, from coordinate 1,100,775 downwards.
TGGGCGTAAAATTCAATGTGCGCAACAGCTTCGGAATTCCCAGTTGCTCCAGCGCCCACAAGGCCACATGCTCAACGCCTACGCTACGCGGATAACGCATCTGGGTTGAGGAGATATCCACCGTTTTCCAGGTCGGCTCCACGGATTTGCCCTGTGCCAGATTTGCCTGCTCCAGTCGTTTCCTTCGCTGATCCAGAAGCTGCTGAACGATTCGTTCGGCCTCATCTTCAAGCAGTTGGGGGAGCGGCTCCAAGAGGCTTTCCTGCCGATTGAGCAACTCCCGGATACGGATGCAAAGCGTGGGCCAGTCCGGTTCTTTCACGAGAAACTTGCTTCCCAGGTGCAAGAGGATTTCTTGCCGAACCCGGGCGCCATATCGAACATTGTGAACCAGTCGGAAGGCATAATAGGAGGTGCCATCTTTCATGGTCCGGGTTTTGGTTTTTCGAATAAACATGATTGGTGTGTGCGAGGATTGGGGGAATATGCATTGGATCACAAAATGTTCCAAAGGATATAATCATTATGGCACTACACGCAACGGAATTTTACATCCAAGCTGAAAAAATCAGGAAAAGCGGAAAAATCCGGCCCCGAAACCGGAGAAATTGAGGCAAACTGGAGGATTTGGCTGAAATTGTCCACAAAAAAATAAATGCGGGACTTTCTCAAGAGGACTCACGTTAAAGACGGGCTAAGTGAAACCATGCGATTTCTAATTCCAATTTTTATCTCTTTACTAATTCTATCATGCGAAGGCCCTGAAGGAACGGTCGGTCCAGCAGGACCACAAGGTGAACGAGGAGAGGATGGTAATGCTAACGTAGCAACATTTACGGTTGTGATTGACCCAGACGATTACAGCCCTTATACCAGTACAATAACCGGGAATATTTTGTGGGATGAAGCGGTTTATGTAGCACCAGAAATTACAGCCGATGTTGCTGAAAATGGTGCCGTGATTGGATATTGGGGCCGTTCAGCCCTATGGACCATCTTGCCTGATTTAGGTATTGGTTTTTCTTATCGACCTGGAGAGGTAGAAGTAAATATTGACCGTATTAGTGGCATTTCATTTGTAGATGCTCTATCCGGTGTAAGTTTACGATTCATCGTTATTTATCCGCCCGCAGCTGGCAAACTTAAAAACGTAAACATCACAGATTACGAAGCCGTGATGGAAGTGCTGGGTGAGCGGTAGCCCGTTTTGGTACAATTAAGTATATAGTTCCCATTACTTTCCTACCAAGTCTTTGTACATGAGTCGTTTTCCGACCATAGCAGCTACCACGTGATTCATCTGCTGAATTGTATCAAGACCGCGAAGGTTGTGTTTTCCCGCGAACTGATCTACGTAGCGTTGCAGGTGTTTCGGAGACATATGGTGATAGACACCGTGATAAGCCCGCTTCAATACGGCCCAAAAGCTCTCTACGCCGTTTGTGTGAGCCTGTCCATTCACATACTCGGATACACTGTGTTTGACGCTCTCGTGGTTTTCAAGCCCAACATAAGCCCGTGCTTCATCCGTGTAGACCTTCGTACCGTTTTCCACGTGCTCTCGTACAAATCCTTGCAGTGTTGATTTATCAGTGCTGGCAACTACACGTGCAGCTACGTTATTGCTCTCCCGATCCTTCATACCCACGACAGATGTTTTCGCTACGGGGCTACGTCCCAGGTTGGCTTTCTTGTTAGCGTGCTTGTTCTTTTCCAGTCCACCAAAGTATGATTCGTCAACTTCAACTGGACCTGCAAACTCATTAGCAATCTCTTGGATAAATGCCGTCCGAATGCGATGCTGTAAATGCCATGCCGTATCCTGTTTGATACCAAGGTCACGATGCAGTTTCATACTGGACACACCTTTGAGTGAAGTCATTTCAAGATAGATTGCGTAGACCCATGTACGTAGTGCTGGGCAGAAAATACCAAAAATGGCCAATAATCTTTGATTCAAGGTCTATGGAGTAGTTTTCGAGAATCGTTTTGGTTGCGAATTTTTAGGATTCAGGTAATTTCTGGGGGGATTTGGGGAGATTACAGGGGATCTGGTCCCCTAAGGCAGAATTCTTCGCATCTTTTAGGGGGCAAAAGGTTAACCCTGTTTGGACTTGGGCGTTGAATCTTCAACCATTTCTCTTTTTCACATGCGTAAGGTTTTTCAAGCTCAAATGACGATTGGCACCGTTCCCATTGAGGAGATTGAGCTGGATCTCAAGAGTCGGGACGATGTGATTGCCTATCTGTATGGGGTCCAACAGATCTTCAAGAATCCTCGGACCCGTAAACAGCTTTTTGATCTGATGGACTCCGGCTATAATCCTGGGGTCCGCAAGGATCGTGGACGTCCGGGGATGGACCTGTGGAGGATCGTGGTATTGGCGGGCTTGCGTCAAGCGATCCACTGTGACTATGATCGTCTGGCGGTATTGGCCAATGGGTTAAAGTCCCTTCGCCAGATGATGGGACACAGCGATGCTGACGACACGCAGTACAACCGTCAGACCATCCAGGATAATGTGTCGGGCCTGTCTCCGGAGCTTCTTGGGCAGATAAATGCTCTGGTGGTGAAACAGGGGCACCAAGCCGTAGGGCACACCGAGGGAGAACTGTTGAAAACACGAGGAGACTCCAAAGTCGTCAAGACGAATGTTGAGTTTCCCACGGATGTGCGTCTGATGTGGGATACGATTCGGTGTATGATCCGCAAGTGTGTACGGGTATCGAAGCAGTCGGGGCTTAGGGGCTGGCGGCAACATGCCTATCTTCAGCGAGAGACGTACAAATTATTTCAATCCATCCGCACGGCTCGGCAGTACAAATCCAACCACGAGGGGGTAGAAGCATACCTGGCGTACTGTTGCAAGATTCGGGAGAAAGCGGAACAACTGCTTCGCGATTTGGATGCATTTCTTACGTCGCCCATGGATCAGAACCATGTGGGTCAACCTTCTGGCTTGGATGCAAAACAGCTGGCTCAGCTGCAGAGTGCAAAGGTTCGGATCGTGGAATTGGTCGCCTATGCGGCGAAATTTGCAGACCAAATTGATCGTCGCATTCTGCGGGGAGAAACGATTCCTTCCGAGGAGAAGGTGATGTCTATTTTCAAACCGCATACGTGTTGGATCAAGAAAGGCAAAGTCGGCGTCGTATGCGAGTTAGGGGTTCCGGTTGCGATGATCGAGGATGAGCATCAATTTGTCTTGGGATACGAAATTATATGGACCGGGACGGACAAGGATGTGGCCGTATCCTTGATTAAATCGACGCAGGCGATCTACCCAGACGCTCGGAGTTGTTCGTTGGATCGGGGGTTTTACAGTCCAGAAACGTTTGACGAATTGGATCAGTTGTTAGAGGTCAACGCAACGCTGAAGAAGGGGCGCTGTACGAAAGAGGAGCAGGAACGTCAGGCAACGGACTCGTTCAAACAAGGACGCAAAGGACATTCGGCAGTGGAATCTGCACTGAATAATTTAGGCCAACGAGGATGGGATGTGGTACGTGAAGTGAGCCCAGAGAGCTTTGAGCGGGTTGTAGCTACCGCCGTCCTGGCGGCCAATCTCCACCGGTTGGGACGTCTGGTTCTCAGCCAAGAACTGAAACGTGCCAAACGCCGACGGCGTGCAGCGTAGGAGATCTCTGAAGTCGAGTCAAGATATGACCGCGCGTTCGACGCGGATGGCAGAGGTACGTTCAGACTGCACGAAATCTACGGATATAGCATTGCAACACGACAAGAACAAAGCCAAAAACGGACGCGAAAGGGACCGAATGGACACGGGGCCTCCAAAGTTCGTCATGTCGAGGGGAAAATTGAGGAAACCTCCCAATTTCTACTGAGTCGAAATTCAAAAAACAGCTATTTTCTGCCAAGCACTACGTAACGGTAATTTGCTCGATTGCATAGCTGTTCCGGTACGTACACTGAACGTTCGTTTGCATGGTCGGCAACGATATGGCATGGTCTTGTGTGTCCCTCGATACGTATTATTTCCCCCACAGCGCGGACACTTGCGGCCATCAGGCCAAACAACTGACTCAAACCACTGTTGCGCTGATGCTTCATTAGGAAACAAGTCCTGTAATTGTAACAACGTTATTCCGTCTCTGTATGAACGTCCAGGCTTTGCCATGATTACACTTGTTTTATTTATCGTATTCTACGTGTGATCGGCAATAAAGTTTCACTTAAACGGGTAATTCCCAAAGAATAACGGGGCTCACCAGAATAAATGAAGGGGTTCCTTGAGAGCCTTTTTTCGTTTCCCTAAAGCCATGAATAAGCACCGTTGAGGTTGAACATAGAACCGTGGCTGCAATATATCTGCCGATTCTAGAATTCCTGGAATCTGGACTTTATTCGCCCGCGGATAGGCGTGATCCTGGTACTATCGGATGCCCATTCAAAAAGTCCTTCGCTATAAGAACACGCTGCCCCGGAGCTTGTAAGTGTGTGATGGAAATTGCTCCCGTCTGGCAGGCAACCACGATGCGGCCATCCGATCTGAGTACACTCCCTGGGCTCCCTGTCCCCTCGGTTACGCGGCTCCCCAAGATCTTGAGGCTTCCTGACTTCCACGGAGTCCAGGCGCCAGGGTAGGGGGAGAGGCCGCGGCAGTGGTTATGGACCCGATCTGCCGATTCGGTCCAGCGGATACGGCAATCGTCACGAAAAATTTTCGGGGCGGCAGTCGCAAGTGAATTATCCTGTGGACGCTCCTGTACACGTCCAGTGGCAATCCGCCGGGTTGTTTCCAGAACGGCACATGCGCCAAGTTTTGCGAGCCGATCATGCAGGCTTCCTGCAGTCTCATTCGATGGGACGGTGGTCGGCCACTGGAGAATAATATTCCCCGTATCAACCGCAGGTTTGAGAAAAAAAGTCGTTACCCCGGTTTCAGTTACTCCTGCCATCAGTGCTCTGTTGATTGGAGCAGCTCCCCGAAATTTAGGCAACAGAGAGGCGTGAAGGTTAAACGCCCCGAGCTTCGCACATGCGAATATTTCGGGAGGCAGAATCCGGAATGCAACGACGACCTGGAGATCGCACTTGAGGTCGTTGATTTGAGCTGCAAACGTTGGATCTTTTACGGACTCCGGTTGAATGATGGTTTCAATACCCAAACGCTGCGCGGCTTGCTTGACTGCGGTAGGTTGCAGTTTACGGCCTCGTCCACGTGGACGATCCGGCCCGGTAACTACAGCAACCGGTCGGTAGCCATTCTCCACCAGTGTCTCCAATGAGGGTACGGCGAACTCGGGAGTCCCCATAAAGACTACTCGCATAAGTCTATTTGGCTTTGCTCATCAGTCAGAAGGGCTGGAAGTCGGAGAGGATCATGCGATGGACAAGGCCTTCACGAAGCGTTCACGATTAAAGACCTGCAGATCTTCCAGTCTTTCCCCAACTCCGATGTACTTGACCGGCACTTTGAACTCATTCGAGATGCCGATAATAATGCCCCCCTTAGCGGAGCCATCCAGCTTCGTGACAACCAGGCCGGTTACATCTACACTCTGCGTAAATTCCTGGGCTTGCCGCAGTGCATTCTGTCCGATCGTGGCATCCAATACCAGGAGCACTTCATGAGGTGCTCCAGCGAGTTGGCGGCCCATGACGCGTTTTATTTTTGCAAGCTCATCCATGAGTCCCGTTTTGGTATGCAGGCGTCCCGCAGTGTCAATAATAGCAACGTCTGTGGAGCGACGAATTGCCGATTGCACCGTGTCGAATGCAACAGCTGCGGGATCTGCACCGTGTGATTGCTTGATAATGTCAGCCTGTGCCCGTTTGGTCCAGACCTCAAGCTGCTCAACCGCCGCGGCCCGGAAGGTATCCCCAGCACCAATGAGCACGCTCCGGCCCGCCTGGGTGTAACGCCATGCAAGCTTTCCTATGGTTGTAGTTTTTCCCACGCCGTTGACACCGACCACCATGATCACGTGAGGATGGTTCTTGAGCGGAGCATCAAAATCTGCAAGGTATGTGGGCAGGTTTTTTTCAAGGAGTTCGGCAATTTCCTGATTAATCAATGTCTGTAGCTCTTCGGATGAGGTGTATCGGTCTCGTGCTGCCCTTTTTTCAATCCGACTGACAATTTCAAGAGTGGTGCTGACCCCCACATCACTGGTGATCAGGGCCTCTTCAATGCCATCCAGGACGGATTCGTCAACCTTACGTTTCCCTTTGATCAGACGGCCGATCTTCCCAAAGAGGCCATCCCGGGTTTTTTTCAGTCCAGATTCCAGGCGATCCTGGTCCTGGGTCTGAGAGCGTTTAATAAATCTCATGTGATTAAGTGGAGCGATTTCGTAGGCGTAAAAGTCGAGCCGCATAAATTATGAGCGAGAGCCCAAGAAGCCCGATGGTTGCCCAGATCGATATATCCATAACGATTTGATCTGCCTTCAAAAGTGCAAGAATGAACGTGATTCCAATTGCAGTTGCCGCAATCTTGCCAGGAGGATTACTCATTTGCACATGTCCGAGATGACGTGCCAGGAAAACCCCTCCCGTTACAATCAGCAAATCACGCAGGATGATGGCTCCCAGAACCCAGAGGGGCAGCAAGTTTTTCCATACGAGTGCAATTCCCAGTAGGGCGGCAGAGATCTTATCTGCAGCTGGATCTAGGATCTTGCCCCACTCGGATACTGTGTTTGTGCGGCGAGCAACCTGACCATCAAGCAAATCTGTAAGCCCGGCTGCAAGGATGAATGCTAGGCTCCAGGTTACGGACCCATCCATAAGAATAACCGCCGTTGTTGCGCCGGAAAGCGGGACACGAGAGATTGTAAGTAAGTTGGCCAATGTCCAGTAGGGCCCCTGCATGGAGAAGGATGACAAGATTGTATACTAGAGATCCGGTGGTACGAAATTACCACTAAAAAGGTACCATACCGGTGATCCAATCCGAAACATATAGGACTCTGAAGGGTAACGAGGTCCAGCTTCAGTTACTTACCGCGTACCATGACCGTACAATCGGCTCGGACCCCTTGGATAGAGGCATTGACCCCCGAGAAAGCTTCCGTACTTGTTCAACTTCTAGCAGTCACCTTCTTCGCAGTCGCTACGGCACTTGGTGCTCAGGTGCGCATCTATCTTTGGGAGGTTCCGGTCACATTACAGACCCTTTTTGTATACGGGAGTGGTTTAGTACTTGGGGCACGGAACGGCTTTTTGTCCATGATTTTCTATCTGTTGATTGGAATGTTCTTGCCCGTCTATGCCGGAAGCGGGCACGGTCTGACCTATCTGACCACCGCGGTCAGTGCAGGTTATCTCCTGGGGATGCCATTATCGGCATACGTCATTGGCCTGATTGGAAAGAGTAAAACCAGTGTGTTTGGCGGTGTGGTTGCGGTCGCTGCAGGTTCTGTCGTACTCTTTATGTGTGGGGTGATCTGGTTGCACTTTGCGGCCTCACATACATCCTGGTGGTACTCCATTGAGGTTGGGTGGCTTCGGTTTGTTGCTTTTGATGCAGCGAAAGTTCTAATCGTCGGGCTTACATATGGCGGTTTGCGGCTCTGGGGGCGATAGGGCACGCAATGAATCGCGTGTGGCTCATCGTACTCCTGGGAGGGATTCTATCCGGTTCATCTGCCGCAGCACAGTCCAGCATTCTGTACGAGCCAGAGGTTCAAGCGTCAGCTAAGGCTGGACTGGAGGCATTGTATGATCTTCGGTTTGAAGAAGCAGAAGCCCATTTTCAAACGATCACGGAGCGTCATTCGGATCATCCCATTGGTCCATTTCTGGAGGCATTAACTCTTTGGTGGACCATTCTTCTGGATTTAACAGACACATCTCATGATGAAGCATTTTATACCGCCATGGGGGAGGTGATTGCGCGGAGTAATGAACGGCTGGATGCAGATGGGAATGATTTTGATGCGATGTTTTTTAAGGGGATTGCATTAGGGTTCAGGGGCCGCTTACGCTCCAATCGCCGTGACTGGATTCGGGCTGCAGCAGATGGCAAACGGGCCATGGATTACGTATTGGCTGTTGCCGACGCAGATACAACCAATCACGATTTTGCAATGGGAAGAGGCCTCTATCAATACTATGCTGCATTGATTCCTGAACGGTACCCGCTTATACGACCGATTACGGCGTTTCTTCCGTCTGGAGACCGGTCAGGCGGGTTGTTTGAGCTTGAGCGTACCGCTAGGGGTGGATACTATATGCAGACGGAGGCGATGTATTTTTTGGCGCAGATCAACTATCTCTACGAGAGAAATTTCCAGGCATGTGTCCAACAGGTTTCGTGGCTGCGCGACAAGTACCCCAGAAATTCCTTTTTCCATACGCTGGAAGGTCGAATCTATGCAAGTTGGCATCAGTGGCAGGCTTCTGACACCGTTTTTACAGACATCCTGGGGCGCTATACAGCACAGGAAACCGGCTATACACCAGCGATGGCGGAGCAGGCACTGTATTTTCTGGCGCGGTCACACATTGCCAAAGGGGAAGCATCTGCTGCCCTACCTCATCTTTTATCCCTGGAAGCATTGACTGCACGGCTGGATACCGACAGCTACTTCAAGGTTGCCGGGCGTCTCTATCAGGGGATTGCGTACGATCTGATGGGAGACCGCGAACGGGCCATTACCCGGTACAGGGATGTACTCAAAATGAAACGTTGGGGATCAAGCCACACAAATGCCCGGCAATATCTGGCGAATCCCTATCCGGCCACAGAGTAGCCGGGTTAGTTCTCGTCTGCAGTTGGTCCATAGCTTGGAGGCAAGGGTATATCATTCATCCGCAGGTATATAGAAAGTTGAGCTCTGTGATGAACCAGATGGCTGATCCCATATCGGCGGAGTACCGTTGCCTTGGATTCTGTGAAATACACCTGATCTCCATAGCTCAACGTCCAGGATTCAGACAGCGTATCCACGGTCGTGCGGCCAAGAACCTCAAGCAAATCCTTTTCGTTGGCATTAAATGCGGCGATTAACTCTTCCTGTGTCGACGCTTTCGTTTTTGGCCAGGGTTGAGACATATCAATGCCGTCCTCCTCCAACGTAATCACCTGCCACCAGAGTAGGTTGACGATGTGGGAGGCTAATTCGCCCATGGTCCATGATTTTTTATGTGGACGCCAGTCAAAGCGATCGTCGGGGACGCGCGAAAGCATTTTCCGCGTCACGCCTAATTCGTGGTCCATATCACCGAATGCTAGGTACAGGGGATCTGCAGTCATTCAATTTGAAGTTTTTGTGAAGATATCAGCAAACCCTGCAGACTGTATTTAGGTTCAATGCAACTCTGCCAGTTCGGAGGCCATGTGGTGGGCTGAACGCAAGAGCTGGACCTTTTCCAGGACTGCATGTGCTGAAAACCGTGACACACTGGACTGGTGCAAGGGAGGCAATCCCGCAGGATTCAAGCGAACACACCCGTTGAATGTATCCGCAATTGGATCCTAGATTCCAGGTATGTGTTCACCATGGTTTGTGTGTTTTTCCACAGCCATTCGGCTACAGATGCAACGTCAATGACTCTACATCCTACTTCATTCAAAACCGCACTGATTACCTTTTTGTTTTGCATGGCGGTTTCTTTACCTGCTGTGAGTATGCAGGCTCAGACAGATTTGAATCAGCCTATTCCCGTGGATAGCGCGGTTACCATTGGTCAACTGGAGAATGGTATCACGTACTATCTGCGAGAGAACCATGAGCCGGAATCGCGCCTAGAGCTTCGACTGGTCGTCAATGCGGGTAGCATACTGGAGGATGAGGATCAACTTGGGTTGGCTCATTTCGTGGAGCATATGCTGTTTAACGGTACGCGGCGCTTTCCGAAACAAACGCTTATGGCCTTCCTGCAACGCATCGGCATGCAAATCGGCCCGGATATCAATGCCTATACAAGTTTCGACGAAACGGTCTATCAACTCCAGGTACCTACGGATAGCATGGAGGTGGTACGCAAGGCATTTCAGGTGTTGGAAGATTGGGCGGCTTACGCTACACTGAGTGACGAAGAAATTGACAATGAGCGCGGGGTTGTGGTGGAGGAGTGGCGCAGCAGACGGGGTGCACAGGGACGTATGTTGGATGAGCAGCTTCCGGTGATTCTCGGCGAATCCCGCTATGCGAAGCGGTTGCCGATCGGAGATACGCTGGTCATCAAGCAGAGTGCATACGAAACGGTACGTCGCTATTACGAAACCTGGTATCGCCCCGACCTGATGGCGGTGGTTGTCGTAGGAGCTCTGGACGTAGCAACCATGAAGTCCCTGGTGGAAGAACACTTTGCCACGATTGCGCCAGCCGAGGACCCGGTGCAGCGCTCTACCTTCGAGGTACCATATATGGAGACGCGTTACAAGGTTGTGAGTGATCTGGAATACGATTTCTTCCCGGTACTTTCTATGGGGTATAGACAGCCAGTGGCCCCGAGGAAAACCCTTGCGGATCATCGTCAGTCCATGGTGGGATCCTTGGCAAGGGGAATGCTTTCACGTCGACTCAGCGAGATTAGTCAGGATGGTACCCGTGCACCGTTTCTCGCTGCAGGAGCAGGTGCTGGCGAGATCGTTCGAGGAGTCCCTCAATTCAGCTTAACCGCGTATGCGAACGAAGACAGCCTGGTTGCCGCACTTCGCACACTCATTCTCGAAGCAGAACGAGTCCGGCAGCATCCCTTTACGCCAGGCGAGTTTTCACGATACAAAGAATCCTATCTGCGCTCGCGTGAAGAAGCGTACAATGAGCGCGAAAACACACCATCGGCCCGGCTGGTGTCTTCCTATGTTTATCACTATCTGCAAGACTCCCCAATTCCAGGTGTTGTGAATACATACCGGCTTGCGCAGCAGCTTTTGCCGACCATTACGCTGGAAGAAGTCAGTGCGTATCTGCCGGAAGCACTGAGTAGTGAGGATCGGGTAGTGACCGTGAATCTTCCAGAGAAACCATCGCTTGAATGGGTTACCGAAGAGGTGCTGGCGAATACGTTTGAAGAGTATGACGGTACCATGGTGGATCCCTACAATGATGCCACATCGGATGCCCCCCTATTTGACGAGACGCTGACTCCGGCTACGGTCGTAAGTGAAAGCTTCATTCCCGAACTCGGAGTTACGGAGATCACATTGTCGAACGGTATTCGCGTCGTGATGAAGCCGACAGATTTCCGTGCTGACGAGGTTCAGTTCACCTCCTTCAGTGAAGGTGGCACGTCTCTGTACAGTGACGAAGAATACGGTACGGCGTCGTATGCAGCCTCAACGGTAGGTGGTAGTGGAGTTGGCGCATTCAGTCAGACGGAATTGCAGAAAAAACTGTCAGGAAAGCGAGCTTTTGTATCCGCATCCATCAGTTCTTTGTTTGAGGGATTTAGTGGTCAGGCTTCACCGGAAGATCTGGAACTACTGTTCCAGTTGATTCATCTGCGTGCTACGCAAGCACGCTTGGACTCGTCTACATTTTTATCTCAGATCAATCTGAATCGCACCTTTTTGGCGAACCGGGAGAATTCCCCTGATGCGGCATTCAGCGATACGCTTAGTGCGACACTCTATATGAATCACCCGCGTAACAGGCCCCCAAAAATGGAGGACCTTGACGCAATAGATATGGGACGTGCACTGGAGATCTATCAGGAGCGATATGCCGACATGGATGATTTTGTATTTGTCTTTGTAGGAGCCTTCGAGGTTGACACGTTAACTGCACTTGCGCAGACGTATCTTGGCACGTTGCCTGCCATAGATCGGGAAGAAACGTGGCAGGATGTCAACGTACAACATCCCGAGGGTGCGGTGGTCAAGACGGTATACAAGGGGGAGGAGCCACAGAGCCGCGTCAACATCACCTTCAATGGTGATGATTATCAGGATTCGCCACAGGCACGCCATCACATGGATTCCTTGGAGATGCTCCTTGATATTCTTTTGTTTGAAGAATTACGTGAGGAGCGTGGCGGTGTCTACGGTGCGGGTGTGAATGGTACGTATCTGCGGCGGCCCCGGGAGCGTTACCGGTTTTCCGTCAGCTTCGGCTGTGATCCAGAGCGTGCGGAAGAATTGACGAATGCCGTATTCGAGACTATTGAAGAGATCAAGCAAAATGGCGTATCCGAGGATTACGTTGCACGGGTACAGGAGCAGCAACGCCAGGCGCGCATCACGGATCTTGAGCAGAACTGGTTCTGGCGGAATGCACTGCGCAGTGCCTATTACTCAGACAGTGTTATGGATCCAATGGATATTCTGCGCTATGATGAGCTTGTGGATGGCCTGACTGCGGAAGACCTACAGCAAGCTGCCGTCAAATGGCTGACGGATCGCTATGTACAGGTAACGCTTTTTCCCGAACAGCCCTGATGCAGACACAGAAGATGATCGTGTGATATAGGCTGGACTGAATGTAGGTGTTTGCTTCTTCGCCAGCAGAACCCTACATTGCAGACATTGTAGCTGCCACCTGTGTGGTTGTTGCAATCGTGCGTCCAAGCCTATCTTTGGGGAATTATATACATGAGTGCCAACGCACCCTGTATGTAATTCCCCGTCTTTTTGCCTGACGTATATTTTGCAGACTGTAATTATCTACTTTAAGCCTATGCGCATCCTATTGATTGGACTTTGTTTTTTCGCCACCAGTGTCACTGCCCAGGTTGAGCGGGAGCCCATTTTGGCTACTGACTTGCTTAAGATTCAGCAACTTGGCAGTGTCACTGCAGCCCCCAATGGGCGCTACGTTGCCTATACAGTTCGTTCCATCATTCCAGATGGAGACGATGATTACCAGTACCGATCCGAAATCTGGATGGCCGCCGCGGATCGATCAGAGCTGCCCAAACAGATGACCTATGGGGGAGGGAGCTCTCCTGTATGGCATCCAGATAGTGAACGGATCACGTTTCTGCGCAGTGTGGAGGGAAAATCCCAAGTTTTTGAGATTTCCATTTATGGCGGAGAAGCAAGGCAGTTGTTCAGTTTTGAGCACGGAGTCAGTGAACCGCAATGGTCGCCCGACGGGCAGAGTATGCTTTTTTCTACAATGCTTAGCAGAGACGAAGTCCTTGAACTCACCGGATCTGCACCAGAATGGTCACAGGAGCGTCCAAGGAGATCTTCCTGGGAGAATCATACGGCGGAGGCAAACCCGGATGGAGAACTGGCAAACGTGAGAGCATGGCTGGACAAGAATCGTAGAGATGCCAATCCGCGTCTTTTGAATCGGCTGAATTTTCAGGGTGAGTTGGACTTATCCCCGGAGTATCGTTCAAGACACTACTTCGTTGCAAATCTGGCTGGTGATGATCCAGAGATCAAGATGGTTACAACGGGGCATTACAGCTTTGGTGGTGCGACATGGCTTTTGGACAATCGCCAGATCGTTGTAAGTGGTTATCCCGAGACTGCAGGCCATCCTGACCGGGAGCAGGATCGGGATCTGTTTCTCGTTGACATAGAATCCTCGCGCAAGCGATTATTGCTTGACATTGGAGGCTACCGCCTGAGTTCTCCGATCGTCTCCCCCAGTGGGCGGTTCATTACGTTCCAGGCGAGCAGTCTCACCGACCCCGGGTACGCACAATCCGAACTCGGATATTTTGCCATTGATGGGCTGAGTCCCCCGGAAATGTTGACCCTTGATTTTGATCGAAGTATCAGAAGTGTCAAGTGGTCCCATGATGAGTGGTTTGTGTATTTTACCGCTCCATCCGAAGGGGGTGTACCACTGTACCGAGCGTCCGTTAATGAGGGTCGGCCAGCACTTCCAACACCGGAACCCGCCACTGATTCACTTCTTGTTGACAGTTTAGTTCAGAGTGCGAGGTCATTCTTTTATCGCGGAGAATTACTCCATCGGGGACTTCCCGTTACACAGCTGACAGAAAATAGTCGGGGGATTGGCAGCTATGATATCACAACGGCCATGGCCTACATGGTAACGACCCAAGTTCTCAATCCGTCAGAGTTGTATGCCTCTTCAATGGATTTTGAATCATCGATGGCAATCACAGGGCACAATGCAGAATGGCTTCAGAATAAAGCACTGAGTTTTCCGGCAGAGTACCGCTTACAAAGGGATACTCTTAATGTGCAGTATTGGGTGATGCCTCCTACATTTCAGTCTCCAGGGCAGACATACCCGCTCCTGGTTGCCATTCATGGAGGTCCCGCATCAATGTGGGGGCCAGGTGAAGCAACAATGTGGCATGAGTTTCAGTTTTTGACGGCACAAGGCTACGGCCTGGTTTATTCCAATCCTCGTGGGTCTGGCGGGTACGGGCATGCATTCCGACGGGCAAATTATCAGGATTGGGGGGTAGGTCCCGGTGGGGATGTGCTGGCTGTAGCATCTGAGGTGACAGGGAGGACTCGGTGGGTAAATGCGGATCGTCAGGTAGTGGCGGGTGGATCCTATGCCGGATATCTCACGGCCTGGATTGTATCTCAGGATCAGCGATTCAAGGCTGCAGTCGCTCAGCGCGGAGTTTATGACTTGAGTACATTTTTTGGGGAGGGCAATGCCTGGCGCTTGGTGCCGAATCATTTTGGAGGGTATCCTTGGGAAGCGGGTGTACTTCTACGGGCGAACTCGCCAATCACATTTGTTGATCAGATCTGGACACCACTTTTGATCATGCATGCGGATAATGATCTTCGGACCGGCGTTATTCAGAGTGAGGTGCTGTACAAAAGCTTAAAAGCACTGGAGCGTCCAGTGGAGTATGTGCGGTACCCGAATGCAGGACATAATCTTTCACGTACCGGCAATCCGAAACAACGCATTGATCGACTCCTGCGAATTTGGGAGTTTATGGAACGCCATGTAGGAAGTGGATCATAGCAGGGTGTTGGGTTCCGAGAAACAACAGTTTATCAAGGGACTGCGGTCATTGGACCTGCAGACGACGGTTGTGCTCACGCTCTGTGCGCTGCTCTTGATTATAACCTTTAAGTTCGGAAGTCGAGGCTTTTTCTTGGATCACATTGCCCCTGATGGGAGCAGGTTGCAGGCATGGGGCTGGTGGTTTTCGATCCAGGGTGTAAGCGGGTTTTTAATCCCAGTATTGGTTCTGGTCGTTGGGTTTCGGAAAAGGCCGGCAGAGATTGGGTTAGGGCTTGGTGACTGGAAATTGGCCCTGATCCTGTTTGCTGTCTATGTGCCGATCGTGCTCATTGGAACCTGGATACTCTCGGATGGAAGAGCTTTTCAGTTGGAATACCCACATTATCGCGGAGCTGCGGACTCCTGGTCCATTTTTGCGATCTATCATTCACTCTTTCTATTGTACTGGATTGGCTGGGAGTACCTTTGGAGGGGGTTTATGCTGTTCGGGACCGCGCATACATTTGGGGTGCATGCAATTTTCGTTCAGGCACTCCCCTTCGCCTTGTTGCATGTACATAAGCCCACCAGCGAATTGGGACTCTCATTACTGGGAGGCATTGTTCTCGGAGCAGTGGTTTGGCGTTGTCGTTCCTTCTGGATCGCAGTGCCGATTCACTTTATGCAGATGTTGGCATTGGATTTCTGGTGCAGTCTTAGAATTCGTACAGGAGCGAGTGGTTTCGGGCTTGAGGCATTACGTACGGCTTTGTCAGGGATGTGACTTGGTTGTTGATCCTAACGAGAAAGGAAATTCATGCAACGAGACGCTATGCCCATCTATGCTAATTTGCTTATCTTGTTGCCGGGAAGGTTACAGCTAAACATTACACTAAACACATGAACATTACGACATTCAGCGGGCCCATTTCAGCATTTGTTGTTGTTGCTCCCCTTTTCTTGCTTAACGCATGTGATACGGTTATAGACTCAAAGGATGATGTGAACTCTGGGACAGAGACAATCAATGTTGATTTAGGGGATGGTAGCAACTTTGGGGCTTCCCCTTTTTAAGTGGGTTCGGAGTCAGAACTGAGATGAACCACGATGCGATTGAATAGATTCGGAATGGATTTCTTTATTTATTTTGGGTCTGTTTTTGGAGTTCAAATCAAATATTTCATTCACCATGAGTGTACGTATTCAAGATATCAATCGATTGTTAGGGATTCAGTCTCCGTGGGAAGTCTCGGAGATCAAGCAAGATGATGCAACGCAGCTGGCTGAGATCCATGTGATTTGTTCGGAGGGTTCGGTACTTCGCTGTCCTGAATGTAACAAAGTTTGTCCTGGCTACGACCATCGTCTTCGGAAATGGCGTCATACGGATATCTGCGAGTATCAGACGAGTGTGGTTGCGAAAGTTCCTCGGGTGGAGTGTTCGGAGCATGGAATCAAGACGGTTTCGGTGCCCTGGGCGGATGAGCGCGTGCGTTTTACGACGGCATTTGAAGCGAAGGTCATTCACTGGTTGCTGGATACCACCAGTATTTCAACGGTGGCCTCCAGGATGGGAGTCAGTTGGACGATGATTGCCAACATTATGGAGCGTGCGGTAAATCGGGGACTGGACCGCAGAAAAGACGAACCCATTGCCCATATCTGTGTCGATGAGACCTCTTATAAGAAAGGGCACAATTACATTACTGTGATGTCCAATCCAGACACGGCCACCGTGCTGTATGTCGGGGAGGGTCGGACAATGGCCAGTTTGAACGGGTATTATGGTGGACGTTCTGCGGAGCAGTTGGACGCCATTGAAAGCGTCAGTATGGATATGTGGCCCGCGTATATCAGTGCCACGAAATTGTGGGTTCCCGGCGCGGATAAAAAGATTGCATTTGATCGTTTTCATGTGGCCAAATACATTGGAGATGCCGTGGATAAAGTCCGTCGGCAGGAGAACCGGGAATTGCGGAAAGAAGAAATCTACGATCTCACTGGAACCAAGTATGATTGGCTGACCAATCCGAAGAATATGTCGACGCGGCAAAAGAAACGATTCAACCAGTTAAAGACCAGTTCGCTGAAAACAGCTCGTGCGTGGGCCATCAAGGAATTGTCCCAGAAGTTATGGCATTATGTCCATCCCACATGGGCACTCAAAGGATGGAAACGATGGCTGTCCTGGGCCATGCGTTGCCAACTGGAACCGATGAAAAAAGCGGCGAAAACCATCAAGAATCATTTGTGGGGGATTATCAATGCAGTGGTCTTAAAGGTCAGCAATGGCCCCGCCGAGAGCATCAACAGTCGCATCAAATCCGTCAAAATTCGTGCTCGTGGATTCCGAAACAAACAGCGGTTTACCAATGCAATCTACTTCTATCTCGGCGGACTGGATTTGTATCCAGTAGGCTTCCAAAATCATACTACCCACACGTAAAAGCGAAGAGCCGCAACTTTATTGTGCACCTAGACTCTCGCGTTGCACCAAGGAGACGCTTTTTTGATGACATGGATGATCTTCATAATTTCATGGACAGTATTGATGCAAGCGGGCAAGTATTACTTAACAAGGATCTTTACCTCCGGCTACAACATGCTCTGTTTCCAAACGAAATCGCAGCTGTTGATATGGATGGCATTGCGATCGTTGGTGAATATAAATACGTGATCTCCGAGGAGGCGGTTAGCAGAATAAGCGCCAAGGGAGATGAAAAAAAGATGGAGATAGAAACTTATCACGGCATAAGTGGTGTTGCATATCTTGAGGAGTTTGCAGCATTGGCTCGTAACATAAGTAACATAGATGACCTCAAAGATTTCGTGTTTAAGGACCCAGAGATTAAATCCTTGTACAATAATATACTAAAGAAGGCATCTGCTAAAGTTGCAACTATTGATCGTGTTTGGCACGGTCCAGTGGGAAGTAATCAATTTCCATTTGACGATCCTGCAACGGGCCAGTATAGTATTGCATTATCAGGTATGCACGATCGCGGATATATTTTTTGGAATCAATCAACCGGAAGGTTCACGCGTAGGGCTATCGGCCACACAGGCCTTCTTTTTAGGCCGCAGTACAGTAATAGTAGTCAATGGTTTGGCCATGGGTATCGTTATTACTGGACATATCTACACTCCCACTATGAATCAACCAATTATGTGAATACGGTCGTTAGCGGCGGTAAAGGGACTGCGACATGTACTGGGGTTTTTGAGTGTACGGTTAGGGTTGGAAGAAAAAAAAGGAGAGGTGCAGAAAGCTGGCATACATCAGGCTACATCCCAAAAACTGGACCACCCGGACTCCCCACAGATTTCAGGACACGAAGGTATGATGTAGTTAGTTATCATGTCCGATAGAATGTTCTGTATTATGGATTTCAGGATATTACATACTGAACGAAATTGTAGTGCCAAAATTCCCAATTCCATTAATTTAACCAGAGTGTCCGGTTAACCTTCCATTAAAGACACAATGGACTATTGTTAGCTAGCGAATCAGATGTTCAAACGACACCTTGACGGAGTCCGTAGTGTGCTATGCCATGAACAGAGTCCGAGACTAGGGCCGAACGAATCAATGACAAAACCCAAGGGGGCAAAATCAATCGATGCAGCGTATTTGAACGCCATCTCATAGGTAGGAGTGTGTAATGCGCTTCGCCATGGACAATCCAATGCCAGGTCGGAGCGAATCAATGGGGAGGTCAAGACGATCGGCAGAGGACACCGAAAATCTGAAAACTTCAGATCTGCCGTTTTTTCTGCGAAAATCTAAATATGCATCTACTTTATTCACGGTAGAACCTTTGGAAAATTTAGAATTTCAATTCTTTTCTTCTGCAGAGGACTGGATGTGGATCCACAATATTCGTGGTAGAACCGAATCTTTATTGGTCCACTGTAATCTCATCAGTTAGGATCGCTCAGCCCTCTCTAAATGTGTCAATCATCAAGGCAGATACTCATAGATCAAATTTCCTTTCCACTCAATTCGTGTAGTTCTCGTGGGATACTATTTCCCTAGCGTTCTATACTTCTTCAACCGGGGATGCGTCAAATTTAGTGGAAGTTAGGGGATTCACTTATAACTCCTAACCGATCGCGATTCGATGAACCTGGAATCTTTATTTTCTTCTTCCCCTGTTCTGGAGCATGCTCCAGATCTGCATGTAGAATTGGTTCGACATTATGTGGATGTTCTACGTATGCTGACCGAGCGGATTTCCTCCGTGCCTTCGCCGCCTCCGCCCGCAGTATCTGCTGCAGTGGAGCCCGATCCCGAGGTGGCGGCGCCTACTTCATGCTGGGAATCGGCGGTTTCTTTGCTGTCCTGTCGGGACTGGCATACGGAGCCTCTGGTCCATTTGTGGCTTCAGCCCTCGTATGTGATGGGGCTGCATATCTTACTGGGCATTGGGGTCAACCTCCAGGGACATCGCCGGATCGTGAATGTGACCGAGTGCGGCCATCAGGACCAGTCGGGGATGGAAGCCGTACTGGACGATTTGAGTCTGCGTGGATTGGGAGCGGGGATGCTGGTGACCCTTCCCGGCAATGTGCCCCTCCAAGCCGCGGTATCTCGCGTATGGGGATCCCGTGTCGCGGTACAGCGATGCCTGAATACGGTCATGTCCGAAGCGCTGAGTGGATTGGATCCCGACGATGCGCTGCAGTTTCGTCATCGCCTCCAGCAGGCGTAGCAACAATGCGATGCCGCCCAGGCCCGGACGAATCTCCAGCAAATCACGGCAGACTTGACGAAGGTCAACCGTTCTTCGGGGAGTGTACTTGGATATGCACTGGACGCCACGCTCACCTTGCAACGTACCGGACAATTGCTGCGCAGCGACCGGGGACTGCGCGTGCTGAATTCGTTAAATTCGCTCTTGACTCGTGCAAAACCCCGCCTGACGGAAACCCCCGTCCATCAGCGAGGGATGCACCTGTGTGCAACCCTGTTGGACCTTGAACCCCGATTGCGCCGTGTCCGACATTGGACGGATCTTCCCCCGTTTAGTGCGGCACTCAAACCCTTTCTTTCCACCTAAAAAACCCTTAAACTCATGCCTGCATTATCCCTCTCTTTTCTTCCAGCAAAGCAATCCAACTGGCCCGGCTGTTTCGGAGTCCAAACTGGTTCCTGGAATTCGTTCCGCTATTATTTCAGGCCGAAGTGAGCGAGCTTTGTGGCCGGCCCTGGAAGCACACCAAAACGAAGTGTCATCGCTGGGGCAGCAATCCCGGCTCCATTCGCTGGAACGGCGCCAAGGTGCCCGTAAATGTTCCCCGGGTTCGCAATAGCGAAAAGAATGAGGAAGTTCCCCTGCAGACGTACAAGATCCTGCATGAGACCGAGGTCAACTATGAGCAGGAATTGACCCGCAGCATTCTGCTTGGACTCTCTCAGCGCAACTATGGGCAAGTATCGGAGCATCTGGCGGAGGCATTTGGGCTCAGCGGCTCCACTACCGGGCGCGTGTTTATCCGCGAGACGGCCAACGCATTGGAAACGTTCATGAACCGGCGGTTTGATGAGATGGAGTTTGTGACCCTGTTCATTGACGGGAAGACCTTACGAAGTGAGCAGATTCTGATCGCCGTGGGTCTGACTCGCGAAGGCAAGAAGGTGATTCTCGGATTCATTGAGGCCAAAACGGAAGCGCATTCATGCGTGGTGGCATTACTGCAGAATCTGCAAGCCCGTGGCTTCCGAACTGCGGGCCCGTTGCTGGTGTTACTGGACGGCTCCAAGGGATTGCGCAAAGGCGTGCAAGAGGTCTTTGGAGATCGGGCGCTGATTCAACGATGTCCGTGGCACAAGCGTGAAAATGTGGTCGGCAAGATCCGTGATGCCGACCTTGCCGAACAGGTGAAAAAGGAACTGGAAGCGGCCTATGCAGCTGCGACGTATGCCGAAGCGAAAAAACAACTGATCGCCTTGATCCGATTCTTGGAATTGCACTGTCCCGAAGCCGCGGGCAGCTTAAAAGAGGGACTGGAAGAGACCCTTACCCTTCACAAAATGGGGGTCCGCAAGTCGCTGCGTGACCGGCTTCGAACCACGAATATCATTGAGAGCGTGAACAGTCGACTGGCACATACGACTCGCAGAGTCACGCGGTGGACCAACTCGGATCAGCGCCAACGATGGATTGCGGCCGCGTGTCTGGACATTGAACAACGATCCCTGAACCCCATCCCGCAAGATTCAGATTGGGAAGCGTTCCTCCGAACACTGGATCGACATGGCAAAACCAAAAATCAGTACAATGGTACAATCTTACAACTTCGCCCCAACTTCCACTAAATTTGACGCATCCCCCTTCAACCTGTCCCTTCGCCAAAAGAAGTCTATTAATTTTTTTCCTGAATGAACGGCTTTTTTCATCCGCTGATTTTTTGCACATCTCTGATATCACTCATCGCAACAAATCGTTTATTTGCGCAAGAGGTCTTAGTGAGTGGTTATGTTACCGATGCAAGTAACGGGGAAGCCCTAGTGGGGGCAAATCTTTATGAAATCTACCTGCAAAAAGGTACCACCACGAATCAATATGGATTTTTCAGTCTTTCCGTACCAGGTGACTCAGCGGTAATCCGCTTCAGTTACCAAGGATATGAGGCGTTGACCTTGGTTTTTTACCCTACGTTGGAGGATTTGCAACGAATTGAGATGCAAACCACGGTCGTGGAGTACGATTCTTTATTGATCATTGAGGCCGTTGAATATGAAGGTCTCCACCAGTTGGTTCAGATGAGTAGTGTAAAAGTGTCAATGGCGGAGGTTGAAGCGCTCCCCGCTTTGCTTGGAGAGACAGATCTGCTGAAAGTGTTTCAGTTGATGCCGGGCATTCAATCAGGCGTGGAAGGCTCTACAGGATTGTATGTGCGTGGTGGAACCCCAGGACAGACACTGACATTGCTTGATGGTGCCACGGTATACAATGCAGGACATCTATTTGGTTTTATGTCTACCTTCAATACAGATGCAATCAATAGTGCAGAGTTGGTTAAGGGAGGCTTCCCAGCACGCTATGGCGGACGGCTCGCCGGGGTGCTGGATATCACGATGCGAGAAGGTAACAGAAAAGAGTTCGCGGGTCGGGGTTCTGTTGGGATATTGGCCTCACGGATCACTGTAGAGGGACCACTATTAAAGAATCAAAGCTCATTTATCGTTTCTGCACGACGAACCTATTTAGATGCGATCACTTGGGGGATTCAGAAACTTCGCGGGTCGGGTGACATAAGGGGATATCACTTCTCCGATGTGAATGCGAAATGGAATCTGGATATCTCCGAGCGGGATCGGATTTACCTGAGTTTTTATGCAGGAAGGGATAAAGGATACGAGGAGTTTGAGGAGTCTTTAACTGACGGGACTAATCAAAATAAATTTGAGTTAGGATGGGGGAATGCAACGCTGACTTTTCGCTGGAATCGGGTAATGAACTCTCGTATGTTTGCCAATACTATGATTCTGTTCAGTCGCTTTCGATCCAATATTCTTGACGGGAGCAATTATAGCACAGAAAATGGTACTATCAAATTACAAGATCATTATGCGAATGGCTTGACGGATCTGAGCATAAAGACAGATCTGGAATACTTTCCCCATCATGCCCACCAAATCCGTTTCGGAGCGATGGCGACCCATCATCAATTTACGCCAAGTGTACAGCGACATCGTGAGTTGGATAGCGAATTCCAAATTGACACAACGGTGGTGATCCCTCTTGAGATATTGACCTCCGAGTGGTTTGCATATGCGGAAGATGAAATTACGGTGAGCCGTCAACTCAAGAGTAATGTAGGCCTGCATGTATCAGGGTATCATGTAGACGGTATGACCTATACCTCCGTGCAACCTCGACTGTCTACTTTATTCTTGTTGCCTAGGGAATGGGCAGTTAAGCTTTCTTTTGTACAGATGAAGCAATACATTCAGTTGTTATCCAATAGTGGTGCGGGGCTTCCCACTGATTTATGGTTGCCAAGCACACCTCGGGTTCCGCCACAAAAAGCATGGCAGATAGCTGCAGGAGTAGCACGTACCATTGATACTCAAGATCTGGATATTAGCATAGAAGCTTATTATAAAGAGGTCAAAGATGTCATCGCCTACAGAGAAGGTAGCAATTTCATAGGATCAAGTCGGGACTGGGAAGATGTAATTACTTCAGGTGAAGGTTGGGCGTATGGAGCCGAGGTTCATGTACGCAGAAAACGGGGGCGTACGACCGGGTGGATTAGCTACACACTCTCATGGTCAAAGCGACGTTTTTCAGATTTGAATAACGGGGGAGTCTTCCCCCACCGATATGATCGCAGACATAATGTGTCCATTGCACTCGTTCGTGACTTAGGGCACCGAAAGATATCCGCGGTCTGGGTTTACAGTACAGGTCACGCCCTGACCCTTGCTCACTCGCGATATAGACTGCACGAGAATCTGATTGATGTATATGGTTCTCGAAACAGCTACAGAACGCCACACTATCATAGACTGGATCTTGCGATGCGTCTTCCGAACCGTTCAGGGAAAAGATCTGAGTTTATCGTCAGCTTATACAATGTATATAGCCGACGTAATACATTTTATCTATATACGAAGGATTACGAATCACTTGATTCAAAGTTGGGCCACTACGTAGAGGAGCGTGCTGTAAAAAGTTTTTCGCTTTTACCTATTGTGCCCTCTGTCAGCTACCGATTCTATTTCTAAATTGATGGGCCGCCCATTTTACCTGTTTTTTTTGGGGATCACTTTACTGGGATGTGAAAATATTCTGGAAATTGAATTGGAACATATGGATCCAGAAATCGTCGTGACTTGTGTCTTTACTGAGAATACACCTTGGCAAGTGCTGATTCAGCATACAGTTGGAATACAAGAAGACTTAGTTACCCCATCTATCATTGAACATGCGATTGTGACAATTGAGGGAAACGATGGGACTTTTTTGGAATTGGTTCACAAAGGAGGCGGATTCTATTACGCGGATACTTCGTTACCTCAGCCGGGGGTCACATATACCTTGAAGGTAGAGGCAGATGGATTTATGGGGATTGTAGCTTCTGATCAAATTCCCAAACAAGCGAAGGTACAGAATGTGCAATATAATGAAGATGGTCAGCGCATCGCAATCATACTTGATGACGAAGATGGAGTTGATAATTATTATTCAATCTCTATTTGGGCGGCTCCCCAAATATATCAACAGACGTTCAGTGTACTTAACCCAGAATTGGCTGAGCAAATGAAGCGATTGGCAATTCAGGACCCGTTTATACCGTATGTTGATCGGCCGGAGGTTGAGAATGCGTTGATACACGACCGCCAATTTGACGGGGATCAGATTACTATTTTGCTTTCCATGGGATTTGCGAATGGCAACCCAAGTACATATGTTCGTTCCATCAGTGAAGCCTACTACAATTATTACCTTTCCAAAATTGTGCAAGAGAATACTGAAGGCTTACCGTTTGCCGAACCAGCGCCTTTAAGATCAAATGTGATTGGCGGTCAGGGAGTATTTGCTGGATATAGTCTGCGTGTTGATGGAGATCTCTCCCCAGAGAAAATGAAAAATCAAGCCATAGGTGCATATTATCGTAGCGAAACTCAAATATATCCCAGTGATCCAGATGCAATACTATCCAAAATTGAGTTCACACTCCATCCAGATCATTCAGTCACAGGATTTATGCAGTATCCTTCAGAAAATAACTCAATGAGTACCATTTCTTTGGGCGGGGGGTATACAATAACGAATAATGAATCCTATTACTATCTAGTTCAACTGCATCACAGCACAGACACCTTCTTTAGAAATGTAGCACTTAGAATTCATAATAAACCAAGAGGTCAGGGCATATATCTGAGCACGGATCAAACGGTTGCAGATCGGAATGGAAACTTTACGACTATTTCCCGAATCTTCTCAAAGCAAGAGGATAATCGTTCCCCATAGTCGAGCACCGGAGATTTCGTTCTACCTCTGCTTTGCATGCATTACATATGGTTGGCACCGTACAAATTCCCCACATTGACCAACGCATCATTTTCGTGTGCCGTTCCATGATTCACGACATGAAAAGCTAGCGATCGAGGTACTGGGGCATCCCCCCAAGTCGCTTCTCCATAAGTCAAATTGTACGTTTTGATGTAAATTGCGAAAAACATAGCACCATGTAAGCTCTATCTCATCAGGGGGAGTCCTACTATACCAGTCAAGGGGCCGGCGCGTTACTCTTATGGATGCCTCCTTAGCGTTGCCATCGGCGAGTAATTGAGAGACTGAATAGATGATAGTTGCTTCCATCTACGGGCGTCGTCAATAGGTCGAGTATATGCTCCCAGTCTGGGGAGGAACCGACGGATATATTTCTTCCCACATTTGCACCTAATCGGAGAACTGCTCCCGGCTTGAATTCCCACCTAAGTTGTCCCACCAGATCTGTACGCCCATCTGTGACAACCTGCCGATTCAAATGATCTTTCGTACCAATTCCCAGCGCATGGGCCCCAATTTCAAAATCCAGCGTACGAAATAGCCCGATACTAACATAAGTATGAGCGCGAATGCAATTTGACGAGGTAGCTCTGATCGCATCTACTCCAAAGACGGAATGACATTTTACTAATGGATGTATATTGTCACGCTGTATAGACAAAGATGGATCACTTGTCAGAAACTCGACCAACCACGTTGGTGAATCCATATTTCCAGAAGCATGAGTCGCCGTGATCTGTATATCGAACGTGAGCCGACCACGCAGGATTCCTTTCACACTCATAGACACGTGTGAAATTTGAAGCTCATTTTGTATCCAAGTGTGCCCCGCGCTTGGGGTAAGGACGAACCTTCGGCGAAGATCTGTGGATACAGATGCATTCGCTCCCAGACGTAAATGCCCCGATGACCGGATGCCTGCATGTATGGCGAATGATATCCTATTATGTTTCGGCGTTAATATAGCCGCCTCACTTGTGAGAATGGTTTCTTTGGGAGTCAAATTTGAATACTGGAGCCACTGGGAAACCGCCATACTGAATTGCCCCTTTTTTACGATTCCAGTCCCTTTGACCCGAGCATGTCGAAAACCTGTTGTCACCTCAATCCGGTCTGGAAAAAGTTGATCCTCAATCGAAGGGATGGCAAGGTCTGGTTGCGTCACGTTCACACGAGTGAACCAGTTGAACGACTTGCCTAATTGTCCATACTCAATTCGGGCAACAAGCCCGTCACGTATTTTGGCAGGAAGCTGGTTTTGGTCCGGCAGAGGGTTTGAAATTTCATCCTTACAGTAATCCCTGTCCTTGATTTGAGAAAGACCCATTTGACCGGCCCAACGTGCCGAGTTGGATGAATTTCGAAGGTCCCAGTCCATGGAAGCTGCAGACAGTATGCCTTCGAAAGAGTTTATATTTTGATTGCTCTCTGGGTTTACCGGCTCCATGGTCCCTGAAATACCGATCCGTGATTCTGCTCCAATATCTTTTTGGATACGACCTGTAAATCCGATTGGAAAATCTGAAATGCTTCGTGGGAGATATGCTCTTCCTATACCGGCTATCGTTACTCTGCCAGGAAGTCGCCCGTGCAAAGAGGCACCACCCAACAAAAGCTCCGCACACGAGATCCCGCCCAAATGGTCAAACAGCAGATTTGATCCTGAAGGAATGGAGGTGATCAGCTGTCGGCTTGCGGAAAAAAATCTATCGTACCGAATCGCATTCGCTGAAGGCACAAAAAATTTATTGATGTATTCATGAATGGTCTCTGGATAAAACTCAGGGATTACAGTCGCTTGTAATAGGATACTACGACCCAATGTCAGTCCACCACCTACACTTGGAATGGGAACTATCATTGACTGGTCATCTCCTTCTGCCCTGTAATTTGGTGCGAACGCATGCATATGGCCATAACGGTGAACGGTTGGACGAACCGTTTGCGCCAGATGTAGAGTTCCAAATCGGGATACTGTACCTCCATTACGCTCCTGGACAGGTACCAGTGCCCACTCGCTGAGCTCAGCTGCGCGAGGAACCCAGCGACGAAAATTAATGCCCCAGCTTCGTTCATGAACACTTGTAATTCGGAGCAGGGAGATTGGGATGGCCATCTCCACCGTCCAGCCGATGCTATCCACCCGTGCCTTTGCAGCCCATTCAGCATCCCAATCTAGATTAAACTGGAAGAGTTCTTCTCCAAAAACATCAGCGGCTGCCGCTTCGCTGGGTGCAGTGCCATCGACATGAAATCCTTCCACACGCACCCCTGCCGCATTCACTGCAAAATTAAAAGCCGTCTGTTGATCGTTGTCGACATCCAGTGCGATGGAGAACCAGTCTGCATGATTGAATTGATCACGTTGTCCAAGCGTCCGTCGGATCCGATGCGGCTCTGTATCATACAGGGTTACACCCACATATAGAATCTTTGCGTCATGTAGGATCTGGACTTCAGTTTTGAACTCGGTCAATTGACCTTCATCTGGAGTCATCTGATGGAAGCGCATTGCAGGCACGGCCCGCTGCCAATCCTCTTCATCCAATACTCCGTCAATCAGAATGAGGCTGGTGGCAGAAGCTGCCTGTACAGTGCAGTTGGGCTGGCAGGATGGCGTAAATTGGTGAAACCCGAAAAGGACTGTGAGCAGAATGACCATGTTTCGAAAGATGTTCCAATTGGAGCAACAAAATGTGTCAGTCCAGTGGATGAGACATTCTATTGCGCGCAAGGCTGTATAAACTGATGCCCTACATTAAGCCCATCCCTAGTCCATGATTTTCCTTGAGCATCAAACCGCAAGTATTCATAGTCTATGCCTCCGAAGACACCCAAGCCATCCCGAACATTAGAGTAAACTACCTTGGGCGTCTCTTCAAAGTAATTCGGCCCAAAGGGAGAGGCTAATTCTTGATATTCTCTATAGGACCATAATTCCTGGCTCCAGTTTTTCACGGAAATCTCGATATGAGGCGCAAGCGCAGTATAGCGAGGCACATTCATGGTTAATTCAATCAACTTGGATTCACCTTCAAATGATTGATCGGAGAAATACGCTCCGCTGAAACCGAAATCTGTTTCCGATGACGGAAAGCCACTCGGATCATTCACCTCTGACACGGATTCACGCATTGCAGGAAAATCCGAATCAAATCTCACATAACGGAGCAGAGTACCTCCCCCTTCAACCTGATCAACCTGCCATCTTTCACTTTCCTCGTCCCTGCAAAGGGGCTGAAGATGATCAATACTCAGACCGTAGTAGTCCCTCCCTGGTTGATCTTCAATCCGTAAGCGTACCTTGAATGAGCGCATCGTTGCATCAACGGAGGAGAGTTCGCGGATATCTATGAATGACGCCTCCACGGAACGAGCCGTAGAAAATGCATGTGCTTCTGGCAAGCCAGAGACATTTATAGTAATTGTGTACGGGATATCCGCTTTGGGGGTATGTTCAGAGGGCAATTGGTAGAGACCTCGGCTTACATGAGTCAAGGATTCCACAAATCCTTGAGGATCAAGAATTCTGACCGAGGCATCGGTTATTACCTGTTGGCCCCAGTCTACGCTGTCGGTATAGGCAACGCTGCGGCCAAGCAGTACAGTCCATACACTATCTGGAGTAAACTCTGCATGGACAACCACTTTCGGTTCAAAGTCTGTTTCAAACTCCAATTCGACAGGAGCGGTGCAATGCCAGGACAAAACAGCCGCCACCATGATACCACACCAACGTTTCATTAGAATTGAATCGCGTAGGAAAAATCTGGAATGAACTGTAACAGCGTCCGCTGTTTCCAGCGAATGGTTCCATTCAGATCAATATCTGGGTAAACATACATGGGGTTACGCCGATTGTACACGTTAAAGAGTCCAAAGCTAAACGTGCGTTTCCCCCACTTAATTTGCTTTGTGAACTGTGCAGTTAAGTCAAGTCGATGGGTCGAGGGCACACGAGCACGATTCATCGAAGCATATTCAAACCATTCCGCATCATGTATAGGATCATAATATCGTGCAGCCGGCAGCCAGATCGGATACCCACTGCTATACACCCAGGAAGCTGAAAGCAGGGTGTACTCGGTTAACTGGTATTGGCTGACAAGTGAGAAATCATATGTGCGATCATATCCGTCTGGATAGGATTGTCCTCCATTCAAACCAGGATATAATCGTCTGGACCGGCTCAGGGTATAGCTGACCCAACCGCGCAACCGCCGCTGCTGTCGCCGCACCAGTAGTTCCATGCCGTAAGCAGTACCTTGACCACGCTCTACCACATTGGGCCAACCCATTATTGTGGCCTGGTATGGAAATACGTCGGGGCGGTATTCAATTTGATTGTCCAAATGTTTGTAATACCCTTCCAAAGTAATTCTGATGGGCTTGCTTGGAAACTGATATGCTATCCCAATGGCGGTTTGAGAACCCTTTTGTGGGGCCAGTCCTGGCATGAACGGAATCCATGCCTCTCGAGAGAGCGAACTCCCGGTTCCCGTCAATAAGTGCATATACTGCTGCATGAATGAATATGACGCCTTTATGTCTATACGATTCGTTAGCGGCAGGTTCAAGATTGCTCTCGGCTCCAGTGCTTTGACTCGATACCCATCACTTTGACCACCTGAAAAGCGTAACCCAAGATTCATGTCGATATCCCCAGGAAGATTAACTTCGTCTTCCACATACACAGCAAATTCTCCAGTGGTGAAACGTGATGATGGGTGAGATTTTACAGCAGATTCTGACTCCTCCCCACTGGTAAATACTCCCCGTGTAGAAGACGGAATGAACAGGTGGGATGTGGCTTCAGCCCCGAAGCGAAAATAGTGACGTTGATTGAGGTTGTACTCGGCATCCAAACGGACTGTATAGTCCATTACTGTGGATTCCCATATGGTACGATACGTTTTAGTAGGATCGGTCTCCCGCGAAATAAATCGATTTTCAACATTATACCCAACGACCCCCGTCATGAGACTCATAAACATACGGTCACTGACGAGGCGGTTCCACCGCAAAGACACAAGTTGATTATGCCAGTTAAGGGTGAAATCGGTATTACTTGTGTTTGGCTTCTCCAAAGTGGGGCGAGTACGGAATGAGTAGGCATCTTCCCCCAGATAACCACTCAGATAGATTTGATCCCTTTTTGAGATTGCGTAATTGACCTTAAAATTCAGATCATAAAAGTATATGCCGGTTTGTTCCTCTTTGGGCTGAAACCATCGGGCAATTTGATCAAGGAAAGTTCGACGTGCAGAAATAATCCAGGAGGCCCGATCTTTAACAATGGGACCTTCAAGCATTAGTCGTGAAGTCAGGAGTCCCAATTTCCCCTCACCACCAAGCCGTTTCAGATTGCCTTCTTTCATGGTGAGCCGAACTACCGAGGAGAGGCGGCCTCCATACCGGGCGGGAAATCCACCTTTGAGCAACTCTATCTGTTTTAGTGCGGATGGGTTGAACACACTGAACAGTCCCAATACATGGCTGGGATTGTAGAGGGCCAGTCCGTCAAGCAGTACCAGATTTTGATCTGCTCTTCCCCCACGTACGTGGAACGTACTAAACCCTTCTCGCCCCGGCTTCACTCCCGGCAGTAATTGAAGAGCTTTGATTACATCTGCCTCTCCAAGGATAGCTGGCATAGATTCAATCTCGGCCGCGGTCAAATTATGCCGACTCATTTGTATGCCCTCCTCCAAACTTGCTCCCCCTGCAGTAACGATCAATGAGTCAAGAGACGAAACGCGTGGCTCCAGTAGGATGACCAATGTAGTATCAGATTGTACGGACCATTCTAACACCTGGGGTGCATACACAATATGACTTACGGACACTTTTGTGGTCCCGTTGTGCACGTTTAGATTAAAATAGCCAAACTCATTCGTACTCGTCCCTGTTTTTTCATCAATCAGATATAGGTTCACACGCGGAATCCGCTCCCCAGTCACCACATCCTCCACATAGCCACGGATCGAGAGACTTTGTGCGGCTGTAGCCTCCGGTTTCACTAACAGCAGGATTAGAAGCAAAAGCTTCCAATAACACTTCATTCAAATTATTCGAGGGAAAGCCCGGCTTTATCCAAGAGCAAGCCATTGTGGAGGTCCTGTTCGTACAGAAATGACTCCAGGGCGCTTCCTGTGATGTGTCGTAATTGAAATCCGGTCCGCTGGATGGATTGCCTAAATTCAGGCCGCTTGGATATATTCCAGATAGCAACGCGTAAAAGCTCCAGTCTTGCATCTGGCAGGTTCTTCGGAGCCGCAAGTGCAAACCAGCGTCCCACGGATTCGTAGTCAATTCCTGATTCTTTAAGAGTAGGGGTATCTGGTGCTGAAGGGAGTCGCTCCCCCGACATGGTCGCCAGGGTTCGTACCTGGCCTGCTCTGCGAAGCGAGTCAACGGCAGACAGAGATGATATGACAACGTCAACACTGTCGGCCAGTAAATACTGTAGAGCAGAATCT
This sequence comes from Rhodothermales bacterium, assembly GCA_965116685.1. Taxonomy (GTDB): domain Bacteria; phylum Bacteroidota; class Rhodothermia; order Rhodothermales; family Bin80; genus Bin80. The sequence continues at coordinate 1,069,451 of OZ220707.1, read as the reverse complement.
GATCCTAGGCTGGGTTGCCATGGCATCACAGATTCCTCAAGATCTGCGGCTTCAAGAAATCCAACCCGACTCAGGTCCCATAGGCCGCCAAAACGGGAGCCGCTTGCCATCAGTGTTTCAGGGTTTGCTTTTAGTTCAGTAATGAGGTCGTGGATGGTCTCCCAGGCGGCATCATGCCGAACTGTGATCACGGGGGGATTCACGGCAATCAGTGCAATCGGGGAGTAGCTGCTGGAGTTGATATACGTGAGTCCCGTCCAGTGCATTATCGTGATATCCTCAGTGAGTGCTCCCAGCGTATAGCCGTCGGCCTCAGATTGTACCAAAGCTGCGTGGCCAATGACTCCATTGACTCCGGCCTGGTTCACGACATTGACAGGCCTGTCCAACTCCTTCTCAAGAGCACTGGCCAAAATACGCGAGGCAACATCCCCACCTGTACCCTCTTCCCAAGGTACAATGAAGCTCAGGGGGCGGCTTGGATATGCCTGCTCAACCCCAGGGGTCTGGCAGGCACATAGTGTAATAAGTAGTAGGAGACAGAGGCTCCCTATGCGGAGATCATCCACCACTCCAGGGTGGTGCAATTCCGTTCGAGCGGGCGTAAGCAATCATCTGTCCGAGATGCTCATGGGTATGCCCCGAAATAATCCCCAGTGCTCCGTAGTGATTCATGGTCATACCGAAGAGCTCAATGGTGCCGCTTAGGTCGGCTTCGGCCATAGAAGCTAGGAGTTCGTGTACATGTGCTTGCGAAGCGGCCAATCGCGCCATAGCCCCCTCCTTGGTATCGGTTGCGGATGCCTCGTAGTCCGACTCGTGTCCCAGCATTGCTGCGATCCCAAAATTGGCATCGGACACATGATTGAGTACCTCGACAACAGAGCGGATACCCTCGGCAGGACTCCAGTCAAACTGATCTGCAGGAATGGCATCGGCCAAACTGTTGAGTTTTTCGGAGGACTGGGAGAAATCCATGGTAAGAGCACCCAGGTAAGCGCTGTTGTCGTGCTCCTGAGCAGTCGCCGGCAGAACCAGAGCGGCTGCAAGCAAGAAAAATGTAATGTTTCGTAACATGAGATTGATGTGAGATTGTGTGAACAGGTCAATATAACGGTTCTTGGGATTTATTGTGCTTTATTGAGGCGCTGCTCCTCTACCATGGCGGCCACATCCTCCAAGAGTGCTTTCGCATCGTAGACGATTCCATCCTTGATCGTATAATCCACTCCTCCCACGAATCCGACTTCGCCCGTCTCATCATCGAGTTTCATGGCACCGGTTCCATAAAGGACCTTGAAATTCGCTAATGGGTTCTCACTCACGATCAGAAGGTCTGCCCGCATATCGGCACGGACCACTCCATATTCGATGGGTTTCTGGAGAGTTTTATAGATTTCCATCGCTCCGTGCATGGTCGCTGCACGGACGACTTCCAGCGGATGAAAGCCCGCCTCCTGCAGCATTTCCAGCTCGAGGATTGTTCCGAACCCGTAGAGTTGATAGATATAGCCACTATCACTGCCAACGGTCACCTTTCCACCGCGATTCTTGTATTCGTTCAGGAACTGCATCCAGACCTGATAGAACTTCTTCCATGCGACCTCATCGTGCGTCGTCCAATCGAAAAAATAAGACCCATGATCAGTGCGGCTGGGGTCGAAAAACTCCTGAAGGCTTCCAAGCACGTATTTATCATTCCAGTCTGCATTACGGGCCCGCATCACGTCGCGTCCGGCAGAATAAATGGTCATCGTAGGGTTGATATAGAAGTCGAGTTTAAGGAATTCGTCCATCACGGAATTCCAGAGGTCACCTTGCGGGGTCACGAGTGACCACTGCCGTGCGACCTGCGCAAAACGCATCTGTTCGTCATTATAGTCCATATCAACTGGCCAGGGCTGGACATCGTGATGGTCGTACAATGCTTCAAAGAGCCCATAGAAATGGGTCATGCTGCCAAGCCCGAGCCGGGCTGCATCCAGCGCATTCATTTGAGCGACTCCCATTTGTCCGAGATGTGCAGTGGACCCAAGATTATGCTTCGCTGCTTCATCCAGCAAAGCAGCCATAATGTCCGGTGGATAGGAGCCAAGCTTCAGTCCATCCACGCCGGACTCCGCGGCAAACCGAACCCATGCGCGTGCGGCTTCCGGTGTTGTGACCGCCCCCTGATCCCAGCCGCTGCCCGGCCGATGATAGCTGACCATATGGGGAGCGGTAATCTCATTGCCGGCGCTCCGTTCTTTTTCCTTCAACGACCAGTCAAATCCGCCGAAGGATACTCCTCGTACAGTCGTGATTCCATGAGCAAGCCAGAGTTTGTAGATATATTCTGCTTCAGGCGTCTTGGGGATCCCGCCTGTGTGAGCGTGAAGGTCTACAATTCCGGGCATCACGTATTTGCCGTGCGCATCAATCTCGCGGGTAGCTTCATCTGGGCGTCTTTCCTGATTAATGGGGACACCCGGAGCACCTACACTGCGGACGCTCACAATCCGATTTCCTTCAATCACAATATCCATGGGGCTGCGGGGCGGTGAACCCGTTCCATCAATTACAGTGGCCCCTCGAATAATCAATCGTTCAAAGGGACCTTCTCCTTCGGTGCGATCAGGCGCGGGTGCTACCTGAGCAGAAACGAACAGGGGAGTATGGATGAATACGAACAGGAATGCATAGAGAATCAGTAAATAACGCATGTGCTTAGATCTGCGAAAATGGAAGGGGACGGAGAATAAAGTCAGTAATATTGGAAACCGTGTCTGCATAAGTTAGGTCATCCCGCAGTGCAATCCATTCTGGATCGACGACAAACCTGTCCCACGCTGCATCCCGCTCGGACATGCTTTCAAATCCCAACATGTAGGTGAGATTGGGCATTCGCGGTCCAAAAATCGTTTCGCCAAAAAATACCGGAGTCAACCCTGTCTTATGGAAGATAGCAATCTCCCCGCCTTCATTGAACATGTCAATTTTCTTCTGTCCTGCAATCACGCTATGACTCTCATAAATACGTAACTCGAAGATCCGGTTTGATCCTTCCACGGGCACCGCGACTTGTGGCATGTCTACGAAAGCGTGCATGAATTGACGTTCCTGGCGTACATAAGATGGATCATCCAATGAGGCATTCAGGAAAGAGGCGCCGGAATGTCGAAATTCCTCGTCATCCAGGAGCAATGTACTTCCTCGCAGTGCAGTCTCTATATTTTGGTGAGGTATCAGAATATAGAGTGAGGGATTATTGGGGCCATATAAAGGAGAGAAGACTCCAATGGGGCCAATCCCTAACCGGCTGTAAGCGGGCAATGCCACATCCCGATAAAAATCAGCAACGCGCGACTTTCGAGGGCCTATATTCGTATGATACGTGATCATCTCGAAGTATTGACGCTGACGGATATCTGTGCGGGGAGTCATAAAGGGAGTGGCAGCGGCGAAGGGGATAGAAGACATAAATGAACGGCGATGCATAATACTACAGGATTGAGTGGGCCTAAAAATAGCAATTCCGGACTAATCGAAACAGCGAAGAGAATCTTTGATGCAGCAGTGAAGAGTGTGAGTGCGCCCCAATTCATGGAGCCGGCAGGAGATTTATCGATTTCCGGGCCATGCCGTGTTGTGGGAGCAGGCAAAGCTGCTATGGCGATGGCGGCAGCCCTGGAGCAGCAATTCCCTGAATGCTCATTTAAAGGTCAGGTGGTTGTGCCTCATGGCTATATCAACTCGTTTCCCAAAGACCAGCCTCCTCCCAGGACTATCAGAGTAACGGAAGGGGGGCATCCAGTTCCGAATGGGGGGAGTCAACAGGCTGCAGCAGATGCACTCCGAACGGCACAGGCCTGTGGCGTGGGAGATACGCTCATCGTTCTTCTTAGTGGCGGGGCTTCAGCATTATGGAGTCTCCCATCTTTAGGCCTCACACTGCAGGATCTACGCACCGTCAACCAGTTATTATTGCGCAGCGGCGCGAATATTCATCAGATCAATGCGGTCCGCAAGCATCTATCGGCGATCAAGGGAGGCCAACTTGCAAAGGCAGCATGGCCGGCACATACCATCACATTCGCTATATCTGATGTCGTTGGGGATGATGAGTCTGTCATTGGAAGTGGTCCGACCGTTGCGGATCCGACGACATGGGAGGATGTGGTAGATATAATCCTGGCTTTTGATCTACAGATCCCCCCTGAAGTGCAGAAGCATCTGAAGTTTGGACTTGAAGGAGTTCAATCAGATACCCCCAAGCCAGGCTCGGAACTGTTGGAGAGGTCTGATTTCCGACTGCTGGCTTCAAATGATCATGCTCTGAGAGGAGCAGGGGCTGCAGCAGAGCAAATGGGCTATCATGTTGTGGGTACAAATTCCTGTGTCCATGGTGAAGCGCGGGATATTGGGGTGGTCATGGCTCGGGAAATCTTGAATTTAGGTCCTGGGGAGTGCATCCTCTGGGGAGGCGAAACCACTGTTACGGTGCAGGGGGGCGGCAAGGGTGGACGCAATCAGGAATTGGCACTTGCTGCAGCGTGTGAATTCAAGAATAAATCCATAGATGTAGTATTACTCTCTGGTGGCATTGATGGGATTGATGGGCCAACGGATGCTGCGGGTGGATGGGTTACCCCCGACACGGTTGCCAAAGCACGATCCATGGGGGTTGATCCCCATACTGCATTAGAAGAAAATGATGCCTATCATTGCTTGAGGGCGGTAGATCAACTTCTGATTACCGGCCCAACTCATACGAATGTAATGGATATAGGAATTGGACTTCGAGCCCATGAGTAATCGTCTCGCCCTTGAGAAAAGCCCGTACTTACTGCAGCATAAGGATAACCCGGTGGATTGGTGGCCTTGGGGGGAGGAAGCTTTTGCGGCTGCTCGCGAGGTCAATCGTCCGATATTCCTCTCCATCGGGTATGCAACCTGTCACTGGTGCCATGTGATGGAGAGAGAGTCGTTTGAGGATGCGGAGGTGGCCCGTCTGCTCAACGAGACATTTATCAATATCAAGGTTGATCGTGAGGAACGCCCCGATATTGATGCCATCTATATGAGTGCTTGTCAGATTTCTACAGGGCGCGGCGGTTGGCCGCTGACGGTCATGATGACCCCGGCAATGCGTCCGTTTCTGGTGGGGACATACTTTCCCAAGACTGCACGCTATGGGCATGAGGGGATGTTGCAGATCGTTCCAAAGGTTGCAGAGGCGTGGCAAAAAAACCGCGATCAGATGGACAGAACAGCAGATGAGTTTGTGCAGGCACTGGAACAGTCCGCAGACCTGGATCTCTCAGGGGAGGAGTTATCGGTGGACACCCTCCATAGAGCATTCCAGCACTTTGAGCAGCAGTACGATCCGGTAAATGGCGGGTTCGGGCGTGCACCCAAGTTTCCATCTCCAGATCGGTTGCGCTTTTTGCTTCGCTATTGGTACCGCACTCAAAATCCCAAAGCACTGGAGATGGTTCAGCGTACCCTCCGGGAAATGCGGCGTGGAGGACTCTATGATCAGTTGGGAGGAGGCTTTCATCGCTACAGCACGGATGAGATCTGGCGAGTTCCTCATTTCGAGAAGATGCTCTACGATCAGGCGCTGTTGATTCTCGTCTATCTGGAAGCCCATCAAGTGACTGACGAGTTTGAATACATGCAGACGGTTTTTGATATACTGCAGTATGTGAATCGCGAGTTACGACATCCTGACGGCGCATATTTTACTGGAGAGGATGCAGATTCCGAAGGAGTCGAGGGGAAGTATTATATCTGGGAGATGGAAGAGGTCCGGAGGGTGCTGAAATCCGATGAAGCAGAGCGGGTCGCGGACACATTCAATCTGAGCGAAGGGGGCAACTACCTGGATGAAGCGACTCGTCAACGGACGGGCAACAATATCTTCTACCGCACTTCGGAAGGCCCTCTTGAGGACAGTGCAATCCTGGATGATGCGTGTGAGCGGTTGCTTAGACATCGGTCGAAGCGGGTGCGCCCTCTTTTGGATGATAAGGTATTGACAGATTGGAATGGGCTCATGATTACAGCACTTGCCCGGTCTGGTATGGTGTTGGGGGGATCCGAATTCATCCATCAGGCAGAAAAATGTGTACGCTTCATTGAAAAAAATATGATGCCGGAGCCGGGCAGGCTGCTCCACCGATGGCGGCAGGGTGAGGCAGCGATCGAAGGGCTCTTGGATGACTACGCGTATATGATCATGGGATTGCTGGCACTTTATGAAGCGACAGATCAGGAAGATTATTGCACGCTCGCACGGGCGCTTACCCAAACGGTTCTGGATGATTTTAGATCTGAGAAAGGGGATTTCTTCATGGTCAGGCGCGATGGTGAACCACTTCTACTGCGGCCTAGGCAGCCGTTTGATAGTGCAATTCCCTCCGGCAATGCAGTGATGATGATGAATCTATTGCGTCTGGCCCGCATCACAAGTGATCCTGATCTTGAAGCTGCTGGACATCAATCCATCGAGGCGTATTCAGGAGGTCTTTCGAAGTATCCTGATGGGTTTAGTGCAACGCTGGCAGCGCTTGATTATGGAATAGGGCCGAACACTGAAATTATTGTTTCAGGCTCTCGTGACCAATCTGAAACCCAGGCAGCATTGGCAGATCTTAGAAAAGTATACGTGCCCAATGCAGTCATCCTTTCGCGTCCAAGTTTTGGAGATGTAAGTAAGTTTGCAATCCATATGTGCCATGGAGCTACCTGTGAGCTTCCGATTCAGGATACCCAAGCGGTCATCGCTCGCATTACCAAGCCCTGCCCATTACCCATCTTTTTGACTTGACATTCTGAACAGTGCTCCATATATTGGCGGCATGTTCACGCAGAGTCAGGTTTTGCGCACTTTGAGTGCCCCGGAATCGCAGGCGCGTCTCAGCGCGGTGTTGGGCGATGCCGCGTTGTCCACGCGCGCGGCGATCGCAAGGCGCGTGTGTGAGCTTTTCACATTCGTTGATGCCTGCGGTCGGTTGCAGGTCTCGACCTGCGCCCGTGCGTTGTCAAAGCTGGCCGACCGTGGGCGGATTGCATTGCCGGCGCCGACGAACAATTACGCGGCGGGGGCGGGTCCCCATAAGCGTTAACTTGTTTTGAAATTGATTATATTAGGGTGTTTCTACATGGTAATTTTCGTGATTTTAGGATACTGAATTCTATCTAATTCGTAGACTTAACCGAGATGATCATGTTTGTTCTGGAATGCTATTTCTCCTGAACCTCTTGCAAAACTCTCTCGTTTGGAGGCAATTATTGCTCTGGGAGTGTCTATGGACATATTTTTCGGGTTGTAGAAGAGTTTTGCACGAACCTCGCCTGTGTATGATTTTGTGAGAGACATCTGTGACGAATCATTCAACCATTGTAATCAAATGAAGGGAACCGTGATCCGCGCCCCTGCGGAAGAGGATTGGGAAGTCTTGGTCTCATTTTTACCGAAAAACTGGCAAGAGTTGGCCGAGGAATCTGGTGCCTTACGTGGCTTACGTAAGGATAAGTCGCCGGAAAGTCTACTTCGCACTTTATTGCTGCATTTGGGCTGTGGTCACTCATTACGGGAGACGGTCGTACGAGCCCGTCAGGCACAAATTGCGGATCTATCTGCAGTCGCATTGTTCAAGCGTCTGAAGAAGTCTCGTGCATGGCTGCGTTTGATGTGTATCGCGTTGTTTCAGGAGCATGGGGTTGGGATATCGGCGGGAATGGGACGTCAAATGCGTGCGTTTGACGCGACTCACATTCGCGAGTCAGGACGTACGGGATCTTTGTGGAGACTGCACTACAGCATGACACTACCTGCGCTGGGCTGTGATTTTTTCAATTTGACTGCGACGAAAGGAAAAGGGACCGGCGAATCCTTTAAACAATTTCCGATTCAGGCAAACGACTATATTTTGGCGGACCGGGGCTATTCAACCCTTGCGGGAATCCAGCATGTAACGGAATCTGGTGGCTATGTGACGGTGCGGGTCAATACCGGCACTTTGCAATTTGAGACGAAGCCGGGCCAGCCGTTTGATTTATTGGCATCCGTGGAGTCCATCCATCAAACGGGAAAGACGGGAGTCTGGACGGTATACATCAAAACCTTGCTCCCGATCCAAGGTCGTGTCTGTGCGTTGCGAAAAACGGACGAAGCCATCCAAGAAGCAGAGGATCGGATCTTAAAGACGGCAAAGCGCAAGGGACGTCAACCCCGAGACGAAACTTTGCGGTATGCGCGCTATGTCATTCTGTTCACAACTTTTCCGGTTGATGAATTTTCAGCGGAGGATATTTTAGATTGGTATCGGCTGCGCTGGCAGGTGGAACTGGTCTTCAAACGATTCAAATCATTGGCCCAACTGGGGCATCTGCCGAAATTGGATGAAGAAAGTTCACAGGCATGGCTCTATGGGAAGCTAATGGTCGCACTGCTGACCGAAAAAATCGTCCGGTATGCGCGGACATTTTCCCCCTGGGGATATCCAATGCAGACGAAGTGCATGGAGAGATTTCAAGTTTGCGCTGAATCAAGTTTTTCGGGCAATTGAACCCCACTATGCTCTGAAAGAAATGATTCAGCATTGGACAATCATTTCCAGATCGTTAGCAGAACCTCCAAGGCGCAGGACCTATCAAATTGAACAATATTTTCCCAGTTCTGAAACAAGTTAACGCTTATGGGGCGGGTCCCCGCCTGCTGGCCGAGCCGGTGCCTGCCCCGGAACGTTTGCCGGAGGTGGTTCAGCAGGTGCAGGGTCTTACGCTGGTTAAGGTGACCGACACGGATCAGCGTGAGATTTGGAACACGCTGTTGCATCATGAGCATCCGCGTGGTGTGACGACATTTTGCGGCGCCCAGATACGGTATCTGATTGACAGTGCACACGGTTATGTGGGTGCGGTCGGTTTTTCGGCGGCCGCCCTGCGACTGGCGGCCCGGGAGCAGTGGATGGCCTGGTCGGACGCACAGCGACAGGCCCATTTGCACCGTGTGGTGTGTCTGAGCCGATTCCTGATGCGGGAGCGGTGCGAGCATCTGGCCAGCTACGTGCTCAGTCGCCTGCTCAGGCGACTGGCGCAGGACTATCAGCAGCATTACGGCTACCGTGTGTGGATCGTTGAAACGTATGTGGATCCCCAATGGTCGGGTTCCTGCTTCAAGGCCACCAATTTTCAGTACATTGGACAAACCGCTGGCGGCTTCCGCCATGACACTCTGGAGCCGCCGAAGGCGTTGTATGTATACGAACTGGATCGCAGGTGGCGTCAGCAACTGGGGGTGCCAGCGGTGGAATTACGTCCGGTCAGACAACCTGGTGAGATGTTGGATAGCGAACAGTGGACCGATGCTGAGTTTGGGGATGCGCCGTTGGGCAACGCGCTGCGCTCGGCGCGGCTGGTCAAGAGTGCGTCTCTGCTCGCCGATACCATCGGCGCGGCGATTACCGGGAACACGGGCGATGATCGGGCGGCGGTCAAGGGGCATTATCGCCTGTTGGCGAGCGATCCGGCGTCTGAGGTGACGCCGGAGAACGTGTTGGCCCCGCATCGGGCATGTACCATAGCGCGTATGCGCAGCCAAAAGATGGTCTTATGCATCCAGGATGGCAGTCGGCTCAATTACGGGTCGCGCCTGGCCTGCGAGGACTTGGAGGTCATTGGTCAGAATCAGACGACGACCCAATCGCGGGGATTGCATATTCATACCACGCTGGCAACCACCACCGAGGGTCTGCCACTGGGCGTGTTGCGGTGCAGTACCAAAGATCCGACCGATGGACCGTTGAAGCCAAAGGCGCAGCGGTGGCTGGATGGTTATGCGGATATTTGTGAAGCCGCGCAGGAGCTATCGCGCAAGATCAAGGTCGTCTGCGTGATGGATCGGGAGGGCGACAGTTTTGCGCTCTTTGATGCGCAGCGGCAGCACAAGCGGGTGGATCTGCTGGTGCGGGCGTCTAAGAATCGACGGCTGGCAACCGGCAAAAAGCTGTTTGAGACGATGTCCAGTGGCAAAGCTGCCAAGACGATCAGGATTGAGATCCATCGCCGGTCCGTGCGCTCGAAGGCGGCCGGACGCGCGTATCGCGTTGCCGATGCCGAAGTACGCTATGGCCCGGTTACGCTGCCCGCGACCCCACTGGTTGCGGATGCGGATCCGGTGACCCTCACCGGGGTGCATATCAAAGAAGTCTCGCCGCCTGCGGGCGAAAAAGCGATTGAATGGTATCTGTTGACCAGTCTTGCGGTGCCCTCGGCCCGCGCTGCGGAGCGGGTGCTGGAGTATTATCTGAAACGTTGGCGGATTGAGGACTTTTTCCGGGTGCTCAAGAGCGGCTGCAAAGTGGAACATATGCAACTGCGCAGCGCCTTAAGACTGGAACGGGCATTGGCGATCTACTGTGTGATTGCCTGGCGTCTCATGGTACTGACGCTGTTGGGGCGAACCATGCCGGAATTGGATCCGTCGGTATTCTTCACAGAGCTGGAACTTGCATTCCTGACCGGCTACGCCAAGCGGGTCCGACTGCCGGAACCCAAGATGCTGCGGGACGCCATGTTACTGGTGGGGGTGTTGGGCGGCTATCAAAACCGGAATCGTGCCCCACCGCCGGGCCATCAGGTCATGTGGCGGGGAATCGAACGACTCGCCATGGCCTTGGTGGGCTATCAGATACACCTTGAGCAGACCCAGACCCGCTGCTGCTGTGCAGATTCGTGATCCCATCACGAAACGGGAGACTCTTACCCCAATGCGATGGCCCAGACCTACCGGTATCGTGATCTCAAGCGTGAAAACGCTCCGTTACCCAATGCTGCGGACCATCAAGGCGTGCGCTGGAAAGAAACGCCCCGACCGACCAATCACCGCGGTAGAAAAAACGCTCCCAGCACTCCCAAAATGGTTAGACTACGCCATTACCTGGGTATAGGGCAGACCAAGCCTGCATAAAGATCAATATTCCAATGATGAGGGATGTCTTCGTTTTGAGTGCCACACGCTCCCCGATTGGGCGTTTTGGAGGAATGCTTTCATCGCAAGGCCCTGCCATTCTTGCGGCTCCGATTCTTCGATCGGCACTGGATCAGGCAGCGGTAGCGGATCAGTCAGTGGATTTGATTCTGATGGGGCATGTTTTAGGAGGCGGTCATGGGCAACTGGTTGCACGTCAAGCGGCAAAGCATGCGTCAATTCCTGATTCCGTAGATGCAGCTGGCGTGGATATGGTGTGCTCCTCAGGGATGATGAGTCTGATGATGGGTGCTGCTTTCATTCAGTCCGGCACTTCGAATTTAATCCTGGCAGGTGGTGTTGAATCCATGTCCCAGACGGGATTCGCACTCTCGAGTAAGGCCCGATGGGGATATAAATACCTATCTGAGCCGAAAGAGTGTGTCATTGATCTGCTACATAAGGATGGACTTTCAGACCCAATCAATGGAGATTCTATGGGCGTGCAGGCAGAGCGTTTGGCACAAAAAATCCAGGTCAGTCGCCAAGAGCTTGATGAAGTGGCTGCCGAATCCCATGCCCGTGCATATTCAGCGACACTACAGGGCAGATTCAAAGCAGAGATCACCTCCATCCCCACAAAAAAGGGGGTTTTTGAACGGGATGAAGGGATTCGGCCAGAGACCACTGTGGAAACACTTTCCAAACTGAGACCGGTTTTTGCACAAGATGGGGTGTTGACGGCTGGAAACAGTAGCCAGATTAGTGATGGATCAGCTGCAATCCTGCTTGCAAGTGGGGAGTTTGTGCGTAGCCACGGGCTACAACCGATTGCTCGTATCCTGGGGCATGCATGGACTGCAGGGATCTGGGAGCGTTTTATAGAGGCACCGATTGAGGCTTCCCGGCGTGCATTGAGTACTGTGGGAATGCAGGTGTCAGATATTGATTTTTATGAGAACAATGAGGCATTCGCCTTGAGTACGCCGTTGTTTGCTAGGGAACTGGAAATCGACCCCGAGAACTTGAATGTGAACGGGGGCGCAATCGCGCTCGGGCACCCAATCGGATGCTCAGGGGCCAGAATCACCGTGACACTCATTTATGCACTGAGAGCACACGGAAAATCACTGGGTCTTGCAGCACTCTGTCATGGGACGGGCGGAGGGACTGCTTTGGCACTTGAGGTATTGTAGTTTTCGAGGGGAGCGAGAATAATATCGGTTCTATCCCCATTGGTTGCGCGTACATGAATCAGTAGGCCTCTATAAAAGGGGTTCTACCGTGAATGTTGTGGATAGAGGTCTAAATCGCCGCAGAAAAAAAGAATCGCTCCGTGCTCAAACGCATACATAAACCTATTGGAGGCCGTCGCCCACGAAAGACTTGACTCGGGGAACCCGACAATTGGACAAAATACTTGAACTCATAGCAATCCAAGTGGCGCCAAATCCGCTCTTTTCGATGCTCATAGAGCGTCCCTGTCTCTGAACAAACCAACGGTGTGCCACGAAAATGCATGGAGGTAAGTCAATGACGTAGCTAAAATGTATTGAACTGTGCAAGGGATGGAGGAAGGTCCTCCACAATCGCTGTACAGGCGGGGGTTGTAAACCACCCACATCTGCGGCATTTAAGAGGTGTCGTGGTGAGCGAGTTGGGAAAAGGTAGGTGTAGGAGCCTATCAGGTGTGAATCGTAGAGTCGAATGCAAATGAACCATTGATGACGTGTCGAAAAGTTTTAGATGATGGTCAAAACCGGGGTAGCGTTGGAGTTCCGGGACGAGGTTGGCGGGTGCCTGTTTACTGGCCAACTGGCCTCCGGCATAGAGATGGCGAGACTTCGATTTGGGCCCTTGTACGGAACGTGGGAACGTGTCGGGGTGATGCAAAGGGAGCGTGGCAAGCAGGCAGTACCTGTAAGTCATTGAGTACTGAGGCACTCCACACGGGCGGATCACTCCGTAGTAGTGATGAAATTCCTGTAATGGGGATGGAGCGAAGGGGGTGAACGATGCAGCAAGGAGCGAGGAAGCAACCGAGAGGGAGGACTTCAGCGCAACAAGCAAAGCCGTTTCCAGTAACCAAGCGCCAAGTTTGGGACGCGTGGAAGCGAGTGAAGGCGAATCAGGGAGGGGCAGGGATTGATGAGCAGTCTCTTGCGGACTTCGAGGAGAATCTTGCGGATAATCTCTACAAGATTTGGAATCGGATGGCATCGGGCAGTTATCATCCGAAGCCGGTGCGCCGCGTGAACATTCCGAAGCCGGGCGGAGGTATTCGTCCCTTGGGAATCCCCACGGTGGCAGATCGGGTGGCCCAGATGGTGGTTAAACAGGCCTTGGAGCCGGTACTGGAACGCGAGTTCCACCCGGATTCCTATGGATACCGGCCGAACAAGTCGGCTCATGATGCGCTTCGGCAGACACGAATGCGATGCTGGAAGTGGGCATGGGTACTGGACATGGATATCAAGTCGTATTTTGACACGATAGATCATGCCCTATTGATGAAAGCGGTCCGGCGTCATACGGATCAGAAGTGGGTGCTTTTGTACATAGAGCGCTGGCTGACGGCACCGGTGATTCATCCAGACGGGAGGGAAGAGGCACGGGATGTAGGAACCCCGCAGGGCGGGGTCATCAGTCCACTGTTGGCCAATCTGTTTCTGCACTATTCGTTCGATAAATGGATGGAGCGGAATTATCCACAGATTCCATTTGAGCGGTATGCAGATGATATTGTGTGCCACTGCACGAGTGAGGCACAGGCCCGCGAACTTTGGCAAGTGCTCAAGGGGCGTTTTACGGCCTGTAACCTAACGTTACACCCGGAGAAGACCCGGATTGTATATTGCAAACAAACGGGTCGTGAAGGCACGTATGCGGACGTATCCTTTGATTTTTTGGGGTATACGTTCCGTCCCCGCAAGACAAAGGGTCGCGGGGGCAAGAACTTTCTTGGGTTCAATCCGGCGATTAGCCGGAAGGCGGCGAAAGCCATACGGGAGACCATACACAGTTGGGGGTTGGCTCGCATGAGTCCACTCTCAATGGATCAAATCGCGGGCAGGATCAATGCCGTGGTCCGTGGATGGATTACCTACTATGGTGCATTCTTCAAATCAGAACTGAGCAAGGTTCTGCTTAGCATCGACGAACATCTTATCCGGTGGATGATGCGGAAGTATAAGCGCTTCCGTGGACATTGGAGGAGGTCATGGCGATGGGTAAGGAAGATGGCACGTCAAAATTCGGGTCTATTCGTGCATTGGGCGTTTCTTTATGGTTCACCTTTGTTCAATTCCAAACGGCTGCATGGTAAGAGCCGCGTGAGTTGAGAGGCTCATGCGCGGTTCTGTGAGAGCCCGGGGGTGAAACTCCCCCGGGCTACTTGACCCCTTGATGATTGAAGAGTTGGGGGCGGCAGATCTGTGCGAAATCATAAGGAAACGGGCAAAATTCGTGGTGAAACGATCAAAAAATTATGCCTGAAAAAAAAATTCTAAAATTCCGCTTTTTTACTTGCATAAATGGTAGAGAGTCCCTGTACATTATAGATGATGTTCAACAGAGATCCGCAAAAAAGCCCAACTACATTTGCAATCTTGCGTGAAAATTCTTAGCTTAGATTGCCCAAGAAACTCAGTTGCCAGAATCATATAATTATCGCCATACAATCGCGCAAATGACAGTCTTACAGGGAGTATCACACATTTTCACTCCATTCATACGGACACTGAAATTGTTTCTGTTTGTGGGAATATCTACTTTCGCATGCATGGCAGCAGGTGCCTTGATAGGTCCGGTTTCTCTTGGCGAGGAGTTGGGTAGTACAGTTTCTGTTGATTATCCTGCCACTTCTTCTGCTAATTTTTTGGGGGGGGCGAAGAGCTCTTTTTTACGCTCTGATTCTTTCTCCCGAACATCTTTTTCCCTATCTGAGAATGACCCCGTGAACGCCCGCTCGGATTGGGTTGATCAAGACCTGATCTCTGTTCCATCTGATGGTGAAACAGATCCTTTGAATGTGGTCAGTACGGATGACCATCGGCCTGCAAGGCCGGGTATTCCCATCAACTTTCAGCCCAGTACCGGGGGACCCAACGCCTTTCTGCTTTCATGGGATCCACCAGCGGATGACTGGGAATCGCCGATTTCTGGACATCGGATTCAGGGTTCTACCAACACAGCCGCCTCTCATGACTGGTCTTACATTGGAAACGACGCGGCATTATCCGGTCCGACCTCTAACGTTGCTAGTGCCACCACAGCGGTACCAGGTAGACCCACTGGTTTGACGGTCAGGGCGCTGGACCGATACAGAATCGAGCTATCCTGGACTGCACCATCAAACAATGGAGGAAAACCGATTACTGGATATTTCATTCGGCGTAAGATTTCTGGAAACAATTGGGTTACTGTTCGTTACAATACGGGCAGTAGCGTAACCACGTTTGTGGAAAGAGGTCTTCAACCGGGAACGAGTCGCACTTATCGGGTCCATGCGCGCAACGCGGATGGTTATGGTTTCCCCTCCAACGAGGCCAGCACCACCACACCAAGAACAACGGTACCAAGTAAACCCTTTGGTTTTGCGGCTACCGCGTTGAGTCCAACCGAGATCAAGCTATCTTGGAATGCACCGTCAGACAATGGAGGAGAACCGATTACGGGGTATCAACTTGAGGTTTCTACCGATGGGGGCGGGAGTTGGGTTATTCTTGTCAACGATGTAGGCATCCCCAATCCCTTAAGCTACTCTGATTCTGGTCTTAAAGGAGGAACGACATACCATTATCGGGTTCGTGCACTCAACAAGGTTGGTCAGAGTCCTCCCTCCATCGTTGCCAACGCCACCACATCGGCAGCAACGAAACCAGGAGGCGTCGGTCTTATCACAATAAGTGGGTTGAGTACAACCGAGATCAAGCTATCTTGGGATGCACCGTCAGACAATGGAGGATCGCCGATTACGGGGTATCGAATTGATGTTTCTGCCAATGGGGGCTCGAATTGGACCACCCTTACCTTTGTTGATCCCGGTCCCGCAACCTATTATAATCATACGGGTCTCACAGCGGGAACGAGACGCCATTATCGGGTCTTTGCGATCAACACAGTTGGTCAAAGTGATCCCTCCAACGTTGTCACCGCAGCAACGAAACCAAATGTTCCCACTGGTTTGACGGCTACGGCGTTGGGTCCAACCTCCATCAAGTTATCCTGGACTGCACCATCAAACAATGGAGAAGAACCGATTAGTCAATATATAATTCGGTTTTCTTCCACTGGAACCGGGTCTTGGGAAATCCGTGCGACCAATAGTACTGCAACCACCTATACTGATACCGGTCTTACAGCAGGAACGACACGCTATTATCAGGTCCGTGCAAGGAACGTGTCTAGTCTGGGTGATCCCTCCAGCACTGCCAGCGCCACCACACCGACAGCAACGGCACCAGGAGCTCCCACCGATTTGACGGCTACGGCATCAAGCCAAACCGCCATCAATCTATCCTGGACTGCACCGTCAGACGATGGAGGATCGGCAATTACTGGATACCGGATTCAGGTTTCTACCAATGGGAGCACGAATTGGACCAACCTTGTTGGCAATACGAACAGTACTACAACCACCTATACTCATACGGGTCTTGCAGCAGGAACGACACGCCATTATCGGGTCCGTGCACGGAACACGGTTGGCTGGAGTGATGCCTCCATCCCTGCCAATGCCACCACGGAAGCGGCCACAACGGAACCAGGAGCCCCCACTGGCTTGACGGCGTCGGCGTCGGGTCAAACCGCCATTAATCTATCCTGGTCTGCCCCGTCAAACGATGGAGGATCGGCGATTACCGGATATCGGATTGAGGTTTCTCCCAATGGAAGCACGAGTTGGACCAACCTTGTTGGCAATACGAACAGTACTACAACCACCTATACACACAGAAATCTTACAGCTGGAACGACACGCCATTACCGGATCCGTGCGATCAACACGGCTGGCCCAAGTGATCCCTCCAACATTGCCAGCGCCACTACCGATAACACAACGCAAGCAACCGCACCCGATGCTCCCACTGGCTTGAGAGCAACGGCATCGGGCCAAACTGCTATTAATCTATCCTGGTCTGCCCCGTCAAACAATGGAGGATCGGCAATTACTGGATACCGGATTCAGGTTTCTCCCAATGGAAGCACGAGTTGGATCAACCTTGTTGGCAATACGAATAGTACCGCAGTCACCTATACACACAGAAATCTTACAGCGGGAACGACACGCCATTATCGGGTCCGTGCGATCAACACGGTTGGTCCAAGTGATCCCTCCAACGTTGCCAGCGCCACTACCGATAACACAATGCAAGCAACCGCACCCGATGCTCCAACGGGTTTGACAGCTACGGCATCGGGCCAAACCACCATCAATCTATCCTGGTCTGCACCGTCAGACAACGGAGGATCGGCAATTACTGGATATCGAATTCAGGTTTCTCCCAGTGGGGGCACGAATTGGACCAACCTTGTTGGCAATACGAACAGTACTACAACCACCTATACTCATACGGGTCTTGCACCAGGAACGACACGCCATTATCGGGTCCGTGCGATCAACACGATTGGCCTAAGTAATCCATCCAATACTGCCGATGCCACCACGGAAGCGGCCACAACGGAACCAGGAATCCCCACTCGTTTGATGGCGACGGCGTCGGGCCAAACTGCCATTGATCTATCCTGGACTGCACCGTCAAACAATGGAGGATCGGAGATTACCGGATACCGGATTGAGGTTTCGTCCGACGGGATGACAAACTCCTGGACAGAACTACAAGGCAATACGGATGGCACAGCGACGATGTACATCGATAGTGGACTTGAAGCTGGAACCACACGGTATTATCGGGTCCGTGCCATCAACGCGGTTGGGGAGAGTGCTCCCTCAAATGTTGCCAATGCAACCACATTGCATTTTACCAGGAGTACGGAGAATCCAACCTTCACGGTAAACATCGCTACGAATGGATATGTCCTTCCCGAAGCATCTGGGGGTGTGCCTCCGTATGTGTACACATTAACTCCAGAGCTGTCCGATGGGCTTACCTTTGATGCATCAACCTATACAATCAGCGGGACACCCATGATGGTCATGCCCGCTGCAAACTATACCTATGAGGTCAAAGACACATACGAGACGACCATAAGTCTGATGTTCACGATTGAGATCGTGAAAGCGGTGACTTTTTCGGGTATGCTCAAAGATCAGTCGCTCGCCCGAGGACAAGCCATGGATCCATTCATGTTTCCAGAGGCTTCTGGGGGTGCAGCACCTATCCGGTATGAACTCCTGCCGGATCTTCCAGAAGGGTTGGTCTTTGACGGAAATACCCGTACTCTGTCTGGAGTCCCTGCGATGGTCACAGAACAACCAGTGCCGTTCAAGTTCCGTGCAACCGATGTGAACGGTTCGTCGGACAGTTTGATGTTTACGATTGAGGTGTTTTCGCCGGTATCAATTGAGCGGGCATCTCTACCGGAGTCTTTCACGGTGCAGAGCAACTACCCGAATCCATTTGCAACTTCGACCCAACTGGTGCTTGACCTTCCGTGGTCTGCACAGGTGACGGTGGAAGTGATGGATCTGGCAGGACGGCGTGTACTGAGCTTACCCACAGAGGTAGTGGCTGCCGGCTGGGAGCGCAGCTTATCGCTGAATGGACATGGGCTTCCATCAGGGATGTACATGTATCGCCTGATCGCTGCATCTCCCGAAGAAACGTTTGTGCATGTCGGCAGTCTTGTGCGACTACGATAACCAACGGAAAGTGTATAATGTTCGTCTGTGTACCCTGAGTTCCGTACCCATGAAAATCCCCCAGCGCCCCGATGAACCTTCATAGACGCGCAAACCAGGTATGCCTACCATGGGGCCCAGTCCATTTTCCACACGCGCTTCGACGGCCCCGTTTACGGCGACGTTCACGTTTTCGGAGGTCGTGACGGAGTTCGTCACCGGAGATGTGACGGTCACTGGCGGCTCCAAGGGTGTGTTTTCCGGCAGCGGGTCAACCTACACGCTGATGGTTACGCCGTTCAACGGTTAGAACGTAACGGTCAAGGTGGCGGCGAAATCGGCGACCGACGGCCTCAACACGGCTCCGGATTCGCCCGTGAGCAGGACAGCGGTCTGGGATGCGACGGCCCCGACAGTCGCTATCGCTGGCGTCCCGGCCAAGATCAGTTCGACGACTCAGTTCACGGTGACATTCACGTTTTCGGAAGCCGTCACCGGGTTCGCGACGGGGGACGTAACGGTGAGCGGCGGTACGAAGGGCATGCTCACCGGCGTCAGCGGGACGATGTACACGCTGGGGGTGACGCCGGCCGGTTCGGCTGACATCGTGGTAACAGTGACGGCCAACTCGGCGACGGACGGCATCAACACGGGCCCGCCGTCGGCTGTCTCGGCCACGGCCATCTGGGAGGACGATACTCCAACGGACGTAAATGAGAACCCCGAGGTGTCGGCCTCGTGCAATCCCTGCGCGGTGCTGCGCGGCGGCGAGGTGCGCCTCAAAGCGACGGCCACTGACCTGGACGGCGATCCGCTGTCCTATGTCTGGAGCGCGCCAAAGGGCGACTTCACAGGACCCGCCGACGAGCCCGTGGCGCGCTGGACAGCCCCGGCTGAACTCGGGACGATAACAATCCGTGTCGAGGTCACCGATGGACGGGGCGGGGCGGCATCGGCCACCGTAGAGATTAAGGTCGTAAACCGAGCCCCCGAGTTCGGGCAGTCCGCCTACGACTTTGAACTGCCCGAGAAGGTGAGCGGCCGCGCGCGCCCGGCCGTTCTCGGCCCGGTAACGGCCTCCGACCTTGACGGGGACGCGGTAACCTACGAGCTCGCAACCGGCGACCAGAACCGCTTTGCGGTGGGTGCGCGGGACGGCGTGGTCAGATATGTGGGCCCCGGCGAAGATTTTGAGACCGAACCGAACCGCTTTGAGTTAACGGTGCACGTGAGCGATGAGTTCGGGGGTGAGGCGCGGACGAAGGTCGCGATCGTGGTGACCGACGTCAACGAGGCACCCGAAGCGGCGGATGACGAGGTATCTACGCCTGAAGACCAGGCCGTGGATGTCCATGTGCTCGCCAACGACACGGATCCGGAGGGCGACCGGCTGCATGTCCAATCGGTCACAGCGGCGGCGTACGGTGCGCCTCGCCTCGCGCGGAATCGTAATCTACATGCATATTCCGATGATGTGGACCACCCATTCCGAGCGAAGTGGGCCACTTCTGTATTGTCAGACTGTCTTTCATGATTCTGTGGATTCGATGATCAATTCTTGTTCTGCGGAGGGCTAGACCTGTATCCACAACATTCGTGGTAGAACCCTTTTTTTATAGATGAATCCCATATCTACTACGTGAATCTTCGGGGTGGAGATGAAAACCCGTCAATTGTACTCTGCACCTACGAAATATCAAGAGATATTGCGTCCGGCTAAAAACAATAATGCGTGCTCAGAAAGGGAAGAAAATCAAGTGCCCCATCTGGGCAGTATATCCAGGAGACACGAAATAGCACGCCGACGCCTCATCTCTCGCTCCCCATCTTCCCATCTACGACTACTTCCATCAAAAAACAAAAAATTTCAACTGAAAATGAGAAAATCTCTCAATCTCGAAACAGACACCGCGGGAGGGCACTTTCTGGGCGGACACTGTTTAGAGGAAAATGGGACAAGCAACAGGTAGAAGGTGCAGAAGGTTTGAGAACTTTGGAGTGCGATTCTTTTCTTCTGTGGTAGTCTGGATCCCATCCACAATATTCGGGATAGAACCAAAAACGGAAGCCCCCCTCAGACGAGGAGATCCTTCGGGATGAGCTTCCCCTGATTCAGGCACTCTACTGTTGCAGTCATTTCCACGCCTCGTTTTCACCCATGTGCTTGGATGACCATGAGAAGCTGGTCAACCTCCAGAGGTCTGGTGACAATTAAAAATTTCATCGGAGGAGGGCGCGCGACGAAGCAGAGGAGGGCGCGGTACATCCCACGAGTTTCGTCTACACCTGAAGTGACAAATTATCCACTTGAGGTGGCTGCGATCTGGTAAGACCGGGGTGAATTTGTTTTTGAGAGATTCATTCATAGTCTTTTCCAGTGCGGGCGCGCTGCCTCTTGGGCTTCGTTGTGGAGGTTGCCGATCTCCCAATGCTCAAATCAAACCCGGGTCCGCCGGACACACCGCTGTAGCCGCCCCGCATGTCCAGGCTGAGGCCACCGGACAAACGGACGGTGTAGCTGGCTCGCGCGTCAAGGGTCCAGCGGTCCGCGCCCGGCCCGCCGCGATGCATACCCCCACCGAGCGGACCGCGCAGGAGCGCGCCGCTGGCGCGGGCCGAGTCACCCCAGCGTGGGGAGACCGAGAGTGAGAAACCTTCCCCGCCATCCCGCCTCCCGAGTACGAGGGTCACCGCTGCTCCGCGCTCGCGGTAGCCCTCGGCCGAGTGGTGAACGAGCATGCGGGCCTGCGCGTCAAGGCGCACAATGCCGAGAACGGCCCGTAGGCCTCCGCCAACCTCAATGCCGCCGCCGGTCTGGCCCGCGCCGCCGTCGCGCCGCAAATACACAGTTCCAGACGGCGTTAGTTCCGCGCTGCCGAGACGGGCGGGCAGCGACAGGTCGGCCCCGATCCGTATCTGGTCGACGGCGACGTTCTGGCCATCAATGGTCTCCACTCCCTCGCCGGTGCGGAGGCTGGCCCAAGCGGCGTCGCCCACGAGGGTAACATTGAGCCCGGCCCGCGTGCCGAGGTTCCGTTCAAGTGCGAAGAGACCGATCCAGAGGTCGGTCGGGCTTGTGCCCCGCATCCCAGTTGCCCGCACGTTCCGGGCGTTGCCCCGACCCGCACCGACCGAGGTCCAGACCGATGTGGACCCGCCTGTCCACCGCAGGTACGGATAGACCGCCGTCATGAACTGCGTGAGCTGTCCATCCGAAGTACCAACGCGCCAGTCGCCCTCGCTCCGCGAAAGTGCCACGCCGGCCAGCCATCGGTTACCGAGCTTCGTGTCAAGACCCACGTATGCGGTCAAGAGTTTTCCGTCGTGGGTGGATTCATGCCCGTGCAAGGGCGTTCTCTCAAACCTCTGGATGTCGCCCTGGCCCCACAGGGACCAGCGTCCGCGCCCCCTGCACCGGCTCGCCCCCACCTTGCTCTCCGATTTGCTCCAGCCAAGGAGGAAGTCTGCGGCACCCTCGCCGGACCCGCCTCCTAGACCGAGCGCACGGGTAGGCACCGACCTGAGCGCGGCCTCCATGCGGCGCTCGGTTTCCAGTGTCGTCCCGGCTGCAGACGCTCCCGGTTCCACAAGCGGGCGCATGCCGCCGGCGCCTTCGCCCAGGCCGAGTGCGGCGGCGGCCGCCGAGCGGGCCCCGGTCCTGCCCATATTATTCATCACAAATTTTCCCAAGGCTCCAAAGTGCGTCTTTGGTTGTGAGGAGTCAGGATTTTTTGTATAAGATGGAATCTGCGAGTTGGCCTTCACGATTGGGGCGCCCCCCGAGACCATTCTCGCATATTTTCCGGGTTGATTGAGGTAGATTTCCGGTCAACCCATTCCTCATGTGCAGTCCAGTCCTACAGCGAGGTATGTTTCGCTCTACACTCGTTCCAAGAATCACCTCCGGGGAGGATTTTCGCTTCGGAGTCCGGCCCGAAGCAGGCACGAATTCCGGGTGTAGCGGAAAGGCTCAGCTTCAATATTCCGGTATTGTGTACCATTGCAACTGCTGAAAGTGTTCCAGGAAACGCTTCCAGGCCTGTACGGCTGACTGGGCGATATAAAAGGTTACATAGCGGCCATGACGTGCTATGGTTGCACCGACCTTCAGCACACACAGTCGGAAGCGGCGAATGTGCATGTGCGCCTCTTCCCGATCGGGGTCCGGGGAGTCCTGCACATCCGTCTCCAAGGCACCCCCCGTTGATTCGTCCAGCACAGCTCCAGGTAGATTCGTTTGACGCAGCCCCTGGGCGCATTGCGTTGGCGCCGGTGGAGTCTGTTCAGACGATGGCGTCTCATCCAACGGTGGAGGCGGACTATGCAAGTTGCATCGACTGATGTGAAGAAGCTGGTAGGCCAGCATGTACACCTGGAGGCGCACATCATTCTCCGCGCCGACCTCCGCATCGGGATCCACTTCGTATGTACGCTCAATCGGTCTCTGACGGTAATGCGACTTGGGACGTGGAGAGGACGACAATGATGCGCTGCAGGCGATTTTCATCTCGCCCTGATGCATCTCCGCCTTTCCGCGTTGACTGTACATGGGAACCAACTTCTGACCTGGATACATCTCCGCATCAAGATTGGTCACCAAAAAATAGACCCTGTCATATAGCTCTCCCGGGCGCGACTTGATCACCAATACCACCCGACGAGTACATTCCCACGACTTCGCACCATAGGTCAATTCAATGCAGGTCATATCCTCCAACGGGCGATCCTTCACGTACTTTGCGGCCATCTGCTCCAGTGTCTTGTTCTTGCGTAGACGCATGAGATAGCCAATATTTTCGGTCTCCAGTCGTGTACACAACGCACCACTATTGAAGCCGGCGTCCATACGGACAATGACCTGGTCGGCGACATGCTGGCGCACCGCATGGGCGATGGGAACGATGAAGTCCTCGCAATCGGTGACCTCGCGCTGAGTTCCCGGACGCAATTGCGCCCCGAGCACATCCCCACTCTCCCCGCACGAAGCAATCAGGGGAAGGAAGATGGTCCGCTTATAATGCCCATGATACTTGCTGCCAAGCTGGTTGCCGTGTGCATCCACGGGCATCGCATCCACATCAATGACCACTTCATCGCGCCGCCGTCCACCGTTTTGGACCAGCATATGCTCCATCCCCACCTTCAGAAGCCCTGCCTTCAAGTGAACCAGATTCTGTACCATGCCCAGCAGACCCACCAAGCGGGACATGGTCGGCTGCGATGCCAACGTACGATCCGATCCGACTACCCCATCCCCCCGGCTCGTACTGGTGGACACACCAAAGGCCGCATCCCGACTGAGTGCATCCGTCCATAACGAACTCCAGCCCTGCATTAACTGAAGCAGCCACTGCAAAAGCAGTTCAAACAAAGGATAGTGGATACGATGTGGATCCCGAGGATCGTGCAGTCGATCGGTCAAAAAGTCCAGGATTCCGATGCGATCAATCACCGACCGCAACAAGAATGCGCCTGCGTCCGAGGTCGTATGGTTGCGACTAGACGATTTGATCCGAATTGACTGGTTGAAGGGAAGCACAAAAAGAGGCTCAGAAGACGGGGACATGGGATCACCTTGAGGGTGAAATGAGTAGATAATTCTTAAACAGGTCAGTAGACTTGATTCAGAACGAAAACAGAGGTTTATTCGATCAAAATCCACGAAAAACAGGGCTAATCGCCCAATGAATGGAACAAATATAGCAGGATAAGGCTCCCCAGATGCTTATCAATACGAAACTGCTAAATTGAGATGAATATTATGGGTCCTGATCTGCCCGAGCATCGCCGCAGCCTCCGTTCGTCCCAGCGGCACGGGCCGGCCCATCACCGCGAGATGGGACGACTCGCAGGGATTCGTCTCCATCCTGCGCTCCAACGCCACGCGGACGCTCGCCAGATGGCCGCGCGCAGTGGCCGCCAGCATGTCCGATAGGACCGCGCGCTGCAGCCGGTCACTCACGCCGACGCGCACGCTCTGGGTCGCGGAGAGACCCGCGGGGTCCCACGCCGTGACTGTAACCGTCGCCGAGCCGTACACGACCGGCGTCAGTACCAGCATCGCGCCAGTCACCGAGACCTGCACCACGCCGGTGTCGCTCGACTGCGCGCCATAGGTCAGCGCATCCCCTTCCGCATCGCCGAAGTAAGGCGAGACATCCACATGCACGAAACCACCACCTTCGTTAAGGATCTGATCCGGGATCGTCCCAACTGTCACCGGCGCGTTGTTGACGGGCAGCACCGTCACCTCAACTGTCGCCATGTCCGTGAGGCCATCCCCGTCCGAGGCGACGTAGGTGAACGAGTCGGTGCCATTGAAGTCGGCTTCCGGCGTGTAGATGCGTATTCCGATCGAGTGGGACATCCAATCCGCTCAAAGTAGGACGCGTGGCTTATCCACACGAGAATCCAGATCCGATCCAATGAGATCTCGGTCTCTCTGTCCCGACGGGCTAATAATTCCTACCTCTTGGCAGCAGGGTGTGGAAGGCACAATACCAGATTCCATGGCTTAACAATCGAAAACTGCGCATCCAACTCCCCTAAAATACCTGCCCATTATTATGTCTTAATCTCCCAAAATGCCGGCTGGAAGTTCAGGCCAGTCGTTCTCGAATTTCCCCGTCACCATGACTTGAACGACTACACCGGCTCAGTTTGATATATTGACTGTGATATTGGCATCAAATTGCTGTTCGATCGGATTGAATTCGACTTGAGCACTGACAAAGGTGGCAACCGGAAAAATAATGAGGCGACCAAGATGTATTTCAGGCAGGATTGTATGGTCCCATATTATTCATCATGGATTTTCCCATGGCTCCAAAGTGTGTCTTTGGTTGTGCGGAGTCAGGATTTCCTGTGTGAGGCGGAATCTGCGAGTTGGCCTTCACGATTGGGGCGACTCCTGAGGTCATTCTCGTATATTTTCCGGGTTGATTGAGGTAGATTTCCGGTCGACCCATTCCTCATGCGCAGTCCAGTCCTACAGCGAGGTCCGTTTCGCTCTACACTCGTTCCAAGAATCACATCCGGGGAGGGTTTTCGCTTCGGAGTCCGGCCCGAAGCAGGCACGAATTCCGGGTGTAGTGGAAAGACTCAGCTTCAATATTCCGGTATTGTGTACCATTGCAACTGCTGAAAGTGTTCCAGGAAACGCTTCCAGGCCTGCACGGCTGACTGGGCGATATAAAAGGTTACATAGCGGCCATGACGTGCCATGGTTGCACCGACCTTCAGCACACACAGTCGGAAGCGGCGAATGTGCATGTGCGCCTCTTCCCGATCGGGGTCCGGGGAGTCCTGCGCATCCGTCTCCAAGGCACCCCCCGTTGATTCGTCCAGCACAGCTCCAGGTAGATTCGTTTGACGCAGCCCCTGGGCGCATTGCGTTGGCGCCGGTGGAGTCTGTTCAGACGATGGCGTCTCATCCAACGGTGGAGGCGGACTATGCAAGTTGCATCGACTGATGTGAAGAAGCTGGTAGGCCAGCATGTACACCTGGAGGCGCACATCATTCTCCGCGCCGACCTTCGCATCGGGATCCACTTCGTAGGTACGCTCAATCGGTCTCTGACGGTAATGCGACTTGGGACGTGGAGAGGACGACAATGATGCGCTGCAGGCGATTTTCATCTCGCCCTGATGCATCTCCGCCTTCCCGCGTTGACGGTACATGGGAACCAATGTCTGCCCTGGATACATCTTCGCGTCAAGATTGGTCACCAAAAAATAAACCCCGTCATAGAGTTCTCCAGGGCGCGACTTGATCACCAATACCACCCGACGAGTACATTCCCACGACTTCGCACCATCGGTCAATTCAATGCAGGTCATATCCTCCAACGGGCGATCCTTCACGTACTTTGCGGCCATCTGCTCCAGTGTCTTGTTCTTGCGTAGACGCATGAGATAGCCAATATTTTCGGTCTCCAGTCGTGCACACAACGCACCACTATTGAAGCCGGCGTCCATACGGACAATGACCTGGTCGGCGACATGCTGGCGTACCGCATGGGCGATGGGAACGATGAAGTCCTCGCAATCGGTAACCTCGCGCTGAGTTCCCGGGCGCAATTGCGCCCCAAGCACATCCCCACTCTCCCCGCACGAAGCAATCAGGGGAAGGAAGATGGTCCGCTTATAATGCCCATGATACTTGCTGCCAAGCTGGTTGCCGTGTGCATCCACGGGCATTGCATCCACATCAATGACCACTTCATCGCGCCGCCGTCCACCGTTTTGGACCAGCATATGCTCCATCCCCACCTTCAGAAGCCCTGCCTTCAAGTGAACCAGATTCTGTACCATGCCCAGCAGACCCACCAAGCGGGACATGGTCGGCTGCGATGCCAACGTACGATCTGATTCGACTACCCCATCCCCCGACTCGTACTGGTGGATACACCAAAGGCCGCATCCCGACTGAGTGCATCCGTCCATAACGAACTCCAGCCCTGCATTAACTGAAGCAGCCACTGTGTATTCAAACAAAGGATAGTGGGTACGATGTGGATCCCGAGGATCGTGCAGTCGATCGGTCAAAAAGTCCAGGATTCCGGTGCGATCAATCACCGACCGCAACAAGAATGTGCCTGCGTCCGAGGTCGTATGGTTGCGACTAGACGATTTGATCCGAATTGACTGGTTGAAGGGAAGCACAAAAAGAGGCGCAGAAGACGGGGACATGGGATCACCTTGAGGGTGAAATGAGTAGATAATTCTTAAACAGGTCAGCTGACTTGATTCAGAACGAAAACAGGGGTTTATTCGATCAAAATCCACGAAAAACAGGGCTAATCGCCCAATGAATGGAACAAATATAGCAGGATAAGGCTCCCTAGATGCTTATCAATACGAAACTGCTAAATTGAGATGAATATTATGGGATGGTATCTCGGGTTTGAGTTGAACTGTATGGTTCAGAATTTCAGACGACGGGCAGGTCGACCTACTCGTTGATGGGAGAGCTCAATGTTCCATCGGACGTATGACGACGTCACCATCAGATATATGCACTCGGATGAGTGCTCCGCCGCCGTTGAGATCCCCATCCACTCGTGAGTCATCAAGATCTCCCGAGAAATTTGAAAAAGAGTCCATCTCTACATCTTGTGCTCTGATATCCAGTGTGGCGGGGAGATCCTGTGCCATTACAAGGAGTGCATCGCCAGAGGAGATCGTCACGTTGATATTCTCGGGATCAATCAGTCCCAGTTCCACATCGCCATCGCTGGTTCTGAGCGTCAAGCTTCCAGTTGACTTCCCAATTTTTATCTCACCATCGGAGGTTCGTACTTCCGCGCCGGATGAGACGATTTCACCGATCACAAGATTCCCGTCGGATGTTTTTGCATCCAACTTCCCATCCATGGAGTCAATCAGGATGTCTCCATCAGAGGTTTGAATTTGCAGATCACCTGCAACATCGCCTAGTTCGAGATCGCCATCACTGGTTCTAACGGAAACAGAAGCTCCTTCCAACCAGCCGGCTTCAATGTCTCCATCTGAGGTCTGTATTGTGATTTTTTCACTGGAGGCAGCTAAAATGTTGATATCGCCATCACTGGTCTTAACCGAGACAGAAGCTCCTTCCAACCATGTAGCTTCAATATCTCCATCACTGGTCACAATCGTAGCTCCGGCGGTCAACTCATCAATGACTAGATCTCCGTCAGAGGTGCGGATATTTGAGGAGATATTAGATGGCATATTGATTTCCACATGAATATTTGCCGAATTACGCCAGTTAAATGATGATCCGTAGGACTTTTCCCTTTTTGAATGTACATGCAGTGTCCCATCGTCAAGTTTAACACTGAAATTTTGCTTCTCGTAATAGTCCATCGCTCTGTCACGGTCGTTACCTTCCACAGTAACGTGCACCTCAACAGTGGACACATCAGATGTATTGACGGTAACATCGGCATCTACGACGCTGACCATGAGGTCATGAACTTCATCATCAGCATATTTCTCGTCAATCGGGGTAAGCGTGATCTGCGCCTGAACCGAGGTCGCAACCATGATCAAAGTTAAGGCGGCCGGAATGAGTTTGGGATGTATGTACATTGGAATCGGCTTTTTTGAAAGGCTAAACTTGCCCTACGCAACAATTCATAGTCAGGTTACAGATAGCTCGTTGGAGACCTTCTATTTTCACCAAAAGGCACAAGATTCCCCCGTTAAGCGTTCCAGACGATTCTGAATTATTCATCCTTGATGGTGACATACAAAAGCACTGCACAGATTCGAGCGGAATTTCTGGATTTTTTCCGTGAGAGGGGGCATACGATTGTTCCAAGTTCCTCTCTGATCCCTGCGGATGACCCCACACTGCTGTTTATCAACTCAGGAATGGCGCAGTTCAAAGAGATTTTCCTGGGGCAGGAAACGCGATCGTATGTTCGCGCAGCAGATACTCAAAAGTGCCTGCGGGTATCGGGAAAGCATAATGATCTTGAAGAGGTGGGACATGATACGTACCACCATACCTTTTTCGAAATGCTCGGCAACTGGAGCTTCGGGGATTACTTCAAGGAGGAAGCGATTGACATGGCCTGGGAGCTATTGGTGAACCGCTGGAAGCTTCCCGAAGACCGATTGTATGCAACCGTGCACAGGGGTGATGCTGCCTTGAATCTTGCTGCGGATGAAGAGGCTGCCACCTTGTGGAAACGCTACCTGCCCGAGAATCAGGTTTTGTATGGTAGTACGAAAGACAACTTCTGGATGATGGGGGAGACGGGTCCGTGCGGTCCCTGCTCCGAAATCCATATCGATCTGCGTCCTGATGAATTGCGCCAGCAAGTTCCCGGACATGAGTGCGTGAATCGTGATCTCGAAACGGTGATTGAGCTGTGGAATCTGGTGTTCATCCAGTATAACGCTCAGGTAAACAAGCCATTGTCCAGCGAAAATGCTTCGACTGACACTACCCAATCATCCGTGGAGCTAGTCCCATTATCTGCCCGTCATGTAGATACGGGGATGGGATTGGAGCGTCTCGCGGCGGTGATGCAGGACAAGATCAGTACCTATGACACAGATGCGTTCAGTGAGCTTTTGGATCAGGTGGCAGAATTGACCCCGATTCCTGGGATCCGAGGCTATGATGATATTGATTCTGTACTGGACAAAGATGCAATTCGCGTGGCAATGCGAGTGGTCGTAGATCATATCCGCGGGATCGTAGTAGCGATTGCGGATGGGGTAGTCCCTGGGAATGTAGGGCAGGGATATGTGATTCGCAGGATTCTGCGCCGAGCGGTACGCTATGGATATACCACGCTGAAGATCAAGGAGCCATTCCTTTGCCGTTTGGTGCCGGTTGTCATCGAATCTCTTGGAAAGATTTTCCCAGAATTGCAGACCAGAGAGAAGCTTGCCGCAGAAAATATTCGCGGGGAAGAGCGTGCATTTTTACGCACACTAGGGCGTGGATTAGCACTGTTTGATCGGGTATGTGATTACATAGATGTGATTATTTCTGAGGAGGAAGACGCGTTTGTGGAGCGATTACGGGGAGATGCCTCGGCCCAGGACCTTCTGCGGAAAGCCTACGCCAGTACGATGGACAGGGCTGAGTCAGGCGAAATGCTTCGCCGGTTTATCTCGGTCGTCAAGCTGAGTCGTATCCCGGGGGAGGTTGCATTTCTATTGCATGACACCTATGGGTTCCCCATCGATCTAACGCAGCTCATGGCCCGCGAGCGGGGGCGCCGGGTTGATATGTCACGCTTTGAGGAGTTGATGGCAGAGCAGAGGCACCGTGCACGTAGTGCTAAATATGTTGATGCCACGTCTATCCCGTTAATGTTTGCAGTAGGGAATCCAGACGGGTATGTCCTTAGATCGAAGTTTGTTGGCTATGAGCAGACCACTCTTGGAGAGGCACAGGTGATTGAATCGGACGAGAATGTGGGGGTCATCGTGCTGGATCGTACCCCTTTCTATGCGGAAAAAGGGGGCCAGATTGGAGATACCGGAACGCTTGATTTTGATGGTGAAGTGATCCAGGTGACAGATACGCAGGTTGTAGGAAGTCAGATTGTTCACAGGGTTGAACGCTTCCCATCTACGCTGAAGTGCCCCGTGACGGCTATCGTGGATGCGGAGCGCCGTCATCGCATTGCGAAGCATCATACGGCAACACATTTGATGCATGCTGCACTGCGAGAGGTTCTAGGGCCTGGAGCGGAGCAGAAGGGATCACTGGTTGCAGAAGGACATCTACGGTTTGATTTCAACCACTATGAACGGGTAAGCGTGGAAGATCTCCGGCGTGTCCAGGATCGGGTCAATGAGCAGATACAGCGAAATATCACCGCGGAAATTGATCCAGAGGTCCCCTACAAAGAAGCATTGGCACGAGGGGCAACAGCACTCTTTGGGGAGAAGTATGGGGATGTGGTTCGTGTGGTCACGTTCGATCCGGCGTTCTCGGTAGAATTATGCGGGGGGACTCATGTGCAAGCCACAGGCGAAATAGGACTTTTCATCTTGCAATCCGAAGGGTCGATTGCCACGGGGATCCGCCGCGTCGAAGCCATTGCGGGGGTGGATGCAGTCAATATGGTAACTCAGGAGCGGACCTCACTAGAGCAAACCAGAAGGCAGTTCAGGGGATCGAAGCGCCCCGTCGAGGAATCTGTAGCAGAACTCCTTGAGGCGAATCGGTTCCTTCAGAAGGAGGTGGAAAAACTTCATCATGAGCGACTTTCTGCACAGCTGGACGGAGTGCTAAGCAGCATGGTCACTGTGGAGGGTATTCATTTGGCTGCCGGACAGATTGACGACACAGATATGGATATGTTACGGGCGCAGGGGCAGGAGCTTCGTCAGCGCCTGGAAGCATCCAGTGTGGGGATCCTGGGTGCAAGGGATCCCGAGGGGCAAAAAGCTTATTTAGTGGCTGTCGTGACGGATGACTTATTGTCCAAGGGCGTGAATGCGGGGAAGATTGCCGGTCACTTTGCACGCCAGATCGGTGGTGGCGGTGGGGGCCGGCCGGAGCTTGCCACAGCGGGTGGACGCGAGCCTGAGAAGCTCGGTACTGTGCTCAAGAATGCACCGGAGTTGATCCGCAGCGTATTGCCGGCATCGGTGTAATCACGAACAAACCACTTTTCGTATTCGTTCACGGGGGTTTTCGGAGGGGTGCCGGAGTGGTCGAACGGGGTGGTCTCGAAAACCATTGTAGGCACTGCCTACCGGGGGTTCGAATCCCTCCCCCTCCGCTTTCTTCTGAGATGTGGGTACCCAGCCTCAGATAAAGACATTTGTGCATGTGAGCTAAAATCTGGTGAAAATAGCGGGCGATGCGAAACATGTGCTTATTTTTTATCGGACCTCAAGAGTAATAACTTACACTTCAAAGAGTAAGAGAACGGGTATGAATAAGTTAAAAATGCACACCCCTGACCTGCATCAGAATAACATCGCTAAGATTCGCGAGATCTTCCCCTCCTGTATGACTGAGGCACATGATGAGGCTGCGGGGCAGTTGCGTCTAGCGGTAGATTTTGATCATCTTCGTCAAGAGCTGAGCAACCATATCGTGGAAGGGTCACAGGAGCGATATCGGCTTGATTGGCCGGGAAAACAAGAAGCACGGATACTTGCAAATACACCGATTGCAAAG
Source organism: Rhodothermales bacterium (assembly GCA_965116685.1). Classification (GTDB taxonomy): domain Bacteria; phylum Bacteroidota; class Rhodothermia; order Rhodothermales; family Bin80; genus Bin80. Next base: position 1,037,048 of record OZ220707.1, on the reverse strand, counting down.
ACATTGCGTCCATGTCGCGAAGAGAGCATAGACTTCGACGACACCAAAAATCTTTTTGTAGAAGGTGATAATCTCGACGTGCTAAAGATTTTGCAGACTGCACTGCTTGGCAGGGTAAAAATGATTTACATTGATCCGCCATACAACACGGGCAACGATTTTGTTTACAATGATGACTTTTCAGAAAGAAAAACTGAATACTTGAAAAAGTCGAATCAATCCTCCGATACAGGAGGGCGCCTTGTTGCCAATACGGAGAGCAATGGTCGCTTCCATTCGGATTGGCTCTCGATGATTTATCCACGCCTGAAGGTTGCGCACAGACTCCTGTCTGATGATGGGGCAATCTTCATTTCTATTGATGAGAACGAAAAAGACAATCTTAAACGAATTTGTGATGAGATATATGGAGCAGAGAATCATCGTAATACTATCATAATCCGCAGAAGAGTGAAGAGCCTAAACTCCCAATTCGCGGACGACGGCCTACACAGCATGAATGTTGGTTTCGAGTACGTTTTGATTTATGCAAAAAGCAAAAACTTCCGTATGAATGCCCTTCGCAAGGAGAAGCAAAAAGCACAATCAAAGGGGAGTTGGGGTGGTTTTTGGAGCAACGCGGACAGACCTACTATGCGGTACGAGATTTTGGGATTTGCGCCAATCACAGGCCAGTGGCGTTGGTCACAACAGAGGGCACTTGAAGCAGTTGTTAACTATCAGGTGTATCTGAGCGATTTCGAAGACAAGATGTCCTTGGAAGAATATTGGCGCGAGACCGGAGAAAAGCTCGAATTTTTGAGGCGAATTGAAAACGGAACCGGCAAAAACGGAGGCGTGCAACATTGGGAACCTCCATTCAGTACTGAGCTGCGGTCTTCAGATTGGACAGATATTGAGGTTTCTCAGATCAGGAAAGACTATGAGCTACCGTTTGAGAACCCCAAGAACGTCAATTTCATAATGGAACTTATGCGACTGATTGATTCAAATGATTTTACGGTCCTGGACTTCTTCGCAGGATCGGCGACTACTGCTGACGCGGTCATGCGCTTGAATGCTGAGGATGGTGGTACTCGCAAGTTTATTATGATCCAGATCCCTGAGGAGACTAAAGAGGGATCTACTGCCAGGACATCTGGCTATTCTAACTTGGTAGAAATTTCTAAGGAGCGGATTCGGTTGGCGGGCAAACGATTATCCAAAGGTGATTACCATTCTAACTGGAATGACGATGTGGGCTTCCGGGTGCTCAAGGTGGATACGTCGAACATGAAGAATATTTATTATCGCCCCGACGAATTAGATCAGACCCAACTATCGGAGATGGTTGACAATGTGAAGGAGGGACGGACAGCCGAAGACTTACTGTTTCAAGTGCTGGTTGATTGGGGTATAGACCCTATGTTGCCCATTCGCCAAGAGATCGTGCAGGGAAAGACCGTATTCTTCGTCAACAATCAAGCTCTTGTCGCCTATTTCGACCAAGGTGTGACCGATGGACTGGCGAAAGAGTTGGCAAGGTGCACCCCCGTTTGTATTGTCTTCCGTGACTATAGCCCATATTATTCATCATGGATTTTCCCATGGCTCCAAAGTGCGTCTTTGGTTGTGCGGAGTCAGGATTTCCTGTGTGAGATGGAATCTGCGAGTTGACCTTCATGATTGGGGCGACTCCCGAGGTCATTCTCGCATATTTTCCGGGTTGATTGGGGTAGATTTCCGGTCAACCCATTCCTCATGTGCAGTCCAGTCCTACAGCGAGGTATGTTTCGCTCTACACTCATTCCAAGAATCACCTCCGGGGAGGATTTTCGCTTCGGAGTCCGGCCCGAAGCAGGCACGAATTCCGGGTGTAGCGGAAAGGCTCAGCTTCAATATTCCGGTATTGTGTACCATTGCAACTGCTGAAAGTGTTCCAGGAAACGCTTCCAGGCCTGTACGGCTGACTGGGCGATATAAAAGGTTACATAGCGGCCATGACGTGCCATGGTTGCACCGACCTTCAGCACACACAGTCGGAAGCGGCGAATGTGCATGTGCGCCTCTTCCCGATCGGGGTCCGGGGAGTCCTGCACATCCGTCTCCAAGGCACCCCCCGTTGATTCGTCCAGCACAGCTCCAGGTAGATTCGTTTGACGCAGCCCCTGGGCGCATTGCGTTGGCGCCGGTGGAGTCTGTTCAGACGATGGCGTCTCATCCAACGGTGGAGGCGGACTATGCAAGTTGCATCGACTGATGTGAAGAAGCTGGTAGGCCAGCATGTACACCTGGAGGCGCACATCATTCTCCGCGCCGACCTCCGCATCGGGATCCACTTCGTATGTACGCTCAATCGGTCTCTGACGGTAATGCGACTTGGGACGTGGAGAGGACGACAATGATGCGCTGCAGGCGATTTTCATCTCGCCCTGATGCATCTCCGCCTTTCCGCGTTGACGGTACATGGGGACCAATGTCTGCCCTGGATACATCTTCGCGTCAAGATTGGTCACCAAAAAATAGACCCGTCATAGAGTTCTCCAGGGCGCGACTTGATCACCAATACCACCCGACGAGTACATTCCCACGACTTCGCACCATAGGTCAATTCAATGCAGGTCATATCCTCCAACGGGCGATCCTTCACGTACTTTGCGGCCATCTGCTCCAGTGTCTTGTTCTTGCGTAGACGCATGACATAGCCAATGTTTTCGGTCTCCAGTCGTGCACACAACGCACCACTATTGAAGCCGGCGTCCATACGGACAATGACCTGGTCGGCGACATGCTGGCGCACCGCATGGGCGATGGGAACGATGAAGTCCTCGCAATCGGTGACCTCGCGCTGAGTTCCCGGACGCAATTGCGCCCCGAGCACATCCCCACTCTCCCCGCACGAAGCAATCAGGGGAAGGAAGATGGTCCGCTTATAATGCCCATGATACTTGCTGCCAAGCTGGTTGCCGTGTGCATCCACGGGCATCGCATCCACATCAATGACCACTTCATCGCGCCGCCGTCCACCGTTTTGGACCAGCATATGCTCCATCCCCACCTTCAGAAGCCCTGCCTTCAAGTGAACCAGATTCTGTACCATGCCCAGCAGACCCACCAAGCGGGACATGGTCGGCTGCGATGCCAACGTACGATCCGATCCGACTACCCCATCCCCCCGGCTCGTACTGGTGGACACACCAAAGGCCGCATCCCGACTGAGTGCATCCGTCCATAACGAACTCCAGCCCTGCATTAACTGAAGCAGCCACTGCAAAAGCAGTTCAAACAAAGGATAGTGGATACGATGTGGATCCCGAGGATCGTGCAGTCGATCGGTCAAAAAGTCCAGGATTCCGATGCGATCAATCACCGACCGCAACAAGAATGCGCCTGCGTCCGAGGTCGTATGGTTGCGACTAGACGATTTGATCCGAATTGACTGGTTGAAGGGAAGCACAAAAAGAGGCTCAGAAGACGGGGACATGGGATCACCTTGAGGGTGAAATGAGTAGATAATTCTTAAACAGGTCAGCAGACTTGATTCAGAACGAAAACAGGGGTTTATTCGATCAAATTCCACGAAAAACAGGGCTAATCGCCCAATGAATGGAACAAATATAGCAGGATAAGGCTCCCCAGATGCTTATCAATATGAAACTGCTAAATTGAGATGAATATTATGGGTATAGCTTCGTTTCGGATGCAATTAAAATTAATGTCCAACAGATATTCCGCCAACTTTCGCCCTCAACGGACATGAAGCTAATCTAAAGATAGGGGGAAGTAACGTATGAAGATTAAATACAAAAACCAGCTGTATCAAACCGCCGCGGTTGAAGCCGTCCTTGATTGTTTCAAGGGGCAACCAAAGGTCGAGCCATACCACTACAGGATTGATCCTGGCAGGCAAAAAGATCCTCGTATAGGTCTGGAAGATGGCTTCAAGAACAATGATATTCAGTTAGACGATGCGACGCTACTAAAAAACATACAGGCGGTGCAGAAGGCCCGACATCTACGGGTTTCCAAAGTACTTTCGGATTTTACGAAATTGAATGGCAAGGGTATCCGAAAACCTGTCAAAAGTAGTTACAATCCGGGTGCAAAGATCAATCTTGATATTGAGATGGAGACCGGTACGGGTAAGACCTACTGCTACATCAAAACCATGTTCGAGATGAATAAATGGTTTGGTTGGTCAAAATTCATCATTATGGTACCTAGCATAGCGATCCGTGAGGGTGTCCAAAATTCATTCCGGAGTACAGCGGAGCACTTCGCCCAAGACTTCGAGAAGAAGGCGCGCTTCTTCATATATAATTCCAGATGCTTGCATGAACTAGAGAGCTTTTCGTCCGATGCCAACATCAATGCAATGATCATCAACATCCAATCTTTTAATGCTAGGGGAGCTGACAATCGCCGCATTTATGACGAACTTGACGAATTTCAATCACGACGCCCGATTGATGTGCTCAGTGCCAACCGACCTATCCTTATACTGGACGAGCCGCAGAAAATGGAGGGCAAGGCTACGCTTGAGGCTCTGCCAAAGTTCAAACCATTGATGATTCTGCGCTATTCCGCAACGCATCGTACACAGCATTGCCAAGTACATCGGCTTGATGCACTTGATGCCTATAATCAGAAGCTTGTAAAAAAGATTGCTGTACATGGTATCCAGACACGTGGGATCTCTGGTACAAAGGCCTATCTATTTCTTGAAGGCATCGAAATTTCAACCAAAGCACCGGTCGCGCGGATTGAAATGGAGGTGAAGCTCAAATCTGGTGAAATCAAACGTCAACTAAAACGCCTTGCATGCGGGGAGAATCTCTACACAGTTTCGAACGGGCTTGATCAATATCGTGGCTATACAATTTCCCAGATTGATGCCAATCAGGACACCGTTGAGTTTATCAACGGGAAGAAGCTATTTGCTGGTGAGGCAATAGGAGATGTGGGCGAGAATGATATTCGTCGCATTCAAATTCGCGAGACGATCAAAGCACATCTGGACAAGGAGAAGCATCTCTTCACGCAGGGTATTAAGGTACTTTCGCTCTTTTTTATCGACGAGGTAAAGAAATATAGAGATTATGAGCAAGAGGATGAAAGGGGCGAATATGCGCGCGCCTTCGAGCGTGAATATGAAATGCTACGGGAGGAATATCTCTCCGAGCGGAAAACGAATAAGGCTTATCAGGACTATCTCGTAGGTATTGATCCTGCCAAGACTCACAATGGCTACTTCTCAATAGACAAGAAGGGGCGTATGACAAATCCAAACGTAAAGAGGAGGGGGGTGGAGAAGGGTATCTCCGATGATATTACGGCCTATGATCTTATCCTGAGAAATAAAGAGCAACTTTTGTCTTTTGAGGAACCGACAAGGTTCATCTTTTCACATTCTGCATTGCGGGAAGGCTGGGACAACCCAAATGTCTTCGTTATGTGCATGCTGAAGCACAGTGATAGCAATATCTCACGCCGTCAAGAAATTGGACGGGGCTTACGAATCTCTGTTGATCAGCATGGGAAACGAAACGACCACCCCGAGATGGTCCACGAGATCAACGTACTCAGTGTCATTGTTAGTGAGAGCTATAAGGATTTTGTTGGAGGACTCCAAACCGAGATTGCTGAAACGCTCGTGGAACGCCCTAGAAAAGCAGATATGGCTTATTTCAAGGGAAAGTTCATCCAGACCGCAGAAGGTTCAAGCATCATGATCACGCAAAAAATGGCGACGCAGATTTATCAATATCTGGTCAAGAATGAATTTGTTGACGATACGGACGAGATTACTGATACCTATCATCAAGCCAAGATTGCGGGTGAATTTCCCGATATGGGGAAGCTAGAGCCCTATCGGCGCCAAATTATTGAGCTTATTGATAGTGTACTTGATGCTAGCAAACTTCCAAAAATTGACGACGGACGGAAGCCAAAAAACAATCCGCTAAACGACAATTTTAAGAAGAAAGAGTTCCAGAGGCTTTGGTCACGGATCAACAGAAAGGCTGTCTATCAGGTTGATTTTGACTCTCGAGAATTGGTAGAAAAATGCATAGATGCCCTGAACAAGCAACTGAAAGTCCCTTCTCTGCAATACACCATAAAGGTAGGAACCCAGAAAGATGAATTGACCGATACCCTGGTACAGGAACACGATAGCTTCACTGTCATGAACGTATCGACAAAGAGAGGCTCCCAAGCTCGTTCACTAGTAAAATACGATCTCCTAGGAAAGATTGCTGAGAACTCACAGATCACGCGAGCCACTGTCGCGGACATCCTCTCGGAGAGTACCCCCAAAGTCTTTAAGCAGTTTATGAAGAACCCCGAGTGTTTCATCACAGAGGTCTCGCGTATCATCAAGGAAGAGAAGGCGACTATGGTTGTTGAGCGTCTCGTCTACAACGAGATTAATGGATGCTATGATGTCGATATTTTTACTGCTAATCAGACTGGTCAAGACTTTTCTCGTGCCACGGAGAGGCTGAAGAATCATGTCTATGACTTCGTAATCACGGACTCACTTGTGGAGAGAAACTTTGCTAAGAACCTAGATACAAGCAACGAGGTTACTGTCTATGCTAAGTTGCCACGAGGCTTCCTGATCCCAACACCAGTCGGCGATTATAACCCCGATTGGGCAATCTCATTCAAGGCCGGCAGCCATAGGCATATTTACTTCGTGGCTGAAACGAAGGGGGATCTGTCTTCTCTAACGCTCCGAGCAATTGAGGATATCAAAATTAAGTGTGCCCGAAAATTCTTCGATAAAATCAGCCAGCAGGTTGATGAAGATAGCATAAAATATGCTGTGGTCACTGACTATGACGACCTGATAAACCTTATCGACCCCCACCTCTGAGAACGAAGACCCCCCGCCGGACCTGCGTTGCACGATGCGGACATCCTTGCCTCATTGCCCGGCGTAGGAACCACAGTTCTGGCAACGCTGCTCTCCGAGGCATCTGGATTGATCAAGGCTCGAGATCACCGGGGACTGCGATCGTTTTGTGGCGTGGTACCAGTCACCCGACAGTCGGGAAAAACCCGACGGGTCGTTCGACGACAAGCCCATCTGGCGCGCCTGCCCAATGCCGTCTATCACTGGAGCCGCGTGGCCGTTCAGCACGACCCTGTCAGTTAAGCCAAGTACAAAGCCCTGCGAACTCGCAATCATACCCATGGACGAGCGCTGAGATCGGTGGCAGACCGGTTGCTCGCCGTCGCATGCGCCATGCTCCGCGATGGAACACGCTATGATCCCAGTCGCGCAACCGTGGCACCCTGATCACTTCGCCCAACCGGTTCGCCAAGGCAACAAATGAACCAAAGGGAGAGAGACAGATTCGGGGCAGAGCCACCGTCGACTCGTGTGAAAAACCAAATTAATCGGACTCACGTAATTCGAATCCGCCACGAACAGGGCAGATTTACAAAAAAATGAAAATTATTCAAATTATGCCGCTTTTTTACTTGCATAAATGGTAGAGAGACCTGTATTATAGCCTCCGGTGACATATCAAGCATGACCATGTAGTGCTCAGGTGATTATGCATTACACCTCAGTTACCTGAAATTTGTGGAGGCAAAGATGACCATGAGAACAAGTCCTATAGCAAATGAGATTCCGCCAGCAGCGTTTAGCCATGGAATGATGGTTCGCCACCAGCTGCTGGTGGGCTGAAACCATTCAGCATCCATGTCACGGCCCATGAGAGAGTTCTTCATCGCCCTCTTGTCCAGTTTCTCGATGCCTGTGTATGCTGATTTCGCTGCTGCGAAAAAGGACAATCCTACGCACAAGATCGTCCACACCAGTGCTCCCCAAACCCCAATTAACATCCATCTCCCAACAATTTCCCCATTTTCAAAGAGATCTGGCACGATGCTCAGAGAGGCCGCGAGGGTTCCACCTGACAGCATCAGCAAAACCCTATCGTAGCGCGCCCAACTCTGTTGCCCGAAATCTTCTAGGGCTTGCCGATAGGCCGTGTACGTAGTAGTGCCTCCAACAAGTGAAGGGCGCTGTTGCGACTCCCGCATTCAGTCCTTACGCTGTGCAGGCTTAGGAATGGGCGGAGGACGGCTGGGAGGCTTAGCAGATCTCTCGGTTCTTGGAGCATTTCCAGGTCCACGCGGATCCTTATTTCTAGGCTTGCGGTGGGCGGGATTGTGCTTCTTGTTCATCGCGGTATCTCCTTTCGAGTTAGTTAATTATGGCCTGACACCGTACGTGTGCGGTGTATGTTCCCAAGATGCAGGATAAAAGGTTTATCCCTGCGGTTTTGTGCGAGCACGAGAGAGATCAGGCGCACCACGTGCGAGAACTTGGTCCGTTTATGCAAGCACATCTCTCGGGCGTGTATAGTGCCCTACAGGATGTTCTCCTCTACAAGAGGCGTGATCGCGGAGTTCCTCAATCACCTAGGGCGAACAAGAGCTGGACGACGAGGGCAGACGATTCATGCCTGCTCATGTGGCGGGAATACAATACAAACTCGAGTGTGATAAACCGTGGGAAGTAATACCAGAATTGGGCTCGGATCTGGTGGGTGAGCCGAGTACGCTGGGTGGTCAGATCATCGTTCATCCGTGACCACTCACGCAGCTAGACGATCTTGGTATCCATAGGATCCAGTTCGCGCAGACGTGCTGGATCAATCCAGAGGCACCCTGGGCGATCAACATCATCTGCATAAAACTCTCGGCAGATGTCCTCCACGAACGCATCAGATCCTTCCTCACAAAGCAACTGACCAAGTGCCTGATAGAATGGATTCGATGAACAACAAAGGTCGCCGGCATAAATGAACAACTCCCCTGGGAATCCCCTTTTCATTTCCCTAAAGCCATGAATGAACACCGTTGAAATTGAACATAAATCCATGACCGCAACATATCCCATCGATTCTAGAATTCCTAAGAATCCAAACTTTGTCCACAGGCTGCTATGCAAACCATGACCGCGACGTCATCAATTCGGCAGAAGTAGCTATTTTCTGGCTGACACTAGTTAGGCTGCAGGAATGCAGAGCAAAACAAACGGTAAGACTCAGGGTAATTTAGAGACATAAGAATAAACTCCCATTCTATCCCCAAATCTTAACCTCACGATCTATGGTGATCCAATGAAAAGTAATTGAACGTTCGCGCTCAATTACTTCAATCTTTGTCCGCATGGTGCACAGGCTGTCAAAATCTCTGATCGCTTTTACGATTGCATTTTTGATCCCCTCGTCTGTTCTGGGGCAGTACTACGAACCTGTCGTGCGGCCGCTGGGGAGTAAATATCGCGTCCATAAAACGCGGCATTTTGAGATCATTTTTGAAGAAGGAAGTGAGATAGAGGCCTGGCAGACTGCGCTCATCTTAGAGCGAACACTCCCCGGAGCACAGTCTCTTTCCGGGTTGGCCGGGAAGATGTGGATGCCGGTGATCCTGAACAACTCCAATGATCGGGCCAATGGGTATGTCCACACCCATCCATTTCGACAGGAGATCGAAGTTCCTCATATCAAGGGGAACCGGATAGGGACAAGGTCCGATTCCTGGATTGAAGCAGTTGCAACGCATGAGCTGGTGCATGCCACGCAAGCGCAGGCAAGCGGGCCGTGGGGGCTAGGGAAGGCTCTTCATTGGTTTGCCCCCGATGCTGCACGTGCATTAAATCTGTCTCTACCGCCAGGCCTGAATGAAGGGGCTGCAGTTCATTTTGAGAGCCCCGGAACCCACGGTGCGGGGCGGCTGAGGGATGCTCGCTTTCAGATGCAGTACCGAGCTGCAGCGGCGTCTGAGCGCCCATGGAGCCTGTCACAGCTCTTTGAATCGTCCCGTTATGGTTTTCACGCCAATCGTCACTATATCGGAGGTGCCAACTTTTTTGCTTGGCAGACTTCAAAGGACCAGGGTCTCTTCTTTGAAAAGATGCGGACCCGGCGCTATCGTAACCCAGTCCGGTCAACAGGGCTGGATTTGCGTCACACCACCGGGCAGCCTTTGGATGAATTGGTCACTGAGTTTCGACAGGAGACGGCTGTTCTGGACATTCACCGACGTCCAAGGCAGCCAGATCCTATTGCAGAGAGTCCCGGCATCCTCCAGCGCCGACCGCAATGGCTGAACGATTCGACGCTTGTCGTATACCGGAAAGGACTCAATGAAACTCCGGGACTGTACAGTATGGATATTGAAACCGGAGCCACGAAACGAATCCACTCCGTCCGGTTACCTGAAGATGCATGGTTTAGCGTGGAAGATAGTGTCATACTCTATTCCCGCTATGTTCCAGATCGGTTTTCAACGCTGGCTTCATCCGCGGATATATTCAAGTATGATTTATCTGAGAATCGGGAGAGACGCCTAACTCATGGAGCGCGTGCCCATGCCCCTGTACAAGGCCCCTCTGGTATTTGGGCACTCCAAAATGATGGGCAGCGCAACAGCTGGATTGAGGTCGATGCGGTTGGCAGTGTTCAGACGATTCGTGGCCGAAGCCAGGCAGATCTGATCCAGATCGCGCCCACCGCGGAAGCCACCGCCGTCTTGGTTCGACATAGTCGGGAGCAGGCCATTTATCTTGCGGATTCAAGCGGGGTGTTAGAGCCATGGATTTTTATGGATGACGCAGCGATTCGTGAACTCTCATGGAGTTCGGATGGACGATACCTTCTCTTTACCGCAGAGTGGGGCAGCGTAACCAACGTTTTTTGTCATGACCTGGAATCGAAGCGGACCCTGCAGCTTACAGATGTCCTGTATGGGGCATTGGATCCAATCCTTTCAGAGGACAATCGCACCTTGGTTTATGTTGACTATCAGCATGAGCGCTATAATGTTGTGGCGATAGAGTTTTCCCCGGAAGAGGGGGTTGAAGTGCCACTTACGCCCGTAAGCGAATTGCCTGAAATTCCCTTCAGGTTGGAACTACCGAAGGATTTCTCCCATGAGCCGTACAGATCGGGGAAAAGCCTTCTCCCTCGAATGGTTCTCCCGGTAGGTGTGTGGTCAAATGATACCCCAGAAAGAAAATTGGGGCTCGGTGGTGGATTGGGGATCCATGGGAGTGATCCTCTTCGCCGCCTGACCTATGCGATGGAAGCAACGCTACAAGCACAAAAGCTGTGGGCACGGGCAGAGGTGAGCGCAGCTTTGCGTCCATTGATCGCAACCATTGATGTCTATAACCAGCCTGATGCTGCCATTGCCAGGGTCCTTACGCGGGAAGATGGGAAAGAATCCATCCGGGAAATCACCTACGGAGAGCAGTCCGCAGGGGTTGGGATGACGCTCACCCTTCCACTTCGGTTCGAAGCGAACGTACGTCACAGTTACGCCAGCATCCTTGCAGGAGTACGCAGTGAGCGGACGCGGTGGTTCAGTCTGGATGAGAATCCGGTTCCGTATCGCAGAGATACACGTCAATCCCTTGCCGAATGGGAGCGTAGTACACGCGTGGATACAGGTATTTTACTTGCGGTAGGCCTGCAGCAGAATACACGGGATGTGCGGCCAAACCGAGGGACAGTTCTTGGGGTATATGGACGCGCAGACGTAGTCAGGGAACGTGATCCCAGACGGACGGGTCTATACATGAGAGTCAATCAGTACTGGTCTATTTCCCAAAGATGGAATACAAGTATGATGTTGGGTGCGTCTCTATTGTCTCAAAGCGGTGCCGGCGTATATAGCCGGTCACTAGTTCTTCCCAGGGGGCATGAAGCATTTCTGGGCAAGGGAGCGCATGTTCGGGTGGATGCAGAGATTCTGCAACCTGTTTGGTACATGCAAGATGGATTCCTGACCGTACCTTCATACTTCAAGGTTCTCTACGTGTATGGATTTGTACAGAGAGTGGTTGCCAGCCCAGATTATCGTGGCAACTGGTCGGCGGGGCTCGGGATGGGGCTTCAGTTCCGGCTTCTGCATTATTTGGATTTGGAAGTACGTGCCTCTTTCAATCCATTGGATTTTAATAAGGGGTACTTCACGCTTATGTAATCTCCCACACTGGTTGAGTATTCGATGAACGAACAAATTGAACCGGATTTTGTACGGACCGCGGGAGGCAATTTTTATGCACCAATGATTCGAACTGGCAGGAACTGCAAGTGCGATCAATCTGTTTTTCGTACATGGTGTGATGGGGAGGGGCTCTTTGAGTTCATGCTTGATGAGATCAGGGGAATTTGCTGAGACTTTGGAATCATGCAGCTTTGTGTGCGTCAAAAACAGTACATCCGGCTTAAGCCCTAGTGTTAAAATCAAACGATGATGCGACAGATCGTCCTCATTTGTGTTCTAGCAGGATTTGTATCCGCTCCGATCGCGCGGGAATTCCAGTGTACTGTGCAGATAAATTATCGGCAGCTTGAAGGTTCAGGCTTTTCGTTTCTTGAGGAGCTGGAAGGAGAGATTGAGGATTACATGAATAACAATAACTGGACGGAGGATCAGTTCGAATTGCACGAACTCATTGAATGCTCCATCCAGGTTGTGATCCAGGAGAATTTTACGCTGACTTCCTTTCGTGCACAATTGATTTTGAACAGTACTCGTCCAATTTATGGGACCATGGCAAAGACCCCTATGTTGCAGATCAGTGATGAGGCGTGGGATTTTAATTATTCACAAGGAACCCCTCTGGTATTCGAAGTTGAGCGATTCAATGGCCTTACATCTGTACTGGATTACTATGCCTATCTCATGTTGGGTTACGACTATGATTCGTTCAGTGAATATGGTGGAGAACAACATTTTCAGAAAGCCAAGCGCATTCAGCAGTTGGCTGTAGCCACGAGCGCCGCGGGATGGAGTACCATAGATGTTGATGGGCGTGCACGGATTGTAGATCAAATGACGAGTCCACGCATGCGTCCTCTTCGCCAAGTGTATTATCAGTATCACATGGAGGCACTGGATTTATTTACTCTGGACATGGAGGCAGCACGCACCAAAGTGTTGGAGGTTTTACAAACCATGTCTGATCTATACGATGATCAATCCAGGCAATATGTCTTCGACATTTTTTTCAGCACAAAATCCAAAGAACTGGTAGGAATGTTCCAGGACTCAGAAGAACGTGGACAAGTGTATGACCTTCTTTCTGATGTGGACCCTTCCCGGCTGTCCAACTATAACGTATTAATCGAATAAGATCATGAAGCGGGTCATCTTAATAGTACTGACAGGCGTGGGGCTTTGTGCTGTTGCCATAGTTGGATTTACCTTGCGGCCAGGTAGCCAGGAGGTGAAGCCAACAATGGTTGTGTATAAATCTCCAACATGTGGGTGCTGTGTCAAGTGGGCGGAGCATATGGAGGCTGCTGGTTTCGAAGTGGAGTCCCGTGATATGCGGAATATGGGTTCAATCAAAGCGGAATTGGGTGTGCCACAGGCTGCACATTCATGCCACACCGCGGTCGTAGATGGGTATATAGTGGAAGGTCATGTGCAGGCCGCTTATATACACAAATTGCTTGAAGAGAAGCCGGATATACCAGGCATTGCGGTGCCGGGGATGCCCATTGGATCGCCAGGAATGGAGGGTCCGAATGCACAGCCCTATGAGGTTGTAACATTCAAAGAGGAAGCGATTACGGGTGTCTACGCTCGAGTGGATCCGTAGTATTCATGGCGATACTCTCCATTCGTTTGTTCGGTGACTCCATTCTCCGCCAACAAACCAAGCCTGTCGAATCTGTTGGTACAGAGGTTCAAAAATTGATTGCCGACATGATTGATACAATGCATAATGCTGAAGGGATCGGCCTTGCCGCCCCGCAGGTTGGGCGATTAGAGCGTCTCTTTGTTGTAGATATCTCGGAGTTGGAGGAGGATATGCCGGAGGGTGTGAGGGATGATTTGCCCGAGCAACCTATGGTGTTCATTAATCCTGAGATCACCTGGGAATCAGAGGATGAGGAAGAATTTGAAGAAGGATGCCTCTCCATCCCGGATATCAGGGAGCCTGTATTTCGACCAGAATCTGTACAGATTACCTATCAGGATATAAACATGCAGGAACACTCCCAGACGGTTGGTGGGATTCTTTCTCGTGTAATCCAGCATGAGTACGACCATTTGGAGGGGATTCTGTTCACGGATCACATCAGTGCGTTCCGGCGCACGATCCTTAAGCGGAAGTTGACAGAAATTGCACGTGGCAATATTTGTGCGGACTATCCGGTACAAACAGTGTAGATGATTCTCTATATTTACCGGTTACAGTAGATCATGGGCATGAAGACTTGGGTGTCAATTGTTTGGCTGGCAGTGTTTTCAAAAAACCAAATGCTCGTTCGAGGGGCGTGTATTATTATTCTCGTTTCGGGGATCGTATCTCAAAAGGTTATCGCTCAAGACGACTCCCGGTTTTCGATTGTATTGCCCACGGATAATGATGCACTTTTCCGGGGCGGTGGACCGGAGTTCTATATGCGAACGTATCGTCAGCCGAGGCCCGATGAAAAGCCCGGCTGGACGGCAGGACAGTATGGCTTTGTGCGAAATGTGCGCCGTACGAGTCAGGGGGTGATCTACAGCCGCTTTCACGAAGGCATTGATATTCGCCCACTAAGACGCTCATCGAGAGGGGAGCCGCTGGATGAAATCAAGGCAATTGCAGATGGCGAAGTTGTTTATGTGAACGAAGGGGTGGGTCGCTCGAATTACGGGCGATATATTGTCGTTGAGCACTGGTGGGGGCAATCACCGTACTACAGTCTTTATGCTCATCTAAAAAGTATTGCCGTATCCATTGGGGATCAAGTTGACCAGGGGGCCGTCATTGGTGTCATGGGCTATACTGGAAGGGGAGTCAGTCGTGACCGGGCGCACCTGCATTTGGAAATCAACCTTATGCTGAGCGAGGCCTTCAATGCCTGGTATGATGACCACCTAAAAAGAGCAGCCCCTAATCATCATGAAATTTATAATGGGCTCAATCTGGTCGGGATGGATATTGCGTCTTTGTATCTGGAGTTGAGGGAAAATCCAGACCTGACCATTCCAGAGTTTCTGACGCGGGAACCTCCTTTTTTTGAGGTCACCGTTCCATTAGGACCAACACTCCCGGATATCTTATGGCGCTATCCATGGCTGTGCGATGAGCTGAAAGATTGGGTTCCCGAATATGGACCTCCGATTGAAATGGGAAATTCCTGGAAAATTACGTTTGCTGCTTCCGGGTTGCCAATCAAATTCGAACCGTCGGACGAAGTGGTAGATTCACCAAAACTGAATGTTCTTCAACGATCATCAATCGCCTATCAATATCTGACAAACGGTCTTGTAAGAGGCAGGGGGAATAACTTCTCTCTTTCCGAGAGTGGTAGGCGCCGTATTGATCTGATATCACGTTCCATTGAGGATCTAGGCAATTCCGGATGGTAGTGTCAACTGGGAGCGTGACCCGTTAAGTACAGAAAAAAAACTGTATTTTGCCAATTCAGATATGCAGCGGTCGCTGCATCCGGGTCACTCAGATGGGTAAGAGTGTTCTATATACTGGCAGGAATTTTCATTGCACCATCAACGATCTGTTATGCCGGCAGGTATGGCCAAAATTGGCCGGAACACTTGGTCAAGCGTAATTGAGTCAATAGAAGCGAGCTCGTTCCTACTGAATGCTGCATGGCTCTGGAGGAATCCCTTGCGTTTGATATTCCAGTGTCTCGTTTTTTGTATTGGTCTGAACTGCGTTGCCGCCCAATCACCACTTGGGGTTACTGGTTCAGTTCTGGATTCAAAAACGATGACTCCAGTTTCCGGGGCAGTCGTCTTGCTGGCAGGAACACTGCATGGATCGCTTACCGGGTCAGACGGTTATTTTGAATTTGCCGACGTCAGTCCCGGAAAATATACACTTACCGTATCTGCGGAAGGGTATACTGCTTTCCAGGAGTCAGTCGAGGTTAGAGACAATCTGGAACTGAATATCCTTCTGATGCCTAAGGCTTATGATTTACCGGATCAACATGTATTCGTAAATCCACAGGGCGGATGGCCCACACGAATGTTCAGAGGTCTATTACCTCGCCGAGTGAGTGCGATTGAGTTTCAATATACTTTGTACGGGGTAGAGCTCACTCCACAATCTTTTTATCTGGATGGAGTACGATTGATTGATCCTTCAATGCCGACTACATTGATCGCAGATTTAGAAGGTTCAGAGGTCATCCCCAGCCCGTATAACCTAGGTCTTGGAATGGATGCGTCAATCCATTTCAAGACACCTGAACAACCCTCGACGGGTGCAGAGTTCCTTTATGATTCAAGAACACGGAGAGTACGTTCAGGAATGACAGTTCATCGCAACGGGTCCCGGGTTGATGGAACGCTCAGCGGAATCTATGAGACGGCGGACAATTATTCAGATGGGAGCGGGGCTGTTCAACAGGTCGGAATCCGTTCCGGGAATCTTGCTGGACGCGTCGGGATACGGGTAGCCCCGAATCACCATCTTTCAGGAAGTGGCGGCTGGTTACAGGATCTTGAACTCACTGGAGGGGATATCCGTCAGCAGGCGGGGATCGTACAGTACAAGTATTCTCAAAAGACCGGTTTCCTGCAGGAGGTGGTCGCAACGGCGGCGCTTCAGCAGCTAAACGATGACTTGGATAGAGAACAGCGGAGTGGATCCGTCGCAGTCACGATTTTTCCGCTGCAAAATCTACGTTTGAACATTGGCGCAGATATTTATCGTTATACGGAAAGCATGAGTTTGAATCACCTCGCCAAAGAGGAGGATGACGCGATCTCATCTGTAGAGAGTAGCGTATTTGTCACGGCATTGCATCGGATTTCCCGTTTACTGATTGAAGGACAGTTCAGGTTGGACACTGATCACGGTCATTGGGGAGGAATGACGTTTTTGGCGTTACAACTCAGCAGTAACTGGCAACTGATCGCAGGGACCGGTCGCGCGCAGTCGAGAAGGGGTGTTCTGAGGCAGGCGGATGCGGGAGTCAGGTGGAACGGGTTTGAAAATTCCGCTGAGCTTATGACGTTTACACGCAAAGCGGAGGGTGGTCGCATCCATGGCATGACCGCGCTTGTCCGCGGCTCATGGTGGTGGACGGCCGTGTACACCTCTCTATTGGATATCTCGTCGCCAGCCTCTGAGACTTCGTTGTCCACATGGGCACGGGTCCATGCCACGGTGAAGGGTCCACTGGATCTCTTTTTATTGGGTACAGAGCTCTATGGCACGTTCTTTGACTCCCCCGCATGGATGAGTGCCGATGTCTGGATACGGACCATGGAGATGAATGGCGTATCGCTGCAGATTGGATTCAGAAACCTGCTGGACGGGACGTACACATACCCCCACAGCGTGTACGCTGAACCAGGGCGGTCATTACAGGTTGCGCTGCAATATCAGCGCTAATAGAAAGCTCCCCTCAGCTTTTCAGCGAATCCGCGACCCGTTGAGCTGTTTCGGAAAAGGAACGGAATGAACATCCAAGTTCCTGGATGGCGCGCTTATTCGAGTACTCGCGCGTTTTCAGGATATAGGTCACAGTGGATCGTCCCATAGGAAAGCGTCTCTTTGTCACGGAACTCAACAAATCTGCAAATATTCCTCCCGTGAGGGCCACGCTGTAAGGTAATGGGATCCTTGGAGGCTTGGCTCCCAGAGCTTCTGCCAAGATAGAGATGATGGATTTCCAACTGAGGGTTTCGTTCCCCAGGATATAGCGGGCGCCTGTGCGCCCGTGCTCCAATGCTGCGAGGTGGCCGGCTGCGACATCCGTTACATCCACAACATTCGTTCCGCCACTGGGATAGAGCCACATCTTTCCTGCACGAATTGTAAGTGCATAGTCATGGGTAAGGTTCAGGGCTTTGCCTCCACTACGGTCCGGCCCCAGGATCAAGGATGGATTGACAATTACTGCATCAAGTCCCTCGGCGATACTGCGCTGCACTTCCAGTTCGGCCATGTATTTACTTTGCGCGTAGGGCCAGGGCTCGTTCTCCCATTCGGTGTTCTCATCCGAAACAATCCCCTCAGAGGTCCCAATCGCGGCAACGCTGGATGTATGCACCAATCGTTCAACTCCGGCTTCCCTGGCAGCATCTACGACGGCTGCGGTCCCCTGGACATTGACACGGTTGAGGGATCTGGACTTGAAGTTCACATTGCCTGCCACATGAAAAACCACATGAACATGTTTCATCGCTCTACGCAGTGCATCCAGATCTGTGATGTCATCCCCGGTCACGTGTTCTATATCATTCACTATAGGACTCAGCAGGTCTAAGTTGGAGGTTTCTCGCCTGAGAATCCGGATATGATAGCCTGCCTCCAGGAGTTGATACACCAGTTCACTTCCCAAAAACCCGGTCGCGCCCGTTACCAGTACGTTCATGACTCAAATTCCATAAGAATTGCGTCAAGTGCTACAGCATCTTTTTCCTGCGCATGTATGTGTTTGACTCGACCTGTACAGGGAGCCCGCAGTTCATTTTCCATTTTCATGGCTTCGAGTACAATCAGTCCTTGCCCTTCAACAACCTCTTCGCCCGCTTGAACCATGATGTTCATGATTAATCCTGGCATGGGGGCCCGGAGTTCATTGACTGCTTCCTGAATTCCTTTTTGCTGTCCATAGTGCAGAATCAGTTCAGATCGCTTACTGACAATTTCAGAATTGATGGTTTGTCCATTGATAGTCATCAAGGAACCCGGTCCTTCCTCCATGTGAATCAGGTGACTGTTGCCGTCAAGTACAAGGCTGTAGACACCCGGTCGCAATTCCACAAGCGATGCGCTGGTATTCTTGTCGAGCACGCAGAGCTGATTTCCTGACTGCGTTACCGGTATCCGCTGGCCATCTATATCAACAAGGAATTCTTTTGTCATTACTGGATCAGACGTGTAGGAGCTCGGCAGACGGCGGTTCAGTTACACTGCAATGCAGGGAGTATAACGCTGCCAGCTCTCCCACTCTCTTAGCGGGCAACTTCTTTTGAAATATAACGGCCACAAGCTCCCTGACTACAGAGTTATTTTTCCTCATCGCTCTCGTATGCATCGCTGGGAATCATGAAACCTGATACCCGGCAACAGGGTCCAGATGATTCCGTACAACCCATCGCTATCTCACGTTCTTATCTGTTCTTATCGCAACCTATTCGCCCGAAATAATCGGAGACAGATGATCTCTGATGCATCGCTCCCCTGAGGCTCTGCCCATGCAATCCGACGGAAGTGCTAGGTTCATAAAGAGGGTTCCTGATTGTGGAAGGGCAAGACGACCGGTTATTCGTTGAGAACTTTGTAGAGGATATTGCGTGTCCCATCAAATTCCGGTGTGAATTGAGGCGGGAGCGTTGAGAACTGGCCAAGATTTTACGACTGATGCGCTATTACCCACCCGTGGGAGAAAATGAATTAAAGGAAGCAGAAGTGGCGACCATGTTCGATGCGATTGCGCAGCGCTACGACAAGCTGAATCGTGTGCTCAGCTTTGGTTTGGATCGCGTATGGCGCACGGCGGCGATCCGGCGACTGGGCAACCAGTTCGGGAAGCGAGTTCTTGATGTCGCTACCGGGACAGGCGATGTGGCGTTCGCAATGCTTGAACTGGAACCGGAAGAAATTGTGGGGGTGGATATTTCGGATGATATGTTGCAGGTAGCACGAAGAAAATTATTCCGGTATGATAAAGCAAACATTCACTTCGTTAAAGCCTCGGTGGAACAGCTCCCATTTGAGAGCAATCGCTTTAATGGGGCCATCGTGGCGTTTGGGGTGCGTAATTTTGCCAACCTGGATGCAGGATTGCGGTCCATAAAGCGCGTCCTGAAACCCCAGGCACCGCTGGTTGTGCTTGAGTTTAGTCAGCCAAAAAATCGACTCATCCGGATGCTCTATAGAATGTATTCCAGGTGGATCCTTCCCGGGATCGGGCGAGCACTTTCCGGGGTTACCGGGCCCTATACATATTTGCCGGATTCAATTGAGGTCTTTCCGAGTGGGCAAAACTTTTTGGCGCGGCTGCAACAATGCGGGTTTGAGCAAACACGGGCGGAGCCGCTCACGTTCGGGATCGTGTCCCTCTACACAGGCTATGCTACCGAAGATCATCATGATGAGACTGACGAAATCGAACGAACTTGATTTCATTGATGTCTCCATGATTAAGATATTCCACTTCATCCATCAGGCGGCGGATGATATCTACGCCGAGTCCCCCGGATTTCCGTTTGCGGGATAACTCCATTACATTGGGTCGCCGGTAGGTTGCCCAATCAAAAGGGCGCCCACGGTCACGGATATGTACGACGACCCGTGTTGGTTCAATAGTTATGGCAAGGTGTACTTCTTCACCTGGATTGCCCTGATAGGCATGCTCAATCACATTGGCACAGGCTTCGTCAATCGCCAGACGCAACGCCTCAATGTGCGTCTCACCCACGTTTGCCTGACGCGCATGCTTCACGACAAAATTCCGCACCTGTGCCAGTTGCCGTGTTTCACTGGGTACAACGAGTGTATGAGTAATGGACGCGCGGCCCATGGCTAGTCCCCCTGTACCGGTTGAATCCCTTGCTCAAAAAGGGACAGGGCCTCTTCTTCTGTTTCGACAATATGGTAGATTTTGGGGAATCCCAGAAGGTCGAACACATCGAAAATTTTCAATTTCAGGGCGCATATTTTAATGTCTCCACCCAAGGTGCGGATTTCTTCAATGAATGCCATAAATACGCCGAGCCCTGCACTGGAGATGTAGTCAAGTTCCCCCCCATTCACAATGAGGTTTATCTTTCCTTCATCCCGGCATTTTTTAATGGCGGATTCGAGTTCAGGGGCGGTGTGGGCATCAAGTTCCCCCCGTACGGCCAATATGGTGGCCGTATCCGTATCTCGGAATGCAACAGAAAAGTTACTCATGGGCAATTGCGGTCAATAGATAGGTAATGGTCTTAAGTTAAAGCAGGGGGTTGTCTCCAGCATCATGTATTACGGGCTCAGGGCCGTGCCACTTGATAATCAGTAAGGTGAGATCATCAATATATTTCTTTTCCGCTCCTAGGAACTGATCCACAGTTTGACGTACCGCATCGTGTACCCCCTGTGCACGTTCATATCGGGTAGACTGAATACTTTGCAGGAGACGGTCATATCCAAATTCTTCCCCTTTAGGGTTGCGGCTTTCAGTCACGCCATCGGTATACAGAACAATCAAATCTCCAGGATTAAATACATGTTGCTTAACCTCCAGCGTTTGTGCGAACAATTCACTACGATCCAGCCCGATGCCCAATCCACCGGAGCGTAAAAGCATTGTACGACCGGTCACATCTACAAACGCCGCAGGGGGGTGTCCCGCGCGTGCGATGGAAATCGCACCAGAGTTGCAATCAAGGACCCCATAAATCGCGGTTACGAAAACATTCTTTTCCAGGGATCGTCCCAGTGCCTTGTTTACATGACAGAAAAAATCATGAGGATCTGGGGCAATCTGGGCCACTGCTTGAAAAACCCCCTGCATTTCCGCCATGTAGAATGCCGCCGAGGTGCCTTTACCTGAGACATCCGCAATGATAAAGGCTAATTTCCCCTCACCCAATTCAAGGAGATCATAATAGTCTCCACCAACCTCTTGGGCCGCAGTACTGGAGGCCGCCAGACTCAGAGTAGAAAATCTGGGCATTGCCTGAGGCAGCAGGCGTCGTTGTACATCACGTGCGATGGCAAGCTCACTTGCCAGGCGTTCACTCTCAAATTTTGCTTCCAATAGGCGGGCATTTTCGAGTACGAGTGTTGCCTGTGATGCAAAGACTCCAATGGACTCAATGTCTTCATTCTCAAACGCATGGGCCACATCACGGGAAACAAACAGGGTTCCGAGCACCTCGGTACGGGTGACAAGCGGAATCGCCAACAGGCTCATGACCCTGCCTGATTTTCCTTTTTGAGTTCTGCGGTCAGAAGAAGTATTTTGAATGGAAACCAAGGCGCGGGTTCTTGCGGCGTCCTCATGGATGGCATCAACATCACATAGGTCCGCCGCAACCGATGCCTTGATGTTGTGTGCAGCTACAATCTGGGGTTTCAGGGACCCGGATTCCAATTCCTGTATGGTCAGCCATGCTGCTTTTCCACGTCCCGATTCGACGGGGGTTGAGACAACCCAGTGGTAGAGTTTTTCAGGATCCGCGACCTCACGTACCAGAACCGTAAGTGCCTGCATCGCTGCCATTTCATCCACACTTCGCTGATAGTCTCCAATCGTTGGCAAATGAAAAATCAGGGATAGTACGGAGGTCAGTGCATAGATAAATCCAAAGGTGATACTCAGGACAATAATCGCCATAAGCGGGAGGCTGTAAAAAGACAGATAAGCACCGGGGGGGGACTGCTCAGTGATTAAGATCGGGGCCCAATCAGGTCTGAACAGAAGCAGTAACGTGGCCGCACTTAAACAGACGACAACAATGCCCAGACCGAGTGCCCCCATCTTTTGCTTCACCGGTAGACGGATGATCCATGCAAGACGGACGGTATTCAAAAAAATGAACAGGATTGCAGCAAGGGTCGCCAAGCCGAAAAGAATAACCAGTGGGACCACGAAAGGGGAGGATAAAGCATCAAAATGATGATGGAACGGAGCAATCATCACGGAAGCGAGACCGGCAAAAAGTATCAGCAGGTGCCAGTTTCGTTCACTTCGCCGGGTACGACGAAACCGGGCCAGGTGTCCGAATCGCTGGACCAGAATGAAGCTCATTCCGGCGAACACCATACTCAAAAGAGTGCTCTTAAGATGGACGATCGGGGCGGCTGGGACGCCGACGTCTAAAAAATCTCCTGGAATCCTCAGGATCAGCAAGACTAAAATAGAGGCGGGCAGGATCGTTAGAATTACCTGCCAGAATACTTGAGCAGGGGTCGGACGTGAGTTTCGAATCGCATATGCAATGGTAATCCATAGGCAAAGGAAACAGACGGCCAAGGCTACCTGGTAAAGAATTTTTGTGCTCAGCAGCGCCGTCTCCTCAACACCTCCCATATAGGCAAAGATGGTCGTGCCACAGAGAAATAGGGCAAATATAATCGGGGGAATCCAGCGCCACAAGCGCCAGAACAGAACAACGAGTGCCTTTCTTGAAAGAACTCTGGAAAAACTGATCTGGAATACCCCGTTAATAAAGTGCCTGAACGAGTTATTACCTAACTTGCAAAAATTTGTTACAGATGGGCAGAGAAGGCAACTTTGCTTCGGGGCTTATCGTAAGGACTTGTAGTAGCCAAGTTTCGCAATCATGAGTAGTTGGAATCGGTTTCAGGTCATCGTATTGGTGTGTCTGGGTTTCTTGGTAATTGTGAGGCTGTTTTCCGAGTCTCCACCACCGCATGGAGCGATCATGCTCTCCGATCTTGATGTTCGTGAACTGACGCAACAGGCTTTTCAGGTCTCGGGACCGTTGCGGGTTGTTATTGATGCAGTTGGGTCCATTGATGAGCGCCAAGGAGCAACTGGGCTGGCAGCATATTCCTGGATCACCCGTGCTCATACGGGAGAAGTTGTATGGTCCATGAATGCCTCA
Source organism: Rhodothermales bacterium (assembly GCA_965116685.1). Lineage (GTDB taxonomy): Bacteria > Bacteroidota > Rhodothermia > Rhodothermales > Bin80 > Bin80. The sequence continues at coordinate 1,013,492 of OZ220707.1, read as the reverse complement.
AATACGAGACAGGACGGGTCCCTTGCTTATGTGGATGAAGAGGAATTGGTGCTGGATACAGATTCGTACATTTTGAATTTTGCCTCGTACGGTCAGCTTCAGCGTCGTTCAAATTTGACATTTCGGAAGGATCGCCGAAAGTGGCACGTGACGATTCACGCGCCGGACAACAAAGATGCGTTACGAACGATCACACGTCCCTTAGCGAGCAACTCTGATAATAAAACCTGGGATGCTGTATCTCTGCGCGGTGAAGAAAAGAGAGAGATCCTTTTTGAAGTCCATCGCTCGGCAGAATTCGAGATTCATGCAATCGGCCAATTGGGCAGCCAAGACGAGGTGCAACCGGTAGATTATTCACGTATTGAAGATGCAGTGAGCGGGCACGTAGTATGGCAGCTTTCCCGAGATAATACAGATTGGGCGGGAGGGATACAGGAAAATCGGATCTTCAAAGGTCAGCGTATTCTCCCCCCGGGTGTCTATCGCGCCATTGCAGTGACCAACAACGCGCATCATTATGGTAGTTGGGTGGGGAACCCCCCGTTTTACCCTGAGGGATGGGGATTACACATAAGCACCTCTGATACAGAAGAGGTTTCTACGTTTGATCCCTGGATGCAGCGTGATCCGATCATTCGTGTCACTCAAGTGGGAGATGACGAGCAGTATGCACAACCGTTCATCGTGGAGGATACGGCGGCGGTGGTACTCTACGCTTTAGGAGAGATTACAGGTCCTGAGAATGGATATGATCTCGCATGGCTCGAAAAGCAGGAAAGTACAGGAGAATCAAGAATACGGTGGCAGATGTCCTATGAAAATTCGGTACATGCAGGTGGGGCTCGAAAGAATCGGAAGGAGATTGAATTTCTTAGACTAGAACCCGGAGTCTATAGACTGCATTATGAATCGGACGGCTCTCACGCGTACAATAACTGGAATTCGGATGAGCCTGACTATCCTGAGCGATGGGGGGTTGCAATGTTTCCAGTCCAGAGCCAAGGTGCTGCAATCACAGTCGAGGCGTCCACTGGGGCTTCTACTATAGTGGTCCCCCAATAACAACCGATCCTCAGAGGTTTTGTACCTTTATGGTGGCTCAGAATCGTGAGCATTCATCTATTCGGAAGATCACCATTGAGGTAGAGCTTGAAGCTTGCAACTATTGACGTCGGGACAAATTCTGCAAAGCTTCTGATATCTGAGATGACTTCCAGTGGCAGATTGGAATCACTTGTGGAAGAGCGGCGAATGATTCGGCTTGGAGAAGGTGTGGATGCGCACGGCATTCTCAGGGAACCGGCCATTGAACGTCTTGTCCAGGCATTACAGGAATTTCGTTCTACAGCGGATCAGTGGCAAGTGGAGAGGTATGCTGTGGCAGGAACCAGTGCTTCTCGGGATACAGGGAATAAAATTGTCACGATCATAAGAGAACGAATGGGATTGCACTATGAGATACTCTCTGGAGAGCAGGAAGCAGATTTAAGCTATGAAGGAGCAGTTGCTGGGCTATCCAATGTTGCAGACAGGGTTGTTACATGTGATATAGGTGGGGGCTCGACGGAAATTGTTGAAGGAATGCCAGATGGACGCATCCTTCAGCGATTCAGTATAGATATCGGCTCCGTGCGTATTACAGAACGATACTTTTCTTCTCAGCCTCCAGACCCCAATGAACTGAAAGGGGCCACAGAATTCATCAAAAAATCGCTGACTGGGCTACCTTTTTCGGGAAGTCAGACGGGACTCCTCGTCGGTGCATCCGATGTACATCGTCTTTTGCTGGAGTTACAACATGAATTGAGTGCGGGAGAACTTCCGATAAAATTTGACAGATTGAACCCGAATTGGAAACGGTTCCAGGTGAAAGAGGAGCATTCAGATAAACTTTCATGTATCCAGGTGAAATGTTGGCTTGAGTTCTTGACTCGTATGACAATGTCTGACGTTCTAGCCCTGAACCCAGAAAAGCTCCAAGGCAGGGCGGATGTATTTCCTGCTGCAATCCTGATTTTTTTGGAAGTGATGAACCTGCTGGGGCAGGAATCAATTACAGTGAGCCCGTGGGGGCTATGTCATGGCATGGCATTGAGAATTTTCAAGACAGGTGTCATAAAGTAGCAGCAGACGCGAAAGAGCGCTTAAACTTGAAGCTGTGTTGACGACACAGGAAAACGGATACAGCGAATCAGGAAAGGATATTGAGGGGAATTATAGATGTATACAATTCCCATATCTTAGGATAACAGGAATCAGATTTTACTATTTTTGTAGCGAGGCGACATTAAAATGCAAATCCACCCATCGAATCATCGAGGTATGGAGAGGGGATGAATCGAAAAACGATCAGACGTAAAGCTGTTTATCAGACCTTGAGCAGGATACGGGACCCGGAGCGGGACAGCGATATTACTCGGCTTGGCTCTGTGAAGGATGTCGTGATTGATGGCCGGACCATCGCGTTTAAGCTTTCTATTTCCCAACCAGGGACTGCATTTTCCAAAACTGTTGTCCATCAGTGCAGAGAAGCGATTCGGTCTGAGTTCGGGGAGGATGTGGAGATTCAAATTGAGTTGACCCACTCCAAGGGGCATACACAGCAGCTAAAGCTTGGAGCCCGGCACATGATTGCCATTGCTTCAGGTAAGGGAGGAGTTGGCAAAAGTACGGTAGCAACAAATATTGCCGTGGCTCTTGCAGCGGAAGGCTATCGGACAGGACTGGTAGACACGGATATATACGGTCCAAGTGTGCCGGTGATGTTTGGGCTGGAGGGAGAGAAACCGCGTGTCAATGATCAACGAAAAATCGTTCCGATCATCAAACACGGTGTACATGTACTTTCAATGGGGTTATTGGTGGATGATTCTGAAGCCGTGATTTGGCGCGGTCCAATGGTCTCTGGAGCTGTCCGACAGTTTCTAAATGATGCGGAGTGGGGAGACCTTGATTTTCTCCTGCTGGATTTACCGCCAGGTACAGGGGATATTCAGCTTACGATTGTGCAGACGGTTAAGTTAGCGGGTGCCGTCATTGTCTCAACGCCACAGAAAGTGGCTCTGACAGATGCAAGGAAAGGCCTGGTGATGTTTTCAAAAGTAAATGTGCCCGTTCTGGGGATTATTGAGAACATGGCATGGTTCACCCCTTCAGATCTCCCCGAGCGCAAGTATTTTCTTTTTGGGGATGGAGGCGCTGACCGTCTTGCAACCGAAACCGGTATTCCACTGCTCGGTAAGATTCCCTTGGAGGAACCTCTGCGGGTCTCAGGTGACGAGGGGCGCCCGATTGTGTTATCAGCGCCTTCCAGTGGATCCGCCCAAGCGTTCCGATCTATTGCAGGCAGGATCATCGCGTCATTGGCAGATAAGGAAACTTCCCCTGTATCCCCACTTATTGAGTATCAATAGACTCAAATTTATGATGTGATGTCCAGATATGATCCAAATATGGATGCCGCCCTTCGCCAGAAAATAGAAGATGGACTTGATTCTATTCGTCCTTATCTTGTTGCTGATGGTGGAGAGGTTCGGCTACACAGAATCACAGATGATATGGTTGTAGAGCTTAAGTTACTCGGTGCCTGTGGTACATGTCCAATGAGTACCATGACATTACGCGCAGGCATTGAGCAGGCACTGCGGCATGCTGTACCACAAATTTTACGGGTGGATGCAGTGTAAGGCACTAAGATCGTCCCATATTATTCATCATGAATTTTCCCAAGGCTACAAAGTGCGTCTTTGGTTGTGAGGAGTCAGGATTTTCTGTGTGAGATGGAATCTGCGAGTTCGCCTTCACGATTGGGGCGACCCACGAGGTAATTCTCGCATATTTTCTGGGTTGATTGGGGTAGATTTCAGGTCTACCCATTCCTCATGTGCAGTCCAGTCCTACAGGGAGGTATGTTTCACTCTACACCCGTTCCAAGAATCACCTTTGGGGAGGGTTTTCGCTTCGGAGTCCGGCCCGAAGCAGGCACTAATTCCGCGTGTAGCGGAGAGACTCAGCTTCAGTATTCCGGTACTGTATGCCATCGCAACTACTGAACATGTTCCAAATAAACGCTTCCAGGTCTGCACTGCTGACTGGGCGACATAAAAGGTTACATAGCGGCCATGACGTGCCATGGTTGCACCGACCTTCAGCACACACAGTCGGAAGAGGCGAATGTGTATGTGAGTCTCTTGCCTATCGAGATCCTGCGCGTCCGTCTCCAAGGCGCCCCCCGTTGATTCGTCCAGCACAGCCTCTATTCCAGGTAGATTCGTTTGACGCAGCTCCTCTGCACATTGCGTAGGTGCCGGTGGAATCTTTTCAGACCATGGCGTCTCATCCAACGATCGCCCCGACTGGTGCAGGTGGACACACCAAAGGCCGCATCCCGGCTGGCCACATCCGTCCACAAGGAACTCCAGCCCTGCATCAACGGAAGCAGCCACTGTGTATTCAGACAAAGGATATTGGGTACGCTCTGGATCTCGAGGATCGTGCAGTCGCTCGGTCAAAAAGTCGAGGATTCCGGTTCGATCAATCACCGACCGCAACAAGAATGCGCCCGCGTCCGAGGTCGTATGGTTGCGACTAGCCGATTTGATCCGAATTGACTGGTTGAAGGGAAGCACAAAAAGAGGCGCAGAAGACGGTGATATGTGATCACCTTGAGGGTGAAATGAGTAGATAATTTTTAAACAAGTCGTGAGACTTGATTCAGGACAAAAACACGGGTTTATTCGATCAAAATCCACAGAAAATGGGGGCAATCGCCCAATGAATGGAACAAATATAGCAGGATGAGGATTCTCGTACTTGTATTAATACGAAACTGCTAAATTGAGATGAATATTAGGGGATAGTAGGACACTGAAAAAACACAAACTCAGGATAAGATGAATCAAAAAGGACTTTTGGCTGGCATCATAGCCTTGACGGTTTTTATTGGACTGCAGCCTCTGTCTGCTTCCGCCCAGATGGAATTTCAATATCAGAGAGGCAGCCTATTGAATCCATTTACTGGACGTCATCATGCAACAAATATTCTCACGTTCCAGCATGCAGGCAGCTGGAAGCTAGGGAGGACATTTTTTTTCATTGATTTTATAGACGATGACGAGAATGATGGGTTCAACGACAAGGAATTTTATGGAGAGTGGTATCCATCGCTGAGCTTCAGTAAGCTTTTCCGTCAAGACATCAAGATCGGTCCCATCGTGGATGTTTCTGCGGTTGGCGGCCTGAATTATGATGGAGATGCGAACATTCTCAAGTTCTTACCTGGTGTGCAGCTTTCATGGAACATCCCTGGGTTTATTTTCGTGAATACTGACTTTGCTGCCATTTCGGATTATAGCGATGGATTCAGGCATGATACTGGATTCATGTTTGATATTAGCTGGCTCAAGATCATCAATCTTGGAAGCCAATCTTTTTCATTCATGGGCCATGCCGAGTACATCAGTTCCGTGGAGATTGAGAATAGCAGAGGAACGATTGAATCATGGATTCTGGCGCAGCCACAGCTGGTATGGGATGTGGGTAATCTGTTCAAGTCACCGAACATGCTCCATGTAGGAATTGAGCTTCAGTATTGGTCAAACAAACTGGGTGTTGACGGACAGAATGAATTTCGCCCTGAGTTGTTGGTGATCTGGCGCATGGAGTAAGTTTTTTATGGGGCACAGGAAAAGTCGCGCCATATCATACTGGCATCATGAGATCTATCCAGGTCAGCGATGCTGGAGCGTAGAAATCATGGATTGCAGCGATTTGTAGAGAGGAGATTAAGCGGACATTCTTTTACCGGACGTTTTGGAAACCATCCTTTAGCACGGAGGCTGAACCGCCTCGCGAAGTTGATTTTCGGGCGAGCGGTACTTGGTCGTCAGGCTGGATTCATAGCCTATCCGTCTTGGTGCTCCTCGCGATTCCCTCTGACCGTATCCATAAATCCCAGCAACGCTGGACGCATCTTCGTCCATTCCTCATCGCTTTTGAAGGATAAGAGATGGGAGTAGCTGTCCCATTTTTTCGAGATTGGTTGACTCTTTAAGCCGGCTAAATGCAGCATCCCCGCCCCAATGCTTGGCTGGTGGCCATATTCGTACACTATAGATGCCCTGACCGGTGTAGTCTGTGTATTCAGATCAATTTGCCCACCTAATGATATCCATCCGTGCTCAGACGATTTGCAACTAGGTTGGATTGCATGTCCAGGCGGTTGCATTTTTTGGCGGTGCTCGTGGCCTGTGATAATTCAAAGGTATCAGTCGCATATTGCCATTTTATTACGCCCTTTTTATGGTAATTCCCAATTTTATTTCGTATAATTCCCAAATCAATTCAATTTTCAAAAAATGGTGCCCGAGACACAATTTGTTCTTAATACGTTTGCTTTCCTGATTTGGGGAGCCCTTGTAATGTGGATGGCTGCCGGTTTCACGATGCTGGAGTCTGGATCCGTCCGCACCAAAAACGCATCTGTGATTTGTCTAAAAAACCTGGGCTTATATGCCATTGCGGGCTTGGCCTACTACATCATCGGTTACAATCTGATGTATACGGATGTGTCTGGATTTATTGGGAGCTTTAAGCTGTTTTTCAATGCTACCCCGGAGGAAATTGCTTTGGTTGGTGGAGATACAAGTGTACAAGAGGCGGTCATAAACCGTGACTCTGCTTACTCTCAGATGTCGGGTTGGTTTTTTCAAATGGTGTTTGTCGCCACCACCGCATCTATCGTATCGGGTGCGTTGGCAGAACGGATCCGATTATGGGCCTTTTTCTCGTTCGTGCTTGTTTTGACTGCTGTTATATACCCGATCGTTGGTGCATGGACTTGGGGAGAGGGTTGGCTGTATGAGTTAGACTTTTTTGACTTTGCCGGTTCAACGATTGTTCATAGTACAGGAGGATGGGCCGCACTCGCCGGGGCAATCATATTGGGGCCCCGCCTAGGTAAATTCAAGAAGGATGGCAGTGTGAATTCCACACCACCCTCCAGTGTTCCGATCGTTACCCTGGGCGTATTCATTTTATGGTTTGGTTGGTTCGGGTTCAACGGTGGGTCTCAATTGGCTTTGGCGGGAGCTGCGGATGCAATCTCTATTGCTGGAATTCTTGTGAATACAAACCTTGCAGGTGCTGCCGGGCTTTTTGCTGCAATCACGGTTTCGCGCCTAATACTGGGGCGATTTGATATGTTTGCGATCCTGAATGGCGCGCTGGCTGGACTAGTATCCATTACCGCTGCCCCCACAATGGATCACCACGGTTTTGCCATTCTCATTGGGTTTGTTGGCGGTGTAATTTGTGTCCTATCAATCAAGTTGTTGGAAAAACTGAAGATTGATGATGTTGTCGGTGCAGTGCCTGTTCACCTCTTTGCAGGGATTTGGGGGACGATTGCGGTTGCATTTACGGAACGGGTAAATGACAACAGTTTTGTAGATCAGTTGTTGGTCCAGCTTTTAGGGATTTTGGTCGTCGGAGTTTTTGTTTTCTCCGCCTCCTTCGTAGTGTGGAAGCTGATAGATATTCTGATTGGAACCCGTGTCTCAAAATCTGTTGAGCGCCTTGGACAGGATGCTGCTGAGCTGGGCGTGGATGCATACCCTGAATTTGTGTTGATGCCGGAGGACTATGATGAAGATGAAGAATAGAATCCTGTCATAATCCCCCCGACTTCTTTTTGAACTTCAAACAGCCCCAGTATAAAATCAATTTTTACTGGGGCTGTTTGAGTTTGGTCACGCGTCAGCCATTCAAGGTTTGACTTGATCGGCACTTGCGTTTTCTTCGCATTTTCCCACTCAATGCCGGAGTTCAAAATATGATTTTCTACAACTTCGATGACTCAATTTCGTGGTTTGCGAAGGCAATCAGATTGCGATGGATTGGGCCTGTATTTTCAGACTAACCCTCAATTCGTAAGTTTGCAATTGTAGTGGATTTTTTTGAAAATCTCTGCTGTCCCCTATTTTCCATGGAGTCTCAAAAAGGGCTTTTTGTCGTTCTTTTTTGGGAGGTGTTTCGCCTTGATTCGTTGGGGTAATTTCCGGTGTTGAGTGCCATTGCCTGAAAGACTTTTCGTTGCGCAAGTATGCAACTGAATTTGCAAACTGGTGTAGCATAGCAGGTTGTTATTTCAACATAGGCGCGACTGTTTCAGGACTTGCTTCAATAAAATAGGGGCAGGGGTTGGTGTGTTCTTTCTTGTCTCTTTCTATTCTATTGCGAGTACACAGGTGCACGCGCAACCAACCCAGATCAGCATTGGGATGAGTGTTTTCCCATCCAATCTGGGAATCGGAAATCTTGAGGGAGGTTGGCATGGCATTTCAGGGTATTCCGCTTCATTTTCTGATGGATTTAATGAGCTGGACGAACCATCATGTACGGTGGATGTGTGTGGAGTTGACCGGTTTTGGATCACCAATCAGTCGATTCATGATGTGTTGATTGGCCCTGTCTGGGATCTAGGTGCAAGTGATCCAGAGTATAGCCAGAAAACAACTGCGTCTATTGTGAGCAGGGGTTGGCGCGACGTAAGCCCGTCTTTAACGTGAGTCCTCTTGAGAAAGTCCCGCATTTATTTTTTTGTGGACAATTTCAGCCAAATCCTCCAGTTTGCCTCAATTTCTCCGGTTTCGGGGCCGGATTTTTCCGCTTTTCCTGATTTTTTCAGCTTGGATGTAAAATTCCGTTGCGTGTAGTGCCATAATGATTATATCCTTTGGAACATTTTGTGATCCAATGCATATTCCCCCAATCCTCGCACACACCAATCATGTTTATTCGAAAAACCAAAACCCGGACCATGAAAGATGGCACCTCCTATTATGCCTTCCGACTGGTTCACAATGTTCGATATGGCGCCCGGGTTCGGCAAGAAATCCTCTTGCACCTGGGAAGCAAGTTTCTCGTGAAAGAACCGGACTGGCCCACGCTTTGCATCCGTATCCGGGAGTTGCTCAATCGGCAGGAAAGCCTCTTGGAGCCGCTCCCCCAACTGCTTGAAGATGAGGCCGAACGAATCGTTCAGCAGCTTCTGGATCAGCGAAGGAAACGACTGGAGCAGGCAAATCTGGCACAGGGCAAATCCGTGGAGCCGACCTGGAAAACGGTGGATATCTCCTCAACCCAGATGCGTTATCCGCGTAGCGTAGGCGTTGAGCATGTGGCCTTGTGGGCGCTGGAGCAACTGGGAATTCCGAAGCTGTTGCGCACATTGAATTTTACGCCCAAGAGTCAACATGCAGCCTTGGGTTCCATTGTGGGACGAATGGCAAAGCCGGCTTCCGAACGTGCGACCTATCAATGGCTTTGCACCGAGAGTGGTCTTGGAGAATTTCTGGGGGGATCGTTTGAGCGCATGAGTGCGATGCAGTTGTACCGGGCATCGGATCAACTGATGAAGCATCGGGATCAGATTGAGGATCATGTCTTCCAGGAAGCCATGACGTTGTTTAACCTGGAGCGCACGGTCACCTTGTTTGACCTGACCAATACGTATCTGGAGGGGGATGCAGAGCAAATCAGTTTGGCGAAACATGGGCATTCCAAAGAGAAGCGTCGCGATTGCCGGTTGATTACGCTGGCCCTGGTTCTGGATGGAAGCGGATTTGTACGGCGATCTCGGCTCTATGCGGGGAATATCTGTGAGGCCAAGACCTTACAGGACCTGTTGACGGAACTCAACGCCCCCAAAGAGGCCATCGTTGTGATGGACCGGGGAATTGCCACCGAAGCCAATGTGCAATGGCTTCGGGAGCAGAAGTACAAGTATGTGGTGGTGAGTCGGGAGCAGAAACGTGTATTTGATCCCGGGGATCAAGAGGTGATCCAGCGGAACAATCACTTGGAGTTGTATGAAGTTCGGCAGAAGGAGGAGATTCGGGTCTACTGCCGTTCATCCGAGCGGGGCAAGAAAGAGCAAGCCATGGTTGCGCGACGCAGAGAGCGATTCGAATCAAAGCTTCGTGCGTTGAATGAAGGGCTTTCCCAACCGCGGACCTGGAAGCAATTGGATCGAGTCCAGGAGCGGATTGGTCGGATCAAGGAAGATAGCGATGGGATTGGGCAGCACTACGAGATTGAAGTGATTGTGGACAAGTCAGGACAGAAAGCCGTGGAGGTCAAATGGAAAGCCCAACCGAAACAGAACAGTATGTGGACCCATCCAGGAACCTACATTTTGCGATCCAATGTGGAGGAATTCACAACAGAACAGTTTTGGCGAACCTTCGTGCTACTGACCGATTTGGAGGCGGTGTTTCGATCTCTGAAGAGTGAGTTGGGGCTGCGCCCGATCTTTCACCAGACCGATCGTCGCGCCGAGGGACATCTGTTGATCACCGTGCTGGCCTATCAGGTGGTGCAGGTGGTGCGAACCTGTCTACGGCAAAAATCAATTACTTGGTGCTGGGACACGATCCGCAACCATCTTTCTCCCCAACGGCGGGCGACCTACACGCAAGCCCTCAAGCAGGGAGGAGCGGTACATGTGCGAGTGACCTCCGAGCCCGAGTTCTATCAGCGCGAGATTTACGAGGCATTAGAGATTGACTCGCGCCCATTATCCCCAGTAATCACTACGACCTAAAAAACCAAGTTCCGGTGGTGCCATAATAGGCCTGAATTAGGCCTGTATCAGCCCGTGGATGCTCCAGATGCGGTTATAATGTTAAAGTCGGGTAAGGATGGCCCTTCCGGGGCATCAAGATATGAACTCAACCATAGATTCTAGTACCTTGACATTCCCGGTTCGCGATTGGAATACGGCACAGCCATTTGTCCCAGTTGCAGAGCAAGATGAGGGCGACACCGTGCGCCCAACTCTTTCGGATTTAGGGGGGGGATTCAAAACAGGTAGCGGTGGTGGTCAGGGATGACCAAATTGTTTGGAGGCTCCCGTCTCAATCCATCCAGGAGGGTTTAGGTACCCGTTCATGGGTTCGGCGTCAAGAAGAGGTTTTGCAATCGTCCATGGGAAATGCGCCCTTTACACTGATCGGCCATGAAGGCGCAGACGTTGCTCCGCATCAAACAACACCTAGATTCCCTGCAAGTGACTTGCCAAAAACGCATCCGGTGATATGGTCTGCAAAATTGGGGGGGGGACTCTCTACCATTTATGCAAGTAAAAAAGCGGGATTTTAGAATTTTTTTTTTCAGGCATGATTTTTTGATCGTTTCACTACGAATTTTGCCCGTTTCCGTATGATTTCGCACAGATCTGCCGCCCCCAACTCTTCAATCATCGGGGTTGATCCTTATAACTTTGCAAGTGATGACATCGCAGACTGCAGATCAGTTGATGTACTCGTGGAATGACAGAGCAAGCCCATAAACTGAGACAACGGGCACCTCAATTTTGATGTAATACTCTACCGTTAAGTGAGTGTCAGGATACGAAAATCCTCCACCGCCAGGGGGTTAAGGACAATGGATAGAGCAATTCATGAGGCAGCGGCGGTTCTACGACTGGGATCAAAGAGGGTCCGATCTCGAAGCATTACGCAAGCGACGGCCAAGAGGCGATCGCCAACCGATCGCAGACACCGGCCGTGGGTATGCCCTCGCTTACGTAGAGCTTGGTACTTTGCTTTGCTGATGGGATCATGCTGTATCGCGACTCTGCTCCAGTGGTAGACCGCATTGCCCAAGCGGGACTGGTAGGCTTTTCGTCGAACGACTTGCCACGATTTTCCAGAACGTTTTGTCACCGGTGCCACCCCACAAAAACATCGCAGGCCTCGATAATTTCGATCGTAGAGTAATTCATAGCCTTCCGAGATGATCGTTGCCAGGACCATTGGTCCCACCCCTGGAAGGGAGGAGAGGATCTCTACATCGCTCAAGGCTTTTTTATCGGTGGATGTTTCCTGCTCAGGTGCCGTGTTCAGCGACGTGCAGTTTGCTGTCGCTGGACCCGGAATGTCGTTGAGCGAATCAAGAATCGTTTCCATGGCTTGTTTCGCTTCGCTGATCTGCTGTTGAATTACCTTGAGCTGTTGCAGACAAACTTGGATGCAAAACGTTGCGCCCTTCACCGTACCGGGGTCGGCGCTGACGGCTTCGGCTCGCAGCTGTGTGAGCACCTCTTCTGCATTCAAACGCCGTATGCGGTGGTTTTTTAGGATCTTTTCTACCGAACTGAGATGAATCCGGCGTGCACGCTTCGGCGTGAGAACGAGTTTCCAGAGGGCTAGGAACACGGGGGAGTACAACTCGAACTTGAGTTCCAAGAACTGTGGGAAGTACTCCCAGAGTTCCATTCGGACCTGGTGGACGAGCCGAGTACGTTGGCGGATCAATTCATCGCTGATCCGTGACAACTTACGCAGTTCAGAGATTTTGGGATGCGCAGGTGCCAGTTTACGGAAACATTCCAGATCGGTCCGGAGGGCATTGGCGAGGACCCAGGCATCTTTGCGATCATCTTTCGACCCTGCAGGCGAGAATCGATCCCGGAATCGGTCGGATTGTTTGGGATTGATGGAAAAGACGTGAATCCCACGCCCCAACAGAGCCTCCACAATAGGACCGTGCGGAACCTCAATGCCGACGCCAATATGCTCGGCATAACCGTCTGCGTGATCAAGGATCCAATCGACGAATCCTTGGATGCCTTCGCCGGAATGAGAAAACTTCTTCTCCCCCAGACGGTCCCCCTCTTGGTTCAGGATGCAGGCTTGGTGAAACTGGGACCCCCAGTCAACGCCAACCAGGATAACGAGTTGTTGCAACTTCTTGGACATAATTCAGTACCTTTTTAAGGTTGGAAAAATGCGGGTCGCCGTGACGTTGCGTCTGTCCCTGTATCAATGCTAATAGCATACACTCTCTACTGGACGTCTAATCACGGTACTCCCTGGGGTACTAGTCCCCCCCAGGCGTTCTAGACGCAGGGGGCGTTTGGTTACTCCCAGGGAGATTACCCGCGCTACATGGTGCAAAACAAAAATTCTTGTTTTGTAAATCCAGAACATTCAACGGTGCCGCAACTCAAAATCTTCCGCGATATCGAAAAATTTTCATTTGATGATTTACAAAATTGAACCCTGTTGAACATCATCTATAAGATACAGGGGGGATTCGCCTTTGTTCATCGTATGGTAAGAACTGCTCAAGTCAAGAGGTCCACAGGCAGTCCGAAAGAGCCCGAGTGGAAATCCATTCCAACTATTTAATGTTCCCGAAGGTCTCACGCAAATCCAAGGCCAAAGGGGAAGACGGACTACCTCCACATGGCAGAAATTTCATCAGGACAAGAGACACGCGATGAGGCATGAAATCCCACATCCAGACGAGTACAGTAAGATTGTATAGATCCTCGCAAGCAACGACGCCTTCGCTAAGCTAAGTTGCGTCAACCGCAGCAATCCGATCCTTTACCACCGGAATGATGGTGTCAAATCCACTGATACTGAATATTTCCCGGATACTGTCACGCATGCTACAAAGGATAAGCTTCCCCTGATTCGACGACCGAATACTTTTTGCTCCAATCAGCAATACGCGCATGCCAGAACTGCTGATAAACGATAGCTTGGTAAAGTCAACAACAATATGTGTCTCACCATCGTCGATGCGATCCTTGATCATACGCTCGAACAGGGGAGCGTTAGAAGTATCGACACGTCCTACTGGGGTCAGTATGAGTACATCTCCTTCGTGCTCTTCAAGCACTTCAATATTGTTAGCCACTGTTGGTCCCTCCGTATTTTTTTTGATTAGTCAGCATTACAATGTCTCAGAAATTTGAGAATTTCCAGGCATTAAGTTAAGTTATACTCCAGAATCAGGCGGTTGATACCATCGACAAATTCATAGGAGAAGTTATCTGCCTGAGTTTTTACGAGATGGATTCCAAGCCCGCCAATTGGTCGAGTATCCAGTTCACTCGTTAGATCAGGTTCGGTGTCTTCTGTTGGGTCAAACTTGCCACCATTTGATTCAACCACTACATGCACACGATTGTTATCACGCATGCTGAGATCTATGACGATTTCTGGCTCAATACCCTCCTCAAATGAGCCGTGTACAAGCGTATTGGTAACGAGTTCTTCCAGAGCAAGATTTATGATAAAAATAGTCCTATGGGGAAGGTCATGTGTCTCACCGAAGGTTTCTACCATTGCGGCAAGATCACGCAACTCTGATACACGTGCAGCAACTTGAACATGAAAATCGGTCGCAATCATATTGTTTCTGTTTTTTTGGAAGTATTTTTTCTGTGAAGTACTAAACAAGTTCGATCATCTGCAGCTGCAGTCCCGTGGGAAAATTTACTGATATCATCCCATACGTGGTTCATGATTTCTGTGGGGTCGGAATCTGGAGCACCATCCAAAGATAGCTCAAGTCGGGTTTTTCCATAAATCTCTCCAGCAAGGTTGACCATGTCCGTCAGACCATCCGTGTAGCAGAATAAAATTTCTCCAGGTTGCATCTGGATCACGTTCGAACTATAGTCAATTCCGTCCATTACTCCCATAGCAATTCCCCCAGTTCCAGATACGGTCGAACGCTGTGATTTGTTCAGTAGGTAGGGAGGTTCATGACCTGCAGAAACATAGGTTACTTCTCCAGTATCTAGATCTACCTTAGCCACAAGCACGGTTACGAAGAGCCCCATCGGGTTTTGCTGGCAGAGTCGATTATTTGCATTCTGGCAAATTTGAGCCACATCCTTGCTTTCACTGGTTGCAAACCGAATTGCTGCCTGTGAAGCTGCCATGAAAAGAGCTGCCGCCACTCCTTTTCCAGACACATCTCCAACCACGCAGATCAGTGAGTTACCATCTTCAAAGAAGTCCACAAAATCCCCGCCGACCTGCAATGCAGGTTCCATCCGTGCAGAAGCTTTAAAGTTGTGAAGGTCTACGGTTCCGTCTCTTACCAGAGCGGCCTGCACAACCATTGCCATTTCCAAGTCTTGATTAATGGCTTCCTGGGCAAGTCGGAGTTCATTATTTGCAGAGACAAGTTCGGAGGTGCGCTCAGCCACTAGTGTTTCGAGCACTTCTTCACGACTGAAGACCTGGATCGTCATATCCTGAAAGACTCGAGCCAAAGATCCAATCTCGTCTGCACGGTTCAGCACGCTCCCAAGCAACTCCTCATCGGGTTGCTCTCCGCTCTCAACAAAACGTGCAGATTCTGCAATTTTTTCAATGGGACGCGTAATCAGGCGTGCTCCGACAAAGCTGCCAATTGCAGTAAATACCAACAGTAACAGTGAGAGAAGCAGTACCTGGCGGATACCATTCCATATGCCGGCCACGGTATCGTCCAGGTTAATAAAAGCTAAGACGGTGCCGATCCGATTTTCTTCAATTGCAACGGGTGTGGCAACCCATATCCCTCGTTGATTACGATCAATAAGCCCAAGTCGTGCAGCACTACTGGGGCGGCCACTTTCAGTTGCGGCTTCAATGATCTGGTTAGCACTACTTGATCGCAACTCATAGGGATTACGCCAAGCTTCCTCCATCTCGGTGATATCATTTATTTCGGAGTACTCGGCTGCCGCTGCAGTATTACCGTTCGAATCAATAAACCAGAGTGCTTCAGGATACCCTTCGCTAACAAGTACCTCCGCCTGCTCCTGATACACCGTATTCAAGATACTGGCATTATTTCCTCGGATAAGTGGAAGGCCAACCTGAACTATGTATGGGCTATTGGGGCGAGCAACAGTGACATACTTGTACTGTGATGAATCACCACGATGAATTTTTACTCCCCTGTGATCTACCCATTGATTTATCAGTAAATCGTCCAGTTCTTCCTGATATTCAAGAGAAATAGGTCGTGATCCACCAGAGGCGTTTTCGGAAAACAACACCCGGCTTTCACGGTCAGATATCGTGATTTCGCCGATAGCAGTGTGCTGTATAATTCTACGTAAGTCTTCCTCTAGATCATCGACACTGCGGCTTGCAGCGATCGAAGCGGCTATAAAGTGATCAAGGATGACACCGACCACCCGCATATTGGCGGATAGATTGCCTTCAATCACGGCAGATACGTCAGCGGTTGCACCTGCATGCGTTTGACTGAGTAGTTCATCGTTGCCGAAATCCAACAGATTGCCGACCTGTACGATTCGTCCGTGATCCACGCCATTGGTGCCAACATACTTATACACGGCTCGATCTACTTCACGCACTTGCGCGGGTTGCGTAACCACATCAAATGAATCAGGTGGTATGTTCAATAGGGAGTAGAACTTGTATGCTTGGGGTTGCTCAATCGGACTTTCTGCGAATCGGAAAGGGATCAGAGCACCGTCCGGTCCACGAACGTTGGTAAGGTAGGACAGGGCTTCCCTATCGGTAATCCAGAACTCATCTAGTACCGTTTCCTCGGTAATAGAGGTTAAGATTTGAATCACGTAAGAGGTGTCGTAGTTGGCTTCAGCGGCAGCACTGACCAAAAAAGCAGCCGTGAATGCTTGGGCGGTCATCGGTGCGTTTAGAGACACGTCGGCCGTCCGTGCCACGCTTGCAATAGAAATCTCGCCAATATCTGCAAAAACTTCAGAAATTTGGGTTGCAGTCTTTTCTGCAGTGATACGGGTTTGCTCTCGAGCCCCATTCATCCAATTGGTGATCTGTGTCACCGACACAGCCAACACAATGATTACGGCCAATCCCACATTTGCAAGAAAAATCACCGTGGCCAAGCGTTTCACTCTTGGAGTGAATGGCCGGATCAGTTTACCGATAAATGAGAGGATATTAGTGTCTGGGCTTTGCCCCATGAATCACATTCAACTTGTTGCTGAAGTCTGCACACAGTACAAGGTAAGAAAATGTTTTATTGAAAAAAAACCAAGGAAATATAGGGGAATTATCCAAATTAGTTCATTTAATGCCTGCCTTGGTGTCTGGCGGCAATCGAATTTTAAATTGGCGGCATCAAAAGCTTCATCGGAGGCGGGCGCGCAATTTCGCTTCGTAGCTCGCTGCTCCGCTTCGTTGCATGCGGTGCATCACACGAGTTTTTCCTACGCCTGCGCTCTCTGAAGGACAGCGGTTTTCCATTTCTGGCAGGACTTTCTCCGCCTAATGGAGGGTCTTACGCTTATTCAAGTACGCCACAAGCGCTTTGTCGTACGTCACGCCAGTATCAAGTTCAACATAATCAATGGTATGTTTCAGGCATTGACGCTTGATCATCTGGGTAAGCGAATTCATACGCTTTATGTAGGTCTCGCGCAACTGTCCGGGATGGAGAGAGAGTTCTGAGCCGGATTCCATGTCTTGCAGAATCATGGGATGGTCGGGAAGATTAAACAATTTTTCGGTCTCTTTTTCAAGTATGCGAAAAATGAGCACCTCATGCCCCCTGTGGCGTAGATGTCTCAACGCACGCACGATGCTCTCCTGAGAGTCAGATTCTTCGATCAGATCCGAAATCACAACAATCAAAGATCGTCGCTGAACCCGTTCTGCAACTTGATGAAGCGCATGCGCGGTTCCGGTATAGGTCTCTGTGCTTCTAGTTTTTACCAGGCGTTCCAGATGCAACAGAATTTCTCGCAAATAGCGCATCGTACTTCTCGGCCTGAGGAATGTCTGAAGTTCGGAGTCAAAGGACAAAAGCCCCGTCGCGTCTCGTTGCAGGATCATCAGGAAGTGTAATGCTGCCGCCAAGTATGCCCCATATTCCAGCTTTGACAAGTGCCCTGTGTAGCGGTAACGCATGGAGGCTGATGTGTCCAGGACGACATAGTGATGCAGATTTGTTTCCTCCTCGTACTGCTTAACATAGTGACGGTCCGTTTTGGCATAGACCTTCCAGTCTACATGTCTTAACTCATCTCCCGGATTATAGAGTCGATGCTCTGCGAACTCAACCGAGAATCCGTGGTAAGGGCTCTTATGAAGGCCGGTAATAAATCCCTCAACAACTAGTCGGGCTCGCATCTCCATATTCTTCAGCCGGGAGACCGTGACAGGGTCCAGGTATTTGAGCGATCTAGCTGAATTAGTATTTTCCATTGGGAGGAGACGTTGAAAGATGCATTGCAGTGCTTAGATTATACGCATGAAACCTTCAGATATCGTTAAAGCGCGTTTGATGGACGCGCAAGATGTACAGCGGACAATTACTCGGTTGGCCAGAGAGGTCATTGAGTCGTGGGATCCCGATGGCGGGATTGCAATCGTCGGTCTGCATCGGCGTGGTGTTTATCTTGCGTCAAGGTTACAAGCACTTATACGTGACTTGGAGGGTATAGAAGTTCCTACCGGAACACTGGATGTAACGATGTATCGCGATGATTTTCGTAAGAGACCCCGTAGGGCACAAATGCGAACGACCCACATTCCGTTCGACGTAGGGAATCAACATCTGGTTCTGGTGGATGATGTATTGTACACCGGACGTACAGTACGCGCAGCGATGGATGCAGTCACAGATTTAGGGAGACCATCAAGGATACAATTTCTCACGCTGATTGATCGAGGACATTACGAATTCCCCATTCGTGCAGATATGGTTGGGCGTGTTGTCCCCACGATTTCCAGAGAAGAGGTACGTGTACAGTTTCGTGAAGTTGATGATCGTGATGGCGTCTGGTTAGTTGAACGGGGGTAGACTGATGGAAGGTGCAAGTCCACAAATCGACTCAAAGATTCTCCGACACAAGCATCTACTCGGCCTATCAACGTATAGTGCCGACGAAATCTATCTGATTCTTGAGACAGCGAAAGAGTTCCGTCAGGTCTTGGAACGTCCGATAAAGCGGGTCCCAACCTTGCGCGGATTCACGATCGTGAACCTGTTTTTTGAGCCATCTACACGAACGCGTATTTCTTTTGAACTCGCTGCAAAGCGGCTGTCTGCAGATCTGGTCAATTTCGGCGGCTCAGGATCCAGTTTATCCAAAGGAGAGACGTTGCGTGACACAGCTCAAAATATTGAGGCGATGAAGGTGGATATGGCGGTGATTCGCCACAGTTCACCGGGTGCGGCACATTTCCTCACACGTTGTATCCAGGGAAGTGTTATCAATGCGGGGGATGGAGCCCATGAGCATCCGACCCAGGCACTTCTTGATTTGTTGACGATTTCAGAGCACTACGAGTCCTTTTCGAATCTGCGCGTGTCAATCATCGGGGACATTGCACACAGCCGTGTTGCCCGATCAAATATTTTTGCATTTACGACACTGGGTGCCCATGTTACCATCTGCGGACCTCAGACGCTCATGCCGGTTCACGTAGATAAACTGGGAGTTACAGTCGTGCATCACCTCGACGAGGCACTCCGAGACTGTGACGTAGCGATCACATTGCGCATGCAGCGAGAAAGATTTGGGGCAAGCCTGGTCCCGTCTCTGCGCGAATACCATGCCCTTTATGGGCTAAGGATAGATCATATGAGACGGAGTCCGAATATGATCGTGCTGCATCCGGGGCCGGTAAACCGGGGGGTTGAATTAGATGATGAAGTTGTAGAGCATGAGCGGGCTGTGATCCTTGATCAGGTTACGAATGGGGTTGCTGTACGAATGGCTGTCATGTATCTACTTGCTTCTGGCGCGGAGTGATCGGGGTATAGTGCAAATTGGCTTGTTGTGATCTTCTTTTATCGCGGTGTCTCTTGCAGACCGCTACTCTGTTCCCATGATCAGTAAGAGAGTATGGTAGTAACAAGGCGAGATTGACATTATTGATCGCCCATGATCTTGTCTCAGATGATGGATCCGTACAAGACATTGGTCTTGTTGGTAGTTATAGGCCTTGGTCTATTTCTGCCGGCCGCATATGCTCAAGAGAGAATCATTACTGTCAGTGGAACGGTAACAGATTCCGAAACAGGAGAGTTGGTGGTTGGGGCGACGGTGTATGTGGAGGCTCACGAGAGAGGAGTTTCAACCAATCAATACGGTTATTACAGCCTGACCCTGCCCAGGGACAGCGTGAACATGGTCGTCAGCCATGTTGCATATCTCACCCAGCGACTGATCTATTCGCCTCAGGATGCCCTGGTTCTGAATATCTCGCTTGTCCCGACTACCTTGAGTCTGAGGGAATTGGAAGTGGCCGCTCCTGCTGAATCCGTACTGCAAACAACACAGATAAGCGGGGTCACGATCCCGGTCCAAGATGTTGAAAATCTTCCATCACTTTTGGGAGAGTCGGATGTTCTTCGTACCATCCAACTTCTGCCCGGTGTTCAGTCCGGTGTAGAGGGATCAACGGGTCTTTATGTACGCGGGGGCGGGCCGGACCAGAATCTATATCTCCTTGACGGAACCCAAGTCTATAATCCGAGTCACCTGTTTGGATTTTTGGGCCCGTTCAACTCCGATGCCATCAAGGATGTGCGTGTACTCAAGGGGGGATTCCCGGCGCGTTACGGTGGGCGACTTTCCTCAGTGATTGATATCACCATGAAGGAAGGGAATCTGAAGCAGGTTGCAGGAACAGGTGCAATTGGACTTCTGGCATCCCGCATGACACTGGAGGGACCGATCAGGCGCGATCGTGCCTCATTTTTAATCTCTGCACGCCGATCCCATGCTGAGCTGCTGATCCGTCCCTTCCTTGATAGCGATGAACAAGACGATGGATACTATTTCTATGATTTTAATGTAAAGAGCAACGTGATTCTCTCAACCAGTGATCGGATTTATTTAAGTGGGTATACAGGACATGATCGTATGTACACCTATTACAAGTACGAGGGGAATGGCGATGAGGATCGAAGCGGGTTAAGCTGGCGGAATCTTACGACGACTGTTCGATGGAATCACATCTTCGGAGCAAAATTATTTTCGAATGTTTTGATTGGCTATACCGATTACGCGCTACTTGTTGACAACGAATACCGATATAGTACAGGGGAAAACTCTCGGTCTCAATATGAAAATTCCTACGAATCCGGCATTCGTGATCTGCATGCACGGATAGACATGGAATTCATCCCGAATGCCAATCACAATATCCGTTTCGGGGTCGGCGAATTGCAGCATTCCTTCCTTACCGGTGCTTATGAGGAGATCATCCGGGTGGATGATGCCATCAGCGATACGGTACCCTCCCCGAATCGTCGCACCCGCGCGGGAGAGATCCAAGCGTATATTGAAGATGACTGGCGTCTGAATTCCCAGATCCGCTTGAATCTTGGCGTACACGCATCAAGCTTTTTAATTGAAGATCAAAACTATGTTTCCGTGGAACCTAGGATTGCAGCACTGTGGCGTTTGAATGTACAAACCAGCCTGAAAGCCTCTTTGGCATACATGCAACAGTATATCCATCTGTTGGCAACAACCAGCGGATTATCTCTGCCTACAGACTTGTGGGTCCCTGCAACCGCAAAAATTCAGCCCCAACAGTCATGGCAGCTCGCAGGGGGAGTGGTCCAGGCATTTGCGGACGGAAAGCTCGAACTGTCGTTGGAAGGGTATTATAAAGAGATGGATCATCTGATTGAGTATGAGGAGGGTGCCAATTATTTTAATGCGACCTATGGGAGTTGGGAAGATCGTGTAGTGTCGGGGTATGGCGTTGCTTATGGTGGAGAGGTCTTTCTTCGGAAGCGGTCCGGGCGGACAACAGGCTGGATTGGCTATACGCTGTCCCAGAGTCGCCGGAAGTTCGATGAAATCAACGAGGGGCTGTGGTTTCCATATCGGTATGATCGCCGCCATGATGTCGCTCTGGTCGTCAACCACGAATTCACCTCCCGGTTTGAGATCAGCGGAACTTGGATTTATGGTACAGGCCAGGCGGTTACACTGCCGGTCGGGTATTTCGTTGGTGAGTCATACCTGCGGTCCGCATTCCCATGGACAAGAAGCGAAACAACGGCGCTGTATCGTGTGCAGAGTTCCCGGAATGGCGCACGGATGCCAGCCTATCATCGGCTGGACATTGGGATGCGTATTCATCGAACCATGAGACGTGTAACGCGCGTGCTGACCTTGGGCACCTATAACGCGTACAGTCGAAGGAATGCGGTCAGTATTTTCGCCGATAGAGATGATCAGGGTGCTTTGATCTTCAAGAAGTTTTCGCTACTGCCAATCATGCCTTCCATCAGCTATCAGTTGTCATTCTAGTTCGGGTAACATGCATAATGCTCCTCTCTGAGATGATATTCACGAAGGGTTGCTTCAGGCAAAAAAAAAGTGTGCCTTCCGTTTTTGTGGTGGATACAGACAAACGACGGGCAGGGGATCTATTTTTGAGCGAATCGTATGCAGTTCAATGGGCTACCCGGACCAAATTTAGCAGAAGAGCGAAATTGACTCCCTTCCAATCCGTCTGGCTGATCGTGATGAGTATGGTTCTGTGGTCGGCCTGTGAAACGGTGATTGAAATTGATCCACCGGATTACGACTCCGAACTCGCAATAGTCAGTAAATTCTCTCCAGATTCGGTCTGGTCTGCGCGAGTCACAAAAACTCTTCCGATCGGGAGTTTGCGTGATACATCAGATGCGTTTATAACCGATGCGACGGTCATGGTATACAGGAGGAGTCACTTGTTGCTCGATTGGTGCATGATGAAGATGGCTGGTATATGTCATCGCAGTTACGTAAACCGAAGGCAAACGTCTCCTACCGCATCGTTGCTGAAGCGCCAGGACTTCCTTCCGTATCTGCCATTTCGATGGCCCCTGTGCCTCCAGTCATCCAGGATGCAGAGCTCTTGGAACTGGGCACGGTGAACGCGTTCGGGGACACAGAGTATTTGGTCAGTTTCCGTCTGGAGAATCGTCCAGGTCTCAACTACTACAGTTTCAGTATTTTTCTTGCGTTCCCGGATACGGGTTCTCCCGGCAGCTCAGCATACTCGGTCTACGGTATACTGATGAATCATGACAGCCCAAGCTGGACATGTTCCTTCAGTGATATACTGAATCCCGTGTTTATGGAGGCGAGGAATGATTATGGTTGCACTCTTGGGATTTTTTCGGATCGTTTTGTGGATGATCCAGCCCTTGTTTTCGAGATCAAGGTAGGTGTACTGACAGGCTTGGAAAATCTTGTAGAGGCGGATCTGATTCTCTTTTTGATGGCTTTGAGTCCAGAATATGTGGAGTATCACGGCTCACTTGAAGAGCATGATGATTTTGGTGAATTTGGAGAGCCAGCCAATTTATATACAAATTTGCAAGGTGGGCACGGCATCTTTGCGGGTTATTCTGCAAGCTATCAATTTTTCAATCTGGTAGTGATGGAATAATCGGGCAGGGCAGGAAAGGTGGGTGAAGTTTTTGCGGACGGGTTTGATCCACGACATCCGGGATCATAATATTAAACGATGCCCTGAGGACCGGCAGATTGAACCTCGGGAGCGCATTTGCTGATATACCGCGCAAAATTATCAGCAAAGAGAATTGCGAGGCGCTTGGCTGTTTCCTGGTAGGCGGCTGGATCCGACCACATCTTTTCAGGGAACAAAAGACTTTCCGGTAGACCAAGGCATCTCGTGGGAATTGCCAAACCAAAAACAGGTTCGTGCATAGTGGGTACATCCAGGAGGTCCCCGTTATGGATGGCATCAATGATCGCACGGGTGTATTGAAGCGGGATTCGCTCATTTCGATCCCCAACCATCCCGGTGTTGATCAGCCAGGCATTAACCTTGTGCTTTTGAATGTTTTCCGATAGTAATTCCGAATACTTTGCGGGGTGCCATACCAAAAATGCCGCCCCAAAGCATGCAGAAAAGGTTGCCACTGGTTCAGTGATCCCCATTTCCGTTCCTGCAACCTTGGCAGTATAGCCGCTGATGAAGTGA
The DNA here is from genome assembly GCA_965116685.1 of Rhodothermales bacterium. GTDB lineage: Bacteria > Bacteroidota > Rhodothermia > Rhodothermales > Bin80 > Bin80. The sequence goes on along the minus strand of OZ220707.1, from coordinate 989,715 downwards.
TACATTGCCTGTTCGGGAGTCAGGCGCGCAATGGGGGGTAGAACCCCAAACGCGTCAAATGTAAGAAAAATGATATTTGATGGGTGCCGCCCTACACAGGGAACCTGTGCGTTCTGCATAAACTCAATAGGAAAACAGGCCCGGGTATTTTGGGTCAGGGTCGTGTCTGTGTAGTCCACGGTATGTGTGACCGGGTCGAAAACAACGTTTTCCAGAACAGTACCAAAGCGGATTGCGTTGAGAATCTCTGGCTCCTGGTCCGCAGACAGATTGATGACCTTGGCATAACAACCACCCTCAATATTGAAAATACCATCTTCTGTCCAGCAGTGCTCGTCATCACCGATCAGTGCACGGGCAGGATCCGCAGATAATGTGGTCTTTCCCGTTCCCGAGAGTCCGAAAAAAAGAGAGACATCTCCTTTCTCTCCCTGATTCGCTGAGCAGTGCATAGACAATACGCCTCTACGGGGCATGATATAATGCATGATCGTAAAGATGCCCTTTTTCATCTCTCCAGCATACTGCGTGCCCAGGATGACCATTTCTTGATCTTCGAAAGAAAGATCAATACTGGTTTTGGAGGACATATAGGTCGTGTGGCGATTGGCTGGAAACATACCGGCATTGTAGACAACATAGTCTGGTTCGCCAAAGGCTTTCAACTCCTCATTGCTGAGCCGAATCAGCATGTTTCGCATAAACAGGGCATGGTATGCCCGTTCGCAAATGATGCGCACCTTGATCCGGTAGCGGGGATCCCATCCGGCATAGCCATCGACGACATAGAGTCGTTCGCGGGTATTGAGATAATCGCGAGCCCGCTCCCGGTTGATTTCGAAGGTATGCTGATCAATAGGTAGATTTACAGAGCCCCACCAGATCTCGCTTGCACTTGGAGGAGTCTTAACGATACGCTTATCCTGGGGGCTGCGGCCCGTCCTTTTTCCACTTGTAATAGCCAGTGCGCCGCTCTGTGTAATCGCTGCGGTGGCTTCGTTACGCAGAGCATCTTCGTACAGCACCGCCGGAACCACATTCCGTCGGATGTCCTTGACTTCAATGCCGAAGGGAGTCAGGTCAAGTTTCATGATCTGGGAAGAAATATCACGGCCGTAGCATACGGAAATACTTGATACCCGTTGCGCGGGAAAGTGATGAATACCACTGATTAAGACGAGTATAGTCCGTCAATTTCCTTTTGGTATTGCGCAAATACATTTTTGCGTCTCACTTTCAGCGTGGGTGTGAGTTCACCCGTATCAATGGTGAATGGATCAAGGATCAAGTGAAACTTCTTCACCTGCTCCCAGGGTGGCAGACCTTGATTCACTTTATCGATTATGGTCTGGACTGCATCATTCAGGATCTTCTCATCCGGCTCAGGCCCGTAAGCATTTGCCACATAGGTGGCATCTGTAACAATGAGGGCCGCACAGAACTTGAAATCAGGACCAATCACGACGGCATGCTCAATGAGAGGATCCGAGGCCAGCTTTACTTCAATCGGCACGGGAGCAATGTATTTTCCGGTAGAGAGTTTAAAGAGTTGTTTTTTCCGATCGGTAATGTACAGATGCCCATCTCCATCAAGCTTCCCAATATCGCCGGTGTGCAACCATCCGTCATCGGTAATCGTCTCTGCAGTTTCTTCCGGCATGTTATAGTATCCACGCATCACATGCGGGCCGTGGGTCAAAATCTCTCCATCTTCAGCAATCTTCACTTCCACATCTCGAATCGGAGTTCCGACCGAGCCTGGGCGAAGTTTTTTGCGTTCGTAGAGGGTGATTACCGGAGAGGTTTCAGTTAGGCCATATCCTTGGCCACAATAAATGCCTAAGCCATTAATGAAAGCCTGTACCTGCGTCGACAGCGCAGCACCCCCACTGGTCAGTGCCTGCAGATTTCCACCGAAGAGTTTGTCCCGTACTTTACTATAGACCAGCTTGTCTGCAAGTTTGTCCTGCAAACTTGAACTGGGGTTTTCAAGGTCAAACCGTTCCGCGCGTCCAAAGGCCCACCGAGCAATCATTCCCGGGATTCCTTTCTCGGCCACGGCTTTGGCCATGATACCTGCATGAACCTTTTCAAGCAATCTAGGCACTGTCGTCATGTGTGCAGGACACACATGTTGCATATCCTCCATCAACTCATCCGTGGTCTCAATGAAGTAGATGGGACAAGATTGAGAGAGATAGAAGATAGAAGCAACGCGTTCCAGTGAGTGAGACAGAGGGAGGAAGGACAGGACTCGTGCAGGAACGTCGAACGGCAACCGTTCGGCCACCGCAAGTGCGTTGGTGGTCAGGTTTCCATGCGTGAGCATAACCCCTTTGGGCTGACCAGTGGTACCGGACGTGTAGCAAAGTGTGGCAAGGTCGTCACTACTCACTGCCGCTCTAGTCTCATTGAGCAGATCTGGTGTTTCGGCAAGCTGTTTTTTTCCATGCTCAATCAGGTCTTCCATGGTGAGCATATCATTGGAGTATTTGCCCAGAATTCCCATCACCCATTTCAAATCTGAATTAGGCATCATCTCACCGGGACACCGATCATACAATTCTTTGGACGATACGATATATCCATGCACACCAGCATCGCGAACGATGTGTAAGATTTGTCCTCCGGGTTGGGTGGTATAGATGGGTACGCTGACCGCCCCCAGAGATAACAGTGCCTGATCAACAATGAGCCATTCGGCACTGTTTTCCGAGTGGAGAGCAACCCGGTCCCCTTTTCGGATGCCTAGGTTGTAAAAACCTGCAGCACAGGCATTCATATGCTCTCGAAATGTAGTCACATCCATATCAATCCACGTACCCTTCCGTTTGGTAGAAGCAACAATGCCAGAGTTATGGGTCAGGCCAAAATCGATTAAGTCACACAGAGTCGAAAGTTCATTCATGTTATCGGTGGAATTATTGCAATGTCGCGTCACATTCATGAGTGCTTTACCCCATTCAGGGGGTACTTCAGATGTGATTGCGTTTATTAGGGGAATTGTACGAAAATTTTGGGACAGGGACAAAAGAACCCCTGTCAGGTATCAGGTAACTCATACGATTCTATAATGCCGAAATTTACTCACTTGAAGGATAAAGGTGGCATTCATATGGTAGACGTTTCAAGGAAGCCTTCCTCAACACGCAGTGCCTCCGCGGAGGGGGTTATGCAACTGGGGGTTGATGCATACGCGGCACTGACGCAAAAACGTATTGCTAAAGGGGATGTACTGACCACAGCGCAGTTGGCTGGAATCATGGGAGCAAAAGATACTGCTCGGCTGATCCCACTGTGCCATCCGATTCCATTGGATTCGGTTGTGCTTTCGTTTTCATTTGATGAAAAGATGCACGCTGTAAAGATTCAAGCCAAGGTTACTTCATGTGGACGCACCGGAGTGGAGATGGAAGCATTGACGGCCGTGTCGATTGCTGCGTTGTCCATCTACGACATGTGCAAATCTATTTCGAAGGCAATACGTATCACTGACATACGACTGGTATCCAAAGATGGTGGTGTGCATGGTCGATATTCAATCGACAGTAATCCGTAATCAGAAAAAAACCTGTAGACAAAACAAATGGAGAATTTATTGAACTTAGGCAGCTTTATCATTATTCTGCTGATCCTTTTTGGCGCTATTATGCTGTTGTACTTCATTCCGATGCGACTCTGGGTCACTGCAATCTTCTCAGGTGTTCATCTGAAACTTTTTCGTGATTTGGTGGGGATGCGACTCCGGCGGGTTCCCCCGGATCGGATTGTGAAGCCGCTCATCACGGCACACAAGGCTGGAATCTTCACTGAAACTCCAAAATTAGAGGCACATTTTTTGGCGGGAGGTAACGTCCAACAGGTCATCAATGCGCTGATTTCGGCAGATAAAGCAGACATTGACTTGCCGTTTGAGCGTGCAACAGCGATTGATCTTGCCGGCCGGGATGTATTTGAGGCGGTTCAGGTTTCCGTGAACCCAAAGGTAATCGAAACCCCGCCCATTTCCGCAATCGCGAAGGATGGGATCCAACTTCGTGCCGTTGCACGCGTCACTGTGCGTGCCAATATTGAGCGACTCGTGGGAGGAGCTGGCGAGGAAACCATCATTGCTCGAGTAGGAGAGGGGATTGTTTCTACAATTGGGTCATCTGACTCCCATGCTGCAGTACTGGAAAACCCTGATATTATCTCCAAGACCGTATTGTCGAAGGGACTAGATTCAGGGACTGCGTTCGAAATCCTCTCCATTGATATTGCGGATGTAGATGTTGGAGAGAATATTGGTGCGAAGCTGCAGACGGATCAGGCAGAGGCAGATCTACAGGTTGCGCGGGCCAAGGCAGAGGAGAGGCGTGCTGCCGCCGTCGCGCTTGAGCAGGAAATGATTGCCCGTGTACAGGAAGCTCGTGCTCGTGTTGTGGAGGCCGAGGCAATGGTTCCTGAAGCAATTTCGGAGGCTTTCCGCAAAGGCCAATTGGGAGTGATGGATTATTATAATCTGCGCAATATTGAAGCAGACACAGATATGCGCTCGGCAATTGGTGGAGATACGGACTCTTCCAGTGAGGGCAATCCCCCATCATCCTAATCGATAATGGAGAGCTGAACGAGCTCAATTCGGTTCCGTGAGGCTTTGAGAATCTCGATTCGGAAGGTGCCAATGACCAGCTGGTCGTTCGGGGAGGGAATTGCACCGCTATAATCAAGAATGAGCCCGGCGATGGTTTCAAAATCTCCCGTAGGGATTGCTAGAGCAAAGCGTTCATTGATCTCGTCAATTTCTGCTTTTCCGCTGAGCCTGTAAATACGGGGTGCTGTCTCGCTCATGGTCACATCTTCCGTATCAAACTCATCCTGAATATCACCGAAGAGTTCCTCCAGGAGGTCTTCACGTGTGATTAAGCCGGCAGTTCCACCGTACTCATCAATGACAATCACGATGGATCGGTGACTGTCCCTGAATTCTCGAAGAAGCTCTTTGGCGGGCTTTGATTCTGGAACGAATCGGGCGGGGCGTACGACCTCTTGTAAAGTGTCCGGGCTCTCAAATAAATCGTAAGCAAAGGCAATGCCCACAATCGTATCAATGTTTTCTCGGTAGACCGGTATTTTTGAATACCCACTTTCAACGCAGATCTGCCGAAATTTTTCGACAGAAGTATCTTTCGAAATGGATATGATCTCCGTCCGCGGGGTCATGCATACTTTCGCCCGTTTTGCATGCAGCCCAAAAACATTCGTAAGCATCTCGGTTTCCTCGGCATCAAGGTCAAGAGATCCTCGCTCCACATTCTCTTCAATCATTTTTTCAAACGAACGACGGGAAAAGCGGGTAAGCTGATCAGATGCGCCACCGAGTCCCTTGAGAAGTAGTTGTGATGTCCAGCCAACCAGGAGAATGAGGGGCAGGAGTACGATATAGGTTACAGCAAGCGGAATTACGAGAAAAAAAACTGCTCGATTTGCAGTTTCCCGCATGATGGTTTTGGGGAGGATCTCGCCAATCAGCAGCACTACAATCGCGGCGATGAGGGTCTGGACAATCAACTGCGGGCTCTCGCCGGCTACAATTTGGGATAGTGGTTCGGCCAGAACGAGTGCCATGACGGTGGAGAAGATGACCAGTGCAATGTTATTGCCGACCAAGGTGGTCGTCAGTAATCGTGTAGGTGACTCGAAGAAAAAAGTGACCAAATGCCCGAGAACGCCGCGGCGACGTGCGCGCATTTCGACGCGTAGGCGATTTGCGGCGACGAATGCGATTTCTGTACCAGAGAAGAACGCACTCAAAAAGAGAGTACTAATTATTACGGAGAGGGCCATGCGTGAAGCAGGCAATCAAGTACGGGATCTGGACTGCAGTGCTGGAGTCTCCCAGTCATTTTCACTTTCCTCTGGTCCAAATACAGATTCAATCTGAGAAACAGAAGCTTCGGTTTCCTCAACCTCGGAGAGAAGAAGGTCAAGCTGGTAGGTGATTTCCTCGGGATTATTTAAGGTCAGCGACTGTTCGTGGATGTATTTCACGACATCTTCAATTGTAGCGACCTGTGCTTCAATCATTTCCAGTTGCTCCTGGGTTTGTTTGAAGCGTTCTCTACGCTGTTCCAATACTTTCAGTCGTCGAATTTTGATGTTGCGGACAGGTTCGGAGGCATTCTCCAACTCTAATTCAACGGCGGCGATTGCTGTAGTAAGCTCCTGCTCACGTTTGTGTTGACCAAAAGAGGTATAGCGTTCCTGTTGAAACATGAGTTTCAGGCAGGAAGTCATGAGTCCTTCGATCTTGGCGGTATGGCTTTCAAGGATCCCCTGAGATGCGAAACTGAATTTTTGGTAGTTCGCCTGTAATTCCTTTTCCAGATCTCTTAACCGAATGTAGCGACGCTGGTTTACCCGGTTGAGCTGCCGATACATTTCGCGTTGAGAGGGGGGTCTAGCAGCGATTGCTGCATATTTGGCACGGATAAGATTCCGGAACCGTTTATGACGGGGCATATATCCCAGGATCAATAGTTCAAAGGCAATGATTGCCGTCAGTACGGATTGAAAGAGTGTGTCTCCCAGTGGGCCTGCAATGAAGCTGAGCCCAAGAGCAGCCCCCGCCCCAATGGTGAGGAAGGACAAATTCCACGGATGCCGGAAGGTCTCGCGGGTATAGTTGATCTCTCCTTCTTTCATGCGTCTTTGTCGGGGATATCAGCCTTTAGTCTAGGGCCGATGGTCTTGATGGGAGGGCCGGAGGGTTGAGGGGCCGAATCCGAATCAGTGATCGATTTTTTCTCTGTTGTCAGTTCGTCCTCTAACGCAACTTCGAGACGGGCTTCATTCAAAGCGGTCTCCGCATCTAGTCGTGCAGTAAATTCATCCGCGGTATCCCCCGCACTGGCCAGAGTGTCTACCATAGCGCCCAGCGCGTTGTTGACTGCCTGAGTTCTCTTGGCGGACTCAATCGTATGACGAATCTTCTTACGCTCTCGAAGTTCCTTGATATACTGTTCTTTAAGTCGTGCGCGTTTCTCTTCAGGCATGACTACGATTCCCGGTTGCGTGTACGCCCCATGGTCTTTTCGTCGGGGTTTTCTACATCAATACGTCCAGAATCCGTTGTTGGTTCAGAAAGAAGCCCCATTTCACGTTTCATCTGGTTCACCAGTTCGGCAGCTCGCAAATCTTCAGCCTCTTCATCCAGGCGGATCGCCTGCAGATCCACGGAATCCATGGCAACTTCCATGCGTGCTTCATTTTTGGCTGTTTCCTGATCCAAGCGCTGAATCATTTCATCGTGCGTCTGATCAATCCCACCTACTTCGAATTGCTCAAGTGCATCGGCAACATTTGCCTGCCATTTTGCACGCTCGCTTGCACGCAGGGCCTCCTGAGCAGCGTCAATCTTTCTCTGGCGCTCCCGCATGAACGCTTTTTTGACCTGTTGCGCTTTATCGTAGGCTGCAGTTGCATGAGCCAGCTGTTCCTGGGTTTTTACAAGATTTTCCTGAGCGGTCTCGAATCGAACTGCGTGTTGCTGTGCAAGGTCGTCACGCCCACCTTGGATTGCGGACTGGATCTTCGACCTTAATGTGTGCATTTCAGACTGGGCACGTTTGAGTTCCTTTTTCAGGAGGATTACATTGGCCTTTACAGTCGCAATGTTCTCATTCATTTTCGGGACCTGATCATTCAGTTCCCGGATATTCTGTTCCAGAATAAGCTTGGGATTTTCCAGGGAGGAGATGGCACCCCCGAAAATTGATCGAATTGCGCGTTTGAATCGGATCCAGAGAGACATGTTAAGGAGTAGATTGGATAGACTAGGGTTGTAAACTACCTAATTCCGAGAGATTAATTAGTGTCTGTCCGAGAATACCATCGCATCTCTAAAATGTGCCTTTATGCCCTCCTGTGTCTGGATTTTGTCGCAATTCTCTCCATTTTTTTCTCGCCGATTTTTTTAATTCCTCTCGGGGGCGGGTGATTTTCAGGAAAATCCACAATCCCTGAAAAACCTGTATTGGAAGCATCCCAAGGCGGTTTTTACTCTGAATTTATTCTTCAGGTTTGTCGATCCATGCCTGGATCATGGGAGTATAAGTGGAACCGGGCCGTTCATCTTCAACTTTTTTTTGCGATGCGAAAAGCGTATGACTTTCAATTATCAATGGATTGCATCTCCATGGAGGAGATCCAGCTTGATCCAAGAAGCCGGGATGTGATTCAAGTATTTCTGTATGGGCTCCGACAAATTTTTCTGGACCTCCCGACCCGATTGAAGTTGATGGATCTTTTGGAGAGGTATAAACCGGGAACCCGTAAGAATTGTGGGCGCCCCGGAATGGACGTGTGGAATATCTTGGTTTTGGCCGGCCTGAAGCAGGCGCTGCATTGCAACTATGATCTTTTGACCGCTTTGGCGAACCATATGGATATTGTGCGGCAGATGCTGGGGCATGGAGCGGACGATCGGACCCGCTACACTCGTTCCGCCATTCATGATAACGTATCGGCACTGTCCCCCGAATTGCTGGTGCAGGTCAATTGTTTGGTGGTCAAACTTGGGCACCGAATGGTCGGCAAACCCGAGGGCGAGACGCTCAAATGTCGGTGCGACTCGAAACCGGTGAAGACCAATGTTCGCTTTCCGACCGATCTGCTCTTGCTCTGGGACTCGGTACGTTGTCTGATTCGTGTCAGTGCGAAGATGGGCAAATCATTTGGGATGGATGGTTGGCTGCAACACAAAAGTCTGAGCAATAAGGTCTACCGGGAATATAGGGCAGCTCGGAAGGGTCAGCGGCGTAACTACAAACTCAAGAACGTTCGCAGATATCTGCGCAGCAGTCGTGCGATGGTCAAAAAATCTCTTGACCTTCTGGAGCAGATCAATGCACTGGAGCAGGAGATTTTGGCCCGTTCCGCCCCCCGTTCCAATGCAGATCAAGCCACTTTGCAGGAAATTTTTGAGGCAAAACAGGAACTCTGTCTGTATCTGGACTACATTGCGCGATTTTCCGATCAGATCCAGCGCCGCATCTTTGAAGGAGAGCAGATTCCTACCCACGAGAAAATCTATTCGATCTTCAAGCCGTTCACGCGATGGATCGTCAAGGGCAAGGCAGGAATCCTCTGCGAGTTGGGGGTCCCGGTCGCGGTGATTGAAGATGAGGATCAATTTGTTTTAGGCTACGGGATTCTTTGGGAGGGAACCGACAAGGATATTGCGATTCCCCTGGTGAAGACCTTGGAGGCACAGTATCCAGGGATCTCCATGACCTGCTCGTTTGACCGGGCGTTTTACAGTCCTGAGGTGCGTAAGCAGTTGGATGAAAAGCTGGAAGTTACGGCCATGCCGAAGAAAGGGGGGCGGACCCAAGAGGAACAAGCACGTCAGAATGACCCGGCTTACCAGAACGCACGGAAGGGGCATGCCGGAGTAGAGTCCTGCATGAACCATCTCAACCATCGAGGCTTGTCACTGGTGCGTGAGACCAGCAGCGAAAGCTTCGAACGTGTGGTGGCAACCTCGGTATTGGCCGCGAACATCCACCGGTTGGGGACGCTAGTGCGAGATCAGGAACGAAAGCGTCTCAGACGTCTCCAGAAACAACGCAAGCGATTGCGGCGCGCGGCGTAGCCATCCCGCTTATCCGAGGAAGAACATCAAGTGGCTCGTACGGGCGGATGCGAGAGGTGTGTCCAGTAGATACGAAATACCTGTAATACAGAAAAATCCAGCACAAACAAGTGTCTCAAAAACGACCGCCCCACCAATAATCAAACGGATTGAACCAAAATGAACCCCAATATCTCGGAACAGACCCGGAGCACAGGCATTTTCTGGACAGACACTAATTATGTTCTTGCGAATTAGATGCCCATCCCTCAAAAGTAAGGCGATCAATAAGGATGTTTGGTTCATCAACGGGTTTTTTCGAGAACGTAAAGGCATCAAAGATATTACGTGCAATCTGTTCAGATTGATCAGTCTTTCGGGTATAGAAGCTTGCCAGCGGTTGACCGGGTGCAGCTCTTTCGCCTGGACGAAGGTGTAATACGATTCCTGCTTCGGGATCGACCTCGTCATCAATCACCAGTCTTCCGACTCCAAGACTGTTCCCGATTTCGGCAAGCATGAAGGCATCCATGTCACTCACATATCCGTTGATATCCAATGGAACTGTGACGGTATGAGGTTCCAGGGTACGCATACGAAGTGCGGGATCATGAATGACAGCAGGGTCTCCACCCTGGGCTTCCACAATCTGTGCCAGAAAATTCAGTCCATGACCGGATTGTAGTGCAGCGTGTGCCATTTCCTCACCTTCTTCAGGCGACCCAGCCAAACCTGAGAGCGCAATCATTTCGCCGCTCAGCTTCAGCGACAACTCAAGTACATCTTCGGGGCCTTCCCCACGCAGGCAGCTGATGGATTCTTCAACCTCAAGCCAATTTCCGATGGCCCGCCCCAGGGGAATATTCATATTGGTAAGCCAAGCAATCGTGTTCATCCCCAAATGTTCTCCAACATTTACCAAGGTCTCTGCAAGTTCTCGCGCCTCTTCGCTCTTTCGCATAAAAGCGCCGCGACCGAGTTTCACATCAAGCACCAACCCATCGATGCCTTCGGCCAGTTTTTTGCTTAGGATTGAGGCGGTAATGAAGGGAATAAAGTCAACACTCGCGGTTACATCCCGCAGGGCATACAGCTGGCGGTCAGCCGGCGCGATTTCCTTGGTTGCTCCAATCATTGCAACGCCAAGCTCACGAATCTGGCGATAGACATCATGGATTTTCAGGTTTGTACGAAACCCGGGAATAGATTCCAACTTATCAAGTGTCCCTCCGGTATGTCCTAGAGCCCGGCCTGAGATCATGGGTACACGAACCCCGCACGCTCCGACAATTGGAGTGAGCACGAGTGAAATTTTATCTCCAACTCCTCCCGTTGAATGCTTATCAATGACGGGAGCGGAAATGGCAGAGAAGTCCAGGATCCTCCCCGAATTCAGCATGCACTGGGTCAGGATGATCGTCTCGCTCAGGGCCATGCCACGTAGTTGTGCAGCCATCAGAAACGCGGCCATCTGGTAATCAGGTATACGCCCTGCGGTGTACCCTTCAATCAGGTACTGAATCTCAGCGGATGAAAGCTCTGAGCCCTCACGCTTCCTCTTAATGATATGGATTGCATCCATGACTGTACGAAACACAAAAGGCGAACCAGATCACGGCCCGCCCCCCTAAGACATTCAAATACAAAAAGAGTGCTATTTGCTGGCGCTTTTTTTGCCGTACCTGCGGTGGAATTTTTCGACGCGACCTGCGGTGTCTACGTATTGTCGACGTCCCGTATAAAACGGATGATTTGTACTGTCAACATCGGACACATACTGCTCGGACGGCATCGTTGACCGCGTTTCAAATTCGGTCCCATCGGCGAGGCGTACTTTGATCGGACTGTAGTTCGGATGAATTCCTTTTTTCATTGGTCTGACATAAGGGATATGCATAGTGTCACTTCAATCATCCGGCTTCGGTCATGTTCCATCTTTGAGAAGAGCTTCAGTACGGGTGATCGTATCCCGGAGTCTTGCAGCCTTCTCGAACTCCATTTTCTCGGCAGCCTCAAGCATTTCCGCATTCATTTGCTTAATCAGGTCTCGCTTCTCCGTTTCGGTGAGCATTTTGATTAAGGGATCATCCAGTTCCTGTGGTATTTCAGGGATTTCTGCGGGGTGGACGAGTGGTGTTTGTCCTCCAGGTTCGCGCTCTTCAGCGACTACGGTTCCGCGTAGCACATCACGGCGGTCCTTGTGCACCGTCTGCGGAACGATGCCATGTTTTTCATTATAGGCCAGCTGTTTTGTTCGGCGGCGGCTGGTCTCATCCAGCATTCGCTGCATGCTTCCGGTGATTTTATCTGCATACAGTATGATCTTGCTATTGACGTTGCGTGCGGCACGTCCAGCGGTCTGGATGAGTGCACGGTCACTTCGGAGGAAGCCTTCTTTATCAGCGTCTATGATCGCTACCAGAGATACCTCCGGGAGATCAAGTCCTTCACGAAGCAGGTTTACCCCCACCAGTACATCGTATGTGCCAAGTCGAAGATCCCGCAATAACTCAACCCTTGTGAGTGCATCAATGTCGGAGTGGAGATATCGGCATCGGATCCCAAATGATTCCAGGTAGTCTGTCAAATCTTCTGCCATGCGTTTTGTCAGCGTCGTGACCAGGGTTCGTTCACTGCGTCGGTTCACACTACGGATCTCTTCCAGAAGGTCGTCAATCTGATGTTCGCTGGGTCGGATCACGACAGGCGGATCGGGAATTCCGGTGGGGCGAATGACTTGCTCGACAAATTCTCCCTCTGATTTGATGAGCTCATAGTCTGCCGGGGTTGCACTCATGAAGATCGTCTGGTGTTGCCGCTCTTCATATTCTTCAAACGTCATTGGTCGGTTGTCCAGCGCGGAGGGCAACCGAAAGCCATGCTCAACCAGCGTGAGTTTGCGGGCTCGGTCGCCATTGTACATCGCCCGTACCTGCGGAATCGTTGCATGACTCTCGTCAACCACAAGAAGGAAATCATCCGGGAAGTAATCCATGAGGCAATATGGACGCTGTCCCTCAGGCAATCCGGTCATATGACGGCTATAATTCTCAATCCCTGAACAATAGCCCAGTTCACGAATCATCTCAAGATCGAAAAGTGTACGTTGTTCCAAGCGCTGGGCTTCCAACATTTGATTTCTTTGCCGGAGCACCGCTAGACGCCATTGCAGTTCGTCTTCAATGGCAGTAATTGCACGATCAACCTGTTCCTTTGGTGTCACGAAAATGCGGGCGGGATAGATGGTCAGTGCTGCGTGTTCCTGCCCAAGGGCCTCTCCTGTGAGCGGATGGATCATGGTGATCTGTTCAATCTCATCTCCCCAGAACAGGACACGATATGCAATATCTTCCGCATAAGTGGGATAAATATCTACCGTATCTCCGCGTACCCTGAAGGTCCCAGGTTGGAGCTCTATATCATTGCGTTTATAGAAAATCCCAATCAATTGCAGGAGTAGATCCCCGCGTTCTATTTTCTGGCTGGGTACGAGTTGGACAATCTGGGATTGATACTCCTTGGGGGAGCCTAATCCGTAAATGCAGGAAACACTTGCCACTACGATCACATCTGAGCGCCCGGATACCAAGGCACTGGTTGCCCTTAACCGAAGTCGATCAATTCGATCATTGATGGACAGATCTTTTTCTATATAGGTATCGGAGTGAACGATATAGGCCTCGGGTTGATAGTAATCGTAGTAGGAGATAAAGAATTCAACAGCATTATTTGGGAAAAACTGTCGAAACTCGGCGTAGAGCTGAGCGGCCAGCGTTTTGTTGTGGCTCATGACAAGGGTTGGCCGCCCGATGTTCTGAATCACATTACTGATGGTATATGTTTTCCCAGATCCCGTCACACCAAGTAGTGTCTGATGTTCTTTTCCTTGAACCAGCCCCTCGGTGAGCGCCTTGATCGCACCTGGCTGATCTCCAAACGGCGAGAATGGAGCACATAATTCGAACGTGCGCTGGGAAAGCGGAATGGACATTGGCATGATCAACAGAAACGAATTTAAACGGTTATACGAAGAAAGTAAGATACTGGCGTATATTCTATCGTCTATCGGTTCACCATTGCATTCGATCAATCGTCATGACACAGCGATTTCTGATTCTTTTTTCCCTGACACTCATTGGATTTCAGGCCAAGGGGCAAACCCTTCAATGGGAAGACTATGCTCCCGTTTCCACGCTTGTGGTTGAAGAAACCCCGATAACAAAGGCAAAGTACCGTTTTGTTGATGCGCATGGGCATCAATGGCGGATCGGTACAGCATCCAAGGAGGAAATAGGGGAATTGGTTGCGGCGATGGATGACTTGAATTTGGTGACGATGGTCAATTTAAGTGGGGGCAGTGGGCAGGATCTATTACAAAAGATTGAGAATACGAATGTACACGCGCCAGGCAGATTTGTGCATTTTGCAAACATTGATTTTTCCAATATTGATGAACCCGGGTTTGGGGAATCTGCCGCAGCCCAGCTGGAGATGGATGTACAGAATGGTGCGGCGGGGCTGAAAATATTCAAAAACCTGGGGATGACCATCGTTGATTCGAGCGGAGATCGAGTACCTACGGATGATCCGCGACTGGATCCAATCTGGGCAAAGTGTGGGGAGTTGGGCATCCCGGTTCTTATTCACACCGCAGATCCAGCACAATTCTGGCTTCCTCATGACCGATTCAATGAGCGCTGGTTTGAGTTAAAGGAACGTCCTAGGCGAAAGCAGGATGGCGACCCGACTTGGGAGGTAATGATTGAAGAGCAGTGGAATGTGTTCAGAAAACATCCCGAGACGATCTTCCTCAATGCACATCTTGGTTGGTTGGGAAATGACTTGCAGCGATTGGGAGAGCACTTGGATGAGTTCCCCAATGTCTATACAGAATTGGGAGCTGTGGTTGCAGAGCTTGGTCGTCAGCCGCATACTGCGCGGCAGTGGTTGATTGATTATCAGGATCGTGTATTGATGGGCAAGGATTCTTGGAGCGCTTCCGAGTATCACACCTATTTCCGTCTCTTTGAAACTGCCAATGAATTCTTCCCTTATTATCGGAAGCGTCATGCCTGGTGGATGATGTATGGGTTGGATCTGCCTGATGAAGTTTTGCGCAAGGTGTATTACAAGAATGCACTTCGCATTATTCCGGCAATTGATGAAAGCCTGTATGAGGAAGACTGGGATACGGCGCATATCTCTGCCGAGGAGACTCGTCTGAGTCCGCTCCAGTTGGCCCGTACGCAGTTGGGAGACGCTTATGTGAAAGTACACTACAGCTCCCCACGCAAGCGGGGTCGCAAGATATTTGGGGATCTGGTTCCATTTGGAGAGCTTTGGCGCACCGCCGCCAATGAGGCTACAGAAGTCACGTTTACTGGAGAGGTTCTAGTTGCCGATCAGGAATTATCAGCGGGAACGTACTCACTCTTCAGCATTCCAGATGAGACGCAGTGGACGCTAATTATGAACCGCGGACTGGGCCAAAATGGCATAGGTCAGTACGATGATGAAGAAGATGTACTTCGGGTTGTGGTTCCAGCTACTCGGCTGGATTCGGTCAGGGAAGCATTCACGATTCGTTTCGAAGAAAGGGAGGATGGAGTAGATATGGTGATCGAATGGGATCAGACCAAGGTGATTCTGGCTTTGAAGGCATCTTAGTGGACACCACATCGTCTGCGCTCCAGCACTGGATTGATCCTGCTCACCGACAATTTCAGACGGATAAGCGGTCTGCCGTTTAAAAACGGAATCTCTATCGTCGACTCGGTGAGGAAATGAGCATGAATGGTCCTCTTACGTTTGCCACATTATTGTTTCTCACAGGGGGTAGTCAAAGATGCAGGTGGATGTCCCAAATTTAGTTGAGGTTCAGGCGAAGTCATGAAGTTTCACCATTGTGCAGATCTTTGGTTTGGCCGTACCGGTCCAGTGCTCGGAGGAATGCTTCCCGCGCTGGATCCAGTCTTCTGTGGAAACTAATTCCATTGCATCTCCGCTGACACGGGTGTATGATGTGACGGAACGTCAGCGGCTGGATTTTCTGATGGCCCTGCTTTTACTCGTGTGCCTACCGTCGGCATTGATTCTGGGAGGCCTATCGGGGAGTGTTGACATCATGCTGATCGCCGCTGGTGTGACTGGTGCGATTGTACGCAGTATCCAATTATTTGTGATTCTCCGGCTGGCCGGGGTTTCATGGCGGGAATGCATTGCACCTTACCGGGATTTCCTTCTCTTATCCCTGCCGGGTCTGGCATTGATTATCTCCGCCCTGCCGTTTGACAATAACTGGGGCACGACCGTGGGCGCCGCCTGCTATTTTGGTATCGCCATCTGAAAGGAGCGCCTGTTCCGAAGTTCATGAGTCCTACCTGGATGCGTCCGAAAAATGTCATGTTGTCGTAAGAGCGACACGCGGGACGTTTCGAACTTTGGGAGTCCTGCTGGAAGCAAATCAGTATCTGATCGATCCCTGCACGTTTACGCCGATCTGCGTCTGCGAGTTTGCATGGGACTGTGCCAGTCCCGAGAGGGAGATGCTTGCCTGATCCCACGGCCGCAGCTCTGCGCCCACACGATACATCCGTCCGGTGGCAAGTTGCGTCATGCCCATCACCGGTCGCATCACCCCCGCGTTGAAGGGGATGCCGTACGCCAACTCCAACTCCGTCCGATGCAGGTTTGCCCGTGTGCGGGTCGTCTCCAAGTGCTGCTGATGCAGCACACCACCATGACGCGGTCCCCAGGAGGGACGGACCGCCACCATCAACCCTTCGGAGCCCCCGCCCACCTGCACCATCCCCGACATCCCCCATTCCGTAAACCCGTCCGCCGTATGCATCACCAGACCCTGCGTCCGCACCTCCCCCTTCAAGCGCCAGCCCGGGTACGAGACACGAACCCCGCCCCCAAGCTCCAGCCCGGTACCCGTCTCTGCACTCCCCCCATCCTGACGCACATTCACCTCCACATACGGACGAACCCCATCACTCATCCGCGCATTCGCTTCCACACCGGCCCGAACCCGATACACCTCCGCCGTCATATCATACTCCTCCACCTCGGCACCGGTCACCAGCACATCTCCATGGTAGTTCAGTCCAAGCACACCGCGTGATGCCAACGCCCCTTGAACTCCCATCGCACCAAACCGCGACACCAGATCTCCCTCCAACTCCGGCACCTCTGCCCGCCCCCAGCCATATCCCGCCGCCACCCATGCGCCCCAGTCTTCCCCCTGAATCGACACATACGGAACCAGCCCCGTGAGCCCCGATGCCACATCTCCTGCATCCGTATTCGCGGTAAATGACCCGTCTCCCTGACTGTGCGACACCAGAACCCCGACCCGCCAGCCTCCATTCCAACGGTAGTCCGTCCCCACCATCGCCGTCGTCACCTCGCCCCGCACATGCAGCGCCGCCTCGGCACGACCATTGAATCGCGTGAACGCGCCGTTGCCCCATACGCCGAACACCCCCCCTCCGGTATGCATCTCCTGCGATACCCGGCACCCCGCCAACAGCTCCCCCAGGGACGGATCCCAGTCCGTCGCCGTTCCCCAGACCTGCGCCAACGCAGCGCGCTGCCCCGCCGAACACGAAGAACCCGCCGTTGACGAACGCAAGCGCTCCTGTAACGCATCCACAATCTGAATCGTTGAAGTCCGGACAAACCGCGCCATGTACGCCTTCAGCACCGCTCTATTCACGGACATCGTTTTCTGGATCGTTGCCACTGCAACCCCCTTCTCAATGTGCGTCTTCCCAAAACTCTCCAGATGCACCGAGAACATCTCTTCCTCTGCATCCAGACCATCATCCAGCAATCGCACCTCAATCTCCTCTTCCACCACCCCCGGTGCAAACGTCAATGTTCCTTTCGCCGCATGATAATCCTCCCCCGCCACCGCTGTACCATTCTCCGTTTGATAGTGGACCGTGATCGACTCCGTATCCGGCTGCGATAAATGTACCGTAAAGCGGACCATCCCCGCGTCTTCAAATCCCACCGCATCGTCCACCCAGATCCGGGCTCTCGAATCATTGTCCAGAATTGTCACCCGGCCCGTGCCCCGCGCAATCGTTGCACCGCGCGGCTTCGACAACGTCACCGATAACGTCTCCGTTGACTCCGGCAGCTCATCATCGGTAATCTCAATCTCAATCACCCCCCGGGTCGCACCCGCATCAAAAATCACAATCCCCCGAGATGCCGTATAGTCTGATCCCGACTCCGCCGTCTCATCCACCGCCTGATATTGCACCGTCACCACCTCATCCGACGCTCGGTTGAGCTCCACACGAAGACTCACCACCTCCGCCGGCTCGCTCACCCGTGCATCGTAAATCGAAATCGTCAATGCATCCTCCCCTTTGTCCTCGACCCGTACCGGCAGGCCTGCACGTTGATCGTCATAACCACCCCCAACCGCCGTGTGAAGGAGCGTGAATGCCGCATCATCAAGATCTGCATCGTCCTCCGCCTGAACCGTGATCGTCTGAGGAACATTCCAGTTCGAGGCCGTGATCGTCAGCGATTCCGGCGTCAACGTGACCTTCTCCTCTGGATGTCCGGTGATTGTGATCCGCGCCGCGGAGGTGGGAGCAGACCGGAGTTGTACGGTATACGTACCGGCCGGCCCTCCTTCCGCCAAGGTCAGGGAAGAGGGGCGCAGCTCAATCCCTTTCTGATCCTTCTCTACGACCGTAACCAAGACCGTTCCCGTGATCCCGGTGTACTCTCCACCGGTCGCGGTCAGTTGCAGAGACTCCGGGACCTCCGCCTCCGCATCGGCATCCTCTGCCGACCGCACCGTGACGGTTTGCGCTTCATGCCAGTTCAACGAGGTAAACCTGAGCGTCTCTTGAGACCGGGTCAGGTCCGGGTTCTCGAAGAGCGGGACCTGCACGGTCACCGGGGTGGATGGCTCCGTCACAAGCAACACGGTGAACACCCCTGAGCCCCCTTCCGGGATGGAGAGCTCACTTGGACTCACCACCAGGTTCGGCGTACCACTGTCGGCCACACTCACCGGCAGGTTGGTCATCCGCCCGCTGTAGCCTGGATCCACGCTCGTCGACAGATGCGTCAATGTGGTGGTTTCCGATGCCGTATTCTCGTCCTCTTCCGCCTCCACGGTCACCGACTGCGGGGTATTCCAGTCCGACGACGTGAACACCAATTCCGGAGGCGTCCACGTGAGTCTCCCGCCCAATTCCGTGATCTGCACCATCACCGATGCGACCGGTTCTGACGAAAGGCGCACCGTGTAGTCCGCAGGCACTCCCTCCACCATATTCAGAGAGGTGGGAACCAATTCGATCCCCACAGCATCATTATCCAGGATCGTCACCCTCTGTACAGAGGGGGTGCCCGCAACCGTGCCCGGCGGCATACCTGTGCCGAGAGCGACCGTGAACACCTCATTGGACTCTGCAATATCATCCTCCTCCACCGAAATGGATGCCGACCCCGAACGCTGTCCAGATGACACCTCCACATGCGATGGACAGCGATACTCGTGGGGTTCTGCGTCCATCGGGATGCAAACAATGGGAATCCTCACCTTCTCGGATTGCGCCGCAGAAAGTGCCACTGTTAACGGTGCACTGCGACCCTCCTCAACCTCCGCCGGAGAAACCGAAAGCGTGACCATGGCCGGCGTTGTGTCCAAAATCGTCACCACCACCGAAAGCGGCGACCCCGGTTCCACCTCTGGAGGAACGGCATCAAAAGCCACGCTGAACTGTTCATTGTCCGTGTCCTCGTCCACGAGCGTCTCCAGTTTAACCTCCCCAGAAGGCGCTCCCGCTGAAATACGTACCTGGGAAGGACACTGGTAATCCCCGCCCTCCGCCGTGAGCGGGCTGCAGGCAAGCGGAATCGTAACATCCTTTGCCAAGACCCCGCCACTCAGCACGGCCCTCACCTGCGTGGAATTTCCTTCATTCACAGGGTTGGGATGCACCTCCAGAGTGATCTCAACAGGCGGAGGATCATCATTGTCGATGATCGTGATCGGTTGAACGCTCGGGCTCCCCTCCACCATGCCGGAAGGCAATCGCCCCAGAGACACCACAAACTCCTCATCCGGCTCCGCAAGATCATCCTCCTCAATGAAAATGCTTCCCACCCCGGAAAACTCGCCCGCCGGAATGGTCACGATTGCCGGACACCGATAATCATCGGGCTCTGTGGTGCGGTCGTCACAATCCAGTGGGATCTGCACATCTTTCAGAAAACTGGTGGACGCCTCCACGGTCACGTCAACGGATTCCCCCTCATTCACGGTTGAGCGCGCTGCGACGAGACGCACGGTCGGGATGGGGGGACGACCGCCGTCCAAAACCGTTACCCGTACCGTCGCTGAGACCCCATCATACCCGCCCCCGCGGGCCGTTAACCTGATGGATTCAGACTCATTGTCGGTGTCGGTATCCTTTGCTGCGGATACCGTCACCATCTGGGCAGTGCGATAATTTGCAGTCGTAAATGTCAACGTGGATTGATCCCGCGTTAGATCCGGATTCGTGAATGCGGGAACCGTCACCGTGACCTCCCCCTTCGGCGCAGCAGACAGCGCCACCGTAAAGTCCTGGGAACTCCCCTCATTCATCTGCACGGTTGGCGGGTTCACCACCAGCCCCGCCCCGCCCACATCGTTATCCTCTACACTGACCCGAACATCTTTTTTTACTCCATCATATCCTCCTCCTTTAGCCGTCAGAGTAATGAATTCAGACTCATTGGCGGTGTCTGCATCCTCCGCCGCGGTCACCGTCACCGTCTGGGCAATGCGGTAGTTTGCAGTCGTAAACCTTAGAGTTGGTTGATCCCGACTCAGATCCGGGTTCGTGAATGCGGGAACCGTCACCGTGACACTGCCCTTCGGCGCAGCAGACAGCGCCACCGTAAAGTCCTGGGAACTCCCCTCATTCATCTGCACGGTTGGCGGGTTCACCACCAGACTCGCCCCGCCCACATCGTTATCCTCTACACTGACCCGGACATCTTTTTTTACTCCATCATATCCTCCACCTTTAGCCGTCAGAGTAATGGATTCAGACTCATTGGCGGTGTCTGCATCCTCCGCCGCGGATACCGTCACGGTCTGGGCAATGCGGTAGTTTGCAGTCGTAAAAGTCAACGTGGATTGATCCCGCGTTAGATCCGGGTTCGTGAATGTGGGAACCGTCACCGTGACACTGCCCTTCGGCGCAGCAGACAGCGCCACCGTAAAGTCCTGGGAACTCCCCTCATTCATCTGCACGGTTGGCGGGTTCACCACCAGACTCGCCCCGCCCACATCGTTATCCTCTACACTGACCCGGACATCTTTTTTTACTCCATCATATCCTCCGCCTTTAGCCGTCAGAGTAATGGATTCAGACTCATTGTCGGTATCTGCATCCTTCGCCGCGGATACCGTCACCGTCTGGGGCTCGCTGTAGTTTGCAATCGTAAACATTAAGGTTGATTCATCCCGCGTTAGATCCGGGTTCGTGAATGCGGGAACCGTCACCGTAACACTGCCCTTCGGCGCAGCAGACAGCGCCACCGTAAAGTCCTGGGAACTCCCCTCATTCATCTGCACGGTTGGCGGGTTCACCACCAGACTCGCCCCGCCCACATCGTTATCCTCTACACTGACCCGGACATCTTTTTTTACTCCATCATATCCTCCGCCTTTAGCCGTCAGAGTAATGGATTCAAACTCATTGGCGGTGTCTGCATCCTCCGCCGCGGATACCGTCACGGTCTGGGGCTGGCTGTAGTTTACAGTCGTAAAAGTCAACGTGGATTGATCCCGCGTTAGATCCGGGTTCGTGAATGCGGGAACCGTCACCGTAACACTGCCCTTCGGCGCAGCAGATAACGCCACCGTAAAGTCCTGGGAACTCCCCTCATTCATCTTTACCGATGGGGGACTCACCACCAGCCCCGCCCCGGCTACATCGTTATCACTGATCGTTAGGGTATGTGGATTCGGGGTTCCGACCGTGTAGCCGGTTCCTGAATCAAGCGTTAGAATTACCGTTTCATCCGACTCTGGCGCCTTATCGTCGATGATGGTCACCGGGATTTTGACCGAGGGGATATTGGCATCAACCCGGATGGTCGTCCCAGAAACGGTGTAGTCCGCATCCGCCCCTTGGGTTGCAGTTCCTGTAGGTGAATAGTTTATGGAAATCTCGGATGCAGGCGCAGGTGAAAGGTTAACCACGACATTGTACGTACCCGCATCTTCGCCTACACTAATTTTATCCCGATCAAAGGAGACCACTGGGTCATCGTTATCTTCAATGGTCAGTGTATGTTCATTCTGGGTTCCGACCGTGTAGCCGGTTCCTGAATCAAGCGTTAAAATTACCGTTTCGGCCAACTCGTCTATCTCATCGTCATTGATGGTCACTGGAATCTTCACCGAAGCAGCATTGGCATCAACCGGGATCGTCGTCCCAGAAACGGTGTAGTCCGCATCCGCCCCTTGGGTTGCAGTTCCTGTAGGTGAATAATTTATGGAAATCGCGGACGCAGGTGCAGGCGAAAGGTTGACCACGACCTCGTGCGTACCTTTATCTTCTGGTGCGTTACTTTTTCGCACATCAAAGGAGACCACTGGGGCATCGTTATCTTTAATGGTCAGTGTATGTTCATTCTGGGTTCCGACCGTGTAGCCGGTTCCTGAATCAAGCGTTAAAATTACCGTTTCGGCCAACTCGTCTATCTCATCGTCATTGATGGTCACTGGAATCTTCACCGAAGCAGCATTGGCATCAACCGGGATCGTCGTCCCAGAAACGGTGTAGTCCGCATCCGCCCCTTGGGTTGCAGTTCCTGTAGGTGAATAATTTATGGAAATCGCGGACGCAGGTGCAGGCGAAAGGTTGACCACGACCTCGTGCGTACCTTTATCTTCTGGTGCGTTACTTTTTCGCACATCAAAGGAGACCACTGGGGCATCGTTATCTTTAATGGTCAGTGTATGTTCATTCGAGGTTCCGACCGTGTAGCCGGTTCCTGAATCAAGCGTTAGAATTACCGTTTCATCCGACTCTTGCACCTGATCGTCGATGATGGTCACCGGGAACTTCATCGAAGCAGTATTGGCATCAACCTGGATCGTCGTCCCAGAAACGGTGTAGTCCGCATCCGCCCCCTGGGTTGCAGTTCCTGTAGGCGAATAGTTTATGGAAATCGCGGACGCAGGTGCAGGCGAAAGATTGACTACGACATCGTACGTACCTTTATCTTCTGGTGCGCTATTTTCTCGCACATCAAAGGAGACCACCGGGTCATCGTTATCTTCAATGGTCAGTGTATGTTCACTCGGGGTTCCGACAACAAAACCGTATCCTGGATTAAGTGTTAGAATCAGCGTTTCGGGCTGCTCTTGCACCGAATCATCTACAATGTTTACTGGAATACTAAACTTAAAACTATTTCCTACCCTCCGTCTAGTGCGGTCACTGATTGTGTAGTCTGCCCCGAGCGTTGCAGTTCCGCCTATACGCCTAAAGGTTGACGGAACATAGTGTGCGGGGGAAACCGTGATAATCACAATTTTTGTGCCTTCACCTTCTTTTGTACTGCTCTTGTCCGAGTCAAAGAATACCACTATGTCATCATCGTCGATGATCTTCACCGATACACGGGCTCGCTCTAAATCATAACCACCCCCACTTGCAGTCAGCCATAGCTTTTCGAAATCATCATCAAGGTCAGAATCATGACCTGCCGTGAGTGTCACGGTCCGTTCGGTGTTCCAGTTTTCACTCGTAAAGGTCAAGCGGGATGGCTTCGCCGTTAGATCCCTGGGACTAGGAACACGTACGGTGACATCGTTGCTGCCAAAATCCCCCAGAGGCGGCTCAGAAAGCTTAACCGTAAAAGTTTTGGAATCTCCCCCCTCTGTAATCTCAATGGACGACGGGTTGACCACAAGCCCTGGGTCATCGTCATCTGAAACCCTAACATTCACGGACACGGACGCACCGAGACTAGGCTGCGTAATCAATAGGATCAAATATTCTTGGTCGTCTTCTTTGTCTGCGTCATGCGCCGCAGCGATCTCAATTGGCCCAGTAGGAGAACAATATTTGAGTATTCCTCTATGTGGACATCTAAACCATGAGCCTGGCGTGAAATTCGCCACCGACGGCTTCATCGTTAAGTCTGCATCATCAGGTATATCCCATTGCGCTATATATGTCACACCTGGTTCAGGAGGTGATGCCCGCCTGTAATAGTACTCCTTGATAATGATACTCTCCCCCTCTGGCACTATCTCCTCATTAGGTGGCACATCCTGAATTCTAACATCCAGCGAATACTGTAAACCGTCATATCCCCCGCCCGTCGCGGTGAAGATCAAGGTTTCCAGCTCATCGTCACTGTCTTGGTCCTGCAGTGCAACCAAAGATAATCGCTTAGGTTTTGGCCAATTTCTTGCCCGAAACTTGAGCGGTGTTGGTTTCGGGATCACAGTATTCTCATCATATCCGGTGATCTTAAAGGTTACATCCCCTGAAGGTTGCCCCAAACGATTTAGAAGCTGGATAGGAAAACGGAGTGCATCCCCTTCCTGCATGGACAGAGGGGTGAGTTCCCAGATGATTTCGTCATCCACGATGGTTACGGCTACCTGTTTTGAACTGGTATCGCCTCCTGAATTTGCAAGCGTTAGGTTTACGGTATCAGTGGTATTATCACTATCCTCCTCCGCAGTTAGAGTAACTGGCTGTGCAGTATCCCAGGCCCCAACCGGAAATGTCAAGGTGGTGGGATTCACAGTCAGTTTTGTGCCCTGATCAACTGTGATCGTCACGGTCACCTCGCTTGAAGGCTGCGTGTCAAGAGAGACATTATATACTTTTTCGTTCCCCTCCAGAATCGTAACCGCATCCTGCGCACGATTGGTCGCCCCCGGCAGACTTAAAAACTGCCTCGCTCCATTTTCTTGGTCTACTGCCTGATTCGACAGCCCACTCATCCCCAGATTCCAGACAGGACCGATCAATGCATCATGAGGAAAAGGGGCCGCATCATGGATCCACGGCTCGGGAAGCCGAAACAGATTAACTCCTCCCATGTCTGCATTCCACAGTCGTGGACTCGATGGACGCAATTCATCCACAGACTCAATGGAGTTTCCCGAAATGCCAACCCTCAGAATTTCTTCAGAAACCTCGGCCCCCGAACTGGGCAAGGACGCAGTATTCACACTGGGATTGATTTGGATTTGTCGAACCTGTGCCTGGGAAGTGGTGGGAATGAAGATCGAAAACAACAACAATACACAAACCCGCAAGGCCTCGGTGAAGAAGGCCTCCAAACTATCCTTTCTATGTTGAAATGTAAAATTCACCATCTCACAAATTTCAGAGGAGATGCGCCAAAGTTAGTTGGCTAAAAGGGCGCATGACGCGGTTTCTAAGATAACGATTTACGGGTTCATGATAATGTTCGAGCTTGTAAACCAGGTCTCTAAGCTGTGAGTTGTGGGGGATCGGATTGAGTCGTTTCTCGACGTGCAGGCAGACCGACTCGATGGCCTGTACGCCATCCGTTCCAGTCTGAAATCGGGGCCGGACGCGGCCGAGTTGGTCACCAATTACAAACGTCTTCCCACGGTGGAGATGGCCTTCCGCACGATGAAATCCATGTCGTTGCAGGTGCGTCCCATTCACCATCGCACCCAAGACCGGGTCGTGGCACATGTCTTTTTGTGCATGCTGGCCTACTATGTGGAATATCATCTGCGCCGGGCATTGGCTCCCATGCTGTTTGCGGAGGACGATCTGGAAGCAAGACGAACCCAGCGCGAACATGTCGTTGGGGCCTCCAAACCCTCTGAATCCGCGAAAAAGAAGGCAACCACGAAACGGACGGCAACGGGCGAAAGGGTGCGGAGCCTTGAAGGTCTGATGGAAGAACTTTCAAAGGTGTGCCGCTTGATGGTCAAGCCGGAAAATAGTGCCAGGAAAGATCCCAAAGTCGTCATGATCAAGGACATCACTCCTCCCCAAAAGCAGGCACTCAAGCTTTTGAATATCAAACTGCTGTAGTCATCGGGGGACCGAACCCCCCAAATAGCCGCCGCCCTTAACGGCGATCAGTTTTTTAAAAGCCCTGAATCTATGAAGAAAATCGTGCCTGCAAAAAACTGGAATGGGGGAAAGTTCCGATATATGTGAGTTATAGATCCTAAATGCACAATTTATTTTACTGTGATCTGGGTACTCAGGCTCGTTTTGATGTGTCATGTCCTCTGACGTACCAAGATCGGTTTTATATAAAGGGGCTTCCCCTTTTTAAGTGGGTTTGGAATCAGAATATAAGATCAACGACAATGAGATCGGATTGATGGGGATGCGTCAAATTTAGTGGAAGTTAGGGGATTCACTTATAACTCCTAACCGATCGCGATTCGATGAACCTGGAATCTTTATTTTCTTCTTCCCCTGTTCCGGAGCATGCTCCAGATCTGCATGTAGAATTGGTTCGACATTATGTGGATGTTCTACGTATGCTGACCGAGCGGATTTCCTCCGTGCCTTCGCCGCCTCCGCCCGCAGTATCTGCTGCAGTGGAGCCCGATCCCGAGGTGGCGGCGCCTACTTCATGCTGGGAATCGGCGGTTTCTTTGCTGTCCTGTCGGGACTGGCATACGGAGCCTCTGGTCCATTTGTGGCTTCAGCCCTCGTATGTGATGGGGCTGCATATCTTACTGGGCGTTGGGGTCAACCTCCAGGGACATCGCCGGATCGTGAATGTGACCGAATGCGGCCCTCAGGACCAGTCCGGGATGGAAGCCGTACTGGACGATTTGAGTCTGCGTGGATTGGGAGCGGGGATGCTGGTGACCCTTCCCGGCAATGTGCCCCTCCAAGCCGCGGTATCTCGCGTATGGGGATCCCGTGTCGCGGTACAGCGATGCCTGAATACGGTCATGTCCGAAGCGCTGAGTGGATTGGATCCCGACGATGCGCTGCAGTTTCGTCATCGTCTCCAGCAGGCGTGGCAACAGTGCGATGCCGCCCAGGCCCGGACGAATCTCCAGCAAATCACGGCAGACTTGACGAAGGTCAACCGTTCTTCGGGGAGTGTACCTGGATATGCATTGGACGCCACGCTCACCTTGCAACGTACCGGACAATTGCTGCGCAGCGACCGGGGACTGCGCGTGCTGAATTCGTTAAACTCGCTCTTGACTCGTGCAAAACGCCGCCTGACGGAAACCCCCGTCCATCAGCGCGGGATGCACCTGTGTGCAACCCTGTTGGACCTTGAACCCCGATTGTGCCGTGTCCGACATTGGACGGATCTTCCCCCGTTGAGTGCGGCACTCAAACCCTTTCTTTCCACCTAAAACCCCTTAAACTCATGCCTGCATTATCCCCTCTCTTTTCTTCCAACAAAGCAATCCAACTGGCCCGGCTGTTTCGGAGTCCAAACTGGTTCCTGGAATTCGTTCCGCTATTATTTCAGGCCGAAGTGAGCGAGCTTTGTGGCCGGCCCTGGAAGCACACCAAAACGAAGTGTCATCGCTGGGGCAGCAATCCCGGCTCCATTCGCTGGAACGGCGCCAAGGTGCCCGTAAATGTTCCCCGGGTTCGCAATAGCGAAAAGAATGAGGAAGTTCCCCTGCAGACGTACAAGATCCTGCATGAGACCGAGGTCGACTATGAGCAGGAATTGACCCGCAGCATTCTGCTTGGACTCTCTCAGCGCAACTATGGGCAAGTATCGGAGCATCTGGCGGAGGCATTTGGGCTCAGCGGCTCCACTACCGGGCGCGTGTTTATCCGCGAGACGGCCAACGCATTGGAAACGTTCATGAACCGGCGGTTTGATGAGATGGAGTTTGTGACCCTGTTCATTGACGGGAAGACCTTACGAAGTGAGCAGATTCTGATCGCCGTGGGTCTGACTCGCGAAGGCAAGAAGGTGATTCTCGGATTCATTGAGGCCAAAACGGAAGCGCATTCATGCGTGGTGGCATTACTGCAGAATCTGCAAGCCCGTGGCTTCCGAACTGCGGGCCCGTTGCTGGTGTTACTGGACGGCTTGCGCAAAGGCGTGCAAGAGGTCTTTGGAGATCGGGCGCTGATTCAACGATATCAGTGGCACAAGCGTGAAAATGTGGTCGGCAAGATCCGTGATGCCGACCTTGCCGAACAGGTGAAAAAGGAACTGGAAGCGGCCTATGCAGCTGCGACGTATGCCGAAGCGAAAAAACAACTGATCGCCTTGATCCGATTCTTGGAATTACACTGTCCCGAAGCCGCGGGCAGCTTAAAAGAGGGACTGGAAGAGACCCTTACCCTTCACAAAATGGGGGTCCGCAAGTCGCTGCGTGACCGGCTTCGAACCACGAATATCATTGAGAGCGTGAACAGTCGACTGGCACATATGACTCGCAGAGTCACGCGGTGGACCAACTCGGATCAGCGCCAACGATGGATTGCGGCCGCGTGTCTGGACATTGAACAACGATCCCTGAACCCCATCCCGCAAGATTCAGATTGGGAAGCGTTCCTCCGAACACTGGATCGACATGGCAAAACCAAAAATCAGTACAATGGTACAACCTTACAACTTCCCCCAACTTCCACTAAATTTGGGGCATCCCCGGATTGATTTCGTTGTTATCTTGGCTACGTTTAGGAGACGACAATCAATCATATACCAACGATGGCCTTACGTATTCAAGATATTAATCATCTTTTAGGGATTGAATCTCCTTGGGAGGTTTCGGAGATCAAGCAGGATAAAGTATCGTTTATGGCGGAGATTCATGTAACCTGTTCGAAGGATTCGATTCTTCACTGTCCTGAGTGTGGGAAAGTTTGTCCTGGCTATGACCATCGTGTCCGGAAATGGCGTCACACCGGGATCTGCAATTATCAAACCAAAGTAGTGGCAAAGGTGCCACGTGTGTCGTGTTCGGAGCATGGAATCCGGACGATTTCGGTTCCTTGGGCCGATGCGCGCGTGAGTTTTACGACTGCGTTTGAGTCTCATGTGATTGACGCGTTGAAGGATTCAACCAATATTTCGACGGTGGCGACCCGAGTGAATGCGAGTTGGACGATGATTGCCAACATTATGGAGCGTGCGGTAAATCGGGGACTGGACCGCAGAGAAGACGAACCCATTGCCCATATCTGTGTCGATGAGACCTCTTATAAGAAAGGGCACAATTACATTACTGTGGTGTCCAATCCAGACACGGCCACCGTGCTGTATGTCGGGGAGGGTCGGACAATGGCCAGTTTGAACGGGTATTATGGTGGACGTTCTGCGGAGCAGTTGGACGCCATTGAAAGCGTCAGTATGGATATGTGGCCCGCGTATATCAGTGCCACGAAATTGTGGGTTCCCGGCGCGGATAAAAAGATTGCATTTGATCGTTTTCATGTGGCCAAATACATTGGAGATGCCGTGGATAAAGTCCGTCGGCAGGAGAACCGGGAATTGCGGAAAGAAGAAATCTACGATCTCACTGGAACCAAGTATGATTGGCTGACCAATCCGAAGAATATGTCGACGCGGCAAAAGAAACGATTCAACCAGTTAAAGACCAGTTCGCTGAAAACAGCTCGTGCGTGGGCCATCAAGGAATTGTCCCAGAAGTTATGGCATTATGTCCATCCCACGTGGGCACTCAAAGGATGGAAACGATGGTTGTCCTGGGCCATGCGTTGCCAACTGGAACCGATGAAAAAAGCGGCGAAAACCATCAAGAATCATTTGTGGGGGATGATCAATGCAGTGGTCTTAAAGGTCAGCAATGGCCCCGCCGAGAGTATCAACAGTCGCATCAAATCCGTCAAAATTCGTGCGCGCGGCTTCCGTAACCAAAAGCGGTTTGCCAATGCAATCTACTTCTATCTCGGCGGACTGGATTTGTATCCAGTAGGCTTCCAAAATCATACTACCCACACGTAAAAGCGAAGAGCCTATATAAATCGCCTTAAACCCTGCAACGCGCTGACATCTGACAAAGCTTGGTCACATATTCGGTCATCATATTTTGTCCACAACAAGATGACGGTTTTGTTTCTTTTCCCAAGTTCACTACTTTGGAGCACTCTAAAATGACGAACTTGGGATTAGTGGACACCACATCGTTTGCATGCCAGCACTGGATTGATCCTGCTCACCGACAATTTTAGACGGATGAGCGGTCTGCCATTTAAAAACGGAATTTCCATCGTCGACTCGGAGAGGAAATGAGCATGAATAGTCCTCTTACGTTTGCCACATCACGGTTTCCCATAGCGGTAGTCAAAGATGCAGGAAGTTCCGATCATCTCGCGAAACCAAAGCGTAGCACGAGTTCCAGACACATCTCTTATCTGCACTGGGTCATTCAACGAAAAGTGGACAGGTTGGGCCTCGCCCTCATTGACTGCAATATTATTCGTGTAGAGGTAGGTACGATCAAGAGTATCCAATATGGGGTTCAACCCTCCCCTGATGCCGGGCAGATTTCCCGTACGATTGGCCATAATCCACGATCCCCCGTCTGGAACAGGTTCAAGGGAAATCTTCAGTGGCCTGTCGGGCAAGAAGAACCGTTCTACATGTGCCTTAAAGCCTTCCGCTGCACAGAAAATGGTTATTGGAAGTCTGGAATGGATTGAAAACTCAGCTAGTCCGAGGGTATCGGTATGTGCCTCAAGGTACGTTTTATTTGGGTAGAGAATCAGTACATGTACGCCTGATTGTGGTTCGCCAGTATTTCTATGGAAAACCACTACAGAAACCGGCACACCCTCTGGCACTGGAAGACGGGCTGCCGGCAAAACAACCTTTAGTTCGCGCCCGCCGATCAACTGAAACATAGGGCGCTTCCCTGCCAGAGCATAAGTTTCATCCTCAATAACCGTAATTCCCTCACCGCGACGCTCAATGAAATATTCCCGCCCTCCAGATCCCTGCACATCACCGACGGAGCATTGACCCAGACGTGAAGCGAGCAATTCGTTACGGGTGAACTGACTCGTGCGTAGGTCTTCAGTGGTGATCGAGTTGCATAGACCACCGGGTGAATATAATTCAAGCCGATCCTCAAAAATGAATAGACGAATTCTTGACCCGCGTACAGCGTAGTCACGATGAACCACCGCATTCACAACCGCTTCAAAGACTGCTCTTATACTGAATTGAGGTAGATCAATGCGTGCAGGGTTTTTATATGCTGCCGTTCGCATATTGGAGACTACGAAACGTACTGCTTCCCGAATCTGTTGGTCAAGTGGGCCAGTGATATCTTTGGAATCAATTTGTTGATTACTATCAGGTCGATGCCCACGGTAACATACAGCTTGGATCCAAGCATTTGGCAACCATTCGCGTGGGTCCATAGATGCCAAGAGCACACCTCCCACCGTCGCTTGAAAATCGTTTTCCGAATCTTTTTTGACGAATTTCAGTTTCGTCAACGCCACTTCAGGCGAATCATGTACTCGAGAGCTCACGTATCTACGCCATAGGCGCCTATTTAGACTATTGATCCCTGCATCTCTGACGATTTGGGTATCTGTTGACGCGTCATCGGACTGCCCGCGTATCTGAGTCAATCGATGTACCTCAACCGCATCCATTTGGACCTTACTATCACCAGTTCGGTGAAAATACCCCCCCGGGGAGCGATGTACTGTCCTACTCTTTGGGATTTCGACCAAAAGAGCCCCCCCATCGGCAAATTCTATTGGCACTCTGAAGACATTAGCTTTTATTTCAGGTTTGATACTTTCTCGGCAAATTTCACCTACGAACCGGACTAGTATGTCTAGTTTTGATGGTTCGATGGACTGAGGCTGTCGGTCATCCATCACACCTAAGACTAGCCGCCCACCCTCACCATTCGCGAATGCTGCGATCTCATTCGCTAGGGAATCGCGCCGGGGGGCAGAAACTTTGTCTCCACGGAATTCAACGGCTTTCAATTCCATGCCAGTATCCTCCCCCAAAGCAACTTCTTTCCAAAATATTGATGAACTAGTTGGTAACATTATTCCATCCCTGCATGCTCCTTGCATTTTACGCGAAGTTGGAAGCAACTGCCTGTATCACATAATCATGCAACAAATTAAGACATAAGTCTGAAATTGAGGCCAGATAGGGGAATGTTCAACGATAGGACTCCATATTGGGCCCTATCGTTCCAAAATCAACAAAAAGCAGGAAAAGATTGAAATAAAGTGGGAAGCTCAGGTATAGCACAAAATCAGTTGGCAACAGGAGTGAGCCAGCCGAATGGATCGTTTCCCTCTCCAACGACATCAAAAAACGCTTCTTGTATTTTTTGTGTGACCTCCCCACGTTTCCCATTGCCAATGACATATTTGTCTACCGAACGGATGGGAGTGATCTCGGCAGCGGTGCCTGTAAAGAATAGCTCATCTGCAAGATAGAGCGCCTCACGTGGCATACTTCCTTCATGTACCGGAATCCCCGCAACTTTCGCCAACTGCATCACCGTTGATCGCGTAATGCCCGGCAGGATTGAGAAGGCGGTCGGTGCCGTATAAATTTCGCCATCCCGAACAAGGAATAGATTCTCCCCACTGCCTTCCGCAAGATAACCACTGGTGGTTAGCATAATTCCTTCTTCGTATCCATTGAGGACAGCATCCATCTTGACCAAGCTGGCATTGATGTAGTTTCCTCCTGCTTTTGCAAGTGCAGGCACGGTATTCGGAGCAAATCGATTCCAAGAAGCCACCTGCACATCAATCCCCCCTTCCAGTGCATCTTCTCCAAGGTATGGTCCCCATTCAAAGACTGCAATGGCAGTTTCGATGGGGTTGTCCAATGGACTCACTCCCATTGGACCCCGCCCTCGAAATATGATAGGCCGGATATAACTGGACTGCAGGTTACTCCGAGAGACGGTTTGAATTGCTGCCTGCTGAAGAGCTTCCAGGTCATAAGGAGGCTTCATACGGTAGATCTTGGCAGAATCCAGCAAACGCCGCATGTGCTCGCGAAGACGAAATACAGCAGTGCCTTTCTTGGTCTGGTACGCACGAATGCCTTCAAATACACTCGAGCCATAGTGAATCACATGTGCAAGCACATGAACTTTTGCCTCTTCGTGAGGGACAAACTTTCCATTAAACCAGATATCGTAATTCATGCTGAATTGGATTTGAAGCGCACTTACGTATAAGAAGACCTGCGGTTGCAATCTGGGGCAGTCACGCAACTAGTCTTTTACGCAGATAATGAGATATGATTGCAAATCGGAAGATGACTCCAAGGATTTTTATCGATGCCTTTATGGTTCCTGCCAGGGTTCCGGTGATTTTGGATATACCGACTCGTCTCCGATAGGAGACCGGGATCTCTGTGATACGTAAACCCGCTATAGATGCTTTGATTTGCATCTCAATGGTCCAGCCAAAGGTTGCGTCACGCATATGCAACTTCATCAGGGACTGATATCGAATGGCTCGGAAGGGCCCCAGATCACTGTAGCGGGCTCCCCAGAATAATCGCATCAGCAGACAAGCCAGGCGATTTCCCCAGCGTGCCTGTGGTAAAAGGGCACCGCGCTCACTCACCCCCTTGATGCGGCTGCCGATTACAAGATCGTGGGTTCCAGCTTGAATCGGAGCGATCAGCGCGGACATCTCATCAGGGTGATCCGAATAGTCGCCATCAAGGAATACGATTACATCCGGGTTCCGGCTTGATGCATAAGCAAGCCCGCGAAGACAGGCATAGCCATAGCCGCGTCTGGCTTCGTGAAGCACAGTTGCTCCTGCCTTGGATGCATTTTTTTCTGTTGCATCGGTTGAAGCATTATTAACAACGATGACTTCGGTGACGAGTCCATGAGGGATATCTTGAATCACCTGAGCGATTGCTGCGGCTTCATTAAATGCAGGAATGATAACAAGGACACGCATCAGGGCTGATAAACGGATTGAACAGGCAGTAGGGGAATCTCCAAGCCCTATTCAGATAATATGAGCGTCAGGAAACCCAAAGTAAACCCCGAAAAACTTAGAAGACCTTAATGCGTTCCTAGTTCACCGACTATCCTATCCTTAGAGCCGAAGCGCACAGAGATAAAGAACGATGACAACATCATTTGAATCGCATGAAGCAGTCGAAAATCCGCGAAAGATTTCACCTGCACGATTCCGCTTCCGCATATTTTTGTTGATCGTAGGAGCGGTTCTGTTATTCTTCGTGATGCAAAGTGTTCTGAATCCTTTTGGGAACAACGAATATGCTGAGATTCCCCATGGTAATCATACCCATTATGTCCCTAAGGATCGGGATCTTGATGTTCCTGTTTCCAATTTCCCAACACGCCCTCCCGCCGACAATGAACGGATTACCCCAGATGGTCGCATCGTTCCAAAGTGAACGATAGTTGCGCCGGAAACCTGAACCATCTTGTAGATACGAGAGGGAATTATATACGAAAGTCATTCAAAGTCCGGCTCCTCATCACCGGGATCCAATGACCCCAACATGCTTCCCATCATGTCGGAATAAGTCTGCTCTTCCTTGCCGAGCATGGATGCCTGATGCAGCCCCTCAAGTACAAATTCCCTGAGAACCCAGCGTTCTTTTGCGGAGATGCGCTGTTTTTTAGCAGGCCCGAATTGGCCAGTAATGACTTCGCCTAATCCCGAAACCGCACGCAAACACTTGTTATATGCTGCATCGGGCAATTCGGGGTCCAAGGTCAAGGTGTTTCTCTGGGCAAACCATTCCAGGATTTTGCCATAGGTTTCCCGTTCTTTTCCTTTGAGGCTGGGGTCGGGAAAATAGTCGGAAAATACTTTTCGGATGGCTCGCCCAATGAGAAGTCGGGCGACTTTTTGTGGTCCTTCCTGCTCCCCTTCGTACACGAGTTCCAGTTTTCCCGTAATCGCCGATTCGATATAATAGAGGTCACTAACTCTGACACAGACATGTGATTGTCCATGAAGAGCTGCCCGGCGTTCGGCATTTGCAATCACTGCCTCAAGTGCCGAGCGTGTCATCCGTGCAGACACCCCTGATTTTTGATCTACGTATTCACTCGCACGCGCTTCGAACGCTGCAACTTCAATCACCTGTCGGATAAATTCTGGAATGGTTACACGAACACCATCTCGTTTTTGCCAGGCCTCCTGATTCGTAATCGCTAATGCAGTGCTGAGCTTTTTCGGGTAATGGGTCAGCACCTGGCAATCAATGCGGTCTTTGAGTGGGGTAATGATGTTTCCCCTGTTGGTGTAGTCCTCAGGGTTGGCACTAAACAACATCATCAGATCCAATGGGAAGCGTACATTGAATCCGCGGATCTGAATATCCTGCTCTTCCATAATATTGAGCAGGCCTACCTGAATCCGTGCCTGCAGGTCGGGGAGTTCATTGATGGCAAAGATTCCACGATTTGTACGTGGAATGATTCCAAAATGAATCACTTCCTCATCTGCATAGGTGAGCCGCCGGTGCGCTGCCTTAATCGGATCAATATCTCCAATCAAGTCGGCAATAGATGTATCCGGGGTTGCCAGCTTTTCTGCGTAGCGCTCACTCCGATGAATCCATGCAATCGGCGTTTCCTCACCCTCATTGGCGATCCGATCACGTGCGAACTTTGATAAGGGAGAGAAGGGATTATCATTGAGCTCACTATCAGCCACCACAGGGATATATTCGTCAAGCAGCAGAGGAATCAGTCGAAGTATTCGACTTTTTGCCTGCCCCCGCAATCCGAGAAGAAGAATATCATGGCGGCTCAGAATTGCGTTTTGAAGTTGAGGGATCACGCTCCTGTCATATCCAAGAATGCCGGGAAATACTTCACTCCCATTATGAAGGCGCTCCAGCAGGTTCCGGCGGAGTTCGTCCTTGACGGACTCCACTTTATAGGAAGATGTTCTCAGATCTCCCAGTGTCGTGATATCTTCACGTTTAACGCTCACTGTATTCATGTTTGTGTTGGAGGTGTCCATAGATACACCCGGATGGAGGGCTCCGGTGCCACAAGTGCAACCGCCAGTTGGTAGGTCCCATCCGGGTTCAGCGTCGCGGCCAGATCAATTGGGTAAAAGTTTTTGATGTAACTGGGATCGGCTTCTATAAGTATGTGTTGGAGCATTCCAAAGCTGTTATAGACATCCAAACGGAGCCAGCCGGCGCGCTGGTTCAGTACGAACCAGAATTCCCCTGCTGTTGCGGCGGAGCTGGTGATGAGGGGAGCGCCCCGACCCTGTCCCTGATCGAATGCATAGGTGCGCCGTAGCATTGGCGAATCGAAGCCCCTCCATCGCAGTGTATCGGGGCCGTCCAATAAATCTTCTGTCCAGGTCAGAGCCCATGGGTAGAATCCGCTCAGACTCACAAGTTGATCGTCAAAGGTACGCAGAAACCCTGCATGCTTCCAGGAAGATCCATATAAAACAGATTCTTGAATCGGGTTTCCGGTTCGGTCCAATGTCCAAAGGAAATGGGTTGTATCGCGTGTAACGGCCTTGAGGTACAACTTGTCTTCATTTGCCAGGACATACTGTAATGACTTTGCAGGTACCTTTTTGGCAACGATAGAGTCCACCCCCATCCCATTCACGACAAAATGGAATCGGTGCGTCTCTGGGGCAAAGACAATGAGGGAGTCAGACCTGAATCCGGCAAGATAAGGAAAACTGGTATTGGGCAATGAAAAAGAGGTCTCGAAGGTGCCGTCCAGATCAAACACAAAGATGCGACCACTTTCCGTATCACTCGCATAGATTTGATCATCTTTGCCAAACAGTATGGTCCGGGGATATTCCAGGTCCGTTCCACGAATCACATTCGGAGATGCAAGGGTATCCGGTAGGAACCCGGCTGCAATGGTTCGAGACAGAGAGTCTGCGGGAGATATCGTCTGCGATTCAATCCGGTGACAGGAGGAAGGAAGACATCCTGCTAGCAGAATGCAGAAGACTAGACTCAGACAGCTGGATTTGATATGAGATGCGTTGATCAACCTTACCGCCGTCCAATTTGCAAGCTTAACTGCACTCTTCGGTTATTGCGCAATATATGATACGTAACCAGATCCCCCGGCCTGAAATCAAATATTCGGGCGACATAGTCATCTTGGTTTGAGATCGGTTCATCCTGAAGCGCCACGATGAGATCATAGGGCAGCAGGCCGGCTTCTTCAGCTGGAGACCCCGAATCTACATCGGCAATCAAAATTCCCCGTGTATCTTCCAGGCCTAGAGCTTCTGCGATCTGTGTGGTCACGGCTACGAAACTGATTCCTGTATAGTAGGAGCGATCAACTTGGCCGGTTTCACGCAATTCATTGATAATTCTCTGAGCTTTGGCCGCGGGGACTGCGAACCCTAGGCCGACGGATCCTCCACTTTCACTGTAGATTGCTGCATTGACACCGATCACTTCACCGAGAGCATTGATGAGGGGGCCACCGGAGTTTCCGCGGTTAATTGCAGCATCTGTTTGGATCATGTCATGGTAGATGCGTCCATCCTTGCTCCCAAGGTCTCTTTCGGCTGCACTGACCACTCCAACCGTCACACTGGGAGCTGCTGCTTCAAAGAGTCCAAAAGGGTTTCCCAAGGCGATTGCCCATTCCCCCACGATAGGTTCGGGGGATTCGGAAAAACGTAAATGCTCTAGGGGACGATCTGGAGAAATCTTTAAGAGTGCTAGATCGGTTGCCTTATCGGCGCCAATTAACTCTGCATCTAGCGTTTTCCCATCGGTCAGCGATACGGTCACCTTGGTCACATTCCCGGCCACATGGTGGTTGGTCACGATATAGCCATCCGGCGATATTAAGAAGCCACTTCCCAAGTTCTGGACACGTCGTTCAATAATTTGCGATTGCCGTTCGGAAAAAAACTGTCCAAAGAAGGGGTCCTGAAATAAATCCGCGAATGGGTCCCGGTAACGGACTTGTTGCAATTCAATGACGTTGATGCTGACAATGGCAGGGGTCGCAGTTTCTACTGCGCGTGTGATGGCGGTCTGTCGGCTGAGCGTAATCGAGTCATTGACCGCGGCTACCGACTCCGGCGAAGACAGTTGTGCCTGAGAACGCACGTTTTGCTGGCATCCAGGTAGTATGATGATTAGGTAAAGATGTACAAGTACAAGAAAACGTTCCATAGAGTCAAAAATCAGGACTAAATTCTTTACGAGATTTTGGACGTGTGGTTTCCTTTTTCTTTATTCAGAATTGTACGTGCTGCTCTCAATCCGGCAGCACCAATTTGCCCAAGCTCCCGATTGGCAAAGTGGCCGGACCAGTATACGCCGGGGAACAGACAGTCAGGAGCGGGAAACAGTAACTGATCCAGGTCACGTTCAAAGTGGAGGACATGCCCGCCAGGCACTCCAAATTCATCTGCTATATCCGTTGGTACCCAGAGTTGTCTTGCAAGGATCGGTCGGTTGAGGCCAGGGAGTTGACTCAGGATTCGCTCGATCAATAATTCTCGTGTTGATTCAGCCCATGAGTCGCTTGTCTGGAAAGGGGTTTGCAGCGCATAGATAATCATCGTGCCGTCCTCCTTGTGTGCAACAATTTCGAGCGCCTGCTGTGGAGGGATTGTTCCGTATTTGACACAGTCGAAGGCCTGCTCCTGTGCAACCAGGCCGGGAGTCACCCGCGTCCGAGTTGATGAGAGCCAGTCCGGGAATTCATCCATTGCGAGTGCAAGCACTGCACAGGTGCCGCGGGATCGGACCGGGGGCCACTGGTTGATCAGGACAGGGCTCAGTAAATGGTTACGAAGCATTGCAGGGGAGCATGTCGCCAGAATGAATCTGGCGTAGATGGGAGTGTCGTCCTGCAGAAATACATGAGGCCCCCTAGAGTCGGAGCAAATTTGTTTGACCTGGGTACCTGTCCGGAGCACAGCTCCGCTCGAACGTGCAACGGCTTCCAGCTCTGAAGCCAATGAAGCATGCCCATTCGAGACATTTTCGGTCGTATGAAGCAATAGTTGGAGTGCT
The DNA here is from genome assembly GCA_965116685.1 of Rhodothermales bacterium. Classification (GTDB taxonomy): domain Bacteria; phylum Bacteroidota; class Rhodothermia; order Rhodothermales; family Bin80; genus Bin80. Next base: position 951,095 of record OZ220707.1, on the reverse strand, counting down.
CCAAATGGCGACCGGGGCCCTGCAAAGGTGCGCCCAGACAGGGGAACGGCCAGTGCACAGCGTTGTGCCTCACGAAGATCAAACTCATTCAAGAGATCTGCGCAACTGAGCGGGATCCATCTGGCCAAATCTTTGATCCGCGTTTGGAGCAGGGCGGTCAGCCAGGCACTTTTATTCCGCAGTGAAGCGCGTTTTAGAGGAATGCCAAGCAGTATTTTTATTGCATTCCCAGCATCTGCAAGAGCAGGTAGGGTTTCGACCTCAAAGGGTTCGTGGTCCCGAAGTCCCGCAGTTGTACTGGAAGTCGGCTCAGACAATGTTGCTCCGAATGCTTTGTTCAGCGCGCTGACCGTCCCACCCGGGTAGGGGCGGAATCCTGGAATTCGATACCTATCCCCAAACGTATGGTATGCGGACAGTCCACCGGTGATCGCCCTCTTTTCAAGCACGAGGGTCTCCATACCTGCTTTGGATAGGGCGGCTGCAGCCGCTAAGCCGTTGATTCCGGTTCCGATGATGATGACATCAGGCTTTTGCATCAGATCCGCTCCCGTAAAAGCGCCTTTGCTGCCAGTTCGCCACTGGCTCCCATCACACCACCGCCGGGATGTGTACCTGCCCCACACATCCACAGGTTCCGTACGGGGGTTCGGTATCCAGCCAGCCCCCAGGCAGGGCGTTGGAATAGAAGCTGGTTCAGGCTGAGTTCTCCATGAAAGATGTTGCCCTCGGTTAATCCAAAGTCGCGTTCTAGGTCAAGGGGAGTTAGGATCTGCATGTGCTCTACATGATCGCGCAGCCCTGGAGCAAATTCCTCAAGCGTATCGAGCACCGCCTGTCCGAATGCTTCGCGCTGTAAACTCCAGGCTTCCGGTCCATCCGCCAGGTCATAGGGGGCGTATTGGACAAAACACGACATCACATGCTTGCCTGGCGGGGCGATAGAGGGGTCCGTGAGTGACGGAATCACCGCGTTAATGAAGGGACGGGATGAAAACTTGCCATACTTGGCTTCGTCAAACGCATGCTCCAGATAATCAACGCTCGGCGCAATCGCAATGTCACCTCTTAAATGATCGCCCACATCTGGCCGGCAGGTAAAGTTCGGGAGGCCATTCAAAGCCAGATTCACTTTACCGCTACTTCCCCGATACTTGAAGCGGGCAAGTGCATCTGCCGCATCCTCCGGCAGATATTCGGCATCCACTAATCCTGTCAGTGTTCGCCTCGGATCAAGGTTCGATACAATTCTGCGGGCACTGATTTCTTCGCCATCGGCCAGAACAATGCCCGTGGCACGATTATTTTGGACTTGTACGTTGATCACTTCCGCGTTCGTGCGAATGACTGCCCCGTATGCCTGGGCCGCTTTTGCACAGGCTAGGCCTACCTGTTGCTTTTTTTAAAACTTGACATTGGCAAAAACGTTCTGTATCTTCGTGATATGGAACGTGCACCGTCCTCCATATTGTCCTGTTTACGCGCCTCGCCTTGCGGCTTGAACGAGGTTTTACAGTCTCATCGGTCCTACGGGCGTACTGCACTGGCCCGTAAAGTGTGTGAGGTCTTCGGATTTTACAGTGCAACTGGAAAGCTCCGCACGGCAAGTAGTTTACAGGCATTGGCGGTGCTGGAACGGGAGGGGGCAATCAAGCTCCCTGCTTCCGATCCGCGCCCCAATCGTCCGAACGCTCGTTTGCTTCCAGATCCGGTCTCGTCTCCCATTGATGTGCCGGATCGACTCGGTACCCTAAAGGGATTACGGATTGAACGCGTACGGACTCGGGATGAGTTGGCCCTTTGGAATACCTTGATGGCCCATGAGCACCCGTTGGGGGTGACCAAGTTTGCTGGCATTCAGAAGAAATATATATTCAACAGTGACCATGGCTATCTTGGGGGGATTGGATTTGCGGCGGCCGCGTTATATTTGGCTGCGCGGGATATGTGGATGGGCTGGTCATCCGAGCAGCGGGAGACGTATCGGTCCCACGTAATGGGTCTGAACCGTTTTTTGATTCGTCCAGACGTTCGGTGCAAAAACCTGGCCAGCCATCTATTGTCTCGCTCTTTGCGGCAGATGAAAGCAGATCTGTACGAGGAGCACGCAAAGCGGATTTGGGTGGTCGAGACCTTTGTGGATCCATCGTACTCGGGTAGTTGTTTTCTCGCAGCAGGATTCCACAAGGTGGGGCAGACGATCGGACGAGGCCGTCATGCTTCCACGAATGCGTGTACGCGGAGCAAAAAGGCGGTCTTGTTGTACGAGTTTTCTTGTGGATGGCGAACCCAGTTGGGCGTTGCTCCTGCACCGATCTACCCCACGTTGGAGATTCATGAAGGCCTTGATGGAGACCAGTGGTCTGAGCATGAGTTTGGGGAGGCGGATTTGGGGCATCGGAGTCGGACCAAGCGTTTAGTCACCAGTGCCCGTTTGCTGAGTCGTGTACCAGGAGAACCAATTACTGCGAATCTTGAGATGGATCGTTCCGCGGTGGCCGGCCATTACCGATTTATTGAAAATCCCGACACGACGGCGGTGACACCGGAACGGATTCTGGCCCCCCATCGCAGCCGGACCGTGGAACGAATTCGTGGAGAGAAGACGGTTCTGTGCGTGATTGACGAGACCAAGATTTCCTATAGTACCCGTCCAGCGTGTGATGGACTGGAGGTGGTGGGACGGAATCAGACGACTTCGAAAGCGGAGGGCGTCCGGTTGCACGCCACCTTAGCGGTGAATGATCGGGGACTTCCTCTGGGCGTACTGCGCTGCGGATATCGCCCCTCCGATCCGTCAAGCAAGTTTCCAGACCGGCAACGATGGGAGGATGCAGTCGACGATGTCGTGGAATGTGCGAAAGACGTTCGGCGTTCCACGCGAATGGTGGTGGTCATTGATCGGGAGGGAGACAGTGCCCCCCTGATGGAGCGATGTCTGCGCAGTCAGCGCGTGGATGTGTTGGTTCGTGCAAAGCATGACCGGGTTCTCCCGAATGGGAAAAAGCTTTTTGGACTGGTTCGAGGACTCAAGTCTTCCGGCGAGATAGCGGTTCCGGTTCAGCGATTGAGTCGTCGGGTCAAGTCAGGCCGGGTTCTGAATGAGGGACGTGAAGGCCGGGATGCATGTATGGAGGTCCGCTTTTGTGCAGTGGAACTGCCCTGTGGTCCGATGAATGCCGTCCAGATCCGGGAAATCCATCGCTCGTCCGGTGCACTGGAATGGATTCTGTTGACCAGCCTTCCCGTGAATACATTTGAGGAAGCGAAACAGATCGTACAGTATTATCTGTTACGATGGCGGATTGAAGACATCTTCCGAGTTCTGAAAGGTGGATGCAAAGTGGAAGAATTACGGATGCAGTCGGCCCGTGCACTTCACCGTGCGGTGACCCTCTACATGGTGATTGCTTGGCGTTTGCTGTTAATGACGCTTCTGGGACGTGATGTTTCCAATGCATCGGTGGAGGTGATGTTTACTAAGATCCAACTGCGCGTTCTGAATAATTTAGCGATGGAACATGATTTACCGAAGCCAGTCACGATGGCATCGGCAGTCCTGTTGGTTGCACTTCTGGGCGGCTATCAAACGGGCAAGAAACGTCCACCGCCGGGGGTGGAGGTCATGTGGCGTGGCTACCGGCGCCTGGAAGTGGGTGCCATGTGTGTGTCGCTGGATAGGAAACATCAAGACCGGGCTCCCCCCTAGTCCTCCGAATATCTGGAACTTGTGGGAAGGCAGAACCTGGGGCAGGAACTGAATTGAGACGCTCGTGCGGGGGTGGTGTGTTAATCTGGAAGACTGCAGAGACCGATTCCCTAACTCCGCAAAAATGGAATTCGCTCCCCGCAAGGAACGCTCACGCCTCAGATAAAACGACTCAAAAACGGATCCATGTTAAGAAGTGCAAAAAATGAAGGCTTTCAGACAAAATCAACTATGTCAAGTATTATATTTGAGCAACAGGTAGGGCTAGGCTCACGCTCCCGGTTCCTCCTCGTGCAAAGCCCCATGATCGGAAGGCCCCATCAATTTCCCCCATATAGTGATGCAGAAGGACATAGGCGGTACCCGGGGAGCGCACTCCCTGGAAGGTACCGATGATGCCGCTTGCCGAGAGGGGAGCCTTCAGGATCTCTGACTCGAACCATTCATCAAGAAAATCTACAGCGCTCAGTGTAAGTAACCGCACGAGTTGTTGCAACTCTTGCGGCTCAAGACCTCGAACCGATTGCAATAGCTCTGTAAGTATATGCAGGTCCCGGGGTCTGAATCCTGTAGGAGCGGGGCGATTGATGATCTGAGCGGCTATTCGGCCTAATTGAGTCAGGGTGCGTTTGAATTCAGGGTAGTTTTCGGCATCGCGCCGGTTGTATCGACTGATCTCTGAGTAGGTTCGGTCTGCATCACTCCAGCGTGCCAGCCCGTGATGATCATGCAAAGGCTGGAATGCACAATCCATGGGGATCACCTGATAGCCGTATTTCGCCAACTCCAGTTCACGAATAATCCGTGGGCGGAACAGGCTGATCACGTAGGAGGCTACAGAGAACGTGAACCCGGGAAAGACTTCTTCAGATACAGCTGCCCCCCCTAAGACCCCGCGGCGCTCAACGACCAATACTTTACGCCCCGCACGTGCCAGGTATGCCGCACAGACCAGCCCGTTATGACCTCCTCCTATGATCACGGCATCCCAGGAGGTGCTCATTTTACAGGTGCCCACTTGTGGGGAGGGTCATAAAATCGTGGTTCCACAATGTGCGCGTCCACACAGTGGCGTGCATGTTCTACGGCAAGTTCAATTCGCACAGAATCGGAGGGGTAGGATGTCTCAATGGTAGCCAATGCAATATACTTCTTGAGTATTGGGGACCATGTTCCACTGGTTGCATAGCCAACCTGATGTTGGCGTGCATGGTCTCGATAAAGTGGAACCGACGTGGACCATGCCTCGACGGGCAGGGAAGGGGGGAGCCCTCTTGATTCATATAGATCTCGTGTCTGACTCCAGTCAATCTCTAGTCCGACCATCGTATACCGGGAGTTCTGCATGTTTCGAAGTTTAGCCTGCCCAATGAAAGGGTCACGATCCAGGTGCACCATCCAATTGAGCCCCAAATCATAGGGCGTGGATTTCTGTTCACGAACCAGTACATGCGATGCATTCTGAAAATCAACCCCATGTAGCAGCAGCCCCGCTTCAATCCGGCATACATCTAGGGCTTTGAGGCCTGCAGCACGCAAAGCAAACGCAGATCCTGATTCCATGAGTGTGTCCCAGATGTTCAAGGCCTGATCGCTGGGAAACCACATTTCGTAGCCTAAATCTCCAGTGAAGCCACTTCGTGATATCCAGGTTGGTGTACCATTGATACTCGTGTGCATGGCTCCAAAGTATTTGAGATCAGAAAGTGTTTGTATGCCCGCGTGGGAGAGTATCTTGGCGGAATGGGGGCCCTGCAAAGCTAAGCCGGCAAGGGACTCCGTCTCATCTGTAATGGTAATATTGAGGTGGGTTGCATGTTTTTGCAGCCAACCGCAGGTCGGATCATTACACATGAAGAAGTAGGTTTCGGTGTCCTGTCTCATGACGACTCCATCACCAAGAACAAATCCATCCGGGTCACACCATACTACATAGGCAACATGTTTTTCCTTAAGCCTGGACAGGTCACGCACTACGATACGGTTCAAGAGTGCCAGACTATCCGGGCCCGTGATGGAAATCTTAAAAAGTGGGGAGATGTCAGTCAACCCCGCTGCAGTACGGATGCTGTGATATTCATTTTCGTGATGCAGTTGATAGGACTGGGGAGTATAATATCCATTCCAGCGTGCCCATTCCATGCTCTCGCAAAGGGCGAACTGACGTGAATAAAATGGGGTGGGAAGCATAGTAAAAATTTTATAATTAATCAGAAGTCACGGGATAACTCACTTCGGCTTGTCAAGTTTGCATACAAAGTAGGTGCCTTCACAGGAAACCGGCATTTAACGCAGAGGCAACCGGAAGGTCATATATTTCGGTGAATTTTCTAAAACCACAACGAATTTAAGGGCTCTTGTGTTTTTATCGTAGAAACTCCTGGGATGGATACGATTGGAAGTTATCGGGAATGTTAAGTAGCCCAGGGATTGTTTTGGCTTCGAGCGTGACAAATATGGGTTTATCAACGTCTATGGAGAGATAGCTTATCTGCCCTCAATGGGGGTACCACTTTGGTGAATTGGGTTTATCCTCCATACGCGACACATGTATAGATCCTCAACTTTCGTTCCAAAGAAAGCCATACACATTCCAACTCCGAGGGTAGATCAGTGCCACATGTGCAATGGTTGTGGTTGATCCAACGTGAAGGCAGTCACTCCGAGAATCACCTGTATGTGTTCATGCACGATACATTGTGCTTTCTAAATTCATCCGCCCAGTTACGCATTTATTGAGAGGAGCATATGAGCTTCGCAAAAACAGTGTTTTTTGTCTACAAGAGGCATTACTTCGGTAATTGACCAATCTCATTAATATTGAAACGATCCCCGCACATTCACGCCGATGTCTCCCAGTGAAGCTGTACGGCTGTGTGCCAGACCAAAGACCGAGAAGGTCAGCCGCTCCCATGGATGAAGTTCACCGCCCAACCGGTACATCCTGCCCTGTGACAACTGGGTCATCCCCATGATTGATCGGGCGCTGCCCTCTTTCCACGGAACCCCGTACCCCAACTCCAACTCGGTCCGGTGAACCCCTGTCCCCATCGGCGCCGCATCCCGGATCGTCTGCTGACCATACAGCGACATTCCCTGTCCCAGACCCCATGAAGGCCGTACCCGCATCATTAATCCTTCCGACCGGTTTCCCACCTGCACGAATCCCGAGATCCCCCACTCGCTGAACCCCTCCGCCGTATGCATCACCAGTCCCTGTGCGTGCACATCTGCCTTCAAGCGCCACGCCGGGTACGCTATCCGCATCCCTCCGCCAAACTCCAAGCCCACGCCCGTCTCCGCACTCCCGCCATCACTGCGCACATTCGCCTCCACATAGGGACGAAGCACATTGTTGATCCGCGCATTTGCTTCCACCCCTGCCCGAACCCGGTACACCTCCGCCGTCACCGCATGCGCCTCAATCTCTGCATCCGTCACCAGCACATCTCCATGATAGTTCAGCCCAATGGTGCTGTTTGATACCAGTGTTCCCCGAACCCCCATCGCACCAAACCTTGATGTCAGATCGCCGTCCAGCTCCAGCACCTCGGCCTGTCCGCGTCCGGCCCCGGCGCTCAACCATACCTCCCATCCTGCACGCGCCACCGACACATACGGATACACGCCCGTCAATCCTGCAGTGATCTCTCCCGACTCCTGCGCCGCCGCAAACGATCCCTCGCCCTGACTGTGGGACAGTAGCACCCCTGCCAGCCAGCCTCCCTTCCACCGGTAGTCTGCCCCCAGCATCCCGGTGGTCACCTCGCCATCCAGCGTTAACCCGTCATCCTCCCGACCATTGAATTGACGGAATGCTCCCCGGCCCCATACACTGAACGACCCGCTGTACGAGGTCGCCGACATGCGGCAGCCGCCCAACAACTCTCCCAGGGACGGATCCCAGGAAGAAGCCGAATACCAGAGCCGGGCCATCTCTGCGCGCGTTGCCGCCCCGCATGCTGTACCATCCGCTCCGCGGAACCGATCCCCCAGTGCCTCCACCACCTGGGTCGCCGACGTCCGAACAAACCGTGCCGTATACGCCTCCAAGGCTTCCTGACTTACCGTGGTTGCCGCCTGGATCGTTGCCACGCCCACCGCCTTCGCAATCTCTGCATTCTCCGAAGACTCCAGATGCACCGTGAAGGTCTCCTCCTGCCAGTCCAGCCCGTCCTTCAGGAGCGGGACCGCGATCATGGCATCCAACGTCCCCGGTGCCAGCGTCACGACTCCCGAAGCGGCTTCATAGTCTTCCCCCGCCTTCGCCGTTCCATCCTGCGTCCGGTATGCAGCCGAGATCATTTGACGCTGCGGATGGGACAGTGAGACTTGGAAACGGACCATTCCCTCTTCTTCCTGTACCAGTGCATCCTCCACCCGAAGAATTGCCGTCCCCCCATCATTGTCCAGGATCGTGCCCGTCCCCGTTCCACGCGCAATGATTGCGTTCTGCGGCTTCAACAAGGTCACCGCAAACGTCTCCGTTGACTCCGGGATCTCATCATCGGTGATCTCAATCTCAATCACCCCCCGGGTGGCACCCGGATCAAAGATCACAATCCCACGCGATGCCGTATAGTCCAGACCCGACTCTGCCGTGCCATCCGTGCTGGCATACTGCACGGTTACCACCACATCCGTGGGACGGCTGAGTTCGATCGGCAGTTGAATGGCACCTGCATCTTCCAATTCCCGCCGATCATAGATGGAGATGGTCAGCGGTATTGCATCGTTGTCTATGATCGTTACCGGGACATTTGCCGTCACCCCGTTGTACTTCCCTCCAGATGCGGACAGCATTAACTCCACGATTTCGTCTGCATAATCATCGTCATCCTCTGCTGCACTTAGTCTCACCAGCTGCGGGGTGCTGTAGTTCATTGATGTAAACGTCAGTTTAGTATCTACAACGGTCAAATCAGTCCCCGCATGGCCGTTGACCGTCACCATGACCGTCTCCTTTGGTGGATTACTCAGCGATACTTCCAACATTGCAGGTCCGCCTTCTTTTACCTTGACCGACGAAGGTGCCGTAATAATCGCTCCTTCATCCATGTCGGTGATCGTAATGAAGACTTCACGCATCACCTGTTTGTAACGTCCCCCGGATGCGGTCAGTCTAAGCGTCTCCTGATCATTCACAAGGTCAAGATCTTTGGTTGCTGTCAATGTTATCGACTGCCGAATATGATAGTTCTGTGGGGTAAAGATCAGATTCAGTGGACTTGGAGGCGTGTCGGCAAGATCCGTACCGCGATACCCGCTGAGCGTCACCATCACGGGGACCGTTGGCCTCTGGGTAAGTGCAACCTCCAAGATTTTCTCACTTCCTTCCTCCATGGTCACCGACCGCGGGACCAGAATCCCTGGTCTATCTTGGTCATTGATGGTTACCAACATCGCGGTTGAAATTTCGCTGTAGTCGCTGCTACCACTTGCCGTCAAGAGCACCTCCACTGGATCATCCACAAGATCCGCATCGACTTTGGCGCTTAGCGTCACCTGCTGCCCATCATTCCAGGTTTCTGGCGTAAAAATTCGAGTGATCGGTTGAAGTGTCAGATCGGTCCCGGGAGGCCAGCTCATCGTCACGGTGACTTTCTCCAAGGGTTTTGAGGTCAGCGAAAGCTCGAATGAGTTCTCTCCCCCCTCCACGACCGATACATCTGAAGGCACCTTAATCCCTGCCTTATCGTTGTCGGCAATCATCACCTCAACCCATCGCGGTTCCCCATGGGTCAGCCTGGACGGCAGGGATCCGATAGCCACGGTGAAGGTCTCGTCACCTTCTGCAACCTCATCGTCACGCGTGTCAATTGAGTAGCTCCCGATCGTTTCCCCAGCGTTGATTTTAATCTGAACCGGAGGCGATGCCTGATAATCCTCATCCTTCTCCGCGGTATCATCCGTCAGCTTCAATGGAATCATTACAGCGGTGTTATGTGCTTTGGACAAGGTTGCCCTTACCGTGACCGATTCGCCCTCTTTCACGAAATCGGGGTCCGCGGACAGGTTCACGATTACCTCCGACGAAGTAATATCACGGATCGTCACCTTTTGGAAAGTTTCCCGACCTGGCTGTAACAAATTCTGCGGTAGATTCCCCAGGGATACGATAAAGATCTCATTTTCCAGATCGGCATCCTCCTCGGTCTGAATTTGCTCCGATCCTTCTTTCTTACCACGGGGAATTGTGATGCTCTGAATCTGCGCGTAATCGCCCGATTCCGGTGGATCAGTCGTCTCATTATTATACTCCAATGGAACGTCTACATCCGTCTCAAGAATCCCCGTCAGTGTCGCCGTCACCCGGACCGACTTGCCTTCATCCACCGGATTGGGGGCCGCGGACAGTGACACTTCCACCGGTGGGGGCGGGTCATCATCCAGAATCGTAATCTCCACCGAGGAAGGGCTGCCAAGCTTTACCCCAGAGGGTAACCGCCTCCCGTTGATGGCGACCGTAAACCGCTCCTCCCCCTCCGAAATATAATCATCCTGGATGTAAATGGTCCCTGATTCACTTTGCGATCCCCCAGGAATGGTGATCTGACCCAGAGGATCGTAATCACCCGGTTCCGTTGGCGGGTCTCCATGCTCATACTGCAAGTGTATCGTCACCTCATCCGACAAGGGGGGCGACAATGTTGCGGTCACCTTGACGGACTCGCCTTCTTCTATCGAAGTCGGAGAGGCCAATAAGGTCACGGTCACCGAAGTGGGCGGTGTGATATCATCATCATCTACAATCGTCAGCGTATGTGCGAGTGGGCTTCCTAGATTGTACCCCGTGCCCCCCGTCAGCGTCAAGGTCACGGTCTCGTCATTCTCATTCACCGCATCATCAATAATCTTGACTGGGATATCCACTGAGGTTTCACCAGCAGTCGCGGAAACCATCCCAGAGTTGCTGATACTATAGTCGTTGTTTTCGTCCGCCGTACCCTTCAGTCTGTATGTTAATGTAAGATCTGCCGCTGGGGCAGGGTAGATGTTTACGCTCACATTGCGCGTGCCGACTCCTTCGCTTACTCGGTCCGCTGCCGAAGCAAAACTCACTTCAGGGATGTCATTGTCCGTGATCGTCAGCGTATGCTGATCTGGTGCGCCCACACTGTACCCCGTGCCCCCCGTCAGCGTCAAGATCACGGTCTCGTCATTCTCATTCACCGCATCATCAATAATCTTGACAGAAATATCCACTGAGGTCGCACCCGCATCCACGGAAACGGACACTGAGCCACCGATGCTGTAGTCTTCATCTCTAATCGCCGTACCATCATCACTCAAGGTGTAGTTCAATATGGTATCTGCGGCAGGGGCGGGGCGGATGGTTACGGTCACATTGTGCGTCCCGTCATTTTCGTTTGCGCTGGATGAAGATGAAGCAAAATTCACATCAGGGATATCATTATCCGTGATCGTGAGCGTATGTTTACTCGGGCTTGCAACATTGTAACCCGTACCGCTTTCCAGCGTCAAGACCACCGTCTCACCAGGATCGACCACCTCGTCATCGGCAATCTTGACCGGAATATTTATCGAGGTTGCACCCGCAGCTACGGAAACCGTCCCCGAACCATCGATGCTGTAGTCCGTGCCTTCGGTCGCCGTACCCCCGAGCGTGTAGTCCAATGTAAGGGCGGCCGAGGGAGCAGGGCTAATGTTTATGCTCACATTCCGCGTACCAGCCCCTTCGTTCACGACGGTCGTTGCCGAAGAAAAACGTACCTCCGGCGTGGTATCATTATCTTCAATTGTCAGCGTATGGATGTTCGGACTCCCAACATTGTAACCCGTACCGCTTTCCAGCGTCAAGACCACCGTCTCACCAGGATCGTCCACCTCGTCATCGGCAATCTTGACCGGAATATTTGCCGAGGTTGCACCAGCAGCTACAGAAACCGTCCCTGAACTAGTGATGCTGTAATCTGCGCCTTCGCTCGCCGTACCTGACAGCGCGTACTTCACCGTGAAATCTACCGCTGGAGCAGGGCTGATGTTTACGATCACATTGTGCGTCCTGTCGTTTTCGTTTGCGCTGGATGAAGGTGAAGCAAAACTCACCGCCGGCGGCTTCGGATCGTCGTCCTTGATTATTAATGTCAACTCTTTCGGATCCCCCGCGGTCACTGTGGATGCCAGGCTAGTCTGATCAATCGCCACCGTGAACGTTTCATTGTCGTAGTCTGCATCGTCCTCATAGGTCTGAATCATCCCCGTACCCTCATCCTGATTGGCCTTGATGGTGATGGAGAACAATTTATCATAGTCACTGGATTCGGCCGTATCCGTGGTCTCAGCATTGGGGTAAGTCAACGGTACCGTCACATCAGTGGACTGCGGCTCCGAAATCGTTGCCGTGATATGCATCTCTTCACCCTCATCCACTTTATTGGGAGGCTCTGTCGAGAGACTGATCGTAGGCGGAGGATCCACATTGATAATCGTTAGTGTATGTGTGTTTTGGTCTCCAACCTTATAGTCTGAATCTTTTGGTTCAGTAAGCGTCAAGGTCACGGTTTCATTCTTCTCAACATCATCGTCTTTTTTAATATTAAAGTTCACTGGAAAAGTGATTTTCATGGAGGAGTGCCCTGCTGGAACTGGGATGGGAATTCCAGAGACATGGTGGTTTTTTGCCTCCGGCTTCGTCTTAACAAAGTAACAGATCTTGGGAGATTGATGGGGACAATCAAAATGCTTGACGGTGTAGTCACTTCCCTCCGCAGCAGTCCCGCCAAGCTGAAACCCGATGTCCATGTTAGAGATCGGAGGAGGATCAACAGTGATTTCCACACTGTGATCACCAACCTCTTCGGTTACACTACCTGTCGCCTCGATAAAGTATACTTCCGGCCGATCGTTATCGATGACGGTAACCTTGACCTTCTTCTCATCCACATTGTCATATCCACCACCGCTGCCCGTCAGGTTGATGGTGCCGGTATCATCATCCGTGTCTGCATCCTCCTCTGCGGACACGGTCACTTTCTGGGAAGTGTTCCAAGCCTTGTCTCCTGTGGGCCGAAACGTCAGAGACTCCGGCTTTCTCTTCAGATCCGTATTCTCGAACGCTGGAATAATCACGGTTACGTCGCCCGTAGGTTCAGCAGATAAAGCCACGGTAAAGTGGTTGGAGCCGCCTTCCTCTACTTTCACATCCAAAGGCTTCACCACCAGTTCTGCCTCTGCCAGATCGTCATCGGTCACGGTAACCGTGACCTTCTCGCCAGCATTGTCATACCCGCTGCCGCTGGCCGTCAGGCTGATGGTGCCGGTGTCCTCCTCGGCATCATCATCCTCCGCTGCGGACACGGTCACTTTCTGGGGAGTGTTCCAAGCCTTGTCTCCTGTGGGTTGAAACGTCAGAGATTTATGATCTCTGGTCAGATCTGTATTCTCGAACGCTGGAATCGTCACCGTTACCTCTCCTGTCGGCTCCATGGATAATTTCACGGTAAAATGGTTGAAATCGCCTTCCACTATCACCACCTCCAAGGGATTCACCACCAGCTTTGCCTCTGTCAAATCGTCGTCCTCCACTTCGACCTTAACTTGGGCTTCCGTTTTACCGTACCCGCAATATTTGGCCTTCAAGGTAATGGTTCCGGTATCATTGTCGAAATCCGTATCGTGCTCTGCTTGCACGGTGATCTTCTGAGATTTATTCCACTCCTTTTGCTTGAACCTTAAAGTTGATGGACTGTACGTTATTAAATCTTCGTTTGAGGATTGAATATCCACCTTTACATGTCTCACGCCATTATTGTCGTTTGAATGGCAAAAGGGCGCATTTGATAACTTCAGCTCAAACTCTTTTGATTCTCCTCCCTCCTGAAGCTTAATTTCCTGAACATTGACATCAAACTCCGCTTTATCATTGTCAGTAATTGTTACATATAATTGAGTTTCCGAAATGTGACCTTGCGTATCGTACAGTTGCAACTCCACTATTGTCTCGAAATACACGTAATTATTATAAGCGGGAACTAGATTATCATCTATAGCCGTCACGGTTACTTCCGTCCAAGAAGGCGCTTGGCCGGCTGGAAAGTTGATTCTTTTTGGATCTATTTCTAAATGGATGGCCTCAAGGATAAACTCTGGTTCTCCAAGCAGTACATACATGTCGCTAGCAGGCGTCGACGAAAGCCGAACTTCAAAAGTGTGCGACTCCTTATCCCCCCCTTCATCAAGGTAAAGTTCATCCAAAGCTCCGTCACTATTTCTCGGATACTTCCTGATTTCTAAGCTCGGGTTGGTGCGACGTTCAATCGTGAAATCATCCACGTTTTCATGGATGATCTCGTCCACTCTATCGAAAAGTGTCCTGAAATCAAAGATCTTCTTCCCGTTCAGTGCCGTATTCAATCGTGAGAGTGGATATTTTTGCTCGTCGTTTGCAGGGGAAGGGGATTCAACTTCTATTCCTTCCTGCTGGGTAAAGGTTGCGTCGCTTTTTGCCGACCGTAAAACTTCCTTTGCAAACCGAGCAAATGGACTGGCATGTACATCCTCCTGGGGGGATCGGGCCGAGAGCGTCCAAGAAATTTTGTCATCCCTGATGGTCGCCCCTACCTGATTTGACTTGCTGACTCTCTCAGATTCTGTAAGTTTTAGCTGTACGGAGTCATCTCCACCCTCTTGATCTGCAGTTCGATGGATGGGTGTTATGGGACTCAAGTCACGAATTGGAAAGGGGAACGCGGTAGACATCTTCGTGCCCTGGAGTTTCGTAATGGTCACGGCCTCATCACGCAACGGTTGCATGTCCAGGGACACATGGGTTGTTGTCAAGCCTCTCTCCTGAGATACAACTGAACTTGGTCTACCATTAGCCATCTCCCCCCAACCAACGTTCTCAACAAATTCAGGTACAATTATTCCCTGTTTCTGCTCAGGATCCCTTTCTCCTAGATCCAAAGCCCACAATGGAGAACTCGGCTCACGGAATCCATTTGAAAACGTAATCGGATCCACTGAAACGTCTGATCTACGTTCTACAGGAATACTTGTCTGAGAACCGGGCGAAGAGATTGCATCCGCCTTGGCGGTAATCTGAATTTTCTGCAAATGCGCCTGAGAAACGGAAACCGTTGGAAAAGCAAAAAGCAAGAGCGCACAAACTCCGAAGATTATTTTGCTGAAGCATGACCGAAGATAGTTGTCCCAAGGTTGAAACAGAAAGGCTGCCATCTCAAAAATTCTGAAGCGAATAGAAAATTTGTTGCTTTCTGAATCCTAGAAAGTTCTACCGTGAATGTTGTGGATGGAGGTCTAAATCGCCGCAGAAAAAAAGAATCGCCGATCGGAAGTTTTCAAATTTTCTATATCCTCTGCCGATCGTTTTGACCTCCTGGATCTTCCCATTGCATGCTCTGGCGTTGGATTGTTCGTGGCAAAGGGCATTACACACGCCCGTGAGATGTCGTTCAAACATCTCCGCCACTTTCAGGATCTCCTTCACGGCTGCTTCTTTCACACTCTCAAACCAAAGTTGGAAGTACTGCTTTGCATCGGACAATGATCTGCATTCAAAGATCGCCTTGAATTCCTCTCGCAATCGCCAGGCGACGCTGACCTGCAAGTTGGATTCCTGGATGACTTTGAAAATCTCGTCTTGTTTTTGGGTTCGATTCTGTTCATTTTTCAAGAGCGCATAACGACTGTGTTTGAGTTCCTCATGTTGCTTCACCTCTCTGCGACGTACTTGATCAATCCCCTCATTGAGATATTTGACCAAATGAAAACGATCATGAATGAGACTAAATTAAGTCAACTTTCTGTGGATAAAATCCTGTTTGCAGATTAATCAGGCATTCTCTTCCTTGTAGCTCCTGTGCATTTGGAAAATAGGGAATGTATTGGAGTTTGGGGTAATTTCTGGGGGACCAGTTCTACTAGGGTACTGGTGTTTGGTTTGATTGAGTCGTTCCAGTGCTTGGGTTGCGGCTTCTTATTGCCAGCTCTGCGGGATTGTATTCCATCCCAAGCGCGTGGCAGACAACAGCGTGAAGAGGCATGGAAGTTGAGGCAGTCAGTTAGCGACGCGAGACATCACCAGTTTTGGCTTGAACCGCGAAATAAAAAGTCTACCAATCAGAATGAAAAATCAGTCAGCGCGTCGCAAAATCGCACGCATTTCGCTTGGAGTTACAGATGTTCTTATTCAATCCTTGCGCGTGAGGTAATCGCGGACATCAAAAAGATCACGCCTCCAATTGTAAGGTAAAGGATCAGTTGTGCGCCGTGAACGAAGATAGCATAGGCCACAGCATCCAAGTGCGTAGCCCCGTATACGGAAGTAAGTGTTAGGATGGTGATAAAATGGAAGGAGCCTGCGCCACCCGGTGTGGGAACTAGGATGCCCAGGACCCCAATGAACATGATTGCCAGACCATCCCAGTAGGACAAAGCTGCCGTGGTATGTAGATCAAACATTAACAGTGGGATGTAGGCCATAAAGCCGTACATCAGCCACATGATTACCGTTGTCCAGATCAGTTGCCAACGTTTGGGGGTGCGGTACACCGTTTTGATCCCACTGGCAAATTGGGTGATCAGTGCTAAAAGTCGGTCACGCAGGGAGGCAGCGATCTTCAAGCGGAGCCCGATATAGATCGTGATCGCAATCACCAGGCAACAGATTACAATCCATACCCATGGTAGTTGTGGTACTGACAGTTGCTCAAACAGGGACTGCAATCGCTCACGAACGAATATCAGAGTGATGAGCAGGCCAAAACCCAGCACAAGGAGATCAGCGATACGCTCAACAGCAACCGTCCCCAATAGAGCAGAGAATGAGAGTTTCTTTCGGGTTGATAAATATGTACATCTGGCAATCTCCCCGGCACGAGGTACCGCATAATTGACCATGTATCCGACCATGACGGATGCGAACAGGTTCAGTACGGAAACCCGAGATTTGGAGTCTTCCGGGAGGGCGATGATCAATGCCTGCCATCTGTATGCCCGAATCCAATGACTCAGCAAGGTGACTCCAATCACTGGCAGAATCCACCCATAATGCGCGGAGCGCAATGAGTCGATGAATGCTGCAAAGTCAACGCCGCGCAGGGACAGCCAGATTAAAAGCGCCGCCAGGAGGAAGGACAGCAGCAGAGTATGCAGGCGAATTGGACGGGTCACAATCGCAGGTCGATGACTTCAGCCCCCTCAGGTGCTGTGAATTCGAAGGTCTCAGGGGGAATGGGGATACCAACACGAATATTCTCCAGTTCAATCTCCGTGCGAACAGAGCTTTGATCCAGAGCAACCATCTGTTGGATCATACGATCACGTTCACGGATCCAGAGAGTTAGCGAAGAAATTGCAAAGTCCTCCTTCAAGGGGTAAAGCTCAAGCCGAAAATAAGAGACCCCGTTGAGGATCTCACGCGAAGATGCATGAGGATGATAGAGTTCTGCATAGGAGCGAAACAGTGCACCAGGAGAATAGGCCATGCCATCCTCATCAACCGTAGTAATGAGGACTTGGTTGTCTGCTGCACGATAAATCCATACTTCTTCACCTCGTCCAATGATGACTTCGTGAAGTGTTTCAATACGATACCGATCCCCCCAAAGCTGTAGTGTCCCCGTCAGGGTTTGTGATCCATCCCAGGCTTCAGGTGTCAGGTGATACACAAATGTCGCTTCCATGGTATTCTGATAGCGGGCGACCACTTCCTCCAATAATGCCATTGGGGATGGCACCTGTGCCAGAGCGCCGGCAGACACTGGAATTGTGAACCCCAAAAGAATAAGGGCCATCCTCAGCCCTGAGGCAGAACGAATCATATGGATCGTACTACAATTCAGCGTGTGGTGTTCGCATAATTTCAGGCTCAACTTAACCATAAAAAATGTCAGGTTCCAAGTTCACGATAATCAGTGGTGGCCAGACGGGGGTTGACCGTGCAGCCCTTGATGTTGCCATCAAATGGGGACTTCCTTACAGAGGTTGGTGTCCTGCCGGGCGCTGGGCGGAAGATGGGGAAATTTCGGAACGATACCTGCTTCGTGTGACCCCGGAATCAAATCCAGCACAGCGCACGGTCTGGAATGTACAGGAGAGTGATGGCGTACTCATTTTAGGCGGAATAGAGGACTCAGAAGGAACCCGGCTTGCCCGGAAAACAGCAGAAGGACTGAAGCGGCCTGTTTATCATGCAGCATTGAGGATCCCCGTCGAATTGGTCATTCAATGGGTGCAGGATTTGGAATCTGGTATCGTAAATGTAGCGGGACCACGCGAGAGTGAACAGCCCGGGATCTATGCAGGGGCGTTCGAATTTCTGGAGAGGGTCGTTCGAGGTTACTTAGCTGCAGACAGAAATACATCCTGAAGCACGTCAATATCTGTGCTGCGGTTATACACGTTTGGAGAGATACGTATTCCATTGCCGCGCACAGAAACAGAAATTTGTCGTTGTGCCAGTTCATTACTCAGGTGGGTCTGGTCCACATGTTCTGGTAAGGTGATTCCAAACAGATGTGAAAAGCAGGAGTCACGAATCGTATACCCGCTGTTGCGAACGGTGGGTAGAAAATCCTTTACCAGTTCGGAACAGTACGCCTGGATTTGTTGAGGTTGCCAATCGAGTATCTGTTTCAGGGCTTTTGTCATCATCGCGGTCTGCGCGAAGCTGTTTGTTTGCCCCCGATCAAACCGGGCTGCCCCGGGGCGATACTGATCCGTATAGTTTGTCAGGTTTCCAAAATTTTCACTACCATCTCTTGCGAGCCAGCCCTCTTCAAGGGGGATCCCGTCAATAAACGATTCCCCCATGTATAAGAATGCAGTTCCGTAGGGGCCCAAGAGCCATTTGTATCCAGCGCACACTAAAGCGTCCGGCTTGATTGCCTGGAAGTCAAAGGGCAGTGCTCCAATGGACTGTGTCCCATCAAGGATGAGATATGCCCCGACATCGTGCGCACGTTGGCTGATTTCAACTAGATCAAAAGTAGATCCATTCGCCCAATGGAGTGTCCCGATCGCAACAACGGCGGTCCGGTAGTTAATGGCCTCAAGTATTTTTTGCGTCCATCCTCCGTGATGATCGGTCACGGTTCGAATGGTTGCGCCTGTCTTGTTTGACAATCTTCGCCATGTATACACGTTGCTTGGAAACTGTCCATGTGCGAGGATAATGTTGTCGCCGGAGCCGACGGACAGGTTGTGCGCAATCGTTGCGATCCCATAGGAAGTTGCTGGAATCAAGGCAACATTCTCTGCTTTCCCATTGATAAGCTGTCCGAATAGGGTTCGGGCTTGATTCACTTCCTCAAAAAACATTGAGGGGGTGATCTGAGATGGATCTCTCTCCAATTGAAATGCTTCCATACCCGCAAGTTCTACACTGCGCATAAGAGGGGACATGAAAGCACAGTTGAGATAATGCTGATCAGCAGAGAGAAAGAATTTTTCGTGTTGGCACGTCAACATTCGACTGAGATGTGCGAAGACCGATAGGGTTCGTACCTTCTTGTGGAATAAAGCTTCTTGTCAAACAATGAACTTAAGAATTTTGACTCTTTTAAGTGTAGTATCCTTCATCGCATTTGGGATCCTGGGTTGTAACCGAACAGGTGGAAGTGCAGATAATGCTCCCCCGGAGTTGGTTTTACCGGATGGGTTTCATTCAGAAGTCCTGTATAACCCAATGCAGACGGACTCCAGTTCCTGGGTTGCTTTGGCAGTAGACGGAGAAGATGGTCTCTTTGCCTCGGATCAATATGGTACATTGTACCACATAAAGCCGGCTCCTATTGGAGGAAATCCCGAGGATACGGAGGTTGTTACATTGGATCTAGAATTGGGGCATGCGCAGGGGCTGCTCTGGGCGTTCAACAGCCTTTACGTTGTCGTCAATAGTGAGGAGGGGATTGCTGAGCACAGTAGCGGGCTATATCGAGTTACCGACTCAGATGGTGATGCTGTGTTGGATAGCGTACATACATTGGTGCAATTTGAAGGATGGGGAGAGCATGGACCTCATGGGATTGTCCTCGGGCCCGACAGTAGCTCACTGTATCTAGTCGCAGGGAACCACACGGAACTGCCGGATGCCTACACCCCGATTGTCCCTCCAGTATGGCAAACGGATCAACTGCTTCCGACACTGCGTGATCCGCGAGGTCATGCGGCTGATCGGCAGCCACCCGGTGGGTGGATCATTCGAACGGACTCACTGGCATCCGAACTGGAACTCCTCAGTGTTGGTTATCGCAATGCGTACGACCTTGCCTTCAACAGGGAAGGGGAGCTCTTCACATTCGACTCAGATATGGAGTGGGATCTGGGTATGCCGTGGTATCGGCCGATTCGTGTCGTGCATGTAACGGGAGGAAGTGAATTTGGGTGGCGCACAGGATCCGGTAAATGGGCCGACTATTATCCAGACAACCTTCCGGCTATAGTGGAGATCGGCCAGGGAAGCCCTACGGGGATTGTATCCGGTAAAAATGCGACATTCCCATCCAAGTACCGCCGGGGACTCTTTATCTTTGACTGGAGTTTCGGGACCATCTATCATGTGGCATTGAAGGCGCGCGGAAGCACGTACACTGGAGTGGTGGAAGAATTTCTGAGTGGTGTACCGCTACCGGTTACCGATGGAGTGATCGGGCATGATGGGGCGCTTTATTTTGCGACGGGAGGGCGCCGGCTCAACTCTTTTCTTTTCCGGGTTTACTACGAGGATGTGACGGAACTGGAATCTGAGGGCGCTGCTGAGCGCTCGCCGCAACAATTGCTTCGACATTCCCTGGAAGCCCTACATCGCGAGACAGCAAATCAAGAGACACTGGATACGGCCTGGCGCAGTTTGAATCATAGTGATCGATTTGTTCGCTACGCAGCGAGAATTGCCATTGAGCATCAGCCGGTTGGTCGATGGCAGTCAAGGGCGTTGAATGAGCCGGACCCAATTCGTAGAATTCATGCCATCATCGCCTTGGCACGTCATGCGGATCAGAGTTCAGGGCCGCAGGCCCTGCGAGCTCTACTGAACATCAATCCATCTGAGATCTCGCGTGCCCAGGAGTTGGATTTGGTTCGAGCCATTGGACTCGTATGTATTCGACTGGGATTTCCTGAGGACCCACTTCGCAGTGAAGTCATTGATCGGTTACAAAGGTATTATCCATCGTCAGATGAGGTATTAAATCGGGAATATGGACGTCTATTGGCTGCTTTACAGGCACCGGGGTTGGTAGAGCAGATGATGGCTCGTTTATTGGAGTTGAGTGGAGCAGGCCCTGAACAAGCCTTTTTGATTTCAGGCGAGGTCGCCGGGCGGAGTGAACAGTATGGCGAAGCAATCACAGAGATGAAAGCCAATCCTCCCAGCCCAGAAGAGATCGAACTGGCCATGAATCTGCAGGGACAGAAATCAGGATGGACGATGGAGTTACGGGAAGATTATTTCATGTGGTTCCATGAAGCAATGCGGCGTAGTGGGGGAGAAAGCTATGTCGGGTTTCTTGAAGATATTCGTGCTGATGCGGTGGAACAATTGACGGAGGACCAGAAGGAGGCATTGGCCGGACTCGTAGATTCTTCACCGGGGCAATCCCTGACGGATTTACCAGTGCCGAAAGGGCCGGGCAAAGCATGGAACCGGCAGGAACTGAATCAAATGCTTGATGATGCACTTGGTGAGCCGCGGGATTTTGTACAGGGAGAGACCATGTATGCTGCTGCATTATGCGGCATTTGTCACCGTATGGAAACGGCAGGCGGAGCGATCGGCCCGGACCTGACGGGGATTGGGTCAAGGTTTTCGCGGCATGAAATTCTTGCCGCAATTGATTCCCCCAGCGACGAAATCAGTGATCAATATGAAGCTTCTGTGCTGACCTTAAGTAACGGTGCCACGGTTGTGGGGAGAGTCCTGCGGGAAGAGGATGGGCAAGTATTTGTCAATCAGAACCCCTACAATCCGTCTCAGGAGATCAGCATAGAGGCTTCAGAGATCCTTTCCCGTGAAGCGTCACCTGTTTCAACGATGCCGTCCAGGTTGTTAGATCGGCTCAATGAGGACGAGGTCGCAGATTTGATCGCCTATCTTTTGAGCGGTGCAGACGCAGAGCATAAGTGCTTTACGGGAGAAGATGGTTGTCAGACCGAAGAGGATGAATAACGGAAGTGGATTCTTGAGAGGATCTTCAGTTTCAAAGTGCAAACAGAGGATGCTTTATGCTTGATCACAGTCTCTGATGTCCTTGAAACAATAGTGAATCAGACTGGAATGCAATCTCTTTCAGATTAATTTGAGGCTGAATTTTCCTCAGTAACATAGACCGTGCTCTGGACGACTCCCTCAAAAGCAACCCCATTAGCGTCGATGAGGTCGTAGGTGATTTCGAGGATCCAGGTTGGTTCCAGGCCGGGAAGACTCAGAGTGACTGTAGAATCCCGAAGAGACGCACCGGCGATTCGGAGTCTCTGGATGTTGTGGCGCTCAGACCCATAACGGCGTGAGCGCTCAAGGTCCCAGGTGTGTACTTGGTAATTACTCGCCTGGGTCGCAGAAGCCTCTTCAAGGGGAGAGGTAAAAGAGAGCTCGACCGCTCCCTCAAGCACGCGCATGGACTCGGGCATGCGTACCGTCTCGCGAGTGTATCGAATGCGATAAAGGCCACCGGTTTGTATCATCTGACTGGTTGCCCACGCAGACATTCCAACGACATAAAGTTGCCCGTCCGCAGGATTCATGCGCCCTCGCATAAGCCCAGTCGGGAAATCCGGCAAAGGGAGTTGCACGATTCCGGCTTGTTGTATCCCTCCCGCCGATTGAGGCATCACAAGGAATACACGACCGTACCCATAAGAGAAACTGAGAAGTTTATTGGAAAGTGGTCCCCAGCGATCACTCGTTGCCCAGAGTAGCTCAGCAGGTGAGCGGTCATACTTCATGTCGATCCATACCAGGGGAGACTTCATCACTTCATCCGAGGAGTCTGCGGGCGCTCCGTATCCGTACATATTCCCGTAAAAGCCTCCAGGTTCAACGACATTAATTCGATTCATTGGATTCCAGTGCCCCTCCTGATCGGTGACCATAAACGTACCATCTGGATTGATCGTAATCCCGTTCGCTGCCCGGAAGCCTGTGGCGAGTATGGTACTTTCTTGACCGTCCGCACGCACGCGGATTAGCGTGCCATGTTGGGGGATCAGTGCAGGGCGGGCGTGTCGGGCACTTTTTGCATAGTAAAAATTTCCTTCCTCGTCGGTCTGCAACCCCATTGCAAATTCATGAAAATGTTCGGTGACCTGATGGTCATTATTAAAACTCTCGTAGTAATCTGTTTGTCCATCTCCATTAAGATCATGCAGGCGAGCAATCTGATTCCGGCTGCCCACATAGATATCTTCGCCAACCACACGGATCCCAAGTGGCTGGAAGAGGCCGGACGCAATGCGGCGCCATTCAACGGATCCGGATTGCTGGGTAATCCCTGAGAGATGCCACACCTCGCCGTCAATCGTCGTAATGATGGCTTCATTCCCGTCGGCCATAAAATCAATCGCGGTTGGACGCATTTGGCTTTTCCAGGGGTTATCCAAAGGAAGCGTAAGAACATCAGCAGTGTAGCCCTCTCCGATTCCAGGGAGAATTGGCGATTCAAGTACGGGAGTGTTGGCAGGTGGGCCGCCTTGAGTATACTGCGCAAGATCATCGGGCGGGGCAGAGGTTGCATCACTGGCCCCATAGATCAACTTGAGATTCAAATCATGGGGGATGGTCACCAGGTGCACTCCATTTTCCTGCCTGAGCAGCTCACCAGACATCTCACCAGGGGAAGCAATGACTGTCAATGCTATACTGTCAGGGGCCGCGTGGAGAACCAGTGGATTCGCTACCCCCGTAATATTCAGCGTTCGGCTTAACAGGGTATCTGCTTCCAGGGCAAATGATTCGAGAACCTGGGCCGTTCCAACCGTGTAGTGGAGAATGATTTGATCACCATGTACATACAGGCCTTTATAGTGGGTCCAGTTTTGGGGAAGAGGGCCAAATTGACGGCCGTCTACGGCACGAAAGCGTGGGTCCTCTGCAGAGCCTGTAGCCGGATTGCCCCAGCCTGGAGCCATCGCGGTTTCAACATGTAGATCTCCTACAATCCGGGGAAAGACGTTGTGCTGGTCATCCAGTAGAATATCCTCCCAGTCGATGAACCCCTCCCCACTCCAGTAAGCGGCCATGCGCATGAGGTCATGGTCAAACACTACAAATGCATTCCCTGCTGCAACTCCGCCATTTCCCGGATCAAGTCTGATTGCGATACCCTTGTAAGCAAAATTTCGGGAACGAAAATCTTCATTCGGAATGGGCCTGCCTTGACGGTTGATTCCTTTTGGTCCATCAGATGCATGTGCGATCTCATAAGTCCGCATCAAAAATGTCCCGTAATCCATTTCTTTCCAGGGGGTGTTTTGTGCAGGTTCAGGACCAAATGACGTTCCCTGGGGAAGTTCGTCCAGGTAGGCGGGGGTAATCTCAAAGAAAGCATCTGGATTTTGGTCGCGCAGAAATTCTTCTCGGATATACAGGATTACAGCATACTTTTCCTGTGGAGTAAGTTGCGACTGAGGTGGCATAAGCTCACGTCCCAGCGTGAGTGTATTGTACAAGGAGAGCGGGTCGCTACCATACTTGAAGGGATCTTCCCAGAATTGACGTGAATTGGGGAGTGTACCCTGGACGCTGGGGGTTCCATGGCAGGCAAAACAATTGGTTCGATAGATTTGCAGCCCGCGATGATAGAATTCCTCAGTCCAGTTGTTAATGATTCCGGCATGATCTAGCACATGCTCGTATTCTGGAAGATCAGAGGGACTCAGGATACTGGGGTCTGTAGACTCGGGAGTCTGACATGACGCCAAGGCAAGTAAGGCAAGAAGAAGTAAGTAGCGCTGAAGCATGGCGAATAGGATAAGATATTTTCGCTTTGTTCGCAAATCTCGATCCGGGCAGGTACAGATATAGGCTAAGCACGTTATTCCCTGTCCAAATGTCCATGGGGATTAATGTAGCAGTCCGGGGATAAAGTCTGGAATCCATGGATTCCAGACTTGGTGGGTGTATTGTGGTAACGGATCTATGTTTATCTCAACAGTACTCTTTCATGGGTTTTTGGAGGCGGACAGATGGTCCCATATTATTCATCATGGATTTTCCCATGGCTCCAAAGTGCGTCTTTGGTTGTGCGGAGTCAGGATTTCCTGTGTGAGATGGAATCTGCGAGTTGACCTTCATGATTGGGGCGACTCCCGAGGTCATTCTCGCATATTTTCCGGGTTGATTGGGGTAGATTTCCGGTCAACCCATTCCTCATGTGCAGTCCAGTCCTACAGCGAGGTATGTTTCGCTCTACACTCATTCCAAGAATCACCTCCGGGGAGGATTTTCGCTTCGGAGTCCGGCCCGAAGCAGGCACGAATTCCGGGTGTAGCGGAAAGGCTCAGCTTCAATATTCCGGTATTGTGTACCATTGCAACTGCTGAAAGTGTTCCAGGAAACGCTTCCAGGCCTGTACGGCTGACTGGGCGATATAAAAGGTTACATAGCGGCCATGACGTGCCATGGTTGCACCGACCTTCAGCACACACAGTCGGAAGCGGCGAATGTGCATGTGCGCCTCTTCCCGATCGGGGTCCGGGGAGTCCTGCACATCCGTCTCCAAGGCACCCCCCGTTGATTCGTCCAGCACAACTCCAGGTAGATTCGTTTGACGCAGCCCCTGGGCGCATTGCGTTGGCGCCGGTGGAGTCTGTTCAGACGATGGGGTCTCATCCAACGGTGGAGGCGGACTATGCAAGTTGCATCGACTGATGTGAAGAAGCTGGTAGGCCAGCATGTACACCTGGAGGCGCACATCATTCTCCGCGCCGACCTCCGCATCGGGATCCATTTCGTATGTACGCTCAATCGGTCTCTGACGGTAATGCGACTTGGGACGTGGAGAGGACGACAATGATGCGCTGCAGGCGATTTTCATCTCGCCCTGATGCATCTCCGCCTTTCCGCGTTGACTGTACATGGGAACCAACTTCTGACCTGGATACATCTCCGCATCAAGATTGGTCACCAAAAAATAGACCCTGTCATATAGCTCTCCCGGGCGCGACTTGATCACCAATACCACCCGACGAGTACATTCCCACGACTTCGCACTATACGTCAACTCAATGCAGGTCATATCCTCCAACGGGCGATCCTTCACGTACTTTGCGGCCATCTGTTCCAGTGTCTTGTTCTTGCGTAGACGCATGAGATAGCCAATATTTTCGGTCTCCAGTCGTGCACACAACGCACCACTATTGAAGCCGGCGTCCATACGGACAATGACCTGGTCGGCGACATGCTGGCGCACCGCATGGGCGATGGGAACGATGAAGTCCTCGCAATCGGTGACCTCGCGCTGAGTTCCCGGACGCAATTGCGCCCCGAGCACATCCCCGGTCTCCCCGCACGAAGCAATCAGGGGAAGGAAGATGGTCCGCTTATAATGCCCATGATACTTGCTGCCAAGCTGGTTGCCGTGTGCATCCACGGGCATCGCATCCACATCAATGACCACTTCATCGCGCCGCCGTCCACCGTTTTGGACCAGCATATGCTCCATCCCCACCTTCAGAAGCCCTGCCTTCAAGTGAACCAGATTCTGTACCATGCCCAGCAGACCCACCAAGCGGGACATGGTCGGCTGCGATGCCAACGTACGATCCGATCCGACTACCCCATCCCCCCGGCTCGTACTGGTGGACACACCAAAGGCCGCATCCCGACTGAGTGCATCCGTCCATAACGAACTCCAGCCCTGCATTAACTGAAGCAGCCACTGTGTATTCAAACAAAGGATAGTGGATACGATGTGGATCCCGAGGATCGTGCAGTTGATCGGTCAAAAAGTCCAGGATTCCGGTGCGGTCAATCACCGACCGCAACAAGAATGTGCCTGCGTCCGAGGTCGTATGGTTGCGACTAGACGATTTGATCCGAATTGACTGGTTGAAGGGAAGCACAAAAAGAGGCTCAGAAGACGGGGACATGGGATCACCTTGAGGGTGAAATGAGTAGATAATTCTTAAACAGGTCAGTAGACTTGATTCAGAACGAAAACAGAGGTTTATTCGATCAAAATCCACGAAAAACAGGGCTAATCGCCCAATGAATGGAACAAATATAGCAGGATAAGGCTCCCCAGATGCTTATCAATACGAAACTGCTAAATTGAGATGAATATTATGGGATTGTGCAGAGCTCCTGTTTAAGATAACCCTGTGGCTTTAAAGCGAATGGTCTTGCAAGGGGAGGCATTTACCTGTAGTGCGAACGTACTGTTGTGTGAGTAAGCCAAGAGTCCTTCAGGGGAATTGATCTGTCCAATTGGCATTGTCGAAGGGCTTAGCCCCTTGGTTAGCCTTTTTTGGCAAATATGGCCGATATCGCGTATTTCGGCGGTTTAGCGGCATCTGGACCGCTCCTGGTCATACCTTGGCCCTCAAATTGATGAAAGGAGATCCTACGCTGGCATGAGTGATATTGGAGACACGATCCCGAAACAAGTATTTTATCCCCGGGCTGCTAAACGGATCAGGAGAGTAAGAGGCAATCCGATTTCGGTGGGAGAAACACCGTTTCGTGTCCCCAGCAACTGGGAATGGACTTGGCTATGCGAACGTCATGGCTCCAAGAGGGTCGGGGCATGACTCGCGTACCAGTACCGCCGGAGATGCTTCGTTGGGCCTGCGAGCGTGCTGGCTACGACATTGATAGCCTTATAGAACGCTCCCCGAAGCAGCTCAAGAGGGTGGTCAAGGCTTGGGTCCGACACGAGAGACAGCCTACGCTCAAGCAGCTGAAGCAGCTGGCCAAGGCCACGCAGACGCCACTCGGCTACATGTTTCTTCCTGAGCCCCCCGACGAACGTCTTCCGGTTCCCGACTATCGCAGAGTGACCGGTGCCGGTCGAGGGAGGCCAAGTCCCAACTTGCTTGATACCCTCTACACGATGCAACGCCGTCAGGAGTGGTTGCGGGAGTCCCTTGTCGAGAACGACGCGGAACCCTTGTCATTCGTAGGGAGCGCCCGGTTAGCCGATGATCCAGACGCCGTTGGTCAGGAGATGCGACGAACGCTGGGCCTTGATGGTGGCTGGGCTGCGGGAGTCCACACTTGGATGGCTGCCGTGAGCGAGTTGCGCCGAATGATCGAGCACTTGGGCGTGATGGCGGTGATCAACGGCGTAGTGGGAAACAGCACACGCCGAAAACTGAGCGTGAATGAGTTTCGTGGCTTCGCGCTCACCGACCCCTATGCCCCGCTCATCTTCGTGAACGGTGGGGACGTCAAGTCGGCGCAGATGTTCACGCTCGCTCATGAATTGGCCCATATCTGACTTGGTAAGGAAGGGCTGTCTGGTTTCGAGGCCCTGTCTCCCGGTGATTCGGACGTAGAGGAATGGTGTAACAAGGCGGCGGCGGAGTTGCTCGTGCCAGCGGGAGAGCTTAGAGAGCAGTGGGGGAAAGTCGAACGGAAGGAGGATCGCTTCAAGGAGCTTGCCCGAATGTTCAAAGTCAGTCCAATCGTCGCTTCCCGTCGAGCCCTCGACTTGAATCTCGTGGACTGGGATACCTTCTTCAAGTTTTACGACCGCTACACTCGCAGAGAGCGTGAGAGCGGCAAAAAAACTACCGGTGGCGACTTTTACAACAACCAGAACACGCGTGTCGGCAAACTCTTTACGACCCGGGTGTTGCGCGCCGCGTTGGAGGGGCGCATCGGGTTCAAGGAAGCCTATGATCTCACCGGGTTGCGTGGAGGGACCTTCCAACGATACGCCAAGCGGCTAGGCGTGGATCTTCCATGATGGTTAATCTGATCTAACTTCTGGATTCGGACGTGTTTATTACGGCGAAGAACCGGTATTATTCGTTTAAGATCTGTCCCGGCTTCTGGAAGAGCCTCCTTCATCACCACCGGGCAGGTCGAGTCTATAGCATTGATCAAGTGCGCAGCGAGCTCCTCTCGGCGCAAGATAGAAGATCTCGTGGAATGGGTGAAAAGTAAAGTCCCGGACGGCTTCTTCCTTTCCGTGGACACTACCGATGTGATGGATGCCTATACGGACATCATGATGTGGGTTGAGCGCCACGCGAGGTATCTCGGCCACGCGAAGGAGAAATTCGCGACGGGTACGGACGTTGGCTCGTGGCTTACGCGCGGGTTCACGGTGCGATCGTCGTGACCAACGAACCGAGTGCACCGGGATCCAGGAAGGGCATCAAGCTGCCTGATGTGTGTGCTCAGTTTGAAGTCCAGTACAGCAACACGTTTGCCATGCTGCGCACGTTGAAGGTCCGGTTGGATTGGGCAGACGATCGGGCTTAGAGATGCCTTGCACTGGATACAAAGCAGCAATACGGGGTGCGGGATGTTCTAAGCATTTTGCGTAATGCTCCCACGGATGCCTTGGAGGTCCAATCAAAATGGCGTTCAGAGGCGGTCAAGTCTAATGACTTAGATAAGTCTGACGGTAATCCCCGCATCATGCAGGAATTGTTTTGCCTGCATGATCGTAACCTGTTTAAAGTGGAACATGGATGCAGCAAGAACCGCGTGAGCACGGCCGATGAGTAGAGCGTCCCGTAAATGCTCAAGCGTACCGGCACCGCCGGAGGCGATAACAGGAAGCTGTACGAGTTCATCCAGGCGTTGCAATAGCTTCAGATCATATCCAATCTGAGTACCATCCCGATCCATGGATGTGACCAATAATTCACCAGCTCCTCGCGTCTCTGCTTCCTTGGCCCACTCAAATCCATCAATCCCTGTGGCTCGCCGTCCTCCGTGTGTATAGACTTCCCAGCCTCCCTCGGGGCGTCGTTTCATGTCAATCGCCACAACCACGCATTGGGCACCGAATGCCTCAGCACATTCTGTTATGAGATCGGGGGTCCGAATTGCAGCGGAGTTGATGGCGACTTTATCCGCACCAGCGTGAAGCATTTTCCGCATATCCTCCAAGGTTCGGATACCTCCACCAACGGTTAGAGGGATAAAAATCTGTTCGGCCGTTTGGCGAACGACATCATGCATGATGTCGCGCCCTTCGTGGGTTGCCGTAATATCCAGAAATACAAGTTCATCGGCTCCCTCCTTGTTGTACACATGCGCCTGTTCGAGGGGATCTCCGGCATCAACTAGGTCCACAAATTGGATTCCTTTTACGACACGCCCCTGATCTACATCTAGGCAGGGGATAATCCGCTTGGTTAGGGGCATCTTTCCAATCCTTCCGGCCAAAGAGTATAGTCTGAAAATTTCCCCTCATAGAGTGCCCGGCCAATGATGACCGAATCTACACCAACAGACTCCAGTTCACTCAAGGCTGCCAAATCCTCTGGACCAGACACACCACCGCTTGCCATCAACTGCGCAGATTCAAGCTGCATTCCTAAAGTGCGGTAGGCACTCAGATTGGGGCCAGTCATCGTACCGTCTCGGCTGATGTCGGTATAGATAATACGGCGAATTCCGCGCCGTTCCATCTTCTTGGCAAACTCAAAAGCAGGCATCCCAGTCCCTTCAAGCCACCCGCTCACACGGACCTCTCCTTCTTTGGCATCGATGCCGACCGCAATACGTTCCGGTCCATATTTTGCAACCATTGCACGAACGAGTGAGGGATCCTGAACGGCAGCGGTACCAATGATCACCCGGTGGATTCCATGCTCAAGGACACGGGTGACATCTGCACTGGACCGAATTCCTCCGCCAGTCTGGACCGGAATAGATACCTGTTTTGCGATCGAAGCAATTGTTTCTGTATTGTGTGTCTGCCCTCCAGATCGTGCAGCATCAAGGTCGACAACATGCAGCAGCGTTGCTCCCTGAGATTCCCATTGTTGGGCAACCGCTGACGGGTCACGATGATAGTTGGTGACCTGATCGTATGCCCCCTGCATCAGCCGCACGCAGCATCCATCTAGGAGGTCAATTGCCGGTACCGGGATAATCATACAAGTTGGGCAAAATTTGATAAAATTTGAAGGCCTATTTTGTGACTCTTTTCCGGGTGAAATTGTACCCCGTAGACATTATCTCGTCCCACGACAACCGGAAGAGTTACCCCGTACTCTGTAGAGGCAATCACCTCATGCGGGTCGGTCCTGCTTGCGTAGAAGGAGTGTGCAAAGTAGCAGCACGCATCATCGGGTAGATCATGCAGAAGTGGACTGGGCTGGACCGGCGAAACAACATTCCATCCCATATGGGGGATTTTTAGAGTAGGATCTTGTGGCCTCAATGCCTCGACATGCCCGCTCAGTAGCCCCAGGCCAATATGTTGGCCTTTTTCCGAACTGGATTCAAAGAGCATCTGCATCCCCACACAGACACCCAGGAATGGCACCTTGCGAGCAATTGCATCCAGAATGGGTTGTTCCAGTCCTCGCTTTCTTACTTCTTGGATACAGGCACCAAAAGCACCAACACCGGGAAGCACAAGTCGGTCTGCCTGATCAATGGCTTCCGCGTTATCCGTCCGGATAACCCCTGAGGCAATATGCTGGAATGCTCGCTCAATGGAATGCAGATTCCCGATACCGTAATCGATGATCGTAATCATGGTGGGCAACCATCAATTTCCACTGAGTTCCTTGGAACGTTCTGTTGCAGTCGCAACAGCGTGGATGAACATGGTGCGCAAGCCATGCTGCTCCAATTCTGCAATCGCGGCTATAGAAGTTCCACCCGGCGTGGTAACTTCATCACGCAGGATTGCAGGATGTTTATCAGTTTGATCTGCAAGTTGTGCTGCCCCAAGTACAGTTTGTTTGGTCAATCTGAATGCTGTTGAGCGAGGGAGTCCCTGTTTTACGCCGGCATCGGTCAGGGCTTCGATTAGCATGTAGACGTATGCCGGGCCACTGCCGCTGAGTCCAGTGACGGCGTCCATAAGATATTCCGGGACCCGCTCCACCCTGCCTACGGCTTCAAACATTTCTCGAACCAACCCAATGTGTTCGGCAGATGCGGAGGTTCCTGCGCAGATGGCAGTGGCTCCCTGGAACACCGTCATTGGCGTGTTTGGCATCGTACGGACAACCGGCTGATGGTCCGGGAATTCCTGCGCGATCCGGTCCGTAGTGAGCCCGGCAAGTACAGAAACAATCAAGGTTTCCGGGTTTACGAATTCGCGAATTTCTTCCGCGACGCTCAGCCAATTTGTGGGTTTAATAGACAGTACAACGATGGAGGCATCTTTGACGGCTGCCTTGTTATCCACACCCGCAGATACACCAGGGAGTTTTTCACGCAGAATCTCCAGAGCATTTGGATTTCGCCGGGTTATACGAACCCTTGATGGATCCAGGTGCCCACCTGAAATCAACCCTCCAACGAGGGCACGGCCAATATTGCCTGCACCAATGACAGCTAAGGTTTGATGGGAGAGTGACATGGGCTATAGGATCCCTTTAGTTGATGGCATCTTTGAATTATCTTCGCTTTGTTGTACGGCGATTCTTAGTGCACGCCCAACAGATTTGAAGATCGCTTCAATCTTGTGATGCGTGTTGATTCCGTAGAGGACACTGATATGCAGTGTACAATGTGCATGCTCTGCAAAGCTGTACCAGAAATGCTGAATAAGTTCGGTTGGGAGGTCGCCCACCGTTGGACGATCAAATTCTCCTTCAAAATAGAGCATGAATCGGCCGGAGAGATCAATCACTGTGCGGGCCAGTGCTTCGTCCATCGGCACGTATGCATGGCCATAGCGTGTGATATGGGATTTGTCACCCAGCGCTTGTCGTAGCGCCTGACCGAGACAAATCCCAACATCTTCAACAGTATGATGTTCGTCAACATCAAGATCTCCGCTGCACTTGGTTTTTAGATCGAACTGACCATGTTTTGCAAAGAGATCCAACATATGATCCAGAAACCCAACCCCCGTCTGGTTTTTGTAATCACCAGTTCCATCAAGGTTGAACTGGACGGAGACATCGGTTTCCCCGGTTGTTCGGGTGATCGAACTTTGTCGATCGAAAGTAA
The DNA here is from genome assembly GCA_965116685.1 of Rhodothermales bacterium. Classification (GTDB taxonomy): domain Bacteria; phylum Bacteroidota; class Rhodothermia; order Rhodothermales; family Bin80; genus Bin80. The sequence goes on along the minus strand of OZ220707.1, from coordinate 918,303 downwards.
CAGATTCCATCACTGGCAGATATGATTGAATTCAGCTTGTACGCATAAGTACACGGTTTGGCACGTAGGTACTTATTCCTGTGGTCAGGATCCGCAGCGGTGAGCTTTTGTTGAACCACAGATCAACCCTCTTACATCGATGCCGGACAAATCTTTTCAGCGCACATTGGTGACTTCTGCGTTGCCGTATGCAAATGGTCCGGTGCATATCGGGCATCTAGCAGGTGCATATCTGCCAGCGGACATTTATGTTCGCTATTTGAGGTTGCAGGGTCGCGATGTGGTATACGTCTGCGGATCGGATGAATATGGTGTAGCGATCGTGATGCAGGCAATGCAGGAGAAGGTCACCCCTCAGGAAGTCGTTGATCGTTACCATCCCATGATCCGGGACAGCTTTAAGGGGTTTGGTATCAGTTTCGATAACTATAGCCGCACTACACGTGAGGTTCACACAGATACCAGTCAGGATTTTTTTCGGAGATTATCCGGGAAGAATGAGTTTGTACTGAAGCGGGAGGAGCACCTATATGACCCGGAGGCAAAGGTTTTTCTTGCAGACCGTTTTGTACATGGCACTTGTCCGATTTGTGGCTACGAGGATGCATATGGAGATCAATGTGAAAAGTGCGGCACCTCACTCAGTCCCACAGAGATCAAAAATCCGCGGAGCACATTGACCGATGCAGTCCCGGAGTTGCGCCCGACAACGCACTGGTATTTGCCCTTGGGACAGTGGCAAAGCCGATTGGAAGCCTACATTTCCAGCCATTCCGATTGGAAACCGAACGTTCTTGGGCAGATTGGGGCCTGGTTTACGGATGGATTGCGTGACCGGGCAATCACCCGTGATGTCCCTTGGGGGGTTCCCGTACCCCGGGAAGCTGCGGATGCGGCTGGGGTGCAATCAGAGGGAAAAGTGATCTATGTATGGTTTGATGCACCGATTGGATACATTTCATCAACGCGTGAATGGGCACAGCGCAAAGGTGACCCAGAGCGATGGAAGCTGTATTGGCAGGATGAGGAGTCCAGGCTGATTCATTTTATCGGTAAGGACAATATTGTATTCCATACGCTGATGTTTCCCGCGATGCTGATGGCTTACGGGGAGTATGTAGTGCCGGATCAGGTTCCTGCGAATGAGTTTCTGAATATTGAAGGCAGCAAGTTGTCAACGAGTCGGGGGTGGGCAGTATGGTTGCATGAGTACCTCAATGACTTTCCTCCGGACCTGCTACGCTATGTGCTCACTAGCACGCTCCCCGAGTCCAAAGACGCTGATTTCAACTGGAATGATTTTCAGACGCGTGTCAACAGTGAACTGGCGGATATATTAGGCAACTTTGTCAATCGTGCCCTGACATTTGCCGAGCGCGAGTTTGACAATAAGGTACCTCCACTGTCTTCTCCTTCTGCGGCAGATGAAGCAGCTCTTGCAGAATTGGCAGCATATCCGCAGCAGATCGGGGCCGCCTATGAGCGGTTTCGGTTCCGCGAAGCGGTGCGTTTGACGATGAATGTGGCGAGACTGGGGAATAAGTACTTCAATGATCAGGTTCCATGGGTCACGCGGAAGACCGACCGGTCCCAGTGTGCCAATACGGTTCACGTAGCCCTACAGATTGCGGCAGCGTTGTCAGTACTGATGGATCCAGTTCTTCCATTTTCGGCGGAAAAACTTCGAGGCATGTTGAGATTCGAGGGAGTCCGGTCCAGTTTACCCGACGCCGATCATTCGGAGGGGATTGGCTGGTCCGAGGTGGCTTCCTCTCCACTTCCAGTAGGACATGTGCTTGGACGCAAAGAAATTCTCTTTCATAAAGTAACGGACGATACCATTCAGACACAGATCGAAAAATTAGAATCTACCGACCCCGTATCGGGTCCCCCATATGCGGAGGCAAAGCCCACAATCAGCTATGATGACTTTGCGAAAATGGATCTTCGGACCGGTCGCATACTTAGTGCAGAGCCGGTTCCAAAATCCAAAAAACTGCTGAAGTTACAAGTGGATCTTGGCTATGAAACCCGTCAGATTCTTGCGGGGGTTGCAGAACATTTTCAACCGGAGGAAATGGTCGGGCAGTCCGTTGTGGTAGTGGCGAATTTGGCACCCAGGAAGATGATGGGACTGGAGAGTCAGGGGATGCTTCTCATGGGGGAAGACAGAGAAGGATGTCTGTCACTTATTTCTTCAGGAAGCGAGGAGGGGGCCGTTATCTGTTGATTTAGCCATCAAGCTCCACCTGGAGCTTGGAAGCTAAAAGATCGGAAATGAGGCTCGCATCCATATTGAGTAAGAGATCACCGTCTGTGCACACATTATGCCAGAGGCTCATTGTATGTGGTCCTATTCCGAACTCGATCCGTTCTTGCTCAGAACAATGACGGTCAGGGTTGTGTAAATCTCTATGGACCGGCATCACTGCTACTGACGTTGTGATAAGCATTGAGTCTGACTTCCGGCCCGGCTCAACGTATCCGAGGTTGTCATAAATCATCCATACTTGCATAAATGATTTTCAGAGAATCTCGCAAATGACAACAATTAGGGCACGCCAACTCAAGTGTCGGGGGCCTTTGGAAGGCCATTGGACCGTAGCCGATGCTGCAAAATTGTAGTATATTGAACCGGAGCCTGCAACAAATCTGGCTAAGAATATGGGATTGTATCGAAAATGGATACTCCAGTGACGGCAACCACATCTATCCCGGATAATTTGAGCGCCACGGCACACCTGTCTTTCGATCGCGTAAGGCCAAGTGTAGCTGGCCCCACTGTTGCTGGTGAAGGGGGGTTTTCTCATTATTCGATAGAAAGCTGTTTTCGCGACGAGATGTTCCACGACGATGGGACGTCGCGGACGATAGCGGAGCGACTGGGCACGGCGCTTAACAATGCCATGCCAGAGCAGTTGATGCAGCTTCAGGACAGCGTTCGGCGGCAGTTCCTTCACGAGGGGATCACCTTCACTGTCATTGGTAAAGAAGAAGTCACTGAACAAATTATTCCCATCGACTGCGTGCCGCGGGTCCTAACTGATTCTGAATGGAATCATATTGACCAAGGGCTTCGACAGCGTTTGCACGCGATCAATCTGTTCTTGAAGGATATTTACCATAAAGGGTGGTCGTTGCGTGACGGTATCGTACCCTACGAATTGGTTTTGGGATGTCCCCAATACCGCATGGAGATGCTGGGCACAAAGGTTCCCCACGATGTCTATGTGTCGGTTTGCGGCACCGATGTAGTCCGTACTCGTGATGGATTTTCCGTCCTCGAGGACAATCTCCGTGTACCGTCTGGCGTCTCCTACATGCTTGCCTGCCGTGCTGCAATAAAGCAAGTAATGCCGCGACTGTATCGGGCATATAATGTGCGGGAGGTTCTTCCATATCCAGGGCAACTTTATTCCCAGCTGGCCTCACTCGTTACTTGGACACAGAGCCCACGGATAGCAGTGCTGACTCCCGGCCGATACAGCTCAGCGTACTACGAACATGCCTTTCTCGCTGGCGAGATGGGCGCCGAACTCGTTGAAGGGCGTGACATGGTAGTACATGATGGTCTGGTGTTCATGCGAACAGTCACCGGACTCAAGAGAGTTGATGTAATCTACCGAAGGGTGGACGACGATTTTTTGGATCCGGTGACTTTTCGCAGTGATTCCCTCTTGGGTGTACCCGGCCTGTTCCATGCATACAGGATGGGCAACGTTGTAATCGCCAATGCTCCTGGTACCGGCGTGGCTGATGACAAGGCGCTTTATGCTTACGTACCCGATCTCATTCGATATTTTCTTTCCGAGGAGCCGATTCTTTCCAATGTCGAGACGTACCTGTGCCGGACCCCTGAGGGACTAACATATACACTGGAAAATCTTGACAAATTAGTTGTGAAGGAAGTTGGAGGATCTGGGGGGTACGGGATGTTGGTCGGACCACATGCATCGGCAAAGGAAAAAAGGGATTTTGCTGAACGGCTGCGAACCGATCCGGCGAATTTTATTTCCCAACCGACGCTTGCACTTTCTCGTGCACCGTGCTTTATTGACGGAAAGATAGTGCCACGCCATGTGGATGTTCGCCCTTTTGTGCTGCGAGGAAGAAAAGAAACCTGGATAGCGCCTGGAGGGCTCTGTCGCGTTGCACTTCGCCAGGGAAGCCTGGTCGTCAACTCGAGTCAGGGCGGAGGTTGCAAGGACTTATGGATTATTAACGAAAAAGAAAGGGATGTGTGATGCTGGCTAGAGCCGCTGGGGATTTTTACTGGATGGGCCGATATTTCGAGCGTGCTGAGCATACTGCACGGCTGCTGGATCATCATCTTGCACGTCTGGTTGATACGCCTGCTGATGTGCTGGCGCACGGCTGGCAGCTCTTGTATGCGGCATTGGCACAGCCTCCTCCCACATCTCCTACGGAAACTGGTGATGCAGAAGCCTTTCTAGTTCCCGATGCCTTTGCGCTTGCCGCTCACCTGATTGAGGACACCGAAAATCCAGATTCCATCATCCAGAGTTGGACTACAGCACGCGATAATGCTAAACAGCTTCGTCCGTGGCTGCCGGTCCGGGTTTGGACATGTCTCAATGATGGCTTTTTATGGCTCCGAAACTGCGACTTTACGGAGTATTGGGCCCAAGGGCCCAATAGGCTGCCTGCAGGGGTCGTTGACCGACTGCGGCATTTATCCGGCGTCATTGAAGCCGGGATGTCTAGGGACAATGCGTGGCGATTCTTTGAGTTGGGCCGCTTTGTCGAACGGCTACAGCTCCAGACAGCCCTGTTGCAAGCATGGTCCCGTCCCTCAAATAAAAAATCTCAAATGTGGGCAGGACTGCTAGACGTGTGCGCTGCCTACGAGGCATACTGCCGAGAGTGCTCAATGGTGATTCAGCCAGGGCGTGCACTGGTATTTTTGATATCCAATCCTGAGGTTCCGCGTTCCCTGAGTTTTGCGACCCGGTCCGTTCAATACTTGCTATCGGATATAGACCCGGCGGGTAGACGGTATCCGCGAAGAGCGCCACACCGCCACATGCTGCGTCTATCCGCCACAATTGAGACGAACTTGCAAGCTTCCGCGGAGGGTGCAGGCACACAGGGTTTCTTGGGAGATTTTGCTGAAGAGTGCCGCACACTTCACGATCTCATCATTGCAGAATATATAGATTATCCCTTGGAGCAGGGATTGCCATCATGACTGCTCGCTACTCAATACGTCACGAGTTGAAATTTACGTACGAAAGTGCCGTAACTGGGTCGGTGATTACGCTTTTTCTGGTACCTGCTCGTAATCTTCGCCAGTTGGTCCGCAGCTTTTCACTGAGCACTGATCCTGGGGGATCGATCTTTGTTTTTACCGGCCCTTATGGTAACCGGGGACATTTTTTTGATCGTCCCAGCCCACATCACGAACTTCATATCCGTGCGCTCTCTGAGGTTGATGTGATTCCCCAACCTCCGCTGCCTGAATCTCTCGGCACCTTAAGCTGGGCCGCGCTCGAAGCTGCCATACAGGCTCCGCAACAGTGGATAATGCTCCAACCCAGCTGCTTCGCACGGCCTTCATCCGCTACGTTGAAGCGATTCATGAAGGAATTCGGGATAGAGAAAGCCAACACTCCCTTGAACAGCATCCAAGAACTTAAAGCGGCGCTACGTGCGGCCTTTGTCTACGAGCCCGGGAGTACTACAGCGCAGTCGCCGATAGATCACATACTTGAAAGTGGTCGGGGCGTGTGTCAAGACTATGCTCATGTGATGATTTCAATATTGCGGAGTTGGGGCATTCCATCTCGTTATGTGTCGGGATACCTTGGATCGGACGGTAATGCTGGCGGACGTAGTGAGAGTCACGCATGGGTTGAATGCTGGTTGCCGGGCGCAGGCTGGTTTGGTGTGGATCCCGTCAACGATGGAGATTGCGATGAGCGCCACATCCAGGTTGCAGTCGGTAGGGATTATAGAGATTTTCCCCCAGTACGCGGCATATTTAGCGGCAGGTTGGCGTCCAAGCTTGTCACTCATGTAGAAATAGCTCGCCAGGAGTTGAATTGATCCGTTTCCCCACTAACTTTGGGGTGCCCCCTCTTATGCCAGGCGTTAATTACTCCAATGTTCTTTTTCATAGGCACTTTGCTCTTCACGGCTTAGCGGCTGGGATGAGCACCCTGAACGAACAAAGAAGTCTTCTTTCTCGCCAAATTTCGTAAACACTGGTTGGCCACTTTTCGCAACCTGAGCCCGGCAGACCTGAACATCGTCGTACATAGGAAACGATATTTTTATATGTGTCATGTGACTTCCGCCTATATATTTCTTGATTACTTCAATAAGTTGTAGTTCAAAGCCATCCACATTTTTCTTTTTTAAGCTTTCGATATCGTCTGACAGCCCAAGGGCATTCTGATTATCATCAATACCAATAAACAAATTTCCTCCTTCGCTATTAAGAAAGGCAGCTATTGTCTTTGCAATGACATACTCAAGTTTTTTGTTTACGCATTTTTCTCGAAGGTCATAACGGAGCGTTGACTTAAACTCGACTGTACCACTCTCACCGGCCGTGATTAACTCTTGTACTTCGTCACTGATAGGTTCCCGACTTAATTCAATCCTTGCCTTCAGCTCGTCAAATATCAACTTAGATCTAGCCTCCCGGAAAACCTTGTAGTCATCACTTTCAATCCCAAATCCATCTAGATCAATAAAGTGCGAGTTCAAAGCTTTATTTATATCACTGTTCTCATCCTTGAAATCACCAATATAGCTTGAAGGTGCCCTTGCACCTATAATTCTTTTGTTCAAATGATCACTGACAAAGGTGATATTGACCAAGCTGTTACCGTTTGAAAGCCCTTTGTTCTTCAGATACTTTTTCGGGAAAAAATGGTGGTAATTTTTGCTGTTTGCTCTCTTTAACCATGAATTATCAAGAATAACTTTGCCATTATCCTGAAAGTTTTTAGGCTCCTGGTATGCCAATAGACAAAGCACAGCCTTGCAATAGCTGTTTCCTGCACTGAAATTTGCATCAACCAGTGACTGTGGGGAGTCCAGATAAACATTGATATCGCTGTAATCAGGACGTTCATCCTTCAAGATCAGATCAATCCGCCTTATATCCTGTGCCAGCCGTGATTCTGCAGAGCTTGAATACCGATAAGACAACGACATACGCCAGAAGAACTCTTCGAGATATTTCCGTTGAATTGGTCCCGGTTTCCCTTCATTCAAGATGAAGAAATACGCAAATGAAGCCAATAGAGCATCATAAGGCAAGATCTGGGAGACAGGTATTCGGTAGGTCGTCCTGAAGTAATCAATACTATCCGAACCTGTTGCAAAACCCTCTCATTTGGAGGAAAATATTGCTCTGAGGGTGTCTACGGGCATAGAATGTGGATTGTAGAAGAGTTTTGCAAGAACCTCATCCTTTAAGGCAGATATTGCCGCATCCCAATTATTTATTATCGCTTGCTTATCCAAAGCCAGTATGGTCTTGCGTTTGCATTCTTTAGTTCGGCTTAGAACAAGAGAAAGCAGGCTGAGAATTACAGTGCTCGATATACCTTCATACCGAATATCCTTAAGTTCTTTTATAAAGTCTTCCCACTTCGCCTGCATATCGAACCCTTGCTCTTCATCATAGGTTTTGGCAGACACGATTTCAAACAATGTAAGTGTTTGCCCGCTTGTGTTAATACGAGTGAAAACTTCGATTGCCGAGTCAATATCTTCCTTTCTAAGAACTACAGTTGAGAATTCATACGTCTTAAACGCCGTTGAATATGCATTGATAGTATCTAATTCGTCGTCACTGAATTCATCGGAAAGTTCTTTTGCTTTGGCATAGTTAAAGTTCAGGACTTCAGATAGCGATATATTTTTCTCCCCCGTGGTTTCGGCGGTAATTACCTGGCCGTCATTTTCGCTTATATCTTTGTCGAGATTGACAAAAATCTTGTTATAGTCCGTTATCGTCTTTTCGCCCGTCTTCTGAATCCGAGCACCAAGGTAAGCAGCAAAAAGGGAGGTAATACGTTGTTGTCCGTCCAATACATACTGAACTTGGTTTCCTTCCGGCGTATCGGGAATCTCCAAGTTCCCAACGTTCTTAATGTCATTAATTCGTTCATCTGTTTGCCAAAAAATAAATGTACCAATCGGATATCCTTTCAGAATGCTGTCCAGTAGCTTGGCTGTCTTATCTATACTCCAGACAAACTCGCGTTGAAACTTGGGGATTTTGATTACGCCTTTCTGAATCTCGTTAATGAGGTCTGAATATTTTTTTGAGTCTGGTTTTGGCTGTTGAAAGTTCATCTAAAAATTCCTATGGAGTATCTGCTAAAAAACCTTGAATTACTGAAATAAAATGCACATTCCGACCATGTAGATCACTGATTCCGAGCACATGGGCTACCACGCCAAATGACAGGATCACCGGAGATCTTTGTCCGAGGCATCCCTTGAACTGCGTAGTTTTCCGACTATTTTAGCTCAGGACATGAACTAAATGTTGATTGACTGCCCCAGTGCGTCACGTGTCGCTTCCATGATGGCTTCGGACAGGGTCGGGTGGGGATGGACCGCGTCCAGGATTTCATGGTAGGTGGTTTCCAGTGTACGCGCAGTAACGACCTCCGCGATGAGCTCCGTAGCATCATGGCCGATCACATGGCACCCAAGAAGCTCCCCGTATTTTGCATCATAGATCACCTTTACAAAACCATCCGTGTGTCCAGCCGCAGAAGCTTTCCCGGATGCAGAAAAGGGAAATTTACCAATCTTGATATCCAGCCCTTTTTCACGGGCAGCATGTTCAGTATATCCTACAGAAGCAATCTGAGGTTGGCAATAGGTGCATCCTGGAACATTTTCCTTGTCCAGTGCATGGACTTCTTTTCCGGCAATATTTTCAACACAGAGGATACCCTCATGACTCGCCTTGTGGGCAAGCCACGGCGGACCGGCCACATCCCCGATTGCATAGACACCTTTTACCTTGGTGCGGGACAATCCATCCGTTTTAATAAATCCACGATCCGTTTCGACTCCAACGTCCTCCAGCCCCAAGTCTTCAATATTTCCCGTAATCCCAACCGAACTAAGGACCTGGTCAACCTCAATGACTTCGTTTTTCCGGGCGGTTTTCAGATGCACTTTGAGCGTCTTACCGTCTTCTTCTACACGTTCAACCGTTGAACCAGTACTGACCTTGATGCCAGCTTTTTTGAATGACCGGGCTAACTGTTTGGATACATCCTCGTCTTCAATCGGCACAATGCGGTCTAAAAGCTCAACCAGATGCACTTTTGTGCCCATGTGATGATAAAAGTATGCAAACTCGACCCCGATCGCACCTGCGCCGGCAATCAGCAAACGGGCGGGTAGCGTTTTTTGGAGCATCGCTCCCTTGTAGTCAATAATTTTTTCTCCGTCAATCGGAAGAGGGGGGATCTCCCTGGCTCGTGCCCCTGTTGCGAGGATAATGTGCTTTGCCTTGAGCTTACGCGCACTCCCCACTTTTTTACCATCCATATCTACAGATGGACTGACACTTAATGCACCGCTTCCGGTCAACTTCGCATGTCCAAATACCACCTCGATATTATTCTTTTTCATGAGGTACTGCACACCAGAATTCATTTTCTTGGCAACCGTTCGACTGCGTTCGATCACTTTTGGAAAATCGGCACGAATCGTTCCGTCCAATTCCAGGCCATAAGAACTCAAATTGTTGGCATAGGACACAAGCTCTGCACTTTTCAGAAGCGCTTTGGTGGGAATACAGCCTACATTCAGGCAGACCCCACCCAACTTATTTTTTTCAACCACCGCAGTCTTGAAGCCGAGTTGTGTAGCCCGGATTGCAGTTTCATATCCGCCGGGTCCTGTCCCGACTACAATGACATCGAAAGTATTTGGCATGAGAGAGATAAATTCAAGGGAATGATTAAAGATAAAGGTCTGTACTTATTCTTCCGGTAATAGAACACGATTTACACCACCGGGCAGGTCAAGAGACATGGAAGTAATGGGTTCATTGATCGAAAGAGATTGATAATACAGGATTGCATTCGTGTTCATCGCCGGGTTCCGGTAGATGATCTGGCGTGGGAAGAATTCTTCACCAACCGCAAAGAAATCACTGAAATAGAGGGCTTCTATAAGTGTTCCTGATGCATCATATTGCGTCATCTGGACCGTGCGCCAGTATTCAGGATCAACCGTGTACGTTCTGTGCACAAGGGAATCCGTGAGGACTAATCCATCCTGAGTTGACTCCAATTGAAGGGGAGTCCCTGGAATTGGGCGAACGTAGCCGAGCATCTGCTCAGTTGCATTTTGAACAGAAAATAAAGCTGGCAATGCTGGATGACGACTATCCGCGATGCGTAATGTCTGCGCAAATCGATCATAGAAAAACAAGCTGTCCTGCGTGACCAATAGACGGCCGCCTTCTATGCTAAGACCTCGGACACGGAAGACCATAAGCAGTGAGTCGGCCCTGCGGTGCGCGATCTCAGCTGTCAACGTTCCCGAATAGAGCGGGGTCTTCATGGATAGATCCCCCCTTGCTTTTAAGGAAATGGGAAGTGCATGAGCCCAAACGCTATCCATCACGGATTCGACCTCATAGGCCTCAACTGGATCAATCCGATCAAGAGCAGGGCGGGAGCCGGCACATCCGGTAATGATCAATACAATCAGTATGACGGCGCCCCTCATGGAATCATTTGGGCCCCCATTCCCCAGGAAAGTTTCGATCGAAGGGTACCGAAATAATGCGTATCCTCAAGCCGGACCAGTTTGATGGAATGATCGGCCCGGCGTATCGTGTAGGGCTTCTGCTTTTGAGTAATGAGATGCGTTCGCCCATCCAGAGCAATCGTACAATCCGATGAGCTTGATGCCAGCTGCAGGGTCAGGGTTGATTGTGCAGGTAACACAATCGGACGAACGGTCAGACTGTGCGGGGCGACAGGACTCACGAGGATTACATTGCTCCCAGGCATGACGATAGGTCCCCCAACGGCCAGCGAATAGGCGGTTGATCCAGTCGGGGTCGCAATAATCAACCCATCTCCCCAGTAACGGTTTAGTTTGGTGCCGTCAACCAGCATATCTATCGCTGCAAGGCCACCTGCAGGCTGCCGTGTAACGACAATGTCATTGAGGGCCCAGCCGGTATGTGGGCCGGTCAGGCTGAGGGCACTTCGTTGTTCAATTTGGTATTGATCAGTATTCAGTAAGTGCAGTGCGTGCTGGATCCGGCTGGCTTCAACATCGGCCAAAAATCCGAGATGTCCAATGTTGACTCCCAGAATTGGAACGCCAGCTCCACCAACTTCAAAGGCTGTGTGCAGAAGGGTTCCATCTCCCCCGATGGAAAGAATAATACTACTTGTGCCGGCGAGCGCATCCGAGGATACTTTTTCTGCACACTCGGCAGATATAAAAGAACGCTCCAGGAGGCCCTCAGTAATAGGGGTGTGCAGTTGATAGTTGATCTCTTCCGTCTCCATCCAGGCGACTAATCGCTGGATGAGCGGCCACAACTCGTCCTTTGCTGTATTTCCGGCAATCCCGTAGATCAACTCCGGCATGAGCGATTCAAACGTTAAGGTGTTGATATGTTATATCTCCTAGCGTAACTTCCCATAAATCATTATGTGTCATGGCTCGGAATATCGTCATTATTGGAAACGGGATCACAGGCGTTACCGCTGCACGGTTTATACGCAAGTTAAGCGGTGACAGCGTCACAGTGGTGTCCAGTGAAACCGATCACTTTTACGCACGAACTGCTCTGATGTACATTTACATGGGGCATATGCGCTATCAGGAGACCAAACCCTATGAAGATCACTTCTGGTCCAAGAATAAAATAAACCTGGTTCGGGGGTATGTATCCCGGATTGATCCCGAACAGAAAGTGGTCCGGATTGCGGATGGGAACGATATTGCCTATGATGCACTTCTTCTGGCAACGGGGTCACAGTCAAATAAATTCGGTTGGCCCGGACAGGATTTAATGGGGGTGCAGGGACTGTACGGGATGCAGGATCTGGCATTGATGGAGCGTAATACCCAGAACATCTCCCACGGTGTGGTGGTGGGAGGAGGCCTGATTGGGATAGAGATGGCAGAGATGCTTCATGCCCGGCATATTCCTGTAACGTTTCTTGTGCGGGAAAACAGTTATATGGACTATTTGCTGCCCAAAGAAGAGTCGGCACTGATCAATAGTGAGATTTATGAGCATGGGATTGATCTAAGACTGAATACGGAGTTGAAGTCCATCCTTGGCCCTGAAACCGTTGAAGCGATTGAGACCAGCAACAACGAGCGTATTGAATGTCAGTTTGTCGGCCTCACCGCAGGCGTCCATCCCAATATCGATCTTGCAAAAGCTTCGGGGATTGAGACAAACAGAGGCATTGTAGTCAATGAATTTTTTGAAACCAATGTGCCGGATATCTATGCCGCCGGGGATTGCGCGGAATTCAATGCAGATGGCATCGGAAGTCGGCGGATTGAGCAGCTGTGGTATACCGGCCGAGCTCATGGGAAAGTCGTGGCCCGTACGCTCTGCGGACATCGGACCCCATACCGGCGGGGAATATTTTTTAATTCGGCAAAATTTTTCACCATCGAATATCAGACCTACGGAGACATACCTGCCCAACCGGGATCACATATTCGATCACAGTTATTTCAGAGGGGAAAGAAACTCCTGCGTATCAACAGTGATCGCAATATTGGCAGGATACTGGGATTCAATGTAATGGGGCTGCGTCTGCGACAGGATCAATGCGAAGCATGGATCCGCAGTGGTACCCCTGTAGAGGAGGTCCTTGCATCTCTTGGGAAAGCTCGGTTTGATACCGAATTTTATTCGAACGCGGTCTATCGTCAGGCCGCAGTGGCATAGAAATCCAAATGGAATATCAGGCAAGTTTACAGCTTACATCGTCAGGATCGAACTACTCCACACGTCAAAAAATTGGCTTGGCCCTCATTGGAGTTGGCCTGTTGGCACTTCTGGTTACCTTTTTAGGGGAAGGGGCATTGAACCCTACGGTTACGTTCGCATTTTCGCTTGCGGGGCTGCTGTCTGGCAGTGGGATCCTTTTTGCAGAGCTACTTCAACAGCCGGCAGGGGTCAACAATAATGGCGTATGGTTTTCCGGGGTAACTGCACGGGGGATGGCAGGATGGGTACTGGGAATTATATTCACCGGCTTTTATATCATCCTTTACTGGGCCCCCTCAAACCTTGAACAGCTCGTGCGGGCCACCGATGGACTGAGTATAGCGATCCGCGGGACCCCTGCGGATCAATGGTTTTTGTATGGACTTTTTTATACCCTTGCCGTGCTCGTGATGGGAGCCCGGATGCTCATCAAGTACCGGGATAACCGCTACCAGATTCTGCGTACAATTTCGGTGATGTTTTTTCAATTGGGGCTGGCTTTTTTGATCCCCAACCTTATGGTACTCTTGAATGAGCCCGAGTTTTATTTCAGTTATTTCTGGCCGCTCAAGTATGATTACCTGTGGCCGAGTACCTTTAGCTCCCTAACACAGGGACCCGGTCTGGGGATTTTTCTGTTATTCTGGACCGCTGTAATGACCGTGATTGCCACGCCAGTCTTAACCTATTTCTTTGGGAAGCGCTGGTACTGCTCATGGGTCTGTGGTTGTGGCGGCCTCGCAGAGACGGCAGGAGACCCGTTCCGACATCTTTCTGACAAGTCAACCAAAGCCTGGAAAATAGAGCGCTGGATGGTGCACAGCGTCCTGGTGTTCGTGGTCGTGACAACACTGATGCTCTGGGGCAATCAGTGGTTGGGCGGCGGCCTGCTGGGAGGGATGTCGCAAGAGTTTTCAAGATGGTATGGGTTCTTTATCGGGTTGATTTTTGCAGGGGTGATCGGAGTTGGTTTCTATCCAATCATGGGGACCCGTGTGTGGTGCCGATTTGGTTGCCCAATGGCAGCCGTTCTTGGTCTCTTGCAAAAGTACTTATCCAGATTCAGGATTACGACTAATGGAGGGCAATGTATTTCGTGCGGGAACTGCTCAACCTATTGCGAAATGGGGATCGATGTAAGGTGGTATGCACAAAGAGGCCAGAATATTGTACGTGCCTCCTGTGTGGGGTGCGGGATGTGTGCGACGGTATGCCCCCGAGGTGTGCTCCGTTTAGAGAATGGTCCGATGGAAGCCAGGTATAATGGTCCGGTGTTGATTCACCATGATGATATGTCTGTACAGTTAGACGATACATGGAGGAAAGCTCGCCCGCTCATGCCACCGTTCCAGGAGGATCTGCCCATCCTGACGGACGATGATCTTTGAGGATGTGCTCATGAAGTTAATCTCAGAGTAAACCCAACCCGGACCGTGCAACTTCTGAGCAGCGAACTTCCTACATGGCTGGTGGATGTGCAGTTTCGCGGACGATCACGCCTGATTGCCTGTGCAGTGCTTGAAACGAACCAGGGATTGACACTGATTGACCCGGGGCCTTCAAGCACATTGCATACGCTGGAGCAGGCATTGAAATCTCATGGTGGATTGGCAGCAGTTCGGAACGTGGTTCTAACGCATATTCATTTGGATCACGCAGGCTGCACAGGCCGATTGGCAGCAGCTTTGCCGAAGCTGAATATTCATGTGCACCCAGTCGGAGTACGTCACCTGGTCAACCCGGAACGGCTGATTCAAAGTGCCCGGCGGATCTATGGAGAACGAATGGATCTGCTATGGGGAGAGATCTTGCCGATTCCTGCGAGCCAGGTTCATGCGGTAGAGGATGGAGCTGTACTGGATATAGGTGGTCGCAAATTACGGTCCTGCTATACGCCCGGGCATGCATCTCATCATATTGCGTGGTTGGAGGATGAAGCAGAAGTGGCATTTGCCGGCGATGCTGCAGGGATGAGAATTGAAGGTGCAGATTATATTATTCCCGTAGCACCCCCACCGGATATTGATTTGGTTCTATGGGAGGAGTCGCTTACAAGGCTGGAAGAGCAGGCCCCCAGGAAGCTGTTTCTGACGCATTTTGGGCTTGTACATGATGTAAAGGAGCATCTATCTGAGATGCGTAGACGATTGCGTGCATGGGCAGGTGCAGTTCAGTGCTCCCTGAAGGATGACTGCGAATCCGATGCTGAGCGGGCAAAAGCCTTTCATACCTCAGAAATGAAGCAGATGCATGCCTTGGTGGATGAATCATTTCAGGAGCCATACAACTATATGGGGCAGCCGCGTGAGAGCTGGTACGGCTTTGCACGCTATTGGCGCAAAAAGAGTGAAAAACAGGATTATGCATAGCCATGTCATATGCTCTGATTTTTGTGGCTCAGGTGTTGCGAGTGCAATGGATCAATCTCCATCCAGTGGTAGATATTCGTGTATGTGCGTATAAGGTCGAGTATTTATAGAAATTCCGAATAACATGGCGAAAATCTGGAAAAGCGATGTAACCGTGGAACAACTGAACAATCGAGGGAAAGGGACGATGGTGGAGCACCTTGACATCAGGTTCACGGAGGTCGGCCCTGATTACCTGCGCGCATCCATGCCGGTAGACCATCGCACGAATCAACCCATCGGGCTGTTGCATGGGGGAGCTTCGGTCGTACTGGCAGAAACCCTGGGGAGTGTTGCGGGAGTCCTGTGTGTGGACATCAGAAAACAGTATGTAGTAGGGCTTGAGGTCAATGCAAATCACTTAAGAGGGGTCCGCAGTGGCCGTGTAATCGGCACAGCGTCCCCGTTACATCTCGGACGAAAAACTCAGGTCTGGCAAATCAGTATTGTAGATGAACAGGACCGGAAGGTTACAGCTAGTCGCTTAACCGTGGCGGTTCTGGATTGGGGAGCGAATGCCCCAGGGCTTGGGGAGCGATTTGCATGGCTTACACAGTAAAAGAAATTTACTATACACTTCAGGGAGAAGGCCATATGACAGGGCGCCCTGCAGTCTTTCTGCGGTTTGCCGGCTGCAACCTCTGGAGTGGGCATGAAAAAGATCGTTCCAGCGCAATCTGCCCATTCTGTGATACAGATTTTGTCGGCATGGATGGGGTTGGAGGCGGGCGCTTTGGAACACCGGCAGCGCTTACGGATGCAGTCTGCGCAGCCTGGCCCAGCGCAACGTCCACCCGTGCAAAACCCTATGTAGTCTGTACGGGGGGAGAGCCTCTTTTACAGATGGATCGCCCTTTGATTCAGGCCCTTCAGGCACATGGTTTTGAGGTTGCTGTGGAAACCAACGGCACACTGATTCCACCTGATGGGCTGGACTGGATTTGCGTAAGTCCCAAAGCAGGTGCCCCCCTGGTGCTGAAGAGCGGCAATGAACTCAAGCTCGTGTTCCCGCAGCCGGACGCGATGCCAACGGAGTTTGAGATGCTGGAGTTTGAGTATTTCTTTTTACAGCCGATGGATGGCCCGAACCTTGCTGCGAATACCCAGGAATCCCTTAACTATTGTCTTGAGCATCCGCAGTGGAGGCTCAGTGTTCAGACGCATAAAGTCCTGGATATTCCCTGATTAAAATGGCAGGGGAGTTCCCTCGAATCTGGTTTTTTCCCAATAGGCATCACGCAGTTGCAACGTGAGAGGGCCCGGCTTGCCGCTACCAATGATTCGTCCATCTACTTCGAGGACAGGAGTCAATTCCCCCATCGTGCCAGTGGTAAACATCTCGTCTGCTGTATACATATCGGTGATCGAAAGATTCACCTCATGACAGGAAATATTCAGGTCCCGGGATATTCCGAGAACCTTTGCACGTGTAATTCCGGGTAGGCAACTGTCCGGCCAGGGGGTCAGAATCTGGCCGTTCCTTACGAGAAAAATGTTGGTTGCATTGGTCTCAGAGAGGTATCCGTGGATGTCCAGCATGACTGCATCATCCACCCCGGCCAAGTTTGCCTGGATTTTCGCAAGGATGTTGTTGATGAGGTTATTGTGGTGAATTTTGGAGTCCAGACACTGTGGAGTATTACGGCGGATGGAAGAGGTGATCAGGCGGATACCGCTTTCTGCATAAACCGGTTTTTTCCACTCCGCCAGGACAATGAGCGTAGGGCCGTATACATTGAGGCGGGGATCCATCCCGGATGTGGTTTTTTTTCCTCGGGTCAAGGTCAGTCGTACATGGGTATCGTCACGCATCCCGTTGGCTTTCAAGGTGGCAAAGAGGGCATCACGGACAAATTCATGTGTGGGGAGGTCTACAAATCCCATGGCATGTGCAGATTGCATGAGTCGGGCCATGTGCGCATCTAACTCAAAGACGCGTCCATCATAGATACGCAGGCCCTCCCAGACCGCATCCCCGCCTTGGACGACGCTGTCGAATACAGAAACCTTTGCCTTGGATCGGGGCACCAGGCGATCCTTGATCCATACCATGATGGTATCGTTACGCTCGTCGGGTATTGAGATATGCATGACTGGTTTAGGCTTTTAGGGCGTGGTGATATAGGTAATTATAATAGGGAATACACTCATTGAGTAATGGACGCAGAAAATCGGGGAAGGGGGCCGACTTATGCGTGTAGGGTGCAAAGCCGGTGGATTTGTGGAGCACATGATACCAGTACGGGGCCCAGACCCCATCCTCCGGGATAGGCTTTGCTTCCCAGTGGAGCATGACTGGATCAAAACTGATTCCAAGTTCTGCACACAGATTGCGAAGGATTTTTTCAGGGTCGATTAAGACTTCGCGTGCATCAAGGACACAAGGAGATTGTCCACGGTGGGTTAGATAGTCGAAAACTTTTCGCTGCATGGCTAATGCTGTATCCGCGAGTTCGGGTCGTGGAACCTGATTGATGAGTGAAGGAAGCATCTGTTCGGGGTCACGAATTAGGATCACCGTGGTCATCTGATCCAGGAATGCCCAGTCTAGATCAATCAGATGATGTCCCATATTTTTGACGAAGAGTACAGGATGATTGCATGGCCCCATGAGGACCTCCTGGACGACCTTTTCTCCGGAATGCTCCATTGTGGCCAGGATTTCATCTCGACCGGGATGCGATGCATCCGTATGTCGAAGGTAATGGGCGTAGAGTGGCTCGTCAATCACATATGTATCCGGGCGCTGGGCGAATGAATACATGAGTGCTGTAGAGACATTCCGGGGACCACTGCATAGGTGAATTCGTAAGCACATAATAAATTTGTTTTAGATCGAGGAATATGGTAACATGTACTGGTCATGCGTTAAACAACCTGCATTGGTACATGTTGACGATCAATCCAACCGTTCAGTCTCATGGAGTCACTGGAATTTTTTTTCCGTCCGTTATTAGAGGAAGCTGGGCGTCGTG
This sequence comes from Rhodothermales bacterium, assembly GCA_965116685.1. Classification (GTDB taxonomy): domain Bacteria; phylum Bacteroidota; class Rhodothermia; order Rhodothermales; family Bin80; genus Bin80. The sequence continues at coordinate 899,929 of OZ220707.1, read as the reverse complement.
CAATGAGCCATTTTCTTTGCACAACTCATGAGATCAAGCGGGATGGTTCACCGGTTACTGCCGCAGATAAAGCTGTTCAGGAATATCTGGTCGCTGCGATTATGCGTCAGTTTCCCCAGGATGGAGTCATCGCAGAAGAAGATGAGATGTTACGGAGTCCGCGGCAGGGTTCACGCTACTGGACGATTGATCCGATTGACGGCACCATTCCGTTCATGGCGGGAATGGCAAGTTGGGGGATCGCTGTTGGATTGATCGAAGAAAACGAGCCGGTTGCAGGGTTCATCTATCTTCCTGCAACCAGGGATCTGTTTTACTCAACCGGAACACATGTATGGAGGAATTCTCAGCGCAGGTTACTGACGACGGATCGTTCCTTGCACACAAACACCATTTTACTGACCCATGCACGCCCCCATCAGCGATATACACTTCGGGATTCGTTTCCGGGCCGTGTTCTATCCTTGGGAACGGCATCGGCGCATCTGAGCCTGGTAGCAACGGGGGGTGCTCATGTAGTCCTGATCGGCCACGACAAAGTCTGGGATCTGACTCCGGGCTATGCAATGTTGTCGGCCAATGGCGGGGTTCTACGCTATCTGGATGGAACAGAGTGTGACCTCTCCGCTCTTCTGGATGGGCGGTCGGCACCGTTGCCGATGCTCGGGGGCCCGGCGTGTCTCGTGGAAGAAACCCTGTCCCACTTGGATTATTGGGCGATCCCCAGCATCGCAGTTCAGGGATAGGATGGAGGGCGAAGGATTTTTGTGCAGGTAGGGTCTAGGAAAAACTCAAGTCCCCAAGCCCTACATGAATTCATCCACACGAATTCGACGAGCGTCCTGTCCGGCATGTGCTAGAATGCCATCTGCGATATTGCGCTGGTCACTCATTCTAGGGACCTTCGTCTGGCTACGAATCTGTCCCTTGCTAGTTTTCAGCCATGCGTTGAAGGTCCCGTCCGGGACAAGTACAATCTCGGGTGGCCGGAAGGCTTTTGCTTCACGGCGAATTTGATAATGGCGGTTAATATCACAAAGTGCAAAATCCAGTGATCGGGTAAATGCCTCGCAGTCCTGGGGGATTCGGCTAAACTCAAGTAGCCATTCATGGGTCGGAGTCTTCATACTATTTGGGGGGATGGCAGAAACGTGGTATTCCCGAACAAGGCTACCTGTAACGTCACAGGTTCTGTTGATCGCTTCACGGGCATCCTCACCAAAAACGGCTTCCCCATACTTGTCAATCATCTCCGATGTCCTGCCGGCAACCACAATCTTGTGCGGAGAGGTATTGGTAAAACGAATTACATCGCCTAATACATAAGACCAGAGTCCACTGCATGTGGTGAGAATTGGAGCATATCTTATCCCGGTTTCTACATGCTCGAGGGTCAATCTACTTGGATTTTCTGATGTGAGTTCCTCCAGCGGCACAAACTCGTAGAAGACGCCATTATTCAGATGCAGATGCATGGCGGGGTCGCTTAAGTTGGTTTGATAGGAGAAAAACCCCTCTGAAGCGCCGTAGACTTCCAGAAAATCTATATTGGGTAATCCAATTTGTTCTTCAAGAATGGATCGATAGGAGCTCAGGGCAACCCCTCCTGAAATATATAATTGCAGGTTGGGCCACACCTCTCCAACGGTCTTCACACTGGTTCCATTCACTTCATTGTACCGCTCAATTAGTAGCCCAAAAACCACCAAGGCCCATGTCGGAGCCATCGCTACCAGGCGAATATCCTGGTTCATAGTCTGGTCAACAACAGAGCGTAACTTTTCATCCCAGTCGGGAGCGAAGGCAATCGAAGATGGAACCGCCTGCAGGAAACGCCTGAAGATTTTAGGAGCAAAAAGAGTTTGCAATCCACTAACCTCTCCAATGAGAGTGCTGGGGAAATTGGGATCGCCTTCAATGGTTCCGGGAAGGGTCAGATGCCTACCAAGAAGCGTTTTGATGGACATTGAGCGCATCAAATACTGCAAGGTAAGCGTTACGGCAAAACTGCGATTCAACCGGAGCATATCCTCACTGAGAGGAATTACTTTTCCTTTTGAAGCAGTTCCGCTTGAGACGGCAAAATGTTTAATCCCGCCTGGCCAAAACAGATCCTCTGCACCCGCCCGCACTTGATCCACAAACGGTTGAAGGTCATCATAGGTGTGAATGGGTACGCGGGCCTGGTACGCTTTCGCGACATCCGACTCTCGGGCAATTCGTGAAAACTCAAACCTATGCCCCCACTCGGTGTTTGAAGCGCGACGCAGTAAGCGCCGCAACAGCCTGGCTTGTATTTTGGCAGGTGCGCGTTGATTCATAGTTTAGACGGAGATCGCAACAGACAGTAAGTAAGGTTGATCTGAATAGTTATGCCGGCCCCCCGCCACGCACGTTTATAATTGATTCGCGCCGTTAAACACATATAGGAAGATGCAGGATCCGCATAATATCACAGATCGCTCCGCAAACGATAAACCTTCCGGTTTGATCTGCCGAGATCAGTGGCTTGATTGCACCAACGGTGCTGTGATCATGGGGATTTTGAATGTAACCCCGGACTCTTTTTATGATGGTGGTAAATATATCAGCACATCTGAAGCGCTAAGCCGCGCGGAAGTCATGCTTGAGGAAGGAGCAGCGATTATTGATGTTGGAGGTGCCTCGTCGCGTCCGCGTGGAAGTGTCTATGGGGCAGGTGCAGAGCGGGTTTCAGATGAATGTGAGACCAAGCGTATTGTCCCTGTGATCAAAGCAATCCGGCAGTCATTTCCTGAGGCGATTATTTCCGCAGATACATTTAGCCCTCCCGTTGCGTTGAGGGCGCTTGATGCCGGAGCACACATGATTAATGATGTATCTGGTCTGCAGAATGGATCCACCTCGGCGGAGTATGCGGCGGAGGTGGGGGCGGCATACGTGATCATGCATTCGGTTCGTCATGAAGGCAGTTTAGTTCATGCGGTTGACTATAAGGATGTAGCTGTTGCAGTGTATGAAAGCTTGGCAGAGTCGGCAGAGCGGGCCCGGGAGGTGGGTGTAGAGAGCATTGTGATAGATCCCGGGTTTGGGTTTGGTAAACGGCACAGGGATAACTTGCGCTTGATCAAGCGACTTGATTTACTCACGGAATTGCGGTATCCTGTATTGGTAGGGATATCTCGCAAGAGCACAGTTGGCCAGGTCCTAAGTGATAATGCGGCACCGGTACCAGTCCATGATCGCTTATTCGGATCACTTGGAATGGCGGCTGCGGCGGTACTTCAGGGGGCAAAGATTATCCGAACTCATGATGTTCGTGAAACCCGTGAAATGATTCAAGGCCTGGAAGCAGTTTTACACGTCTCATCATGAACCTTTTTGGCATCATCCCGGTGCGGCTGATTGATCTGTTCGAGATCCTGTTGGTAGCTCTTGTGTTCTACCGGCTCTACATAACCATGCGTGGCACGCTGGCGGTTTCATTGTTTGGGGGGTTACTGGGCCTTCTGTTTATCCAGTTTCTGGTCGAAGTGACGGACATGAAGGTGTTACAATCCATGTTTTCGGCTCTCAACGACATTTATGTATTGGCAGCGATCATTGTATTTCAACCAGAGATTCGGCGAGTACTGATTTTTTTAGGACAGACCCCGCTCTTGCGGCGCCTCTTTACACCCGTGGGTAAAGAGGAGGTGGTCACCGAAATCGTTGCCGCGACCAGCACGCTGAGCCAGCAGAGATTGGGGGCGTTGATTGCATTCAAGCGCACCAGTGGGCTCCGAAGTTATGAGGAAACAGGAGAATCTTTACAGGCGGGAATCAGCAGAAACCTCTTGGTTTCCATCTTTCACACGAGTAGCCCACTGCATGATGGAGCAGTCATTATTTCGGATAACCGTATTGAGGCAGCGCGTTGTATCTTACCCGTTTCTCGCAGTAAGCGCTTGGGGGTGCAATTTGGAACAAGACACAGGGCGGCCGTTGGGCTGACAGAAGAAACAGACGCATTTGTAGTGGTCGTATCCGAGGAAACCGGGAAAATCTCTGTTGCAGAGCAAGGTGTAATGATTTCCGGACTTACGGCAGAAGAGCTAAGAAGTCAATTATTTGAAGCTTTGAGTACACGGATATCCTCAGGTGGGCTGGGTCAAACAGAAAAATAGTTTTAGTATGGCGAAATCAGGCGGGGTTTATATTCGAAGGAGAGCAGAGTTGGTCGAAACGGTCAAAGAAAATGGTGTGACAGACGAGCGTACTCTAGCTGCGATTGGGCGGGTCAAGCGAGAACAATTTATTGAGCCAGCCTTGCAGCATCGGGCCTATGAAGATCTAGCACTGCCGATCGGTATGCGACAGACGATTTCCCAGCCAACTACGGTAGCATTTCAGACTATGCTACTGGATACGGAACCGGGTGATAAGGTGCTGGAGATTGGTACCGGTAGTGGGTATCAAGCGGCTATACTCTGTGAAATGGGGGTCCGGGTCTACTCAGTTGAGCGGCATCGAAGATTGCATGAGCGGGCAAAATCAGCTCTGAGCAAACTCAATTATCGAGCGTTACTGCGCGTTGGAGATGGGACCCAGGGATGGCCGGGTATCGCTCCATTCGATGGGATTATCGTAACTGCAGGAGCACTCGAAATTCCCCAAAGGCTCCTTGAGCAACTCCGGGAACCGAATGAACAAAGACGTGGTGGGCGTCTGGTCGTGCCGGTGGGAGATGAGAACCGACAACTTATGACGAAAGTGATTCGAACCGGCAAAAATTCGTATGAATCAAGTAAGCGCGGAGATTTTTTATTTGTCCCACTGGTAAGCGCTAAAGAATCACCGTTTCGGCCGGGCCCTCATAGGCCTTGATCAAGGCACGTTTGGCATCATCACGCAGGTGGTCAGCAGTTTGATGCTCATTGGTCATGACCACCGCCCCAATGAATGCCCCTCCAGTGAGTAATCCCCCCTGATTTGCAATCTCGCTTTGAACCGTGTGGTGCCAGACTTCAAGTCCATCTTTTTGGCAATTCTGAAAGACGCCGTACAGGAGTTCACCAAATTTGACCACACGGCTCTTTGGATCTGCACGAAGTAAGCAATCTGAGAATGTTTTTTCGATATCATCAAGAAAATCCCCATACATTTTGGTGAGTGTCTCTGACCTCTGAGGAACCACTAGGGCGAATACAAGATCTCTGTTTTCAGCTTTTGCCATGACCATTTCTTCGTAAACAATCTCATGCCGAGGGCGATTTGGGTCTTCCCTGTAGAGCAGTAGCGCGAGCGTCTGTCCGAAATTTCTGAGTAACTTCTTGGCACGGGGATGAGATAGCCCATTTTTATTTATGGTATCTACAAGCAGCAGCTTGTCAGTTTGTCCAATGGGAGTAATTCCGATGTAAGTAATACTGGCCGGCTTCCTGCTGTAGGTCAGGTGATTCGACTGCAGACCTTTGGAACCAACAGAATGAATTGCCGCGGTTTCGGATTCGTTCAGAAGGTCATACTTCAGAACAAACGATTCTCCTCGGGCACGTATCCAGTCGAAGCCTGCTGTACCGCAAACTTCGTACTCGTAGTCGTCCGAGATCGGGCGAATAACTCCGACGGAATGAGCGTCAAGTATGGCACGGAATCCTTGCAGGATTGGAGTTAGGATATGTTTATCAAGTGGGTTGTTGGGCACGTATGGAAGGAGTGTATCTCCAAGATTCTGTTGGGGAGTTTCTGTTAGTAGGCTCAGTTGAACCACCTCGGGTGCATCTGCATCTGTAGCTGTGTCCTGAGTTTTCTGGTCAGAAGACAATTCTTCCAAGTCTGCAGAAGAGTTGTCCGAGCCTATTGGGCGAATATCCAAGATCCCTAAATCAGCTAATGACTCTTCTTCATTTAATGCCTGAAGGTCTGAATCTGAGGTTTTTGGCTTACGGCTACGTTTTGGAGAAGGGACAGCAATCCACAGGATCAGCGAGATCAGAATGAGGCCTGCCATTGGGACGTATTTCCACCACTCATTCATCTCCATTGAGTTGATACTGAGCGTAATGGTCGACGCCACGATGGCCAAAATAGTAAAGGTGATTCGCAGCATGCGCAATTGTTAGAATAACTGTGTTATAGGAGCAAAAATACCAAGGCACCATCCAAAATACAAACCGCTGCACACATAGATCAGTCTAAGCTTTCATCGTTCCCACAAGATACAATGCAGGACATCTATTCACCAATATCAAGTCTGTTTTCTGCACCGCTGAAGGCCATTATCTGATGCCCAGCGAGTCAGGTAGATCGTTTCGTTGCGGATTGGGGTTGAGTAGTGGACCGGTCAGCGGAAGATCAAAACTTGTTAGAAAATGTGCAAGCGTGGAAAACCAGAATTCTTGCTGGAATTCAATCCACTTGTCTTCATGAGGCATATCGGCCACTTTGTTTCCCTCTATATCAAGGTAGAAACTGCGCGGCCAGTCAGGGAATCGATCCTGGGCATCTTTGACAATCTGGAATGCTGTCTGCGCGGCTTCGGGGAAATCCATCTCCTGGGTTACAATCATATAGATTGATACCGTGTTATCAAGGTTCATCCAGATTCCGGGAGATTCCGGTTTGCTATACTCTGGAACAAAAGGGGGATTATCGACGCGATCCTCCATGATAACAGATGGGAATAATAGGTCGAGTACAGCTCCCGCACATTGATCCGTTGAACTGAGAATCCAATTGAGAAAAAGCTCTGTATATGATCACAACGGGTTGGCAAATCAGTCTCTACGCACTATCTGCGGAAAGACGAAGAAATGGTGCCCGGGACTGGAATCGAACCAGCACGCCCATAAGGGCACTGCCCCCTCAAGACAGCGCGTCTACCTATTCCGCCACCCGGGCTGATGGTGATCCCGCCAGGGCTCGAACCTGGGACCCTCTGATTAACCTACCACACCGGCTTTCACCGGCCATTTGGATTCATGTTGTGGTCTGGACCATCTCTTCACCCTTCCAATTTGATGGGGTAGGGTGGGCTGCGTATGGCCTCTGAGGGCTCTCTTGAATCCGCACCATGCGGAAAAGGGCCCAGAATGATTTCCAATAACCCGGCACGGTTAAGGGAACGGACTGGATTGCCCAATTCAAGGTTGCCTGCTGATTACCCATCTATCCGTCGCATTTTTACGTGTGACGACGTAGCGACGACTTTAGGGCGTCCCAGCATACAGCAGCCTCCACTCATGCAGTTTCCTGCAAGAGGCTCCATGACTTAAAGTCAGATGCTCTTCCAACTGAGCTACGGGATCAAAATATAGAGAACTAACAACCCACCAATTTACGGCAAATTTTCCGAATGCTCAATCCTTTGCTCCTGCATTTCCCAGAGTATTTTCATGGGAAAGCGAAGGATAAGCCGTCCCTTTAACTTCGAAGGATCAAAATTGATGAACCCATACGCCAGATAAATCTCTGAAGGAAGGCAGCGCCAGAGGAATTTGATCTCCCGGTCCCCTTGCCGGTAGTCATCTGTGACCATCATTCCAACTAGGCGCTCTCCACCAGAGCCCACGAATACATCCACTTCAGCACCATCAGAGCTTGAGGTATTGCAGATGAACCCATAATCCATCGGATAAATAATATCTGGATACCGGGGATGGGGCGTTTTTTTTTGGCGATCCAGCAGGATGCCCTCGGAGAGGATTAATTTTTCCCAGCGCTCCCAGGGGAATTGATCTTGCAGTAATAATGCATAGGCATCAGTCATTCGGGCTTTGGGATAGACCGAATATTTAATTCATTGAGTCGTTCAGGTTCAACCGTTGAGGGGGTGCCAGACATAGGCTCTTGTGCACTTTGTGTCTTCGGAAATGCAATCACTTCCCGGAGAGACGTTGATTGTGAAAGTAGCATGGCAATCCGATCCAGCCCCATGGCGATCCCTCCATGCGGAGGGGCTCCGTAACGCAAAGCTTCGAGCAAAAATCCAAATCGTTCTTCACTCTCTTCGTCGGGAATTCCCAGAGTATCGAACATTTGTTTTTGAACTTTTTGATCATGGATACGGATTGATCCTCCTCCAATCTCCATTCCATTGAGCACGATATCGTAGGCGCGAGCGCGAACATGTGCCGGATCGCTTGAGAGCAGTTCCAGATCATCTATTCTTGGGGAGGTAAACGGATGATGCATGGCTGAATAGCGTTTTTCCCGCTCATCCCATTGCAGTAGCGGGAATTCTGTAATCCATGCAAACTGCCAGGAGCTCTCATCGACGCAGCCAAGCTCATGGGCCATATGCAGGCGGAGGGCTCCCATTTGCTGTTGTACCGTGGGCCATTGGCCACAAAGAATCAGTAGGAGATCTCCTGCCTTGGCTCCAGATATCTGGATCGCCCCGGTTACAAATTCTTCTGGAAGCACATGAGTTTTTACAGAACAGTTGGGAGGGGAGCCGTCGGAAGGGATTCGCACATGAATCAGACCGCCGGCTCCGATTTGTTTGCGCACCACCGTCTTATCCAGGCGATCCATATACCCTCTGCCCTTGTCACCAAACTCTGGAATGACCAGTCCCAATACCGACCCTCCTGCAGAAAGAACCTGATCGAATACACGGAATCCCGAGTTTTCGAACGTAGAACTGAGGCTGCATATCTGAAGATCAAAACGCAGGTCAGGCTTGTCAGAGCCATATTTCCAGAGTGCATCCTGGTAGGTCAGTTGCGGAAAGGGGGTGGGCAGCTTAATGCCAAGAACCTCGTCCCAGAGTGCTGACATCAAGCCTTCGATCAGGGAATAGACTGCCTCTTCCGTTGCAAAGGCCATTTCCACATCAATCTGTGTGAACTCCGGTTGCCGGTCGGCACGCAGGTCTTCGTCTCGGAAGCATTTGACAATCTGAACATATTTATCTAATCCCCCGATCATCAGAAGCTGCTTATAGGTCTGTGGACTCTGAGGAAGGGCGTAGAAGGATGCCGGATGTACCCGGCTTGGAACCAGATAGTCGCGTGCACCCTCGGGTGTTGATTTCATGAGGGTTGGCGTTTCCACTTCAAGAAATCCTTCTGCATCAAAATAGCGGTGGATCACTTGGTAAACCTGATGTCTCAGGATCATTTTCTGTAACAGATCCGGTCTCCTGAGATCAAGGTACCGATATCTCAGGCGCAGATCTTCAGAGGCTAGCTTTGTCTTTTGTGTATGACTGGAGATGGAAAATGGCAAGGTCTCCGATTCGGCAAGAATGAGGAGACTCTCAACTCGAACCTCAATTCTCCCCGTTGAGAGTTTGGGATTCACGGTTTCGGGTGAGCGCGGTGCAACAAAGCCCATGACGGAGATGACGTACTCGCTGCGCAGGCGGTCCGCAAGTTCATGTGCAGCGGGATTGTCTTGAGGCGAGAATACAATTTGCGTCAGGCCATAGCGATCCCGGAGATCTATAAAAATGACACCTCCTAGATCCCGCCGTGTATCCACCCAGCCTTTTAGTACAACCTGCTCACCTAGATGTATATCCGAGAGCTTGCCGCAAGTGTGTGTTCGATCTGGATGTTGATTCGTAATGTTTTCTGAAAAGCTAGACATTGTTAGTATGTGAATTTTCGGCCTGAGCCAAGCAACCGGTAAATATACCGGATACACGTGTAGGAGTAATCATTTTTCATGAGAAGATTTCACAAAATCAAACAGACCTCGTATCTTGCACCGCGACACTACAGACAAAAGTGATGACAACAGGTACTAAACCCCCACATGCCGCACAATGGTTCGGCCATCCCCGGGGACTTTCTACATTATTCTTTACGGAGCTCTGGGAGCGGTTCAGCTATTACGGTATGCGAGCGCTTTTGGTGCTTTTTATGACGACTGCGGCTACGGAAGGGAATCCGGGATTAGAGTTTGGGGAAGGCAGGGCAGGAGCGATCTATGGTCTATACACTTTTTTTGTGTACGTCCTAGCATTACCTGGTGGATGGATTGCAGATAACCTTTGGGGGCAGCGTAAGGCGGTTTTTGTTGGAGGATGCATTATTGCGTTGGGGCATTTCACGATGGCTGGTCCACTGGTAGGCTTCTCGGATAACGGCAGTTTTTTTCTGGGGTTGATGTTCATTGTCATTGGTACAGGTCTGCTTAAGCCAAATGTAAGCACCATGGTCGGGGACTTGTATCCAGAAGGTGGTGCAAGGCGGGATGCAGGGTTTTCGATTTTTTACACGGGAATCAATCTTGGAGCATTTGCCGGGCCAATCCTGACCGGATGGCTGGGCGAATCCTACAATTGGCATTATGGATTTTCTCTGGCGGGCATAGGCATGATCCTCGGACTGATTCAATATCGTATGGGAACGAAATATCTGGGGGATGCCGGTTTATTGAAATCAGATGCGTCCGAAGATGCATTGAAGAAAAAAACGCGTGTCACTTACATCGTGTTGGCATCCTCATTTGTGATTGCTGCGGTGGCAGGCACGCTGCTTTTACAGGCGCTCCCACTGGAGACACTCGCCGCCTGGCTTGGGTATGCAGTGATTGGAATTGCAGTGGTATTTTTTGCTTATCTCCTCATTTTCGCCAACCATACCAAGTTGGAGAAGAAGCGCTTAGTTGTCATTTTCTGGTTATTCATTCTGGCTGCCATTTTCTGGTCGGGATTTGAGCAGGCAGGATCGTCCCTCAATCTATTTGCCCGGGACTCTACAGATCGGATGCTGGGAGGATGGGAATTGCCTGCCAGTTGGCTTCAATCGGTCAACTCCACATTCATCATTATCCTTGCACCTGTCTTTGGCTCTCTCTGGATTACGCTGGCCAGACTTAAGCGGAATCCATCCATTCCCGCAAAATTCGCTATTGGATTATTAGGATTGGCGGCGGGCTTTTTTGTCATTGCCTGGGGTGCGGCGAATGCAGAGGATGGATCCCTGGTGTCTCCGGTCTGGCTTGTCGTCATGTATTTTCTACACACGGTAGGGGAGTTGAGTCTGAGTCCGGTTGGACTTTCTTCAATCACCAAGTTGGCTCCTGTGGGAAGGGTAGGGCAAATGATGGGGGTATGGTTTATCGGAACTGCACTGGGCAACTTGTTCGCAGGGCTCGTTGCAGGGCAACTAGAGATGTTGGCTGCGGCAGCTCTCTTCAGTAATGTGGCAATCATGATCGGTATTGCCGGGATTGTGGCATTTGCTGCGTTCCCATTCATCAAGCGTCTGCTGGGCGAGGTAGATTAGGGGCCATGATCCGCTTACAGCGGGTGTTTGTACTGTGAATTGCGGAGTTGGATACCCGGGCAACTTCAATTTGAAAGTGCCCAAAAATCAGAATCTAGACACTATTCATGCATCCGGTAGCCTGATTTAAATATTCCAGAACGGAACTTTCCCAATGATACATTCCTTGGAACCCGGTCTCACTGGCAGAGATCATTACAGTTCAAAGTATGCCAACTCGCTCGAACGTCAAGCAGAATGGCTTCGTAGAGGGGCGAAGCAAAAGGCAGATTCAATCTGCATATTGCTCAATCGAAATAGACTAAAGCCAGAGACCATTTTGGAGGTTGGTAGTGGAACGGGCGCTTTGATCGCCGAACTTCAGCGACGTGGTGTAGCGCAATCCTATTATGCAGTAGACTATTCAACCGAAGCCATAGCATTTGTTAAACAGAATCTGCCAGATGTGCATTCGGCGACAGGAGATATCATGAAAGTGGATTTTGCCAGGTTGTTTGGAAGAACAGAATTTGACTTGGTCATCTGCAGTCATGTTTTGGAACATCTGGAGAGGCCCGCGCAATTTTTGGAATCTCTATTTGATCTTAAATATGAGAGTGTGGTCACTGAAGTCCCGCTGGAAAACTTAATTATTGGAAGAATTAAGGGAGCGTTCCAGGATCGGGGTAAGCATCCCGCGGGGCATGTTCAGTTCTTTGGTAAGTCAGATTTTTTGAGATTGCTTTCTCATGCCGGGCTAGACATAGTTGATGAATATGTCTACGCGCCATTCTTCAATAAGGAGACTGTCAAATTTGCTTATAGTGATTGCGGTCAATTGAGGCGTTTTGCAAAAATGTACACGGAACATTATTTGCCCAGGTATTGTGGCACGCTGTGGTCCAAATTTTATCATGCTCACATGGCGGTTCTTTGTCAATTGCGTGGAGTGTGACCGGGTGAAGATTGATCCTCCATTTTGAGCCTGATGAATTGAGTGTGGACTGTGTAAGATTTACATCCACATGTGCTGATTGGGTTAAAGCATACAGTCGGGCGGAGGGATTAATTTCATGCGAGAGCCACACTTATGAAGACTTGGAATGGATCTCTTTTCTACTCACAGGGATGCATTTAAGAATTCGGCAAACCGACCTCCAATACTACGAATCCTAGTCTGTTCTCAAGTAGGTGACTTTCGTAGAATAGATATTTACTGGAACATAGGATGCTTTCGTGAAATCTTTTACGAGTTGTCTGAGGCGTTCAACCGCACCCGAATCCGCCGGAGAATGAAGCTCGTCAAAATTGATGCAAATTATCCTTGGTCGATGACCAGCATTGAACCACGATCGGATCACTTCATATTCAGCCCCCTCAATGTTCAGCTTTAGGAACTGAATTGAGGATTCATTAATTTGATCCATAACATCATCTGGGGAAAGAACCTTTGCTTCAAAGTATTCTGAAGTATTTTGAAGATTCACGACTGAATGACTCACATGATCAGGGTTGGTAGGTGCGTAGAAGCGCATCATTTTAGACTCTGACCACACACCGTAAGGATGGAAATAGAGCAATTCTTTTTGTGGGGTTCCCAAAAATTGGGAGAGACTCCGCTCGCAAAAACTAACGGATCGAGGTGTAGGATCTAGGATATGAACTCGTGCCCCCAACTCTTTCGCCATAGCGATCTCAAAGCTGATATCCTCTCCTGCGCCACAGCATACGCCAACCGTATTACGTACAATGTCAGGCGGGATGGCATACCCACCATATGTCGAGCCATAGTAGACGGTATTCACAGATGCCCGCACTCCCAGCAATCCGATATGGAGGAACCGCAGTCGGTCTCTTACTGTCTTCAGAGGGGATACCAAAGGGGCTGGAATAATATTTTTTACAGATAGTCTCAAATTAAGTCTCCATAAGTGTCCAAATTCGTCGCAGTATCTAAGAACTTCAGCCAAGGCACTCTTTAGCGGTTTAAATTCAAGGATGACAAATTTTTTTGGGATTTGTTTCGACTTGGCTCCCGTACGATGGCTATCTATTACCCAATACAGAACCTACTACTCACTTCACTGTATTTTGTCTCACACTGCTCTGCCCATGAGATTTTTGCTCAAATGCGGATCCAACGTTCCAGTTCTGCTCGTTCTGAATCACTCAGCACGGGAATTTCACGAGTATAATGGTTTGGCATCGGGGGTTCGTTTTTGACTTGAACCCAATATACAAGAGGTTCTACCGCGAAGGTTGTGGATAGAGGTCTATATCTCCGCAGAAAAAAAGGATGGCAGATCGGAAGTTTTCAAATTTTCTGTACCATCTTCCGATCGTTTTGACCTCCTGGATCTTCCCGTTGCATGTCTTGGCATTGGATTGTTCATGGAAACGTGCATTACACACTCCGGTGAGATGACGTTCAAACATCTCGGCCGCATCCATGATCTCCTGCACACCCGCCTCGTTCACACTTTTCAGCCAGAGTTGAACGTATTGCTTTGCATCCGACCATCTTGACTTCGACGGTTACCTCCGTCACAGGGGTTCTGGAGTGGGATTTCCGGGAAAACTGAACACTACCAATCCCCCTTTTCAGGGCGGAATGATGAAGATCGAGACCGAATGGGACGCTTGATTTAGGAGGTCGTCCCCTCTTTGAACAGTACGGTCTGGCGCTGTATCGTCAGACCGACTGTCTGGTATAGGCGCCCGCTCGTTTCGGTAACCTTCGATGGAAGAAGGTATTCTGCCCGATTGCCTCGATCACAAATCATGGAGGTTTCCACCGCACCAAGTTCTGCTAAAATCTGCCCTTCACTCAGGCGATGTTTTGAACCAAACCTCGCATTATATCGGTGTCGGAAGATCCGTAACAGGGCAAATGCAACAAAACAGATTGCAATATGGGCACGCACCCGACGCTCGACCCAGTGAAAGATGGGCCGGATCGCCATGGTGTGTTTCATCACACGAAAACCTTCTTCAATTCGCCATAACTCTCCATAATGTTGATAGACTTGTTCTGGAGTCAGATCCTCCAGACTCGTCCAGACCCCATGCAGCCCATCAAACTTCTCATCCCGAACAATCGCTGCTTGATCTAAGCTCACTCCATCCTGCTTCACCTTCAGAAATCGACCACTTCTGCCGGTGCCCTTGACCCCCTGTTTCAAACGATTCTTCACCTTCTCAATTGCCTTCTCCCGTGAATGTACATCCCGAGCTGCCTTCTTTGGACAATAGCGCAAAATCAAGCGTCGACCACCAAGTTTGTGTTCGGTAACCTTACGACCCGTCGTTAAAACCTTCCAAGACTGTGCCCCGAGAATCGTCTTGGTGTGGAGTTGATTTAATGACCGTAAACGTGCAGCCACGATATAGTCACAGCCCAGACTTTGCAACAACGCTAAATTCTCCTTGCTCAACATCCCTGAATCGGCAACGACAATCATCCGATCCAAATCAAAACATTCTTTGAGGCGCGTCATCGCCGGTTCAAGCGTCTTTACATCGGTGGTATTGCCGGGAAAGAGTTCGTCCCATATTATTCATCATGGATTTTCCCATGGCTCCAAAGTGCGTCTTTGGTTGTGAGGAGTCAGGATTTCCTGTGTGAGATGGGATCTGCGAGTTGACCTTCACGATTGGGGCGACTCCCGAGGTCATTCTCGCATATTTTCCGGGTTGATTGAGGTGGATTTCCGGTCAATCCATTCCTCATGTGCAGTCCAGTCCTACAGCGAGGTCCGTTTCGCTCTACACTCGTTCCAAGAATCACCTCCGGGGAGGGTTTTCGCTTCGGAGTCCGGCCCGAAGCAGGCACGAATTCCGGGTGTAGCGGAAAGGCTCAGCTTCAATATTCCGGTATTGTGTACCATTGCAACTGCTGAAAATGTTCCAGGAAACGCTTCCAGGCCTGCACGGCTGACTGGGCGATATAAAAGGTTACATAGCGGCCATGACGTGCCATGGTTGCACCGACCTTCAGCACACACAGTCGGAAGCGGCGAATGTGCATGTGCGCCTCTTGCCGATCGGGGTCCGGGGAGTCCTGCGCATCCGTCTCCAAGGCGCCCCCCGTTGATTCGTCCAGCACAGTTCCAGGTAGATTCGTTTGACGCAGCCCCTGGGCGCATTGCGTTGGCGCCGGTGGAGTCTGTTCAGACGATGGCGTCTCATCCAACGGTGGAGGCGGACTATGCAAGTTGCATCGACTGATGTGAAGAAGCTGGTAGGCCAGCATGTACACCTGGAGGCGCACATCATTCTCCGCGCCGACCTCCGCATCGGGATCCACTTCGTATGTACGCTCAATCGGTCTCTGACGGTAATGCGACTTGGGACGTGGAGAGGACGACAATGATGCGCTGCAGGCGATTTTCATCTCGCCCTGATGCATCTCCGCCTTCCCGCGTTGACTGTACATGGGAACCAACTTCTGACCTGGATACATCTCCGCGTCAAGATTGGTCACCAAAAAATAGACCCTATCATAGAGTTCTCCCGGGCGCGACTTGATCACTAATACCACCCGACGAGTACATTCCCACGACTTCGCACCATAGGTCAATTCAATGCAGGTCATATCCTCCAACGGGCGATCCTTCACGTACTTTGCGGCCATCTGCTCCAGTGTCTTGTTCTTGCGTAGACGCATGAGATAGCCAATATTTTCGGCCTCCAGTCGTGCACACAACGCACCACTATTGAAGCCGGCGTCCATACGGACAATGACTTGGTCGGCGACATGCTGGCGCACCGCATGGGCGATGGGAACGATGAAGTCCTCGCAATCGGTGACCTCGCGCTGAGTTCCCGGACGCAATTGCGCCCCGAGCACATCCCCACTCTCCCCGCACGAAGCAATCAGGGGAAGGAAGATGGTCCGCTTATAATGCCCATGATACTTGCTGCCAAGCTGGTTGCCGTGTGCATCCACGGGCATCGCATCCACATCAATGACCACTTCATCGCGCCGCCGTCCACCGTTTTGGACCAGCATATGCTCCATCCCCACCTTCAGAAGCCCTGCCTTCAAGTGAACCAGATTCTGTACCATGCCCAGCAGACCCACCAAGCGGGACATGGTCGGCTGCGATGCCAACGTACGATCCGATCCGACTACCCCATCCCCCCGACTGGTGCTGGTGGACACGCTAAAGGCCGCATCCTGGCTGACCACATCCGTCCACAAGCAACTCCAGCCCTGCATTAACGGAAGCAGCCACTGTGTATTCAAACAAAGGATAGTGGATACGATGTGGATCCCGAGGATCGTGCAGTTGATCGGTCAAAAAGTCCAAGATTCCGGTGCGATCAATCACCGACCGCAACAAGAATGCGCCTGCGTCCGAGGTCGTATGGTTGCGACTAGACGATTTGATCCGAATTGACTGGTTGAAGGGAAGCACAAAAAGAGGCGCAGAAGACGGGGACATGGGATCACCTTGAGGGTGAAATGAGTAGATAATTCTTAAACAGGTCAGCTGACTTGATTCAGAACGAAAACAGAGGTTTATTCGATCAAAATCCACGAAAAACAGGGCTAATCGCCCAATGAATGGAACAAATATAGCAGGATAAGGCTCCCCAGATGCTTATCAATACGAAACTGCTAAATTGAGATGAATATTATGGGTTCGTACGTGACCGGAAGCCCTTCTTGGGTTTGGATCAATGCCAAGACCAACTGAACCTTTTTGGGCTTCCCATCCTTGCTAAACCCTTTCTTGCGTAGCTCATCCGGCAACTCACTGGCAAAGCTCAATGTCGTCACATCAAAAAACAGCACCTTCAGTTTCCCGCCAAGCATGCCGAGCGTCTCGTTGGAGACCAGCTGCTTCATCTGTTCAATTCGGTCGTCCGTGACGGCATCCATCATCCGATAGAACTTCTCCACCGGAACGTCCACCCCCGCATCCTTGGACATCTGCCGTGCATGGGCCAGTTTACTATCCCCAGGTGCAGCCAGACGAAGTAAAACCGCTTGCTTGAACAGACGACGAGACATCTTCTGACGGCGATCAAAGACCTCTGTAAACCGCATCTGGTGATACAGGGCCCCCATGACCTCGTGAAAGCCCAGACAGATGCGCCGTATTTCCTCCAGCTTCCGTGCATCTTTGATCACCAGTGCCTTCGACTCCCGTTTTTTTCTGCGGGCAGCCACCACCTCGTCTACATAAGACTCTGCAGGAAATAAGGAGGGTTGCAGGTCTTCTTGGATCCGAGCTAATTCCAGATAGGCAATTTTAACCAGACCGTCCACTGCATCCGGGTGAACGCTTCCCATGTGTCGGACGATACGAACCCGCGGCTTTCTTTCCTTATTACGGTAGCTCTCAACAATCTGGACAGAGATGTTTTTCGTGGTTTTTCGTTTGAGTTCTCGGACCCACATGACACAGTTGGTTGGTGAATTACAAAGATACGAAAAATACAATTAAAAAGCAAGACTGAACACTACACAGGAAGGCCAAAAAAAAACCTCCCAGAAAGCACGGAAACAGTGGTTTTGTACCTGGAAAAATCGAAACCGTCAAAGTCAGGTTTTGCTTTGCATCCGACCATGAGTCGCATCGGAAGATCGCCTTGAATTCCTCTCGCAGCCGCCAGGCAACGCTGACCTGCAAGTTGGCTTCCTGGATGACGTTGAAGATCTCGTCTTGCGTTTGCGTTCGATACGGTTCGTTTTTCAAGATCGCATAACGACTGGGTTTGAGTTCCTCATGCTGTTTCACTTCCCTGCGGCGAACCGGATCAATCCCTTTGTTGAGGTACTGGATCAAATGAAAACGATCGTGGATCAGGCGGGCCTTGGGGAATAACTCTTGGGAGCGCCAGGCTAACTGGCAAAATGTAACGAACGCCAGGCTAACTGGCATAAGTGTAGCAGGTGCAAGTCCTGCAGTATGAAGTTTAACCAAAACACATATTTCCGCGAGCCGTGCGTTGTGATCCGTGAGGGTCCCGATGAAGTGTCGGCAGCGGTGCGTGTGGCCGGAGCTATTGAGCAACGAAATATGCATTATCTGGGTCGTCGAGGCTGTGTTACAGGTCGAAGGCACCATGTAGGTCATCGTTATGGTGAGAGGATCTACAGGCCCACGGTGTCCAGGAACTCAGGGACGCACGTACGCACTTTGCCGGGACCTGGGAGGTCTCCATCTTGCCCTGTAGTCGTACGGGGCCGCCTAGAGAAGGCGGAAGACGCCGAAGCCTAAGATGCACGAGATGGAGAAGTCAGATAGAGGCATAGTAGTGAGGAAGACCGCGAACAAGGAGCCATCCGCGGAGCGGTCGGAGCGAAGGCCTCTACCCGAGGGGAATCCGCAAGATCCCACCACACACCATGCGCAGAAATGGGCGCGTGTGCACCAGGGGATTGAGCGGATACGGGAAGTCGTACAACGGAACCCGAAGTTTACAACGCTCTTGCACCACATCAGCGTGGAATCACTGACGGCGGCGTTTTTCGCATTAAAGCGAGAAGCGTCCCCTGGGGTGGACAACGTGACGTGGGAGGAGTATAGCGTGGACTTGGACCGCAACCTTGCGGATCTCTGCACACGCGTACACCGTGGATCGTTTCGAGCGACCCCCAGCAGGCGGGTGAATATACCGAAGCCTGATGGAGGCACACGACCGCTTGGGATCGCAGCGCTGGAGGACAAGATCGTCCAGACCGCGATGGTAAAATGTATCTTAGAGCCCATTTATGAAAATGAGTTCTGCGGGTTCAGCTATGGATTCAGGCCGGGGCGCAGTGCCCATGATGGACTGGATGCCGTCGCGTATGTGATCGAACGCCGGAGGGTCAACTATGTGGTGGATGCGGACATTCGGAAATTCTTTGACATGGTGGATCAGGAGTGGTTACTCCGCTTCCTGGAACACCGGATTGCAGATCAACGGGTGCTCCGACTCATCACAAAATTTCTGAAGGCGGGGGTGATGGAGGATGGGAACTGGCAGGAAAGTAGGCGAGGCACGCCGCAAGGCGCGGTGATCTCTCCGATTCTGGCCAACATCTACCTTCATTACGTGCTGGACTTATGGTTTGAGTCCCAGCGCAAATCACGCAAGATCGGTGGAGAGTCGTATATCGTTCGTTATGCGGACGATTTTGTGGAAAGTATAAGGAGGAGGCGGAGAAGTTTCTACGTGCATTGCGGGCCCGACTGGAGAAATTCGGATTGAGTCTGCATCCAGACAAAACGCGACTGATCGAATTTGGTCGCAACGCGATGGAGCACCGTAGAAAACGGGGAGACGGCAAGCCGAAGACCTTTGACTTTCTGGGATTTACACATTACTGTCGTAAAACCCGTAAGGGGTCATTTGGGCTGGGCCGTAAGCCAATCGCGAAGCGCATGGTGCGCTTCATAAAACGAATTCGTAGGGAGCTATGGCGCCGGATGCACGAAAGCGTGCATGATACGGGCCTATGGCTTGGCCAAGTTCTTAATGGATGGCTGAATTACTATGCCGTACCATGGAGTTATCGGTACCTATGGAGATGTTTTAAGTGCTTGAAATGGGTATGGCTGTGTATCCTACGTCGACGATCCCAGAAGGATCGGACCACATGGGAGCAGTTGGATATCCTCATTGAGCGCTATTGGCCGAAGCTGAACATACGACACGACTGGCCGGCGAGACGATTTTCCGTCAAGCACGCGAGTGTAACCCAAGGGAGGAGCCGGATGCGTTAACGCGCACGTCCGGATCTGTGCGGGGGGCCCGAGGAAACTCGGGTCCCTACCGCGATGAACGCCAGGCTAACTGGCATAAGTGTAGCAGGTGCAAGTCCTGCAGTATGAAGTTTAACCAAAACACATATTTCCGCGAGCCGTGCGTTGTGATCCGTGAGGGTCCCGATGAAGTGTCGGCAGCGGTGCGTGTGGCCGGAGCTATTGAGCAACGAAATATGCATTATCTGGGTCGTCGAGGCTGTGTTACAGGTCGAAGGCACCATGTAGGTCATCGTTATGGTGAGAGGATCTACAGGCCCACGGTGTCCAGGAACTCAGGGACGCACGTACGCACTTTGCCGGGACCTGGGAGGTCTCCATCTTGCCCTGTAGTCGTACGGGGCCGCTTAGAGAAGGCGGAAGACGCCGAAGCCTAAGATGCACGAGATGGAGAAGTCAGATAGAGGCATAGTAGTGAGGAAGACCGCGAACAAGGAGCCATCCGCGGAGCGGTCGGAGCGAAGGCCTCTACCCGAGGGGAATCCGCAAGATCCCACCACACACCATGCGCAGAAATGGGCGCGTGTGCACCAGGGGATTGAGCGGATACGGGAAGTCGTACAACGGAACCCGAAGTTTACAACGCTCTTGCACCACATCAGCGTGGAATCACTGACGGCGGCGTTTTTCGCATTAAAGCGAGAAGCGTCCCCTGGGGTGGACAACGTGACGTGGGAGGAGTATAGCGTGGACTTGGACCGCAACCTTGCGGATCTCTGCACACGCGTACACCGTGGATCGTTTCGAGCGACCCCCAGCAGGCGGGTGAATATACCGAAGCCTGATGGAGGCACACGACCGCTTGGGATCGCAGCGCTGGAGGACAAGATCGTCCAGACCGCGATGGTAAAATGTATCTTAGAGCCCATTTATGAAAATGAGTTCTGCGGGTTCAGCTATGGATTCAGGCCGGGGCGCAGTGCCCATGATGGACTGGATGCCGTCGCGTATGTGATCGAACGCCGGAGGGTCAACTATGTGGTGGATGCGGACATTCGGAAATTCTTTGACATGGTGGATCAGGAGTGGTTACTCCGCTTCCTGGAACACCGGATTGCAGATCAACGGGTGCTCCGACTCATCACAAAATTTCTGAAGGCGGGGGTGATGGAGGATGGGAACTGGCAGGAAAGTAGGCGAGGCACGCCGCAAGGCGCGGTGATCTCTCCGATTCTGGCCAACATCTACCTTCATTACGTGCTGGACTTATGGTTTGAGTCCCAGCGCAAATCACGCAAGATCGGTGGAGAGTCGTATATCGTTCGTTATGCGGACGATTTTGTGGAAAGTATAAGGAGGAGGCGGAGAAGTTTCTACGTGCATTGCGGGCCCGACTGGAGAAATTCGGATTGAGTCTGCATCCAGACAAAACGCGACTGATCGAATTTGGTCGCAACGCGATGGAGCACCGTAGAAAACGGGGAGACGGCAAGCCGAAGACCTTTGACTTTCTGGGATTTACACATTACTGTCGTAAAACCCGTAAGGGGTCATTTGGGCTGGGCCGTAAGCCAATCGCGAAGCGCATGGTGCGCTTCATAAAACGAATTCGTAGGGAGCTATGGCGCCGGATGCACGAAAGCGTGCATGATACGGGCCTATGGCTTGGCCAAGTTCTTAATGGATGGCTGAATTACTATGCCGTACCATGGAGTTATCGGTACCTATGGAGATGTTTTAAGTGCTTGAAATGGGTATGGCTGTGTATCCTACGTCGACGATCCCAGAAGGATCGGACCACATGGGAGCAGTTGGATATCCTCATTGAGCGCTATTGGCCGAAGCTGAACATACGACACGACTGGCCGGCGAGACGATTTTCCGTCAAGCACGCGAGTGTAACCCAAGGGAGGAGCCGGATGCGTTAACGCGCACGTCCGGATCTGTGCGGGGGGCCCGAGGAAACTCGGGTCCCTACCGCGATGAACGCCAGGCTAACTGGCATAAGTGTAGCAGGTGCAAGTCCTGCAGTATGAAGTTTAACCAAAACACATATTTCCGCGAGCCGTGCGTTGTGATCCGTGAGGGTCCCGATGAAGTGTCGGCAGCGGTGCGTGTGGCCGGAGCTATTGAGCAACGAAATATGCATTATCTGGGTCGTCGAGGCTGTGTTACAGGTCGAAGGCACCATGTAGGTCATCGTTATGGTGAGAGGATCTACAGGCCCACGGTGTCCAGGAACTCAGGGACGCACGTACGCACTTTGCCGGGACCTGGGAGGTCTCCATCTTGCCCTGTAGTCGTACGGGGCCGCTTAGAGAAGGCGGAAGACGCCGAAGCCTAAGATGCACGAGATGGAGAAGTCAGATAGAGGCATAGTAGTGAGGAAGACCGCGAACAAGGAGCCATCCGCGGAGCGGTCGGAGCGAAGGCCTCTACCCGAGGGGAATCCGCAAGATCCCACCACACACCATGCGCAGAAATGGGCGCGTGTGCACCAGGGGATTGAGCGGATACGGGAAGTCGTACAACGGAACCCGAAGTTTACAACGCTCTTGCACCACATCAGCGTGGAATCACTGACGGCGGCGTTTTTCGCATTAAAGCGAGAAGCGTCCCCTGGGGTGGACAACGTGACGTGGGAGGAGTATAGCGTGGACTTGGACCGCAACCTTGCGGATCTCTGCACACGCGTACACCGTGGATCGTTTCGAGCGACCCCCAGCAGGCGGGTGAATATACCGAAGCCTGATGGAGGCACACGACCGCTTGGGATCGCAGCGCTGGAGGACAAGATCGTCCAGACCGCGATGGTAAAATGTATCTTAGAGCCCATTTATGAAAATGAGTTCTGCGGGTTCAGCTATGGATTCAGGCCGGGGCGCAGTGCCCATGATGGACTGGATGCCGTCGCGTATGTGATCGAACGCCGGAGGGTCAACTATGTGGTGGATGCGGACATTCGGAAATTCTTTGACATGGTGGATCAGGAGTGGTTACTCCGCTTCCTGGAACACCGGATTGCAGATCAACGGGTGCTCCGACTCATCACAAAATTTCTGAAGGCGGGGGTGATGGAGGATGGGAACTGGCAGGAAAGTAGGCGAGGCACGCCGCAAGGCGCGGTGATCTCTCCGATTCTGGCCAACATCTACCTTCATTACGTGCTGGACTTATGGTTTGAGTCCCAGCGCAAATCACGCAAGATCGGTGGAGAGTCGTATATCGTTCGTTATGCGGACGATTTTGTGGAAAGTATAAGGAGGAGGCGGAGAAGTTTCTACGTGCATTGCGGGCCCGACTGGAGAAATTCGGATTGAGTCTGCATCCAGACAAAACGCGACTGATCGAATTTGGTCGCAACGCGATGGAGCACCGTAGAAAACGGGGAGACGGCAAGCCGAAGACCTTTGACTTTCTGGGATTTACACATTACTGTCGTAAAACCCGTAAGGGGTCATTTGGGCTGGGCCGTAAGCCAATCGCGAAGCGCATGGTGCGCTTCATAAAACGAATTCGTAGGGAGCTATGGCGCCGGATGCACGAAAGCGTGCATGATACGGGCCTATGGCTTGGCCAAGTTCTTAATGGATGGCTGAATTACTATGCCGTACCATGGAGTTATCGGTACCTATGGAGATGTTTTAAGTGCTTGAAATGGGTATGGCTGTGTATCCTACGTCGACGATCCCAGAAGGATCGGACCACATGGGAGCAGTTGGATATCCTCATTGAGCGCTATTGGCCGAAGCTGAACATACGACACGACTGGCCGGCGAGACGATTTTCCGTCAAGCACGCGAGTGTAACCCAAGGGAGGAGCCGGATGCGTTAACGCGCACGTCCGGATCTGTGCGGGGGGCCCGAGGAAACTCGGGTCCCTACCGCGATGAACGCCAGGCTAACTGGCATAAGTGTAGCAGGTGCAAGTCCTGCAGTATGAAGTTTAACCAAAACACATATTTCCGCGAGCCGTGCGTTGTGATCCGTGAGGGTCCCGATGAAGTGTCGGCAGCGGTGCGTGTGGCCGGAGCTATTGAGCAACGAAATATGCATTATCTGGGTCGTCGAGGCTGTGTTACAGGTCGAAGGCACCATGTAGGTCATCGTTATGGTGAGAGGATCTACAGGCCCACGGTGTCCAGGAACTCAGGGACGCACGTACGCACTTTGCCGGGACCTGGGAGGTCTCCATCTTGCCCTGTAGTCGTACGGGGCCGCTTAGAGAAGGCGGAAGACGCCGAAGCCTAAGATGCACGAGATGGAGAAGTCAGATAGAGGCATAGTAGTGAGGAAGACCGCGAACAAGGAGCCATCCGCGGAGCGGTCGGAGCGAAGGCCTCTACCCGAGGGGAATCCGCAAGATCCCACCACACACCATGCGCAGAAATGGGCGCGTGTGCACCAGGGGATTGAGCGGATACGGGAAGTCGTACAACGGAACCCGAAGTTTACAACGCTCTTGCACCACATCAGCGTGGAATCACTGACGGCGGCGTTTTTCGCATTAAAGCGAGAAGCGTCCCCTGGGGTGGACAACGTGACGTGGGAGGAGTATAGCGTGGACTTGGACCGCAACCTTGCGGATCTCTGCACACGCGTACACCGTGGATCGTTTCGAGCGACCCCCAGCAGGCGGGTGAATATACCGAAGCCTGATGGAGGCACACGACCGCTTGGGATCGCAGCGCTGGAGGACAAGATCGTCCAGACCGCGATGGTAAAATGTATCTTAGAGCCCATTTATGAAAATGAGTTCTGCGGGTTCAGCTATGGATTCAGGCCGGGGCGCAGTGCCCATGATGGACTGGATGCCGTCGCGTATGTGATCGAACGCCGGAGGGTCAACTATGTGGTGGATGCGGACATTCGGAAATTCTTTGACATGGTGGATCAGGAGTGGTTACTCCGCTTCCTGGAACACCGGATTGCAGATCAACGGGTGCTCCGACTCATCACAAAATTTCTGAAGGCGGGGGTGAT
The DNA here is from genome assembly GCA_965116685.1 of Rhodothermales bacterium. Classification (GTDB taxonomy): domain Bacteria; phylum Bacteroidota; class Rhodothermia; order Rhodothermales; family Bin80; genus Bin80. The sequence goes on along the minus strand of OZ220707.1, from coordinate 875,064 downwards.
GGAGGATGGGAACTGGCAGGAAAGTAGGCGAGGCACGCCGCAAGGCGCGGTGATCTCTCCGATTCTGGCCAACATCTACCTTCATTACGTGCTGGACTTATGGTTTGAGTCCCAGCGCAAATCACGCAAGATCGGTGGAGAGTCGTATATCGTTCGTTATGCGGACGATTTTGTGGAAAGTATAAGGAGGAGGCGGAGAAGTTTCTACGTGCATTGCGGGCCCGACTGGAGAAATTCGGATTGAGTCTGCATCCAGACAAAACGCGACTGATCGAATTTGGTCGCAACGCGATGGAGCACCGTAGAAAACGGGGAGACGGCAAGCCGAAGACCTTTGACTTTCTGGGATTTACACATTACTGTCGTAAAACCCGTAAGGGGTCATTTGGGCTGGGCCGTAAGCCAATCGCGAAGCGCATGGTGCGCTTCATAAAACGAATTCGTAGGGAGCTATGGCGCCGGATGCACGAAAGCGTGCATGATACGGGCCTATGGCTTGGCCAAGTTCTTAATGGATGGCTGAATTACTATGCCGTACCATGGAGTTATCGGTACCTATGGAGATGTTTTAAGTGCTTGAAATGGGTATGGCTGTGTATCCTACGTCGACGATCCCAGAAGGATCGGACCACATGGGAGCAGTTGGATATCCTCATTGAGCGCTATTGGCCGAAGCTGAACATACGACACGACTGGCCGGCGAGACGATTTTCCGTCAAGCACGCGAGTGTAACCCAAGGGAGGAGCCGGATGCGTTAACGCGCACGTCCGGATCTGTGCGGGGGGCCCGAGGAAACTCGGGTCCCTACCGCGATGAACGCCAGGCTAACTGGCATAAGTGTAGCAGGTGCAAGTCCTGCAGTATGAAGTTTAACCAAAACACATATTTCCGCGAGCCGTGCGTTGTGATCCGTGAGGGTCCCGATGAAGTGTCGGCAGCGGTGCGTGTGGCCGGAGCTATTGAGCAACGAAATATGCATTATCTGGGTCGTCGAGGCTGTGTTACAGGTCGAAGGCACCATGTAGGTCATCGTTATGGTGAGAGGATCTACAGGCCCACGGTGTCCAGGAACTCAGGGACGCACGTACGCACTTTGCCGGGACCTGGGAGGTCTCCATCTTGCCCTGTAGTCGTACGGGGCCGCTTAGAGAAGGCGGAAGACGCCGAAGCCTAAGATGCACGAGATGGAGAAGTCAGATAGAGGCATAGTAGTGAGGAAGACCGCGAACAAGGAGCCATCCGCGGAGCGGTCGGAGCGAAGGCCTCTACCCGAGGGGAATCCGCAAGATCCCACCACACACCATGCGCAGAAATGGGCGCGTGTGCACCAGGGGATTGAGCGGATACGGGAAGTCGTACAACGGAACCCGAAGTTTACAACGCTCTTGCACCACATCAGCGTGGAATCACTGACGGCGGCGTTTTTCGCATTAAAGCGAGAAGCGTCCCCTGGGGTGGACAACGTGACGTGGGAGGAGTATAGCGTGGACTTGGACCGCAACCTTGCGGATCTCTGCACACGCGTACACCGTGGATCGTTTCGAGCGACCCCCAGCAGGCGGGTGAATATACCGAAGCCTGATGGAGGCACACGACCGCTTGGGATCGCAGCGCTGGAGGACAAGATCGTCCAGACCGCGATGGTAAAATGTATCTTAGAGCCCATTTATGAAAATGAGTTCTGCGGGTTCAGCTATGGATTCAGGCCGGGGCGCAGTGCCCATGATGGACTGGATGCCGTCGCGTATGTGATCGAACGCCGGAGGGTCAACTATGTGGTGGATGCGGACATTCGGAAATTCTTTGACATGGTGGATCAGGAGTGGTTACTCCGCTTCCTGGAACACCGGATTGCAGATCAACGGGTGCTCCGACTCATCACAAAATTTCTGAAGGCGGGGGTGATGGAGGATGGGAACTGGCAGGAAAGTAGGCGAGGCACGCCGCAAGGCGCGGTGATCTCTCCGATTCTGGCCAACATCTACCTTCATTACGTGCTGGACTTATGGTTTGAGTCCCAGCGCAAATCACGCAAGATCGGTGGAGAGTCGTATATCGTTCGTTATGCGGACGATTTTGTGGAAAGTATAAGGAGGAGGCGGAGAAGTTTCTACGTGCATTGCGGGCCCGACTGGAGAAATTCGGATTGAGTCTGCATCCAGACAAAACGCGACTGATCGAATTTGGTCGCAACGCGATGGAGCACCGTAGAAAACGGGGAGACGGCAAGCCGAAGACCTTTGACTTTCTGGGATTTACACATTACTGTCGTAAAACCCGTAAGGGGTCATTTGGGCTGGGCCGTAAGCCAATCGCGAAGCGCATGGTGCGCTTCATAAAACGAATTCGTAGGGAGCTATGGCGCCGGATGCACGAAAGCGTGCATGATACGGGCCTATGGCTTGGCCAAGTTCTTAATGGATGGCTGAATTACTATGCCGTACCATGGAGTTATCGGTACCTATGGAGATGTTTTAAGTGCTTGAAATGGGTATGGCTGTGTATCCTACGTCGACGATCCCAGAAGGATCGGACCACATGGGAGCAGTTGGATATCCTCATTGAGCGCTATTGGCCGAAGCTGAACATACGACACGACTGGCCGGCGAGACGATTTTCCGTCAAGCACGCGAGTGTAACCCAAGGGAGGAGCCGGATGCGTTAACGCGCACGTCCGGATCTGTGCGGGGGGCCCGAGGAAACTCGGGTCCCTACCGCGATGGGTGCAAGTCCCGTAGTATGAAGATGCAACCAATCACATACTTCCTCGAGCCGTGCGTTGTGCCCCGCGAGGGTCACGACGAAGCGTCGGTAGAGGTGCGTGTGGCCGGAGCTATTGAGCAACGAAATCGTTATCGTCTGGGTCGCCGAGGCTGTCCAAGTGGTCGAAGGCAACATGTATGTCACCGCCATGGCGAGGCGGCATACAGGCCCACGGTGTCTAAGAACTCAGGGACATATGTACGCATTTTGTCGGGACCTGTGAGGGCTCTATCCTGTCCTAAACGCAGAGTTGGGATCGCGCAGGGAAGGCGGAAGACGCCGAAGCCTGCGATGCACGGGATGGAGCAGTCAGATGGGGACATAGTAGTGAAGAAGGCGGCGAACAAGGGGCGACCTGCGGAGTCGCTGGAGCGAAGGTCCCCACCCAAGGGGAAGCTGGGAGATCCGGGCTCACGCCATACACAGAGATGGATCAGTGAGTTTATGGGATCAATCGGCTACGGCAATTCTGCCGTTATGCACGCCGGTGCGACCCGAGGGAGGAGCCGGATGCGTTAACGCGCACGTCCGGATCTGTGCGGGGGGCCCGGAGCAATCCGCATAAGCGCTAACTTGTTTACAATCAATAATTATTGTAGCTTTCCCTAAATCAAAGGAACTGAGCCTCTTGCAAAACTCTCTCATTTGGAGGCGAATATTGCTCTGAGAGTGTCTACGGGTATATTATTCGGATTGTAGAAGAGTTTTGCAAGAACCTCGAACTTGATCGGAATTTTCATGAAGCGAACCGTTACGACGGCACCGATTAGTGAGGACTGGGGTGTCTTGCTTTCGTTTCTGCCCGAGAACTGGAAGGATTTAGCAGCGGATACGGGCGCCTTACGCGGACTGCGTAAGGATAAGTCTCCAGAGGCCCTTCTGCGAACGCTGCTTATCCATTTGGGATGCGGGCATTCCCTACGTGAAACCGTGGTACGAGCTCGTCAGGCAAATCTGGCCGAGCTATCGGATGTAGCGCTGCTCAAACGTCTACGCAAATCTCGGGACTGGCTTTCTGCACTCTGCAAGGCACTATTTGAGGAACATGGGAGCACGATCTCTGGTGATACGAAGCATCAAGTACGTGCGTTTGATGCCACGGTGGTCTGCGAGCCTGGACGAACTGGGTCGCAGTGGCGCATACATTATAGCGTAGCCCTGCCTTCCTTTGGGTGCGATTTCTTCAAACTTACTCCAACCAAGGGAAAGGGAACCGGCGAATCATTCAAACAATTTCCGGTTCATTCTGGGGATTATATTCTGGCGGACCGTGTCTATGCAACGGCCAGCGGCGTGCAATACGTGACAAAATCTGGTGGGTATGTCACCGTTCGTGTGAATACGGGTACGCTCCATTTCCATACGAAGCCTGACACATCCTTTGATCTGTTGCGTGCGGTGGAGTCCATCACCCGCATTGGTGCAATTGGGGAATGGAAGGTGTACGTCGGGTCGGATCCTCCGGTACCGGGGCGTGTTTGTGTCCTTCGGAAAACAGAGGAAGCGGCCCAGAAGGCCTGCAAGAAAATTCGCAAGGATGCCCAAAACCATGGAACAAAGCCCATGGAACAAACGCTACGCTTTGCGCGCTATGTCATTGTATTTACCACATTTCCAGCAGATCAATTTTCTGCATCGCAGGTGCTTGATTGGTATCGCCTGAGGTGGCAGGTTGAACTCGTATTCAAACGATTCAAATCATTGTCTCAATTTGGTCATTTACCGAAATATGACCAAGAGAGTGCGAAGGCCTGGCTTTACGGAAAGTTCTTGGTGGCACTGCTCACGGAAAAAATCGTTCGTCATGCACGAACTTTTTCCCCCTGGGGCTACCGCATTCCAAACGAGCCCTTGGAAAAACTTCAAGTTCGCCTTGAATCAAGTAACTCGGGCGATTGAGCCTTCATGTGGTCTGGAGACCATGATTCGAGATTGGAAAATGATCTCGAATGGACTTGAGGATCTAACCGTAAAAGAAAACCTCAGATTGAAAAATATTTTCTTAATCAAACAAGTTAGCGCTTGTGGGAGCAATCCGGGTCCCTACCGCGATATCAGGATGGCCGTGGGAAACAGCTTCTGGATCGCGGTAATGTAGGCCCTCCACATATCCGTCGTAATCGTCTGGACCGTTCCCTTTTTCTGTACCAGAAGGCGGCCTAACAGAGTTTTTGCACTGGCTTTGTCCCGGCCTTCCCCAACATCAATCACGACCCCACGCCTCGAATCACTGACAATCGTTGCATAGCGATGTCCATGCTGAAATGCCTTCTCGTCTACACTCACATATGCAATCTCGTCCAGCGGCCTGCGCTTCATCCCACACGATACACTGCGGTGCAGGATGCGGTTGACCGTGTCAAACTTACGACGAAGCAGCTGGGCCGTCTTCGTCTGGTTCTTGGTTGCTTTCAGTAAATGAATCGTCCAGCACTCAAACACACTGGTAAACCGACTCGACGCCGTTGCCAGGGAGTCTGGATCGTCTTCACGCCCGCAGACGACTGAATCCGGGGAACCTGGCGATGTACAAAATACTTGAATTCATAGCAATCCAAGTGCCGTCATGTCCGCTCCGTTCCATGATCATAGAGCGTCCCCGTCTCGCTCGTCTCGGGACAAATCAACGCACCTCCCGAATGAGATATGTAGATGTCCATCCGCTGAATCTGCTCATCCAGAAGCGCCTTGTCAATCGTCCAGTCCTCCCCCAATCCCAAGGTGAGTCGCGTCAAGTCCAGATAAGGTTCCATTGATATAAGCTATATTTTGGTGGGACCTAAATTTAATCGTTCCACACAAATTGCGGTAGAACCAAAAAATGGTTGCCCGGGCCTTACATTGTCGGCTTGAAGCCATGGTTAAAGTTGCCAAGACGATCAGAAAATACCTTTGGGGAATTCTCAATGCATTCATCTTCAAAGTCAGTACTGGACCAGCGGAACGCATCAACAGTCGAATCAAAATAATCAAAGTCCGCTGCCGCGGATTCCAAAATACCAAGCGGTTGGCAAATGCAATTTACTTCTATCTCGGTGGACTGGATCTGTATCCTGAAGGCTCCCAAAAACAGATTGCCCACTCATAAAAGCGAAGAGCCTGTTTGATAGTATCTGCGAAAGAATTGGATACAAACACGCCTGTATTGTAATATTGAATAGCGATTGACGATTTTCTGGGAGTAGTTTAGAAGGAAGCAAAACTACTTCGTCAACACCATCGTTCTGGTCTGGGTGAGTACAGGAGTTCGCAAGTAATAAATGTATACGCCACTAGGGAAGCTGGAGGCATCCCATGTCACTTGATGACGGCCCGCATTCACTTGTTCATCTACCAGCCGTGCGACTTCCCGTCCCAGAATATCAGAAATAACAAGAGTGACATGCCCCGGCTCGGGAATGCCGAAGTGAATTTTTGTAGCCGGATTGAACGGGTTCGGGTAGTTCTGTTCGAGACCGACCAACCCTGATACGAGATTTGTTTTTCCACCTGCGGAGGCATCATTATAAGCGAAAATAACGAATGTTTCAGTAATAGGTTTTACTGTGTCGTTATCAAGGACGACTGGGTTGCTTGGACTTTCCAATTCCTCAAGCCGCACCTTGAATTCGACAGTTTCAACACCTGATGGAAATGTAAATGTTGTTTCCCATCCACCAGGATTTGTGGTTATTAGAGAAAACCATTCCGAGAGAGAATCATCTGAATAACGTTGTCGATATCTCCATTTATATTGATAAAATCCATGTCTAAGAGGTGGAAGTGCAACAAGGGTAGTTGTGCTTCCAGGCACCATATAGGTGGGATTAAGACTGAAGTCAAGCGAGAGTGGGGTGGTCCGATTTGCTCTATTAGATTTAGACGAATCAGACACGATACCGGGCAGATGTGCAAATGGACGTTCCAGACCAATGCCTGTGTTGTTAAAGCGGGATGTAGACACCGTATTTCGCAGGTAAGTGACGTGTTCTTTCACCTCATTGATGTTGGTCGTTGTACTTGGTGAGTAATAGAACCAATCCACCGAATAATTTTCCGTGGTATCTATCTTCGATCCGCTTTCGATGTATTGGCTGAATAAGGTTGCCATTGGGAGGTTGGAGACGCGATTGCTGATCTCCGAGTGGGCTACGAGGGTACCACCCCAGCCGTCTGGGGCAATGTCGTAAAAGACTGTGCTGTCAGTGATCTGAAGGATAAGAGTCATCTCTGGATCATGGAGTGGTGTGTATCTGACTGTATCCTGCTCAGTTACAATCTCCACTGTATCCTGATTTATTAACCGGGAGCAGTCCTGTCCGTCAAGTAGGCTTACGGACTCGTAAGCTCCCCAGAAGAATTTACACGACCAATCATGAATTTTCGGACTACCACTACCTGCACCACGATTGGGCCATGCGGGGCCGAACAGCGGTTCATGGCTCGTGCTGGCATTCGCACTACTTATGCCTCCCGCTGTGTGCCCGGTTCTGAGATAGTGGTACGTTTGTGTAGTATCGTTGAATTGGTTATTCCATTCGAAATCAAACTCGTTCCATCGTATTGAGCCATCAGTTGCTTTTCCGTGGGCAAGGCTAAGCGTCCAAAACGCCTGAACAAAACCGGCGACGGTAGCAGGCTCCATGTCACCGAAATTGACACGCGCCGCCCAAGTACCTCGTCGAGCCGTGAAACCAGAGATAATTTGTCTAGATGATATAGTTTCATCGCTTTCATGACCCCCATAGGAGCCTGAATCTGCTCGGAAAATTAAATGATGATAGCCATTACCATTCACATTGAGCGAAGAGAGCGTGTCCTGATACTCTAGATAATCTAGTTCTTGCCAGAGGTACTGGTACCAAGCTCGTGCGTTCGTAGTGTCACCACTTGTATTCGTGTGCCAGACGTTTCGTCCAAACACCGATTCTGAAGGAGGCTGTCTATTTGGGTAGCCCTCGCATGTGTCATCTACTTCCGAACACCATGTGGTGCTTGTGTATTCAAAGTCGTCGAAGATCACACCCTGACTCGGCAATTGCGCGTATATCTCTCGTGGACCTGCAATGAGCACCATACAATGACACATCACTATCAGATAAAGTAGACGTTTCACAGGAATCATATTTGCTTTGCACATGGATGCAAGTAGGTTGTGTGCTCTTTAACCGTGGCGAAATAAAGGCTTTATCCGACCTTTAAGCCTTGGGCACAGAAGTAGTAACTAGTATTTGCGAAAAGCATGCAATCTCCCAAATATAGGAAGTTCCAAGTATGGGGGAATTACGCATCCCCCCACCCGGCGAGTCAATCCCTAAACTTGGGTTAAGATCGAGTTAAGGGGGTTGATCATAAATCTGGCTAAATATCACTTCAGAAAAGCGCTCGGCTGTATGATGCTCACCAAAGGTGGAAGCTTTTTTTGCATCAAATGGAAAGTTCTGCGGTGATTCCAACCACTGCGACATGCCGCTGGCTATGTCAACGGACATAGAAGATTCGACACGAATGCCGAGTTCGAAATCGCGAATATAACGCCCAATAAGTCCGTAATTGCTTCCCAATACCGGTTTACCAGCCTGTGCAGCGCGAACCAGAATGCCACTGGATCCGGCGTGTCGCTGATAGGGCAACAAAATGAGGTCAGAGGCAGAAAATAGGTTGATCATCTCTGTATCGGATACAAATCGCAACGCCTTTATTATCTGCACTCTGGATGATTTTTTTAAGATGTCAAGCTGTTCCATTAGTGCGTGTTGATCAGCAGGTGCCACTGTTCCGACCAATGCCAGGCACAGTTTGGTTTGATTCTCGGGGGAAAGTAGGCGGACTGCATCCAACGTCTAAATGATGCCTTTGCGTTTGGCTAAACTGCCAAAAAAGAGTGCCAATCTGCGTCCAGATTCCACACCCCACTTACGCCGTGTCTCTGATGGACTGGCTGAAGGAAGCTGCGGCTCAACGCCGTCTGGAAGCGGAAGAACACATGCAGTGGAAGAGTTGTACTCTTCTGCAAAGTACGGGTCAAGGCTGAAAAGACACTTAAAATGTGGATTGCGAAGCGCCGCGGCCAAAACAACACGTTTACGCATATATCGTGCAAAATCACCAAGGCCAGTTTGAAGTCCGACCAGATGCTCAGAACGTAAAAAGGGTCGAAAATATATTCCTGAAATTGAAATTGGATACTTGAACCTGAGTCCGAATGCGAGAGGGAGTTGGAACAAGTCAAAATCCAAAAGCAGGCAGTGTGAAGGCCTCAACTCGTTCAGAGAATTTTTAAGAATGTGCCCCTGCATTCTGGCAGTCTGGACAAGGTTTCCTGACGAGGGGCACTTGGGCAATTCCCGGATATCAGCGCGATCACATCGCTTGACTAGCTCAATTAGGTCGGAGTGCTTTTTCAAGAGCGAGGGCGTGACCATAATGGATAGGTGGCCTGGAAATGTTCGCGCACACCAATATTGCGTGAGCTGTTTTACATACTGGCCGTGATGGCCGCCAGCATTCAGGTCAAAAAGAACAGTGTGCGGCATATTCATTTATCAGCTCTCCCTTGAATGAGATGTGTCTTGTTCTCAATGAGGTACATTGTAAAAGTATTACCCAATGTAGGACAACAATCTCAAGGTTCGTGGAATTAATTTACTGGTAGGTTCAGGGTTCGCTATAGGGGTTGTTTATGTAATGCACAGGACTCCGCATGCTCAATGGCTTGGACTAAGCCGACAATCATTCCCTGTAATTGTAGATGTGATTGTGCATACTCGTATGCCTGGGATGAGAAGCGCTCTTGATCTTCTAATACAGTCAGAGTTGCTTTCACAAGAGAATCGAGATCACCGTAAGGAGCCAGCACGCCGTTTACACCGGTTTTCAGGTAAGCGATCTCCGGGCTGTGATAGCGGATTTGTGGGTCAGGACTGCTACAGGTAACCACAGGGAGGCCCAGACAAAATGCATGGTTCACATTTAACCCGACATATCCTGGGCAAACCATTACATCTGCTGCATACATCCAGGGTGCAGAGTCTTCGAGCTTTGTGAGTGTTCCCGGGAAGAATACATTTCCTAGGTCTTCATCTTGGGCCTGAGCTATTAGCCGATTCCGCTCCGGGCCATCTCCAATGATAATGAGTGTGGTCTTTTCTTTTGTGCATAACTTCTTGTGCAGATTGAGCAGCACTTCGGGTTTCTTATCAGCGACAAGGCGTCCAATAAATACCATCGTCTTTCCTTGCATAGGTATGCCAAGGCGGGCCCGAACATGTTCTTTCCCCTCCGCCTCCAAGGTCTTATGTATCTGGAACAGTTCGTCCGTGTCCAATGTGTTGCGGGCAATAAAACGGCGTTCAGCAGGTACATGGGGGCGGATTAGGTCCGCGATTTCATCGGTATAGCAGACGCACCCATCCACACGTTTTGCCAAAGCGATTCGGTAGCGATCAAGCAGATTTCGCTCGGAAAATGCTCGCCGATTCGATGAAAAATGCCCCCATAGCAAGGTGCCAATCTGTTTTAACCGAGCAGTCGCCAGTAACCAGGGTAGCGAGACCGTACGGGGCGATTCCTCTGCCAGAATTACAATGGGATTGCATCCAAAAATAGGGCACGAATTTTGGATCAATGCCCTTTGGTTGCCGATCCATCTATTTTTTAGATCAATGCGCCGATAGCCTGGGGCAGGGCCACGGGATAAATCTTTGAAAGAAGTGTCACGGGAAGTACCTGCGCACACAATGAGCCGTCCATCCAATTGTTCATTCAGTTTTTCTAGAATGGGACGTCGATATTCAGGCACGAAACGTGCTACATAGGCAATCGGGCGGTTCATGTAGATGCCTGCTTAAGGACATGCTCAAACTGATCGGTGATTTTACCGATCTCAAATTGTTCATCTGCCCATTTTCGAGCGTTTTCGCCCATGGACTGACATAACTCTGGTTCATTGAGAAGCAGTTGAGCTTTCTGAACAAACTCAACATGATCATTTGGATCCGTAATAAACCCTGCTCCTGAGTCCTTAATTATTCGTGCTGCCAGATTTTCTCTGGGGATGGCGGCAAGAATTGGCCGGCCTGCGCAGAGACAGGTCAATACTTTTGATGGCACGGAAAACTGCCCTGCATCTTCGGTGAGTAAAACCAGAAGTATTTGTGCACTGGCGTATACCGCAGGTAGTTGATCTACTTCCTGGTAGGGTAGAACCGTCAGGTTATTAAGATTATGCTCAGTAATCGTTTTCGTAAGCCAATCTGCTCCTGCTCCTTGCGAAACGACCACAATTTGAGCACGGTTACCAATCTGCTGTGCAAGATGCAGCAGGGTAGCAGGGTTGTGCTTCATACTCAATGTACCCGCATAAAGTAGAATGGGGCACCGATTGAGTTCATTTTTTCGCGCCCATGTCGAAGGGTCGCCTTCAAATCGATCCAGAGTGCCCCAGTTTTCAATCACATGACAGCGGTCAGATGCAATCCCGAACTTCTGGAGGGCAGGAGTAAAATCCTCCGTGATCAAAATTACGGCATCACTCTTTCGAAGCAATCGTCCCTCAAGCGACTGGAAGTAGCGGCCGATGACTGAAGAGAAAAGAGGGAGCTTTGATTTCAGTACTCTTGAAGTTGCCAATCCAATCAGGTCCTGCAGCCAAAACACAAATGGAATACTATTTTGCTTGCATGATCTCAGAATGCGTTCCTGTGCATTTAGGGGTGCATTTGCAGAAATCACGACATCCGGGTTAAAATCCAGAATGACACGAGTAGCCAGCCGCCCGTATTCCTGTTCCTGAATCCATCGCTGGACGAGATTGTATTTGTTGAGTGGGCGAGATGTCTGGACAGGTAGGAGCGTGAAATCAGCAGAACCCGCACTTACATTTTGAGGGGTTGTGATGAGACTGTCACAATAGGCGTGTCCAACTTCATATCCGCGATCCTGAAGAGCTTGGCTCAGCGTAACCGGGAAGGCATAAGCCCCGAAATCGTGGATCAGTACTCGCATGATTCAACAGTTCAAAAGCATGAGATCTCATGGTTGACTAATCAGGTCAACCATAAATAACTGGTTCATTCTCCGGGTACTGCCCGGGTGCCGTACGTATCAGCAGCAGTACGTATATGGAGTTTAAGATTCGATGCACCATTGACTTTACACAACCCCTCGTCGTACGGAGGATAGAATCCAATAATTCAGTTGAGAGGGTAAATCTATGCAAGATGTCTAAGTATGGTTTTTAGTTGCAACAGATGAAGTAGCCGTCAGATTTGACGATCGTTCACCGGCGCCGACTGCTAATCCTGCCGCGATGGCAATGATAAATAACTGATTCTTCAGAAAAAATGGATTCCCCACCAGGGTGGTAATTGTCAATGCGACAAGGGGGATGGCACCTGCTAAGCCAGCCAAACGGGTCCAGTAATCCGTCGCATCACTCCGAAATGCACGCAGTCCCAGTTTAACAGTCGAATACCAGAAATATAGAACCAGTCCGAGCCCCCAAAGGCCATATTTGTACCAGAGGCCGATATATCCATTATGCACAAACGAATCCGTGTCGGTTGATTGATGGACGATGTCGTAAAACACATAGGAGACACCAGGTCCGTATCCGATCAGGGGATTCAATACAATTCTCTCCAAAACTGCCTGGGTCTCGCGGAATCGGTTCACAAGAGACAGATCTTGGGTGAATGATGTAGCAATCGTTCCAAACCGTTCGACAATCCCCTCAATGACTACATTCAGGAATGGGCCGATCAGGATATACCCGATGCCAAGGATCAGGACACTGATAATGGTGCCAATCGTCAGTATTTTGACTCGTTCTGGAGTGCGGACAAGTAGAATGAGGACGAACATTCCAAGCATAAACGCCAGCCAGGCTCCCCGGGCCTGTGTCATGATCAATCCAGCAAATGTGAGTGCCACGGCGCTCGCAGAAAGTAGCAGTGAAATAGGGCTTCGGGCATAAACAAGAAGGGTCAGACTCATGAGTGCACCAATCGTGAGTAGTGCGTCGTTCTCAACCACTCGTGATCCAGCAATATGCGATAAATGTGTAGCATTTGATAGGTCCGATGCATATTCAAACGAATTTACAATCGCTACTAAAACACTCATGGCGACCACTGTAATGAGTATGAGTTTTGGACCTGTCCGGTGATGAACAACCGCATGTTTGACTGGGAAGTAGACCAGTAACATCGAGAGCGAAATTAACTCGCTGAATGCTACCAGAAAATCCCCATGGAAGAAATATGTCAGGATCAAAGTTGCTGGAAGTAGCCCCAGGAACAGGGCCAGTGCCAAGTCAGGTTTTTCGGTCAGGATCTCAGATCGTCCAGAAATCGCATGGCGGAAAAACCACGTCAGGAGGAATGCAAAAAGATAGGCTGCATAGGCGATCTCAATTACTTGAAAACCCGCTTCATTGGAGGCCATCAGCACAAACCCCAAAATCGCTATCATCAGATTGAGGAGGGGGTATGCAAGTAAAATTCCTACTGTGACAACTCCTAGAACCGCTGCAGGTAGTACGATTAAATATGGGACAGATCCGGTACTGGCAAGGGCAAAAGTCAGCCCTAGGCCGAGAATGAACCCAGCCACGATCAAGGCATTCCCGGTGCGGTAGATCCTTAGAGGAGAGAGTTGAACTCCAACTTGTCCCATGACGTGCTCCTACTCAAGTTTCGGATAGAACTCCTTACACTGTTCCTCCAGGGGACAGCTTCGAGGCAATCAGAACATGGTTACGTTTCCACCAGGCACTGAGGAGCACATAAAGCACAGAAAGCAGGAAGCCCGAGAGCGTACTGACGACACAAATCGCAGCACGCGAGGGACGGGCTTTATCTGTGGGTGGTATAGCAGGGTCAAGCACCTGTACTGACTTTGCTGCACGCTCCTCAGCCAACTGAGCTTCTTCCAGCACCGGGCGAGCAAACTCTATGAGGGTCGTCAGGATAACAACCTCTTTCTCCAATTGGGCAAACTTAAATGCAACTTCTGGAAGGCTGTCCTGGGATACTGGCATGAGCCGCTCTTGACCTTCCAAGGCCTGATCATAGGATTCTCTGGCTTGTTCGACTGACTGTTGCGCTGCGCGCGTCTGGGAATGGTCGGGACCATATAAAAACAGCAGATTCTCGAAGTTAAGTTCAGCGAGAAAGATCTGGGATCGCCATTCTGTCAGTCCCTCCATAAAGGCAGCTCCCTGTGCGGGTAGATCCAGTACGCCGGTCTCCTCCTGAAGTGTACGGATCGCTGATAGAACCGTACTGAGGCTGTCCTCCATTTCCTGGTAACGTATTTCGACCGTGCGACGGTAGGATCTGGCAGTTTCTGTAGATAGATCTATTCCGACCTGGTTTAATTTTGAAACAAAGAAATTCGCCATATTAGCTGCCCGTTGAGGATCTTTATCATAAACCTGGACCGCAAGGTAGTTGTATTCATTGTCCACGACGAATTCAATATTTCCCTCCAATTCCTGAATTGCATAGTTAATAGGAGATACGCTATCGGCAAGTTCGTACACCTCAATGAGATCAAACTCTTCGACAACACTTTGTTTTACCGTACGGCTGTCCAAAATGGCAAGCTCCTGCTGGTAGTCACTGACCAATCCTCCCAGAAGTGAGGAGGCACTGCTCCCGATACGTCCGCTGATCACGCTCGAAAGCAGGCCAGAAGATGTTTGCCCAGGAATCAGCAGTCGTGTTTCTGCCATATACCAGTTTGAAAGGAGAAGGCTGATGATCACGGCTGCAATACCCGTAAATCCTGTGACTCCGATCACAAACCATCGCCGATTCAGGATTGTCTGGATTGAAGACCAGACGATCTCAGATACTTTGGAATTGGTCATCGTAGCAGGGCAATAATTGTCGCAGCCACGCCGGTTGCTGCAGATAAGCTTGTAACGATAACCTGGATTCGTTGATATTGTATTTGACGTGTACTCAGAGTCAATTGCTCCAGCCAGTCAACGAAGATCGTGTCACCGGAGCGAATAGGTTCATCCAGACCTCTGCGTACGGCTCCACTGCTCCCGTCATAAATGTAGACGTCTTCAGCTCCAGGGCCCAGTCCCCCCGCACGCTCCACATAGTGCCGGGCGGTCATCCCAGGGACAAAGGTGACATATCCAGGTTGGGGAACATGGCCGGTCACATAGATTGTTCCTTCATCGCGTGGGAAGATGAGGCGATCGCCATCATAAAGCACAATATCGTCGCTGCTGCCAAGCAATGCCCCGGCAATATCAACTGCCACCTGACTGCCGATCTCTCCAGAAAATGACCTCTGGAATCCCTCAGTAAATGATTGAACTGCCCGATTACCGCTCAGGGGTTGGCTCTGCGGGGTTGCAAGAGGTGCTTCGGAGGCTTGGACTAATTTGTCAATACTCGTGCGCTCTAGGACAGCCGCATTCGGGTTGGCGCCTTCCTTGAGGCCGCCCGCTAGTTCGACCAATTGATTTAAGGTGGTCACCCCGCCTTCTATGCGATATTCCCCCGGGTATATAACCCATCCTTCGATACTGGCTGTGGCAGTTTCCCGTTCATAAACGGTGATGTGATCACCAGGCATCAACTGCTGTGTCGCGATTGAATCCTCCCGTAACCTATTGAGGTTATGATCAAGTACGGTACGATACTGTTCATCACTCCAGCGCATCACGCGAAACTGGACGGTTTCATCAGGAGGACGCCCTCCCGTCGCAAGATCAAGGACACTCAATACCGTATCATCCGGCCGCCAATCATACAATCCAGGCCAGGCTACGTCTCCGGATACACGGACTCCTTCACGGACGGTGTGATAAGCAGGGACGTTGATGCGATCCCCATCTTGCAAGACTGGGTTATGATCTGTATTCCCGGTTGTCTGATAACGGGTAAGATCCACCAGATCTTCCGTTCCGTCAATGTGCTGTATGCGAATATTTCGAAGTGCGGGTTTGTATACATCATTGATCTCCGGTAGAAAATCATACTCGGGTACCGCATGGTCAACTAGAACATCCTCTACCGTGTACTTTGTAGTCAGTACGCCGGATGTGAGCGCCTGTTGAACGACATCACTGACGCGCGAACGGGGAAGCATGAGATAGCGTCCGGTTTGGAGAACGGTGCCGGTTACATGGACGTAAAAGCTTCGAGCCTGGGCTAATGCAATACTCACAGGAGCATTGACGTAGCGGGATTCAAGCAGTTTAATTGCTTCCTGTTCTACTTCTGCGAGAGACTTCCCACCAGCTTGCACCGATCCAACCTCAGGTAATAGAAGTATACCGGAGACGGAGACGGTTACAGGGAGTTCAGTCGGGATTACGGTTCCGATCATTACATTGAAGACGTCGCCCGGCCCGACGATATATTCGTTTGGATCAATGGACCCCTCCAGTGCAAGAAGACCGGATTGCGCAATCCGTGCCATCATCGCATTGCGCAATTCTGCCTGAGGGTCATCCGGGATTGGGAGAGTCTGGGTATTGGGGAACTGAGCGCTGGTAGGAGGGACAAACGAAAGAAGCAATAAAGCAGTAGCTAAAAAAGCAACTAACCTAAACATCGGCGAAAAAAAGTTACACAGAAAATGGACACAGAGTAGCCGATGTAGCGATATATACGAGGGGATCTTGACAGAAGTGGCAAGGTCCAACGGTGCACTGCAAGCCATGGTTCCAAACAAATTTCTGATCCCCCCTGTTGTATGCCTCTGATTGATAATCTTAGATCTTATTGTGAGCATTCAATGAGTTGATATCTTAAAGAATATGAGGAGGTAGTTTTAGCTTTTCCCTAAGCTGGATCTGCAAAAGACACCGAGTCCATAAACTTGTCATAGAATTTCATATGCTCCCGGGATTGGGGTATAAATCACGAATTAGCGTTAGAGAAAGTGTTATTTGAAAGTGCTCCGGCCAAAATCAACCTTGGCCTCCACATAGTACGTAGACGGGCGGACGGATACCATGATCTGGCAACAGTGTTTCATCCAATTGGATGGGCCGACAGGATTACGGTCAGTCTTGCAGAGAAAGTTAGCATGACCTGCACAGATGCTACGCTTTCCAGTGGAGAGGACAACCTGGTGATCCGTGCGGCCAGGCTTTTGCGGGAAGTTGCAAGTATGGATGAGGGAGCTTCTTTCCATCTGGAAAAAATACTTCCACACGGTGCGGGACTTGGGGGCGGATCAAGTGATGCCGCTACCGTGCTTCGCATGTTATGTAGTCTTTGGAAATTAGACGGTGCAACCCTTGCACTGGAGTCACTCGCACTGAGGCTTGGTTCAGATGTGCCGTTTTTTTTGCATGGACAGACCGCGTATGCAGAGGGGCGGGGAGAACGACTGACTCCCATGACCGATTATGTTTTTCCATTCAGTCTCGCCGTCATCGTCCCTCCCATTCATATTTCTACGGCATGGGCATTTCAGCAGGTACATGTATCTGGAACAGATTGCATAAACATGATTGAGGTGGTCCGATCCAATGACCTGGATCGTTGGAGGTCTGAATTGGTCAATGATTTTGAGAAGCCAGTGTTTTCACAATGGCCGGCAATTCAGGAAGTCAAGTCTTCGCTGCTGCGCAATGGGGCAGGGTTTGCATCTCTTACCGGGTCAGGTGCGGGTGTGTATGGTATCTTTGAGAGCGAGGAAGGTGCGAAGGAGGCGACTGAAGAAGCTGCAGCGAAGGGATATGCCGCATGGCACCAGGTCGCGGTCGATACTTAAAAAATAACTTCAACTTTTCTGATGTTCCGATTGATTTATCTACTATTTGCTGCAATGCTGTTCGCATCCTGCAGCGCTGAACGCCCCCCGAACGTGGTCATTATCCTGACAGACGATCAGGGGTGGGGCGATTTATCCATCAATGGCAATACCAGTATCAATACATCGAATATTGATCGGATTGCCCATTCGGGTGCCAGATTCGAGAGCTTTTATGTAAGCCCGGTCTGTTCTCCAACCCGTGCAGAGCTTTTAACAGGGCGATACCATCCCCGGTCGGGTGTGTATGGAACCAGTGCGGGTTCGGAACGCCTGGATCCAGATGAGACTTTACTCTCTGAGGTTTTCCAGGACGCGGGCTACGCTACGGGGGTCTTTGGGAAATGGCACAACGGACAGCAGGCCCCATACCACCCAAACAGCCGCGGATTCGATCACTTTTATGGGTTTCCCTCTGGCCATTGGGGACATTATTTTTCTCCACCTCTGGAGAGAAATGGTGAACTCGTTCAAGGGAGTGGGTACCTGCCAGATGACTTGACAGAGTCTGCAATGGAGTTTATGCGTATGCATGCGGAGTCCCCGTTTCTTGTTTTTTTGCCCTATAACACGCCGCATTCCCCCATGCAGGTGCCCGATGAATGGTGGGATCAGGTACCGGAGCTCCGGCAACATCCCCGATCCCCGGAACAGGAGGATACCCTCCATACACGGGCAGCCCTCGCCATGACGCTCAATATTGACTGGAATGTTGGTAGGATCTTAACGCTTCTGGACGATTTATCTCTCACGGAAGAGACCATTGTGCTCTATTTTTCGGACAATGGCCCGAATGGTCCGCGATGGAATGCCGGCATGAAAGGCAGGAAAGGATCTACGGATGAAGGAGGTGTTCGCTCACCACTTCTGATGCAATGGCCCGGTGTGATTGCTGAGGGGGCTGTGATCACTGACATCGCTGCTGCGATTGATCTGATGCCAACCCTGGCCGAGTTCAGCAACATTGACCTTAATACCAGGTATCCATTGGATGGAGTTAGCTTTGCGCCTTTACTTCAAGGGGAGATAAAATCAATGCCAGAGCGGGTCATTTTTTCTCATTGGAGAGGACGCACGAGTGTAAGGACCCAGACGTATCGTTTAGGGCATTCGGGAGGGCTCTTCAATATCGTGAATGACCGAGAGCAGCGCGTGGATTTAGCTTCTGAGCACCCTGGATTAGTGGACTCTCTGGAAGAAGCAAAAGCACGCTGGATTCGAGAGGTAGTCCCCGAATCCTACCCGAAACGCCCCTTTACCATTGGCTTTGAAGATGAGAGAATTACCTGGCTCCCTGCCCGGGATGCGACAGCATCGGAAGGGATCCAACGCTCCAACCGGTATCCCAATGACAGCTTTCTGACCAACTGGACGAGTACA
The DNA here is from genome assembly GCA_965116685.1 of Rhodothermales bacterium. Taxonomy (GTDB): domain Bacteria; phylum Bacteroidota; class Rhodothermia; order Rhodothermales; family Bin80; genus Bin80. Next base: position 856,148 of record OZ220707.1, on the reverse strand, counting down.
CAGGACTCCATTCTATGGGAGGCAGAGGTTCTGACTACCGGACAGTACAAAGCGACATTGTATTATACGGCAGCAGTCGGGGATGAAGGCGCTCAAATTCATCTGAGCTTTGGTGATGCTTCGCTGCGAGCTACGATTGTGGATGCACATGATCCAACTGAATACGGAATGAAGGAAGATCGTGTGCAGAGGATTGAGTCATACGTCAAGGATTTTCACTCGCTTGTACTTGGATCCATCTCTCTGGAAGCCGGACAAGAGCCGCTTGTTTTGCGGGCAATCAGCATCCCGGGGAAGGCGGTCGCTGATGTTCGGCTTTTGCAACTGGAACGTATCGTAGACTTATAGGGTGCTGGAAACTACTCAGGCGATCTCCAGAAGATACAGTTTTTTCGCTACCGATCAAGCTTCAAAGTGATCAACTGCCATATGATGCGAGCACCACGGATTGGTTCCTGTTTGATCCCGGCCCATGACAGGTTATTTACAGGAGTAAGGGAGAAGGCATTGGGTTACCAGGTCACGCGGGTCCTTGGATCTTGACGATCGCCGGGGGAGATTTGCTTGTTCAGTAACGGGGAGGGGAAGGTATTATTGATGCTGAGCCTGAGTTCTTCATCCTCGGACACGCTCTGCAGGAATTCGCCCACTACAAATAGGGCATTGTGTGCTCCCTGTCCCCAATATGAGGAGCGAAAACGTATGCGCTGATCATTGAAGCCAACCCATGCGCCAGTAACCAGCTCTGGGTGCATGATAATAAACCAGCCGTCAGCCCCTTCCTGTGTGGTTCCAGTTTTTCCCGCAAAGTCATATCCATATAGGTCATAACTACTTCGAATACGAATTCCGGTACCATAGGGTTTATTGATCACATCCCGCAGCATGTCGATCACGACGGCGGTCTTTTCTTCTGAAAGGACCTCGCGCGGATGCGTGCGTAAGGAGTCCTGTTGGTAGTCATAGATAACCCTGCCAGTCTCTTCGTTTACAATTCTGGTAATCATTACAGGATCCGTTTGGATTCCCCGATTGGCGAAGGTGCTGTAGGCAGTAACGGATTCGAGAAGTGTCACCTCGCTTGTTCCCAAAGCCAGAGATGGGACTGCGTCCAGCTCACTCTGGATTCCCATATTTCTTGCGAGGTTCGCCACATTCAGCGGGTTGACATCGTGGATTACCTGTGCAGTAACGGTGTTCATAGAGCGGGCCAGTCCCTCTCGCATTGTCATCCATTCTCCGCTGGTTTCATCTCCAAAATTCTGTGGGCTCCAAACCTCCCCTGTAACTTCATCTGGATATTGAAAAACAGAATCAAGATACAGCTTTTCCGGCGAGTAGTTGGCATCAATTGCGAATGCATAAGTAAAGGGTTTGAATACCGAGCCAGGCTGTCTCTTTGCAACGCTTACATGGTCGTACCAATCTGTCGAAAGATCCCGTCCGCCGACCCATGCTTTGATATATCCGTTTGTCGGATCCATTGCAATGAAGCCGTTTTCCAGCCGATTTTTTGTTGCTTTGAGCGAGTCAATGAATACGGGATCATCTTTGAGTTCCTGTAATGCTTCCGATCCGTTTTTGCCTTCCCTTAGAAGGCTTTGATACCTCACAGATTCCCGGATATAGGTATTCAAAAGTGATGAATTACGTTGCCAAAACCACGCCCAGTGGTTATCAGGATCCGTGTGGCAAGGGTCCGTTAGGTATTGAGAGATATCACCTCCATACCGCATTCGCGGGCTGGATACAGCACTCCACTCACAGTTTACTACTGCTTGCAAACCATCCAGTGTGCCCGTAACGGCGGAGCGGGCGATTGATTGTAACCTGGAATCGAGTGTGGTCTCAATTCTCAGTCTGCTACTATAGATGTCAATGCCTTCTTCACGTCCCCATTCTGAGACCCGCTGACGAACTTGCTCAGCGAAATAAGGTGCAATGCTTTGCGTCACATCCGCGGTTCGGAGGCGGGTCGTGGTCAAGGAATCTTTCAGCATCTCATAGGAGTCCTTATCCAGCCATCCCTGTGTTATCATCCGTTGCAAAACGGTATTGCGGCGGATTCTGGATCGCTCGGGATTTCGCTGGGGGTCATAGCGATAGGTCCCCTTAAGAAGTCCAATCAGTGTTGCACTTTCAAGTAGATCCAGGTCAGATGCAGCTTTATTAAAATAGGTCCGTGCGGCAGCTTCAATCCCGTAGGCATTGTAGAGAAATGGGACAGTATTCAAATACATCTCAGCGATCTCATCTTTTGCATAGAGTTGCTCTAGACGTACTGCGGTTACCATCTCTTTTAATTTTCGCGTCACACTGACTTCAAATCCAATCTGCTCATTGTAGATGTTGCGTGCGAGTTGTTGTGTGATTGTGGAGCCACCCTGGCGCTCAAAAGGGAGTCCAAGTTTACCAAGCAAGGATTGGGTAGCGGCAGAAGCCGTACGAAATAGATTGACCCCCCAATGGTGATAGAACCGATGATCTTCCGTTGCAATCAATGCTTGACGTGCGAAAACAGAAATGGAGTCAAACGGAACCCAGGTCCGGTTTTGGCGCCCAAACCGGGCCAATTCAATACCATCTGCCGTATAGGCTACGCTGGCATAGGATAATTCAGGGTTCTCAATTTCCCGCAGAGAGGGTGTATTCCATGACAGGATCCACATATATGCCAATAAAAAGAGTGTGCAGAGAACCACTGCTAGGGTCGGAATACTCAGGATAAATGCAGCACGCGCGGCATCTTGTTTGCGGAAAATGCGAAGTAGCAAGTTCTTGTATCTCGCAATCAGTGAGAGCCGTTTTTGATTTTCTTTTGGCATTGAGAAGGATTAACGCATCCAGAACGAAGCATACAGGTTTTGATACCAATCTCCATCAGCAGGATCATTTGTGTGGCTTTTCATAGCCTCGACCAGCCTACAGGGTTGATTGGTTATTCTACTAACGATGTTCCAAGATATTTCGTACTCGGTATTTTATGGTGTAGTGGCAAGGATGATGCAAGCAGCTAGGCGTGGGGCATTTTCGCGGGAAAAATGAAGTTTGCGCAACTAAAATGCGTTCTGTGTGCTATAACCCGGTATTGATAAGCTTTTTCCAATGTCTTATTACTCATATGGTGGTTTCGGAGGATTTGGGGCGTTTCCTCCCATAATAAAGAACCTTCTCATCATTAATGTGCTCGTGTTTCTCGGTCAGCAGCTTGCTTATGGGCAATTGATTCTATGGTTTGGATTATGGCCATTAGCTTCTGGATTTCAGGTCCACCAACTGGTGAGCTACAGTTTCCTGCATGGTGGAATAGGACACATCTTCTTCAATATGTTTGCGCTCTGGATGTTCGGCGCACAAATTGAGAATACATGGGGTTCCCGGCGTTTTTCGATTTATTACGGAGTTTGTGTAATTGGAGCTGCTCTTGCACAGCTTGCAGTCACTGCTGTCACGGGGGGGAACTATCCTACCATTGGCGCATCCGGCGGAGTATTCGGAATCCTTCTGGCATTCGGGTTGATGTTCCCAGAGCAGCGCATCATGTTGATTTTTCCACCAATTCCCATGAAAGCCAAATTCTTCGTGATTGGATATGGCCTCCTGGAACTCTTTTTTGCAACCTCCGGCTTGCAGCCAGGAGTAGCAAATGCAGCCCACTTGGCCGGGATGGCCGCTGGGTTCTTATTGATCACCTATTGGCATGGCGGACTCCCTTTCGGGAAGGGAAAGTCAGACGATTACTACTGATAAAGCGTGAGAGCTTGCACCACAAGTGCGTGATGTTAAGATAGATCACGAAACGAGGTAGACTCTACGCCGCAGGTTGGGCGTCCTCTTCGGGCTCCCATGCTTCAATCGCTTCCAGAACCGTGTCTACGATTTTGGATTCTGGTATCGTACCGATGACCTTGCCCTGCTTAAATAGGTGTGCCCGTCCACGTCCCAGCGAAATACCAAGGTCCGCTCCCTGTGCTTCTCCAGGGCCATTCACAGCACATCCCATCAATGCTACTGTCACATCCTTTTCGAATTTGCGGGCATTTACAGCAGTTTCAACTTCCTCCACAATGGAAAACAGATCTCCATTCAGTCGACCGCAGGTGGGGCAGGCGATAATATTTACTCCAGGGCGTCCGATCCGGAGAGACTTAAGGATCGTATGTGCAGTTTCGACTTCCTTAACGGAATCCGTAGCCAGTGAAACACGGATCGTATCCCCGATACCGTCTGCCAATAATGCACCAATCCCAATAGAGCTTTTGATGGTACCCACCTTGAACGAGCCAGACTCCGTGACTCCCAGGTGGAGGGGAAAGTCCGTTCGTTCTGCAAGAAGGCGGTAGGCTTGGATCATAAAGAAAACATCGGAGTGTTTCACCGAAATTACGATGTCCTCAAACCCATGTCGTGCGCAAATTTCAACATGTCGCAGAGCACTCTCCAAGAGCGCTTCCGGTTGGGGGTAGCCATATTTATCAAGAATATCACGCTCCAGTGAGCCGCTGTTCACACCGATACGAATTGGGATGCCTGCCTCCTTGGCCGCCAGAAGGACTTCACGCTCCCATTCTTGCTTCCCAATATTGCCCGGGTTGATTCTAACTTTTGCGATCCCTGCTTCAATCGCTTTCAAGGCATAGGTATGATTGAAGTGAATATCTGCTACGATCGGGACACTGGATCCCTGTACGATGTCAGGAAGTGCTTCAGCGTCTTCCGGTCGTGGTACGGCGACACGAACGATATCCGCCCCGGCTTCTGCCAGTTGGGCGATCTCATGAAGGGTTTCTTCAACTTTATGAGTCTTGGATACGGTCATGGACTGCACCGCAATCGGTGCATGACCACCAATCTGGACCGGTCCTACCTGTACAGGGCGGGAATCTCTTCGGGGTCGTTGCATTCAAGATTACACTTGTGACGGATACTTGTACGTTTAACACAGGACATTTGTGCTTACAATAGTGAATAAACGAACACACTGACAGACATGTCAGGAGGTGGCATGCAAAAGTTCGAGCATGGCAGGACTCTCAGAGAACATGCCAATACCCAAATATAGGCCCGAGCAAGAATATAGGCTATGATGCATGAGCAGGGGGCCTGCAAGAAAATCTATGAATTCCGAGATTCACCAGGCACGGCGATCAAAGACGTAGATGATCAGTTCGACAGTGCCGGGAATGAGGTCTGATCCAGAGCGATTAGAAGTACTTCAAGAACTCGTGGCAACGCCAACGGATAGAATTTTAAGCTCATCTTTCCTAAGGCTTTGTTTATGCATGAAAGATGCCTGAGGAACCACAGGAGTAAGCGGAGTGTCAAAGTGGATTAATCCGTTCCCCGCGTTTTCGCCTCGAAGGGGGCGGATTTTGTAGTATTTGGTCCGAGGTAGTCCTTAATGGAGTGGCTTGAAGTATGATTCCCTACAAATATGTGCAGTGGGATGAAGTAAAACATGGTGGGAAGCCCACTACGTTTGAACAGTTGCTTGATCTTTTTCAACAGCTGCTTCAATTTACAGCCGGCGATGCCACGGAAGCATTGAATTGGCTCACGCAACTGGATCAGCGCTATAATCTTACAGATTCGCAATCCGGGATTGGGGACTTTATTGAAGAGCTTAAATCAAGGGGATACCTTCGAGAGGATAGGCAGGAAACTCTACAGATGACGGCCAAGACAGAACGGAGTCTGCGGGATCGTTCCCTAGAGGAAATTTTTCGGCAGCTCCGTAAAGCTGGTAAAGGACAACACCGAACCCCATACGAAGGTATTGGGGACGAGCGTTTACCCGAAACAAGACCCTGGAGGTTTGGGGATGATCCGCACCTTTTGAATGTGACGGATACGCTCTCAAACTCATATCGGCGCGGCGGGATTGACGACTGGTCGTTATTAGAAGAAGATTATGCAGTTCACGAGACCGATCACAAGTCGAATCAGTCCACGGTGCTGATGATTGACCTGAGTCATTCAATGATCTTGTATGGAGAGGATCGCATTACTCCTGCCCGTAAAACGGCAATGGCTTTAGCAGAATTGATCCTGCGTCGCTATGCAAAGGATACGCTTGATATTGTAGCATTTGGAGATGATGCATGGGAGGTATCCATCAAGGATTTGCCGTACCTGCAGGTGGGACCGTATCATACGAATACGCATGCCGGGCTACGCCGTGCACGCGAAATTCTTCGCCGACGGAAAAATCGGAATAAGCAGATATTTATGATTACCGATGGGAAGCCAAGCTGTCATTTTGAACAGGGAAAGCTTTACAAGAATGTATTTGGACTGGATCGGAAAATCGTGAACAAGGTGCTGGATGAGGCGGTTATTTGTCGTCGGGAGGGAATCTCAATTACAACCTTTATGATTGCAAGAGACCCATATCTGCAGGGATTTGTTCGGCAGCTCACGGATGCAAACCATGGGCGGGCATACTACGCAGACCTGGATAATCTGGGAGAGTTTCTGTTTGAAGATTATGTGCGCAACCGGCGCAAGCATCTGCATTAGGAGAGCTGAGTATTGTGAAATCGTCGATTCTACCTAAAAAGAGCCTGGGGCAGCATTTCCTGAACGACCCCAATACTGCCCGTCGTATCGTTGGGGCACTGGAAGCACCAGTGGATGCACATGTAGTGGAGATCGGTCCAGGTGTCGGTGCTTTGACGGGGATTCTGCATGAACGTTATGAAAATTTTGAAGCGATTGAAGTAGATTCCCGGGCAGTCATACATCTTCGTGAATGTTATCCAGACTTGAATATGCGGCAGGCGGATGTACTTGAGATAGACTGGCAGAGCCTAGGTAATCTACCGCTACACATTATCGGCAACTTGCCCTACAATATTACCAGCCCCATTCTATTTGGGCTACTGGCTGCACATGATGTCATGAGTCAGGCGATTTTGATGGTCCAAAGAGAGGTCGCTGAGCGAATCGTGGCAGAGCCCCGCACCAAGGCATATGGAATTCCAAGTGTATTTGCGCAGCTATATGCCCGCCCAAGTATATTATTCAAGGTCAGCCGCAACGTATTTGAACCCAAGCCAGCCGTGGAAAGTACGGTAATTCGACTTGATTTTGAAGGGATAGAAGCCCCGGATGTGGATACGGGGCTGCTGCATGCAGTGGTTCGTGCAGGGTTTGGGATGCGGCGGAAGGTACTTCGAAATAGTCTCCGGCAGTGGGCTGCTGATATCCCTGATCGCTGGAGGCGGTGTCGCGCAGAAGAATTGTCACCCGCTGATTATGTGATGCTTGCGCGCTATTTTCAGGACCGTTCGCAATCGTCCGAGACTCTTTAGACAACCAGTGATCGAATGTCTATTTTCAGTGCCAGATCAAACGAAAATCCGGCTCCCATAGAGTTGGATGAGGCAATCGCCCAGGAAGTGGAGCTGCGGCTTGAGGAAAATGATTTTGCGGCTGCACTGGATTTACTGCAGCAACTGCATCCAGCGGATATCGCCCGACTCGTTACGGAGTTGGGACGCGACCATGCGGCTTCCCTAACCCTTGCGCTCCCAACCATAACAGGTGCAAATGTATTGGCAGAGTTGGATGAGGCGTTTTGTGCAGATCTACTCTCGGAGGTTCCGACTGAGCGCATTACCGCTCTTCTCAATGAACTGGAATCCGACGATGCAGCGGATGTCCTGAGCAACCTGGATGAGACTGTACGTCAAAGGGTTCTCCGGGTTTTAGAGGATCGTGAGTCCGTCAAGGGACTTCTCGAATATGGAGAGGAAACAGCAGGTGGCATCATGGCTGCCGAAGTGGTTTTAGCTCTAGCAAGTTGGACCGTTGCAGAGGCCACGGAAGAAATCCGCCGAAATGCGGAGAATACGCAAGACCTGTATGTGGTTTTCGTGATTGACGAGGCAAAAAAACTAAAAGGATTCGTGACGATTCGTCGCCTGTTATTATCCCCGTCGGATGCGGTGATTGGTGATGTGATGCGAACAGATATTCGTTACGTGACGGCAGAGGTCGATCAGGAAGAAGTCGTTAGGATAATGGAAAGGTATGATCTGGTTTCCTTAGCGGTCGTAGACGATGAGCAGCATTTGATTGGGCACGTAACGATTGATGATGCAGTGGATGTTATTCGTGAGGAGGCCGAAGAAGATTACCTGCGGCTTAGTGGTATCACTAGCGATGAAGATCAAACAGACACCGTGTTCAGCATCACCCGCGGCCGTCTGCCCTGGCTACTGTTAGGCCTGATTGGGGCCGTATTTGCGGGGAGCGTCATCGGCATGTACGAAGAAAATATTCGGCGTGCCTCGGTGCTCGCAGCATTCATTCCTGTCGTGATGGCCATGGCGGGAAATGCTGGCATTCAAAGTTCAGCGATCATTGTTCAGGGATTGGCATCGGGAGAGGTATGGTCGGCCAATATGCTTCGGCGCATGGGTAAAGAAGTCTATGTAGCCATAGCCAATGGACTGGCTCTGGCTGCCGTGATGATCGTGGCAGTATTAGTCGTATTTGGTTGGATGGCAAGTATGTGGCCATCCGTCGTCATTCAAGCTCCGGATCCTTGGCGTCTGGCCGCAACAGCGGGGTTATCGCTCTTTGTCGTAGTCATTCTAGCAGCGGTCATTGGGGCAACAATCCCGCTGATGCTGGACCGGATTGGAGTTGATCCGGCCTTGGCTACCGGCCCCTTTATTACCACCAGTAACGATATAATCGGGCTCTTGGTGTTTTTTATGCTGGCAGCAGTTCTTTACCTGCCGTTCATATAACCTAGAGCCTTCCCACGCTTTGTCTTGACTTCGACGGTTACCTCCGTCAGAGGGGTTCTGGAGTGGGATTTCCGGGAAAACTGAACACTACCAATCCCCCTTTTCAGGGCGGAATGATGAAGATTGAGACCGAATGGGACGCTTGATTTAGGAGGTCGTCCCCTCTTTGAACAGCACGGTCTGGCGCTGTATCGTCAAACCGATTGCCTGGTATAGGCGCCCGCTCGTTTCGGTAACCTTCGATGGAAGAAGGTATTCTGCCCGATTGCCTCGATCACAAATCATGGAGGTTTGTCCAACGACAATTAAAAGTTTCACCGGCGACAATTAAAAGTTTCCTTTCAGTTTCGTTGGGACGAATGGAGTTTTCGTGCGTGAACGTGCGAATTATTTTCCATTCAGTCTCTGGCGATGATTACAGATCAGCAAGCAAAACTTTTAAGAAAATTGGTACAAGAAGACAACATGTCAGTCAAAACATCCGCTGCAAAGGCGGGCATGAGCGCGCCGACGGCGCGCAAATATCTTCGTTCGCAGAAGCTTCCGAGCGAGCGAGATTATCGTCGTACGCATCGAACGCGTACGGATGCATTTGCCCAGGTTTGGGACGAAGTCGTGGGATACTTGCAGGCGAACCCGGGGCTTGAGGTGAACGCTCTGTTTACCCATTTGCAACGCACGTACCCCGGTCAGTTCAAGCCGGGACAGTTGCGCACCCTGCAACGTCGTGTGAAGGTATGGAGGGCGCAGGAAGGCCCCCCGAAAGAAGTCTATTTCGAGCAGGTGTATGCACCTGGGGATCGGGCCCAGTCCGATTTCACGTGGATGAACCATCTGGGCGTGACGATCCAGGGCGAACCCTTTCCCCATTTGCTGTATCACTTTGTGCTGGCGTATTCCAATTGGGAATCCGGCATGATCTGCCGGTCCGAGAGTTTTGAAGCGCTCAGTGCAGGACTGCAGAAGGCGTTCTCGCAACTGGGTGGAGTCCCGCGGCTACACCAGACGGACTCCATGAGTTGTGCGGTCCGCAACCACCGAGGCGCCGAACGGGGCAGTTTCACGCAGCACTATGAAGCGCTGGCGCGTCATTACGGTATAGAGATCCGGCATACGCAGCCGCGGAGTCCGCATGAGAATGGCAAGATTGAACAGCGGCATCATCGATTCAAGCGCGCGCTGGAGAATCAGCTGATTCTGCGTGGGAGTCGCAATTTTGCCAGTCGGAAGGACTATAGCGCATTTTTGGATACACTGTTTCAGCAGTTGAATGCGTCCCGGCAGGCACGTTTCAAAGAAGAACAGGCGCACTTGCGTGCATTGCCTTTTCGACCTTTGAGGTTCCATCGGCGCGCGACGGTACGGGTCTCCAACGGCAGCACGATTCGTGTACAGAAGAACCGGTATTCGGTCCCAAGTCGACTGATTGGGGTTCAGGTTGAAGTCCGCGTGTATGGTGAATGGATTGAGGTGTGGTACGCCCAAAAACAGATGGTGTGGATGCCGCGTCTGCACGGAGAAGGCGAGACTCAGATTGACTATCGTCATATTGTGCATAGCCTGGTCCGTAAGCCCGGGGCCTTTGCAGATTATCGCTATCGTGCCGAGTTATTCCCCAATTCAACATTTCGCAGGGCGTATGACGCACTCCGACGCACGCATACGGCTTCGATCCGGGCCGACCGGGCCTATCTGGCCATTTTGGTTCTGGCTGCAACCGAGAGCGAATCCGGGGTGACCCATGCCCTGGACCGGCTGCTGAATGACAAGAAGCCCCTGACCACGGCGCAGGTGCAGGCGTGGTTAGATGCCCCGACTCCTGCCTCATCCATTGTGAAGGTGGCCGTATATGACCAGTTGCTGGATCAACCTGCGGCGGTGGGAGGTGTGCAATGAAGACGCAAACGACCCAAGAACTGGAGCATGCCTTGTGGACTGGACTGAAAGAACTCCGGATGCCGGGCATTCGGAATTCTTTTCAGGATGCGGCCCAGCTCGCGCGGCAGGAATCGTTGAGCTTTGAGCGCTTTTTATTGTCACTCGTGGAACGGGAACAGCAAGTGCGGACCCACAATCGCATTCAACGCGGGCTTCGTAACTCCGGCTTACCTCTGGAAAAGACCCTGGACCTGTTTGACCGAACCCGATTGCCTCTGAAGATCAATCATCAGTTTAGTATGCTGCTGGAAGGCGGGTTCCTGGATCGAAGCGAAAACGTGTTGGCCGTGGGTCCGCCGGGCAGTGGAAAGACGCATCTGGTCTGTGCGCTGGGGCATGCGCTCGTGCTTCAAGGTCGGCGCGTACGCTTTTATGGATGCAGTACGCTGGTGGAGGAATTGGTCCAGTCCAAGCGTGAGCAGCGCCTGTCAGAGTTCATGAAACAGCTCCTGCGCTACGAAGCCCTCATCGTGGACGGGTTGGGCTATATGCAGCACAGTCGCCAGGAGATGGACCTGTTTTTTCACGTACTGGCGGAGCGCTACGAACGCGGAAGCCTGTTGATTACCAGTCACTTGGCCTTCTCCCAGTGGGAGAAGATCTTCCAGGACCCCACGGTCACAACGGCGGCCGTGGACCGGTTTGTGCAAGATCTTCCAGGACCCCACGGTCACAACGGCGGCCGTGGACCGGTTTGTGCATCACAGTGTGATCCTCGAACTCAACCTGCCGAGCTATCGACTTGAAGCGGCGCAACAGCGGCAGAAGGCGAATTCTTTAAGATTGGGGTGCAACAGTATTTGCGTTTTACGCGGGATCGCGCCAGTTTAAAGTCCCAAATCAAATCCAAATACCATCAGGCGGGATTGACCAGAAACCGAGACCTCCTGAATGTACAATTGATGAATCTCTCGAACATAAATTCACCTCCATCGCACCTGGTTCGTGTCCACCTAGAACTGACAATTTGTCAGTCCGGGCGCAGACGAAACTCGTGGGATTTATCGCGCGCAACTTCGCTCCGCAGCTCGCTGCTCCGCTTCGTTGCGCGCCCGCCTCCAATAGAACTGAAAGGAAACTTTTAGGAAACTTTTAATTGTCGTTGAAGTAAATTTTAATTGTCGTTAAACAGAGGTTTCCACCGCACCAAGTTCTGCTAAAATCTGCCCTTCACTCAGGCGATGTTTTGAACCAAACCTCGCATTATATCGGTGTCGGAAGATCCGTAACAGGGCAAATGCAACAAAACAGATTGCAATATGGGCACGCACCCGACGCTCGACCCAGTGAAAGATGGGCCGGATCGCCATGGTGTGTTTCATCACACGAAAACCTTCTTCAATTCGCCATAACTCTCCATAATGTTGATAGACTTGTTCTGGAGTCAGATCCTCCAGACTCGTCCAGACCCCATGCAGCCCATCAAACTTCTCATCCCGAACAATCGCTGCTTGATCTAAGCTCACTCCATCCTGCTTCACCTTCAGAAATCGACCACTTCTGCCGGTGCCCTTGACCCCCTGTTTCAAACGATTCTTCACCTTCTCAATTGCCTTCTCCCGTGAATGTACATCCCGAGCTGCCTTCTTTGGACAATAGCGCAAAATCAAGCGTCGACCACCAAGTTTGTGTTCGGTAACCTTACGACCCGTCGTTAAAACCTTCCAAGACTGTGCCCCGAGAATCGTCTTGGTGTGGAGTTGATTTAATGACCGTAAACGTGCAGCCACGATATAGTCACAGCCCAGACTTTGCAACAACGCTAAATTCTCCTTGCTCAACATCCCTGAATCGGCAACGACAATCATCCGATCCAAATCAAAACATTCTTTGAGGCGCGTCATCGCCGGTTCAAGCGTCTTTACATCGGTGGTATTGCCGGGAAAGAGTTCGTACGTGACCGGAAGCCCTTCTTGGGTTTGGATCAATGCCAAGACCAACTGAACCTTTTTGGGCTTCCCATCCTTGCTAAACCCTTTCTTGCGTAGCTCATCCGGCAACTCACTGGCAAAGCTCAATGTCGTCACATCAAAAAACAGCACCTTCAGTTTCCCGCCAAGCATGCCGAGCGTCTCGTTGGAGACCAGCTGCTTCATCTGTTCAATTCGGTCGTCCGTGACGGCATCCATCATCCGATAGAACTTCTCCACCGGAACGTCCACCCCCGCATCCTTGGACATCTGCCGTGCATGGGCCAGTTTACTATCCCCAGGTGCAGCCAGACGAAGTAAAACCGCTTGCTTGAACAGACGACGAGACATCTTCTGACGGCGATCAAAGACCTCTGTAAACCGCATCTGGTGATACAGGGCCCCCATGACCTCGTGAAAGCCCAGACAGATGCGCCGTATTTCCTCCAGCTTCCGTGCATCTTTGATCACCAGTGCCTTCGACTCCCGTTTTTTTCTGCGGGCAGCCACCACCTCGTCTACATAAGACTCTGCAGGAAATAAGGAGGGTTGCAGGTCTTCTTGGATCCGAGCTAATTCCAGATAGGCAATTTTAACCAGACCGTCCACTGCATCCGGGTGAACGCTTCCCATGTGTCGGACGATACGAACCCGCGGCTTTCTTTCCTTATTACGGTAGCTCTCAACAATCTGGACAGAGATGTTTTTCGTGGTTTTTCGTTTGAGTTCTCGGACCCACATGACACAGTTGGTTGGTGAATTACAAAGATACGAAAAATACAATTAAAAAGCAAGACTGAACACTACACAGGAAGGCCAAAAAAAAACCTCCCAGAAAGCACGGAAACAGTGGTTTTGTACCTGGAAAAATCGAAACCGTCAAAGTCAGGATATAACCTAGAGCCTTCCCACGCTTTGTGGAATCTGGCTCCTGAGCCTGTTTCGAATCCGTAGTACTAAGCGCACGAAGCAGATAGAATCAACCAAAGATCAATTCCTGAACTCGCTGATCTTTCGCACTCACTTCATCAAGCATCGCTGCTTTGTAGTCGAGGAAACGCTTTTGAAGCACGACATCCGAAGTGGCAAGGATCTGAACCGCCAGGAGAGCTGCATTTTTTGAGCCGTCAATCGCAAGGGAGGCTACAGGAATCCCACTCGGCATCTGGACGGTAGCCAGGAGGGCATCGAGCCCCTGGAGTGCACCTGAGTTAATCGGGACACCAAGTACAGGCAGTGGTGTATTGGCAGCCAGAACTCCCGCGAGATGGGCTGCTACACCTGCACCGGCAATCAAAACTTTGATTCCACGGGTATGTGCAGTCGTTGCGTATTCGTGTGCACGATCAGGCGTACGATGGGCGCTCATTACGCGTATTTCGAAGGGGATATCGAATGATTTCAGAATATCTGTTGCTTTACGCATGACGGGAAGATCAGAATCACTTCCCATTAAGATTCCTACCAGAGGAGAGGTTACAGAGGACATGACAATAGTTCAAAAATAGGTCAATTACGCAAAAGTCTTTCAAGCGTGACTTCGTCGGGTACAAGTACTTCACGGGCTTTGCCCCCGGCAAAGGTTCCAACGATTCCAGCCTGTTCGAGTTGATCAACAATACGGGCAGCCCGCGTATAGCCAATCGATAACTTACGTTGAATCAGTGAAACGGAGCCTTGTTGGCTACGCACAATGATTCTTGCTGCTTCTTCGAAGAGTTCATCCACGTCTCCATTGCTGGATGCTTGATCTGAGGAAGGCACAACAAGTTCATCTTCGACTTTCGGCAGTCGATAGGGGCCCGGTCCCGGCTGTTCCTGGATGTAGTGCATAAGACGATCAATCTCTTTAACAGAAACAAAAGGGCCTTGCAATCTCAGGACCTTACTGCCTTTCATATACAACATATCTCCATTGCCAACCAGCTGCTCTGCCCCATTTTGATCAAGGATGGTACGTGCATCGACCTTGGAGGCAACCTGAAATGCAATCCTTGCGGGAAAATTTGCCTTTATGAGACCGGTAATCACGTCAACCGAAGGGCGCTGCGTAGCAAGGATCAAGTGGATCCCCACGGCACGGGCCATCTGTGCGAGCCTCGCAATGGGAGCCTCAACATCCTTGCCGGCCGTCATCATGAGATCAGCCAGCTCATCAATAATGATGACAATGTAGGGGAGATGTTTATGGCCATTGTCCGCATCAAACTCTCCTTCCGCGAGTCGGGTATTATAATCCTTGACTCCACGGACTCCAGCTTCTTTCAGGAGATCATAGCGGATGCTCATTTCGCGCTCACAGGCTCGAAGGATGTCGAGAGCATCTGCAATTTCAGTAATAATCGCTTCGGTTCCTTCCTCTGGAATCGCAAGAAAATGTTGCTCAAGCTCTTTGTACTGTTGAAGCTCAATCTTTTTTGGGTCCACCATGACAAATTTCAAGTCAGATGGATCGCATGCATATAGGAGGCCGGTAATCAGGGTATTCAGGCCAACAGATTTCCCAGACCCAGTAGCTCCTGCAATCAAGAGATGCGGCATTTTCGCCAGGTCCTCTATAAAGATCTCGCCTTCAATGGTTTTACCTAGAACGACAGGCAGTTCCATCTCTGATTGCTGGAAACGAGTTGTATTCAGCACGGACTGGACCCGTACGAGTTCTCGGCGGCTATTGGGAATTTCGACGCCCACCGCAGATTTCCCCGGGATAGGGATAATCATCCGAATCCCTTGCGCAGCCATGACCATTGCCAGATCGTCTTCCAGTGACTTGATTCGGCTCACCTTCACACCTGGTGCAGGAGTGAGTTCATAAAGCGTGACTGTAGGTCCCACTTTTGCATTTACAGCAATAATTTCAATCTTGTAGCGGGCAAGTTTTTCAACGAGTTTCGTCTTGTTCTCCTCCAGTTCATCATAATCAATCTCCTGCTCAGTTTTCAAAGGTGCATCCAGAAGATCGAAATGGGGGAATTTATACTTGCGTCCCCCCTCGATTTTCGTGCGTCGAGGCCGGGAGCTACGCCCTGTCTGCTCCGTGATCTGTCCGGTGACACTCAGTTCCAGTTTGGCCGTCTCTTCTGCAGATGGTTGTTGCGATGTGGCATTGGAATCTTCGACGGGCTCCGAGTCGCTCTCCTGATCGTCTGGAGAAGGTTTAGTTGAGGATTGGATTTTTTTATCCAGACTTTCCCAGGTGGATCGCAGGCGGGCTTTTTCTGGTTTCTTGGTCTTCGGTGCCGTCTTATCTTTTTGTTTGCGCTCGCGAAAGGCGTTCGGAATGGCTTTCCAAAGTCGTTCCACGCGATCCAGCCAGTGCTGAATATCCTGGTCAATCATCAGTAGTAGTCCAATGAATAGGATGGCGCCGAGAATAATCCATGATCCCAGCCAGCCCAGAACATTGTTTAGCCAAGAGGCGGCTAACTGGCCATACTGACCGGCCCATATTGCCACTCCAAGGTTCGGATCTGATAAATGGATACGCCCAAGCAGAATCCCCAGCAGGGCGACAATCCAAATCAAATGTATAGTTGAGGGCACGAGACCTCGCAGGGGACGCTTCCTCAGGACCATATAACCATAGAGGAATACGTGGAGAACCAGCAGCAGAGAGACATATCCGAAGAACGAAGGCACGATCACATATGCAAGCCATGCACCGATCGGGCCGACAGCGTTGTTGAGGGGTATCGTTTCAACAGGGAAGAGTAATTCAAAGAATGATCTACCCTGAATCAGGGCATCATCTGACGCTGAATAGGTAATCCCACTGGTTCCAAGGAGGATTCCCAATAGTAGAATGAGCACACCGAGAACCTCTTTTGTGCGTCCAGTGCGAGGATTTGCTTTAGGTTTGGACGGAGCTGCATCGCTTCGTCTCCGGTTGGTTTTAGGAGTAGCCATTAAAGAGCAGCAGAGTGATTCATCGGGTTAGGAAATCGCACCAAAATAGCAATTTTTTGCTGGAAGATGACTATTGCAGGCAAAATATACTTGGGTGGATTGTAGTTTTCTCTCTGTTGAATCAACAAATTCTACGATGACTTGGGTAGGTGGACAGTACAGGAAAGATTTTCACTCTCTGGTGGCCAGGGTTAATGTTCTTGAAGTTGCATAAGCAAGATCGTCGCAGTTTGGGTGGTCAGTGCGAGGGATGCCAGAGTTATTGCGAATATCCATCCAAATTCATGTGCCTCTATTCGGCGGTTGTAAAGATTTTACAAAGTACAGATAGGTGCCCTGGTTACGCCGACCTACGGTAAAAAGGGAATGGATGTACGGATGCGGATAATGTTCGAGATCGAACACGAACCCCTAATTGATGCCCCGGAGTCGTGAATGCAGGAGTATTTTGCACATACGCGAACGCGATACCACAGCCGAGAGTAGGGGATAGAGATCCACTGGTTACTGTACCTATCGGTTCACCGGATGGGGAGACAACTTGGTAATCTGGTCGAGGGATTCCCCGTTCGTTCATGATGAGTCCAATCAGCTTGCGTTTGGGTCCGTTGCCCTTGATCCCTTTCAGTGCCTCCTGTCCGATAAATTTTTCTTTGTCCAGTTTAGTGACCCAACCCAGTCGTGCCTCATAGGGATTGATCGTTTCAGACAAATCATTTCCATAGAGACAGAATCCTGCCTCCATTCGGAGTGTATCTCGAGCTCCAAGTCCTGCCGGATAGAGGGCGCAGTTTTTACCTGCGCTCATGATCGCATCCCAAAGTGCACAGGCATTTTCGGATTCTACATAAAATTCAAGGCCGATATCTCCAGTATAGCCTGTGCGGGAGACAATCACTTTGTTGAACCCCATGAAATCTCCCGGGGAAGGCTTCAGGAAGTGATAGCTTGGCAGCTGCAGAATCTCGTCTCCAATAAGTTTGGTCGCGATGTCTAAAGAACTGGATCCCTGCAGTGCCAGCAGAGCCATTTGCTCAGACACATCATACAGATCTGCCTTCATGGGGTTGTGTGCCTGCATCCATTCAAAATCCTTCGCTGTATTGGCGGCATTGACCACGAGCATGAATGCTTCCACGTTCACTCTGTACACGAGAAGGTCATCAAGGATACCACCAGCTTCGTTGCACATCAAAGTGTAGACGGCCTGTCCGATGTCAATCTGGGAAATATCATTGGTGATTAGTTGCTGCACGAACGCCTGTGCATTTGGCCCCATGGCAAAGATTTCGCCCATGTGGCTTACGTCGAAAAGCCCGGCAGATTCGCGAACCGCCATGTGCTCTTGCAGAATACTGGTGTATTGGAGCGGCATCCGGTAACCTGCAAAGTCAACCATACGTGCTCCCAAAGCAATATGGGTTTCGTTGAGAGGGGTGGTCAAAATCATGGATATTGATGATTATTGAAGTCGATGAGCTCTACATCCGTGTGCCTTTAACGCAACCACGGCAGCATCGGCTGCATGCTCATCCTCTAGGCTGATTCTGAATGCTCCCCCTGATCCTTCACGAATCTTGAGCAATTCAATGTCCTTGATACTGATTCCCTGGCTGAATAGTGTCCCTGTGATGTGTGCCAAGACTCCTGGCTGATCTTTTGCATATACGAAAACCTCACTCAGGGGGCGCAAAAATCCTTTAAAGTCCCGTGGTATTTTTTCCCGTACTGCACGTGCTTTCTCAAAGACCGGCTCCAATTCCTGGACGTTTCCTCCCTCACGGAGTTGTTCCTGGATATGGGTCAATGTATCGATCATCGAATTGAGGGCCAGGCCCACATCTGATCGATTTGCTTCAAGCACCGCAGACCACATTCTGAACGGAGAAGACGCAATTCGTGTCATATCCCTGAATCCACCAGCGGCTAGCTGGAGTGTGATAGGATTCGTTTGGTTTTGATCTGCTGCAATATTTACCAGAGCAGTGGCAAGCAGTTGTGGCAGATGACTGACACAAGCTACAATGCGATCATGCTGGTGTGCATCCAGCTTTAATACTCGGGCTCCCGCACCTTCGACCAAACCGGTAAGGGCGGGGTAGTATTTTGAATCCTCGATCCCATTGGGGCAAAGGATATAGAATGCATTTTCAAATAGGAACGCATCTGCTCCATCCAGCCCGCTTCGCTCCGACCCGGTCATTGGATGGCCTCCAATAAAGCAGACATTATCGGGCAGAAGGGTATTTGCCTGGTTGATGACCGGCTGCTTCACAGAGCCTACATCCGTCACAAGTGTGTTGGGTTTCAGGTGCGGAGCGATTGACTTCATCACCGGCGCCATTGCATCCAATGGTACGGCCAGAAATACGGCATCCGCCTGACACACGGCATCGCTCAGCGATGGGGGGGCATGGTGGATCAATCCTCGTTGAATTGCTTGCTTGAGGACATCTGGCCTGTCGTAGCCAGTGACGTGCAACCCGGGTAATCGCTCCTTCCAAGCCAGAGCAAGCGATCCGCCAATCACGCCGATGCCAATGATGGCAACGCGTTCAACCATTCAATATCCAGGTGCCTATTTGGCTGCTCCTTCTATTTGCGTCTGTTCCGCTTCTGAGTCAGCGGCCCGTTTCTTTTTCGAAACTTTCTTTTTCGAAATTTTCAGGGAAAGGTCATGCGCGTCAGAAGTGTGACTTACGACGATCCGATCCCCTTCCCCGAGTCCTTTACTCAGGATGGCTTCTGCCAGCGGATCTTCCAAGTACTGCTGTAATGCACGCTTAAGCGGTCGGGCACCAAACTTGACATCATAGCCCCAATCCACTAGGAAGTTTTTGGCCGATTCCTTCACATCAATGGCAATACCAAGCCCCATTGCCCGGTCAAGAAGTTCTTCGGAAAGCAGGTCAATAATCTGGTAAATATGGGACTTCTCCAAGGAATGGAAGACGATCACATCGTCCACCCTGTTCAAAAACTCAGGATTGAAGACATCCTTCAACTCGGTCTCGACCTTCGCTTTCATTGCCTTGTAGTCAAAGGCCTCGTTACTCTGCGAGAATCCCAATCCGGAATTGGCATTCCGAATCCCCCGTGCACCGATATTGCTGGTCATAATGATTACGGTATTCCGAAAGTCAATCCGGCGACCGCTGCCATCCGTCAGAATCCCATCATCAAGTACCTGTAAAAGAATATTGAATACATCTGGATGTGCTTTTTCAATCTCGTCCAGAAGAACGACGGAGAACGGTTTACGACGGACTTTTTCGGTCAGTTGCCCCCCTTCGTCGTAACCAACATATCCAGGGGGGGCACCGACTAAGCGGCTCACAGAGAATTTCTCCATGTACTCGCTCATGTCAACGCGAACCAGCGAATCAATACTGTCAAACAGATACTCGGTGAGTACTTTTGCCAATTCCGTTTTTCCAACGCCGGTAGGCCCAAGGAAGATAAAGGACCCAATCGGCCGGCTGGGATCTTTCAGTCCAGCACGTGTACGGCGGATAGCTCTTGAGAGCTTTCCAATGGGCTCATCTTGCCCAATCACGCGTGCCCGAAGCGCAGCTTCCATCCCGAGTAATTTTTTCTGCTCCGGCTTGGTCATTCGTTCGAGTGGGATGCCGGTCATCATGGACACCGTGGTCGTGATATCTTCCACGGTAACAGCGTGGCGCATATCTTTCGATTGACTTTTCCAATCCTGCTTTGCTTCGTCAAGCTGTTCTCGGAGCTTTTCCTCAATGTCTCTCAACCGGGCGGCTTCCTCAAACTTTTGCCGCTTCACAACTTCATTTTTTTTGTTGCGTGTTTCTTCAATCTCTGTCTCAAGCTGAATGATATTTTCGGGCACATGAATATTTCCCAAGTGGACGCGTGCACCAGCTTCATCAATAATATCAATGGCTTTGTCGGGAAGATGGCGATCCGTAATGTAGCGCTCTGAGAGGGTTACCGCCAGCTCAACGGCGTCTTCTTCATAGATCACGCCATGATGATTTTCATAGCGATCTTTGGTCTGCAGTAGGATTTCAAGGGTTTCCTTCGGTGTAGTGGGATCCACCATAATTTTTTGAAATCGTCGATCCAAGGCCCCATCTTTTTCGATGTATTGTCGGTATTCATCCAATGTCGTCGCCCCGATACATTGCAGTTCTCCGCGGGCTAGGGCCGGCTTGAACATATTGGATGCATCAAGGGAGCCGGATGCACTTCCAGCCCCCACAATCGTGTGGATCTCATCAATAAAGAGGACCACTTCCGGGGATTTTTCCAATTCGTTCATCACCGCCTTGAGGCGTTCTTCAAACTGGCCACGATACTTGGTCCCTGCGACCAATGCGGCAATATCTAGGGTCACGATACGTTTTTCGTGGAGTACACGAGAAACCTTACGCTGGATAATCCGCATGGCCAGCCCTTCGGCAATGGCTGTTTTTCCGACACCTGGCTCGCCAATCAAGACCGGATTGTTTTTTTTTCGGCGGCTAAGTACTTGGGCCACACGTTCAATCTCTCTGTGGCGACCAATCACAGGATCCAGTTCTCCCTTGTCTGCCAATCGGGTCAGGTCACGCCCAAAATTGTCCAGCACAGGAGTTTTTGTTTTTTCCTGCGGTTGCCCCTGTCGACTACGTCCGCCTGCGATTCGGCCTTTGCGGGGATTGTTTTTACTTGCGGGAGTTGGTCTCCCAGTGAGGATGGTGTCTAGCTCGGCCCGCATAGATTCGTAGGTGACCGAGAATGAATCACGCAGAATCTGGGCAGCAATATTATCGTCATCCCGGAGCAAGCTCAGTAACAGGTGCTCCGTGCCAATCACATCCGATTTATAAAGTTTTGCTTCCAGGTAGGTAATGCGTAGAACCTTCTCTGCCTGCTTTGTCAGCGGAAGATTTCCAATGGTGAGTGTCCCCCCGCCGGCGCGTACGGTGGTCTCAATCACTTTTTTGAGTTTCTGCAGGTTGCAGCCAAGATTACGAAGAACCCGGACGGCTACCCCCTCTCCTTCACGCACAATGCCAAGTAACAGATGCTCGGTTCCTATATAGTCATGGCCAAGCCGGATAGCCTCATCGCGGCTGTATGAGATCACGTCTCGTACACGATTGGAAAAATTGCTATGGCTATCCATAGGTGGCGGCTTTAGGCTGCAAAGCTTGATCCGCAGCCACATGTTTGTGTGGCATTCGGGTTTTCGAATATAAAGCCTCGTGCATCAAGGCCCGCATGATAATCAATCGTTGTTCCCAAAAGATATAGTCCCTGTCTCTTATCAATGTACAGCACAATTTCATTAATATTGAAGGTCATGTCATGTTCGCGCAGTTTGTCAAAACCCAGGATATAGCTCATACCGCTACATCCACCACCGCGAACCCCAACCCGGAGTCCGTATCCCTCGGGGATCGTCTTGTCGGTCAAAATCCTACGTACCTCCTCGGAAGCACGCGGACTTAAGGTCACCGGAGCTGCGGGCGCATCCATGGCTGAGTCATTTTGATGAGCAACACCACCTATACCCCGGCTGTGCAAGCCGGTTCCGTTTTAGGGAGTAATTTTTTGGTCAAGGTGACGGATCATGACACGAGTCATCAGTTGTACGGAATCAGCCAGTGCCTGCTCATCAATATCGAAATGAGCATCATGCAGAGGATAGCTGGTTGATTCGCTGCTGCGCGTCCCAACCCGAATCAACATTCCGGGAACATGTTCCAGGTAATTTGCAAAATCTTCTGCCCCCATACTGGGTACGCAGATGCCAAGGGAGGCATTCTCATTGAACAATTCCCGAATACAGGTGTGTACATTTTTGCCAAGGGCAGGGTTATTGATCACCGCAGGGAGTCCTTCTACGCGAGTGAATTTAATACCAACGCCATGAATCTCTGCAAATTTTTTTGCAGTACGCTCCATATAGTCCAGTAAAAAAATTCGATCGGGATCATGAAGACATCGAAGTGCCCCCTCAAACCATGCTTCAGATGGAATGACATTGTGGGCCATCCCACCCCCAATCATACACACTGTAAATACAGATGGATTGCGTGCGTCCGTGATGCGTCCGATATACTGGTAGTACTGGGACAGCAGTTGGCTTGCAATCCAGATGGTGTCTTTGACCTTGTGAGGCCGGGCTGAGTGCCCGGTGCTTTGCGCATGGATCTCAATCCGAATGCGTTCGGAAGAAGCAGTGACCTGTCCTTCGGGGATCCCAAACTCTCCAACATCCAGTGTTGGGTCTACATGCACGCAATAAAGTGCTTCTAGCGGGTCACAGACACCCGCCTTGATCATGGGAACAGAACCACTTGGGTTGCCCTCCTCATTCGGCTGAAAAAAAACGCGAACCCGGCCATTTAAGCGGGAACGGAGTCGGTGAAGATTCATTGCGAGCCCGATACCAATGGTCGTATGAGCGTCATGCCCGCAGGCATGCGTAGCCCCCGTATTCCTTGAAGCGTAGTCGGTTTTTTTCGCATCCTGCAGCTTCAATGCATCAATGTCGCACCGAAAGCCGATATGGGGCCCGGGATGCAGGCCGTCAATATCCACGAATAATCCTGTCTTGGCATGAGGCCCGGAAACGGTAAGCCCAAGGCTTTCCAGGTGGCTCCGGATCAGGTGGCTGGTAGCGAATTCCTGATAACCAATTTCCGGGTTACGGTGCAGATGCCGACGCAGGTTGATCAGATAGTCAACAAAATCATCGGGGAGTTGGCCGTTACGCAGAGATGCGGAAAAGCGATATGGTGCCGGAACAGCATCATATACAGACATACCGAAAGTGAAAATGATTGTTTGCTAATTGCGAAAGATACGGTTTTAACTCAGTACTTCATGAGATGAAACATTAGAGCGAAATGTATAATGTCCCAACTATAGGCCAATGGAGCATCCAGGGCACCGAGCGCTGCATGCTTATTATGGCTACCCGGACAGGAATTTGCAAATGGAATCAAGCCCAAAGGCAGCAACTATCGCAGTATCACCGGCCGGTATCTGCCTCCCCTAAATGAAGCGAGTGCAGGATATTCAGATAACTGTCGTAGCGTGCACCACTGATTTTTTGCATCCTTCGAGCATCCTTCACTCCACAGTTCGGCTCATGGTCATGTGTGCAAGCGGAATAATGGCATTTGTCAAGATGGGGCTTCAGGTCAGGGAAGTAATGTGCCAACTCCCAAGGCTGAATGTCCAGTAACCCAAATTCACGTATCCCTGGTGTATCTGCAACACTTCCACCGCCGGATAGAGGGTACAATGCAGTATGCGCAGTGGTGTGGCGACCTTTGTTCGTTTT
Organism: Rhodothermales bacterium; assembly: GCA_965116685.1. Taxonomy (GTDB): domain Bacteria; phylum Bacteroidota; class Rhodothermia; order Rhodothermales; family Bin80; genus Bin80. The sequence goes on along the minus strand of OZ220707.1, from coordinate 832,326 downwards.
TTGACTGACGGAGTCCACAGGAACATTGATCCCCGGATCAATCGAATTCAGGAGGGAGGATTTTCCGACTCCCGAAGGCCCCAGCAATACACTGATCTTGCCCGAAAGCTGGCGGCGCAGCAGATTCATTTTTTTTCGTTTTTTCACGCTGGTGAGTATCGTCTGATACCCCAGTTGCGTGTAGCGTATACGGAGCTCTTTTACGGTGGACAAAAGCTGTGAGGAGACCAGGTCTATTTTATTGATGATCAGACCTGCCGGAATATCCTGTGCTTCACAAGCAACCAGTAAACGATCCATCAACCCAGGATTCAATGAAGGTTGCTCCGCAGCCTGCACAATCCAGATGTAGTCAACATTGGCGATAAGGATCTGACGTTTACCAACCTTGCGGCCTGCCGCGCGGCGATACAGACAGTTATGCCGCTCATCTATTTCAGTGATGAGCCCCGTTCCATCCTCTTGCGCCAGAATGCGGACATGATCTCCCACCGCGACAGGCTGCGTCTCATCTCCGTGCATCAGTCGCATTCGACCACGAATACGTGAAGGGATGATGCTGGAATCAACCAGAACATCTACCCAGCTTCCTGTGGATCGAACAATTATACCGGTCGGCATTGGGTCATAGATGGGATGGTTGCAACATGCACGTTAGCACATTCGTACGAGGGAATAGGCTAATTTACTCCGATCACTCGAAATGGATACTGCACAAGACACAGACCGCGATCAATTCACGGATGCAAAAGATGCATTCAGTGAGTTGGAACTTGATCAGAAAGCGACATTTTTGGTCACTCAGGCGATGAATACGGCCGTAGAGGCGGTATCGACCCTGGTGGATGTGGTGGCCGAGGAATGCACGGAGTTATTCAGTACTCCAGCGACAGCCAGTGAAGAGGAAAAAGATTCTTCCGCTGACGAATCTGCTTAGGGTGCAGTTGGATCCTGTGCCACCCCATTACTGGGAGATGGTGTTGAAAATATCTCGGAAGGATTCTGGATTTGCGTATTGCTCAGGGTAACGTCAAGTACCTGACTCATGCGACGCACATAGCTGATGTCAAGTCCTTCCAGTAGATTCGATTTGATATCTTTGATATCATTCTCATTCTTGGCAGGGAGCAGCACGTGCTTGATCCCCGCCCGTTTTGCTGCCAAGACCTTCTCTTTGATCCCACCAACGGGCAGAACGAGGCCGCGGAGTGTGATTTCGCCCGTCATGGCGAGGTCGTGATGTACTTTCCGTTGTGAGTAGATGGACACGAGTGCGGAGAGTAGTGCAACCCCTGCGCTCGGCCCATCTTTCGATACAGCGCCCGCAGGCACATGCACATGCACGTCGTAGTACTTGAAGGCACTCTGGGGGATTTCCAATTCCTCCGCACGTGCCTTGACGTAGCTGAGGGCAGCTTTGGCAGATTCCTGCATGATGTCCCCCAAACTGCCGGTCAAGGTAAGTTTGCCAGTGCCTCGGGAGATGGACACTTCTACAAACAGAATTTCACCTCCGGTTGGGGTCCAGGCAAGACCGGTGGCAACGCCGGGCACCTCTGTCCGTTCGGCGATTTCATTGAAGAATTTACGAGCCCCGAGGTACTCTTCAATATCATCTTTCTTAATATTTAGAGACTCTACTTCCTTCGTAGCTACTTTTTTGGCAACGCCGCGGGCGACGCTACCAATCGTACGCTCAAGATTGCGTACGCCGGACTCTCGCGTATATCCATCGATGACATAGTATACTGCAGCATCATCAATAGTGAATTGCGTTTCATTCAGTCCATTACGTTCAATTTGACGGGGGATCAGGTAGCCTTGGGAAATTGCCAGTTTCTCTTCCTGCGTGTACCCGGATATATTGATGACTTCCATACGATCCCTTAGTGCTGCGGGGATGGTCTGAAGAGAATTTGCCGTTGCAATAAAGAGCACCTTGGAGAGATCATAATCCAATTCCAGATAATGATCATTGAAAGCATTATTCTGCTCTGGGTCAAGAACTTCAAGAAGTGCACTGGAGGGATCTCCCCGGTGGCGATCTCCAACCTTGTCAATTTCATCCAACATAAAGACCGGGTTCACAGAACCTGCTTTCTTGAGTCCCTGCAGAATGCGGCCAGGAAGGGCGCCGATGTAGGTCCGGCGATGTCCGCGGATCTCTGCTTCATCATGCACACCACCAAGGCTCATTCGAACAAATTCACGATCCAGCGCACGAGCGATACTCTTGCCCAGACTCGTCTTTCCAACTCCGGGAGGGCCATAGAAGCAGAGAATGGGAGCTTTCATATCTCCTTTGAGCTTTAGGACCGCTAAGTACTCAATGATTCGTTTTTTGACCTTCTCAAGCCCGTGGTGATCCTCGTCCAAAATCTTCTCTGCGCGTTCAATGTTCAGTTGATCCTCTGTGAACTCTGTCCACGGGAGGTCAAGAATCCAATCAATGTAGTTGCGTGTGACCGCATAGTCTGGCAAGGATGGATTGGTGCGCTCAAGTTTTTTCATCTCCTTCTCAAACGTCTTCATCACATGCTCGGGGAGTTGTTTTTCTTCCGCCCGTTCCCGCAACGCATCATGTTCATTGGACTCATTCCCCTCCCCCAGCTCATTCTGAATGATTTTCATCTGCTGTCTGAGGAAGAACTCCCGCTGTTGTTGATTCACATCACTCTTCATTCGTGAGCGAAGTTCATCGGAGAGTTGCAGGATCTGGATTTCTTTATTCAGATACTCAATCAGAAGCCGCCCCCTCTCTCCCAGGGACATGGTTTCCAGAAGCAGTTGTTTTTCCTGAACATCAATCTGCAGATTGGAGGCAATAAAATGGATTAGGAATGGGAAAGAGTCAATATTTTCGATGGCCTCAATGGCCTCATTGGGAAGATTTGGTGAGAGGTTCACCATCTCACAGGCGGACTCCTTGATCGAATGCATGAGGGCCCGTTCCTCCACATCATTATCAATCCCCCCTTCTTCATCCAGCACTTCAATACGTGCTTTGAAATAGGGTTTGGATTGTGTGAACTCTTCTACCCTGAATCGTTGTTTGCCCTGAATGATGATGCTCTTTGAGCCATCCGGCATCTTCAGCAATTTCAATATTTTTGCCACGGTCCCCACCTCATACAGATCATCGGTCTCCGGTTCATCCATTTTCCGTTCACGCTGGGAGATCACCCCCACTAGGTTATTTTCCTTTGCAACCTGGCGTACCAGATTAATAGACGCTTCACGTCCCACCGTAATCGGTAACATGACTTCGGGGAAAAGAACCGTGTTCCGCAGAGCGAGAATGGGCAATTCTTCAGGCACGGTCACGGTGTCCTCGTCCTCTTCAATATCGGAAGGGGGGAGGATGATTTGTTCAGGCGATTCCTCTGAGGATAGCACTTGAGGCCAAGTATTCATGAAGAGTAAAATTATAGAATAATCGGTAAAGTGTCAAAAATTAGGCCAATCCATGAACAGGTGACAAAGTGTCCATAAAAAATTTATCCAGGCTGGTAATCATTTGGGCCGTGTTCTCGTTGAACATTGTTTAACTATCGAAAAGCAATGTGGCATCAGAACATCATTGGTACCATCGGTAATACACCGCTCGTACAATTGAACCGGTTGACAGAAGATATGCCATGTCCGGTTTTAGTTAAATTAGAGATGTTCAATCCAGGTGGCTCGGTGAAGGATCGAATTGGTCACGCGATGATCCAGGCGGCAGAAGAGTCCAGTCAACTCAAGCCAGGTGGTGTTATCGTTGAAGCTACAAGCGGGAATACCGGTACCGGTATCGTGCAGGCCGCAAGAATAAAAGGCTATCGCTGTATTTTTACGGCAACGGAGAAGGTCAGCAAGGAGAAGCGAGATCTTCTCACAGCCTATGGGGCGGAACTGGTATTATGTCCGACTGATGTCGCTCCAGAAGATCCACACTCATACTATAGTGTGGCAGAAAAAATTACCGAAGAGACCCCGGGAGCCGTCTATCTCAATCAATACTTCAACGAAGCAAATGTGCAGGCACACTATAAGACGACCGGTCCCGAAATCTGGCAGCAGACCAAGGGACAAGTGACGCATTTTTTTGCGACCGCGAGCACCGGAGGTACGATATCCGGCAGCGCCAGGTACTTGAAAGAGAGGAATGCAGATATTCGTGTGATTGGTATTGACTGCTACGGTTCTTCGTACTTTAAGTACTTCCACGAGGGCGTTACTGACCCCGATGAGATCTATTCGCATCAAATTGAAGGAGCGGGCAAGGAGTATCTGGCAGGGAATATGCACATGGAACTGATTAACGACTATACGCGAGTCAGTGATCAGGATGCAATGAAGATGGCGCGAAGGCTGACAAAAGAAGAGAGTATATTTGCAGGACAGTCGAGTGGGTTAGCTCTGGCTGGCAGCCTTCAGTGGCTTGAACAACATCGTCATGAAATCAGTCGGAACTCGTTAGCGGTCGTTTTACTACCTGATTCCGGCATGAAGTACATCAGTAAGACGTATAATGATGACTGGATGAGGGACAATAATTTTATCTGATTCACAGGACCCCGATATTATGGAACACGAAGACACAGAAATGGAAGAGACAGACTCAAAACTCAACATTGAGTTGAGTGAGCAGATGGCGGAGGGTGAATACTCTAATCTAGTGATGATTGGTCACTCACGGGAGGAGTTTATCTTGGACTTTATCCGTGTAATGCCCGGCGTTCCGGCAGCACGGGTCAAAAGTCGGATCATTGTCACTCCAAGGCATGCCAAGCGGTTTTTGCGTGCGCTGGCTGAAAATATTGACCGGTTTGAGGATGCGAACGGGCCTATTTCGGACAGCGATAGCCCGGATCTTCCCGTGCAGTTCGGTGGGGGAGTATTGGGTGAGGCATAGCTACTTGCGTGCCATCACCAGTGCGACCAGGGCCCCAATCAAGAACGCGGTGTGAGGCAGGACGACTGCCAAGAGGGGAGACAGATCCTCTGTATACCCAAAGGGTTCAGTGAGCTTCTGGGCCGCGAGGTAGACAAAAGCCACCAGCAAGCCAATCCCTATTTGCATGGTCTGTCCGCCACGCCGTCTTCTGCATGCCAAGGGAAGCGCAATCAGCATGACGGTCAGGTTGGCAAAGGGGTAGGCATATTTGGAATAATATCCGACCATATCACGACCAGTATCAGCCAAGCCGCTGCGCCTTAGTGCATCCACATAACCGGCAGCGACCGGGATCGTCATTGATTCAATATCCCTTTCTGTGCGTGCCAGATCTCTGGGCAGCACCTGTAGGACCGTATCAAGGGGCGCAATAATTCGACGCTTTTCATGGCCGGAGTCAAAGGTCCTTACCGTAGCATAGGTGAAATGCCAGAGTGAATCATGCCACACCATCTGTTGCCCGTCCACACGTTCGAAGAGCGTACCATCTGGCTTAAATCGTTGTAACTGAACACGATGAGCAGTACCAGTATGGCGGTCAAAATATCCCACGGTGACGACGCTAGTCGGGTCGTTACGACGGTGAATTTCGCTCACGTAGATGTGCTGTGCCCTGCTGTGGATGTACAGTTGATCGTAGGCGAGTACGGTTTGGTTGGTGCGTGGTGCAACCCATCCTCCGGCAAAAAACATGACCGCACTCACGAGAATGCCAACAATAACATAAGGGATGACCAAGCGTTGGAGCGCAAGGCCACTGGTCTGTAGTGCAATGATCTGCAGAGACTGTGCGAGTCGGCTTGTCGTGAAGATGGCAGCCAAAAACAGGGCCAGTGGGGAGACCTGCAGGATAATGTTCGGGATAAAACTGGGATAGTAAACCAGATAGATTTTCCGCATGGACGCGTTTCGGTCCAGAAAATCGTCAATGTGCTCCAAATAGTGGATTAGGATAAAGAAGATGACCAGTACCACGATCAGGAATGTGTACGCAAGTAGCGTCCGTGTGATAACATGGCGGTCCATGGTCGTCAAAGCCATAGGATCATACCGTTTGGAAGTCTGAACAATCAGGCCTTAACTGTGTACCCTGCCTCACGCAAATCGTTCTACAACTCATGAAAGTTCACGAATACCAAGGAAAGGAAATTCTCGAAAAATATGGCGTTGCCATGCAGCCGGGAGAAGTTGCTTCAACGGTTGATGAAGCGGTATCTGCAGCTAAAGATATGATACCGGTTCATGGTGATCTGTTTGTAATCAAGGCTCAAATTCACGCAGGCGGACGAGGCAAGGGGGGAGGAGTGAAGCTGGCGCAGGGACTGGATGCAGTTGAAGAGGTTGCAGGGAAAATTCTCGGGATGAATTTGGTTACGCACCAAACAGGCCCCGAAGGACAACGGGTCCGCAAAGTCCTTATCGCACCTGCAGTGAATATTGCAAAGGAATATTATATCGGGGTCACGCTTGATCGTGCACGCAGCCAACATGTCATCATGGCATCGACCGAAGGTGGTGTCGAAATAGAGAAAGTGGCTGCCGAAACACCAGACAAGATTCTCAAGGTCTGGGCGGATCAGGCCTATGGACTGCAGGCATTTCAGGCCCGTGAGTTGGCATATGGGCTTGGGTTCGAGGGGAAAACAGCACGTCAGGCAGCCAACTTCATCATGGCACTTTTTCAAGCATACATGGGGGTTGATGCATCGTTGGCGGAAATTAACCCACTCGTGCTCACCGAAGAAGGGAAGGTCGTTGCAATTGATGCCAAGATCAATCTGGATGATAACGCCCTGTACCGACATAAAGACCTGGCAGAGCTCAGAGATTTGCATGAAGAAGATCCTTTGGAAGTGGAGGCTCATGCATCAAACCTGAATTATGTGAAGCTTGACGGGAATGTGGGATGCATGGTCAATGGAGCAGGGTTGGCCATGGCCACGATGGATATCATTAAATTGGCTGGCGGCAATCCAGCCAATTTTCTGGATGTAGGAGGAACTGCAAGTGTGGAGACGGTTGAGGCAGGATTTCGAATTATCCTGAAGGATCCGAATGTAAAAGCAGTACTTGTGAATATTTTTGGGGGGATTGTACGCTGTGACCGGGTCGCCCGCGGGGTGGTTGAGGCGGCAAAAAATGTTGGCATTAAAGTTCCGCTGATTGTGCGGTTACAGGGCACGAACGCGTTGCAGGGACAGGCAGTGCTGCAGGAGAGTGGTATTACACTCGAATCGGCCGTATTATTTGAGCAGGCCGCAGAAAAAGTAGGTAAGGCGCTTGCTGCCTGAGGGATCAGAATGGACCAGACACAAACATTGGATGCTCTTGAGATCAGAGAAGGTCTGGAGGGACTTTCGCCGCAGTTGATCCGTATTCTTTATCGGCGGGCACCATTACGTCGGCCAGTTTCAGATCCACAGCGCCTGTGGGCGATGTTTGAAAATGCCTCTCTTGTGGTCACTGCATGGAAGATGGGGCGCCTTGTAGGGATTGCACGCGTGCTTACAGACGGGGTCGTGTACAGCTATCTGTGTGATTTAGCAGTGGAGCCTGATGTGCAGGGATTGGGGATTGGAAAACGCCTGATGCGGCATGTCCAGGAGCGTTGCGAAGGGACCGAGTTGGTTCTTCGCAGCACACTGGGACGTTTTCATAAGCACGAAGGGTTGAAGGCGGTTGAAGATGCCTGGGTTGTGGATGCCCGTTATCGTCTGCATTCTCAGACGAATTAGATTCCCCGTCCCCGAAACCCTCGATTACGGTCGGCACGCGGTTGCTGGAAACGAAGGAATTCAGCTAAACGTCCGCTCTTTACGTGCAGATTGAAGCCCCAAGATTGAAACGCACCGAACGGGATCCATCGGAACGACATATTCCAGCACTCAAATTCCTTGGCTATATTGAGGGTGGTGGTTACAAGTTGCTTCCGCTCAAAATCATATCCGGTTTGCCCCTGCACGCGCCAGGTGGGGGTTAAAGTGAAATTAAATCCCGTGTTGATGGTCGCCGAGCGGCGAAGCACCAGTTGTGGACGGGAAATCTGATAGACAAAGCTCAAATTCAACGACCAGCTCTGCATTCCACCCGTCATGCCGGTGGATGAAAACGAACTGTTGCTTCCCCCTGTGAAAGGGGGAGGGGAGCTCCCAAATTCCGGCATCGTTGGTGCGGGGGCAGAAGTATTGTCAGCACGGGTACGCACACTTCCACGAAGTTGCATACTGCCACGTACACTCAACTGTGTTAACCGGGCAATCGCAAGATTCCGGGGGGAAAATACATAGGCATTGATGGTTCTGCGACCGTCCGCACTGAGTTTGTAGGGCGAGAAGGTGGAACTGAAGTTTACGTTGAATTTTCCGAGGATATTGGTTCGTGCACTGATTCGGATTGGGGCCATTCGGAGTGAATCTGCCGCAAGGTTATAGCTGCTGGACAGGTTTAGGGTAAATAATTTGAGTACACGCGTCTGATTGGACCCTGTAGAGTCGATCTGTACTTGTTTGGTTTCGAATGTGTTGTCAAGTCCGAAACTGAGTGCTTTTTGAAGCCCGGTCTGTACACCGGGTACGATGGGGTAGCGGCGTGGCATGATTCCCGTTGCGAGTGTGTCTGCAACGGGCTGCCCAGTTTCGTCAAACAGGGGACGAGTATATCCCCAGGCATCACTGCCGAAGTCTGGCCGATACGAAAACCCAAGGCGAGGTCTCAGGGTATGTCTTAATCCCTCATAGGCCCCAAGTTTGACAGGAAAAAGCCCATAAATGGTCGTATTGGCAGACATGCCGGCATTAAACTGCCGCAACGCAAAGAACCCCTGTTCAGCCGTGGTTTCGGTCGAACCATCCGCTTTCAATTGTCGTCGTTCCGAGGTGATGAACCATTCTTCCGTATAGTTTGCGTTTGGAGCAAGATTCAGACGTACCGATCCTAAAAGCGGAATCCGCCTTATCGCAAATGGGGCGGCAATCGGGATACGGTGTCGGGCAGTAAAGCGAATTCGTCCATCCGTTTTACCAGTGGCCGTCTGGTATTTTTCTTCATTGAACAGTGCCTCATACCAAGGGTAATCTACTGGCTGTCCATTGGCTAGAGTATCTCCATTTGCAATTAATTCCTCATCAGAAATGGGACGAAACTCATATCGATTATTCATACGTGAGGTGATGCTGTACTGCAGTCTTTCATACCAGCGTTGATCTCGCCCACTCATCTCACGCTTGAAGGGGGACTTCGTGCTTTGTGAAAAAGATAACTGGGGGAATGTCAGATCAACGCTTCCAGTGGATACAACTTGCTGTTGCCGCATACTCAGAGAGATGGATCGCCCCCCTCTGAATGTACGGTTGAATTGGATCGAAGAGCCGATGGACTGCCGAACGTTATCACTGTATTGATTGGAAACGGTGCGCAGATAGGTACTGGAGGTCAGGTTCACATTTGCACTGAGTCGTGATTTTGGAGAAAAAGTTTGGTTGTGGTTCCAGCGGAAGCTCAGATTCCTTCGCTTGACTAGGTCCGGGTCATCACGATCCCCGCTCCGTTCCTGAAGATAATCTACGTTCAAGTTTCCACTGAACGCGTCCCGCCGATTATATCGAAACGATGGATTGACTTGCCAGCTTCCTTTTGTCCAGAGGCCGAGTCGGACTTGTGCATCCATCTTGTCGCTGAGCGCAAAATACCAGCCCCAGTTTCGCAGGAAGAATCCCCGCTCGTCTTCTCCATACTCTGGTGCCAGGAGTCCGCTTCTACGCCCTTCCTGATAGGGTAGAAACCCAAAGGGCAGCCAAAGTGGCATCGGAATATTGAAGATATAGAGCTGAATCGGCCCTGTGTAGACCCATTTCTGATCGACGATCTTCATTCTCCGGGCTCTGAGCGAATAGGAAGGTGTCTCATCTGGAGCACAGTTACAGGTGGTATAGAGTCCGTCCTGAATGAAGATGGTGCTGTCCTCTCGGACTTTTGCAATGCCGGCTTGAATGAAGCCTTCTTCAAACTGGGTTCTGGCTGCGGTGACTCGTCCGCGGCCGGTTCCGATATTATAGGTCAATTGAGCGCCGGTTAGGGTCTCACTCCCTTCAGAGAATACGGGAGTGCCTACTAGTCCAGAGTCGGTAGCGAGCCCATAAGCTGCGATCTCATCCTGATCTAGGAGCAGGTCCACAGAGTAGGCACTGAGGGTGACTGCTTCGTAGGAGACACTGGCGTTTCCGGTTAAGGTGCCACGGTCTCCGGCCTCCGAATCAAAGTGTAGGACTAAAGAATCCCGGGCGCTGAATTTTATTGGAGCATCAATCGGTTTCCCATCCTGCGCCTCTGCAATGTGAGGCAACGCTGTGAGTAGGCAAACCGTGACAGTCTGGATTAGCCAGGCTGAGGAGAAAGGATCATTTCTTCTTCTCGTCATCAATTTGGTCGAACACAAGGCAGGCTGCTCCAAGCATACCAGCCTCATTCCCGAGCGTTTCCTGGATTACGGTCACATCTTCATGCATGCCGGGCTTAATGTAGGACAGGATGACATCCCGGGCAGGCTTCAGGAGCATATCTCCGGCTTTTGAAACCCCGCCACCAATCACAATGGTGCGTATATCCAGTAAATTGACGATGCCCCCCAGAACGCAGCCCAGCTTTTTGCCTGCCCACTCAAGGACCGCAATGGCCCCGGGGTCGTTATTCATGGCCGCTTCTGTAATAGTGGCTGGCGTAAGGTTTTCCAGACCTGGAGCTGCGTGCAGCATACTGTCTGGGTATTGTCCAAGTTGCTCCCGTGCATGTCCGGTCAGGAATCGCTGACCAAGGTAGGCTTCAACGGCCCCGTTCACACCGGTCATGTCGGGTGGCCCATTGTAATCAATAGATACATGTCCAATCTCGCCTGCTGCCCCAGTCTCTCCACGAAAAATCCGCTTGTTAAACACAATCGATCCGCCGACCCCCGTACCGAGTGTGACCATGATATAGTGGTCATGATTCCGCGCCGCCCCGTAGCGTCCAGATCCAAGCGCAGCTGCATTGGCATCATTTTCAACAAAGACATTGAGACGTCGGCCTAAGCGTTTTTTCAAGGCCTGGCGTAGGTCAACCACCCCCCAACCTGGCATATTTGGAGGATGAATCAGATTTTTTCTGTCGAGATCAATGGAGCCGGGGGCTCCAATACCAATCCCCGCAATACGCCCTTTACGTCGCATCAACGGTTTTACAGCCGCTGCGATTTGTGACAGTACATGGTCTTTGCCCATGTCGGCACCCGTCTCAACGGAGTTGGTCTTGACAAGACCAAATGCTTTATGCACCAGTGCTGCCTTGATATAAGTGCCGCCTAGATCAATACCGATTGCTTGCATTATTCCTCTACTCGATAAACAGTTTCTCCTTCGCGCCGCATGCCGTATTGCTCACGTGCGATTTTTTCAATGACTTCATCACTTGGTGGGGCTTCAAGCAAGGCCTGAAGCTCTATAATTTCAGACTGTAGCCGGGCATTTTCTTTGAGGAGTTCCTCATGTTCTTTCTGCCAATCTTGATAGCGCCTCCAGCTATAGCTGTCAAACCAGACAAATTGCAGCAGTAGCCATACTGCAATTGCAGAACCAATCAGGACCAGAGGCGAGAGCCGTCTGCGTTTTGAGCCCGGTTGTTTTGTCTTGGCCATCATGAACTTTCTTTATTGGCAGCGAATCCCCTTTTTACCAGAAAAAAGGGCAGAGTTGCCAAGATCTTGTTCGATACGAAGTAATTGATTGTACTTTGCGAGCCGGTCACTTCGACTAGCGGACCCGGTCTTGATCTGACCGCTATTGGTGGCGACTGCAAGGTCGGCAATCGTGGTATCTTCCGTCTCCCCGGATCGGTGGCTAATGACGGCAGAAAAATGAGCTTTATGGGCCATTTCGATTGCGTTCAGGGTTTCGGTGAGTGTACCGATCTGATTCAGTTTGATCAGGATTGAGTTCGCGGCATTTTCTTCGATACCACGTTGAAGACGTTTTGTGTTGGTCACAAATAAGTCGTCACCCACGAGTTGTACACGATCTCCAATGGTTTCCGTGAGCAGAGCCCATCCTTGCCAGTCATTTTCATCCAGTCCATCCTCAATGGAGATAATGGGATATTGGCGTACCCAATCCTCCCATAAACGCACCATGTCTTGGCTGGAACGCTTTCGATCGGGATCGCTTTTCCAGAATACGTATGCTCCGTCTTCGAACATCTCACTCACCGCCGGGTCAAGTGCAATGAACACATCCTCTCCAGGCGAAAAGCCGGCTTGGACCACAGCCTCCAAGATGACTTCAACAGCCTCTTCGTTGGATTGTAGATCAGGAGCAAATCCTCCCTCATCACCGACTGCGGTGCTGTAACCCTTTGCATTCAACACTTTCTTGAGGTGATGAAAAACTTCGGTTCCTATACGGAGTGCTTCAGAAAAAGAGGCTGCACCGGCAGGCATAATCATAAATTCCTGCATATCAACGCGGTTGTCTGCGTGACGTCCTCCGTTGATGATATTCATCATCGGGACGGGGAGCATACAAGCATTCGTTCCCCCAATGTAGCGGTACAGAGGTAGGCCAACTACGGAGGCAGCAGCTTTGGCTGTTGCAAGAGAGACTCCCAGGATCGCATTCGCACCTAACCGTTTTTTATTCGGGGTTCCATCCAATTCAATGAGTGCACGATCAAATCCAACCTGATCGCATACATCATACCCTTTCAGGGCTCGGAAAATTTCTTCATTCACATGTGCAACGGCATTCGAGACTCCTTTCCCCAAATAGCGGGAGGCATCTGCGTCACGAAGTTCAACTGCTTCATGTTCACCGGTAGAAGCGCCACTGGGAACAGCCGCCCGACCAAAGCCACCATTATTGGTGACAATATCAACTTCCAGAGTCGGGTTTCCGCGGCTATCAAGAATTTCCCGTCCTTGGATAAATTCTATTTTCGACATATCAGAGAGTGATATAGACTACAATGAGTCCCCTGCACCCAACCCATAGAAGTATGGGTAGTGAGTATGAAAGGGGAGAGTTATCAATAGGTTCGTCATTGGGCAAAAGAATCCCGCTCAAAGAATTTTGCAATCTGGATGAAAGAATCTTCAAGCACCTATTTGATTGATCGTTCGATGACCACAATGTATCGGCAACGGATTGAAGTAGGCACAGAATAGGATTTCAAGGAGAATGGATCGTCCGGGTCTTTCATTACAGAACGATAGACGGGCCATGGTGGAGTTGCATGATCGGCTAGCGGCGCTGTCGGACGGTCGTTGTCCCACTGATTGTCATCCCCCGGCATGTATAACTTACCTGAGCACTTTCACCGTTACTCCAGTCGGCAACATAAAAAATATCTTCGGCGGTTGGGAACGCGGTTGCCATTCGGCTCACTCCATCCTGGTCACCAATCCGGGCGTACTGGTCCGCAATAATCCAAAAAACGGCTGCTTGCTCGCGGTCCGCGACTCCACAGCTGGCAACGGCTGTCGAATAGAGGTTTGGAATCGCGACCTGGGCAGGCTTAAAGTCTGTGTCTGCATCTGAGGCTGCTCGAAAATAATCCCTTGCCTGACGAAAATCTTCCATATCTTGATAGGCAAGTCCCAAATTGTAATAGTCCTGAGAACGAATTTCAATGTCTGGGATGGCTTCCATCTGGCGGAATGTTTCGATGGCTCGTTCATTATCCCCATCTTCCACATACATTCTGGTCAGCAGCCGCAGCGTTGCGGCAGTCGGTTCCAGAGAGAGAACCTTATCTGCCAGAGCGAGCATTTTCTCACGATAAGCTTCCTGTTGATACAACTCAAAAAGTTGTATGACCAGTTCCGCATTATCGGGTTCGACCTCATATTGTTCTTCCAAGAAGGCAATCTGCTCATCGGGGGGAATGACGACAAAGTACTTGTGGATCAGGCCATCAATGCTTTCCTCATCTCCCCGCTGACTCCTAAGTTCACGCAAGAAATCCAGTGCTCCTCCGATATCTCCTGACTGATACATATCTGAGATAATGACATCAAGATAATAGGGATCGATTCGCTTCGGATCCATCTCATACGTTCCCCGATATGCCGCGACCATACTGGAACGATGGTCCGCGAGTTCGTTGATATTGGTTTGGATAAAACGCCCCTTGTTTCGAGTCCAGATAAAGGGATCAAAATCAGCTTCAAGTTCGGAAAGGACGGGAATCACTCGATCATAGTGAACCAATGCCGAGTCCAACCAGACACGTTTTGCTGCCTCATCATCCTCCTCGTTGGCCAAAGCCTGGAAGGTCTCAATTGCACGCCTGAAGTTTACATCGCTGTTGCGGCTGAATCCAGGTGCATTGTAGAGTATCCATACGAGGTCGGATACCGCGTCCCGGTAATTCTCATTCTTGTAGTTCTCATAATAGAGACTGTAATGGATGCGCGTCTCCTGGTCACCCGAAGTGGCTTGTGCCCGAACGGTTGGCACCAATAGGATAAAGGTTGCCAAGACAGTTGAGAGAGGAATAAGGGTACGGTGCATGAGAATTCGGGGTTGAGTAAGTGGATAATTTAAGCAAGAAAACATAATTAAGCCACTTTATCCAAGTCTTCGCTTGACGAACCAGCGTTCCCCAATGTTCAGAGTGGCCGAAACTCCGATAAACCGATCTCGGATTAAATTATAACTGGTGGAGCCACGTGTTCCGATTTCAAAGGATATGTCAAGCCTGCTACCTAAAAACAATGTAGGTAGTCCAAATCCTCCTGTGATGGCAGACACTACAATATCTCTTCCGGCAACGGGGCTGACATACAGGTTATCCCTGTAGATCCCCAAGCGGTATGCGGTTCGGCGCAGGTAGGTTGCCTGCATGGAAGCACCCGCCGGGACAAACTCAATTCCCCCGGAGTAGCGTGTGCGGTCACGCAGGTGATTTGACTCAAAGGCTGCGAAGGGGAGTGCAGTGGATGCGGTTGACCAAGGCTCATGTCGAACCTCAGCACTAACCAGCCAGCGATTTTGATATCGAAAAGACGCCCCTCCATTGAGCCGGTAAGGAAGCTTGATGTCTCCGCTACGTGCGGTTCCAAGCGTATCAAGGTTCAGGCTCTCTCCCAGAGTGAGTGTTCGGGTACCTTCCAGAGTCACCGGCAGGCGGCCGCTGGCAGCAAGAACCAATTCATAATTTTCACCATCAAGGGATATAGCGATCCCCATGGAAGAGGTAAAGCCTGACATGCGTGTGCTGGTTGCCAAATTTGTTTCCAGGAGATCCGCATTTCCAAATGCAGTACGGCGCACTTCTTCGGTGATTCCATACAGGAAGTCAGCAGAGGCACCAATGGAGGCCCAGGATGTGAGTTGTAGGCCCATTCCGATTCGTGCCATATGTAAGCCCCCCGATCCTTCATGGTTGATCTGGTACAATTGATCCTCGCCCGACGGTAATTCCAAGGTACTGTTTGTGGATATTTTGTAATGCATTCGGCTGTAGGGTTCGTACGAAAGTCCGAGCCCTAGTTTCGTATTCATAAGTGGGACACCAATCTGCAGTGCATTAAAGTTGCCACGCACGAACTGCTCACTTCTTCCGGCTGCATCTTGGGCACGCAATTGATCAAATTGGGCTCCAACAGCTACGCGGACCAGGGCTTGGCGGCTCCATGTTGCAGGGTTGCTGAAATTCATGTAGTCATACGAAAAGAGTGGAACCCCTGCACCCCCAAGAGCATGTGCTTGACTGGATGCAAAAGAGC
Source organism: Rhodothermales bacterium (assembly GCA_965116685.1). Classification (GTDB taxonomy): domain Bacteria; phylum Bacteroidota; class Rhodothermia; order Rhodothermales; family Bin80; genus Bin80. The sequence continues at coordinate 816,634 of OZ220707.1, read as the reverse complement.
TCAGTTCACCGATTCCATACCGCGAATAGAAGGAGCCATCGTCCCGTCCCTGACCGTAAACAGCAGGCGCTAGGAGGAATGCCGTGAATACAAAAAGTAGCCAATGCCTTCTCATGGAGACAAAATAATAGTTGCCCGGGGAGATAAATCCTGGGCATCTGCACCGTAAAACAGCACAGCGTTCAGGGAATGATTTACAATAGGAGCGCGTAATTCCAGACGGCTATACTGCTGTGACCCAAAAAATACACGCTGGAAAAAGACACTAACATCGCGTTCCGAGAAGCGATAATTTCCATCATTGATCGTCGCCTGTCCAACCAGGGCGGCAGGATCGGTATCGTCTATAGGAACGGCAACCAATTGTAGGACACGTGGAAGAGGGCGGACAAAGTTCTCTGGAGCGACCTGACTAGCAGTGGTATCCACGCGGAAGATCAACTCCACGCCATTAATGGGTTGGTTCTCAAATTCATCAAATGCAAAGTTAAGCTCAATTGCAGGTCCTGCGCCATCCTGGAACAGTAAAAATCCACTTGGTGTGTCAGAAGGGCGCGAACGCTCAATCTGTGTATGGGTACTGCTTACGTTGTAGGTAGTCAATCCGCCGGATGAGGTTACCTCCAAAACGGTCGTGGTAGAGGTAAAGCCAATCACCTGGCCACTGCCATTTTCGATCAGGGCGAATCCGTGAAATTCCGTCTCAAAGTCATCGCTCCGAAGTACATCTTCATTCTCACTAATCCATGAGTCCGGCAGATCCACAATCGTCAGCATATCCTCAGTGGTTACGGTCATAATAGCAGGACCGACGTCTAGGCTGGTATTGGATCGGCGTCCGGTATGATTCCATTCCTGGAGAATTTGATGGATCTCAAATTGAACCGTCGCCAGGGTATCTCCAAAATTATAATTACGGGAAAGTTTTAGTTGGACACGACTAATGTTATCCGATGGGGCTCCAGAAAAATCGCCGGCAAAGTCAAGAAAGCCATGGGTTGCAATCTGTCCAGTCAGAGGATCGTTAACAGATCCCACGAGCACACGGGGTGCAGATCCCGTGATATCAACCAGTTCAGATGCTGAAAATGAGGTGACCCGCACCGTTTTTGTCTGAAGATTTACTTCGCTCCCCAGGAGGTCCAAGCCGACATCGGAGACGGCATCCGAGCAGGAGACCATCACCAGTGGGGCAGTCAGTAGAAAGAAAAAAAGAATTGAACGCATAAAATGACCGAGATGGGCAAGACAATAGCCCAAGAACGAGGAAGCCGACGATATTGGTATTCTAAAGCACGACCAACAAAGGCGTACCCTCGAAACATGCTCGATGTTCCCAGTCAGGCGGGTTCAGCACTGCATGCCATTTGATAGAGATCCGTTCTGTATCACTGAAGGCATGAGGCGGTTCTGTGCTCATCACGATCTACCGCTGATTGTATACTCGAGCCCTTTACAGGAGGACGCCTACTTTGGTGGTGACCGCCCGGTACTACGTAATGTGCACGCTCGAAAGCGGTATTGTTTCATTCTGAGTTGAAACAATACCGAAGATTCTGAAGTCGCGCTGAGGGATGCGTATTGGTTCCGTCGTTTATGTACTCAGGACTTTCAAAATTTTCGCGTATGCTCGCGAGTTTCCCGGCAAATGCCTTCCATTCGGGTTCCACCTTCACAAAACCGGTCGTGTCCGAAAACAGCAGAGCTTCGAATTCATAGGGCTGAATGTGAGGAAAAAAGCGTTCGCGCCGACATCTTGCTTCGCGTATAACGGCATCACGAAATACAGTCTCGATTTCTGTCGCGCGTTTAAGTGGGTTCGTCGTCTCGGAGATGTCCTCAAGCCCAGGGAAGTTCTTCGGCAGGGAAAACAGATCGAAAAATGTCGTGACATAGGTGTTTTGCCGTTCCCGAAGGGTATTTCGAAGGTAGCGGAGTACGCGTTGTCCGCTAAGTGCACCGCCTTTTTCACGACGCGAAGTCGGGATGAGGCGTGGTTCTGCAAACACTCCTTTTGGCCAGAGCTTATGACAGAGAAATTTGTTCACAAAAGCTTCTTCAGTTCCTCCTTCGCAGGCAATAATGACCGTCTTCATGGTCGGGGTCTGCCACCAAGCACGTTCATTTTCCAGAGCTCGTCGAGCGTGTAATCTTCAAGCCAGTCGGCAAGGTATTCTGAGTCCAGCCTTTTAAAGACGGATTCATCGTTCTTGCGATCGACGACCACGATATCTTCGGGTTCAAAATGACTTATAAGTTCCGCGGATTGCGTTGAGACAATAATCTGTCGCAAGTCGGCTGCCTGCTGGATCATTTCGGCCAGTAGCGTCAGTGCAAATGGATGCAACCCCAGCTCGGGTTCGTCAATGAGAATGAGGTTCGGCTGGAGGTTTTCCGGCTGATTTAACAGAGTAGCAAGACAGATGAAACGCAACGTACCGCCTGAGAGCTGTCGGGGACCAAACGGTGTGTCCGAGTCTCCCCATTCCTCAAACCATTCAAGATCCATGCTGTCGCCCAGATTCTTGCGGTAGACGAAGTCTCCGAAAAACGGAACCGAGAGGCGGACTACATTTATGATTCTTTGATAGTGGTCAGGATGATGTTCACGGAGATTGCGCAGAAAAGGTGCAAGATTCCCAGCGTCCGGTCTTAGTCGAAGGTTGTCGCGTACCTTCGACTGATTTCGCACGTGAGCCGTATCGCTCATGTCCTGAAAGTGAAACACGCGCCAGCGTCTCATATTGGGCAAAAAATAAGATGCAAATTCCCCATACTTAATATCCGCCACGCATGATTCGCTATATCCGCCGGGCCATACTGAGGCACCGGCCTCTGTTTTGAAACCGCCAGTGTTGAAATCTTCAGCGCTGAAATCTCCAGCGACTCCTGGGAAGAGCTTCTCGCCGGAAAAGGCTACTGAGTCAGTTGTCGGTTCGAGTGAAAACGCGTATTCGTAGTGGTTGTTTTCAAATGACAGGGCTATTTCAAGCTTTGAAGTTAGTTTTCGTCCGCCGAACAGCAATGCATTCGGGCCACCCTCGTTTTTGGCAAAAAGCTGAAGACGCTTCTGCGAAAGGGCGGAGAGCATTTTAAACAGACTCAGAAGGTTGCTTTTACCGGCTCCGTTGGCACCGATCAGCACATTCAGAGGTTTCAATTCGAAATTTTCGAGCTCACGAATTGACTTGAAGCCGCGAACGGAAAAATGCTTTATGTGGGGCATGGGCTTATCACTACAGACTCCAATTTCCTTCAAAATATTTGGTTCTACCCCGAATGTTGTGGATAGAGGTCTAGTCCTCCGCAGAAGAAAAGGATCGCAACTCGAAAGTTTTCAAACGTTCTGCATCCTCTACCGATGGTTTTGACCTCCTGGATTTTGCCGTTGCATGCTTTGGCGTTGGACTGTCCATGACAAAGAGCATTGCAGATGCCGTCAAAATGTCGTTCAAACATCTCTGCCTCGCTCATCTTGGAGTTCTCTTTGCATCGGAAGAGGTGTCGGGAGCGAACGATTCGGGATCTTAGAGTCGAACTTCTCCAGAAAGAAGCTCGGGAAGCAGCGTGTCGCGAAGTGTGGCGAGGGCGTGAGATTCACTAACGTTCGATCTGATCCGCGCGTCCAGGTTTACGGCTATAGTGTCAAACGCTTCAATAACGCGAGCGTCGGGCTCCACCACCTTTAAGACTTCAAACTGACCTTTGTTGATTGCACCGAACACGGTTCCCGTTTGCTCGTATTGCTCAAATTCTCGCCGCAAGGCCCAAGCTGAATGGTAAGTGAATGAGTTTGAGCCCGACTTGTGTCTCAGTGCTGCTAAGCTCCGTCCGATACAACACCGTTCCCAAGCCAAGTTGATGTCCCCGACGGGCGCCCGGACGCTGACCAGCGTATCCTCTGGATCCGCAACGCGAGTCGGTGCGAAACAGAATCTTCGTTTCTCAGGATAGCGGAAACCAAACTCCGCTCGGCCTTGGAAGAAGGGCAAGCCGTCTCCGTGGTTGTTGTAGGTGTTACCCGGTGGTGACTGCCCCATAGTTAGGTTCATACAGTCCTTCAGCAACTTTACCTCCCACCCTTCTGGAATCTCTCCCATCTCGGAATCCACCAGCCGGTCAGGAAACAGGTCGGCGATGTCATGCGGGAAGCCCGTATCCCAACCTTCCATCTTTGCCCGGACCGGTTCGAAATCGATGAACCAGGACTTGAACAGCGCCCGTACCGTCGCCTCCAGTGTTTTGTTCATCTGCCTGTTCAGTTCTATCTTGTCGTCCAACATGCCGAGGATGTGAGCGATGGTGCGTTGTTCGGGGAGCGGGGGAAGCTGAATTTCGTATTGAGAAACATAATCCCATTTTGCTCTTGGCATTCGTGTACCCTCGGATGAACGGGTTGCGAAATTTACAAAGGCTTGAGAAGCTAGACAATAGAAAAGGAATAACTGGTCTACATGTTCCTTCGATCTGATAACCCAGATATCGGTTGAGCAGATTCCTTCAAAAGGGGCCATGATGATTTTTCGGAAATATGGACGCAGTTTTCCGAAAAGGATATCGTTGTAGTGAAAATGTGTTTTCACGCTAGAAACACTGCTCGCTTTCCCATGTCCTGTAAGATGCAGCTGGCCTTTTTCAATATGTTCTAGGCCTATATACGGTAAATCTATTGCGTTAGACGGCAAGATTGTCTGGCCACTGAGTGTGGCACAATAATCTAGTTTTATGATTGGCCAATTATTATTCTTGTCTTCAGGTTTATCCTGAACAACCACACATTCTTTTTTGATTATCTCCCGAAAACTCTCAGAAGTGGAAGCCCAGTCCACTATATCTACTTGAAATGGCAGATCGGATTGCGAAAAGGTCTCGCACAGGTCGGCAAGACGCGAGATATCGAGCGGGTCTGCCGTCATTAATACCAAATCAAGGTCCGAGTATTGCCTCGCTGTCCAAGTAACACGAGACCCAAAGGCCCGGACTTCAAGCTCGGGAACATGATTGACAAGAATTTCCTGGACGGTTTCCAGATCGTCCGGCGAGATGTCAATGCGTGCGTTCATGGAGCATTTCTTCTCGTAAGTTCGGCAAGCAGGAAACGGGCATCTTCCAAGAAATCACCTGCAATAGCAAGAACTTCCTGAGCCTTATACTCGTCATAGGTATGACTTGTGATGTTGCGCTTCTCTCGGTACTTAAACCAGTTTTTGGGTTCGGCGATCAGCCCTGCATCCGCCGCAACCCGCATCATGTTGCGAAAATCCAAGGCATCAACATTAGCTATGTTAAAAGATGTTTGGGACAATTGTCGCCGGATGAAGCGGACGGACAGTTCGTAGGTGAATTCAAATGCTTTAATAACGCCTGCTTGGAGCATCCGAAAAAACAGAACGTCGTCGGAGGCTTCATATCCTCTAAATTTCTCCAGAAAATCTCCCATTTCCCCCACTGCGCGTTCGAGTGAACTAACATCAAGTTTCATTGTGTTACGATTGTATCCTCCGATATACAATACATAAAATTTGTGTCATCAGGTATCATATCCCAGTTTTTTAAGATTGGAGGTTATGGCTGCGTCAAGCTTGACTGCCTCTTCCCGCTGCTTGCGGAGTTTTAAGGTAAGACGCTTCATCTTGTCTTCAAATAACTCGTCGTCATTTTTTTCGATCTCTGCTTCCACGTAGCGCCCCGGAGTGAGAACATAGCCATGGCGCCGCACCTCATCCAGATCCACGCTTTTGCAAAGCCCCAAGACATCTTTGTATTCTCCAGTATTTTTCTCGACTCTCCACGCACGATACGTTTCGGCTACGCGGCAGATTTCCTCATATGTAAGTTCCCTGTGTGTGCGATCAACCATGCGGCCGAGCATACGCGCGTCAATAAAAAGAATTTTCTCTCCTTTCCGGCGCGAGAGAAACCAGAGACACGCAGGAATCTGCGTTGAATAGAAAAGCTGTCCTGGAAGTGCCACGATGCAGTCGACTATGCCCGCCTCTACAAGGTTTTTCCTGATTTCGCTCTCGGCATTCTGGGAAGAAGACATAGAGCCGTTTGCGAGCACGAAACCCGCCGTACCGCCGGGTGCTAAGTGGTGAACCATGTGCTGCACCCACGCGAAATTCGCATTTCCCTTGGGTGGAATGCCGTATTTCCAGCGCTTGTCTTCCCTAAGCCTTTCTCCTCCCCAGTCACTTACGTTGAACGGTGGATTAGCGAGAATGAAGTTGGCCTTAAGATCGGGGAATCGATCATCGAGAAAAGTGTCTCCGTGGGCAATCTGGCCTTCAATGCCGCGAATGGCCAAATTCATTTTTGCGAGACACCAAGTCGTATAATTTGATTCCTGTCCGTAGATTGAAATATTAGGTCTGACGCCTTTAGGAAGCTTCGATCTTCCCCTGACACTTCCTCCCGCGTGCGCTGCAGCGAATTCAATGGATTGTACAAACATGCCTGAAGAGCCGCAGCATGGGTCATAAACTCGTCCCCCGTAGGGTTCAAGCATCTCCATCAGCAGTTTCACTACACAGCGGGGGGTGTAGAACTCTCCCCCTTTCTTGCCTTCGGCATTTGCAAATTGCGAGAGAAAATATTCGTAGACCCTCCCCAGAACATCTTTTGACCGTGCATTTCTGTCGCCGACATTTATGTTGCTTATAAGATCAATTACCTGGCCAAGTCTTTGTTTATTCAGCGCTGGGCGGGCATAGTTTTTTGGCAGGACACTCTTAAGCTCTCTGTTCACTCGCTCGATCCCCATCATGGCATCATCGACGAGTTTCCCAATAGTAGGCTGCCTTGCCTGTGCCTTTATATCCTGCCAGCGGGCTTCAGGAGGCACCCAGAATATGTTTTCCGCACGGTATTCATCGGGGTCATTTGGATCCGTTCCCTCGGATATCTGTGTTTCGAGCTCCCGCCGTTTTTCCTCAAATGCATCGGATATGTACTTGAGAAATATGAGTCCCAAAACGACGTGCTTGTATTCGGCCGCGTCCATACTTCCCCGGAGCGCGTTGGCCATATCCCAGAGCTCGGCTTCGTATCCGACGGTAGCACTGTTTGCCTCAGATGCGGCTTTTTTTCTAGATGATTTCTTCTTTTTCTGCGTCATATTGCCCTCATTTCCATACTTTGCGTAAAATACATAAACGCAAAAAACTCCCTTGCCGCCTGTATTGATATTCTATCCTGCGGTACCTGTTCATAGAACCGGAGAATGGTTTAGGATGTTCTCCACATCAAGTGGCATTTCAAGAGTCTTATCATGATTATTGTGATGATCCAAGTTGATAATTTCGCCTTTTTTGTTGCGGAGAGGTATGGTCTTTCGCCGGGGTGCCATTAAACGCATAAAATGATCGAGATGGGCAAGATAGTGGCCCAAGAACGAGGAATCGACGATATTGGCACTCTAAAGCACGGCCAACGGGAAGATACCCTCAAAGACAGGCTTGATGTTCCCGGTCAGGCGGGTTCGGCACTGCATGCCATTTGATAGAGATCCGTGGCTTGCAAAATCATTTCCTGCGTATCGGTACTGAAATGTACCGATGTTTCAGAGTCTGGGGTCAGAGAGGGAGGGTACGCGACAATATCCGAAAATTTGGCACCCAGATCAGACAGACTCATTCCAGAAATATCCCCATTGAGTGAAAGCTTCATATTCTTAATGAGGTCATTGGAAATGACCGCATCCGCCTCAATACGATCTGGAGTAAAGACTACTGTTTTAACGGATTCAAATAATTCATCATTCTTGTATTCCGTCGCCAAGAGTAAGGGCAAAAAGCCACTGATCCAGCCGAACGCATGGACGACATCGGGTTTCCATTGTAACTTGCGCACGGTTTCCAGAGTTGAGCGCGCAAAAAAGAGTGCACGTGCCGAATTATCGTCAAACGTATTCCCCAAATTATCCTGGTGCAAACCTTTTCGTTTAAAAAAGCGCTTGCTGTCCATGAAGTAGACTTGGCACCGTGTTCCGGGAATTGCTGCGACCTTGACGGCAAGTGTTTCTGTCTGGCTGCCCATACTCACCTTTGTACCGCAGAGGCGAATCACTTGGTGTAGTCGATTTTTCCGCTCACTGATCGTCCCATAGCGCGGCATCATAATCCTGGTTGCAAAAGAACCATCTTCACTCAGCCCCTTGGGTAAATAGCGCGTTAATATTCCAATGTCACTTTCATTAGCAAATGGGTCAATTTCTCCTGTGACGAACAATACATTGGTCAGTTGGGCCATAACCACCGAAATAGATTTGTCTTCGCAATTTTTTATCCACAAGCTTCATTGTAAATCCTCGATCTCCCAAGTTGGAAACCAGGATTTCGCCCAGCAGTGCAGGCAGTGCAGTGTGAAATTTGGCACAAATACATTAAGGTACAAGGTACGAAAAAGCAGTCAGAATTCCAAGTTTTTCTCATCAACATTGCGTAGCTTCCGTGGATAATCGCAGTTGTGGCATGAAATTTTGGGATTTCTGGAGCAGGGTTGCTGCGTCGGGGTAAAACGCTGGTGGACTGATCTCAGATCTCCTTAATTCCCCATGTCAACTCCTATGGATTCGTATCGTGAGCATTTACCAGTACATATTTTCGAGGACGCAGCGTCTCTGGCACTTGAGGTTGCACACTACATCGGGGCGCTCATCAAAGAGCGTACGTCCCTGGGACTGAACACGGTTCTTGGTCTTCCCACCGGGTCCACCCCTCTGGATGTATACAAGGAGTTGATTCGGATGCATCAGGAAGATGGCTTGGATTTTTCCAAGGTCATCACCTTTGATTTGGCGGAGTATTACCCGATTGATCCAGGCCGTATGCAAAGCCATTACCGATTTCTTCGGGAAAATCTCCTGAAGCACATCAATGTTCCAGCGGATCAGGCACATGGATTGCCTGGGAATTTGGTGGAAGACCATGTAGATGAATGGTGCAACTCCTATGAGGAAATGATTCAGGATGCCGGGGGGCTGGACCTTGTTTTGCTACGGATTGGGCGAAGTGGACATATTGCGTTCAATGAGCCGGGAAGCTCACGGAGTGATCGGACCAGGAAGGTAATCCTGGATTCAATTACCCGAAAAGATGCTGCCAGTCATTTCTTTGGAGATGAGCATGTCCCCCGACAAGGTTTGACGGTCGGTGTAGGGACGATCCTGGATTCCCGCGAAATCGTCCTCATGGCCACCGGGGAAGGCAAGGCCGAGATCATCCGACGAGCAGTTGAAGATTCGATTAATGAGGAGGTAACAGCCTCCTATTTACGAGAACACCCGAAAAGTGCGGTCTATCTGGATCGTGCTGCGGCAGGTGGGCTGACTAGGGAACAGACCCCGTGGCTGGTCTCTGATGTGAAATGGGACCTGGAAATGGCCAAGCGTGCGATCATCTGGCTATCTGATCGTGTCGGGAAAGCGATTCTTCAGTTAGAGGAGGCAGATTTTCATAATAATCGCCTTCACAGCCTGGTCTATGCCTATCCGGAAATTGACGAGATATGCTTGCGTGTATTTGAAGACTTGCGTCACAGGATTCGTTATCAGAATCAGCTTCCCAAGGGCAAACGCGTGATTCTCTTTAGCCCCCACCCGGATGATGATGTAATCTCCATGGGAGGAATGCTGGATAAGCTGACTCGGAATCAGAACGAGATTGTTGTTGCGTACATGACCAATGGATCGGTTGCTGTTTTTGATGCGGATGTATCCCGTTATCTGGGGTTTGTAGAAATGTGCCTGAATGAGCTTGGGATTACCGGAGAAGCAGCGAAGGTTTTCCGGGCATGCCGAGAGGATTTGTTAAGATTTCTAAAAAACAAGTCCGCCGGCGAGATAGATCTTCCTTCCGTGCAGCATATCAAGTCTGCCATCCGATATGCGGAGGCGATTGCAGGGATTGAGGTGATGGGACTCAGTCGGTCGAATGCACGGTTTATTGACTTGCCATTCTACCAGACCGGATGGATCAAGAAGAAACCGGTGGGGGAGGAAGATGCTCAGATTATCTTGGAGCTCATGAACGAACAGGAGCCCGATCATATTTTTGTGGCTGGGGATCTTTCGGACCCTCATGGCACCCATCGGGTCTGTTATGTTGCGATCAAGATGGCCTTGGCGCACTACAATCGCGAAAGGGGAGTACAGGGGCCAATGGTTTGGCTCTACCGTGGTGCATGGCAGGAATGGGAAATCCACCAAGCCGATGTATTTACTCCTATCTCAAGAGCAGAGATGGCGCGTAAGATTGAGGCCATTTTCAAGCACGAGAGTCAGAAGGATCGGGCAATGTTCCCCGGCGCACACGACGATCGAGAATTCTGGCAAAGGGCACAGGATCGTAACACGGCAACAGCGGAAGCTCTGAACCGCCTCGGGTTACCTGAATTTTATGCTGCCGAAGCCTTTGTGACTGGCTATACTTTATAGCAGGCCTACACATGGCAGTGGGTCAGCCCACGCTTTTCCAGATATCGCTGGTGGTGTTCCTCCGCACGATAAAACATGCATGCAGGAACGATCTCCGTTACAATGGGATCGGCCAGCTGCATCTGTCTCCGAAGCAATGACTTTTCCGCTTCTGATTTTTGTAAATCGGAGTGATAGAAGATGACGGAACGATACTGAGAGCCTACGTCTGGTCCCTGGCGGTTTAAGGTTGTGGGATTGTGATTTTCCCAGAAAATACCCAGCAGCTGCGCATATTCAACCACAGTCGGGTCAAAAGTAATGTTCACAACCTCCGCATGCCCCGTACGTTTTGAACAGACCTCGCGATAGGTTGGGTTTTTTATGACTCCGCCAGAATAGCCCACTGCAGTATCGATAACACCGGGTGTCTGTTGGAAAACCAATTCCACTCCCCAAAAACAGCCGGCTCCAAAGGTTGCTTGTTCCATGGCCAGATATTGTTTAACCTTTCCTACCGTCCTCCAGGCATCAGGTTCAGGTTGTTAAAATCACAAATAATGCTTACCTTGTCCCACTGTTCAAACAAGTAAACTCATGCATAAAAAAATCATCCCTTTTCTGCTTCTGATCCTTATTGCCCTTCCGGCGCAGGCTCAAACCGGCGTTGGTACACCTGCTCCAGAGGGGGCCATGGTTCTTTTTGACGGAACCCGGGAGGCACTTGACGAGAATTGGACCTACTGGGAAGGTCCCCGATTTGCAGTAGAGCTACCCATAAAATGGAAAATTGTCGACGATCCAGTGGATGAGGGGACAGTGGTCAGCAGCAAGGATTCTGCAGCGATAGGGGGGCTCTATGGTGCAGCGGATATTGTAACCAAGAAGAAATTCCGTGACTTCCGCATGCACGTCGAGTTCTTGATTACTGAAACGGGTGGGAACAGTGGTGTATATCTCCAGAACCGTTATGAGATCCAGGTACTGGATGGTGATTCGACGGTACATGGTATGGCTGCAGTCATCAATGAGAAGGCATCTTCATACTGGCCGTATAATGGCACAGGGCAGTGGAACGCGTATGATGTGGTATTCCGAGCTGCTCGTTTTTCAGAGGACGAGCGAACAGAGCCCGCCATGGTGACACTTTATTTTAATGGGGTTAAGGTTCACGAGAATGTGCCAATCCAGAAAGTATGGGGAGGCCCCAATTCGGGTATAGATGGTGGAAATGATGAGGGACGCGGTATCACAGATGTCCCCGGCGGGTTAAAATTGCAAGCCGAAGGTCATGATGTACGCTATCGGAATATCTGGATCCATGAGCTTGATCTTATTGAGCCGGACACAGATTTTTGATCCGCTTCAAACCGCATCAAGAAACATTTACGGGTCAGAGACCTGAATGATTTCGTGAGCGCGAAAGCATCTGGAATTTCCTCAGGAGCGAGGTGATTCAGCCGGAAGACGTTCCGCTACAATTTCCGCAATATCTTTAATAGCTGGCCCGTCCGTGTCGGCTTTTGTCGCCGCGTCACGCAGCATTGTCAGGCAGAACGGGCATCCCGTGGCGATGGTATCCGCTCCGGTAGCGGTGGCTTCGGCATAACGGGCATCATTGATTCTTGGCGCAGGCTCCTCCATCCACATTTGGGCACCTCCAGCACCGCAGCAGAAGGAGTTCTTCTTGTTGCGTGGCATTTCTGTGACGGTTGCGCCAACATTTTCCAGAACGGATCGAGGGGCTTCGGTAATATTATTCTGTCGACCCAGGTAGCACGGGTCATGAAACGTGACATCCTCTTGCAGCACTTCCATGGGAATACGTCCCTGCTCTGCAAGTTCAGACAATAATTCCGTATGGTGAATCACGCGATAATGCCCTCCCATGGCAGAATACTCCTTGCCAAGTGTGTGCAGGCAGTGCGGGCAGGTTGTCATGATACGCTTTGGCCCTACCTGATTCAGCGTTGCAATATTAGCCCCGGCAAGTTCTGAGAACAAATATTCGTTACCACTTCTACGTGCGGAGTCGCCGGTGCATCGCTCACGGTTTCCCAGAACAGAAAACGAAACCTCAGCAGTTTGCAGGATGCGCACGAGTGCGCGTGCAGTTTCTTGGGCTCGTTTATCATAGGAAGGAGCACAGCCGACCCACCAGAGTAGTTCGGCATCAGGATTTTCCTCAACAGTAGGAACCTGCAAGTCCTTCGCCCAACCCATTCGCTCTCCCGCACTCATATTCCATGGATTCCCATTACGCTCCATGCCCTGGTAGACGGATTCTAGTGTTTCCGGATATTGATCTTCCATGAGAACCAGACCGCGTCGAATCTGCAGAATATCATGCATGGGAGCATTTGCAACAGGGCAGATCTCTGTACATGCTCCGCATGCGGTACATGCCCAAACCGCTGCCTCCGTGATCGCGTATTCTGTAAGCCCAGCCGTGGATGCTTCCCCCGCAGCAAGGTCTGATAAATGCTCGTTGACGAAGTAGCGCTTATTGATTTCAAGGGCTGCAGGCGATAATTCTTTCCCTGTAGCATAAGCTGGACAAACATCCTGGCAGCGGTTGCACATGATGCAGGCGAATGTATCAGCGATGCTTGATTGCGGAAGTTGTTCAAACGTGAGAGCTCCAAAAATATCCGCGTCCTCGTCTTCGAAATCAATGGGATCCAGAGCGCCGGGAGAGGATCGTTTTACCTGTGTGATGAAGTTGACTCCCGCCATAATGAAGTGAAAATGTTTTGTATACGGGAAGTAGGGGGCAAAGGCTAAAATCAATCCCAGTGCTCCCCACCAGCACACATGGTGCCAGGTCGTGAGACTATTTGAACTGAGACCTGACCAGAGTGGCGTGATGGATGAGGCCAGGGGTTGCCATGGATCCGGGCCATGCAACCCGATAGCAACCGATTCTCCAAGCAAACGGAATCCCACATGTAACAGGATAAATAGACCGACGATTACCGAATCGCGGGATATTGTTTGACGCAGGAAAGGGAGGCGTACCTCCTTGATGCGCAGGATATTGTCTCGCTGAGTCAGGGCCTCGCGCCCAGGCAGGATGAAGCGTCGCAGCAGGAGCAGTACCATGGCAAGTAGTACGGTGCCGCTTGCAAGATCAACGGCAAGACGATAGCTTTGGGTAATCCAGTCCGGGAATAGGGTCGGTACGGAGAAATAGCCTCGTACCAGATCAACAACATTCACCAGGAGGTAAAGGATGAAGCCCCATGCGAGCGCAGCATGGATTGTGCTGATCAGAGGGCGCACTTTCCACATGCCTCCCATTGTGATCCATGCTCCCGTCGCACGAAGCGTACGTTTCCAGTCTAGCTTCAGGACAGGGGATTGCCCACGCCGAATGATCTTGAATACTGCGGAAAATCCCAAACCAGTACCATACACGGCAAAAAGTGCCGCCAAGGTAAAGAGAGCTTTTTCCGTCAGGGTCAGCATGGCCCTGAGTTAATCCAGTGTATACAACAACGGATCAATCTCCTTGTGGGTACGCTCCATAATCGCTTGGTTTGCAGTAATTGCAATCGCGGCAGCCTCTAATCCCCTCTCCCAGTTTGCAGCGGGCGGGTAGGGCCCAAAGGCATGATTATCCATGAACTCCTGCATTGCATACCATAGGGGAGTTTCGACATTAGGATCATCTTCAGTTGGATCTACATTTTGGGCATCCAACTGGGTTGCATTGGCTAAAAGGGCAATGCCGGTTTCCTTATAGAACCGGTCTTTTCTTGCGTATACCTCCCAGCCAAGCATCAGGGAGTCAACCTCCTTGAACATCCATGCTTTACCCCGGTCACGAAACACAATGGTGCTTTCGGATCCCATGTAAACTTCATAAGCCTCTTCATAGGAGCTCACAAGAGTTGCATCAAAGAGCATGTGCAGACCACTTGGGAACTCGAAGATTGCCTGAATCGTGTCGGGCACCTGGCGACCATCATTCCAGCCCATGATCTGTCCATACCCATGAACTGCGGTAGGAAGTTCGTCGAGCACCCAATAGGCAACATCCATCTGCAGTAATGCAGCTTCGCCAATTAATCCGGTACTGAGTTCGGGGTCCAGGCGCCAGTTCAGTTCACGAACGCGTTCAGCATTGGGGGAGGCTCGTCGCCAACTCTCTTTCGCATGCCACTGCCCACGTGCCATTGCAGGCTTACCGATTGCCCCACTGCGCATGAATTGAAATACCGAGCGGTGTTGTGGGTTTGAGCGATAAATCTGGCCAACCTGGAAGATTTGACTGGATGCATCCCGTGCGGCACGTGCAATTGATTTTGCGTCGTCAATGGAGGATGCCATTGGAGCTTCACAGTATACATTCTTGCCTGCCTGCAGTGAATCAAGTACAATATCGCGATGCAGATGTGTGGGGGTTGCTACGATCACGGCTTGGATATCTGGATTATCGAGAATTTCGCGGTAGTCCGCATGTCGTGTTGCATCTGGTGCGTTCCGCTGTGCACGGCGGAGCATAGGATCGTAGGTGTCACAGATGGCGGAGACCACTGCACCAGGGACACGAGCAAGTGTAGCAGTGATTTCTCGTCCCTGTGGACCATAACCAATGATGCCACAATGAACCTCATCGCGGTTTCCGGGCCATGGCCTGGTTTTGATGTTGGCCGCACGCACCAAGCCTGCTCCGCTGAGGGCAGCGCCACCCATGAGAAAAGCTCTCCTACTAACCGTTTTTTTCGTCATTGAGAATCATTGAGTTTACTGAATTGAACCCATTGGAAACAAGGTTTAGTTTATTTCCATCGGAGTATGCACAAAGTATACGTATATCCTGAAATTTCTGTGCCATCTGATCTATTTCGGTACGATTCATGGCCAGAAGTGCCGTTGAGATTGCATCACAGACCGTTGCCGATGAATGGATTACTGCGGCAACCACAGCACCTTGTACAGGATAGCCAACACGGGGATCAATCACATGCCCCCATGTCTGATCCCCCTTCCTGAATGCCTTCCCGTGTGGGGCCGACACAGAGAAGGCTTCGTCACAAATGGTCGTTGATGTCAACATGTGAGATTCGTCCAGGGGATCGGCGACTCCGATTGCCCATCCCTCATCGCTTGGGAAGGGGGATCCGATGGCTGCCATGGTGCTTGTGCCTCCGTGAAGGAGGGCAGACATGATTCCACATTCCCGCAGTAGATCGGCAGCCTCCCCAATGGCATATCCTTTTCCAATCGCGCCAAGGTCAATGGCCATCCCATCCTGCTTGAAGGCGACGGTACGGTCTTCTTCATCCAGCAGGACCTGATCCATCCCGGTTTTTTTCAAGGCTTCTTCCCTTGCGGATTTTTCAGGCCAGGCACCCGAGCCGCGCACAAATCCCCAACAGCGCATGAGTGGTCCCACCGTGACATCAAATGCACCACCTGTCTTATCGTAAAGGTCAGAGGCCATTTTCAGAAGGGAATAGAGCTCTGGGGTGATCTGTACGGGGCACGTCGATGCGTTACCGTTGATATGGCTGACTTCGCTGGTTGGATTATAGAAGCTCAGTTGCTCGTCCAAACGTTTGATTTCAGACAGAGCCTCCTCACCTGCTGCCCTCAGGAGCACAGCATCCTCCCCATGAATTACCAACTCAAACCGTGTCGCCATGGCGTTAAGCGCCAGTCGAACGGTTTGCATAAGCAGTTACATCTAGGGTAAGCCGGCATGGACGAGGCAGGAAACAGCCCCTTCCATATCTGCGCAGCTTACCAAACTTAGTGAGTTTCGGTGGAGTACGTGATTGGTTCAATCTTCGACCCGCTACCCGTATGGAGAGACCGATCTTCTTCATTATAGTAGATCATTTCACCCATGCGCTCACTCAATTCTGCCATAGAGATGATGGTTTGCGCCCGAATGGCAACATCAATATTTCCATTCGTTTGTCCATCTTCACGAATCGCCGTAAAGAAATTGTGAATGTGAGCAGGCACATCTGCACCAGGCAGGAGGTTGTCCATTTGCTCTCCATCAACCAAGTCTGCGAAAGGACGCTCAGGACGGAGTTCCAGGCTTTCTCCGCTAAAGTATAGGGTCCCCTCATTGCCTCGAATCACCTGTCCCAGTCCCTGCTCATTCACACTGCTTCCTGTCACGACCATACAGAGTCCGCTCGGGAATTCGGTCAGGATTTGGCAGTTATCGGTTACATCACGGTCTTCTGGTCCAAGATTGGCATCTCCAATTTTTTTGTTACCGATCGAGCATACCCGCTTTGGAAACTCAGGGGCACCTGTTGCAATCAGAAGGGGATGGATTCGGTGTGCGAGGAGGTCACCTAGGATTCCTGCACAGTACGGATAATATTTACGCCAGCGATGGTAATGTTGTGCATTGAATTCGCGGGCGGATACCGGTCCCAGCCATTTTTGCCAGTCAATCGTAGTCCCATCTTCGAGTTCTGATTCGAGCTGGTAATAATTCCATTCACCGATGGGGGTATTGCGGCAGTAAGAATCCTGTGCCAGCACCAGTGGACCAATCCGTCCGGCGCGAATCAACTCTGCAGCTGCATGCCATTTGCCTTGGGTACAGAATTGTGAACCGATCTGGAACTTATGGCCGGTTTCCTTGACCTTATCATAGATCTCGAATCCTTCAGAAAAATACCGGGTCATTGGTTTTTCGCAGTATACATGCTTGCCTGCATCCAATGCATCCACAGCAATCTTTGTGTGCCAGTGGTCAACGGTACCAATAAATATCGCGTCAATATCCGGGTTATCCAGAACTGCCCGGTAATCCTCATGGACTTCTACTGCTGCTTCGCGGCCAGCTTCCTGGCGCGCTGCATCCAGGGCGGCGTGAGCTTGGTCGCGTCGCTTGGAGAACAGATCACAGGCTGCTGCGCCAATCGCATTCAGTTGGAGATTATGACGGGGCTTACCGTTGTTTGTTGGATTGGTGACATTCAGTAAATGGGCGTTATAGCCCTGCCCACCTACACCAATGAATCCGCATACAACCGCATCATTGGCTCCTAATACCGAACCAGTTGCAGGTGCTGAAGCACGCACAGTCCGTGTACCCTGCACACCGGCCACGACAGCGGCGGTACCAATAGCGGATTTCTTGATAAAGTCACGACGAGAATTTTGCTTGTCTCCTAGCATGAATGAAATAATAGTTAGCTGTGGAAGTGGAACCGCTTTCACAAAAGCGGACAGGAACCTAAATATAACAAATTTTCGAATACATTTAACATTCAGTCAGGTCAATCCCTCTGAAAGAAATCATTGGCAATCTCAGCAATAACATTGATGCTGAGGTGGTGCATGATGTTGCAAGCTTGTGAATATTCGGGTTCACAAGAATTTGGAGGTGACCAACCAAGGCAGAGGCCAATTTTCTAAAATCTCTGGTTCAAGCTATGTTGGAATCAGAATTCCCATTCTTCTCGCAAACGGTACTTCAAGGCGCTCAACCTTATGCAATCAAGTGCCTGCCCGCATGCAGGTCAATTCCGACCACGTCAAGTAGGATCAAAATCAGGTGGATATGCCTTCAATCAGATTAATCCATAGCTGTCGAACGGCTTCCGGGCTGTAAGCGGTTTGATAGTGCTTGTGCGCGGCCAAGGAGCACCTTATCCATGTTTTCTCGTCACTGAGAGATTGCAGAGCCTTTGCAATGGTTGCGGGATCGTGCGGTGGGACTAGAAAAGCCCCCCGTTCTTCGCCAACGAGTGCCTCAAATACCGGGCGCTTCGTGATAATTACTGGAGTTGCTGCACTGATCGCTTCCATGATTGCCAAAGGTTGTGCCTCATGGACAAGTACACTTGGAAGGGCGAATACATCCGCTTTTCGGTGAAGCTCCGCAACGAATGTCCGATCTGAGATTGGGCCATGAACGGTGACGCATTCTGTCAGTCCCAACTGGTTGATTGCACGATGGAAATGCTCTTCGTCATGGTTGTCATTCCATCGCCCGGCAAAATGTGCTTCAATGGAAAGGCCCTGTTTGGCTGCAATGGCAACTCCCTGCAAGAGATCATAACATCCTTTTTCTTTGATCATATGGCTCAGAAAGAGCACTTTGAGTGTTTTTGAGGAGCGATAGTTCTGATGCTTGATTCGAAGTTCGTCCTCTGTGGCAAGTGGTTGAACATAATTCGGAATGACAAGAAGTTTGTCTGCCGGGATCCAGCGTGCCACCTGGCTTGCCAGTTCATGACTTAAAACCACAACATGATTGAGTCGGCGGATCAGGCGTTTTGCAGTGATACTTGTAATCCAATGCGTGAATAGTCGAGAAAAAATTCCCCAATGGACCACTGCAACCAGGGGCTGAGTGGGCTGTAAGCAGGGCATGATCGTCAGAAGATCACGCAAATGTCCAGATGTTTGACTGGAAATATTTGCCCACAGTACTGGATTTCCGTCAGAGAGTCGGTCGTGCAGTTTAGGCTTTAGGTTGAGATAGTGGCTCGTTGTACGTAGAGTCCCCGAAAGGCCGGAGGGCATTAGAGTCCGGTCGGCGAACATCATGTTAAATCGCCGAATGTCGTAATCCGGTTGAAGCAGATCCGCCAGACTTTGAGTCGCTAGACTCTGACCGTCTATTGGAGGGGGATAACGCCCAATGACATGGATGGTCCTTGATCTATGTGAGTCGGGTGGAGGGCTGTGCATGTATGGCTTGGGGTTAGGGAATAAGCTTCGAAAGGCAAGAAAGTTTAGGGGGGATGTACTTACATTATGCAAAATCTTTGGCGACTAGGTACGTAAATGCAGCGAGTTCCGCGAGCGTTTTGCAAGTAGTGGATACACGATGCCGAAGTATGATCCGACCTAGTGCTTACCATGACATCATCTCCATTGAAGCCATCCCCGAATACCAATTGGCTACAGTCAACCATTCCCGCTCAAATATAGGAATAAGTTTATTCGGGGGATCCTTCTTGGTGTATTCTGTATAAATATAGAACCCCATGATTGCCATGCGTTCATCTCGTCGTCAGTTTTTTAGACGCCCGCTCGGAGGGTTGTTTGAATCAATAATCCGAAGAAATGGGGATATGAGGTTTGGCCTCGTAACCTATCTCTGGGGACGGGACTGGGATCTCTCAACATTGATTCGGAACTGTCAGGACACGGGGGTAGAAGGGGTAGAATTGCGAACCGAACATGCACATGGTGTAGAGATACATTTATCCACTGCAGAACGTGCAGCTGTGCAGGCACAATTTATGGATAGTGATGTGGTTTTGGTGGGGCTGGGAATGAATTGGTCATTTCATCACGTAGAAGCCGCCCAACGAGCACATGCAATCAGTCAAGCAAAAGCTTCGATCATCCTGGCTCATGATGTAGGAGCGAGTGGAATCAAAGTGAAGCCGGATGCCTTGCCCGATGGTATTCCCGAAGAACAGACGATTGCCCAGATCGGGCGGTCACTGCGGACGCTCGGTCAATTCGGTGAGGATTATGGACAGGAAATCCGACTTGAAGTTCATGGATATCGCACGGATGAGCTACCCGTTATCCGACAAATCGTGGAGGCCGCGAGTCATCATAATGTCCGTGTATGTTGGAATTGTAATGAGGCTGATTTGAATGAGCCGGGGCTCGCGCATAATTTTGACCTTGTCCGAGGGTATTTCGGGCAGACGGTTCACATCCGCGAACTCAACAGTGCTGCGTACCCATACAAACAACTTTTTGAACTACTCGTGAAATCCGAATATGCCGGTTGGATTTTGTTGGAAGCACGGACGGCCCCCCCTGATCGGATTTATGCACTCAGGCATCAACGCTCATTGTTTGATTCCCTGCTAAGATTGTACGAGCAGGAGTGAAGCAAATCAGAATCAACCAAGAATGCCCGCATGAAGCGGGCATTCTGTTGTGGAGATGCCGGGAATCGAACCCGGGTCCGAAAGGTCGGACAGACAAGCGTCTACGTGTGTAGGTCACACCTTAATATCTTGCATCTACCCTTGGCGTGCGACCAAAGCCGGGTGTCAGCAAAGGCTGATCGGTACCGCTATCGGGATCCAGCCGGAATCCGGATAGGGTGCTCACACTTGGCGATGCCTTCTATACCACCTGTGAGCGGGTATGCATAGAAGACAGATAGCGGGTTTATGCCGCCATCGCGTACGAATAATCGTTCGCAGTTACAGGTTTTCTGACGTGATTTTTACGAGTCCAAGCCAGATTGACTCGACACGCAGCTTGTTGCGCGATGCAATCCGTCGAAGCCTGATCATCCCCATAGGACGTAGCTTACCCAACAGTCAGAGAAAGGTTGCATCATCGTAATCTTGACGAATCCAAGCCGGGTACTCAGGGAAGGAAATTACCTTGAACGAACTTGATCCCGGGACATGTCCGTTCCGAACGCGATGAGCCCATGTGATTCAAAAACCCGATCAATATCATGAATGGTCCGGCGACGGATACTGCGTTTCAGAAAGGGAATTTTACTGCGGGAACCACTTGGGTAGATTCGATAGGGGTGCACAAACAGGCGTACATGCCGAGCACCGATCGGTACGGCCTCTACCTGAACGACCACTTTGTATAGAAGCCAGTCACGAATTTCGCGATTCACCGTAGAAACCGTATTTGGTGGGGAAGACGGGAGCAATTCCCATCCCGCTTCTATCAGAGCTTCTTCAATCTGAAAAATCGGAATATCACCATCGTAATTGTGCACGTAGTCCCGGTAAAGAGGATGTAGCGTAGGAGAGCAACCGATCACCGTCAAGGTCAGAAACAAGACCGCAAGAAGGTTTTTGTACACGGAGATGTTGCTTAGACAGAAGCAGTGATTTTGCTGAACGAGTAATCCAGGAATTCGATCATCAATTGGTTGAATGCCTCAGGATGCTCCATCATTGGAGCATGGCCACATTTTTCGATGAACTGCAATTTTGCATTAGGAAGTAGTTCCTGAAACATGTAGGCGACATCAGGCGGGGTGATCTGATCTTCTGAACCCCAGATGAGGAAAGCGGGTACGTTAATCTCGTGGAGTTCGTCAACCACGAGATCCTTCATGGAGCTGCGAGCAAGCCAGACAAAACGAAGTGCGCGTGATCTGCTCGTAGCAATATCAAATATGCGATTAACCAGATCTTCGGTTACCATTGCTGGGTCGTAGAATGTCTTTTCCGCTTTGACTCGAATATAATCACGATCATTACGTCGAAAAGTTGTATGCCCTACTTCTGTTTCGTAAATCCCTGAAGAGGCGGATAGTATCAGACCAGCAACACGTTCCGGGTGACAGGTAATATATCTGATGGCAATTTGCCCGCCCAGAGAATTGCCAACCAGGATCATTTCCTCCAGCCCCAGGAAAGTGATAAATGTATGTAGGTAGTCTACGAGCCCCTGTACATTGGACTGTCTACGGGGTAGATAATCCATCTTCAAATTGGGGACGATTGCACGATACCCATTGTCTACCAGTGCGGAAGCCGCATCAAACCAGCCCTCTGGATTTCCTAGAAGTCCATGCAGGAGAAGGATCGGCGGACACTCAAGATCGTCACCTGAATCAATATATTCGAATCCGCCGGATTCGTGAGATTGTAGATTTGGCGGAATAAAGTAATTGTCTATGGTAGAAATGAGAGTCACCAGTCTGAGTGTAAGAAATATAAGTTATTTTGATGGAATGGACAGAGTACGAGAATGGAACTACTCAGTGCGCTTCCCAGTAGAATATGGTTCTTTGTTGGTCCTGTTGTACCTTAACTAGAAAATAAATCATTACATGCCCTGTGGCAAGAAAAGGAAGCGTCATAAGATCGCAACACATAAGCGCAAAAAACGACTGCGTAAAAATCGTCATAAAAAGCGAAATCGTTAGGTTTGACGATTTGATACTGGTCTTTGATCTGGCTTGGAATTGAGGTCGGTAGGTAGTCATTATATACAGTCCAAGAGCAATGTCTAGGAATTATGGTTTAGCAGATGTGACACGCGCCCTAGGTTGGGGGCTTCTGATGGGGGGAGGAGTAGGTTTTACACTGGGACTTCTTCTGGCTCCTGAAGAAGGTAGTCGGTTACGTCGTCGGGTAACCTTTCACTTGGAGGAGTTGGCTAAACAGGTTGGAAGCTTGACAGATACAATGAAAGAGCCCCCGGAAAATGCAGGCGCGAAGTCTGAAGGGGAGGCGCTTGTAGCAAAAGCAAATGAGCAGGCGCAGGAAATAAATTCGCAGATGGAAGAGATCATGGGGGCTGCGTCTTCAGGACGTTCGGAACCTTGAAAGGGAGGAGAATTATCGACGATCGGTTTGCAGTGCTGGTTGCGTCGGCGAATTTCATGGCGAGCGGGGGGAATCCGTTCGCTCCAGATGTTTTCGATTATCGCTCTAAGACGACCTTCAACTATTTTCATCAGTTGATCCCCCAACGCCGGGAAATTTTAGATCAGTTGTTGGAGCTTATCCGACGTGACGAAACGGAGGCCCTAAAAGATGTCTTTGGCCCCGAAGGACTCTCAGACAGTGTGAAACTGGCAAAGGCTGTTTATTCTGCACCGTTGATGTCAGCACGTGAACGGTTTGTGCCAGATCCATTTTTCAGTGCAGTTGACTTTGATGGACTTCCTACAGGGGCGCAGAGACGTCTATTGGAAAACAGTGTCATTTTCAGTGGTCTATTCGGACTGCTTCGCCCGGATGATCTGTTGCCGGAATACAAGCTCAAAATGTCTGCCGCTCTTCCCGAAATCGGTCTGCTGACTACTTTCTGGAAGCCATATATCAGCCCGTTTCTGAATAAAGTGGTACGGAATCGCTTTGTATGGGATTTATTGCCAGAGTCCTATCACGAGGCATGGGACGATGATGGATCTCATGTTTCACGAGCAACGGTGAGGTTCTACAATGGAGATGGAAGTGTCGTGAAAGAGGATGCGGTTTATCGTGGGCAGCTCATGAATTTTATCGTGCGCGATCCAGCGATCAATGTGGATGCACTAGATGATTGGCGCCACCCGGGAGGTTTTCGGTTGTCTCGCGGGCAGTCAAGTCTGGAGGGTGGGACGAAGTCAATTGCCATGATCCGCCGCTGAGACAGCTTCATGCCGGAGTTGCATGCCCTCTTGATCCTCTTTTTCGCAGGGGTGGCCGCAGGAATTATGAACGTGATGGCGGGGGGAGGCTCAACGATTACGCTACCTGCGCTCGTCTTACTGGGACTTGATGCCGGTGTAGCGAATGGGACGAATCGTGTGGCGATTCTTGTCCAGAATATATCGGCCACGCTGACGTTTTCGTCTGAGAAGAAGACTTGCATACGCAAAAGTATATCCTATGGGTTATGGACGATCCCAGGAGCCATATCGGGTGCTTTTATGGCTACCAGGATTGAAGATGCCCTGTTCGAAAAAATTCTTGCTGGCCTGTTGGTTGTGGTCGTTCTGACCATGCTTATTCCGCGAGGGAGTGAGGCTTTTGATAAGATTGCGAGGAAATCAGTCTGGACGGGACCGACACTTCTATTGATTGGATTCTATGGAGGATTTATTCAGATAGGCATCGGGTTTTTATTTATGGCTGTATTTTTCCACTTATTGCATCTTGATTTGGTGACGACCACCGTCCATAAAGTCACGGTTGTATTACTTTACACGATTCCAACACTTTTTGTATTTGCGATGTTGGGTAAAGTGGATTGGGGGTTTGGATTGACTTTGGCCGCGGGAAACGCGACGGGGGCGTTTATCGCAGTGAAGGTCGCCATTCGGCGAGGCGAAAAAGTCATACGAGGAGTCATGGTCGTTGCTGTACTGATCATGGCCCTGCGAATTCTCGGTCTGGTTTGAATTTGTTATGATTTTCAAACGGTTCACATCGTGAAATTACTTTATCATTGTATCTGGGAGTTGACCCGAATCATGGTTTTGAAGTGTGGTGCAGATATTGATAAATGCTTCATGCACGAGTAGAATGATCCATTTAACGGTACAAGGCGGCGGACACAGCTACGGATACCGGCGAATTTTTAGCGGGATTGACTTGGAATTGTTCTCTGGGGATATCTTGGCAATCACCGGTGCAAATGGCTCGGGAAAGTCAACCTTGCTGAAGATGCTGGCAGGGATCCTCCGACCGACAAACGGTGAAGTAAAACTGATTCTTGCAGAACAAGTCATTCCACGAGAACAGCATGCTTTATACATAGGGCTTGTGGCACCGTATGTGAATGTATATGAGGATCTGACGTTGCGAGAGAATCTTAGATTTATAGGGAAGGCCCGATCAATGGACTCAAGTCCAGCACGGATAGAATCCACGGTCGCAGACGTTGGATTGATCGCTTACATTGACGAACCGGTAAGAACCTACTCAACAGGCATGCAGCAGCGGGTGCGTCTTGCAGCGGCTTTATTCCATGAACCCAAGGTTCTTTTGCTGGATGAGCCAATGTTGGGCCTGGATCTAAAAGGAAAAGAAATTTTCAGGAAGATGGTAGTTGGAGCGAAGCAATCCGGGCACCTGGTTGTGATTGCTTCCAATTCGGAAGATGAAATTGCCATGGCAGATCAACTTCTGTGTATTGAGGATTATGCCCCAAAGACTGGACGTTTTGCATGGTCTTCACATAAATAGTCGTATACTTTGAACTAATCGAATATGATAAAATCATGATAGCCCGGCACCGTAAAGGCATGATCATCAAAAACACGAACAAGAAGGCAATCTCCGTTAAACTGGAAGGGCGTAAGATTGAGATTCCAGCCGGAGGTATGGTTCCCGTTACTTCTCAGGAAGTCATGGATAATGCATTAAGGGATTTGCTGCAAGTTCGTGAATTGGCGATCGTTCGCCCGCTCACAGAAGAGGAAAACAAAGAAGTGCAGGAGAAATTTGGCCGCAAGAAGAAGACGAGAAAATCTAAACGCTCATGAAAGTACTGGCACTTGAGCCATGGTACGGTGGTTCGCATCGGAATTTTGTAAGCGGACTCATTCAAAATAGCCGTCACGAGTATCAACTCGTAACCATGGCATCAAGATTTTGGAAGTGGAGACTTCAGGGTGGAGCCCAGACACTTGCGCGAAAATCCAGGCAGCTGATTACAGATGGCTTTCAGCCCGACGTAATTTTGGCTTCTAGTATGGTCAATCTGCCGGCGTTTTTGGCCCTGGCCCGAAAAGAGATCGGTAGCGTGCCGGTAATTTATTATTTGCACGAGAATCAACTGACCTATCCGCTATCAAGTGAGGAGAAGCGCGATTTATCGTATGCATATATCAATTACCTCTCATGCCTAGCAGCGGATCAGGTGGTCTTCAATACAGAGTTCCATTACAAAGAATTTATCCGTGCTCTTCCTGGCCTGCTGCGTGTATTTCCAGACTATACTCATTTGCACACCGTATCGGAAATTCGTGCAAAGAGTCAGGTCATGCATCTGGGAATGGATCTTCAAGCACATGCGCGCTATGCCAGCACAGGGGATGCGAGAGATGGTCCACCGATTGTGCTCTGGAATCAGCGTTGGGAATATGATAAGAATCCAGAGGCTTTCTTTAGGATCATGAATCGTTTGGATGATGCAGGTTGCCGGTTTCGATTGATTCTTGCAGGTAAGCGTTTTGAAGAGCAGCCATCTGAATTCGATGTTGCGTTTGAACGTTATGCCGAGCGAATTCTACACTACGGATATGCAGAGGATTTTGAGGAGTACAGCCGGTTGTTGCATCGTGCAGATATTGTCGTGTCAACCGCGGTTCACGAATTTTTTGGAATCGCAATCATGGAAGCGATCTATTGTGGGTGTCATCCCCTGTTACCAAATCGTTTGAGTTATCCGGAATTGATTCCAGAAAATCTACATAAACCATTACTGCACGCGCCCATCCTTTATGACACGGAGGAAGAGTTATTTACAATTTTGAAGGGGATGTTGACCGGAGAGGAGCATCCACTTCCCGCCAGAACACTTCGGGGAGTCGTAGAGAGTCTTGATTGGTCGGTCCATGTAGAGCAATATGATGCTCTGATAGAGTCTTTCGTGTGAGTGAGGTGGGGTTGTCTTGTGTGTGGGCGAGAGCATAGGAAGGAAATAGGCGAAGCAGTTCCGAGGGGAAGCGTCGTGGTGTGCCAGATTTTGCAAAAGATGCGGTGGTCGGGCCATTGAGAATGCGATCTGACTGCGTACTGCTGGCCCGGCTGCATTCATTGCCAGGGGGACAAAGTGCTCCAGGGCAAATTTTAGAGGCACTTCCTGCATTCATTCGAATCTGATACGGAATCCCTATTTTTGTAAAAACCATCATGAGCTACTATGTCAACAGAACACTATCAGCGTGTAAAAACTTTTATGGAGAAGGTCGGTCAAGCTACCCCCACAGAAGTGGTAGTTCCAGATGAACATACACGGCTGCTTCGTGCTCGTCTGATTCTTGAAGAAGCATTGGAAACCATAGATGCCCTTGGTATCTCGGTTCAGGTTCAGGGGGGAGAAGTAGATATAGAGTCGTGCGAGTTTATGCCGGATAAGCTGATTGATCTAGAAGGTGTAGCGGATGGGTGTGCAGACATATCTGTCGTAACGGTGGGCACCTTAATTGCGTTTGGGATAGATGATGAGGAGCTACTCCGTGAGGTAGATGAAGCGAATTTGCGAAAGTTTGGACCCGGCAGTTACGCCCGTGAGGATGGCAAGTGGATGAAACCACGAGATTGGACTCCTCCAGATATAGCAGGTGTGTTGGCGAATCAGTAGGGCAGGGGCATGATGGGCAGAGATCCAATAGATTTACTCTTGGGATCTTTTGAACAGCATGGTATCCTATCCATTTTACCGATAAGTGAGAAACACAAAATCAATTTTGATGGAATCGTGCATAGAGCCCAGGGTATTGGTTGAGAGCAAACTTATGCACAGCATCCGCAGCCTAACAGCGATAATTGGTAGTCTGCTCTTTGTGGTGTCCAGCGTAATGGCTCAACGATCACCTCAGATTGAGATTGATTACGCTTCTTTCGCCTATGATGAGCAGGAGTCCCTGGTGGAGCTTTATATGGCGGTGGAGGCGAGTTCCCTCACGTATGCGGCACAGGACTCGGGGTACAGCGCCGAGATTCCACTTCATTTGAGCTTGGCACGTTCCTCAGCAGATGCGAACCGGGATCTGACAAAAGATCGCCCCGTGTGGGTGCAGGAAGATGAATTGCGCTTCTTCGTGCCCGACACATCTTCCATGATTGAGGGGCAAGTTTTTTTGCGCCAAACTCGATTCACGGCGGTTCCAGGTGAGTATGAGCTGCAAGTGGATCTGTCGATTACAGAGCAGGAAGTGGTCCAGTCACGCCGAGATCTGATCATACCTGATTACAGCCAAGAGGAACGCTGTTCGCTTTCAGACATCATTTTGGCTTCCAGTATTGTGGATTCGGGTGATAACGAGGATCCCCACTACAAGAATGGATTATTGATCCTCCCGAATACGAATCAATTGTACGGCGCGGGTTCTGCAAAACTATTCTATTATGCAGAAGCCTACAACACCGGTTGTGTTGCGTCAGATTCAAGTGAGTATACCGTGCTCATGTATGTGGCAGAAGCAAGCAGTCCCATTTCGGTTCCGGGGCTTGAGAAGCGATCGAAACGTAAGGTGCGTCAGACAGATATTTTTGTTGGTTCATTTGATTTGTCTGACCTTGGATCGGGAACCTACTTTCTCCGCATGGCAATTCTGAGTGGCACCAATGAAGCTGTGGTAGAAGAGAGCCGAAAATTCTTTGTTTTCAATCCATCTGTAGATGCTCCCCGGCCCAGCGCGATTGCGGGTAACGAGACATTTGAGACAAGCAGCTATGTAACTATGACGGAGGAAGAAATAGAAAGGGAATTGAAGTATATTCAAGCCATTGCGAATGAACAGGAGTCCAGGCGGATTCGACGTGTTGAAGATTTGGATGAGCGAAGAAGATTATTAATGAATTTCTGGGAGGTACGTGATCCAACTCCGGGGGCAGGGGGGAATGAGTTCCGGGATGAGTTCTATCGCTTGCTGACGTATGCCAATGAACGCTATTCTGCTCAGCGAGTCGAAGGGTGGGAGACGGACCGCGGGAATACTCTCCTAAGGTATGGCAGGCCAACAGATATTGAATCGAATATGTATGAGCGAGGACGAAAGCCATACGAGATATGGAAGTACAATAACATTCCCGGTGAGGGACAGGCTGAGTTTATATTTGCGGATTTAGATGGGTTTGGCGATTTCGAATTGATTCACTCTACAGTTGCGGGTGAGCGGAAGCTTCCTGACTGGCCTCAAAGAATTTCCGATAGGTATTAACGTGGAAACAACAACAATAGACTCGCTAGCAGAGCAGATTGGGCAGACCGCGACTCTGCGGGGCTGGTTACAGCAAAAGCGTGGTTCCAAGGGACTATTCTTCTTGGTCCTCCGTGATGGGACAGGTCTGGTTCAGTGTGTGGTGAATCAGCAGAATGTAGATGCGTCTTCATGGGAAAATGCATCTGTTGCAACTCAGGAGACATCGCTGGTGATCGAGGGGGAAGTCCAGGGAGATGAGCGTCAGATCGGGGGCGTGGAAGTACAGGCTTCCAGCGTTGGTGTGATTCAAATCGTAGATGATTATCCGATTACTCCCAAGCCACATGGGGTAGAATTTTTGATGGATCGGCGTCATCTATGGCTTCGAAGTCGACGCCCCTGGGCGGTGATGCGTATTCGAAACCGCATCATTATGAGCATACACAATTTCTTTCAGGAGCGTGGTTTTCTCCAGATGGATGCTCCGCTTCTTACCAAGAATGCGGTGGAAGGAACCAGCACGCTCTTTGAGATTGATTATTTTGGAAGCTCAGCATATCTGACACAGAGCGGTCAGCTTCATGGAGAAGTGATGGCAATGGCTTTCAATAAGATATATACTTTCGGCCCTGTTTTTCGTGCAGAAAAATCAAAGACACGAAGGCATCTGACCGAGTTCTGGATGATAGAACCCGAAATGGCATTCTATGATTTGGAGATGAACATGACGCTTGCAGAGGACTTTTTGGTTCGGATTGCTTCGGATGCGATATCTGACTGTGAAGAGGAACTAACGTTATTGGGGCGGGATCTGGATGCACTACGCCGTATTCAGACACCGTTCCCGCGCTTGACGTACAGCGAAGCCGTAGAGCTTCTTCGAAGCGAAAAAACCCGACTCCTGGTTGAAGAAAGACAACAAGGGTTATGCAATCAGAGATCAGATCTCGAAAAGGAGCGTGCACAGAATAGGGAGATTTATGCACGCTCAAAGGAGTGGAAGAAGCGTCGTATGGATGCGCGAGAGATTGAGATCAATACCCGTCTTGATCAGATTGAGGAAGAGCTGCGTAACCTGCCCAAATGGTGGCAATCCGCTGCTGAGTTTGAGTGGGGAAAAGATTTTGGTGGTAGTGACGAGACGTTATTGACGTGGCATTTTGATCGCCCGATCATTGTACATCGTTATCCGGAGGCCGTGAAAGCATTCTACATGAAGCGTGATCCAGAAGATGACCGTTTGGCACTTGGGATGGATGTCTTGGCTCCGGAAGGGTTTGGGGAGATTATCGGTGGTGGCCAACGCGCAGATGATTTAGCTTTTTTGGAAGAACAGGTGAGACGGCATAACCTTCCTCAGGAAGCGTTTGAATGGTATTTTGATCTTCGCCGATATGGCACGGTGCCTCACAGTGGCTTTGGTTTGGGCCTTGAACGGACGGTTGCATGGGTTTGTGGGCTAGAACATATTCGGGAAACGATTCCATTCCCACGGACACTCGGACGACTTACACCATAAGGATGGAGCACTATCCCGAGAGGCCGCTACAGTTTACTCCGCGATTGCCGGAAGAAATGCGAACACGGGCGCAGCAATTTCGTGCACTAATGCAGCAGCGACGCTCGGTTCGTATGTTCAGTAGTCGCCCCGTCCCTCGTGAGTTGATTGAGCAGGCGATTTTGACCGCTGGCACAGCTCCTAGCGGAGCACATCGGGAGCCGTGGCATTTTGTTGCCGTGAATGATCCTGGAATACAATCGGAGATCCGAAAGGCCGCTGAAAAAGAAGAGCGCGAGAGCTATGAGCGGCGAATGTCGAAAGAGTGGCTGGATGCCCTTTACCCACTTGGCACCGACTGGAATAAGCCGTTTCTCGAAACTGCTCCCTGGTTGGTGATTTGTTTTGCGAAAAACATTGGGGATGACGGAAAGAAAAATTATTATGTTCAGGAGAGTTGTGGTATTGCCTGTGGATTCTTTATTGCTGCGATCCATAATCTGGGTTTAGTGACGCTGACCCATACTCCCAGCCCAATGCGGTTTTTGGGGAATATCCTTCATCGGCCTAAACACGAGAGGGCCTATATCCTGTTTCCCGTGGGATATCCTGCCGAGGGGGTGACGGTCCCGGATTTGAAACGAAAAAGCCAGGAACAGTTAGTGACCTGGCAGGAACGCGATGAAGCAGAGCCTGCGGGATCCTGCTTATGAGCAGGATCCCGCAGGAGGGCAGAGGTGTGGATCAGTGCACAAAAAGAATTTCGCTGTAATTCGGCAGCGGCCACTTATCGTGCGGCGTTATGCCTTCCAGTGCATCTGCTGCTTGACGAACTTTGAGCATAGCTGGTATGACATAGTCTTTTTTGTGCTGTGCATTTTCTTGCAGATCGTCAACATGTACATCCAGTTGGTTAGTCAATTCATCTACTGCACTGACCAGTTCTGAAAGATGGTGATTGACGGATTCTGCAGTGTGAGCAGCGGGGGACACAGTTTTCGACTTCAGACCGGCTTTCGAAGAATGAAGCGAGATTTGTACGAGCTCGCTCAGATACTCAAAGCCTGCGGGTATAATCTGTGTCCGAACTAGGCTTTCCAGCGTTCGACCTTCGATATCAATTGCCATCTCATATTGTTCGAGGGCAATCTCTTTCCGGGCTTCCAACTCTGCGGCACTTAGAATGCCAAACGAGGAGAACAATGTAACATTCTTCTTGGAATCAAAATGCCGGAGTGCATCAACCGTGGTGCGGAGATTCAGTAAGCCACGTTCTTCGGCCTCCTCAGACCATGCCTCTGAATAGTTATCTCCCTCAAACAGGATCGACTGAGACTCCATTGCAATTTTGCTCAGCAGATCAATTACCGTCGTCTTAAAGACCTCGGGATCATTTTTGTCTTTTCCACGGAGGGCATCCCGCAGGCTGTTTGCAAAGTCTCGTAGGGATTCGGCAACAGCAGCGTTCAATACAACATTCGGAAAGGCCAGTGACTGGTTTGATCCTGGGGCGCGGAATTCGAATTTATTGCCTGTGAAGGCAAATGGGGAGGTACGGTTACGGTCCCCCGCATGTTTTGGAACCAGCGGCAACATGCTGACCCCCAGAAACAGATCGGTATCTTTTGCCGTCGTCAATTCATCGCCATTGATCAGTTTTTGGTACAGATCATAAAGCTGTGTGCCAAGGAAAACACTCAGGATTGCGGGTGGTGCCTCGTTTGCGCCCAGACGGTGATCATTGCTCGCAGAACTCACGGAGATCCGAAGCAGGTCTTGATGTTTGTGGACGGCCCGGATCACTGCCGTACAGAAAATCAGGAACGTAAGATTCTCGTGAGGTGCGTGTCCAGGATCCAGCAGGTTCTCCCCATCATCGGTGGATATTGACCAGTTGATATGCTTACCTGAGCCGTTCAGATCGGCGAATGGTTTCTCGTGCAGGAGTGCCACCATCCCATGCTTCCGCGCAATACGCTTGAGCGTAATCATGATGAGATGCTGATGATCTGCGGCGATCCCGCTGGTTTCGAAGACAGGAGCAAGTTCGTATTGGCTTGGAGCCACTTCGTTATGCCTTGTCTTGACGGGGATCCCGAGGCGGTAAAGCTCTTTCTCGGCATCCAACATACAGGAAAGCTGTCTGCTTGGAATTTCGCCGAAGTAGTGGTCATCCAATTGCTGTCCCTTGGGCGGGTTTGCACCAAGAAGGGTTCGCCCTGTATTCACCAGATCGGGGCGGCGATAAAAGTATTCTTCATCAATCAGGAAGTATTCCTGTTCTGCTCCGACCGAGGTCTGTACACGCTCGGCATCCTTTCCTAGCATTCGAAGGACCCGGCGTGCCTGCCGGTCCAATGCGTCGATGGATCTCAAGAGTGGGGTTTTATGATCAAGTGCTTCCCCCGTCCAGGAAACGAAGCAGGTAGGGATGGACAGATAACTTCCGTTCTCGTTCTCAACCAGAAAAGCGGGTGAAGAGGGATCCCAGACTGTATATCCACGTGCTTCGTGGGTAGCCCGGAGTCCTCCGTTGGGGAAACTGGATGCATCAGGTTCCCCTTGGATTAAATCCTTTCCACGCAGGGCAGTGATGGCTCTTCCAACGATGGTTGGATTGATGAAGCTGTCATGCTTTCCTGCAGTTCCGCCTGTCAGAGGTTGGAACCAGTGGACAAAGTGTGTAGCACCGCGCTCCAGTGCCCATTCTTTCATCGTAAGAGCTACGATTTCTGCATGATGCGTGGCAACCGGAGAGCCTTTTGTAATGCAGTTGACCATCCCCTGGAAGACTTCTTTTGGCAGTCGCTTACGCATTTCGTCAATGCTAAACGTGTTTTCTGCAAAATTGTCTTCCAGATCAGGTGGAGTGATCTTTTCAATGTGGTTTGCGCGATGCTTAGTTGCGGCAGTGAGATTGTGAAGTCGAGTGCTCATAGGGTTGAAATTGTGTGTTGATGTAGATCCGAGCTCAGCAGGCTCATAACAAAGGTACGAAATAGTGAAGAATATGTTCAGGAAATTAGCGATATTCACGGAATATTAACAGTAAAAATGCTTTTTTCCTTCAGAAAATCAAATTATCCGCGTGTAACCCCTAAATTAATCCATAATAGCTTTATGGTTGACCTGCCTGGATTTCGTGCGAGCGACTCACGATAACAGTCAGATTGGAGAAGGGTAGGGCACAGAGCAATGCCAGTATCGTAGTGGATGCTGGAATGGCTCAGGAATGAAAAAAGCTCTTTGATGGGAAGACCGGGCCTTGAACCCCTATATTGTTGTATGACGGTTTAGTGTCCAAGGTAGTGAAGTACCCGTTGTGCTGTGATATCTCCGGTTAGTGTGTAGAAATATGTCCCCGTACCCAGCCCTTTTGCATCCAAGACAGTGGCGTACTCGCCCACTTGGTGGTGATGATCTGCCAAGGTGCGAACACGCTGACCAAGCATATTGAATAGCTCCAGAGCTACGCGACCGGGCCTACCCACCCTGTAATTTATGGTCGTGGAGGCCGTGAAAGGGTTGGGATAGTTTCCAAGAAGACTCGTCTCGCCATGTTCAGGAAGATCCTCGTTACTGGTTGGCGATCTCAGTCGGAATTGTATCCAGTTGACCACTGGTGTCCCGGCATGAAAATGGAGCTTCATTACTTGGGTCCCTTCATCCAGTTCAATTCCGTCTTCAGTAACTACACGGACAGTTTGAAAAGTATTTCTGGCATTGGTATGGTCAATGACTCCGGTTTTATCTACACCGTCGAATTCGACCGAAAACGAAATACGTGTTGCCTGACTGGCCATCCTCATTTGAAGGTTATAGATTCCGGCTTGATCTACATGTACGGTATAGGCTATCCATTCTCCTCGTGCAGTGTTTCCAACGTGATAGCCAATGCCATCGGTTGTTGGATATACATCGACTCCTTCGTTAAGCCGAATTCCCTTTCCTTCATTTGAGGGAGAGAAACCTATCTCCCGATAAGCGATTCCTGGGCCACCCAGGTCAAAATACTCGGCCTCTATTCGTTCTTGAATCGGATGCGGGCGCATTAGATAGGGTGCATTCTGCGTACATGAATCCCCGACATTTACCATCCTTGGCTCTGAGGAGCTAGACCATCCGCCATTATCTATCGCCCTTGCATGCACCGTATAGCACCCTTGGGATACATTCTCAATAGATGTACTCCACTGAGCTGTCCCACCTCTGATCGTTTCCATTAGACCATCTTCCTGGTAGAGTTCCACTCTCAGTATCCGGCCGTCAGGATCTTCTGCGGTTCCCATGAGAGTAGCAGTACTCCCTGCTTCGAGGTTCGCAGGGGCGTCAATCGTTAATTGAGGTACATCTACGTAACGATAGACCCGTACATAATCAATCAGCATTTTTTGCGGGAAGATGCTATCGTCAATGCCTTGTTGCCCCCCCCAGCTGCCTCCGATTGCAATATTCATAACTAAATGAAAATCTTTGTCAAATGGCCATCCCCGCCAATTATTGAGTCCTTTGGAGTGGGTCCAGAACGAATTGCCGTCTACGGAAAATTCCATTCGATTTGGGGTCCATTCGACGGCATAAACATGCATAGCTTCCGATGCATCGGGGATCTCTATTGAGCCACCTCTCTGTGTCCCATTCACATGATTGAATGCATCGGTATGAATCGTGGCATGAATCAATCCCGGGTTGAATCCTACATGCTCCATGATATCAATCTCCCCGTTATCGGGCCAGTAAGACTCGCCGTAGGATCTATTTGTGGGGAGCATCCAGATTGCTGGCCAGGTACCTCTTCCAGAGGGGAGTTGAGCACGGACTTCAATACGCCCATATGTCCAATCTCCTTTCGTTTTGGAGACCAGCCTAGCAGAGGTATAGTTACGGCCACCCGAGGATTCTTTTCTAGCTTCTAGGATAAGGTGGCCGTCCTCAACCCGAGCATTTTCTTCACGATCTTCAGTGTAAAATTGGCTTTCTGCGTTGCCCCATCCGTGTCCACCAACGTCGTATGACCATTTTGCGGGATCGGGGAGTCCGGTGTAGTCAAACTCATCACACCAGGTCGGCTCCCATGACGGCTGTGCATCTGGGTTGGGGCATGACGTCTGCGCGTATAGATTGGGGACTGTAATAACACCGAAAAAGCAGAAAATCACAAAAAAAATGGTACGTATCATAGGCAGTCAGGTAAACAAAGATCCGCGCGTAAGAACAAGGACACTGACAAAATGTTCATATATGAAATCGTCAGGAATGCAATCTGCGCTGTAGTAGGGTCTCAATTCTCTGCGGAAGGGCCTAGTCAATCATAATTTGCTGGAAGAGCATCGTATCAACGCGGATAGACGCAGCTGACTGAAGAGTGATCAATAGCGTACTGTCCGGTTGAAGTTGCCGCATAGAGTTGGCAAGGTATACTCTGGCAGAATTGTCAATATCCTCTTGGACAATCGGATCCTTTTCAAGTCTCAACTCTATACCAGCCAATGCAAAAGCTTCATTGCGGAGTGCACGTCCTAAAGAGGCCGCCGGGTTGGAGGTTGCTTCGGAAAGCGGAAGCTCGGGGAGCCAGAAGAAATAATCGTCACCAGTAAAGGTGTGTGTGCTCCCATTCAGCGTAAAAGTTGCGAGTGATGTTTCTGGTGTCAGGGGGAGGGCGGCAGTGTCATAGGTGTCGTCAAGGGCAACAGAGGTATTCATGATTCGGCCCAGAGCGGCCCGAAGAGACCGTACCCCTTCTGTATTGATTTGCACATTATGGTTTTCCATGAAGGTGCGAACAAAACGATCTCCTTCCAATCGTCTTCTGCGGGTGCGCAATAGACCTGCGATCCCACCCTTTCGGTTTTGGAATTCGGACTCTGTTATGATCGGAGTTTTTATGCGATCTTCGACTTGGATGATATGCCATCCCTGTCGACTGCGAACAGGAGCGGAATATTGTCCGATGGGTAATGCAAAAGCTGCTTCAGCAAAGGCATCATCCACCTGAAAATATCGGATTTCTCCAAGCCATCCAGCCGTGGAGTCAAATTTTTCGGTTCTGAATGCAATCTGCGCCTCGTCAAGGAAAGAAGTGCCAGCCTCTAGTCGTGAATGTGCAATGCGGGCATCTGCTTCGTTGCGATAAAAGAGATGACGAACCATTACCGGTTGTTTATACCGGGCGAATGCCTGGCGAAGTTCTGTTTCCGTTAGTTGGGGAAGCCGTTCAAGAAACTCAATTTCATAGTAACGTCCGCCGATTGCACGCTTAAGAGCCAGCTCTGTGAACTCGGAGAGTAATGAGTCGGAGTTCAGATTATGTCGCAGAGCCTCTTCGTACCAGAGGTGTTCTTCTATGAGATGGTCAAGGTGGTCATAACGGGCTTCAGGGGTGTCATTCTGACCGCTCTGGATCAGTATCTGAATGTAAGAGCGCTCAAAATCCCCGACAGTGATAGGGTGCCCATTAACATGAGCCAAGGCTTGATCTCGTTCACTCAGGGGTGGGGAGCATCCGACGAGCAAGAACAAGACCGGGAGGATGCTCCAGAACTCAGAAATAGACCCGAAAATCCACCACCTGCGTTTGCCCAAGAAGATCGAATGGCGTATATGCATAGTCAAATCCAAGCCGAACGCCGAAAGTTCGCACATCGATTCCAGCCCCAAATGTCAGGTGACTGTCAACATTGTCTAGAAATAGATCTTTGTATCCACCTCTAAGATCAAAATTAAAGGTTCGGTTGTGGACACGTAATTGGGCCCCAGCGTCTCCATTCAAGCTATTATCGTTGCTCTGTTGTATATCGGCCAACGCGGATAACTCAATCATGCCAGCCTGTATAACGGGCATGGCAATGCCAAACTTAAAGGAGAGTGGCAAATCCCAGGAATCCATTTCGATGTGAGCAGGGATATCAGGGTTATTGCCGCTGATCGTTTCGTCAATGTCAACAAATACAACGCTGTTGACTCCAGTCATCTGCATTTTCCCGCCAAAATTCTGGATTGATGCAGCAATAACCAGCCCACGGAGATAATCAGACTGTAGAACAAACCCAAAGTCGAAGCCAATCGTGCTGGCGGTCATATCTCTGATCTGTTGACGTACATACTTGGCTGTGCCACCAAAGTAGAAGGACTCGGTCAGAGGCTGTGCATACGTGAGTCCTAAACTAAAATCACTCGCACGAAAAGTTTGTCCCGTTCCCTCAGGGAGAGCGACGGTCCGTACGATCATGTCCCCGTAGTTCACGGCAGCGACGCTCAGTCCCAAAACATGATCACCAAATACAGGCACGACGACGCCAGCAGCGTTGTAGTCAATGTCCGCAAACCAGCGAGAATGGGATAGGAATACGCTTCCGGCGGAGTGATTTCCATAGGAGCGGGCCGCACCAGCTGGATTCCAGAAAAGAGCGTCTGCACCGGTTGCCACTGCAGTATAGGCATGTCCGAGTGCCTGTCCGCGAGCGCCTGTTCCGAGAGTCAGGAAGCTGGCGGCAGTGGTCCCGGTACGGCTTTGTGCAAGTACAAGATTTGAACTGCCGAAGATTAAGATCAACGGTAGAGCAAATCGGTAGATCAGGATGCGGATGATAGGGATCATTTAATCAGGGCGAATTTCCCCACATGTTCTCCAATGCCAGGGGCTTCTACATGGAATACATACACTCCAAATGCAATATCCTGTTGCTCCTCCGTACGAAGATCCCACCACTCAGCCCCATCACTCGTCACTCCATCATGATGGAGGGTACGGATCAATTCCCCGCGAATATTAAAGATGCGTATGGTACACTGCGGCGGGAGATTAATAAACTGTATCCGCCGCTCCCCTCGGCCTTCGATCTGGCTTCTCGGTTCGAATGAAGAGGTCCCCACATAGGGGTTGGGAACCACAGCAATACGGTCAAGCTCACTACGTGCCAGATCAGAATCAATCTGGGAAGAACGTAGCGTGAACTGGAAGAAATCCCCCGTTGCGAACGATTTTTTGCTATTCACATGAAAGGAGTTTCCGGCAGAGGGGGGGGTAGAGCTCCCATCGGGAGAATTGAACTTGATCCGATAGCGAAAACGCCAGGGACCGCGGGTTCCGTGACGCTCAGCGATAATCGCGTGATCTCCGGCATCAAATACACCACTGTCATTAGTGTCCTGCATAAAGAGTTCCGCCGGCGTATTCTTGGTCTTGTTGATGGTGAAGATTGGAACCGCCTCACGTAAATATCCGAAGAATAATGGCGACCTATAAAGTGAATCATTGGGGGAGACCCAGATCAGTTGGTAGTCGTCCGGTGATGCATGAAACGCTGCTGTGGTATCCCGGCCTACCGAGGCAATCCAGTTGGTAGAGTATCCATCCAAGGTACGTGGATCCAGATCATAGATTTCATTTTGTGTGCCCTCGTTTGCCAGAAATCCCGTCTGCAGGTCATCCAATTCACAACCCAGAGGTGGAGGACATTCGACGTTATCTATTTCAATGATGAACCCGCCTGCAGGAGGGGTGGCATCAATGATTGGAGACGGAGCAATGAGTTTTTCACCGGAAACGATGTTGACTACTTCATAGGCCCTTGTCTGATACAAGTCAGAAACATCAGACACGGGTTCGCTAAAGAAAGAAATACGATAGATCCCATCAAAGTCAGCCTGCGTCTCCTGAATCACCCGTACACTGATGGATCCAGATCCAACCCCTTCGGTCACGCGGCTGAGATCTTCATTTGCACCGCCCTCAACATATCCGACCGGGACAGATCGCGGGACTACGACTGCAGCATTACGAGAGAACCCGGTTAAGCGTCCCGCCTGATTGACACTGACGTTGAAGGAGTTCTCTTGGGGGTCAATCGACTCTTTTGTGAGATCATCCGGATCTCGGAACCCACGATCATATGCGACCAATGCATAATAGTAGGTGACTCCGTTGGTTACATCTTCATCAATGTAGTAAAACTGGAGACCGGTATTGTCCCCTAGATTATAGACAGCTTCACCTTCCAAGACAGTGACAGGTCCTTGGATGTCATTCTCTAAATCCCATTGAGCAATGGGCTTAAAGAAGGTGGCGGTGCCATCTATATCCGTAATTGTGCGTGCGTCAAAGAGTAGAGGATCCGTGCCTTTATAGAGTTTGAATCCTTCAAAGTCAAATTCCTGGGTAAAGCGGTCGAAGCTTCGAACTGCCACGGTATCCCAACTGAGCACGACGCGCCCATCGCCAGGGACAGCAGTCAATGCCGGCAGGAAAGGGGGCTGTGCGAATGTGTAATCAGCATTGAAGATGCTTTGTGCTGTACGGCGGTTTTTGAAGAAATCACGCTCATCCTCCCCAAAGATCCAGGCGGTAGAGAAAAAGTCGGTTCCCCCTGATTCGAGACCAATTGGGCCAGAGGAGAACAGGAGGAAGGGCTCGAGGTCTGCCTTAAAAGCTTCAGGCTTCGTTCCCAGGGGAAACTGAGCATTGTTAATAATTCGATCCCACATCCATGCGTCATCACGCAGATTGTCTCCACTTTCATAAAAGGGGCGAGTCTGTAAATCAAAGCCAGTCAAGCCAACCTGATCGGACTCATCCACATCCAATTCATCAAAATTAGGCTCTCCAAGAGTGGGGATTCCATCAGCTTCACCATCATCGGGACCAGAGTAGCCTAGATCAAATGGTCCTTGACCATCCCGGCCTAGATCATTATTGAGAGCCTCGCCAGGATCCAGAATTCCATTGTCATTTTCATCAGAAAATCCCACCCAGTCCATATTCTCATCTCCGGTCCACCAGCGTCCGGCTATGTACGCCGGCCGCGACTCAAGGGGACCATAATAGGATTCAAAATTTACCAGATCATACATTGAACTGGCAACCCCATGAATCTGCTGTTGTCCTTCTACCAGCGTACCAGGACCGTTGAATCTGGACTCATCGGTCATCCCGTCTTCGTCATTGTCCAATGCATCACTCGCCCGAGCCGGGCTCTCAAGGAATGCAAACCCGGTATATCCTAAGTCATAGTTTCCTCCAGTGGGGCGTGTGCCAATCCCATCCTGGTCCCATCCATATGCAACATCCTGCTGAGGGTTGAAGGCAGCATTCTCGTCTCCCTCCTCATTCCCCAGGCCATAATCCATGATTTGTCCCAGATAAAGATCCGTATGGGGTTTATTCGTGACGTTGGAGATCCGATAGAGGATGAACATGAGATCTTCCGCAAGTACATTGGCCCACTGGAAGAGGCGGACCTGTGTTTGCAGTCCCATTCCTCCGATCGTAGAGTCTGCGCTGCTTGCATAGAATACGCCGTATTCACTGTTTGGTCTTCGGGTTTCGGAGTCAATGGCATATTCTAGATCTGTAAAGTCATCCATCACATAGAAGCTTTCCAGGTCTGCATTAAAGACATTTCGGCCGAAAAAACCGTTCCAGTTCCCAGGCCAGCCGGGGTCATCAGGATTGTTCAGGCGGTCAGGCCAGAACTCGGGCCAGGAAGTTGGGTCATCGCTCAAGGCGGGGGTGGGCGTCCGTTGTCCGGTAATTGGGTCCAGACGATTCTCATTCATGAATCCTGGCAGCGGGGTCCACCCCCAGAGAGAGCCGTCTGGACTTAACCGTTTCCCAAAATCCCGATACGTAAGGATGACCGGATTCAGGATTGTATCTGTTCTGGCTCCCTGAAAAAAATCCGACCACTTGAGGCGCTCTCCCGGGACTTGTCCGGCAACCATGATCCCCACACCATCAATGTGGCGCCCTCCAATTCCCCGTGGCCAAACCCCCCACGGGATGTCATTCCACCGGGCCAGCTCGCCATGATTACGGAAGTTGGTTTCGATCAGGTTACCATCCAGCACTCCACGTGCAATCAGGTCTTCATCTCCCCTGAGATCGGGAGGAACATTCTGCCCTTGTACGACAGGAGGCAGTGTACAGAGCAAGCCTAGGACAAGGAGGAGATATTGGATTTTTGTGCACTTCATCAGAAACGGTAATTAAGTCCGACACTGACTTTACGTGGTGCCCCAAAGTTTCCTTGACGATAGAAAAATTCATCCAAGCTGTTGACTCCACCTACCTGTGCACCTGTCCGCCGAAAGAGCTCCAAGGTGACTGACTCATCCGCGCGTCCAGTATCGTCGTACACGCCAACTTCCTGGACGGTATCAAAGAGATTCTGGGCCTGGAGGAATAATTGGACGTTCGATCGGATTCCAGGGATGCGATAGTACATCCGTATGTCCGTTCCAAAGATGAGTGGTTTGTTTGCGTTGTTCTTTTTTACCGAGCGGATAAACTCTCGCACTGTCGTGTAAGGCGTACCGCTTTGTAGACGGTTTATCAGCGTGATGGATAGGCCTGAGAGTGGTCGCAGGGTAATCGTATTATTGAGTACATGTCTGCGGTCCCAATCCAGTCGAACGAGAGAAAGTATTTCATCCAGACCGGCCTGTTGACGACCAAAGGCTTCCCCAGGACTGGAGGCTGTACCCTCCGCGAATTGCAGCGTGTAGTCAATGGTCCAGCTCAAGGGGCCGCCAGGACGCTGGAACAGGGAAAGTGTGAGCCCTCGAATTGTGCCGTAATCCCGGTTAATCCAGCGGATTATAAAGTCGCCCTGCGGGGTTCGGGCAATTTCCTGCCCTGTCAAGTTCCGCACATCCTTCGAAAAGATAGTGATCTCCATCCCAATGCTACGGGTGAATCCCTGTTGCAGCCCGATCTCAAACGAAAGGGTACGTTCAGGATTGATCCCGGGATTGCCGAATGAATTGGCCAAGGAAGCAGGGTTGACCTCGTATTCGGGGTTTGTATAAAGTAGTCCAAACGAAGGAATCTGGAAAAAGAGTCCTGCCGAAAAACGCATCACACCGGTTTCCGAAATCGGGAATGCCACCCCCAGACGAGGGCTAAGCTGCATGTCTATTTTAGCAGGTTCCCGGTTGGAGCGTGTACTCCCCGGATTATCCGAATCGGGGATTTCTTCAAGCTCTCCCTGCCCCCAATCAATCGGAGACAAATAATCTGGGTCAAAGTAATCAAAACGCAGGCCTGCATTTACAATCAGCCCCGTAAACTCCATTTTATCCTGGATATACGCGGACAGCTCAACAGGATTCGCCTGAAGAAGATTGTCGGCGAACTGGTCAGGAGACGGTTGTGGCAGATTCCCCGTCCGGAAGGAACGTTCAATACCAAAATCCCGGTTATCCAAGGTATGCCAGCGGGTTTGGACCCCTATTTTGACAAGGTGAACCCGATTGAGTTGATGAGAGTAATCTGCTACAACCGTATGTGTTGCCGTGAGTTGGTCGCTGTTGGATAGGTCGTTGCCGCTGACGGCAAATGCATTGGCTCCCTGTAGAAACCCGAAATTACTACTCACATAGCGTTCATCAAAAGGTGACTCGTACAGATATACATCCGTCTTATCATGTAGATAGCTGTACGATAGATTGGCAAACGCACTATTGCCGATGGTATAGTGTACCCCTAGGATGTGGGTCTGGTTAAAAAAATGAACGGTGTTAATCCCGTCAGGAGTGTACTTACGAAAGTGACTATACGGCTGGAAGGTGCCTGACTGAACAAAAACGTTGTAGTCAAACTTCAGCCGGGAGGTCAATGAATAACCAAGGGTAGCATTTACAGACACGCGATCCGTGCGGTTACGGGGGACAAAATCTCCATCTCCCGAAGAGGCAATGATCCAAGCTTCCGGAGGGAGTCCGGTATTCAGGTTTTGAGATGAATCCGATGGCGCGAATAAATTTCGTCCAATAAAATGTGAGTTGTCCTGTAGATATCGAACCGTGGCCTGGATTCCGAAACGGTCACGAATGATCGGGCCTCCCAGAGATGCCTGGACATCAACCAGGTTTGGTAAGCTGGCTGCTTCGGCATAGGAGACCGTGTCTGGAGCAAAGTCGGAAAACGAGAGTGCCTGCCCGGGGTCCGTGGTTCGGCTGACAAACTCCAGATCCCGATTACTCGCGATTGCTCCTGCGTAGGCGAGGAGCGAACCGCTCCATTTGTCGGGTACATCCTTGGTGACAATATTTACAACACCACTGGTCGCCTGACCATATTCAGCATTGAAGACACCACTAATGACCTCCAGGCTTTCCACCATGTTCTGCTCAATATCGAACGCGGCATCCTTGCTGAAGGCATTGGTGATGGGAACTCCATTGACCAAATAGGTCACCTCGCCGGTTCGCCCCCCGCGGAAGTGTCCGTCAACGACACCCGCCTGCAGGTTGATGGCATCCCGTACATTGGTGACTGGCAATACTTCAAGTTGTTCGGCATCGATTACCGAGGTTGTTGTTGTGCGGTCCATTTCCACAATGGGGCGCTCGGCAACAACTACTATCTCCTCTCCCTCAATCGTTTCCTCACGCAATTCAAAGTTAACGGTGGATGTCTGATCCTGCACTACGCGCACATTCTGCGTAGTTACGGTCGCAAAGCCGATGAAAGAGGCTTGAACGCTGTAGGTCCCAGGGGGGACATTCAGGATATGATAATATCCGTCTACATCCGTCACTCCACCGATTGAGGTCCCGGCGATCACCACATTGACACCGGGCAATCCCAGGTCCGTACCTGCTTCTATAACTCTCCCGGCAACCTTTCCGGTCGGGCCGCTGGTGGGGCGGGCAGATAAATTTCCCGCCCCACCAATACAAAG
This sequence comes from Rhodothermales bacterium, assembly GCA_965116685.1. Classification (GTDB taxonomy): domain Bacteria; phylum Bacteroidota; class Rhodothermia; order Rhodothermales; family Bin80; genus Bin80. The sequence continues at coordinate 772,736 of OZ220707.1, read as the reverse complement.
CAAGAGGAGGATCACGCAGAATCCAGTATGCTTGCGTCCCGATAAAGTGCGCATTATTTGATCAGTGTCATGCGCCGAGTCATGAGCACCGATGATCCTGTTTCGAGTCTATACAGGTATACACCGGAGGCCAGCCCTGCAGCGTTAAACTGGACCGTGTGCTTACCTGCTGTATGTAACTTTCGATCCAGCAGCGTCGCTACCGTCCGTCCCAGCGAATCAAATACACGCAGCGTCACGGTTTCGGAAGCGGGAAGCGAGAATTGGATCAAAGTGCTTGGATTAAATGGATTCGGATAATTCTGGTCCAGAACAATCTCATCTGGGAGCTCTTTAACTCTCGCGATATTAGTCCGGGTTCCTCTGCCGACGAGCGCTACCGCAGGCCACTGTGCCGGTGTATTCCACCACGCTCCATCCGCATTTGCTTTGATTGACCATTGAATCTGATTATCACGGTTCGCTCCGTCGCCATCATTTAGCACGAAGTTGAAGGGGTAATATGCAATGTCCAAGCCAGTTGGGAGATCCACAATTGCGTCCATTTCCTCCACATTTTGAATCTGATCCAAGGGGAATAGACCAAGCATTTTATAGCCATTGACTTGGTCACCATCCATGAGTTGATCGTAGATCGCTCCTCCTCCTTGTGGAGTTGCATCAATACTCCAGCCTACATATGCATGTGGTATTGAGCCACCCTTTGTGCCATCTCCTTGGGCAAAGAGGCGAAACTGGTAGTCTGCAAATTCTCCGCGTTCCATGTCCTGATGGGGAGAGCCAGTAAAGATTCCACCGCCTGCTACATCTCTTACGTCATAGTTGCCCCAGCCAAACTCAATACTGTCATTTTGCCAAGCATCGGCGATACTAGCTTCGGTTCCCTGCAAAGTGATCTGATCATCCGTGACCTCCACATAGAGATAGAGTTGGAGGGCCTCAGCATTGTAGCCAGCCCATAAACTAGCACTAATATCTTCGTCTGTGGCTGCGCTGCCCCCATCCCCAGGCTTTGAGTGTGCCATGTTGAGTTCAAAGGGCGTATACCCTTCTGGAAACCCATCCGTCGTGATATTCTCAAGCGAATTGTCAAACAGTGAATTATACAGATGCTCTGATTCGTCCATTGACAACTCGGTGATATAAGGCTGGACAGGAAGGTTTTCATTTCCAACACTTGCTGTACTCATAGAGATGTCAAAGTTCTCAACGCCGGAGCCGCTAAGCGTTGTAACTGCATAATGCAGCGTGATAGGAAGCAGAGATGCATGAGGAATTTCAATCTTGTGAGATGCTGAAGTAGCGTCTGCTCCGACCTGTGCGGCCAGAGACACTCCGGCTCCCCCAACATCTGTGATTTCTTCCAGACTGAAATATACTTTATATGCATTTGCACCGTCGATACTCATCCAGGACACTGTGTTGCTGTCGGCGGTAGCCACAGCAGAGACTCCCGCAGCTGCTGGTGGTGGTGCGGTTTGATCAGAGAGGTCCAGACCCACAGCTCCGATGTAGACATTATCCAAATAAATGGGCCCTCCGCCCTCAGCGTTGTCGAAGTGGACTCCGAGGTTCTGAACGTTCGTCCACTCATATTCCTTCCATAGGTCGGGATTATGTGCGGTCATGGGTCCTCCTCTATCATCCACACCAGATGAGAAACCGTGGCCACGGCTCGACCACGCACCGGCATACGTCCAGAGGCTGTCCAAGCCATCCAATTCACCGGCTGTTTTGGCATCCTCCAGTTCGGTGTACGTGGGTGGGGGGAGGGGTATAGAGATCTCGTGCCATTGACCATCGCGCATGTCTTCAGGGATAAGCCAGGCCAAGCGGAAGGGCAGGTCTTCAATGACGTTATCGGGATCCGTTTCGTCCAGGGAAGCTTTGTCCTCAAGAAGCAATTGAACATTAGTTTTTCCCGCATTTTCGGGATCAACCCAGATTCGGGCATGAAGCACATCTCCGTCCTCTCGGTTCTGTGTCATATCTACCCCTATTTCTGCCGGAAAACGGAATGCTTGAAATGACCAGTCACCGTGTGGATATTCAATGACCTTGTTCGTGGGGTCCGCGGGATCATCAACAACATTTCCATCGTAGTTGGGAACCATCGTGTTGACTCCGTTGACAAAGAAGATAAAATTGTCCCCAAGTGGTGGGCCAGCGCCAAGTGGTGGGTCGACTTCACCAGAGATATTCAGATTCGCAGCCCCGATGTAGACATCATCCACATAAATCGGCCCCCCGCCCTGGTTATGGTCAAATTGTACCCCGAGTGTCTGAACGTTCGTCCACTCAAATTCTTCCCAAAGCTCAGGGTTCTGTGTAGTACCGGGACCCAATCTATCGTCAAGTCCGACTCCAAATTGACCATTGGACCACGCGCCGGCATAGACCCACAAGCTGTCCAATCCATCCAGTTCCTTGGCTGCTTTGGCGGCTTCGAGTTCGGCGTATGTGGCGGGCGGGAGTGGCACGGAGATCTCGTGCCACTCACCATTACGCATGCTCTCGGGGATCTGCCAGACCAAGCGGAAGGGCAGGTCTGCTGACCCGTCGTTCGCGCCGTCTCCATCGGTTTTATCCTCAAACATTATATGAACTCTTCCCTTATCTGCATTTGCAGGATCAACCCAGATTCGGGCATGAAGCACATCTCCGTCCTCTCGGTTTTGGGAGATATCTACCCCTACATCTGCCGGAAAACGGAATGCTTGGAATGTCCAGTCACCGTATGGACGTTCAATGACCTTGTTCGTGGGGTCCGTGGGATCATCAATAATGTTTAGGTCGTGATCTGGAACCAGTGTATTGACTTCGTCGACAAAGAAGATGAAGTCGTCTCCTAGCGGAGGGCCAGCGTCCTGTCCTTGTACATTTGAGACTCCTGCAAGCAAGAGTGTCAGAGTTAGTAATGGGGTAAGCGTATGTTTCATGGATTTTCCAAGTTGTTGTGTTGTGCGAAAAAATAAGAGATTTCGGAGTATACTTAGGTTGCCGATAAACTTGCGAGGCATGGTCTGCAATCTTTCCGCAAACAGCAAATATACGAAAAGGTTTTCATAAATACATTAACGAGGGAGCCTCTTGCAAAACCTAACTCCATGAATTTTTATTGGGCATAAGCATCTGTTACAGGCTACAATTTGGCATTCTTTTTGTTCCCAAGTGAGCATAAGATGGCAAAATAGGCGTTTGGGGGGGTAAGTCACCACCGATTTGCCCCCCATGACGTCTTCATCTGGCGAATTTTGGCCACGGTCCGTGCAGATTTCCCACACCAATCCTACGGTCTGATCTCTCAGACCCCCATCTTCTGTTCACGAACCCCGAGTGATCCCGTTTATTGGATCATTCGGAGCATTTGGTCCACCGTGAGCACTAAAACTCCGAACATCAGGTGACACATCACCTTCTCGTGCCCACGCACCCGAAGATTTCGTCCTCCAAACTCGTCCTTGAGTCGACCAAAGGCCCGCTCCACCGTGGAACGTTCCCGGTAGCGGACGCGCTCAGCAGGAACGAACCCGGCGTTGCGGCGCGCCTTTTGCTCCCGTTCATGCGCCGCCTTTTGCTTGCGCGGATTCGGATCAATGATCGGGACACGCCCCGAGTTTTCACTCTGTGCGTACACCTCTTTCGCGTCATACGCACTGTCCATGAGATCATAACAATGTATCACCCGCTGTTCCGTTATTCTTGCTAATGGAATCGCCACTTGGCTATCGTGCACAGACGCAGAAGTCACCACACAGCTAATCGGAATCCCACCGTCCGCCGTATCCATGTGCAGCTTAAATCCCGTCCATTTATGCGTATGTCCCTTCGCATTGCGTTTGCATCCCACCGTACAGTCTTTCGGGAGGTCCTCCAACATCTCATCCATCTCCATGGTAAGCTGTTTTTCCATGCGGCGGCGCTCCTGCTTTGGACGTTCTTCCCCCTTCTTCGGACGCCCACGCTTGCGTTTCTTCGGAGCCGATTCCGCCTCTTTTTTCTTCGGAACGGGCTTCTGCCTGGCCTCAATCGCCGTCGAATCCCGCGAAATATGCCCAACCAGCTCCCCCTCGTATCCTTTTTTGATCAACGCCATATGAATCCGGTTCGGTAACTGCATCTGGGAAAACTCCTTGAATGCACGCGAGAACGTGGATTCACTTGGCACATCCTGATCACTGGACCAACCACAAATGGACCGAAGCACCTTGTCCATTAGAAGCCGTTCTCGTAACCCAGAGGTGGTTGGGATATTCAACACCATCTTCGCGATAAACGTCCGAGCAAGGGTCACACGATGGGCCGGCGGGCGTCCTCCATACCGGCCCCTCACTCTACCGCGTAGATGGTCCTCTACACACACCATCTCCAGCACCAGCACCAGAGTCTGGTACCGCTTGGGTAACGAACCCATTTGCGTTTCCAACCAGGGGAACAGTTCCTGTTGGCAGGTGATATAACACCTTCGTATCTTGTCGGTAAGGGACATGGAAACCTCCATCTTTTGTTGGACTTTAGGATGTCCTGAAAATACGAAATTTGGAGGCTTCCACCCCCTTGCTTTTAGAGATTGAGGGCATATTCCCACGCGCTCAAAAAAAAAACGCGGATCCATGCCCCATCTTGTTCCCCAACCCAGATTCGTCAACGACAACCAAACCCCAAAAAAGTCAAGGTTTTTCAAAAAATACCCCGATTCAGAGGTTTTGCAAGAGGCTCGAGGTAATTTACCTAGGCGGGAAAAATCGAAAACCGCGTAGGATCATGGCGTCATCTCTTGAGTCATTTATCGGATGGGACTTCAGTAGGGTCCGCCCAGAGGGCTCCCAGCTGGGAGCCGGTTCAGGTTGAGTGATCAGGAGATTGATCTGAGGAGATATTTACCTTCACCGTGATGATTGAGGCGGTATTCGGCCTAGGAATTGCTGCACGGCTGGGTGATCAGGGTTGATGCGAGCAGCTTGCTGCCAGGCATCTGTTGCCAAGGCAGCACGGTTTGTTTTTTCGTACACAGCCCCTATGCTCAGCCAGGCAAGTACATAGCTTGAATCAGCAGTCAAAATCCGCAGTAACCTTCTTTCAGCCTTGGCAAGGTTTCCAAGGTCCGCCTCCAGTGTAGAGATGTGGAATTGCAGGTCTAGATTGTCTGGGCGAAGTGCCTGGGCAATGAGGTATCTTTTTAGAGATTCTTCAAGATGATCGGAGCGGCGAAGTGCAGTGGCATAGTCTACCTGTGCCTGAAAATTAGCCGGCTGCGTCTCTGCAGCACTTGCCAATTGCCCCCGCCTTTGCTCAATCTCCCGGAGCGAATCTGCTTCTGAAAAGAATTTGGCCGATTGCTCCAGGAACCCGGATTGCTGCAGCGCCTGCCCCAGGAGGTATCGAGGCTCGGCATGGTGCGGGTATCCAGTGATGATGGGCTGCAAAAGTGCGATAGCTTCATCCAAATGGCCGAGTCGCAGCAGAAGCCTTCCCTGTCGGAGCAGGTCTGGAAGATGATCAGGGCGGATTGCCAGAGCAATCCTGCTTCGCTCCAGGGCCTCGGGATAGTTTCCCTGCTCTTCCAGAAAATCAGCAAAGCTAGTATGTACAGGCCCGTACAAAGAGTCTAAACGAATTGCTTGTTCAAACGCGGCGGCGGCGCTGTCAGGTTGCGATAAAGCATTGTAAACGACTCCTGCAGCATGCCAGGAGTTTGCAGAAGTACTATTCTTTGTGGCCTGAATAAATTGCGTAAGTGCGCTGCGGTACTGTCTCTGGAAATAATAGATGTTCCCAAGGTTGTGTCGAACACCTGGGTAATCGGGTTCAAGATCAATCACAGCCAGATACGCAGCTTCCGCATGATCCCACTGCTCAAGCTCGAAATATATCCGTCCACGAAGGAAGTGTGCATCAGAGGAATTGCTGTTGTGTGCCAGTGCGCTATCAGCGAATCTCAGCGCTCCAGTGTAGTCGCCAACTTGGAATGCTTCATTGCCTCTAAGAATGAATTGGGTGACATCCGGCTGCCTGTCCGAAGGAGCACAGCCAAAGAGCATCAGTACGACGGATAGCGCTAGAACTCTCATAGATCTGTTTCCCGTAACTGGAGGGTTTGGTTGGCAGGAATATTCATGCGCTGCGTGACGATGCCACTTGGCCAGAATATGGTGAGCGTATCCACATGTTGGATGTTTCCAAGCCCAATCGTCACTGCCTTTTCGGACTGAGAAGCGTAGCTGTGTCCTGCCCGAATCCGACGGAATTGTTTCTGCGATCCCGCCTGAAGGGCAACAGTTGCATCCACGGACATGCCATGCAACTGGATACGTAGGTAGTTTACCTCAGGGGGGAGGTCATTGCGAAATAACCGGGCGCCTCCATTGTTCTCTGTGATCAGAACGTCAAGGTCCCCATCAAGATCAATATCTGCAGTGAGGGCACCTCTTCCAACCATGGGGAGCGTCAGTCCAAGTCTTTGGGATTCGTCTGTGAACACACCGTGACCGTCATTCAGGAAAAGCTGGGGGAGTTGCTTGTAACTTGTAATATCACTCCGCTCACTGGCCTGCGGGTTGATATGGCCATTGGCGGCCAATAGATCCAGGTCCCCATCTAAATCGGCATCAAACAAAACCATGCCGAAGGTGAGTGCCGGAAGACTCAAGGGGCCGATTCTGCTGCTAGGGCCTCTTTCTTCGAAAAATCCTGATGGGGTATGTCGGTAGACACCATTCATTTGATCCTCAAAGTGCCCAATAAAAATAGTCGGTTCCTCTGTAGGGTCCACGACACCTGCATCCATCCCCATTCCCGCACGAGCACGGCCCCGGGGATCTAATGCCATCCCTCGGGAAAGCCCAACTTCCTCAAAAGAACCGTCCCGAAGATTCAGAAATAACTGATCGGGATCTGTGTCGTTTGCAAGGACAATGTCAGTCCACTGATCCTGATTCACATCCATCGTGATGACCCCTAACGTTTTTCCGGATCCCGACAGTCCAGAGGTTTGGGTACGCTCAATGAAGGTCCCATCGCCGCGATTGAGGTAGAAGCGTCCGGGAGTACCCGTGTAGAGCTCTGGGGTACAATAGCGTTTTTGCACCCCGTCACTGGTACAAATCAGATCAGTGTCTACCGACCAGTCAACGTACCCGGTTACATATAAGTCCAGCCATCCATCCCGATTGGCATCTAGGAAGATTGCTGCGACGTTCCACTCTAGGGGCGCATCCAGGCCGGATGCAAGCGTTGCATTGCGAAATCGATCTCCCTCATTGATCAGTAGATAATTCTTTTCAAGGGTTGTAAGGTATAGATCCTCATCCCCATCACGATCAATGTCCCCCGAGATGACCCCCATCCCATAGCCGCTGATCAGCGAGAGGCCCATTTCATCGGTTACATCCCGAAAGCGGCCATCGCCGATGCCTTGGTACAACCAGAGTCCACGGCTGATGGAATCGTTCCAGGCCGATCCCCCCACAAGGGCAAGGTCAACAAGGTCGTCCTGGTTGTAGTCCAGAAATGCTCCGCCGCCGCCGAAAGTCTCCGGCAGATACCAATTTCCTTCTGCGCCATTGACATGTTTGAATCCGCCGAGTCCTGCCTGTTGTGTGATTTCAACAAATTTCCACTCCGGTTCTGGAGAAGTGCAGCCTGTATACAGGAATGTCGAAAATACAAGTAGGTGGATCAAGCGTTTATGTCTATGCATGATCGGCAATGAAAACAATGAGGCAGAGGTGTCTCTTGAGTGATTCCTGCATAAGGGTAGATCGGAGCGTTCTGTGAATTCCTTATTATGCAACCCGGTTGGAACGAAAGCCCGATTACGTCCTGTCGTAAATCATCTGCATTCGGCCATCGACACCAGTGGTGTATTTCTCGTGCATTTCGTCAGTTTTCGTGTCCCTGCACGCGGGCTATGTCAGTATTTCTTTGAGGAAGATTCCCTGATGATCAGTCCCAGTTCAGCAGGTTTTTCAGGATTTTTACACAGTGGCTCATCTGAGAGTTGATTCACCAGAAGCTCAACCGCATTCGTAGCTAATTGTCCAATCGGAACATTCACCGTAGTGAGCGAAGGGGTCGAAAAATGAGCGCTTCTTGTTCCGTCAAAGCCGGTTACTGCGATTTCATCCGGTACGCTGACTCCATTTTCCAGGAGAGCCCGCACGGCACCAAGTGCACTCAGATCATTGGCCGCTACAATCACGGTAGGGCGTGGGGATGAACCGAGAATTCTTTGTCCATTCTTGTATCCACATTCAAATGAAAAATCACCGGAATAATACATTACCTTGAGTCCATCCGGGACGGTTTCAAGAAACCCCCGCTGTCGTTCCTGTGCATCAAAGGCATCGCTCGGCCCCCCGATATATGCAGCGTGTTTATGGCCGTGGTCAGCAATATGCCGAGCTATTTTTACCATCCCATTACGGTTATCGAAGTTTACCGAGAGCATTCCTGGTGTGGTTGAATGTGTGTTTAGAAAAACGACGGGAACAGATGAGCCAGTCAATGTAAGTACTCGCTCTGCCGAAAGCTCGGGGGCCATGATGATCAGTCCGTCAACCCGCTTGTACATTCCCCGAAGCGCAGCAATGAAATCGTGCTCCAAGCGTCTTGATGCACTGACCATCAGCAAATAATCATGTTGTTTGATGCCCTCATCAAGACCACTTAACAAGTCGGCAAAAAACTCTCCCGTAATGTGTGGCAAGATGGTTCCGATAGTGCCAGTAGCCTGTCCTAAAAGGCTTCGAGCTGCTGGGTTGGGAGTAAATTGCAGATCCTTAACGGCTTGCAATACGCGCCTGCGTTTGTCTTTACTGACGGGAGCAGAATCATTAAGTACACGAGATACAGTGGAGATAGATACATTAGCACGGCGTGCTACATCATGAACGGTCGGATCCATAAAAGCAAGAAATAAGAAATAGAAGGTAAGGATACCTCAAACTGTATGAATTAACAGAATTTATGGCACAAAGCCCTTACGTCGTTCAGAAGTAATCATATGATCGTTGCAAATCATACTGAGCCATTTGGGAAGACAGTCAGGCCAGATACAAATCACAGAACGGGTACAGTGCCACAGAGGACTTGGTCGCAGTCAAAGACAATCAGACGTCAAAATGACCTAACACGGTTACAGATTGAGAAATAATTTCCAAACAAGGTAATGGATATGGCATGAACCACAGCCATAAGGTCAGGTTATTGCCCCTACTCACAGGGTAATTTAGGAGAATTTTATGGGATAATGGAAATCCTCGCGGCTTAGGGTCTGGCTTGGGCGGTGTTATGGATATTTCCGTTTAGTTGATAAGCACCGGAACTCAGCTATCAGCAACTGAACCTTGATGGGGTTATGTACCTCCTCGACGGAAACAAGACTTATCCCCTTGGCCTGTGTCAGTGACTCATCTACGAAACCAGCTTTCGTGTGGAGGATCTTGCTTCGGGCTCCCTTTTATCCTACCCGATAGGCCAACATTTGAAATCATAGGTGTACGGCTCCGTTCATTTTCGGATCAATGGCTGTCTTGTCTTGCCTTGAATTGCATAATCGCGCCGAAAAAAAGTTTTTCTCAAAATCTCCCGTTTCGGAAGTTGACAGTAGGTCTTATATTTTCTGCCGAGAACTAGCTTGTATGGATGAATCGGCAGAGTTCGCTGACATCCTGGGTGTATATTTTGGCGCGTTCAATCTGGTAAGCATTGATGTTGACCCCGGCGAAGCTGGCGCCGGACCAGCGGGTAAAGTTCTTGACTTCGACGGTTACCTCCGTCACAGGGGTTCTGGAGTGGGATTTCCGGGAAAACTGAACACTACCAATCCCCCTTTTCAGGGCGGAATGATGAAGATCGAGACCGAATGGGACGCTTGATTTAGGAGGTCGTCCCCTCTTTGAACAGTACGGTCTGGCGCTGTATCGTCAGACCGACTGTCTGGTATAGGCGCCCGCTCGTTTCGGTAACCTTCGATGGAAGAAGGTATTCTGCCCGATTGCCTCGATCACAAATCATGGAGGTTTCCACCGCACCAAGTTCTGCTAAAATCTGCCCTTCACTCAGGCGATGTTTTGAACCAAACCTCGCATTATATCGGTGTCGGAAGATCCGTAACAGGGCAAATGCAACAAAACAGATTGCAATATGGGCACGCACCCGACGCTCGACCCAGTGAAAGATGGGCCGGATCGCCATGGTGTGTTTCATCACACGAAAACCTTCTTCAATTCGCCATAACTCTCCATAATGTTGATAGACTTGTTCTGGAGTCAGATCCTCCAGACTCGTCCAGACCCCATGCAGCCCATCAAACTTCTCATCCCGAACAATCGCTGCTTGATCTAAGCTCACTCCATCCTGCTTCACCTTCAGAAATCGACCACTTCTGCCGGTGCCCTTGACCCCCTGTTTCAAACGATTCTTCACCTTCTCAATTGCCTTCTCCCGTGAATGTACATCCCGAGCTGCCTTCTTTGGACAATAGCGCAAAATCAAGCGTCGACCACCAAGTTTGTGTTCGGTAACCTTACGACCCGTCGTTAAAACCTTCCAAGACTGTGCCCCGAGAATCGTCTTGGTGTGGAGTTGATTTAATGACCGTAAACGTGCAGCCACGATATAGTCACAGCCCAGACTTTGCAACAACGCTAAATTCTCCTTGCTCAACATCCCTGAATCGGCAACGACAATCATCCGATCCAAATCAAAACATTCTTTGAGGCGCGTCATCGCCGGTTCAAGCGTCTTTACATCGGTGGTATTGCCGGGAAAGAGTTCGTACGTGACCGGAAGCCCTTCTTGGGTTTGGATCAATGCCAAGACCAACTGAACCTTTTTGGGCTTCCCATCCTTGCTAAACCCTTTCTTGCGTAGCTCATCCGGCAACTCACTGGCAAAGCTCAATGTCGTCACATCAAAAAATAGCACCTTCAGTTTCCCGCCAAGCATGCCGAGCGTCTCGTTGGAGACCAGCTGCTTCATCTGTTCAATTCGGTCGTCCGTGACGGCATCCATCATCCGATAGAACTTCTCCACCGGAACGTCCACCCCCGCATCCTTGGACATCTGTCGTGCATGGGCCAGTTTACTATCCCCAGGTGCAGCCAGACGAAGTAAAACCGCTTGCTTGAACAGACGACGAGACATCTTCTGACGGCGATCAAAGACCTCTGTAAACCGCATCTGGTGATACAGGGCCCCCATGACCTCGTGAAAGCCCAGACAGATGCGCCGTATTTCCTCCAGCTTCCGTGCATCTTTGATCACCAGTGCCTTCGACTCCCGTTTTTTTCTGCGGGCAGCCACCACCTCGTCTACATAAGACTCTGCAGGAAATAAGGAGGGTTGCAGGTCTTCTTGGATCCGAGCTAATTCCAGATAGGCAATTTTAACCAGACCGTCCACTGCATCCGGGTGAACGCTTCCCATGTGTCGGACGATACGAACCCGCGGCTTTCTTTCCTTATTACGGTAGCTCTCAACAATCTGGACAGAGATGTTTTTCGTGGTTTTTCGTTTGAGTTCTCGGACCCACATGACCCAGTTGGTTGGTGAATTACAAAGATACGAAAAATACAATTAAAAAGCAAGACTGAACACTACACAGGAAGGCCAAAAAAAAACCTCCCAGAAAGCACGGAAACAGTGGTTTTGTACCTGGAAAAATCGAAACCGTCAAAGTCAGGTTGATGTTGACCCCGGCGAAGCTGGCGCCGGACCAGCGGGTAAAGTTGCCCATCGGTCCTCCAACGCCACAGCCCACATCCAATACCTGCATTCCCGGTTTCAGGGATAGTTGGTCGGCGAGGAAGTGCTGGTGCCTGAACAGCGACTCTTTGAAGGATTCGCCTCGGCGGCGGGGCGCGAAGTGGAAAGATTGTCCCCAACCGAATTCGTAGAAATCTGTTACGAGGTCATAGTAGTCATTGACGAGCAACTGGTAATTCTATTTTCAAGTTCGCCGTCGTAGAGACCTTCGTAGCGAGTGACTGCGGGTATTATCCCCTCTGAAGCAAGGCGAATCGGAGAATGGGCATCGGATTCTTTTCTGGATGTCCGGGCCATAAAGCCTAAGGGGCCAATGAATAGTAAATAGAAGCAGGCTTTTTGATCACATCTGAACAAAAGGAATCAACGATGCAGGGCAAATATAGTGAACTTGAATTCCAACTGTAATATGGATGCCCCATAATATTCATCTCAATTTAGCAGTTTCGTATTGATAAGCATCTGGGGAGCCTTATCCTGCTATATTTGTTCCATTCATTGGGCGATTAGCCCTGTTTTTCGTGGATTTTGATCGAATAAACCTCTGTTTTCGTTCTGAATCAAGTCTACTGACCTGTTTAAGAATTATCTACTCATTTCACCCTCAAGGTGATCCCATGTCCCCGTCTTCTGAGCCTCTTTTTGTGCTTCCCTTCAACCAGTCAATTCGGATCAAATCGTCTAGTCGCAACCATACGACCTCGGACGCAGGCGCATTCTTGTTGCGGTCGGTGATTGATCGCATCGGAATCCTGGACTTTTTGACCGATCGACTGCACGATCCTCGGGATCCACATCGTATCCACTATCCTTTGTTTGAACTGCTTTTGCAGTGGCTGCTTCAGTTAATGCAGGGCTGGAGTTCGTTATGGACGGATGCACTCAGTCGGGATGCGGCCTTTGGTGTGTCCACCAGTACGAGCCGGGGGATGGGGTAGTCGGATCGGATCGTACGTTGGCATCGCAGCCGACCATGTCCCGCTTGGTGGGTCTGCTGGGCATGGTACAGAATCTGGTTCACTTGAAGGCAGGGCTTCTGAAGGTGGGGATGGAGCATATGCTGGTCCAAAACGGTGGACGGCGGCGCGATGAAGTGGTCATTGATGTGGATGCGATGCCCGTGGATGCACACGGCAACCAGCTTGGCAGCAAGTATCATGGGCATTATAAGCGGACCATCTTCCTTCCCCTGATTGCTTCGTGCGGGGAGAGTGGGGATGTGCTCGGGGCGCAATTGCGTCCGGGAACTCAGCGCGAGGTCACCGATTGCGAGGACTTCATCGTTCCCATCGCCCATGCGGTGCGCCAGCATGTCGCCGACCAGGTCATTGTCCGTATGGACGCCGGCTTCAATAGTGGTGCGTTGTGTACACGACTGGAGACCGAAAATATTGGCTATCTCATGCGTCTACGCAAGAACAAGACACTGGAGCAGATGGCCGCAAAGTACGTGAAGGATCGCCCGTTGGAGGATATGACCTGCATTGAATTGACCTATGGTGCGAAGTCGTGGGAATGTACTCGTCGGGTGGTATTGGTGATCAAGTCGCGCCCGGGAGAGCTATATGACAGGGTCTATTTTTTGGTGACCAATCTTGATGCGGAGATGTATCCAGGTCAGAAGTTGGTTCCCATGTACAGTCAACGCGGAAAGGCGGAGATGCATCAGGGCGAGATGAAAATCGCCTGCAGCGCATCATTGTCGTCCTCTCCACGTCCCAAGTCGCATTACCGTCAGAGACCGATTGAGCGTACATACGAAGTGGATCCCGATGCGGAGGTCGGCGCGGAGAATGATGTGCGCCTCCAGGTGTACATGCTGGCCTACCAGCTTCTTCACATCAGTCGATGCAACTTGCATAGTCCGCCTCCACCGTTGGATGAGACGCCATCGTCTGAACAGACTCCACCGGCGCCAACGCAATGCGCCCAGGGGCTGCGTCAAACGAATCTACCTGGAGCTGTGCTGGACGAATCAACGGGGGGTGCCTTGGAGACGGAGGACTCCCCGGACCCCGATCGGGAAGAGGCGCACATGCACATTCGCCGCTTCCGACTGTGTGTGCTGAAGGTCGGTGCAACCATAGCACGTCATGGCCGCTATGTAACCTTTTATATCGCCCAGTCAGCCGTACAGGCCTGGAAGCGTTTCCTGGAACACTTTCAGCAGTTGCAATGGTACACAATACCGGAATATTGAAGCTGAGCCTTTCCGCTACACCCGGAATTCGTGCCTGCTTCGGGCCGGACTCCGAAGCGAAAATCCTCCCCGGAGGTGATTCTTGGAACGAGTGTAGAGCGAAACATACCTCGCTGTAGGACTGGACTGCACATGAGGAATGGGTTGACCGGAAATCTACCTCAATCAACCCGGAAAATATGCGAGAATGGTCTCGGGGGGCGCCCCAATCGTGAAGGCCAACTCGCAGATTCCATCTTATACAAAAAATCCTGACTCCTCACAACCAAAGACGCACTTTGGAGCCTTGGGAAAATTTGTGATGAATAATATGGGGATGCAGGATTGTTTCCAACTGAACTTCCTCCCATTTCGGTTTCTTGAAGGCACGATTTTCTCCATAGGTTCAAGGGTTTTTTTGAAAAACTGACAGCCGTTAGGGGCGGCTATTTGGGGAGTTCGGTCCAATGGCATGTTCGGTTTTGGGAACTTGTCCCGTCTTTAACGTGAGTCCTCTTGAGAAAGTCCCGCATTTATTTTTTTGTGGACAATTTCAGCCAAATCCTCCAGTTTGCCTCAATTTCTCCGGTTTCGGGGCCGGATTTTTCCGCTGTTCCTGATTTTTTCAGCTTGGATGTAAAATTCCGTTGCGTGTAGTGCCATAATGATTATATCCTTTGGAACATTTTGTGATCCAATGCATATTCCCCCAATCCTCGCACACACCAATCATGTTTATTCGAAAAACCAAAACCCGGACCATGAAAGATGGCACCTCCTATTATGCCTTCCGACTGGTTCACAATGTTCGATATGGCGCCCGGGTTCGGCAAGAAATCCTCTTGCACCTGGGAAGCAAGTTTCTCGTGAAAGAACCGGACTGGCCCACGCTTTGCATCCGTATCCGGGAGTTGCTCAATCGGCAGGAAAGCCTCTTGGAGCCGCTCCCCCAACTGCTTGAAGATGAGGCCGAACGAATCGTTCAGCAGCTTCTGGATCAGCGAAGGAAACGACTGGAGCAGGCAAATCTGGCACAGGGCAAATCCGTGGAGCCGACCTGGAAAACGGTGGATATCTCCTCAACCCAGATGCGTTATCCGCGTAGCGTAGGCGTTGAGCATGTGGCCTTGTGGGCGCTGGAGCAACTGGGAATTCCGAAGCTGTTGCGCACATTGAATTTTACGCCCAAGAGTCAACATGCAGCCTTGGGTTCCATTGTGGGACGAATGGCAAAGCCGGCTTCCGAACGTGCGACCTATCAATGGCTTTGCACCGAGAGTGGTCTTGGAGAATTTCTGGGGGGATCGTTTGAGCGCATGAGTGCGATGCAGTTGTACCGGGCATCGGATCAACTGATGAAGCATCGGGATCAGATTGAGGATCATGTCTTCCAGGAAGCCATGACGTTGTTTAACCTGGAGCGCACGGTCACCTTGTTTGACCTGACCAATACGTATCTGGAGGGGGATGCAGAGCAAATCAGTTTGGCGAAACATGGGCATTCCAAAGAGAAGCGTCGCGATTGCCGGTTGATTACGCTGGCCCTGGTTCTGGATGGAAGCGGATTTGTACGGCGATCTCGGCTCTATGCGGGGAATATCTGTGAGGCCAAGACCTTACAGGACCTGTTGACGGAACTCAACGCCCCCAAAGAGGCCATCGTTGTGATGGACCGGGGAATTGCCACCGAAGCCAATGTGCAATGGCTTCGGGAGCAGAAGTACAAGTATGTGGTGGTGAGTCGGGAGCAGAAACGTGTATTTGATCCCGGGGATCAAGAGGTGATCCAGCGGAACAATCACTTGGAGTTGTATGAAGTTCGGCAGAAGGAGGAGATTCGGGTCTACTGCCGTTCATCCGAGCGGGGCAAGAAAGAGCAAGCCATGGTTGCGCGACGCAGAGAGCGATTCGAATCAAAGCTTCGTGCGTTGAATGAAGGGCTTTCCCAACCGCGGACCTGGAAGCAATTGGATCGAGTCCAGGAGCGGATTGGTCGGATCAAGGAAGATAGCGATGGGATTGGGCAGCACTACGAGATTGAAGTGATTGTGGACAAGTCAGGACAGAAAGCCGTGGAGGTCAAATGGAAAGCCCAACCGAAACAGAACAGTATGTGGACCCATCCAGGAACCTACATTTTGCGATCCAATGTGGAGGAATTCACAACAGAACAGTTTTGGCGAACCTTCGTGCTACTGACCGATTTGGAGGCGGTGTTTCGATCTCTGAAGAGTGAGTTGGGGCTGCGCCCGATCTTTCACCAGACCGATCGTCGCGCCGAGGGACATCTGTTGATCACCGTGCTGGCCTATCAGGTGGTGCAGGTGGTGCGAACCTGTCTACGGCAAAAATCAATTACTTGGTGCTGGGACACGATCCGCAACCATCTTTCTCCCCAACGGCGGGCGACCTACACGCAAGCCCTCAAGCAGGGAGGAGCGGTACATGTGCGAGTGACCTCCGAGCCCGAGTTCTATCAGCGCGAGATTTACGAGGCATTAGAGATTGACTCGCGCCCATTATCCCCAGTAATCACTACGACCTAAAAAACCAAGTTCCGGTGGTGCCATAATAGGCCTGAATTAGGCCTGTATCAGCCCGTGGATGCTCCAGATGCGGTTATAATGTTAAAGTCGGGTTGTGCTTTCCCGACGATTGCCAGCCCCCGATAGTGCGGGTCTATGATCACGGTGGGAGTCCATTTCTTGGATCAAGGATGGATATTATTCTTGATCCGGTTCGGGGACAGCACAGCAAAACACGGTTGCTGAGGGGGTTGGTTCTGCCGCGATTAATCCGGTTTGCTTAGTTTTATCGGAGAAATTCGGATCGGAGTACGATGGGCACTGTACCAACTTGACTCAGTCAGCTTTGGGGGCATCAATCATACAGGGAATGGATCCGGTATTGTTTGTTTGAACATGCGAACGGCTGTATTCAAGGTTTTGGCGATATTATTACCACTGGTACTTCTGGTAGTAGCGGAGGGAGTTGTTCGTCTTTTCGGGACGGATCCTTTTTTCATTCCTGTTCCGGGAGAACCAGAATATCAGACTGTAAACCCTGCCTATGCGAGTCGTTATTTTCGAGGGTTCGTCCCCCAAGTGGCCTATAATCCTTTTTTGAAACAGAAACCCGACACCATTCTTCGGGTTGTAACTTTGGGTGGATCGTCCACTGCCGGCTACCCATACCCGTTTTATTCTGGATTCCCGGAGAGAGTTGCAGCAAGGCTGCGTTCAATTGAGCCAGTCCGTCGGGTGGAAATGATCAACCTCGGGATGACTGCACTTAGCAGTCATGTCCTCCGAGATATTACCCCGCATGTTCTCCGGATAAAGCCGGATATCGTCCTGATCTATGCGGGGCACAATGAATACTACGGGGCCTATGGAGCCGGTGGCCCGAATCGGAGACGGATACTTACGCGTACGCTTTTCTGGTTCAAGAAAAGCGTTCTATTCCGAAGGTTTGAGCGGATTATTGCACCCCCTAACCGGTCGAGCCGGACGATGATGGCACAGTCTACAACAGATGTCTCCATTACCCGGGATGGCCCGGTATACGACGCCGGGATAGAGAGTTTCGAAGAAAATTTGGCGGCAATTCTTCGGTCACTGGATCAAGCAGGGATTCAGACTTATATCGGCACACTGGTCTCAAACCTTCGCGGCCAGTCACCTCTGGGAACCAACTCAACTGCCAGTGAGGCATGGGAGCGCGGCCGGGAGGGTTGGGTGCTCGGGGATACGACTGCAGCGATGGAAGCTTTTATGAAAGCCAAGGAATATGATCCGATCCGGTTTCGAGCTCCAGAGGCAATGAATCAGGTGATCCATCGTCTGGCACTGGATCACGGTGCGATTCCAGTGGATACGGAGTCATTCTTTGCGCGTCAGGTTACCGACTCTCTGTTCACCGATCATCTTCACCCGACCGCACTCGGGTATGATCTGATCGCGAAGGCTTTTATCCGTGCCATGGAGGAAAATGTGGACGACCAGAGCGTAGATATGGGTGCTCCAGATCCATCTCCATTGGATGCTGCGTATGCCAGATTACTGATTGCCAGGCTTCGTTTAGGTTTCCCGTTCACAGAAGGGCTCACAGAAGAAGAGGAGATGCGCCAGTTTGATCAGATCTTAGAGATCCATCGGGAATCGGGAAGCCCTGCAGATTCATTGGCAGCACTCGCCGTTACCATCCAACTCCCGATCTATGAAGCACTTCTGGAAGCAAAGACGCGTAATCTTGCAATTCTGGATACGGCTCAGGCACTAGCCCATATGCGCTCATTACTGTACTGGCAACCCTTCAATGAACGCTTGCACGCACAGGCTGCAGAACTTGCTTCGAGACAGTCAAGCAACTTGGCTGGAGAAGTGATGCAGCTGGTGGTTGCGAGACAACCATCTGAGATTAATCTGAATATACTGGCAGCGTTACGGCTGCGCCAGAGAGCATTCAGGGTTTCGGGAATCTTGTTGCATCGGATTGAATCTTCTTACCCCGAATCACCGGTGATGCTTTACAACATGGCTCGCTACTTGGTCCAGACGGGGGATACTTTAAATGCGGAGATTTATTTCCGAAGGTATCAGAGAGCGGCACAGTCAGGTCGTTGATCGATCTGAGGTTGATCATGGGACCGGTTTTTCGTTTTGCTTCCACCCCCGGTCATTGACCATTTCTATGACCTTAAGAGTTGGTCAATGATTTTTTGTCCACGCACAGGATAGGTGTCCGGCACATGATATCGCATAAAATTGGTGACCAATGTATGGAGTTCTCTGCGCTGGTCAGCGGTGAGTTTCAGGTGTAAAATTATGTTAAAGTCAGCCCGATGCAGAATCGCAAAGGTTCTCAGCACGCCTCGTGAAGCAAATAATGTGGATAAATCCTCTTTTGCCTTACTTGTGACCGTGCCATCCTCCAGCAAAAGGTATCCTCCTGAATCGTCAATTTCCTCGACCGACTCCCGGCTGAAAGCAGGTGCAAAACCTAACAATGCCATCAACTGAAGCTGAAAATACAGTTTCAATAAAACGGCATCTACATCCGGGTTATTCAAGGCGTTCAGGACTCGGACGAGAAGGTCGAAAATTCCAGGAGAATTTTGGCCCTCTTCGGTGAGTGACAGAACGAACTCACAGATGCGCTGTCCAACTGCCAATTTCTTTAAATCAGTGGCAATTTCCTTGTAGACCCTCACATGTGCGCAGTCTGACAGGATTTGGATGGATCGTGTAGGGCGGGTATAGATGATGGCTTGGACATGCGAAAGTAGCTGAAGGGTTGCTCCAAAGCGGCTCTTGATTGACTGGGCTCCATGTGCAATGAGTGTCAGTTTCCCAAGCTCCCTTGTATATAATGTGGCAAGTCGGGTAGTTTCCTTATAGGGGACCGATCGCAGTACAATGCCTTCAGTACGCACCAGCATGGCTATCTAGAAAGACCGATTTCTCTTAATGCACACATATACCTGAAAATGTCCATCATTCTGGATAGGGCCTGAATGACCATGGTCATTTGTTCTCGAAAGTATGTGTTTCGAGGTCTGCGGGCATTCACTCATGCTTCGTCAGTTTGATCGCTAAGCTACCCAAAAATGGCCTCTGACTCGATACGTGCTACGTTGTGACCTCTGTAACATGCCATGGATATTACGCGACCGTAAATGGGGATAGGGTTTGCATTCGCCGGAAAAGCGTGGCTCCCCACAGCGCACGACAAAGTTACGTCAAAGACATTGCACACGAACCGGGTACGGGTTCAATCCCATGGTTACAACAAAAAGTCAACGAATGAATCACAGATTGAGTGTGAACTCAGAGAGATCAGCATCTTCAGTGATCAACTCAATCACTGCTGCGAATCAGAAATAATATTTCATTCCAAAGCTCAGCACGAGAGCGGAGAAATCGTCCGATCTCATTATTCCATGGACGGGTTCGCTCCCATCTTTACGTAGATTTGGGACATGGCTCCGTAGTGGGTCCCAGACGATTTTCCCGTTGAATTCCTCCGACAGCAGCAAACGAACTCGCAGGTCAAACGCGATACTCTCATGGACAAAATATTCTGCACCAGCGATCGCCTGGAACGCAAGTAGAGTCTCTTGCATTGTAACGTGTCCACTGCTGGCCACACCTGCCAGATTCCGAGCAATCTCCTCAGCATTGGGCTGGTCCCGTCCGGTACCAATATCTTCAGGGTCTGGACTCCTTGACCAGACACTGCCATAGTCAACCTTGGTGTCTCCGAATCCAATCCCGATTCCCAGATAAGGCAAAATCGGGCCGTCAAGCATGTTCAGATCAAAATGCACATTTGCGAAGAGCCCGAGCGTTGACACCGTCCCCAGCCATTCCTCGGCGATAAAAAGCTCATTGTTGAGCTTGTCCAAATTTACCCCCTGTGCTGAGACGACAGGAGATCTTTCTCCATAGTTACTGACCCGTACGAGGTACTCCAGTTCTGCGCGAAAAAGGGGAGAGAAACGATACCCTACAAAAGCACTGCCAAAGGCCCCCCATGTGGCATCAAATGGCACAGACCAATTGTCGCCTTCCCCACGATTGGGGAGGGTGCATTCAGGCAATGCAGCAAACAACGGGTTAATGAATTCATCACAGACACTGCTACGGTCATTACTATCCCCCACCACACTGACATTGGGAGACCAGGATGGCCCGGTAGAGCCGCCAATATAAAAATTTGCGGTCTGTTGTGCCCATGAAGTTGCAGGCAACAGGAGGGAGGTTACGAAGAGTAACATTCCCAAATACAAGATCCTTTTTCCGTAATGCATAGGACCCTCAAAAAGTAGTTGCAGATATATAGTGTCTGTCCGAGAATACCATCGCATCTCTAAAATGTGCCTTTATGCCCTCCTGTGTCTGGATTTTGTCGCAATTCTCTCCATTTTTTCCTCGCCGATTTTTTTAATTCCTCTCGGGGGCGGGTGATTTTCAGGAAAATCCACAATCCCTGAAAAACCTGTATTGGAAGCATCCCAAGGCGGTTTTTACTCTGAATTTATTCTTCAGATTTGTCGATCCATGCCTGGATCATGGGAGTATAAGTGGAACCGGGCCGTTCATCTTCAACTTTTTTTTGCGATGCGAAAAGCGTATGACTTTCAATTATCAATGGATTGCATCTCCATGGAGGAGATCCAGCTTGATCCAAGAAGCCGGGATGTGATTCAAGTATTTCTGTATGGGCTCCGACAAATTTTTCTGGACCTCCCGACCCGATTGAAGTTGATGGATCTTTTGGAGAGGTATAAACCGGGAACCCGTAAGAATTGTGGGCGCCCCGGAATGGACGTGTGGAATATCTTGGTTTTGGCCGGCCTGAAGCAGGCGCTGCATTGCAACTATGATCTTTTGACCGCTTTGGCGAACCATATGGATATTGTGCGGCAGATGCTGGGGCATGGAGCGGACGATCGGACCCGCTACACTCGTTCCGCCATTCATGATAACGTATCGGCACTGTCCCCCGAATTGCTGGTGCAGGTCAATTGTTTGGTGGTCAAACTTGGGCACCGAATGGTCGGCAAACCCGAGGGCGAGACGCTCAAATGTCGGTGCGACTCGAAACCGGTGAAGACCAATGTTCGCTTTCCGACCGATCTGCTGTTGCTCTGGGACTCGGTACGTTGTCTGATTCGTGTCAGTGCGAAGGTGGGCAAATCATTTGGGATGGATGGTTGGCTGCAACACCAAAGTCTGAGCAATAAGGTCTACCGGGAATATAGGGCAGCTCGGAAGGGTCAGCGGCGTGACTACAAAGTCAAGAACGTTCGCAGATATCTGCGCAGCAGTCGTGCGATGGTCAAAAAATCTCTTGACCTTCTGGAGCAGATCAATGCACTGGAGCAGGAGATTTTGGCCCGTTCCGGCCCCCGTTCCAATGCAGATCAAGCCACTTTGCAGGAAATTTTTGAGGCAAAACAGGAACTCTGTCTGTATCTGGACTACATTGCGCGATTTTCCGATCAGATCCAGCGCCGCATCTTTGAAGGAGAGCAGATTCCTACCCACGAGAAAATCTATTCGATCTTCAAGCCGTTCACGCGATGGATCGTCAAGGGCAAGGCAGGAATCCTCTGCGAGTTGGGGGTCCCGGTCGCGGTGATTGAAGATGAGGATCAATTTGTTTTAGGCTACGGGATTCTTTGGGAGGGAACCGACAAGGATATTGCGATTCCCCTGGTGAAGACCTTGGAGGCACAGTATCCAGGGATCTCCATGACCTGCTCGTTTGACCGGGCGTTTTACAGTCCTGAGGTGCGTAAGCAGTTGGATGAAAAGCTGGAAGTTACGGCCATGCCGAAGAAAGGGGGGCGGACCCAAGAGGAACAAGCACGTCAGAATGACCCGGCTTACCAGAACGCACGGAAGGGGCATGCCGGAGTAGAGTCCTGCATGAACCATCTCAACCATCGAGGCTTGTCACTGGTGCGTGAGACCAGCAGCGAAAGCTTCGAACGTGTGGTGGCAACCTCGGTATTGGCCGCGAACATCCACCGGTTGGGGACGCTAGTGCGAGATCAGGAACGAAAGCGTCTCAGACGTCTCCAGAAACAACGCAAGCGATTGCGGCGCGCGGCGTAGCCATCCCGCTTATCCGAGAAAGAACATCAAGTGGCTCGTACGGGCGGATGCGAGAGGTGTGTCCAGTAGATACGAAATACCTGTAATACAGAAAAATCCAGCACAAACAAGTGTCTCAAAAACGACCGCCCCACCAATAATCAAACGGATTGAACCAAAATGAACCCCAATATCTCGGAACAGACCCGGAGCACAGGCATTTTCTGGACAGACACTATATAATACAACGGAGGATCCTAATAATTTGTGCCTTTTCAGAGAAGAATTGTTTTTGCGGGTGGGAGTTGTGGAAAATCCCTCTTGAAACTCAGGTACCTGGAGGTGATGTATTCTCGAATGTTCGGGGACTATGTTCACCAGTAGATCCATTGCGCATTGCATGGAATCCGCCTCCCAAAGCCGGTTTGTAGAATTCAGGTCCTTATTGATCACGGGGCAGAGGGATCGGTGCGTGTATACCGCATGCATGATGGGCCAAATCCATCATAGGGAAGTTTGATGGAAACCGATA
The DNA here is from genome assembly GCA_965116685.1 of Rhodothermales bacterium. Classification (GTDB taxonomy): domain Bacteria; phylum Bacteroidota; class Rhodothermia; order Rhodothermales; family Bin80; genus Bin80. The sequence continues at coordinate 749,653 of OZ220707.1, read as the reverse complement.
GACTACATGCTCGGCAGACGACGGCCTGTAACTTGAGTATGAGTTGGGGGTTACATGCGTGGTTGCGAAATGAGCCAAAAGTTGGATATTCTTGAATGAATAAACCCAGGTGGGTGAAATGTTTTTTACCAGTTCACAACGATTGCAGTAGTACATTTTAGATCATACCATGCTCTATTTAGGCTGAATAATGCATGCAAATGGTCAGCGTATTGGAATTGACGTAGGCGGGACCTTTACAGATTTTGTGGTGCTGGATGCCCACGGGCTTATCGTCTATAAGGTACCAACGACCCCCGACGATCAAAGTCAAGCAATTCTGCGAGGTTTGGAGGTGCTTCAAGTAGACTCCAAGGCACCGGTCATGCATGGTACAACCATCGCAACGAATGCGCTTCTGGAGCAGCGTGGAGCTCGAACGGTACTCATTACGACACAGGGGTTTGCAGATGTGTTGGCAATCGGTCGGCAGAACCGACCTCAATTATATGAGTTTTCGCAGCCGGAAATTCCCCCATTAATTCCTGGATCATTACGCTTTGAAGTAGATGAGCGGATTGATCATAACGGTGAGATCCGTAAGGCGCTGGATGTTTCTGCATTTCGCGAGCTATTGCAGGTTATTAAACAGAAACGTGTGGAAAGCGTGGCGGTGGTCCTGCTTTTTTCCTTCCTGAATAATGTGCATGAGCGCTTGATTGCGAAGCTGCTGAAAAAAGAACTCCCAGGGATACCGGTCTCGCTCAGCGTTGACCTCCTGCCTGAATATCGGGAGTACGAGCGAACAACAACCACGGTAGTGAATGCATATTTACGCCCTTTGGTGATGCGTTATTTAACACATCTTGGGCGTGTGCTTGAAGGCAGATCTCTGAAAGTGATGCAGTCCAGCGGTGGAACATTGGATGCTGAGCAGGCAACATTGCAACCGGTCCGGCTAGTTTTGAGTGGACCTGCAGGAGGCGTGGTCGGAGCGTTTACTTTGGCGAAGCATGCATTGGGGACTGCCAAACCACAAATCATGACGCTGGATATGGGTGGGACCAGTACGGATGTAGCATTATGTCCTGGCAGGATTCCTCAAACAACCGAAAGTGTTGTTTGTGAGGTTCCACTCCGGTTACCCACTACACAAATTCATACCGTAGGGGCGGGTGGAGGAAGCCTGGCCCGTGTAGATGCAGGCGGTATACTGCGTGTAGGTCCACAAAGCGCGGGGGCCATGCCAGGTCCGGTTTGTTATGGACAAGGTGGCCAGACCCCCACGGTCACAGATGCCAACCTCGTACTTGGACGGTTGATTCCATCCCAGTTTCTTGGCGGAAAATCCTCACGCGCGCTGGACATTGAGTTGGCACGTAAGGCAATTGCAAGGCTGGGAGAGTCTCTTGAGATTTCTGTGGAAGAAACCGCATTGGGGATTCTGCGGGTTGCAAATGCGACCATGGAGCGGGCATTGCGACGTGTATCGGTGGAATGTGGGTATGATCCGAGATCACATGTACTGGTCCCGTACGGGGGAGCCGGGCCGCTGCATGCATGTGCGATTGCACGTTCATTGGGAGTCCAGAAGATCCTGGTTCCGCGCCATCCAGGTGTTCTCAGCGCGTTCGGGCTACTGATGGCAGATATCACCAGCGATGCATCGCAGGCACTCCTGCTGCCGCTGGAAAAACTTGCTGCAGCGCCCAAACGATTGGAGGCTGTCGTCAATCAATTGGAATCTGTCGTCCTATCCCGATTGGATTCGGAGGCGGCACAGCTGGAGTGCAGGCTTGATTTGCGTTATGCCGGTCAGAGTTACGAACTCACCGTCCCCTTGAGTTTACCCGCTACTTCAAAGAATATTGATGCAGCGGGGGAGGCGTTTCATGCAGCACATCATACACGGTATGGGTATTCTACGCCGGGACTGCCCGTTGAATCGGTTGCGGTACGACTGCAGGCCAGCATAGCCCAATCGCAAAAGATCCCTTCCCCCAACAAAGACGCAATGAACCGCCCTTTCAGTCTAGCAGAGGCCCCGCGTACTCCCGTCTATTTTACGGCGGATGGACCATTGGCGATCCCTCTTATACGCCGGAATCTCCTGCATGAAGGGTGCAGGTTTGAAGGGCCTGCTTTGGTTGTTCAATATGATTCCACGTTAATGATTTATTCTGATTGGAGTGTGATGGTCGACCAATCGCAAAATCTCCATCTTAACTGGATCCGTCATGATGATTGACCCGATTCTGACAGAAATCTATCGCCACCGACTCGTCGGCATTGCCGATGAGATGGGGGTCACGCTGCAGCGCACCGGATACTCGCCCAACATCAAAGAGCGTCTGGATTATTCCTGCGCAGTCTTTGATGCAAAGGGGAATATGGTTGCCCAGGCGGCCCATATACCGGTTCATCTTGGGGCCATGCCTGCGAGTTGTGAAGCAGCGCTCAGGACCTTTGCTCAATGGAGTCCAGGAGATATCATAATTCTGAATGATCCGTTTGATGGGGGCAACCATCTGCCGGATATCACGATGATTTCGCCTGTTTTTGCGGGCAACGAGCCCGTTTTCTTCGTTGCCAGCAGGGCCCATCATGCGGATGTTGGGGGGATGAGTCCAGGATCGCTTCCCTTGTCCACAGAGCTTTTTCAGGAAGGGATTATCATTCCGCCAATCAAGATCTATGAGGCAGGGGAATTAAATGAGAGTGTGCTTCGCATGATACTTGCCAATGTGCGCACCCCTATAGAGAGGCGTGGAGATTTAGCTGCTCAGCGAGCTGCGCATGCAGTTGGAGAGCAGCGTCTTCAGTCACTCCTGGGAAAGTATGGACAAACGGAAGTCTGTACATATAGCTCTTACCTGCAGCAGTATAGCGAGAATTTGGTGCGGGCTGCAATTCAGACCTGGCCCGATGGAACCTATAAATTTGAAGATAAGCTGGAATTGCCAGATGGTCAGGATGCATCCATCAGCGCCTCGGTTCAAATTCTTGGTAGCGAGGTGACGTTTGATTTTGCGGGCACGGATCCAACATTGGATGCACCATTAAATACCGTATTGGCTGTCACCGCATCTGCATGCTACTACGTGATATTGTGCCTTCTCAAGGAAGATGTGCCAGTGAATGCGGGTTGTTTTTTGCCGATCCATGTGACGGCTCCCAAGGATACGCTGGTCCATGCATCCAGGCCAGCGCCAGTCGCAGGGGGCAATGTGGAAACATCTCAGCGAATCACGGATGTCGTTCTTGGGGCCTTGGCGCAGGCGTTACCAGACGAGATCCCTGCTGCAGGTCAGGGCACGATGAATAATGTGACGATCGGAGGGAAGTATCCAGATGGGACCACGTACGCTTACTATGAGACACTTGGTGGGGGAATGGGGGCAGCACCTGATTCGAATGGCTTGAGTGGTGTACATGTGCACATGAGCAACACCCTGAATACTCCTGTTGAGGCATTGGAGATGCAATTCCCCTTTCGGATTAATGAGTACGCGCTCATCAAGGGCAGTGGAGGAGAGGGAAGGTTTCACGGTGGAGACGGGATCGTGCGAGAGTACGAGCTTTTGAAGGAGGCAACGGTGACCATGCTCAGCGAGCGCCGCCGCCATGCTCCCTGGGGACTCCGCGGCGGTGCTCCAGGCCGGAAGGGGCAAAATATTCTCATCTCCGCGGACGGGTGCATAACCAAGCTCCCCGGTCAATTTACACGCAGGTTAGAGGCCGGGGCCCGTCTTCGTATTGAAACACCCGGCGGCGGCGGTCATTCTTCGGCTAGAAACTCGCGCAGTACGTAGTGCAGGATTCCACCATTGCGGTAGTATTCGACCTCAACGGGGGTATCCAGCCGGGACTGTGTTTGAAAGTGGATATCTTCCCCATCTGTGCGCACGGCCACAACATCCACAGTAGTACTGGCTTCCTGCGGCGGTACAAGGCTGTAGGATTCATTGCCATCCAGTCCCAGTGTATCCGCATTTTCGCCATCCATAAATTCTAGAGGCAGCACTCCCATTCCGATCAGGTTCGAGCGGTGAATCCGCTCAAAGCTCTCCACGATGACAGCTCTGACTCCTAAAAGGACCGTTCCTTTTGCAGCCCAATCCCGGCTGGATCCCATTCCATAGTCCTTTCCTCCCAGAACGATGAGAGGGACTCCGGCTTCCTGATAGCGCATCGCTGCATCGTAGATGGGCATGATTTCACCGTCGCCGGCAAAGCACCGTGTGAGACCACCTTCTGTGCCGGGCACTAGTTTATTCTTGATGCGGATATTGGCAAAAGTGCCACGCATCATCACCTCATGATTACCGCGCCTGGCTCCAAACGAGTTGAAGTCGCGTGGCAAAACATGATTACCACTCAAGTAGATGCCGGCGGGTGATTCCCGTGGGATTGCACCTGCCGGTGAGATATGATCCGTCGTGGTTGAATCGCCTAATTTTGCCAGGACGCGTGCATCCTTGATTGGAGGCACGGCGGCGGCTTCACGTGCGAGGCCGACAAAGAAGGGAGGCTCCTGGACATATGTCGAATCGGCGTTCCAGTCGTAGAGAGAGCCACTCGGGATTTCAATCGCATTCCAGGTCTCGTTGGATGTTTCGATGCCACCATATTCATTGAGAAACAATGCTGGTGTGATGGACGATTCGATGGTTTCAGCGATCTCCTCCGCAGTCGGCCAGATATCCCGCAGATAGACCTCCTGATCTGCAAGGTCTTTCCCGATGGGTTCACGGGTAAGATCAATGTCCACGGTTCCTGCCAGTGCGTAGGCGACGACAAGGGGTGGCGAGGCAAGGTAATTTGCCTGGACCAGAGCATGGATCCGCCCTTCAAAATTGCGGTTGCCACTCAGTACTCCCGAGACCACCAAGTCCCCCTTTTGGATGGAACTGCTTACTGCTTCCGGCAAGGGACCGGAATTTCCGATACAGGTGGTGCATCCATAGCCAACTAGGTCAAAGCCTAATTGAGCCAGATAGGGCATCAGGTTGGCGTTTTGGAGATATTCCGTCACCACGCGGGATCCTGGTGCTAGGCTGGTTTTGACGTACGGAGCCACTTTAAGTCCGCGTTCAACCGCTTTTTTTGCCACCAATCCTGCACCAATCATGACGCTGGGGTTGCTAGTATTGGTGCAACTGGTGATGGCTGCGATGGCAACATCCCCATGGTGAAGCGGATCTGGGAGATCAGCAGATCTGACACTGTGCTCCAGATCCGCCGGTTGACGTCCAAACCCTTGCGGTCCGGCAGGTGCGGTAAAAGAGGTGCGGAAAGATTTACCCAAGTCAGGGACTGGGATGCGATCCTGCGGCCGCTTCGGCCCGGCAACGCTCGGAACCACATCCCCCAAATCCAACGTTAAGGTATCCAGGTACTGCGGCTCTGGCGCGTCCGGGGTCAGAAACAGTCCCTGCTCCTTTGTATAGTGCTCCACCAATTTAACCAGATTTTCCTCTCTGCCGGTGCGTCGCAAAAACCCTAGCGTCACCTCATCAATAGGAAAAAATCCCATGGTTGCGCCATACTCGGGAGACATGTTACTGATCGTAGCACGATCAGGTACGGAAAGCGCCTGAATTCCTGGACCGAAAAATTCGACAAAGCGGCCAACGACTCCGTAGTTGCGCAGCATTTGTGTAACCGTAAGGACCATATCGGTGGCAGTTGCTCCTTCGGGGAGTGAGCCGGTGAGACGGAAGCCAATTACCTCTGGCATCAGCATATAGATGGGTTGGCCAAGCATGACGGCCTCGGCTTCAATCCCACCCACACCCCATCCCACGACACCGAGTCCGTTGATCATGGTGGTGTGAGAATCTGTGCCGACCAATGAATCCGGGAATGCCACGACGTCCTGACCTTCGGATGCTGTCCACACGCAGCGAGCGACATATTCCAGGTTCACCTGATGGCAGATGCCGCTGGCAGGGGGGACGACATAAAAATTATCAAAAGCTTGCTGTCCCCAGCGTAGAAATTCATACCTCTCCTGGTTGCGCCGGAACTCATGATCAGAGTTGAGTTGCAGCGCTTCGGGGATCCCAAAGTAGTCAACCTGAACACTGTGGTCTATAATCAGGTGTACAGGTACACGCGGGTTGATCGCAGACGGGTTACCACCGGCACGTGCCATTGCACTGCGCATCGCGGCAAGGTCAACCACGGCGGGCACACCGGTAAAATCCTGCAACAGGACCCGTGCCGGCGAGAATGGCACTTCCGCGCGGAGTGGGGCTTTGGGGTCGTACTGTGCCAGTTGCTCCACATTTTCAGGGGTGACGGTAAATCCGTCACAGCCACGCAGAACTGCCTCCAGCATGACCCGGATGGAGTAAGGGAGTCGATCAAGCGTATACCCGGCTACCTTGAGCGAATCAAGGCGATACATCCATGCAGATCCATCCGGGGTTTCGAAAGAGGTTCGAGTCCCAAAATGATCCTTGGTTTTAGTGAGGACGGATACGCTCATGAGTATTTGGATATTAGCAGTAGAGTAAGAACAGGTCAACGATTTTTAGGGAAAATGGTTTGTTGATCCCTGCATCGGTTGCACCTTCCGATCAAGTATCTGAGAAGGCGATTCCAGTCTGTCATGAGGCATATCGGCGTTGATCGGGGTCCACTACATTAGAGATGGTTTATCTGATTTGATCTGTATCATTGTTTTCAACCGTGTGTCAAGGACCCTAAGAAGATGAAATACGTACACACGCCCCAGTTCCAGGGGCTATAGCTCAGATGGTAGAGCGCCTGAATCGCACTCAGGAGGTCAGCGGTTCGACTCCGCTTAGCTCCACCTGGCAGTTTGAAGGCAACTCATGATATGCCTTGGGAGGAGATTGCCGCCCACGGGTTACCGTTACAGTTTCGTCAATCAGCCGTGTCATTGCCGCCAGAAAAAATCATCGAAGGGGGCAATGGGTGATGAGGGATTGCCTGTTTTTTTCTTCGCAGATCGGTTTCCCCGATTGCACATACAGCAGGCAGTGGGGTTGATGTGAAGAGGCAGCATCGCTTCGGTATCCACTGGAGCTAAGCCTAGGCAGAACGAAGATGATAGGGGAGTGTTGATGGCTACACTGGTATTGTAACAAGGTCATCTCAAAGCCGTCTGTACGGTGTTACCCTAAGCATGCACATGCCTGCAGGTGACTCCTAAAGTGGCATCCGTTCAAGCCGCCCAGGTCGCGCAATCCCAGCTTTCCATGGGTGGTTTTGCGAGAGGAATAGGAGAATACTAAGGCCAAATGCCTATTTTAGGCCCAGACTTCAGACATTTTTCGATGTTACGTAACCAAATACTGCAATCCGCCTTAGGATTGATCACTCTAATACTAATACCATTCTGGTCGGCGCCAGTCTCTGCCCAGATTCACGATTCAACCTACTACAGTGCATTGGAATTTCGGAGTGTCGGCCCCTACAGAGGTGGGCGGTCAGCGGCGGTTTCCGGAGTTCCAGGTCAGCCCATGAAGGCATACTTTGGTGCGACCGGCGGGGGAGTGTGGCAGTCGACAACGGGTGGAGCTTCCTGGGAAAATATATCCGATGACTATTTCGGAGGCAGTATTGGCGCAGTTGCAGTCAGTACCTGGGACCCGAATGTGATCTACGTTGGTGGTGGAGAAAAAACGGTGCGAGGCAATGTATCCCATGGTTATGGGGTATACAAATCTCTTGATGCCGGTCGTACATGGGAGCACAAGGGGCTGTCGGACAGTCACCGGATCCCACGAATCCGTATTCATCCTCGGAACCCAGACCATGTTTATGCCGCGGTCATGGGGCACTTGTCCGGTCCCAATGAAGAGCGAGGAATCTACAGATCGCTTGATGGGGGCGATTCATGGGAAAAGATCCTCTTCATTAATGACGAAGTCGGATTTGTAGATCTTGCCATGGATCCATCCAACCCACGAATCCTGTATGCAAGCGCCTGGCGCGTGATTCGAACGCCATACAGTATGGAAAGTGGAGGAGAGGGAAGTGGGATTTGGAAATCCACCGACGGAGGGGATACATGGACGGAGATTACCGGGAAGGATAACGGCTTACCGCTTGGCACACTCGGCATCAGCGGCATTGCTATTTCTCCGGTCAACCCAGACCGGATTTGGGTGATTATTGAGGCTGCACAAGGTGGTGTATTCCGGTCTGACGATGGAGGTGAAACATGGCGCAAGATCAATGAAGACCGTAATTTGCGGCAGCGTGCCTGGTATTACACGCGGCTCTATGCAGATACTGGCAATGAAGATATCGTGTACGTGCTGAACGTGCAGTTCTGGCGGTCGAAAGATGGGGGGAGGACGTATTCAAGCATCCAGACACCTCATGGCGATCATCATGATCTGTGGATTAACCCGGACGATCCCAGTCATCTCATCATTGCAGATGATGGTGGGGCGCAGGTGAGTTTCGATGCCGGGGCAAACTGGAGCACTTACTACAACCAGCCCACCGCACAGTTTTATCGCGTGACCACGGACAACCATTTTCCGTATCGGATTCTTGGCGCACAGCAGGACAATTCAACCGTACGAATACTGCATACTTCCAATGGCCGGAATGAGCGGGAATGGGAGCCAACTGCCGGTGGTGAGAGTGGTTGGCTGGCCCCCAAGCCAGATCAGCCGCAGATCGTATATGGAGGATCTTATGGTGGGTATCTGACTCGAGTGGATCACGATTCTGGGGAACGGAGGGCTGTAAATGTATACCCGGATAATCCCATGGGACACGGTGCTGAGGGCATGAAATACCGGTTCCAGTGGAATTTCCCCATCCTCTTCTCAATGCACGACTATAATGTGCTTTATGCGGCCGGGAATCATCTCTTTCGAACGACGGACGAGGGGCAATCATGGGAGATGGTGAGTCCGGATTTGACCCGGGCAGATTCGACCAAGCTTGGCCCAAGTGGAGGCCCGATTACGAAAGATAATACAGGGGTAGAGTACTATGCCACCATTTTCGCGATGGCGGAGAGCCCGCATGATGCCCAGGTCATCTGGGTCGGCTCGGATGATGGATTAGTTCATATTACCCGTGACGGTGGAGAGACCTGGACAGACATAACACCGGAAGGGATGCCGGAGTGGATGCAGATCAATGAACTGGTCGCCCACCCCACGAAGGAAGGTGCGGCGTACCTTGCAGGCACGCGGTACAAGCTCGACGATTTTTCTCCGTATATCTATAAGACCGCCAATTATGGTGCGGATTGGGAGTTGATTGTGGACGGGATTGATCCTCAGCATTTTACCCGTTCAGTTCAACCAGATCACGCGCATCCCGGACTCCTGTGGGCCGGAACCGAATCGGGCCTGTATATCTCGTTTGATGATGGGCAGAACTGGAGTTCATTCCAGCAAAATTTACCGATTGTACCCATCACGGATCTGGACTGGAAGGAGAACGATCTGATCGTCGCTACCCAGGGACGGTCATTTTGGATTATGGAGGATGTGACCCCATTACATCAATTATCCAACATACCCGCTTCGGCCTCCATGTGGCTCTATGATTCGGATCTCACCTGGCGGACTGGCGCAAGTGTGAACTTGCGTTACTGGTTCGAAGAAGCTCCGGATTCAAGTACGACAAAACTTGAGATCCTTGAGTCCGACGGGACCCTGATCAAGAGTTTCAATGCAGATGAAGATGATCTCGAAATAGAAGCTGGAATGAATGTGTTCCGTTGGAATACACGCTATGAAGATGCGGAGTCGTTTGATGGACTGATTATGTGGTCAGGGAGTGTCCGGGGTCCCAGAGCAGCGCCAGGGACGTATCGCGCTCGACTCTTTGCCGGAGAGGATTCACTGGAGACGACGTTTGAACTGCGCAAAGACCCACGCTCAAGCTCCAGTGTGGAGGACCTGCAGATGCAGTTTGATTTTCTGATCGGAATCCGGGACAAACTCAGTGAGACGCATCTGGCCATTAAGGATATCCGCTCTGTGCGTAGCCAGATTCGCAGGATTACCTCCAACTTGGACGAGGAGCATGCAGATCTCAAAGATGCTGCTAAAGCGCTAATTGAGAAGATGACAGCAATTGAAGAGGCGCTGTATCAAACGAAAAATCAAAGCCGTCAGGATCCGTTGAATTTTCCAATCCGGTTGAACAACAAGCTGGCCGCGGTTGCCTCGAATGCAACGATTGGAGATTTCCGGCCAACCGATCAAGCGATCGAAGTGCGCGATGAGCTGGTGATGCAGATTGATGCAGAACTGGAAGCCCTGCAGGTCATACTTGAAACGGATGTGCCCGCCCTGAATGAGATGATCCGGCAGGAAAATATTCCGGCCATTAACCTGGAATCAAAATAATGCCGGTCAAAGATTGAAAAAGGGGTGGACAGGTTGACCACGAAGCGGGATTTTTTACAGGCTTGAATGCCAATCCGGACTCCTTGCGGAGACGGCAGGCATCGGGACCGCATGGATGAAGTCCCGGCGGGTTCAATTCCGTGATTGTTCAACAAATAGAGACACGATCTGCTGAACCACATCCAGGTTGGCGTTGCTCATGTTCACCATGGCAGCTACGACGACACCGGTATCCGGTTGAATGACAAGGAGAGAAGTGCCTCCAATGGCTCCTCCACTGTGACTAAAGTAGCGAAGGTTATCGGAACGGGTTTCCACGCGCCACCCGAAAGCGTATCCGGTAGGCTCACCGGCAGTGGTTCGTTGTTCGGTAAACAACAATTCTTTGGCCTTCTGTTCGAAGAAGGGCGAATCCAGATGGGCAATTCCGAATCGGACAATATCGATCGGTGTGGATAAAAAGCCACCACCGGCCCATTTATAGCTGTTGTCCACATAGGGGGCATTCAGCAGGGTTCCATCCTGAGTGCGGACATAGAACCGGACGCGATGTGCAATCAGACTGTCTGGGTGGTCCGCCACCGTATCCAGCATGTTGAATGGAAGAAAGATCTCCCGCTGCATATAGTCCAGAAACGGCTCCCCAGCCGCTCCCTCAATCACTGCACTGATCAGGTTCCACCCATAACTGGAGTAGAGATACTTCGTACCAGGTTCATGCAACAGGGTATCTGCCGAAAAAATATCCAATCCGTCTTCAACGGTGGAGTAGGGCACGGCGGAGAGCATTTCGCCTGGCCGGTATCCTCGAATTCCTCCAAGATGTGCACCAAGTTGGCGCGTGGTGATGGTCCAGCGTTTTGAGGGAAAATTCGGCACGTACTCCTGAATACTTGCGTCAACATCCAATTTCGTTTGGCTGTAGAGTTTGGCTGCTGCCGCAGCCGTGAGCGGTTTCGAGATACTTGCAATCCTGAAGCGGCTGTGCGGCCACATTGGTACCCGTTGCTCCAGGTCCGAAAAACCAACCGCATCGGACCAGATCAATTGTCTGTTAACCGCCACAGCTACGGCCATTCCCGGGAATTTCTGCTCCTGCCAGGTCTGGGTAACCAATCCACGGGCAGAGTCAGCAGCAGATTGATATTGATCTGGAAGTTGGGCAAATTGTGCTGCGGCACTCTGTACAAGTAGCAGCAGCAGAAGGAGACAGCGTAGAAAACTCATCATTGATTTTATATTCAGCAGGGACAAAATACGCTTTGTTTCTGATCTCGGTTGGTTCATGGGTTTGGCTGCATAAAAATGTCACAGTAATGTCTCCCTGAATCTGCTGCGAATGCAAGATTCCGCGCACATTCCGGTACCCCAAGCCCTCTTGCAACTCTAAATGCCTGGAATCAGGAAGGCATCAATTCGGGTGATTGTACCTGTACGCCCAAACAGTGCCGCACTCTCCTCACGCGAGAGGATCAAGTCCGACCTCTCTACAGAGTCTTTTCCTCGAATTTCCAGAAGCGGAGTCTCTGAGAGATGATAGACGAAGAGGACTTGGCAATATGTGAATGCAAGGCTACCGGCATTCAACTGGAATGACTGCTGCGTACCATCTATATCATACCAACTGAATGGCTCACGTTTTTGGCAGAATTCGGACTTGCGAAGCAGTTCAGGATTGATGCTCAGGATTCCATTTGAAATACGAAGTCCCAATTCTCCCCAACGGCAAATAATATCCTCTTTAACCTGCCCGGTCAGGCCTGGCTGCTGTGCACCTCCCCAACCGGGGGTGTGTGAATATGCATCCTGGGGGAATGCGCCATATTTGGCAGGCGGCTGACTTCCCCCCAGGCTGTTGCGGATTTCGTAATAATGCCGGGCAAGTGCCTTACGGGAGCTCGCCGGAGCGTTCGTATCCACTGCTTTCCAAAACGTGCCTTGTACGGCCAGGAGCAGTTTGGAGATGATGTGCCAGTAAACACAACCGAGACCTTCATACTTAAAAAATCGACCGGACCGTCCAGTGAAAGACGCGTGCTTAAAAGTCTTTTCGTAGAGTGCGAGAATCTGTGATCGACTGTTGGCCGTGATTTTATAGCCTTCGTCCTGTAAGACATCCAGTAAGGTTTCCACTTCGACGGCATTCACCAGCGCTGGATTGAAGTAGTATTGTCCGGTATCACTCCGGTTGATGAGACGGTTGTCCTCGTTCTGGATCAATTTTCGCACCAATAAGAGCCGCACGACATCATTTGGGGAAATATGATTACGCAGGCTGAATTTAGACAGTTTTTTATCCGCATAAAGCAGATAGCTGCCCTGCAGATTACTGTAGAGAGAGCTACCTTTGAGCGCATCCAGTAGAATCAGAGCATCCTGTGCACTGAGGCTGCCGGAGGCCAGGGCGGCCACCTGTCCTTCCAACATGAGTTGTAGGGCTTCAACATCAATGGATTCATCTGGCTGGGGATGAAGCACAGTGTAACTGTGTGCAAGACCATCTTCTCGGATAGATTTCCGAAGCGTCGGCTGGATCGCATCACAGGCAAGCGTACAGAAATCTGCCAGAGCCGAGGCGTTCAGCGGGATCGGCTCTTTCTGGAGCCCCTTGGTATACAGGGTTGCACGATATCGGCATGCAGCGCGTCCCAACGCACTCATCGCTTCAAATCGGTCGGAGGAATTCGATACATTGCCGCAGATGGACAATGCTTGGTGAACCTCATCCAGCCAGTCAGAAACTTCCGGGGAAACCAAATAGGATGTCTCTGATGTCTGATACAAATCTCCGACAAATTCCAGATATCGGTGCAAATGAAAGAGCGTTACCAGGGAACAGCCCCAGCCCGCCAAGGCATTGTTTGCATCGTTCCATTCGGGGCGCTGCGTGTTGAGCCAGATTCCTCCTCCAGGTACCATTGCGCAGAGCTTGGTAAGGGCGGGAACGAGGAGTTTTTCTGCAAGCGTTACGAGAACCGGCTTTCCTTCGGGGGTCTGCAGAAGGTATCCATCCGATCCTGTTTCCAGCACTCGGGCAGATAGTTTCTTGTGTAAATCCCAGTCAAATTCTACGGAGTGTTTTGGATCGGTAAGGATCTGGTCATAATCGGCAAGTCGGTAGGGAATTTGCACATAACTGAAGATGCGCAGATTCATGAGTTGCGCAAGGGTGTCTGGATCGTGTGCATGTGTCCACTCCAACAGGCAGAGCAGATAGGTGAGCTGATGATCCCCCCAGTACCCAATAGAGGCCCATGGATCGGTTTCATCAGGGATTTCCCAGTTCACACCACTGCGTCCAATCCGGTATGGATTATACCCATCGGCTGTAGACGCGTTGACGAAGGCGGTCAGCATTGCTGAATAGTAACGGGGAAAGGATCTACCCAAAGCCTCCCAGTTCTGAAATAGATCCCGCCAGTTCCCCGAATAGTCTAATTGCAGTTCCCCGTTTTCGTTGTGTGTGCGGATTTCGAACAGGTTCCAGGGACGACTCGGATCCCCATGTCGCCTACTGTATGCCAACGGCAAATATTCAGCGATCAGTCTGCGTAATTGAGGATCTTCCGGGGGAGATAGTTGCGAGAGATCTATGCTGTCCTCCAGAGCTTCCAGATAGGGAGAAGATGCAAGATTTCGATTACGCACAGACACGAAACGAATCAGGTCCTGTTTGTCAGCAGTATATCCGCGGAGGGGGATCCCTCCTCGCATTGCGTTAAACAGTGTATTGCTATAGTGTCGCAGATCCTGGATGCTTTGCGTAGTTTTTTGCAGACCATCCGCACCCGCAATGAGTTTTCGAAGATCAGTGGTGTCTTGTTGCTCCTGGTGACGCAACTTGCGGATGAATGTAGAGGATTCCCCCAAAGCTGTTTGCAACTCAATAAGATTCCCCACATGCTGATCTACATCTGCAATTAAATCCCAAGACACAGCGCGATCTTTTGTGAGGCGAAGATTACGTTCGACCAGGTACGCACCTCGTCGGCCAAGGATTGTATGGTCTGTACTGAGTTGCTGCCCTTCCCTATAGATGTCTAATTGCGCTGTAGACAGCAGGATTGAGTTTGGGCGCGGTCCGTTTTGCCAGACCAGGGTAGCTCGTAATGCTTCCTCTGGAACCGGCTGGTCAACGACTAGTGAGCTCAGCGAAAAAACACCAATCTGTTTTTCCAATTCATTCACTTTATAAGCATCAACCAGTGTGCTGCGAGATCTTTGGAGTTCCGCACTGACCCCCGAAGGGAGAATATTGAAAATTCCGTCCAGTACGCTAATGCGCATGGGTAGATGCCAAGTACTCTCCAGCCGAGCACGCCGAACAAAGCCGAACGTATTGACGCACTGCCAACTGTAAGAAAAGCGGAGACTGAGGTCTCGGTTGAATTCCTCAAATAACAGTTTATTGCCGGCAGTATTCTTGTATAGATTCCGTTCGATTCGATATAACCCACGTTGCCCAGGGTTAAATGGCTCCCAAAGCATGGTTCGGTTGGAACGATCAACGCGTACCAAGGTGACGCTCCCGGTATGGGACGCTGCATCATGAAGCCTATCGTCGGTCACATACGGGAAAAGCGCATGATCTGCATTTCGGCGCCCGGCGGTCAATGCCCCCGTACTGGAAATGAAAAGCCAGTGATCTCCTGTACTGGCCAGCGTAATCAGGAAGGGAGCTAGTTGGTCATAATTTGAGATCCTGTACCAGGATTCGCCATAGCGTTCAACGAGTTGCCCGGAGCATGTACCCCGGCTGGGGTACAGTTTAGTGTGCCCGGCAAAGATACCCTGAAAGTCACTATTCTGTGACGAGGAACGGGATGTTGGCGTGCGCCGCACTTCCTTGGCCATCGGTAATATGAATAAATAATCGATAGGCGCCTGGTTCTGGCGGCGCATTAAAATTGACATGTCCGTCATTAATAGTCATGAACAGATCAGGTATGAGGGGTGGTTCGGCTTCATCATCCCCACCATGGCCCACCTCCATGGCTTCGGGCCGTACACTCCAATGATAGCTGAGTGAATCCCCTTCAGTGTCGGTCGCGATGACGGTGCTGGATGTCTCCGTGCCTGCAGTCAATTCAATGCTGGCATTTGCTTCCATGTCATTGAGTGTAAACGAATCAATCCTGGGAGACAGATTCGATGGCCATGAACCGGTCCATTTGTACTCCATGACGTCAACCGCAGCGGTTTTGTCTCCGTCTGGCATAAACATGCCATACCAGGTCGCTGTACGCTCTTGTTTTTGTCCCCAGAGAAATACGTAGGAGCCAATGCACTGGGTGGTGTCGGATGCGATTGCGGTTTCGTAACGTTGATCATACCAGTCTGCTTTGACCGTAGAGTTGTTTTCAATCGGTGCTCCCCAGGATGTCGTAGGTACTTCCCAATGTCCTGTGGCTCCCCACTCGGTCACGACATAAGGGCCATTCCAATCAGATTCTCTCAGGTAACGTGGCAAATTGACAATATCGGCGTACATCTGAATCCCAAGCAGGTCCAGATCAGGCGCGCGAGTTTTGATCTGCTGAATCAGTTCAGGATGGATTCCAGCCAGCATCGTCAGTGTCGGGTGATTTCCGTCCACTTCGTGGATCATTTTGGAGATATCATTCACTGCATTCCAGACCAGTGGGTTTGATGCTCCCAGATTCAATTCATTTCCGATTCCCCACATCAGCAAAGCGGGATGATCTTTGTAGAGCAGGACCTCCTCTCGAACCCTCCCCAATTGGGCGGCAACCGCCGCAGAGTCGCCATAATCAAAGCTGAATACACCGCGTCCAGTCCCGGGTCTCTCACGGGCAATTTCAATCCCCATCGTGACCATCATCCCGTTTGCATGTGCACGGTCAAGTACTTCCATGCCACTGCTTTGGCCATTATCCGTACGCCAAGTACGAAAGGAGTTGGCTCCGTGGGAGGCTAGAGCCTCAATATTTCCGAATTCGAGGCCTGCTCCGTGAATATAGAAAGGTGTTCCGTCTTTGAACAGGTGGTATTTCCCATCTACCTGGCGGATTTCCACGACAGCGGGTTCCTGCGCATGCAGAAGGCTTGTCCCAAGCACGAACAGGAGTAACATGGAGATAAAGAGAAGACGTTGATAAAACATTCTATTGGGGTTCAGTTTTCGGTTTTCCTGCAAGGAGGGATTCCAGGGATTCCAGGGATCGTCCTTTCGTTTCGGGGAGAATAAAGATGACAAAAATGAGGCCAGCCGCAGCCATGATCCCATACAGGAGAAACGTTGTACTACTGCCCAGATTCGCCAGCTCCCATGGGAAAACCAGTTGAACGGTGAAACTTATAGCAGAATTGATCAATCCAACAAATGAAATCGCCAGTGCACGTACCCGGTTTGGAAAGAGTTCTGAGAAAAGTACCCACATGACTGGGCCAAGGGAAACTGCAAATGAGGCGACAAACCCTAGGATGCCGGTCAGGATAAGGGCCGGGTTCATGCTGATGGCTGCCGCAATCAGGTCGGACTCAAATTCTCTTGCGACAGAAAGCCCCAATGCGGCTTCAAGTGCTTGCTTGAACTCAACGTCAGAGTTGAAGGTTATGTCGAGAATCGGTTGCAGGGCCTGTTGATTGATGGCAGCGGGGAGAACTACGTCCATAGGTAGCGTGTAGGTGGCGCTATAGAATCCATAGGCTAATACTGCCATGGCGATGGTGATTCCTGAAAGCCCCAGAACAAGTAGCGGCTTTCTCCCCAGTCGGTCAACCAGAGCAATCGCTACGATGGTAAAGACCAGGTTAACGATGCCAACCAGGATCGCTTGGACGAAAGAGGCATTCGTTCCAATCCCCGACTGCTCAAAGATCATAGGAGCATAGAAGAACACTGCATTGATTCCTGTAATTTGTTGCACAACGGCAATCACAATTCCGATGAGGAGTGCGAGCTTTAGTGCCGGTGCAAACAAAGCGGCAAAGCCAACCTTATCCTTCGCAGCGTCTGCATTGAGGCTAGCCTGGACTTCTTGCAGATCTTTTTCTGCTTCATTAGCTCCACTTGCCCGCGTCATGATTGCCAGTCCCTCGGTGACACGCCCCTTCATCACAAGCCAGCGGGGACTTTCAGGTACTGCAAAAAGCGCAAAGAAGTAGAGTATAGCGGGAAGTGTTTCCAGGCCTAGCATCCAGCGCCAGTTCCAAGGGCCAAAATTCATCTCCTGTGCCCAGGCAGCAGAGGAATCACCGAGTTGCAAAATGACGTAATTCGTAAAAAAGGCGACCGTAATTCCAATCACGATATTGAGTTGATTGAACGACACCATCCGTCCCCGAAGTAGAGGCGGAGAGATTTCTGCAATGTACATCGGGGCGATAATGAGCGATGCACCAACTCCCAGCCCCCCAACCATACGGGCGATCACCAGAATCAGGTAGGAGGGAGCCAGAGCAGACCCAACCGCCGAAACGGCATAAAGGACGGCCGCCCAATAAAGGACGCTGCGCCGGCCGATCAGATTGCTGAGTGGTCCAGCCGCCAACATGGCGAGCGTTGAACTAAGGGTCAACGAGCTGACTGCCCATCCAAGTTCTAAATCGCTAAGAGCAAATTCGATCTCAATAAAGCCAACAACTCCAGAGATGACTGAAGCATCAAAGCCCATAAGGAATCCACCCAAAGCAACAATGATGGCAGTTCTTGCGACATAAAGATTGTTTTTCATGTTTTGGCGCCTATGGAAATCGGTCGGATTTTATGCATTCAATAGCCAAATGTACGAAATTTCACGTGAGGAGCACCCTCGTTCAAACAATGATCAAGTAGTCCTTGTCGTTACAGGATAAGAGACATGCGTTCATTTCCAGTGGGAAAATTTAGAGGATCAAGCACTAACTACGCAAAATTTTTGGCGATTATATACTTAGTGCAGCGAGTTTTGGGAGCGTTTTTGCAAGGTGAATGGTCTCAATTCTGCTTCAAAAGCTCGAGTGCTTTTCGATTCTGTCCATGCACGGATGGCTCGTTGCACCACAGCCAGCGTAGTGTCTCCAGGGTTTCGGGAATTTGGTCATGGTTCAGGTTCAGCATTTCAAGGGCGGCCTGATTGATCTTTTTTCGCACCTCGTCTGCATGTGCCTGACAGGCGGGCAGCAGTTCCTTGCCGGAAAGTTCATCGAATGCAAGCACAGCCTGCTCCAACCGAATTTCTGGGATCTGGTCCAGTCTGGGGCAGGGGATATTGGCGAGTGCTTTTATTTGGGTCGTAGCTCGACCGCTTTGCGTTCTCTGGCCTTGGGTCCAGTGCACCAGGAACCCCAGGGTGGAGTTCGCCCACAGTGCAAACGCCTTGCGTATCCGTTCATCCTCATGCTGTAACGAGGTCCAGGCACGCCCTCCCATGCCGGGGTGCGCTGCTGTGGCAGCCAGAAGTGTCTGGGAGGTCCAGCGCATATTTCGTGCATAGAACAGCGTACTGCGGAATTGTCGCATGGCTTCCCGCTTTGCTTCGGATCCGACTCCCGCGGGGGCGGTTCCTTTGTGTGTCAGTGGCACCACCAGGCGTCTCTGTGTGCTGCTGTCGGCCTTCCAAAGTGCACGGTCAGGCCCCATGGCGTCGACCGTGTCAAATACCGGATGGAATTCAAAGGCGCCGCGAGGATCTCTCCCAGAAAGATGGCCGATCAGGTCGTGCGTCGGACCAACCTCAAAGAGTTCTTTCATGGGAGACATGGGGACTCCAATCGGTACAGCATGGCCGTTGAACAACAGTTCTCCCTCCAACAGCGCATCGGCAGCCAGTGCAAGGTCCGCATGCAGCACGCCCAATGGACTCCAGGGAGTCCCCGGCATCCTCACGATAAACGCGCAGATCTGTCCGATTTCATCCTGCCCAACCCGGACCGGGTAACTAGCCGTGGAATCCTGCACATTCTCAATCGCACGCTGGATCGTCCGCGCCACCTCACCGGCTTCTCCTACCCGCAGCACAGGCTCTCGTAACGTAATGCAATAAACCCGATCAGAAGCGGGCTCGCCATTCGGGCGATGATTGGTCCGCTTGGTCCCAACCAACAGCATTTCTTCCATGCCGGTGTCTGCAGACAAGGCACTTCTGCCCAGTGCTTGTCCACTGGCGATTGCAATTGCGACCAAGTCTTCAAACTCTTCTTCCATCATGCGCCGTGTGATGGCCCATGATTCTGCAAAGGCAGCGGAGAGCGGCAGGACAAAGCCAATGCGTCCTCCCGGTTTGCATTTGCGGCGTGCCAGTGCAAGAAAGGAGGCGGCCAAGCCCGCCTGGTTGTTGACGGGCTCGTTCTTTACCAGATCCCTCCATCGCTTCTGACAGGCCTTTCGCTCTGCGACTGAAAGCCCTGCAACATCAAACACACTCTGTCCACCCCGTGTCCTGGAATAGGGAGGATTCATCAGGATCCAGTCCAGCGATGCATCAGCGACTGCGACCGAGTTTTCGCCGTTATTGTGATTGCCGGTAGATTTGCCGCTTCCCACATGGAAGAGGTCCACGATTTTTTGTGTGGCAAAGTACTCCAGCGATCCGGTCTGTCCTTTTTCGCCGCCCACATCAACCCATCCGATTTGTGTATCTCCATAGGGGGCTCCTGATCCCAATGCTGCGAGGGATGAGGTAGTCAAGTGCGCCGCAATTGGGCTGATATCGGTGCCCATCAGTCCCCCTTCCATTGCACTTGCATGAAGGCGCCCCAAGCTTTTGGAGGTTCCCCCGGCCTGCTCATGCAAGGTCGCGACGCGGCGATAGCCCGCACGAAGGAGCGTGCCGGTCCCGCAGGCCAGGTCACTGAGATGCCGCTTTCTGAAAAGGTCCGCATCCCGCCACTGGTCGGCGCTGAGTATAGAGGGCGTAATCGCTAGGTTTGCCAAAAGCTCTGCCGTTGCTGGCTGTGTGTAAAAGGCGGCCGCCTGCTTTCGATCTTCGCTCAGCTTGGGGAACAGCTCCGCTCCCACACTGATGTGCAATCCCAGTTGTGCAGTCTCGATCTGCTGTGTGGCGCTGATGAGCTTGAACAGCATCCGGGAGGTTTCGGCGGGATTGAAGGTGCTCGAGAGCCGGAGCATTTCGATTGCCGGCTCAAACACCGAATTCCAGTTTCGTTGATTGATTGCACGCCAGGTTTTCATCTGTGCACGCACATCCGGGTAGGTATCGCTGATGAGATCTAGATGGGGCACCACCTCCGCTCCCTGCACGGCCAGCCGCTGCTGGGTCAAGAGCGCATTCAACCATAACACCATCATGGTCCGAAGTCCCTTCAGTGATGAGCGCTGATGCAGATGGCGGGCAATTTGCTGCTGCTGTTTCAGGGAAAGGGTGATCTCCAGTCCACTGGCGGCCTCTTCGACCAGTCGTGCAACGTTGTCTGCAATATCCTCCATGCGTTCACGAGGGAATCCAATGGAAGGCAGGAGGGAGGCAAGATCAAACACGGTCCCCTCAATGAATCCCTGTTTGGGCCACCGCCGTTGAGAGGTATCTGCAATGGAGAGTTGTCCCTGACGCTCGGATAGCTGGTGAACCGCGTATGCAAGCGGTTCGCCGCTGAGCAGAGTCTCTGTGATGGTGAACCCCTGCTGCTGACGAAAGCGCTCCGGGATATGGAGTGCGATGGCGGTGCTGATTCGGAATCGGCCTTGCTGGGTTTCCAATCCGAGTCGCTTTATGGCATCCTGATCTGCATCAGGGCCGGTAAACGAACATTCAAGAATGACCGGTGGAAATACCCCGTCGTTGATCAAAATATCCGGCTTCAATCCCGGCTTGCCATGCAGGAGATCCGTTTCTTCCACCCGGACATATTCCGGAGTTTCAGACCAGCGCACACTCGTGCGCCGCAGCGCGGCGCCAAGTGCGCCGTTGAAGGATTCCTCTGTGGTTCGTCCGATCCTCATCAGCTAGGTTTTTTCAAGAAATTCCCGAAAACAGGGTGTAAAATCCAAGATAGTGATCCCACATCACATCAAACTTAATGGATTTTTCAATGTCCGCTACCAGTCGATGAGTTTGAACAGCTGCTATCGGTTGAATAGGCGGTGATCTGGCGTAACATCATATACCTGATCTGGGAAGATTGGATGTGTGCCCAAGTATGTCCAGCGGTATTTGAAACGAATCAGTCACGAAAAAGAGAGGAGGAATCATGAGGGATCATAAAGCGGAACGGATCCATGAAGTAAGAGTTTGGCTGGAAGTTTATATCGGTATCTACATGCAAAGGCTCTCTTATTTTCTCTCTTGTGGGTTCGTAATTACAGTTGCCGTGATGGGTGTACCTGCGTATGCCCAGTCGAATGAGGCTGAAGTTCGGGCCGTGATTGATCGTTTATTTGATGGGATGCGTGCTGGTGACAGTACGATGGTACGCAGCGTATTGCACGAAGAAGCCTTAATGGCTCGGGCTGGTTCTCAAGGTCTACGTATCGGTCCCACGGATGGGTTTGTCCAAGCGGTTGGTACACCGCATGACGAGGTATGGGACGAGCGGATATGGGATGTTCATATTTCAATTGATGGGCGGCTGGCTTCGGCGTGGATGGAGTTTGCTTTTTTTCTTGATGATACGCTCAGTCACTGCGGGGTGAACTCGATGCAACTTTACCAGACGGATGAGGGCTGGAAGATCATTTATCTGGCGGACACGAATCGTCCACCCACCTGTGAAGTGCCAGACCAGAGACCTTAGTCGTAGGCCCTGACTTTGACGGTTTCGATTTTTCCAGGTACAAAACCACTGTTTCCGTGCTTTCTGGGAGGTTTTTTTTTGGCCTTCCTGTGTAGTGTTCAGTCTTGCTTTTTAATTGTATTTTTCGTATCTTTGTAATTCACCAACCAACTGGGTCATGTGGGTCCGAGAACTCAAACGAAAAACCACGAAAAACATCTCTGTCCAGATTGTTGAGAGCTACCGTAATAAGGAAAGAAAGCCGCGGGTTCGTATCGTCCGACACATGGGAAGCGTTCACCCGGATGCAGTGGACGGTCTGGTTAAAATTGCCTATCTGGAATTAGCTCGGATCCAAGAAGACCTGCAACCCTCCTTATTTCCTGCAGAGTCTTATGTAGTGCTGGGCAGAAAATACCAAAAATGGCCAATAATCTTTGATTCAAGGTCTATGGAGTAGTTTTCGAGAATCGTTTTGGTTGCGAATTTTTAGGATTCAGGTAATTTCTGGGGGGATTTGGGGAGATTACAGGGGATCTGGTCCCCTAAGGCAGAATTCTTCGCATCTTTTAGGGGGCAAAAGGTTAACCCTGTTTGGACTTGGGCGTTGAATCTTCAACCATTTCTCTTTTTCACATGCGTAAGGTTTTTCAAGCTCAAATGACGATTGGCACCGTTCCCATTGAGGAGATTGAGCTGGATCTCAAGAGTCGGGACGATGTGATTGCCTATCTGTATGGGGTCCAACAGATCTTCAAGAATCCTCGGACCCGTAAACAGCTTTTTGATCTGATGGACTCCGGCTATAATCCTGGGGTCCGCAAGGATCGTGGACGTCCGGGGATGGACCTGTGGAGGATCGTGGTATTGGCGGGCTTGCGTCAAGCGATCCACTGTGACTATGATCGTCTGGCGGTATTGGCCAATGGGTTAAAGTCCCTTCGCCAGATGATGGGACACAGCGATGCTGACGACACGCAGTACAACCGTCAGACCATCCAGGATAATGTGTCGGGCCTGTCTCCGGAGCTTCTTGGGCAGATAAATGCTCTGGTGGTGAAACAGGGGCACCAAGCCGTAGGGCACACCGAGGGAGAACTGTTGAAAACACGAGGAGACTC
The DNA here is from genome assembly GCA_965116685.1 of Rhodothermales bacterium. Taxonomy (GTDB): domain Bacteria; phylum Bacteroidota; class Rhodothermia; order Rhodothermales; family Bin80; genus Bin80. The sequence goes on along the minus strand of OZ220707.1, from coordinate 726,522 downwards.
CAAAGTCGTCAAGACGAATGTTGAGTTTCCCACGGATGTGCGTCTGATGTGGGATACGATTCGGTGTATGATCCGCAAGTGTGTACGGGTATCGAAGCAGTCGGGGCTTAGGGGCTGGCGGCAACATGCCTATCTTCAGCGAGAGACGTACAAATTATTTCAATCCATCCGCACGGCTCGGCAGTACAAATCCAACCACGAGGGGGTAGAAGCATACCTGGCGTACTGTTGCAAGATTCGGGAGAAAGCGGAACAACTGCTTCGCGATTTGGATGCATTTCTTACGTCGCCCATGGATCAGAACCATGTGGGTCAACCTTCTGGCTTGGATGCAAAACAGCTGGCTCAGCTGCAGAGTGCAAAGGTTCGGATCGTGGAATTGGTCGCCTATGCGGCGAAATTTGCAGACCAAATTGATCGTCGCATTCTGCGGGGAGAAACGATTCCTTCCGAGGAGAAGGTGATGTCTATTTTCAAACCGCATACGTGTTGGATCAAGAAAGGCAAAGTCGGCGTCGTATGCGAGTTAGGGGTTCCGGTTGCGATGATCGAGGATGAGCATCAATTTGTCTTGGGATACGAAATTATATGGACCGGGACGGACAAGGATGTGGCCGTATCCTTGATTAAATCGACGCAGGCGATCTACCCAGACGCTCGGAGTTGTTCGTTGGATCGGGGGTTTTACAGTCCAGAAACGTTTGACGAATTGGATCAGTTGTTAGAGGTCAACGCAACGCTGAAGAAGGGGCGCTGTACGAAAGAGGAGCAGGAACGTCAGGCAACGGACTCGTTCAAACAAGGACGCAAAGGACATTCGGCAGTGGAATCTGCACTGAATAATTTAGGCCAACGAGGATGGGATGTGGTACGTGAAGTGAGCCCAGAGAGCTTTGAGCGGGTTGTAGCTACCGCCGTCCTGGCGGCCAATCTCCACCGGTTGGGACGTCTGGTTCTCAGCCAAGAACTGAAACGTGCCAAACGCCGACGGCGTGCAGCGTAGGAGATCTCTGAAGTCGAGTCAAGATATGACCGCGCGTTCGACGCGGATGGCAGAGGTACGTTCAGACTGCACGAAATCTACGGATATAGCATTGCAACACGACAAGAACAAAGCCAAAAACGGACGCGAAAGGGACCGAATGGACACGGGGCCTCCAAAGTTCGTCATGTCGAGGGGAAAATTGAGGAAACCTCCCAATTTCTACTGAGTCGAAATTCAAAAAACAGCTATTTTCTGCCAAGCACTATGTAGACGAGGTGGTGGCTGCCCGCAGAAAAAAACGGGAGTCGAAGGCACTGGTGATCAAAGATGCACGGAAGCTGGAGGAAATACGGCGCATCTGTCTGGGCTTTCACGAGGTCATGGGGGCCCTGTATCACCAGATGCGGTTTACAGAGGTCTTTGATCGCCGTCAGAAGATGTCTCGTCGTCTGTTCAAGCAAGCGGTTTTACTTCGTCTGGCTGCACCTGGGGATAGTAAACTGGCCCATGCACGGCAGATGTCCAAGGATGCGGGGGTGGACGTTCCGGTGGAGAAGTTCTATCGGATGATGGATGCCGTCACGGACGACCGAATTGAACAGATGAAGCAGCTGGTCTCCAACGAGACGCTCGGCATGCTTGGCGGGAAACTGAAGGTGCTGTTTTTTGATGTGACGACATTGAGCTTTGCCAGTGAGTTGCCGGATGAGCTACGCAAGAAAGGGTTTAGCAAGGATGGGAAGCCCAAAAAGGTTCAGTTGGTCTTGGCATTGATCCAAACCCAAGAAGGGCTTCCGGTCACGTACGAACTCTTTCCCGGCAATACCACCGATGTAAAGACGCTTGAACCGGCGATGACGCGCCTCAAAGAATGTTTTGATTTGGATCGGATGATTGTCGTTGCCGATTCAGGGATGTTGAGCAAGGAGAATTTAGCGTTGTTGCAAAGTCTGGGCTGTGACTATATCGTGGCTGCACGTTTACGGTCATTAAATCAACTCCACACCAAGACGATTCTCGGGGCACAGTCTTGGAAGGTTTTAACGACGGGTCGTAAGGTTACCGAACACAAACTTGGTGGTCGACGCTTGATTTTGCGCTATTGTCCAAAGAAGGCAGCTCGGGATGTACATTCACGGGAGAAGGCAATTGAGAAGGTGAAGAATCGTTTGAAACAGGGGGTCAAGGGCACCGGCAGAAGTGGTCGATTTCTGAAGGTGAAGCAGGATGGAGTGAGCTTAGATCAAGCAGCGATTGTTCGGGATGAGAAGTTTGATGGGCTGCATGGGGTCTGGACGAGTCTGGAGGATCTGACTCCAGAACAAGTCTATCAACATTATGGAGAGTTATGGCGAATTGAAGAAGGTTTTCGTGTGATGAAACACACCATGGCGATCCGGCCCATCTTTCACTGGGTCGAGCGTCGGGTGCGTGCCCATATTGCAATCTGTTTTGTTGCATTTGCCCTGTTACGGATCTTCCGACACCGATATAATGCGAGGTTTGGTTCAAAACATCGCCTGAGTGAAGGGCAGATTTTAGCAGAACTTGGTGCGGTGGAAACCTCCATGATTTGTGATCGAGGCAATCGGGCAGAATACCTTCTTCCATCGAAGGTTACCGAAACGAGCGGGCGCCTATACCAGACAGTCGGTCTGACGATACAGCGCCAGACCGTACTGTTCAAAGAGGGGACGACCTCCTAAATCAAGCGTCCCATTCGGTCTCGATCTTCATCATTCCGCCCTGAAAAGGGGGATTGGTAGTGTTCAGTTTTCCCGGAAATCCCACTCCAGAACCCCTGTGACGGAGGTAACCGTCGAAGTCAAGAACTTTACCAGACGGATGAGGGCTGGAAGATCATTTATCTGGCGGACACGAATCGTCCACCCACCTGTGAAGTGCCAGACCAGAGACCTTAGTCGTAGGCCTCTTTGGTGACACAGTCCCCCACGGGTACGGGGTAGCAGCCTGTAAAACAGGCATCACAGTAGCCGTGCGGGCTGCTATGGGCATCCCCAACCGCTTTTTTGAGGCTCTCGATGCTTAAATAGGCAAGGGAGTCAACGCCAAGCCATTCTCCTATGGCAGCCACATCATCAAATTTGCTTGAAAGCAATTCCTGCTTGCTGGGAAAATCCATTCCGTAGAAACAGGGATTCATAACGGTTGGTGAAGCGACACGAAAATGAACTTCTTTCGCACCAGCTTCCCGGATCATCCTCACAAGGAGCTTTGCAGTTGTACCCCGAACAATCGAATCGTCCAGAACGACGACAATTCGATCTTTCAATACCCCATCAACCGTATTAAACTTGCACCGCACCCGTAACTCGCGGCTGTCCTGACCTGGTGCAATGAAGGTTCGACCGACATAGTGGTTACGGATCAAGCCTATATCGTACTTGCAACGGTATCCAAGCTTCTGACATTCACTTACATAACCAAGTGTCGCAGTGTTGGAAGAGTCTGGTACCGAAATTACAAGGGGAGCTTTCTCTTCTGTCGGTACACGGGGTACAGGAGCATCATGGGCGAGTTGCTTGCCAAATTTGCGACGCACTTTATCAACCATCTCACCATAAATCCGGGAGTCTGGCCGGGAAAAATAGATGTATTCAAAAATACACTGGCTCACACCATGGTGGCCATCTAGCTGTTCGCTACGAAGCTTCCCCGTCTCGCAGGCATCCTGATCAATGATGATGACCTCACCTGGCTCAACATCACGAATATATTCGGCCCCAATCATATCAAAGGCACAAGTCTCACTCGCAACACAGTAGGAGATTTCCCCATTCGCTTCCGTTTTGGGTAATTGCCCCAGCGCAAGTGGCCTGAATCCGTTGGGATCCCGAATCGCAACCAGGCAGTTGTCCGTAAGCAGTGTCAGCGCGTAGCCACCTTCTACTTCTGCAAGTGCATCCAGAATTTGATCAACCTGATTTTTTTCGCGGCTTTGAGAAATCAAATGCAGAATGAGTTCTGTATCAGAGGTTGACTGAAATAGCGTTCCCTGCTCACTGAATGAACGCCGAAGTTCGGCTGCGTTGGAGAGGTTTCCATTGTGGGCGACTGCGAGGTTTCCGTCGCGATACTGAACGTGGAAAGGCTGAATATTGGCGCGATTTACCGAAGAACCACTCGTAGAGTAACGTGTGTGGCCAATTGCCGACTTACCACTCAGGGGGCTTTGAAACAGGCCGGGATCATCAAATACATCCAAGACCAGACCAAAGTCACGTATAGCAGACATGATCCGTCGCTGTCGTACCGGGTCAAAGGAGGAACTGACAATCCCGCACGATTCCTGCCCTCTGTGCTGGAGAGCGTGCAAACCAAAATAGGTAAGCCGCGCGGCTTCCGGCGAGTTAAAAATGCCAAAAATTCCGCAATGGTCTCTTATGCTGTCCATGCGAGGCTCAGCGGCGTAGCAGTGATGGATAAGCCATTGAATCCCGTGAACCCATTAGGGTTTCATATTGCTATGAAATTATTCCGTTCGATTCTTTGGTATCGTTGCAGACACGGACATGTACTAGGCGGATCCGGTTGTTTTCCACCTCCTCCACCGAAAGATCCAATTGTTCATGTGTGGTTGTAAACCCTGGCTCGGGAATATCTCCGGCCAGATGAAATATGAGGCCACCCAGGGTTTCGAATGCATAGGTGTCCGTTGGCAGGGAAATATCTAGTGCGTCATTGAGATCTGTCAGGGTGATCCGCGCATCCACGTGATATTCCAGTTCGCCCAGTGGAATGATGAGCGTATCTCGCGCCTCGTCATGTTCATCTCCGATTTCCCCAACAACCTCTTCCAATATATCATCCAGTGTTACCAGTCCTGCCGTACCTCCATATTCATCTACTACGATTGCCAGATGGGTTTTACGGTGTTGAAAGTCTTGCAATAGATCATCCGATTTTCGACCAAGTGGTACAAAAATCGGAGGTCGGATGATCTGATTCCAGTCTACTTTGGAGTCAGGTTGGTTGATAAAGGGCAGCAAATCTTTCGCATAGACAATGCCTTGGATGTTATCCAGATGGTCCTTATAGAGTGGAAGTCTGGAGTGACCACAGGTTCGAATCAAGCCTAATGCCTCGGATAGGGATGCTGTGACGGGGATGGCCGAAATATCCAGGCGATTGACCATGATGGTCTGGACGGTGGTTTCACCAAGATCAAGCAGTGACTGGATCCAGCCATGCTCATCTTCTTCTAGGGATCCATGATCTTTGCCGATCTCGGCCATCACCCGCAAGTCATCCGAAGAAAGCATATCAATGTCTTCGTGATCTCCCCAGCTATGATAAACTCCCTGTACGCTGGACGACATACGTGTTAGCAGGAATGTTACTGGATACAGGGGGCGAGAGATGACCGCAAGCATTCCTGCAACACTGCGACTGTATGTGATTGAAAACCTGGATGCAATCAGTTTGGGGGTGATCTCGGATACGATCAGCAGCGTGAGTGTGAGTGCAACTACCTCGATGGCAAAAACAACTCCAATGCTGAGGTCAAGCGGTTCTGCGATCCTTTTTGTCACCATAGCTGCAAGGATAGCGGCGGAAACGTTGATTAGCGTATTAAGCAAAAGGATCGTAACCAGTAACTGACGCGGCTTTTCCAGGAGTGTCAGCACCTGTTGACTACGGCGATCTCCTCGCGCAGCGAGCGTTTCTCGATCCGTGGAGCTCAACGAGAAAAGCGCCACTTCTGAACCTGATACGACTGCACTGGCAAGAAGCAGCAGCAGAAAGACAATAATTTCAGTCGGTGATACCGGCACACCAAAAGTCTGGGATAGCAGACTGAGTATGGCCAGAATGGGGCCTTCAGGAGGGTCCAAACTGCAAAAAGATTTGGTGTATACGAATCAGAGAACTAGGTAGATGCTCACGCAATTAAAAATACTGCCCAGTTACTACAATAAAGATAAGGACAATGAGTACAGCCAGCGGGCAAACGACCTTAACCAAGAAGCCGACAACCTCACGCCCGGGCATAGGGAATTTACGATCACCGCCATCTTCGAGGGAAGCCAGAAATTTGGGAACGCCCCATGCCCATGCGACTCCGATACAAATCAGAAACGCTCCGATACTCAGCGAATAATTCCCCCAAATATTATTGTTCAGGGTTAGAAAATCAAGGTTGAATGGCAGGATAGAACCTTCGCCTCCACTCAGTGCCGGTGCTGCTCCGAACGCAAGTGCGGAAGGCACGGCCAGAACGAAGCAAAATCCAGAAACCACTGCTGCCGCCCGATTCCGTTTCCAGCCCTTTTCGTCTACAAAATATGCAACAACGACCTCAAGAAGGCTAACGGTCGAGGTCAGTGCAGCAATTGCGAGTAGCGAGAAAAATGCTACAGCGAAGACAGTTCCTAGGGGCATCTGGTTAAAGATGGTCGGAAGAACCACGAATACGAGGCCCGGACCGGCAAGAGGGTCTGCGTTTGCAAAGAAGAGGGTTGGGAAAATAATGAGTCCAGCCAACAGGGCAATTCCGGTGTCGGCCGCTGCAATAAAGATGCCTGACTTCCAGAGATTCTCCCGTTTAGAGACATAGGATCCATAGGTGATCATTGCCCCCATCCCCAGGCTTAAGCTGAACAGCGCCTGTCCAAGTGCCCCCATGACCACATTCAAGCTCAGTTTAGACCAGTCGGGAGTGAAGAGATAGACCAGTCCGTCCATGCCTCCCTGGAGGCTGACTGCTCGAATTGCCATTGCAATCAGCAGCACAAAAAGGGCTGGCATCAATAGTGTAGTTGCCCGTTCAATCCCCTTGGAAACACCTCCTCGCACAACGAACAGGGTCAACAGTAGGAACAGCCCGCTCAACAGGATAGGCCAGAAAGGATCTGCCACGAAGGAGTTGAAGATGGCTCCACTGGTTTCTCCATCCTGTGCCTGTGTCAATGTCCCGGATACAGCCTTGCCAAGATATCCTAACGTCCAGCCGGCGATGACGGAGTAAAAGGCAAGTATGCCTGCGCCCGTCAAAACTCCAAGACCTCCCACATAAGGCCAGTATTTCCCAGGGATCAACGCCTTAAATGCACCGACCGGGTTGCGTCTTGATTCGCGGCCCAGGCTGAGTTCAGCCAGTAGCACCGGGAGGCCAATTGCAAGAACAAAAAACAGGTAGATCAGGACAAATAAGCCTCCACCGCCTTCTGCCACAGAATAGGGGAAGCGCCAGATATTTCCTAATCCAATCGCACTTCCGGCGGCGGCCAGAATAAAGCCCATCCGTCCGCTCCATTGCTCGCGACCATTCGCGCCGCCTTGCTGAAGTGATGCCATGATCTCTATTTTCGCTCTGAGTTACTTGTGAAGATAGGTTTTCACTGAGAATAATGCCTAAGATAAAGAACTGCGGGGATTACAAGTTACCGGGGGCAATTCGCGAAGTTTGTCAAAAGCAGCCTAGTCCGGCGAGAGTAATCAACAACGGGTTTAGACTTCGGTCACAGTGCAGGAAGCGATTGGATAGGGAATCGACCACGTATTGATGGATGGTACGGAGTTTTCACGCGATACATCGGGAATGATCCCTCCGTACCTTCTAGATTTCTAGAAGGGAAGGTCATCCTCCGGTACGTGTGATGAAGAAGAGTCCTGTACCGCCGGGGGGCTCTGCTGGGTTGGGGGCTGTTGCGGGGGAGGTGCAGGTTGTTGAGTTGCAGGTGCAGGCTGTTGAGCGGGGGGTTGGTAGGTAGCGGGTTGAGGTTGCGTATATCCACCTTGTGCTCCCTGATGCGTTTGATGTCCGCTCACGGCATCCAGCACGAATGCATTTTGTGCGTTTATTTCCGTGACCCATTTCCGATTTCCATCGCGGTCCTCATACGAGCGGTTCCGAATACTTCCTTCCACAAATATGCGAGAGTTTGCATGGGCCTGATTTTTGAGCGTCTCCCCTTTTTGTCCCCAAACGGTGACACTATGTGTGGATTTGCTTTCCATGCGATTTCCATCCCGGTTGACATAGGTCTCGGTTACTGCAACACGAAACGAACATATTGCCGTGTTGCTTTGGGTGTGACGAAGGACAGGTTCTTCTTCAATGCGCCCAATGAGGACGACTTTATTTACATTTATATCTTGCATGGGTTGGGTTACGTTAAAGAAAGGATGTAAGACATTAGTCTGCATTTGAAACGCATCAGAAAGAAAAACGTCCCCATGAGACCAACGCGGACTAAAATACCAATATAGCCCCAGATTAATGCTAAAAGAAATTTTTAATCAGAAATACTCAGAGGTCAATGACTCGGCCCCCCAATGGATCCTCTTAGTCAATGTAGTTCGTCAACTCAGAAAACTATGCCCATGGGATCGGAAGCAGACCCACGCTTCACTGCGCCATTTGCTGATTGAAGAGGCATACGAAACCGTTGAAGCGCTTGATCAAGGGGACATGCAGGAGCTCAGCACAGAACTGGGGGATCTACTATTGCAAATCATCCTGCACAGCATCATTGCGGAAGAGGCCGAACAGTTCGATCTGGCCGATGTGATTACGGCAACCATCGACAAGATGGTTCGGCGCCATCCACATGTATTTGGTCAGGTTCATGTTTCGGGGGTCGAAGAAGTGCTCCAGAATTGGGAATCCCTCAAGGCACAAGAGCGAAAGGGACGGTCCGTGCTAAGCGGTGTGCCCGTTGGGTTACCTGCGCTCCTGTCCGCTTACCGGATGCAGGAAAAAGCTGCGAGTGTCGGGTTTGATTTCCCCAATCAGGAAAGTACCTGGGCCAAGGTCGAAGAGGAAATTCAGGAATTCAAGACAGCAGGTTCGGAGGATGAACGCGAGAGCGAGTTTGGAGATTTGCTTTTTGCACTAGTCAATTATGCACGAAAAAATCAAATCAATCCGGAAGATGCACTCAGAGCTGCGAATCGTCGCTTCTGCGGTCGGTTTGAATACATAGAAGCAAATGTGCCGGACATAAAGGCGGCAGAGTTAGAAGAATTGGACCTGCACTGGGAGGCATCAAAATGTCAGAACCAGAAGATGTAATCTGAGCACCCCCCTTTTGATCGTTTATTGGAAACCAAATCATGTTCAATCCGTACACGGTGCGGGTGTGGTCGTAATATGGCCACCTGATTACCCATGTCAACGAGAGTACATGGAAAGCACCTCACTTTAGCTCTAAGGAAAAGAATTTTATATTTACCTTATATTATTGCATCATTGTATTATAGTATTATATTGCCTGATGTATGATGTAGTATGGCGTGATTTATTTGCCGTCTGAGAGTATTATCTTCCGTAGGAAGGCCTTTCTCTTTTGCGGGGAATCGCTTTTGCTTGGGGCGTGAGCGTGCGTTTACTTAACTTCAGAAACAAATTTCCGAACAAATGAAACAACTTGCTACTTCCATTTTATTGGCACTTGGACTACTCATTGTCCCCATTGCAGCGGCTCAGGTCACTGTGACTGGTACAGTGACAGATGCAACGAATCAGCCGTTCCCCGGTGTACAAGTTATTATTCAGGGTACCCTGGATGGTACCGTCACCGATTCCGATGGTATGTATTCAATCTCAGATGTTGCTGTTGGCAGCACATTGGAATTTCGCTTTGTGGGATACAGAACTCAGGAGGTTCTCGTTTCAGGGGATACGAACGAGATCAACGTGCAACTGAGTGAAAGCGTCTTGGAAATTGAGGAGGTCGTCGTTGTGGGATCACGTCGATTACCGAGGCTTGTGAAGGATTCCGCCGTTCCGGTTGACGTTTTTGGTCCTAGGGATCTGGCTTCCCAGACCAGCACGGATCTTGATGATATACTGCGCAATCAGATTCCTTCTTACAATGTACAGCGCCACGGAATTGATGATGAGGCAACGTTAGTCAGACCCATTACGCTTCGGGGTCTTTCTCCCGATAATGTTGTGGTGCTGGTTAATGGCAAGAGACGCCATCGTTCAGCATCAATGGCCCTTCTTGGCAGTTCCCTGAACACAGGGTCCCAAGGGGCGGATATGAACATGATTCCAAGTATTGCGCTGAAGCAGGTTGAGGTACTTCGGGATGGTGCAGCGGCACAGTATGGTGCTGATGCCGTAGCTGGGGTGTTCAACATGCAACTTCGTGATAATAATCAAGGAGTACATGTACGGTTGCAATATGGAGGGTTCATAGGTGGAGATGATATAGTCCCAACTGGAATTTCAGCTTCAAATGGGCTGAGCGAACACGAAGCCTCGGGTTCTGGCGAAAATTTCATGGCAGCCGTTAATGTAGGGCTTCCCCTGACGGAAAGGGGCTTTATGAATCTAAGTCTTGAATATCGCGATGCGAACCCAACAATCCGAAGTGGACTTCGTCGGGATGAAGACTTGTTGATCCAAAGAGGCTATCCCCTCAACAATCCTGCTCAAATTTGGGGAGGCCCGGATGTGAGCAATTCTGTTATTGGTTTTGTAAATGCAGGAATTGATGTCGGCAGCAACGCGCATATCTATGCATTTGGTGGCTATGGACAGCGTAAATCAGAAGGTGGTTTCTATTTCCGTGCTCCCGGCACGCCCAGTGCACGAGGTTCTGTCTTCCGGTTTGGCAGTGGCGAGGATGCGGTCCGTGCCGTTGCAGATCTGAACGAAAGTGACGATGTCATATGCAGGGAACTGACTCCTAGTCTAGATTCGGACTTTGCGGCCGTGAGCAGCTTCATTTCACAGTACAAGGGCCAGTGCTTTCTCTTCAATGAGTTGTTTCCGGGCGGCTTCACGCCACGCTTTGGTGCCGACATTTATGATTTGAGTGTAACCACAGGTATTCGTGGCGGGGCAGACGACGGATTTCGTTGGGATCTAAGTTTTGCATATGGAAACAGTGACATAGACTACTTCATCTACAACACGATCAATGCATCCATGGGGCCGGACAGCCCTACATCGTTTAAGCCTCGTGGATATGAGCAGCAGGAATTGACGATTGCTGCAGGCGGATCCGTTCCTGTGGATGTTGGCGCGTTTGAGACTCCCCTCAATATTGCCTTTGGGTTGGAGTGGCACACGGAAGAGTTTACCACAGAAGGTGGAGATGAGGCTTCGTACGAAGTTGGAAGATATGGTTCTCAAGGGTTCAGTGTTGGTTCCAATGGGTATCAGGGTTTGAACCCAAAATTTGCTGGCTCATGGGATCGGCCGAATATCTCTGCTTATGTTGACTTGGAAACAGACGTAAGTACTCGCTTTACGTTGGGGGCTGCCGCCCGGTATGAAAATTATTACAATGATTTCGGATCAACATTGACCGGGAAGCTTGCAGGGTTGTTCCGTGTAACCAATGGTTTCCGCCTCCGGGCCTCGGCATCAACAGGCTTCCGGGCACCTACACCGGGACAGGCAAATCTCTGGGCATTGCAGACCGCACTTTCCGGCGAAGGTGATCAACTTGTGGAAACAGGGCAGCTTCCGCCAACTCACCCGATTTCCAGCGCTCTTGGTGGAGAAGAACTTACCGAGGAAACGGCCCAGAGCATTACATTGGGAACGATTATAGATCTGTCGTCAGATCTTACGCTTACCCTGGATTATTTCAACATCTCATTGAAGGACAGGATTTCCCTTACCGGCAATATTGCAATCACAAAGGAAATTCAGGATATCATGGACAACGCCGGCATTTTGGGTGGTGTAGAGAATTTGCAGGAAATAAAATTCTTCTCTAACGATTATGACACACGCACCCAGGGCATAGACCTTCTCCTTGCGTATGACATCGAGAGTGGGTCAGGGAATGCAACGCAGGCTACACTCGCATGGAACTGGACAAGCACAGCGCTGACTTCCTTTTCTGCACCTCAGTCAATTAGCACGTTCCTTGATCAGACACTTAGTTCTCCATTTACAGTCAGCTTGCTTACCGCGCGTCGGCAACTTGAAATTGAAGACCTGAATCCAAAGCATCGTGTCGTATTAATGGGGCGTCATATACGTGGTGCAGTCCAGGGTATGTTACGTCTGAGCTACTATGATGGCTGGTTTGCCTGCCGCAATAACAGTAACTCGTGTACGAACAGCTCTGGGAGTCTATTGGATGAGTATGATGGGGCGGTTATTGCGGATGCCGAAGTTGGTTATCGTTTTCTTGAAAATTATCGTGTCTCTCTTGGGGTAGATAATCTGTTCGATACGGTACCAGATGCACATTCAGATGAAACTCTGAGTCAGGGGAATATTCATCCAGAAAGTACCCCTTGGGATTATAATGGACGTGCTTACGTTCTTCGTCTGGTCGCAGATCTATTCTAGGCTACGGACTTAATCGAATAACCAAAGCCTCGGGGGTTTCCCCGGGGCTTTGTTGTTTTTAGCCGGGTTCTGACAAGATTGGCAGCGGCTGAGGTCATGGGATGCCGATTGCTTGCACATGGGGGCAATACTTGTGGAGCAGGACCTACTGATTCGTGGAGCAAGGGCGATTCTGAATTGCCCACAGGAGTGCCTTGACGGTGTAGTTGAATAACCTGATTCAAGCGTTGAATCTCTTCAAGGGGCACAGGCAAAGAACTTCCACCCAGTAACCATTGTTAAGTAACTCGGAGGTTCAAATCTAAATTTCTGAACGGGTAGCGTTACAAAATTTAGGTGAGCGCGTATGATGGATTGGTGGCTGGAGTTTAAGTCTACGGCAGCGCGTGCAAAGCGTAACTCCAGCCAGATCTGAAAAACACTGGAGAGGGGGGTAGGGAGTTAGACTGATCGCGATCTGGATATAGAATGGCTTTGAGTAAATTCGATCCAATTCTTGTGACGCGTGCACAAGGCGGAGATGGAGCCGCCAGAAATTTACTTTTAAGACGATTAGGGAAAGTTTTCAAAAGCTACTTTCAGGCGAAAATTGGGAATCAGGCAGTTGTAGACGATCTAACACAATGTGCGCTACTGCGGGTTCATTCAGGCTTGACTGCATTAAAGCAGCCAGATAAGCTCAAAGCATTTGCGATGAAGGCTGCCTTGTTCGAATTACATGACTATTATCGGGGACGGCACTCTTCCAAGGAGAAAACCTACGAGCCGCAAATGCTCCCCGAGAAACGAGATTCGTCTGACGAATGGTCCGGGAGCAAGTTTGATACAGAGCGTGCTCTTGGAGTGCTCACTCCGCGTGCCAGGCGCATTCTGGAACTCCGCGAGCATGGATATAAATACAAGGAAATTGCCGAGATCCTGGATACGACCGAGACTGCCATCAAAATGCAGGTGAAACGCGCGTTCGAAAAAATGAGATCTGTATTTGCGGACTAGCCGTTACCTTTTATACTTTTCCAGCGTCTTAGTAGACGGACTCTTGTTATAGGATGGATCAATCTGAGATACTAAAAAAGGTGCTTTGCGAAGAAACACTCACCGCCGAAGAGAAGCAGGCGCACATCGAGAATCTGGAAGCTGATTCAGATTTGGCACGTTCTCTTGCAGGCTGGCAACGGTTCCGGGCTTATTTGCGGGACCGGATTCCCAGCCCTCGTGATTTTGTACTCTACTCGCTAGTTTTTGGAGGACATGCGGAAGATTTAAGTGAGGAGGAAGCTGCCGAGGTGAGTAGAAAATGGGAAACCCTTGATCCAGTCATTGAGTCACATCCCGGGTTTTCTGAAGTGTCTGCTCAAATCGAACAGGATCGGCAGGATTTTTTCAGGCACTGGGAGTTAGAGGATAAACGATCAGCGGCCAGGATATTCCCTTTACGGACATTTCGAATGGCTGCAGCCATTGCCGTTCTGGCGGTCTCTGTGATTACCATCTTTCTGCTTCTAAACCAAGGAGATGTTGCACTCCAGGTAGCGACTGTAGATCCGGGCGAATATGAGCGTGTCCTTCTTCCAGATGGCTCCGTAGCACACCTCAACGGACCTGCAACCCTTCGGTTTGATGGACAGAATTTTCTGCGCTCTGTAGAGTTGACGGGAATAGCGTTTTTTGATGTTGCACACCAGCCGGATCCATTTTCCGTGCAAACGAAGGAGGCGGTAGCCAGAGTACTCGGCACACGCTTTGGTGTGCGTTCTACGAATGGGCTTACCCAAGTTGTTTTAGAGAGTGGTCGGTTAGAGGTTGCCTCAAAGGCGGAAAATGCTCAGAGTGTTCTGCTCGTTCCTGGGCAAATGACGAGCATAGCGCAGGGATCTGCTGCACCAACGCCACCAGTGAAAGTAAACATAGAAGATCAATTGGGGTGGACCGGTTTTATTTTTTTCCGGGAAACTTCATTAAGGAAGGCAGCGGTACTGCTTTCTTCAAGCCGAAATATTCGTGTTGAAGTTGATCCATCTCTGATCAATGAGAAGGTAACCGGTACCTTCGCTCCAGACGTTGCGGTTGAAGAAATTCTGGATGCACTTGCACTCACACTGAACGCCGAGGTACTTAGAGAAGGGGAGGCCTATCGCATTGTTCCATAAAGGGCGGTGTGGAACACAGATGGCCATGATGTGTAACGCGCACATTAAATGCACGTTACTCTTTGGCAGTGGTTTTTTCGGAAGCGATTACATTGTTTATACCTGGTTGCTGCCTTCGTAGGTGTCAGCCCTGTGGCAAGTTCGTATGCCCAGGATATTTCCGTGGATGTCTCAACGGAACCTCTTTCCCAGGTCCTGGATTCCTTCGGAACGTCGTATCGCATTGATCTTGTCTATGCTCAGCGACAGGTAGAAGGGCGTGTGGTAACATGCAATTATGTTGGGACTGACATTGCTGCTGCACTGGCATGCATTCTATCGGATCAGAACCTTAGTGTGATCCGGTTAAAAAGGCGGCAATATGTACTTGTGGAAGTAGGTGCAGATGCGTCTCTGCATCCAGCAAAGGTCCGTTTGGGTACGCTGCACGGATTTGTGATGGATTCGCTGTCCGAGGAGACCTTGCCGGGGGCGCACGTATATCTGCCCAGATTTACGATAGGCTCCGCAACCAATAAAGCGGGATACTATGCAATCCCATCTTTACCACTTGGGCAATACCGGGCAAGGATTTCCTTTCTTGGCTACGCAACTCTGGACACCTTACTTGAAATCTCCGAGGAGCCGACGACAATTCGATTAGGTCGTCAAACCTTGGAATCCCAAGCGATTTTTGTCAGTTCAGATCGTCGAGATCCGTATGAGGTAGAGCCCGGTGTACGGCAGGTCCCGGTGAACCGAATCAGTAAACTGCCGGGCTTTCCTGGCGAGGCAGACCTTCTCCAATCGCTACGCTGGTTTCCCAGTGTCCAGAGAGTACGCACCAATCAAGGGGGATTGATCGTTCGGGGTGGAGAGCCTGATCAGGTTCACTATTTGATTGATGGTGCTCCCGTATATCATATGTGGCACATTGCAGGACTCCTCTCGGTCTATCAGACAGAGGCTTTCAAAGATGTACGGTTGTACCGGGGAAGTTTTCCGGCCGAACATGGCGGACGCCTGTCGGCTGTATTGGATACAGAGTTGAAAGATGGTACGATGGACCAAATCACGGGATTGGCAGGCTTGGGGGTATTAAGTGCACGCGTATTCGTTGAGGGGCCAATCACAAAGGGACTATCGTTTATGGTCTCTGGGCGGCGATCCTATCTGGATCGAATTATTGGGCGCAGGCATCCGGTGTACGATGGGAGCAGACGGGACACGATGCGTACAGGAATACACTTGTATGATATTAGTACGAAGTTGGCATGGCGCCCATCCATAAGACAGCGGCTGACTCTGGGTGTCTATGGAAGTTCAGATGTTCTGGATATTCGGCTGCCCGTAAATTTGTCGGTGGTAGGCTCCTTTCGTGATGCATTGCCGCTAAGTGATTGGTTGAGGCCGGCAAGCCTGATGTTCGAGTTTGATACGCGGTGGAGTAATCGCCTGATCAGTGCACGCTACCAGTATCTGCATACGGATCGACTTTTTTGGAGCGCAACGGCGTATGCGACTTCCTATCGGGCACATGAACGCATCTTTATTCGCCCGACAACCATTTCATCGGTGAATTCGGTGTATGAATTAGATATATTGGATATTGGCGTGAAGCTGAATATTGATTACTATCTGTCGTTGACCAATCATATTCGGGCAGGTATTTCGGTTGCGCAGCGCACATTCTCAAGTGAATTGGAAGCGTTGATTTTACAGACGAATACCATCTCCGAAGGTACAGATGAGCGTAGCGCACTAGCGAACACGGAAATTGTACTGTATGCACAAGATACCTGGAAACCAACCGCAAGACTACAGATACAGCCGGGGCTTCGTATCAGCCAACTCAGGGGTGCTAAAGATTTACGGCTAAGCCCTCGTTTGGCGGTTCAATATGACTTGGACCAGGTTATTCTTCGGATGGCTACGGGGGTTAATGTTCAGTATATGCATCAGGTACGGGATCGTTATTCAGTGCTGTATGATCTGATTTCTTACCGGTGGGTCCCCGCCAGTCGTTCTGTAGACCCGTCCTACAGCTATCATGCATCTCTTGGTGCCAGTGTATTGTTGGGAACCTTCTTTACCGTTGATGCGGATCTGTACGTTCACCTGACACACGGGCTATTGCTGCCGCGCAATGAACAACAAAGCAGGGACAGATTGTTGGGGCCCGGGATTGAGCTCGGTGCAATTTTAGGCCAATACACCCGGGGGAAAGCACTGGCGTATGGATTGGAAGCCAACCTTCAGTATGAGCGAGGGGCATCCTTTTTCTGGGTAAGTTATGCGGCCGGTAGATCTCGCAGCCGGGCTCCTGAGCTTGGAGAAGCGCAGTTCCGTCCCGGACGATTTGATGTACCCCAGCAACTCCAAATCGCCCTGCAACGTACGAAAAGCCATTGGTCGTATGGAGTTAGTGGAAACTGGCGCAGCGGGTATCCAATTACGGTTCCTGAGGCACGCTATGCGGTAGGGGATCCCCTTTCCGAAGAGCCGCAAGGGTTTCTCTACTTCCCCAAGATTAATAATGGTCGACTACCCGCTTACGTGAATTATGGAGTTCAAGGTTCTTATCGGTTCAACGTGGGTGATGTAGCGTTACAACTCAAGCTAGAGGTGAATAACATCACATTCCGACGGAATGTAACTGGACGTGTATATGATCCTGCACTACCGCAGAAGGTCGCCATTACGTCCAGATATGGACTTCCAGCGTATCCATTGCTCGAAATCACTGCTCAATTTTAGCGATGAAGTTCAGGCATCTATTGATTGTAATTATTTTTCTGGCAGGATGTGATGCCATTCAACCGGAGAATACGTCCCTGCTTGTCGTGGAAGCATTTGTGATGTCCGAGCAATTATTACCGGAAATCATCCTAAGACAGGCCGCTCCGCTGCAGGATCCTTATCAACTGGATCCGTCTACTGCTGTCATAGGTGCCCAGGTTGGGCTCACGCTGCAGGATGTTCTAATTCCTTACCTGGTGCAGCGCCCTGGGGTGTATGCGCCATTGGATTCCATGACGGCGATGCCTGGAGAAAGCCTCACATTGAACGTGCAATGGGAGGATCAATTGATCACGGCCCAGACTCGAATTCCGCCACTAATTTCCCTGGACAGCATAGAAATCTCGGTTTCAGATACCCCGATACCTGGATTGCTATTGGACTCTCTGTTTATAGATCCGACTCAGATTGATTCTTTAGGGATTCGGGCACTCGGTACGGGTGCGCGGGAAGGATTGGTTCATATTGTATGGGCAACCGTGTATTGGGAAGACCATACGGGTAACGATGGGGATAACTGGTGGATCAGAATGCAGTTGCTCCCCACGCTTACGCAGGATCAAAGACTGAGCAATTACTTTCTGAGTTCGGAAGTACTGCAGCCGGAAGAAGATGTACCATTTATTGATACCAATCGACGATTCTGGTCCGGTTCTTATGCGATACCTGTGGCAAGCCAGATTGATCAGCTTCCAGAGCATGGTCTGCGTATCAGTATCGTTCGTTGTACAGAGGCCTACGCAGATTTTGTGTCTCAGAGTTCGAATCCGGGTGAGTATGAGCCGCCATCAAATATTTTAGGAGGGCGGGGGATTTTTGCGGGATTGGCCGTAGATACGCTCACAGTAAACATTAAGTAATGGGTGCTGCAAAAGGACGTTCATTCAAAGCCGGTACGATTACAGCATTAAGCCCGCAGGTCAAGAATCGGGCCAGGACATCGGTTTTTATTGATGGAGAGTATGCCTTTGGGATTTTGACGGATCTGGTTGTACAGAACAAATTGCATGTGGGGAAAGAGCTGAATGAAACAGAGATAAGCACCGTATTGCAGGATGAAGAAATGCTCCGCGCAAAGTCCACGACATTAGAATATTTGGCGTATGCTCCGAGGACTGCACACCAGATACGCACACGTCTAAGAGAGCGGGGGTTTTCGGATCATGAGACTAATTATGTGATTGGAGAGTTTACGGATCTTGGCTATATTGACGACGAGAAATATGCGATGGAATATGCCACGGCACGGTTCAATCATAAAGGGTATGGGCCAGAAAGAATCCGGCGCGAATTAGCTGAAGACGGGGTTTCACATGAGGATATTTCGGAGGCAATCGCAGCCACGATCAACCCGGACGCCTTTGCTGCACGTGCAAAAAGCATGGTTGAGCGGTTCCAGACTAGAGTTCAGGGCACATTCCCTGAGCGAAAAAAGAAACTGATTGCTTACCTGACCAGACGGGGGTACGGGTATATAATGGCAAGTGAATTTGTTCAGGAGGTGCTGAGTCGAAGTGAGTCAAGTAAAAATCGCACATAACCTGTTAAGCAAACGTCTTGGAGAAGTCCAGCCTTCGGCCGCGATAATTCTAGGATCTGGATGTGGTCTTGAATTGGACCGGGTCCATTGGAGTCTGACTGCTTCGAATATCCCTGGATTCATCGCTCCTTCCGTCGCGGGACATTCGGGTCTTGTGACATCCGGTGTCTTTGCAAACCACGAAGTTCTCTTAATGCAAGGGCGGGTTCACTACTATGAAGGAGTTTCTGCTGATCGTGTTATCTTTCAGGTGCGCCTCATCCATGAATTGGGGATCAGGAACATCATTTTGATTAGTGCGGCGGGCGGGATACGAGCAACTTTGAATCCAGGAGAAATTATGTTAGTAGAAGGTCATATTTGCGCCCAGCCACTGACTGCAACCTATAGGGCACGTTCAGTGTACGATACATCTTGGAGGGATCGTGTGATTGCAGCTTGTAACGGCTTACCGGTCTCCAGTGGTGTTTATGTTTGGACCATTGGACCGAGCTACGAAACTCCAGCAGAAATTGCCGCGTTTGAACGTAGAGGCGGCGATGCAGTTGGAATGAGTTTAGTACCAGAAGCGATGGAAGCATCAGCCTTAGATATGCATGTGCTGGCGGCCACTATCATTACCAATAGTGCGGCAGGCTTGGAAGAGCAGGGATTAAATCACGAAGATGTACTTCGTACAGCTGCGGCCGCACGCGCGAATCTTGCAGATTTACTTGCCAAAGCGTTGACGCAGGCTCCTCAGGCATACAGAACCTAACTTTACCTATAACCCGATACTCATATCACAAGACCAAATTGCAGCGCATGAACGACGACTATGGACATGACAGTGGCGATTGGGATGATGCGCCGCATTCAGGCAGCGGACCCCGCTATCGCGACGAAGTATTTTCGAGGAGGGTCCCAGCAGGACGACGTACGTACTTCTTTGATGTGAAGGCAACCCGATCCGGTGAAGACTTTTTTATTGTCATCACCGAGAGCAAGCGGGTTGGCGAGCATCGTCACGAGAAACACAAGATCTTCGTGTATAAAGAAGACTTTACCAAGTTTATGAAGGGCTTGTACGAGGCAATGGAGGATGTACGGACCGAGCGTCTGCCGGACTACGAGTTTTATGGCTACCCGTCTGTTGATTTTCCGCCCAGGGACGACGACAGCAGGTAGTCTGGTTGAGCCATGATCCGCTTGATTGCGCCAGATCAATGGAGACGAAAGCCAGTGAGCTTGGAGTCTGCATTGGAGGTGCGAGTAGCCAAGGTAATCAAGAAGGTCATGGAGCACGGCGATGCGGCTCTGTTTGATTACACGAGTCAGTTTGACCGTGTTGAACTCATATCCATCCCCGTGCCTTCTGCGGCATTGGAGTCGGCCTGGATAGAAGCTGAATCGGCTTGGCAGCGTGCATTTCAGGATGCCGCCAATAATATACGTCGATTCCATGCGAGGCAGTGCCGCGAGAGTTGGTATGTGGACGATGGAGATCGTGTCCGTCTAGGACAGCGCATCTTGCCGGTGGATGCTGCGGGTTTGTATGTTCCGGGTGGAACCGCTGCATACCCGTCCAGTGTTTTAATGACCGCAATCCCTGCTCAGGTGGCAGGAGTTGGCAACCTGTATCTTGCAAGCCCTCCTGATCCATCTACCGGGCTACCTCGGCAGGAGGTTTTGGCCGCCGCCTACATGTTGGGAATTGAGAACGTGTTTGCGGTTGGCGGAGCACAGGCCATTGCCGCATTCGCGTTCGGGACGGAGTCTGTCCCGCGGGTTGACAAGATCGTAGGTCCTGGCAGCGCATATGTTACGGCAGCCAAAAAGCTGGTTTATGGTCATGTAGATATTGATAGTCTTGCCGGTCCTAGTGAATTAGTGGTTCTGGCCGATGCCACTGCTAGACCGGACTGGATTGCGCACGACCTTCTTGCACAGGCCGAGCACGATGAACTAGCCTGTGCAATCCTTGTAACCCCGGATGAAACGGTTGCAAAGGCCGTTTGTCAGGCACTTGAAAAATTCCTGCCGTTGATTCCGCGCAGGGATATAGCTGGTTCGGCTCTGAAGGAACATGGTGCGGCGATCATCACTTCTTCGATGGAGGAAGCGATTCATATGGTGAATACCATTGCTCCTGAGCATTTGGAGCTCATGATTGCAGATTCATGGGAGGTTTTGGAGAAAATTCGGCATGCGGGTGCCGTCTTCATTGGTCCGTGGTCCCCGGAGGTGGTTGGAGATTACTATGCAGGTCCGAATCATGTATTGCCGACAGGGGGAGCCGCGAGATTTTCTTCTGCCTTGGGGGTTGATGATTTTGTTCGGCGTCAGAGTGTGATCAGCTACAGTGAACGGCGTTTGGGGGTCGTAGCCGATAAAATTGCTCTGATGGCACATAGTGAAGGGCTTGATGCCCACGCACGTAGTGTAAAAGCCCGGGTGGAAGATTGATGACGATTCAGAATCGTGCACTTTCCCAAGTTAAGGGTGAAATCCAAAAGCAACATCCCTATAAGGTCGGAGTCCCTCCTGGGCAAATTACAGTCAAGCTCAATCAGAATGAAAGCCCATTTGACCTGCCGGATGAGCTAAGAGAAGCAGTATTTGAGAACTGGAAAGAGATCGCCTTTCATCGGTATCCTTCAGAGCAACCCGATGAGCTTACGAAGTTAATTGCGGATCATATAGGCTGGGATTCAGAAGGAATTATTATTGGGAACGGATCGAACGAATTGACCTACACGTTGGGATTAACCTTCATCTCTTCAGGCAGAAAAGTGGTGTTGCCTCGCCCGATGTTTTCTTTTTATGAGCGGGTTGTGGATATCTTTGGGGGAGTTGTCGTGTCCATTACTCCTTGTGATAACCTACAGTTTGACACCGACGGGATTCTAAAAGCGATTCAACAAGTGGCCCCTTCCGTCGTAGTGATCACCTCTCCAAATAATCCCACGGGCTTGGCATTACCGCTGGCAGAGATTAAAACAATTGCTGAAGCGGCACCGGGACTGGTGCTCATTGACGAGGCATATATAGAATTCGCGGATGAAGCTAGTATGCTCACTGCATTGAGGGATTATCCCAACGTGATTCTTCTCAGAACTTTTTCCAAGGCATTTGGGCTGGCTGGATTACGTATAGGCTATTTGGTCGGGGATCCTGCGTTAATGTCCGAGGTTCTGAAGATTCGGCCTCCATTCATGATTGATTGCTTCAGTATAGCCGCAGTAAAGGCGCTTCTTTTGCAATCCCATCTCATTCGTGACCGGATAGCACGGATTCGCTCAGAAACGAAATGTTTAATCCAGGCCTTGCAGCAAATAAAAGGGGTGCGTGTGCTTGCAGGACAAGCAAATTTTGTTACATTTGAAGCCCCCGGTAACAGTAAGGAACTATTTATGAAACTTGCCGAGTCGGGTATTTTAGTCCGTGACATGAGTGGGTACCCGGAGTTAAGTGGCTTTTTGCGTGTGAGCGCAGGGGCTCCTGAAGAGAACAGGGCATTCCTACGAGCGTTGACACGGATAATCCCGTAGTTCTTTAGCCATAAAGCGCGATGCGAATGCAAGATGGACTTGTTCCAGTAGAAATCGTTGGGCTGTCAACGAGCCCAAGCAGTGGTGGTGCTTTTGTTTTGATGTTAGGGGAGATAGCTGGAACACGAAAACTCCCGATCGTGGTCGGAGAAAATGAGGCTACCGCCATTGCGATTGGTGTTGAAAGAAAACGCCCGCCGCGCCCCATGTCCCATGACCTTTTGTGTAGTCTGATGGAGCATGCGGGGATGAAAGTGAATGACATTCTGATCGATTCGTTGGAGGAGGGTACCTTTTTTGCTAAAATCCGATTTTTCCAGAACGGAGAGCACGCTGCATTGGATTCACGCCCAAGTGATGCCGTTGCGGTCGCAGTGCGCCTAGATGTTGATATTTTGGTATCAGAATCGATTCTCGAAGAGGCAGGAATTCCATTAAGTGAAGGCGAAGATATTGCTCCTGAGGAGGCTAAAATGCCGACATCTCCGATTGAGCAATTGGAAGAGAAATTGGCGCGTGCCGTTGAAGAAGAGGATTATGAGGAAGCTGCGCGGGTACGTGACGCTTTGGCGAAGCTGAAGGAATAGTTCCAGATAGGATTAGCGATCAATCATTCGCTCAAAATGACACAGACAATGATTCCCCATAAGGGAATGAAGGGAATGTCACGGCTTTTCTCTACCTACACAACGGATTATGTTCGGCTATCGGACTACTATGCAGGAGACTGGCGTGAAAACAGCAGTTACGAAGCGGTTGCCCGAAATCTGACGGCAAGTCCAGTGGATCGTCAGATATTAGTCAGTGTACTTGAGGAGCAAAATTCGAACTGGAATAATGGAACCCTTGCATCGCAACTTCGTGATCCAGATTCATTGGCAGTGGTCACCGGTCAACAGGTTGGGATTTTTGGCGGCCCTCTCTATACACTGTACAAGGCGTTGTCCGCTGTTCGGTTAGCGGAGCGTCTGACAAGGATACTTTCTCGGCCGGTCATACCGGTCTTTTGGATCGAAGGGGGGGATCATGATCTTGATGAAGTGCGACAGATCAGTCTAGTCGGCAGGAAGATATGGTACGAGGGACATAGACTCCCCGAAACAGGCAATCTTGGCAGCGTAGGCTCCCTGGTGTTCAATACAGAGATTGATCGTGTCCGGGCCGAGCTCATGCACCAGCTACCGGCAACAGAATTCCGGAATGAAGTACTGGGAAGCTACTACTCATCGTATCGCCAAGGAGCCACGTTCACCGATGCATTTGCTCATACATTAAAATCTCTCCTGGGCAGTGATTCGATGGTCTTCATGAACCCGGAGGACTGCCGACTGAAAGAATTGGTCGCTCCTCTGCTTCGACGTGAATTAAAAGAATACGCGACAACCCATACGGCGTTAAAGGCTACCAGTGATGCTCTGGAAGAGGATTATCATGCACAGGTTCATGTCCGCCCCGGGAATGTGTTTCTGCTTAGTGAGTCGCAGCGGGAAGCATTACATCCAACAGACAACGGCTATAGCCCACAATTTTCCGAAGAGAAGGTCATTCCGATTGATCAGAGCCACGAAATCCCATCGTGCAGTCTGAGCCCCAATGTTGTCATGCGACCGCTTGTACAGGATTCATTATTGCCCACGGTTGCCTATGTAGCGGGTCCAGGAGAAATCGCATATTTTGCTCAGCTTAAATCGCTATATACCTGGGCAAAGCGCCCGATGCCCATTATTTTTCCACGGGCGAGTCTGACGATCATTGAGCCAAGGATTGCAAAGCTGATGGAGCGTCATGATTTGACGGTAGAGGAACTGGGCAGTGAAATCCCGGAACTCATGCGCAAACGCGTACTGGAAGGGTCAGAGGTTGCGCGAGCGTTCAAAAAGGCCGGGGTGATGCTTGATGAGTGTGCGGATGGATTAAGACCGGCAGTGACGGAGGTGGATGTGACGCTGCGACCTACCGTAGAGGCAACCCTGGCACAGTGGAGAAAAGCTCTCTTGAAGCTGGAACAACGGGCCGAGCGTGCAGAAAAGCGGCGTCACGAACAACTAAAGACCCAAATTGAACACTGCAAAGAGGCGTTGTATCCCAATGGGAATTTTCAGGAACGGGAATTGCCTGCACTCTATTACCTGACCAAGTACGGTGACAGCTTTCTGAATCAGGTACGCTCACACCTCAGCATTGATTGCGGTGGAGAGCATCAACTCGTGACACTGGTATGACCGGATGGAAGGGGATTTCCCGGGAGGGTTGGCTTACCGTGATCGCAGTGAGTCTAGATGTTCGATGAGCGAAGCAGCAATTTCGGGATACATTTCGTATTGATTGGTTGTTTCTGCTGGATCCTCATCAAGATTGTACAGCTGTCTAGGGGGAGTATCCGGGACGATTTCAACCTGCGTAAAGCCACCGGATCCCTGTCCATCAATCAGCTTCCAGGGTCCTTTCCGAATTGCCAACATGCCGTGGAATGACTGGTGCACCGCCTCTTTGCGTGCACCGGAACTGCCCAGGAAAACAGGTAGCATACTGAAACTGTCTTCGCCCTGATGCTGGGTTTGGCCAAGGTCGGCAAGGGTTGCAAAAAAGTCTGTGTGAACCACGAGTTCATCGGTGATGGTGCCTGCACGGATCACGCCGGGCCACCGCGCAATGAGAGGGACTCGGTGCCCGCCCTCATGAATATCTGCTTTCATTCCTCGCCAGGGCCGATTGGCCTCATGTTCAAAGAGTTCCTGAACCTGCCGTGGCCAGTACGCACCGTTATCACTCGTAACGATCAGGAGTGTATTGTCTATCTGATGATGTTCAGCCAGTGCTTCGGCAATTTGCCCGATCGCATGGTCAACCATCACGACAAAGTCTCCATATTCACCTGCCTGACTGGTTCCGATAAATTCATCTGTGGGGAGCCAGGGAGTATGTGGTGCGGCCAAAGGGACATAAAGGAAGAATGGGGCTCCTTCTTCCGTGCGTTCTTGGATGTAATCGGATGCTCGTTGAGCAATTTCAGGTAGGACATCAATGTGATCAAAATCGGCTGCGATTGCACCAGACCTCCAAAAATTTCCGATGCAGCAGCTATCGGGATTGTCGGCATATCCGGTTGGAGGTGAGGTAGGATGCTCATTTTCAATCCATACGTAAGGGGCCATGTCCAGCGAGGCCGGGATGCCAAAGAAATAATCAAAGCCCAGTGCACGTGGGCCAGGGGTAAGGGGGGCATCATAATGTGTGGAATCCAGGCTTCCGAGTCCCAGATGCCATTTACCGATCACAGCGGTGTGGTATCCAGCCTCCGACATAATATCCGCGAGGGTTGCTCGACTCGTATCAATGACCAGAGGTGAGTATCCATAGGTTACATCAGAGACGAGTTCAGGTAATCGCCATGCATATCGACCGGTCAATAATCCATATCGCGTTGGAGTACAAACTCCAGAGGGGGAATGGGCATCGGTGAACCGCATGCCTTCGGAAGCAATCGCATCCATGTTTGGGGTTGGGATACCAGAGTCGGAATTATAAATCCCGAGATCCCCGTATCCCATATCATCTGCCATAATGATCACCACATTGGGTTTTTGCGGTGGATTACAGCTTACAAGGAAAGCGATGAGAGCAAATAGAGTCGTACGGATCATTGGCGAAGCCCCCACCTTCGGGGGGAATTGGTTCTATCTGCAAAAGTAAGAAGTTTGGGAATAGCGTTTTGTTTCGGATGGCGAATTTTCCGGCCGGATCGGAGGATGTGTTTTGCGGGAAGCGAAGTCTTGTCCCATCGGGTCATTGTTCACAGAGTTGTGACCAGGCAAGTGCAGATAGAACAGAATCTTCTTCATGTACAAGTTCATCTGCATCAACCCATCCAAGCACTGTAGGTGCATTGGCAGCGGGATAGTCTTCACAGACGATTTGCCTGTAATATTCTTCTTCTGGCGGCATAGGTAGGGTATTCGTAGCGATCGGGCCGGCGCTGAACGGTACCTCATCTGCACATGTGGGGAATTCCATCCCCACGTTCGGGCAGTTTTGAAGGATTCTGGATAATACTGCCGCTTCTTCCTCATCCACGGTGAGGCCGTACTTGCGCTTGACTTCCACGATCGTGTTTGCGTACCAGCAACGGTTGTTCGCAGGGAGCCATTCGCTCGCATCGTATGCAATCTTCTGGCGGCGATTCAGGAGGGGGGCCGCATGGGTGAGATTCAGTAGATCTTTTGCAAAATCCTTCCGAACCTGGGCCGTAGCAGCACACAGACCCGAATCGTGTGCTTCCGAGCGAGCCACAATGTGTTCAATATCGGTTTGTCGGATGGATACAAAACACCTCATACTGTAGGGGGAAAAGAACCCACCCTGGTGGACGGAGATGTTCGGTTCCACAGATTGGGAGTAAGGATAATCCTCGCTATTGTATGGGCTGCAGCGATTTTCCGGGCGGATCGGGATCCCCCGAAATGTATCTTCTGTAGATTGTGACAGCACGGAAGATGGAAGGAGGATCAGAAATGCAATCAACCCTGCGAGACAGGTATAGCTTGTTCGTCGCCGGTGTTCTTGTTTGAATGGCATTTGCATAGAAGAACGCCCACCCGTATTCAGATGGGGACATGTTCAAACCAAATCATACTGCGGAAGTTCGGTTTTCCGAGTATATGGATCACCATTCACAGGCAATCCCATTTTGATCGCGATCCAGTTTTAGCATGTCTTCTGGCGTGGCAGAAAATCTTCGATAGGGAAGTTTTTTGCAACCGCCCCAAGTATTGGCAGAGATGCACACGAACCAGTCAGGGTAGCTGGGATCACAGGTGCTGGGTTGCATCAGGGGATAGGTTTTTTTCAAATTCTCATATTCCTGAGCAGTAATGATCCGATGCAGGGGGAGTTCCGGTAGGGGAGGGCCATCCACTTGACATCCAGGATCCTCCTCGTCGTGAAGATCATCAAAATCATTGTCCACACCATCCGTACAGGCTGTCCCGGAATCAGGGGATTCAGGATCTGGGCGTGCTCTTTTATTCATCCACTTTTCGGGGATGCTTTGCCATAGATCTTCATAGTACGCATCAAATTGCCGGGGCAATTCCGGCGAATTAACCAGCAGGGTGTTCTCGTCGTTCGATCTCTCCCCGGCCGATGTCCAATTCATGGAGCCGAGAACCAAATATTGATGGTCAATGGAGGCACTCTTCATATGCATCTTACCGCCCCAGTTTTCGATTTTGACCGGGATTCCCGCTTCTCGCAGTATTTCGTGTTTGGAGTATTCGTTCTTGGCGGAGGTGGCATCAATGATCACGCGAACCTTCACGCCACGTCGATGAGCGGCAATCAAATCGGCACTCAGGTATTTGGCAGTAAGAAAGAAAACGCTAATATTGATGTGGTCTTCTGCCTTTGCAATCAGGCCGCGTACGCCGTAGCGGAGTGCGGTATCTTGCGGGGAAAACCAGGTAGTTACCGTTCCAGAGGACAGTTGAAACTCTTCAACCCCATCCGCGGGTTTTGAGCAGGCATCCTCTCTTTCCCAGAGTCGCTCAAATTCCTGTGTATAGACGGATGCGACTGGTTTCGAGTGAAGAATCACGACAGCATTGGCATTATAGCCACCTGTCCCGGAATTCGATATATTGGCCGAACCGGTCCAGATGTGCTCATGATCCACAATAAAAAACTTGTTGTGCATGATGCTCGCAGCGGCAAATGGTTTCCTTGAGGCGTGGCCTGCGACGAGGATACGACCTTCCCCCAGATCATAGGCCAGGCACTGTAATGGCCCGTTAAACCCGGGTGGTGGTTTACAGGGAGGCGTTCCGGTATACTCTTCATAACATGCCGCCTCCCGCGCGAAATCATCCCGGATATTGCCGATCTCGCGTTCCCATGCACTCGTAGAGCTGTAGTAGTTCTCGTTTTCGGCGTCCTTGTCCACATATCCCCGCAAGGCAACGCCCCGGTCACGTGCTTTCAGGAGTGCTTCAAGGATTGCGGATTGCATGCGTGTGCCATAGACGGCAAAGTCAATCGACACTTCTGCCTGATCAATCAATTTTACGAGTGAAGCGCACAGGTCACTGTTGCAGTGATCCAGGGGCTGGTTAAATTCCAGAGGATCTTGAAGGATGAGTTCAATATCGGGTTGACTGATGCATCCCAGGAAGATGAAAACAGCGAGAGTGGTCCATTTTAGAAAAGCGGTGCTCATGATCACGATTTTCGTATGATATGGATTGCAGGCAATGAGCGTTCACCAATAGTTGCTCCCAGGATATGGCTTCAGGCTGGGTTCATTTTACCCGAAACCGACATGCGCATACGTGTGTGAGTTGGCGAGATAGGTGAATCGTCCGCAAAGTTGGATAAACGGGGATTTACGGGTTTTTGTTTAGTGTGGTCCTCGTACATCAATCGTTGGAGGAGTTTGCGGCAGCTTCAAGTTTTTCCAGGGCTGGGAGTAAATCATTTGAGACCCACCCGAATTCTGGAGTGATCTCAAGGGCTCGCTCGAAGGCGTTCCGTGCATCCACAAGATCTCCTCGATCCATGTAAACGATTCCCAGTCGTACATACACTTCATCGTGCCCCCAGGAGGGTATAAAGGGGTGGTCAATGACTTCTTCAGCAAGGATTCGTGCTGCTTCTTTGAATGCATCTTCGGCACGCTCCTTGTCTCCTCCCATAATCCCAGGAAGGTTGTAATCAAAGATTCCACCCATTAAGATGACTCTAGGATTCTTCGGATCGAGTTCCAAAGCCTTCGCCCGAGCCCGTCGATACTTGCGGGTTAAGCCGATCGATTTCAGTGGTCTTACAGAAACTTTGTGCAGATATGAACTGGAGAGCAGGTTCCACCCGTCCACAAGCGACGGATCCAGTTCTATGGCGGTTTCCAGATGTTGAATGGCAGAGTTGATATAGTCGATGAGTTCCCGTTTTCGCTCAGGTTCACGCCCTTCTGTAATCATATTTGCCAGAGCGCCGGAGGCGGACCCTATGTAATAATGAGCCCAGACTGCAAGGCGATCATCTTCCGTAATCTGCTCCAGCATTCCACGCGCTTCCAGAACTTTGTCAAAATCCCTATTGTTTGATCCCTTGTCGAGTAGCGCCAACCCTTGAAGAAGTCTCTCCTCGTTAGACTGCGCTTGGGCTGCGTTGAACAGAAAAAGACTAACAAGAATAGCAACTCCCAGGTATTTCATTGGATTCCGTTCGATCAGGTAGTAGTGCAAGCGAATTTTCTGATGACTAAACTTGGATCAAGTGCTACTCGCGGTTGACGTAAAGGTTACCGAAAATCCGGTGAAACACGGGCCTCCTCCTGAAGGGTGGAGGCGCTTTCAGATATAGCTAGTGAGAAACTTCAGAAGACTGAAATTCTCAAAAAAAGCCCGGTTTGGGAATTTCAAGGAGATTATTGAATATCCTCTTTCCGTACGGTCCAGTGATACAGCTCACGTTTTGGTGCCATGTCATACCAATCTGGAGCATCCAGGATCTTCTTAATCTGTGCTTTCATCGCACACATTTCATCCTCAGAAACAAATGGGCAATTCTGGTAGAGCTTCATGAATTTGTTCACCTTTCTTGAAGAAAGTTTGCTCAATGTTTGGTAGACGAGATCTGATATCTCATTTGCGAGCGTATATTTCTCAGGGAGGATCATGGCGTTTCTAGCGGCCTCGACGAGGATTCTCTCTTCCATCCCGCCCCATACCCTTGGGCTGCGCCGGGCAAGCTCGGTCATTACACTGTGAAAATAACCATAGACGATTTTCGGGAATGTCCCTCCGACTCCCTGTCGAGTTGACGCACCATCCACCCACTCCATTTCATCTGCTCCCCCACGCCCTGTAGGCAAAAACGTCCAGCAATCTGCACAGAACAATGTAATCGGATGTTTGGGATAGCCGATCAACCTTCCACCTTCCCCACACAGGCAGTATTCCGCCCGTGAGTTAAATCCACGCATGTAACATCCACAGCATTTGTCATCACGAGCCCCCAGGTCCATACATTCACTCAATGACCGAACTCTCCAATACTTGCTTGGAAACCAGACTCCGTTATGCTCGACGGTGACCACATTCATGTTCAGGTCAGACATAACAAAGTTTTGAGTCTCCGACTTCATGGTTCTGGATTCGTTGCAATTCTGGTCAAGTGGGGCACCCAATCTGGTTGACATGGGACATCAAGCCGACACCGATTCGTTCTTGGTACAAAATTTTATGAAGATCGCGGCACACCCTGTATTGTACTCAGATCAGCGCAGTAAGTGCCCAACCGAAGGTTCCCCGCATTTGTCACTGGGAATGTAGACATCATGATTGTGCCACGCAATCACCATGGGATCCTGCGAAGGGATCTGACTCAAGAAACTTTACAAAAAAAAACGATCGGAGGGATTCAGCAATCTGAATCATGATTACAGGAAACAAGAATTCCCTTTTCAAGATAAATCAAAAATTCTCCTTTTATCCGGCTCCGTCAGTCAGCCCCTTGTGGCTGAACTTCCCCTGTATATTATAGATGATGTTCAACAGGGGGGAAGTTCAGTTGATATGGGCAATGTGCGCGAATTCCACAAACACTAATGCCGTAGCGATCCCCGCACATTCACGCCGATATCTCCCAGCGAAGCTGTGCGACCATGCGCCAATCCAAAGATGGAGAATGTTAGATTTTCCCACGGACGAAGTTCACCGCCCAACCGGTACATCCTGCCCTGTGACAGCTGAGTCACCCCCATGATTGACCGGGCGATACCCTCTTTCCACGGGATCCCGTAGCCCAGTTCCAACTCAGTCCGGTGGGCATTCGCCCCCATCGGCGCCGCATCCCGGATCGTCTGCTGACCATACAGCGACATTCCCTGTCCCAGACCCCATGAAGGCCGTACCCGCATCATTAATCCTTCCGACCGGTTTCCCACCTGCACGAATCCCGAGATCCCCCACTCGCTGAACCCCGCCGCCGTATGCATCACCAATCCCTGCGCGTGCACATCCCCCCTCAAACGCCACGCCGGGTACGCTATCCGCATCCCTCCGCCAAACTCCAAGCCCACGCCCGTCTCCGCACTCCCGCCATCACTGCGCACATTCGCCTCCACATAGGGACGAAGCACATTGTTGATCCGCGCATTCGCTTCCACCCCTGCCCGAACCCGGTACACCTCCGCCGTCACTGCATGCTCCTCAATCTCTGCATCCGTCACCAGGACATCTCCATGGTAGTTCAGCCCAATGGTGCTGTTTGATACCAGTGTTCCCCGAACCCCCATCGCACCAAACCTTGATGTCAGATCGCCGTCCAGCTCCAGCACCTCGGCCTGTCCGCGTCCGGCCCCGGCGCTCAACCAGACCTCCCATCCTGCACGCGCAACCGACACATACGGATACACGCCCGTCAATTCTGCAGTGATCTCTCCCGACTCCTGCGCCGCCGCAAACGATCCCTCGCCCTGACTGTGGGACAGTAGTACCCCTGCCAGCCAGCCTCCCTTCCACCGGTAGTCTGCCCCCAGCATCCCGGTGGTCACCTCGCCATCCAGCGTTAACCCGTCATCCTCCCGACCATTGAATTGACGGAATGCTCCCCGGCCCCATACACTGAACGACCCGCTGTACGAGGTCGCCGACATGCGGCAGCCGCCCAACAACTCTCCCAGGGACGGATCCCAGGAAGAAGCCGAATACCAGAGCCGGGACATCTCTGCGCGCGTTGCCGCCCCGCATGCTGTACCATCCGCTCCGCGGAACCGATCCCCCAGTGCCTCCACCACCTGGGTCGCCGACGTCCGAACAAACCGTGCCGTATACGCCTCCAAGGCTTCCTGACTTACCGTGGTTGCTGCCTGGATCGTTGCCACGCCCACTGCCTTCGCAATCTCTGCATTCTCCGAGGACTCCAGATGCACCGTGAAGGTCTCCTCCTGCCAGTCCAGCCCGTCCTTCAGGAGCGGGACCGCGATCATGGCATCCAACGTCCCCGGTGCCAGCGTCACGACCCCCGAAGAGGCTTCATAGTCTTCGCCAGCCTTCGCCGTTCCATCCTGCGTCCGGTATGCGGCCGAGATCATTTGACGCTGCGGATGGGACAGTGAGACTTGGAACCGGACCATTCCCTCTTCTTCCTGTACCAGTGCATCCTCCACCCGAAGAATTGCCGTCCCCCCATCATTGTCCAGGATCGTGCCCGTTCCCGTTCCACGCGCAATGATTGCATTGCGTGGCTTCAACAAGGTCACCGCAAACGTCTCCGTTGACTCCGGCAGCTCATCATCGGTAATCTCAATCTCAATCACCCCCCGGGTGGCACCCGGATCAAAGATCACAATCCCACGCGATGCCGTATAGTCCAGTCCCGACTCTGCCGTGCCATCCGTGCTGGCATACTGCACGGTTACCACCGCATCCGTGGGACGGCTGAGTTCGATGGGCAGTTGAATGGCGCCTGCATCTTCCAATTCCCGCTTGTCGTAGATCGTGATCGTCAGCGGCCCCGGACGCTCGTCATTGTCGGTAATCGTCACCGTGACCGGTGCCTCCTCTCCGTTGTAGCCGCCGCCAGATGCTGCGAGATTTAGCTCTATCGTATCCGTCTCATAATCCTCATCCTCCGCCGCCGTTAAGGTCACCGTTTGTGCCTGGTTCCAGTTTGAGGGGGTAAATGTAAGAGGAGTGTCACTCAGGCTTAGATCTGTTCCCAGGTGTCCGCTGAAGTCCACCGTCACGGACCCCGAGGGCTGGGCCAGCAAACGGACCTCAAGTGGGTGCGTGCCTCCCTCCTTCATGGTCACGGCCTCCTCAACCACGAGCCCCGCTGCATCATTTTCGTCAATCGTTACCGTGATCGTTATTGGGCTCAGTTCGTCGTAGCCTCCGCCCGACGCAGTCAACAACAGGATCCCTGAATCAGTCTCAAAATCATCATCCTCCGTCGCCGTTAATGTCACCGTCTTGGGAGTCTGCCAATCCGCGGTTGTAAACGTGAGCGAGAACCGATCCAGCATTAGGTCCGGGTTCGTATTCCTTGTAATCGTCACTACCACCGGTCCGGAAGGCGATCGGGCAAGCGCAATCTTCAACTCCTCCGAACCTCCCTCGGGAACGGTTACCCGATCCCGGACATCAATCCCCGGCGCATCGTTGTCCGTGATCGTTACCGAAATTTTTTCGCTCACCCCGAAGTAGCCACCCCCATTTGCCGTTACGGTCAACGTCTCAAAATTCGGACTGAAATCCGTGTCATCCTCCCCCGCCGTCAACGTCACCGACTTCGCCATATTCCAGTCCGCCGGACTAAACGTCAGATGCGGAGGACTATAGGTCAGCAGTGATCCTGTCGGCAAAGTCATCATCACCGTCACTTCACTCAATGGCTTCGAGGTTAATGTAATCTGAAACGTTTGGGTGCCCCCCTCCACGACCGATACCGATGGAGGCGTATTAATCCCTGCCTCATCGTCGTCGGTGATCGTCACCTTGACCAATGATTGCTCCCCCTTGGTCAGCCCAGAGGGTAGGAGGCCGAGCGCCACGGTGAAGCTCTCGTCCACTTCTGCAATCTTATCCGCAACCGTGGAAATGGAATAGTCCCCGCGTGTCTCGCCAGCGTTGATTGTAATCTGAACCGGAGCGGATGCCTGGTAATCCTGGGGACCCGCCGTGCCGTCCACCAACGTCAATGGTATCGTTACATCGGTATCCTGTGCCTCGGACAAGGTTGCCGTCACCATGACCGACTCGCCCTCATCCACCGGATTGGGAGCCGAAGACAGGTTCACGATTACCTCCGACGAAGTAATATCACGGATCGTCACCGTTTGGGACGTTTCCTTACCTAGCTGTAACAAATCCGGCGGCAGATCTCCCAGTGCTACAATAAAGATCTCGTCCTCCGCATCCGTATCCCTGATGGTTTGAATCTCCCCTGATCCTTCTGTCTCACCACGGAAAATTGTGATGTTCGAAAGCGGTATGTAATCGCCATTCTCCGGTGATTGATTCGTCTCATCATAATTATAGACCAATGGGACCGCTACATCCTCCTCAAGCACCCCCGTCAGCGTTGCTGTCACCGTGATCGACTCGCCCTCATCCACTGGATTGGGGGCCGCGGACAGCGATACTTCCACCGGTGGGGGCGGGTCATCATCCAGAATCGTAATATCCACCCGGGAGGGGCTGCCAAGCTTGACTCCAGATGGCAACTGGTTCCTGTCAATAGTGACCGTAAACCGCTCCACCCCCTCCGAAACACCATCATCCTTGATGTAAATGGTCCCCGACTCGCTTTCCGATCCCCCGGGAATGATGATCTGATTCAGAGGAATATAATCGCCAGGTTCCGTTGGCGGCTTGTCAGGAGTATCCACCAAATAGATCGTCGCTTCATCCGGTAAGGTGGCGGATAATCTTACGGTCAACTCAACGGACCCGCCTTCTTCTACCGACTTGGAAGAAGCCCATAAGGTCACCGTGACCGGAGTGGGCGGTGTGATATCATCATCATCTACAATCGTCAGCGTATGGATAATCGGACTGATAACATTGTATCCCGTGCCCCTCGTTAGTGTTAAGGTCACGGTCTTGTTTTTCTCGTCTACATCATCGTCCTTGATTGTAATGGGAATGTTCACCGAGGAGTCCCCGGATCGTACGGTGACGCGGGTTGGTGCAGTGTAGTCGGCGGTGGAGGTCGCCGTACCTCCCAGCGCGTACTTCAGCGTGAAATCTGCCGCTGGGGCAGGGCGAATGGAGACTCCCACATGATGGATGCCCACATTTTCGCTTGCGCTGGAGAAAGATGAAGCAAACCTCACTTCCGCCACATCCTCATCCCTCACATTTACCGTCAGATCTGCAATCAGATTGTTAAAATCCTGCTCAGTGCTAGTGGAGATATGGGCCAGTGTGACGGTTTCATCCGACGCATCGGAATCGTCCAATGCCGTCACCGTTACCCGCTTCGGCCCCCAATCTGAATTCGTAAATGTCAATCCCGTGAACGCCGTGTTTGCATCCCCATCATCATCCAAGGTCAAAATGGAACTAGGACGGTCCGCAATTGCCACCGTCACCGTTTGGGGCGGTTGGGTATTGAGTCGCACATAGTAGGTGTCGGAGGTCCCTTCCGGCATATCCAGAGAGGTGATTGCAGGAGCATCTGCTGCACTCGTTTTTGTCAGCACCATCCCCGCCACATCCTCATCCGTCACATGTACCGTCAGATTTGCGCTCAAGCCGTTAAAACTCTGATCGGTGCTGGTGGAGGTGTGGTCCAGCGTGACGGTTTCATCCGACGCATCAGGATCGTCCGATGCCGTCACCATTACCGGCTTCGGCCCCCAATCTGAATTCGTAAATGTTAATCCCGTGAACGCCGTGTTTGCATCTCCATCATCATCCAAGGTCAAAATGGAACTAGGACGGTCCGCAATTGCTACCGTCACATCTTGAGCCGGTTGGGCCTTGAGTCGCACATAGTAGGTCTCGGAGGTCCCTTCCTCCATATCCAGTGTGGTGATTGCAGGAGCATCTGCTGCACTCGTTTTGGTCAGCACCATCTCCACCACATCCTCATCCGTCACATGTACCGTCAGATCTGCACGCAAGCCGTTAAAACTCTGATCGGTGCTGGTGGAGGTATGGGACAGCGTGACGGTTTCATCCGACGCATCGGGATCGTCCAATGCCGTCACCGTTACCTGCTTCGGCCCCCAATCTGAATTCGTAAATGTCAATCCCGTGAACGCCGTGTTTGCATCTCCATCATCATCCAAGGTCAAAATGGAACTAGGACGGTCCGCAATTGCTACCGTCACATCTTGAGCCGGTTCGGCCTTCAGTCGCACATAGTAGGTGTCGGAGGTCCCTTCCGGCATATCCAGAGAGGTGATTGCAGGAGCATCTGCTGCACTCGTTTTTGTCAGCACCATCCCCGCCACATCCTCATCCGTCACATGTACCGTCAGATTTGCGCTCAAGCCGTTAAAACTCTGATCGGTGCTGGTGGAGGTGTGGTCCAGCGTGACGGTTTCATCCGACGCATCGGGATCGTCCAATGCCGTCACCGTTACCCGCTTCGGCCCCCAATCTGAATTCGTAAATGTCAATCCCGTGAACGCCGTGTCATCATCCCCATCATCATCCAAGGTCAGAATGGAACTAGGACGGTCCGCAATTGCCGCCGTCACCGTTTGGGGCGGTTGGGTATTCAGTCGCACATAGTAGGTCTCGGAGGTCCCTTCCTCAATATCCAGTGTGGTAATTGCAGGAGCATCTGCTGCATTCGTTTTTGTCAGTACCATTGCTGGTCCGTCATTGTCCTTTACAATCACGGAAAAGGTATCTGTAAAATCGTTAAAGAATTTATCATGACTCGTTATTTTATGGATTACCTTCACCGTATCATTGATCATGTTGTCATCTTCGGGCGCACGAAGAATTACCTCAAATTCTTTCCATTTTGTAAACAAATTTAGGATATCGGTGTCAGCTGGATGCAGACTTAAGAAGGACTGATCACCAGACTTATCAGGATCCATATCCCCCTTCAATTTTCCGTTATCACTGGTAGTAATATTTATTTTCACGGGATCAGTGGGTTTAGGTCTTATGTACAATTTCAGCTTATAACGGGCAATTGTTCCCTCCGTCATCTGCAAAACTGGAGGCAATGAGAACTTGTCGGCGTCATAGATTCCCAACAGAACAGAATGCCTTCTTCCCTCAACATTGTGTATCAAAGTGCCACAAAAAAAATCTCTATTATTTCTAAAATCCCATCCGAACACCTGCACCGTCTGCGGCTGATTCCAGTTGAACTCATCAAACGTCAAGCTATTCTGATATCCGTCT
Source organism: Rhodothermales bacterium (assembly GCA_965116685.1). Classification (GTDB taxonomy): domain Bacteria; phylum Bacteroidota; class Rhodothermia; order Rhodothermales; family Bin80; genus Bin80. The sequence goes on along the minus strand of OZ220707.1, from coordinate 689,379 downwards.
TTGTCTGGATTGGTATCCACGATCTGGCTCTCAATAGTAACCTTTAGGCTCTTGGTGGGCGCGGACTTAAGTTTCACGATATAGGCAGAGTATGTCCCCTCTCTAACGGACAAAGCAGGCGGATCAATAATGATTTTCTCCCCATCTTTGATCGTAACAGGTAGATGTGCAGTCAAATCATTGAAGTTCAAGTCTTCGCTCTTTGACGTATGTGAGAGCCGCACAGATTCATCGGTAACATTGTAATCTAGACCTGCCTTCACGGTCACCTTTTGGGGAGTATTCCAGTTCCCCTGCGGTCCACCTGTAAATGTAAGGTCATGAAATTTCGTGCGCCGCTTTCCATCTGGTGAGAGCGGAGGGGGTTTCTCCCAGCCAGCGTCGATGCCACAAGTTCCACCCCCCCAGAAGGGTAATCCGGTCCTTACACCTTCATTCTTGATCGCCACCGTTACATCCGATGTAGGCTCCGAGGCCAGTTTTACATGGTAGGTGACGGCTGCTCCCTGGTCGGTTACCGATAAAGACTCTTGATCCAGCACAATCCTGTCCTTGTCTTCCTTAATAGTTACTTCAAACTCTTTTGTTAACGTTAAGAAGTCTAGATCGTCACTCACTGTTAAGTGGGTCAGATATATTTTGTCATCATCGGAATCGGGATCGGGATCTTCCGCCGCCGTTACGATCACATCCTGTGGTGTATCCCAAGCCTTTGCTCCCGAAGGCGTAAATATCAACCCAGTGAATGCCGTGTTTGGGTCTCCATCATCGTCCAAGTCCACAATCCCCTTTTTCCGCATGAAGATCGACACGATTACATTTTCCGTGGGTTTAGAACTCAGTTTTACCGTGTAGGTAGCAGTGCCCCCTCCATCCAGCACCACCAAGCCCGACTTTGGATCCAGCACGATTTCGGGTTTATTTCTAATTATTGTAGGCAGATCCGGGCCCAGCCTATTGAAGTCGGTTTCGTTACTCATTGGGGAATGAGGCCGTCTTACCGTTTCATGGGCCGTGTGGGGTTCGCCATTGCGGTCATTATCAAAAAACTGAGGGGAGGGGGGACATGTTGGACATATAACTAAAGGGAAGGGACTGCCACGCCACAGCTCCCCCTCTGGGAAATTATAACTGAGTAGAAGCACAATGAGGGAAAACACCATCGGCCAACGTATTATGGAATCAGGTGAAGAATCCAATATAAGAAGGCATTTCATAAATAGTGCTTGGCAGAAAATAGCTGTTTTTAAAATTTCGACTCAGCGAAGTTGGGAGGTTTTCTCAATTTTCCCGGCGACATGACGAACTTTGGAGACCGACCCCGTGTCCCTTCGGTCCCTTTTGCGTCCGTTTTTGGCTTTATTATTGTCGTGTTGCGATGCTATATCAGTAGATTTCGTGCCGTCCGAACGTACCTCTGCCATCCGCGTCGAACGCGCGGTCATATCTTGACTCGACTTCAGAGATCTCCTACGCTGCACGCCGTCGGCGTTTGGCACGTTTCAATTCTTGGCTGAGAACCAGACGTCCGAGCCGATGGAGATTGGCCGCCAGGACGGCGGTCGCTACAACCCGCTCAAAGCTCTCTGGGCTCACTTCACGCACACATCCCATCCTCGTTGGCCTAAATTATTCTGTGCAGATTCCACCGCCGAATGTCCTTTGCGTTATTGCTTGAACGAGTCCGTTGCCTGGCGTTCCTGCTCCTCTTTCGTACAGCGCCCCTTCTTCAGCGTTGCGTTGACCTCTAATAACGGATCCAATTCGTCAAACGTTTCTGGACTGTAAAACCCCCGATCCAACGAACAACTCCGAGCGTCTGGGTAGATCGCCTGCGTCGATTTAATCAAGGATACGGCCACATCCCTGTCCGTCCCGGTCCATATAATTTCGTATCCCAAGACAAATTGATGCTCATCCTTGGTCATGTCGCCCGACCCACCTAGAAAACGGAAGCCCCCACAAAACTGAACTTCCCCCCTGCTATACTACACCAAGGGGGAAGTTCAGTTGTGGGGAGAAACGCAATCTTCAACCTGCTACAGAGATACACCACGTTTCCAGGGGATGAAGTCGTTTTGTCCCAGACGCTCCGAAGCAGGAATTAGATTCCCGCTTGCGATCTGCACGACCAAGTCGAGAATTTGTTCGCCCACGGATTCAATGGTTTCCTGGCCATTCAGGATGCCTCCGGCATCCAGGTCAATCAAGTCCGGGATGCGGCCAGCGAGTGCTGAATTGCTACTGATCTTGGCAACCTGTGTGACGGGGTTGCCCGTCGGAGTTCCCATTCCTGTGGAAAAGAGAATCATCTGGGCACCTGCACCAGCAATGGCAGTCGTAGATTCAACATCACCGCCGGGGGTGCACAGAAGGTTCAGTCCAGGCGTAGTTACATATTCAGGATAGTCAAGAACCGCTGTGATGGGGGAGATGCCACCTTTTCGTACCGCGCCGGCGCTCTTCATTGCATCGGTCAATAACCCATCCCGGATATTTCCTGGGGAGGGGTTCATATCAAAGCCGGATCCAACTGCTTCCGCCAAGGCCGAATAGGATTCCATCAAGTGCACGAAGCGTTCTGCGATCGAGGCATGGGTACATCGGTCAATCAATGATTGCTCCTGGCCGCAGAGTTCTGGAAATTCCCCCAGAATAGCACTGCCACCAAGTGCTACAAGTAAGTCAGTCGTGTATCCCATGGCTGGGTTTGCCGTAATCCCACTGAACCCATCTGAGCCTCCGCATTCCAAGCCTAACGTGAGCTTGCTCAGTGGGGCGGGGGCTCGGCGAAGATGGTTGGCCTTTTGCAGACCGGCAAACGTATCGTTAATTGCCTGTGTGATCAGGCTGTCGGCGCTGGCAAAGGACTGCTGCTGAAATACGTGAAGAGGCTTGTCGAATGCCGGGTTACGCTCATGTACCTCTTCCATCAACAAATCCAACTCGGCATTCTCGCATCCGAGGCTCAGCACGGTTGCACCGCACACATTCGGATGGTTCAGGTATCCCGCCAGAAGCCCACAAAGAGACCGGGCATCCTGCCGGGTTCCGCCGCAGCCCAGTTGATGGGTAAGGAACCGTACCCCGTCCACATTCTCAAATAGTGGTGTAGATCTAACGGGTGCCAGGTCTGTCCCAGCGGACGGCTTGCCGGTGCGGTGAACATAGGCCAAGGCAGCGACCTGCCTCCGGTATTCGGAAGCCACCCCATACCCCAGCTCATCCTCAAATGCGCGTCGAAGGACATCAATATTCCGGTTCTCGCAGAACACCATCGGGACCACGATCCAATAATTCGCCGTACCCACCTGGCCGTCCGTGCGGTGATACCCCTGAAATTCCATCGTTGCCCATTTCGAGACATCCGGGGGATTCCAGGCGTGAGGCACCTCTCTCACATGATATGCAGAGGTATCGTGGATGAGATCTCTCTGATTTAATCGGTCACCGGGGCATAGATCACGCAAGGCCTGCCCCACAATGATACCGTACATCAAGACGGACTCGGATGCCCTGATGGGTTGGGTTACAATTTTGTGTTTTGCCGGTACAGGAGCCTGCGTCACACAGCCAGGCAGAACCTCCATGCCTGCCGGCATGGAGGTCAGAGCAACTGCGACATTGTCACTTGAGTGGATCTGCAGCACACGCGCAGACATTATTGCAGATGGGAATGGTCGCCAACGTTAATTTTTTTGTGCATACCGGCAACGACACTATTTGCACCAACCATAGATTCATGCAGGACAGAGTTCTGAACATGTGCGGATTCAAAAATGATACTGTCCCGGATGATGGAGTTCGTTACATGAGCATCGGCTTCCACGCTCACGTAAGGGCCGATCACGGAGTTCTTTACGACCGCACCATCGGCGATATACACAGGTTCATGGATGATTGAATTCGTGCAACCAGATCTGGCCGCAGTCTGCGGCTCATGATCAAGCAGGTACTGGGTTGTATCCATAAATGCATCCAGTGTCCCACAGTCGAGCCAGGCGTTCACCGCAGCAGTCCGAAAGATCAAACCCTGCTTTAACATCCCGTCAAAGGCATCCGTCAGATAGTATTCACCACCCTTGCCACAGATATTATTGTCAAAGAGCACCTGGATTGCTGCCCGCAGCTTTTCCAGATCCCTGATGTAGTAGATGCCGATCAATGCCTCGTTAGAAATGAATTCTTTCGGTTTTTCTACGAATGCGGTGACTTGATCCCCTTCCCGCACGGCAACCCCAAACCGACTGGGATCTTCCACCTGCTTGACCCAGGCCACAACGTCACTGCTGTGCAGGTCATGAACAGGATCCATGTCGAAGACCGTGTCAGCATAGACGACGATGCCTTCGCCGGTCAGAAAATCCTGTGCGCAGATGACGGCATGTGCGGTTCCTTGTGCCTTTTCCTGGATGACATAGTGCGCCTGGATGCCATGTCGGTCGCAAACAGAATCCAGGATTTCATAGGCCTTGCGATCAAATCCAGGCCCAAGGATGAAAACACCGTCCGTAACGGGGCGTGGAAGGGTGTGGGTGAATTTTTCCACAATACGTTCCACCATGCATTGACCGCGTACGGTCATGAGTGGCTTCGGTGTAATAGACGACTGGGGACGTAGGCGCTTGCCATGCCCAGCCATAGGGATAATAAGCTTCACGGGTTAGTCAAGAATTAAGTTGTGATCAGGACGTTCTTCCCAGCGGATTTCATCCACCGGGTCCATTTTACCTTGTCCAGCATAGAGACGGTTGGGGCAGTTGATGACGAGCGCATCCGATGTTCCGGTATTACGGTAAGCATGGATAACTCCCGGAGGAATCAGGACTGCCATTGGGGATTCCAATCCGGTATCCAATACCTGTCTGATTCCATAAGTTGGAGATTCTTTACGATCATCCCACAGGTAGAGCCGAAAGGATCCATTCAAAAATGCAAAAAGGTCGGTCTGGTAGCGATGTTCATGCGGGCCGCGCGGAATACCGGCGCGGGTAAAAGAAACATAGGCCATCACGGGATGGAATTCTTTTTCCAACTCATCATGTCGGAAGATTTCGGACAGCCAGCCGCGCTCGTCCGTATAGCGGGGCAGCGGCCGTACGATACAGTCATGTACCACGCCCGTTCTCCAGTTCATTGGCTATTGTTCTTGAGTACTCAATGCAGGATAGACAAGGTCCCGTGCGAGCTGGTTCGCCTCATGCCAGCCCTCAATCGTTCCCGCATCTCCCCACCAGCCCTCCAGTACGCCATAGGTTAAGGTACTGTGTTTGACATAAGCAGAGTTCAGGTCACTGACCTCGTATTCGCCACGCCGACTCGGGGAGAGGGTGCGAATAAAGTCAAACACCTGTACGTCATAGAAATAAAGCCCTGTTACCGCATACCGACTCGGTGGAGGTTCGGGTTTTTCCGTGATCTCGACAATCTCCTCTCCCTGGAAGCGGGGGACCCCATAGCGTTCGGGGTCCGGGACGGCTTTCAAGAGAATGCGTGCGCCACTTTCCTGGCGACGAAATAAATCAACCTCACCAGTCAGGCTGTCTTCCAGGATGTTGTCCCCAAGGGCAACCAGGAAGGGTTTGCCACCGGCAAAATTCTCACATAACCCTAGTGCCTGCGCAATGCCGCCTGGTTGATCCTGAACACGGTATGTCAGGTCAAGTCCCAGTGCTCTTCCGCTTCCGAGAAGATTCACAACATCTCCCATATGTTCAGGGCTGGTAACCACAGCAACCCGCTCAATGCCGGCTTCCCGGAGTCGCATGAGCGGATGGTAAATCATTGGATATCTCCCCACAGGCAGTAAATGCTTGTTGGTGACTTTCGTAAGAGGGTACAATCGACTTCCTGTACCGCCAGCAAGGACGATCCCATTCAGGGGCTCATGCATGTGCAAAAGTGCAATTTAGGGCGAGATCAAGGTTGCATTGGAGCTTTGATCCGCTTAATGAAGATCCTGTTCCCGTCGGAGATCCTCCTGGACCATTTCCTGGACCAAGTCTTCGAATGTGGTGGCTGGTTTCCAGCCGAGTTCCTTCCACGCAAGAGAAGGATCCCCCCGTAAATGATCCACTTCAGCGGGTCGATAATAACGGGGGTCAACCTCGACGAGGATGCGACCGGTTTTTTGACAGTGCCCCTTTTCATCTTTTCCGGTTCCCTTCCACTCCAGAGGTAACCCCATTTCCGCGAAGGCCAGTGAGCAGAGGGTTCGTACCGAGGTGGCTCGCCCGGTCGCCAATACATAGTCCCGTGGAGCCTCCTGCTGCAGCATCCGCCACATTCCCTCCACATAATCACACGCATGTCCCCAGTCCCGCTGGGCATCAAGGTTTCCAAGGTACAGCTTCTGATCAATCCCAAGCTGGATTCGTGCTGCGGCCCGGGTGATCTTGCGAGTCACAAACGTCTCCCCGCGCAGCGGGCTTTCATGATTAAAAAGAATTCCGTTGCAGGCATACATGCCGTAGGCTTCTCGATAGTTGACCGTGATCCAGTAGGCATAGAGTTTGGCAGCACCATAGGGGCTTCGGGGGCGGAACGGAGTAGTTTCGGATTGAGGGGGCGGCGCGTTTCCGAAGAGTTCGCTAGTGGATGCCTGATAAAATCGAACCTGGTCGGTCATGCCCAGGATGCGAACGGCTTCCAATAGCCTTAAAACCCCAACCGCATCCGCATTCGCAGTATATTCGGGGGTATCAAAGCTGACCTGTACATGGCTCTGTGCACCCAGGTTATAGATCTCATCCGGTTGCACTTCCTGTACAATGCGAATCAGGTTGGTCGAATCCGTCAGATCCCCGTAATGGAGTCGGAACCGCGCTTGGTCAACATGCGGATCCATGTACAGATGATCAATCCGCTGCGTATTAAAGAGGCTTGCGCGGCGTTTTACGCCATGAACGGTGTATCCCTTGTCCAGAAGGAGTTCAGAGAGGTACGCACCATCCTGACCGGTTACACCGGTAATCAAGGCTGTTTTATTGTTCATTGGCATTGAGATTTATACCACGTATACGTCTTGTGAATCCCTTCCCGTAATGAGGTTGGAGCTGTCCAGCCCAACTCGGTCAAGCGTGAAACGTCGACAAGTTTTCGCGGGGTGCCATCCGGCTTGGAGGAGTCAAAATCAAGTACACAGTCAGTGCCCATCACCTCCTGAAGAAGTGTGCATAGATGGTTAATGCTCAGATCCTGTCCGCAGCCCACATTCAGCATGGAATCGGGGGCGACGCGCAAAAGTTCTTCTTCCGGCGTTTTCAGCACAAATACACAGGCGTCGGCCATGTCTTCACTGTAGAGAAATTCGCGGCGGGGAGTTCCAGAACCCCAGACAGAGATGCGCCCTTTGCCAGATGTATATGCTTCATGAAGCTTTCGCATGAGCGCCGGCAGTACATGACTGGAGGCGAGATCAAAGTTGTCTCCCGGTCCATAGAGATTTGTTGCCATGACCGTTACAAAGTCAGATCCATACTGACGTCGCAGCGCTTGGCATTGAACGACACCGGCAATCTTGGCGACCGCATACCATCGGTTCGTCGCCTCAAGCAGTCCAGTGAGTAAAGCAGTTTCCTTCAGGGGTTGTTCCGCTTCCCGGGGGTAAATGCAAGTGCTCCCAAGAAAAAGCAGACGTTTTGCATTGGTATTTTTTGCGGCATCCAAGACATGGTTCTGGATCGAGAGATTATCCCCCAGAAAGTCTGCCGGATACTGGTCATTGGCAAGGATTCCCCCAACCCGTGCAGCAGCCAGGATCACGAATTCCGGCCGTTCTTTTTCAAAGAAGTGGTTGACCGAACGTTGGCATCGAAGATCCAATTCCTTGCTTGTGCGCAGCAGTAGATTCGTGTATCCATTTGCGCGGAGTTTCTTCACCAGTGCGCGTCCGAGCAGTCCTCTATGCCCGGCTACATAAATGGATGCATCCAGATTTTTTAGATGCATGGATCAGGGCGCCTGGCCGATTTTTTCAAGAACATAAACAAGCGTACGCTGCAAACCCTCTTCCCGGTCCACCTTGGGACTCCAGTCCAGGAGCTTGTTTGCCATGGAGATGTCTGGTCGTCGACTTTTTGGATCATCTTCGGGGAGTGGGTCGTGGGTAATCGCACTTTTACTGCCGACCAGCGCAACAATTTCTTTTGCAAACTCAAGGATGGAAATTTCATCGCAGCATCCAATATTTATTGGGGAGGTTACATTGCTGTAGAGTAGCCGTACGATCCCTTCAATGGTGTCATCCACATAGGTGAATGAGCGGGTTTGTTCTCCTGTTCCGTGGATGGTCATCGGCTCCGCACGGAGTGCCTGACGCATAAACGCCGGGAGTGCTCTGCCGTCATTCAGGCGCATGCGGGGGCCATACGTATTGAAGATACGTACGATGCGAGTCTGGACATTGTGATGGCGGTGATACGCCATAGTGATAGCTTCCGCAAACCGTTTTGCCTCATCGTAGACCCCACGCAATCCAACCGGATTGACATTCCCCCAGTATGTCTCTTTTTGGGGGTGCGTGTTCGGATCCCCATATACCTCGCTGGTGGATGCCAAAAGGAAGCATGCATTCTTTGCTTTGGTAAGTCCAAGAGCATTGTGCGTCCCCAGGGCCCCGACCTTGAGTGTCTGAATCGGAAGGCGTAAATAATCAATCGGAGATGCCGGGCTCGCGAAATGGAGTACATAGTCGAGCGGTCCCTCGATCGTGATGTATTCGGTCACATCATGCTCAAGAAAGCTGAAGTTCGGGTGCCCGTCCAAGTGTGAAATATTATCCGGCGATCCGGTCAGGAAGTTGTCCATACAGACCACTTCATGCCCATCGTTAAGCAGCCGGTCGCATAGATGAGACCCAAGAAACCCGGCGCCACCAGTGATCAAAGTTCGCAGCATCAACGACGGCAGATCAATCCTAAGCTATGCAATGCCATATCCATTGTACCCAAATTTAGATCTTATAGTAGGACTGTTCTGGTTGGTTGATCTACCTTAGCGTGCATTCAACTATCGAACCAATTAAGAGCAATCCTAGCAAACTTACATCAATTTTCCCACTTCTGCATTCCCGTGACGCATTTGCTTTCCAGCAAAAAGTTTGCAAAAAAGTTCTATGTTTACGCATATATAGTGTTCGTCCAGAAAATGCCCTCGCGCGGTGTCTGTTCCGAGATATCGGGAAATTCTCCTCATTTTCAGTTGAAACTTTTTTGTTTTTTGGTGGGAGTAGTCGTAGATGAGACGATTGGGGAGCACTGGATGAGGCGTCGGCGTGCTATTTCGTGTCTCCTGGACATACTGGCCCAATCCGCCCAGATGAGCACTTGATTTTCTTCCCTGAATGAGTGGGTTGGCTACGCCGCGAGACGCAATCGTCTGCGTTGCTTGGCCAGACGTTTGAGACGCTTTCGTTCCTGTTCTCGAATCAGCGTTCCCAACCGGATAATATTCGCAGCCAATACCGAGGTTGCCACCACACGTTCAAAGCTCTGCGCGCTGGTCTCACGCACCAGATCCAAGCCCCGTTTGTTGAGATGGTTCAGGCAGGATTCGATCCCCGAATGTCCCTTCCGAGCGGCTTGGTAGGCCGGATCATTTTGGCGTTCTCGTTCCTCTTTCGTCCGCTTTCCTTTCTTTGGCATGGCCGCGACCGCCAGCTTTTCGTCCAACTGCTCACGTACCGCTGGACTGTAAAACGCCCGGTCATACGAGCAACTCATGACGACCCCGGGATACTGGGCCTCAATGGCCTCTACCAGGGGAACCGCAATATCCTTGTCCGTCCCCTCCCAAACAATCCCATAGCCTAAAATAAATTGATTCGAATCCTCCACGACCGCAACCGGGACCCCCAACTCGCACAGGATGCCCATCTTCCCCTTGACGATCCATCGCGTGAAGGGCTTGAAGATGGAATAGATTTTCTCATGGGTCGGAATCTGCTGCCCTTTAAGGATGCGGCGCCGAATCTGGTCGGAAAATCGTTCAAGGTACTCTAAATACAGATTCATTTCCTGTTTTGCTTCAAATAGTTCCTGCAAAGTGGACGAATCTTCTTTGGGACAGGCCAAAATCTTCTTCTCTATCGCATCCAGGAGTATTAGAGCTTTTTTCGACACCTGACGACATTTGCTCCGATAGCGGCGAACCTGCTTCATTTTGTAGTCCCCCTTCTTCCCTTTTCGAGCGCCCTGATACTTCTCGTAGATCTTCTCGCGAAGATCGGCGTGTTGCCGCCAACCCTCCAGCCCGAATCGTTTGGCGACCTTCGCACAGACACGAATCAGACAACGGGTCGAATCCCAGAGCAAGAGGAGATCGGTTGGAAAACGGATATTGGTCTTCACCGGTTTTGAGTCGCACCGACACTTGAGCGTCTCGCCCCGTTTCGTGCCCACCATCCGGTGTCCAAATTCAACCACTAATTGATTGACCTTCATCAGCAATTCGGGGGGCAGCTCCGATAGGTTCGCATGGAGAGTGGAACGGGTATAACGTGTCGTATCGCCCGCGCCATGTCTCAGCACCTGTCGCACCACATCCGCATGATTTGCCAAAAAGGCTAACATGTCGTAGCTACAGTTCATCGCTTGCTTCAAGCCGGCCAAAACGATCGTGCACCACATACTCATCCCAAGCCGCCCCAAATTTTTACGGTTGCCCGGTTGATACGACTCCAAAAGAGCCATCAGCTTCACTCGGGTCTGGTCGTCCAGGAAAATCTCTCGGATCCCATACAGAAAACCTTCAGCCGCCTGCCGGCCGCGCGGGTCAAGCTTGATGTTCTCCATGGGAATGGTGTCAATGGATCATTGATTGTCATACACTTTTCTCATAGCAAAAAAAAATTGAAGATGGCAGGCAATTTCTCCATTATACTCCCCAGAGCCAGGTTTGAATCGAAAATCTGAAGGATGAATTCAGAGAAAAAACCGTCTTTGAAGACCTCCAGTACGGGTTTTTACCAGGATTGTGGAGTTTCCTGAAAATCGCCCACCACCGAGGGGGCTTTCGAAACTCGTGGAGGAAAAATCTAGAGAATTACGCTAAAAAACGGCCGTAGGAGGCCTACAGGGCACATTTTAAGGATGTTCTGGTATTCCGGGACAGACACTATATAGGGGGGATTTCACGGTTTTCCCTATTATTATTTTTCCCTATTTGGATATTGGGTTCAATTAACAAACGCTCGGAAGAACAGTTCTAAAAATGTCTACACTTACAAATCCAAGGTTTTGCCTTGGTACATTTCTACTGGTTTTTGCACTGGCTGTAAGCGGTTGTTCCGATTCTGCGATTACTGAAATTGCTGACAATAGCGAGCAGTGGATTGATCAGACAAACTCTCCAGTGACAGTGACTACAAACCCCGAACCGCAGGTTCTTGTTGACCAATTTCAGGATAAAGCCGAAAGGTTAATGGAGAAAATGTACGGTTTGCCATGGTCTGAGTTGTCGGAAATGGAGGCGATCGAATTACCCGAAATTGATCGTGATTCATATCCTCAAGACAACTCTATAAATGAAGACTTGGACGAAGTAGTCTCATTGATGAAGGAACTGCGTTCTTACAATGGTGTCATGGACGATGTAATGACGTTCCATGAAGCTATTATTGCCGGTGAGATGCCAAATTTGCTCCGGTTTAAGGCACCGGATAGAGCTTCGAAAATTAACGGAAGCGAGGACAAGTGTTATGCTGAAGCGAATTTTAAGATTACTGAGTTGGAAAGGTCTACTTGGATGGAGGCTGCTCAGTGTGCCAGTTTTGGCATTGCGGCTACAATATATTGGTACTCCGGCAGCTGGAATAACTACAGCAGGATTATGTACAATGTTTATGATGTTATCAACGTATAATGAGAGGAGACGAATTGAAGATGAACTAGATTTATGTTTGATGGAATGTCTTATTCCAGCAGATCCAATTTGAAAACGCTAAAAACCAGGAATCATGAAAAGCATTTTGAATTGGATCCATTTTTTCGGGATTTTTCTAATTGTGTGGAGTTCGATGTGGTTCATAACCCTCGCCCCATTAAAGGATTTGTCAGGGTTATCAATCTTTGATTCTCAGGTGATATATACAGCTGTCGTAGCTTCCACTTCGTTACTCTTCTGGCTCAGATATTTCCCGGCCTTAACAGGGGGCGACTTTAACAATATAAACTGGGAAAGAAGAGGAGTGCTAATACGATACCTTGATAGAAAATATCAAGAAAAAAAAATCGAGGATGCCTAGTGTAGTGTATCTAAAAATGGTTCTGCTGCGATAGTTGTGGATCAAGGTTCAAAGGGGAGCCAGTTTTTGTGGCGATGTCTCACGGATCAGTGCGCGCGCCAGTGCGAGGGCAGGGTCAATCAGGGGGACGTCCCTGGCATGGGAGACGGCAAGAGGGAGTTCGGTGCATCCCAGAATGACAGAATGACGGCTTTGAGTTCTCGGACCCACATCCGCTCCTCTGCTACAGCAGTGATCCACCGCGGAGAGTACCATCGCCTGCGCCTGATCTGTGACAGGGGCAGATTGGGCCTTAATTCCGAACCCGGGATCAAAGATGGCCCGGTGAACTACCTGCTCTGCAACCTCATCGGTGGGCATTACGGATGTATAGCCGGCATCTTCCAGTGCAGATCGGTACAGGCCCAGGCGATGAACGCTCAGTGTAGATAAGCATCCAATCCGGGTTATGTCCGGCAAGGTTTCCTGGGTATGACGGATGGTCTCCTGGATAAGGTGTAGAATGCGGATGCGGGTGTCCTTTAATACCCGTGTCAACTCGTCAAAAATTTGCGGAGCGTGCGCAGAATTACAGGGTATCCCCGCAACCTGAACCCCCAGATTGGAAAGCTCACGGGCAACCGAGGCAATCGCAATCCCCGGATTTGGGATCGGCTCCCCAAATACATAGGAACTCCGATCGCCAATCAGGTGGCCATAGGACAGCAGCGCCATCGGAAGATGATCCTGATCCGTGACGGCCCGCGTTTGTGCAATCACTTTTGCGGCTAGGTCAAGCCCCGCTTGCGGGCCCATTCCCCCAATAATGCCGATAACTGGAATTTCCATCAAATATTTACTCGAATTTAAGCAAAGGAGTGTAGGTTTCTTGTTATCTTTGCAGTTCCGTGACCCGAAAGGGGACCATTATGTAATTGCCCGGTCGTCTAATGGCAGGACAGCGGCCTTTGGAGCCGTCGGTGGAGGTTCGAGTCCTCCCCGGGCAACCCTTTCTGTTCCAATACAATACACAGATTACAGATTAATGTCATATCAGGAACCCCCGGTTGGAATCTTTACGGGTAGCAGCAACCCGGAGCTCGCGGAAAAGATAGCCAAAGCTTATGGTCAACCACTCGGAAAGTTGCGCCGTGTTGTGTTTTCAGATGGAGAATTATACGCAAAGTATCAGGAATCTATCCGGGGAAGGGATCTATTTATTATACAAAGTACGTACCCGAATGCAGACAACTGGATGGAGTTGTTGCTCCTGATTGATGCCGCCAAGCGTGCATCTGCCGACCGGATCAATGCCGTCGTCCCGTATTTTGGATATGCCCGCCAGGAGCGGAAGGATCAGCCGAGAGTTCCCATTGCTGCCAAGCTCATGGCGGACTTACTTCAGACCGCCGGGATCAACCGACTGCTCACCATGGATTTGCATGCATCGCAGATTCAGGGATTTTTTGATGTCCCGGTGGATCATTTGTATGCCTCCGCAGTATTCGCAGGCTATTTTCAGAAAATTCGTCTGACAAACCTGGTGGTGGTTGCACCGGACGTAGGTGCGATCAAGATGGCCCGTGCGTATGCCAATCGACTGGATACAGATCTTGCAGTCATTGATAAGCGCAGACCCCATCCAAATGAAGCAGAGATCATGAACATTATTGGTGAGGTCAAAGGACGTAATGTGCTTTTGATTGACGACATCATTGATACTGCCGGAACACTGACCAATGCTGCAAATGCTCTCAGAGATGCCGGAGCGCATGAAATCATGGCCGCATGCACGCATCCACTATTGTCAGGAAAAGCCTATGAACGGATTGAGGCCTCTGTCTTAAGTAAGCTCCTGGTGACCGATAGTGTGCCACTCAAGCAGAAGTCTGACCGTATTGAAATTGTCAGTGTTGCCGAGATGTTCGCAGATGCCATCCGGCGTATCGCCACTGGCGACTCGGTTTCCACATTATTTAATTAGTTAGCTCTAGAATCCATGAATCTGATTTCGATTTCAGCACAGGCGCGTACGCCTGGCAAAGCTTCTGCCAGGGCAGCGCGCAGACAAGGGAATGTTCCTTGTATTGTTTACGGGCGCCATGTGGAGGCACATCCCTTTGTGACGAGTGAACGAAGCCTGCATCCACTCATTTTTACGAACCGGACGCACATTGTGAATATCAATCTTGGGGACGACTCCTGGGAGTGCATCGTGAAGGATGTCGCCTATCATCCGGTCACGGATCGTCCCATCCATGTTGATTTTCAGGCGCTCCAGGCAGGTGAGAAAGTGACGCTTCCCATCCCACTCAATTTTTTGGGGGTATCCGCAGGCCAGTCAAAGGGTGGATCCCCTCAGTTTGTCGTGAATGAGTTGATCGTCAGCTGTTTCCCGCGGAATATTCCTGCACGGATTGATATTGATGTCAGCGAGGTGGATATTGGGGATTCCATTCATTTACGTGATCTTGAGGAGGAAGATTTGGAGTTCCAGGCACCAGAGGATCAGATTTTGATGACGGTTCTGCGTCCACGTGCCTTGGAAGAGGAAGAAGAGGTGGATGATGAGGCCGTTGAGGATGAGGAAGCAGAAGAAGAGATTGAGGAATAGGTGCCAGCCCAACCGGTTCCGGCTTTGTAATGCCACAGAAACAGTGCGTAATCCTTGGATTGGGCAACCCAGGCTTGGAATACGAGGGGACACGCCATAACGTCGGTTATGAAGTGATTGACCGGGTCGCAGAGCGGTGCAGGATCACCCTGCGCCCCCATTCCCGGACCAATTCCGTTGCGGGGAAAGGGCGTTGGCGGGGACGCACCTTTACCGTCGCAAAACCCCAAACCTGGATGAACCGAAGTGGGGAGTCCGCCCGCAGTTTTCAGCGACGTATGGGACTCAGCGGCTGGGAGTTTCTGGTCGTTATGGATGACCTGTATTTACCTGTCGGTACGATAAGGCTGCGTCAAAGTGGGGGCGCAGGAGGGCATAATGGGATGCAGAATATTATTGATGCCCTCGGAGACGAAAATATCCCGAGGCTGCGTATCGGGATCGGAGAAGAATTTAAGCAGGGCAGGCAGAAGGATCATGTGCTCTCTTCTTTCGATCAGAAAGAGAGAGAAGCGATCAACCCTACACTTGACCATGCGCGGAATGCAGCCCTGACGTTTATTGCGGAAGGAATTGTACCCGCGATGAATCGTTTTAATCGTCGCGCCTAGACCTCTGAAAAGCAATCAGAAGAAACTTCCGGGTGAGCCCAATCATCATGAACCACTAAAACTCTAAAACGGTCGTGCGAATGTGAGTTCTTTGCTTACACGACCATTTGAATTTCTACATACATGCAACCTATTCCTCTAATTCTTTTGGTGTGTGCCTGTGGCGCGGTCGCACTCGTATTTGCTTGGATACGGGCACGATGGGTCTCCAGGCAAGATCCAGGTACCGAGCAAATGGTCACAATTGCCGGGCATATCGCCCGGGGAGCACAGGCGTTCCTGAATCGGGAATATCGTGTCATTGCCGTCTTTGTTGCCTCCGTGGCGGCTATTCTGGTCTTCACCGGTTGGTTAAGTGATTCCGATACAGGGCAATCTCCAATGGTTGCTGTGTCTTTCGTTGTCGGAGCACTCTGTAGTGGCGCTGCAGGGTTCATTGGCATGCGTGTCGCCACCAAAGCGAATGTCCGTACCACCAATGCAGCGCGAACCGGTCTGGCTCCTGCATTGGAGATTGCCTTTTCTGGCGGCCTGGTTATGGGGTTATGTGTGGTAGGGTTGGGAATCCTGGGACTTGGTGGACTGTTTTTGGCCTATAGCGGATTGACGGATTGGACCACGATTCGGGTGATTGAGGTGATTTCCGGGTTCTCGCTCGGTGCATCATCCATTGCACTTTTCGCTCGTGTCGGGGGTGGGATCTATACCAAGGCCGCAGATGTGGGGGCTGACCTCGCCGGTAAGGTCTATGAAGGGATTCCAGAAGATGATGCCCGGAACCCTGCTACGATCGCCGACAATGTCGGAGACAATGTGGGGGATGTTGCCGGCATGGGGGCGGATCTTTTTGAAAGTTATGTCGGCTCTATCATTGGAGCAATGGTGCTGGGAGCCGGGTTCCTGACGGTATTTGAGGAATCTAGTGCAGCTCTGGGAAGTGTCAGCGCGGTACTTCTTCCCTTGGTTCTCGGGGCGGTCGGGATTCTTGTCTCCGTCCTGGCATCCTACTTTGTCCGTGTCAAAGAAGGAGGAAATCCTCAGAGAGGACTGAATCTGGGTGAATTTGGCGCAAGTGCAGTCATGGCCGTAGCCGCGTTCTTTGTGATCTCCTGGATGCTACCCGGTGAGTGGACTGCAACGACAAGCATTGTCGGTGAACGGGTATATACAGCACTGGGAGTATTTCTGGCCATGCTGATTGGCCTGAGCGCAGGCGTGTTGATTGGCTTGGCGACAGAGTATTTTACCTCCACCACGACGCAGCCCACCCTGCGGATTGCAAAGCAAAGTATCACAGGCGCGGCAACGAATATTATTGCGGGCCTGGGGACGGGTATGTATTCAACGGGAATTCCTGCACTCGTACTCGCATTGGCGATTATTGGCGCTTTCAGTACGGCAGGTCTGTATGGGATTGCAATTGCTGCGGTTGGAATGTTGTCGGTCACAGGGATTCAGTTGGCCGTGGATGCCTACGGCCCGATCAGTGACAACGCTGGCGGAATTGCTGAAATGGCACACCTTCCCGCCGAAGTACGGGAGAGAACCGATAAGCTGGATGCTGTCGGAAATACGACTGCCGCCATTGGGAAAGGATTTGCCATTGGTTCCGCGGCGCTGACCGCACTCGCACTCTTTGCTGCATTCATGCAGCAGACCGGGCTTGAGACGATTAACGTGGCACAGCCCAATATCCTTGCCGGCCTCCTGATCGGGGCTACACTGCCCTATGTGTTCAGTGCGATGGCAATGGCTGCAGTCGGACGCGCATCCGCCGATATGATTGTGGAAGTGGGGAGACAGTTCAATGAGATTCCGGGGCTGCGTGAAGGAACGGCTTCTGCCGAGTATGCCAAGTGTGTGGATATTTCAACCGCTGCCGCCATTCGAGAAATGGTTGCCCCTGGCCTGTTGGCGATTTTGTTGCCGGTCATTATTGGCTTTATCAGCAAAGATATGTTGGGAGGTCTGTTGGTTGGCGTCACGGTGTCCGGGGTTTTGTTTGCCATATTTCAGTCCAATGCCGGCGGCGCGTGGGATAATGCAAAGAAACGCATTGAAGGGGGGATGAATATTGATGGGGTGATATTAGGCAAAGGCACCGAAGCACATAAAGCTGCAATCGTTGGAGATACTGTAGGGGATCCATTCAAGGACACATCTGGGCCGAGTTTGAATATTCTGATTAAATTGATTGCCGTGGTGGCTCTTGTGATTGCACCGCTGCTGTAAGTAAACAACTTGGGCGTTGATTGGTACGTTGGAAGATGAGTCCAAAAATTTGATGCCATGGCAAAGGTTGAAGTTCGAATGCCCAAGATGGGCGAAAGTATTACCGAAGGAACCGTCATTGTTTGGCATAAGAAAGAGGGAGATCCCGTTGAACTGGATGAGACGCTCCTGGAGATCGGGACCGATAAGGTAGATACGGATGTCCCTGCGTCGACGGCAGGAATCGTCGGGAAAATTCTTACCCCGGAGGGAGAGACCGTTCCCGTCGGGCATGTGATTGCCGTGATTCATACCGAAGAAACGACCCAAGAATCGACTTCCTCGGATTCCAGTCCGCCACCGCCGACCGCGTCTACAGTTGAGGACACCCCCGTCGTAATGCCGAAGATGGGCGAGAGCATTACCGAAGGGACAGTCATTGTTTGGCATAAGAAAGAGGGAGATTCCGTTGAACTAGATGAGACACTCCTGGAGATCGGGACCGACAAAGTGGATACGGATGTGCCTGCCCCTGCTACGGGGATTGTACGGACGATTTTGGTACCCGAAGGAGAAACGGTGGATGTTGGAACCACGATTGCCATCATTGGCTCGGAGGGTAGTATAGATGCTCCAGTACTCCCACCTGAACGTGCATCGGCGCCGGAGCCCGCACCAGAGCCTGAATCACTGGAGTCATCCGAGCCGGAGGGGGCACGGCATTTAGAGGATGGGCGTTTTCTGAGCCCACTGGTTCGCAGCATTGCGGAGGCCGAGAAAATTTCCCGGGAGGAGCTGGCCGGCATCAAAGGCTCCGGGCGTGGCGGGCGGATCACAAAAAAGGACCTCGTAGATCATTTAAAATCTCAAAAGGCTGCACCTTCTTCCAAACCGCAGAAGAAGGTTGTGCCACCTGCCAGAAAAACATCGGTTCCCCGGAGTTCTGGTGGTGGAGGAGATCGGGTGGAAGTCATCCAGATGGATCGGATGCGTCAATTGATTGCCGAGCATATGACGAAGTCGCGGCGCATTGCTGCGCATGTGACCTCGTTTGCAGAGGTAGACGCAACGCGACTGGTTCGAATTCGAGAAGCCAATAAGGAGGCCTTTTATGCGCGCGATAGTGTGAAGCTGACGTATTCTCCCTTCCTGATCTATGCTGCAGTAGAAGCACTGCGTGACTTTCCACTACTCAACAGCTCTGTCGAGGGAGACAAGATTCTCGTACGGAAAGACCATCACATCGGAGTCGCTGTCGCACTGGAACAGTCGGGTTTGATTGTGCCGGTGATCCGTAATGCCGGGCGATTAAGTATTACCGGGCTTGCCCATGCAGCCAATGATCTAGCCCATCGCGCGCGCGCGTCGGAGTTACTTCCAGATGATCTGCAAGGGGGGACCTTTACTGTGACCAACGTGGGGTCACTTGGTTCTTTGATGGGAACTCCAATCATCTTGCAGCCTCAAGTTGCTATATTGGCAACGGGGACCATCATCAAACGTCCGGTGGTTGTCGAACATCCAGACCATGGTGATACCATTGCAATCAGGCATATGATGATCTTGTCCCTATCGTATGACCACCGCATTATTGATGGGGCAATGGGGATTGCTTTCCTTCGTCGATGCTCAGAGGTGATTGAAAACCTGGACCCAAATATGGAGCTTTGAGTCGGTTGAGTTGATATCTGGAGAATTCGCCCATGTTAGAAGATCGCAACTTGGTCAAGACCTTGACAGCCAATGCGGTCCTTGCACGTGTGGATTTTTTTTTGAGTACGCTGGCGCAAGATAAATCCCCAGCCACCGTAAATACATACGGGAAGTCACTTGAGATTTTCAAGTTGTGGGCGTTGGAGCAAGGAGGGGATGTGGAACTGTCCCAGAAAAATCTGGAGAGGTTTCCGGTCTACCTCAAAACGGAACGCAATGTTCGCCATGCAACGATCCAGACCTATCTGACCGCATTGCGGCAATTTTTTGTATTCCTCGTGAAAGAGGGATTGCTGCAGGAAGATCCGGCCAAAAATATCAGGGTCAAGCCCCAGCCTCGCCCCCCGGGCCGTGGAATCCTGACGGAGGATGAGATCAAGCGCTTATTTGAGGTTTCCGAAGGCAGGGACCCCATTCGACTGCGTGATCGGGCCATCCTGTGCTGCATGCTGCTTAAAGGCTTGTCGGAAAAGGAGATCACGAAATGTAATTATGAGGACCTGGAGCATACCCTGATGGGGGAAGAATTGAATATTCGTGGGGAGGATCGGCGCATTGTGCCGCTGGATCAGCAAACCTATCAAAGCCTGAGAGCCTATCTTGCAACGCGGCGACAACCGATACGACCAAAGGATCCGCTCTTTCAATCACTCGGCACCCGTGAGAAATATGAGCGGTTAAAAGTTCGCACGGTCCGTTCCCGCATGCGCATACTGCTTGATCGTGCCAGGATTACACGTGCCGAGGTGTCTCCGCAGAGTCTATCGCACACTGCAATTTATTTGCTGATTCAGCGAGGGATCCCCAAAGATGAACTCAAAAGGCAGATACGACCACACCGATTCTATCATCGGGTGAATGACCTCAAAGAAAGAGGTCTTATTGATCCTTCTTATTGAACCTGGTTGTCACCGTGAACTGGTGCAGTCCCGCAAATGACCAGGAACTGAACGAATAATCAAGCTCAAAGCGTCGGATCTGCAGGCCAAATCCAACGGTCGTTCCAGCCATATCCAGTCGGCGATCAGATTTGAGATTTCGTTTACGGTGGTTATAGCCCAGTCGGAGATCAAAGGCGGGGATTGCCTGGAATTCCAGGCTAAAAATCGCATGCCGGAACCCCTCATTCACTGCGGTTACTTCATGGATATGCTGCAGATTATAAACCGTGAGACCGAAGAGCACCGGGATGTACCTGAGCCGCTTGGATACGGCCATCCGCAAGTCCAGGGGCATGGCATCCCTTGATTGGCCAAGACTGGAAAGGGACCGACCGACATTCGCGCCCCCAATGGAAGCAGTGAAGCCTCGATCAGGAACATGATAGACCAGTCCTGCATCCACGGCAACTGCGACTGCATTGAATTGAGCAATGGAGGTATAGGCTAGATGGAGGCTAGCTCCATACCGGAATCGGGAGCGCCATGGACGAGACAATCCTGCAGACAGTGCAACATTACTGGAAGCGAGCGTACCAATACGCTCGCCGTTCGCATCAGCCTGATCTATTTTACCCCAGTGAAAGAACCGTACTCCCACGCCCGCCATGCCGAGCCCGCCGAGATCGCGGGCATAGGTAACCGTGCCGGATTGGAGATCACTCAGATGGTTCAGCCATGATACCGAGAGACTACCTCCTGCCTCATGACTCAGTAATGCCGGATTATACAAGATGGCACTGCTTTGGCTGGAGGTGGCATTCAAGAGTGTTCCACCGAGAGCCGCCGCTTGTGCAGAAGGTTCAAGCCGCAAAAAATCGAAACCAGACAGTGTCTGGCTCCGTACGTCTGGAGTTGCAAACAAACAGATAATAATGCCCAGCCAGAAAGAAGTGCTTTGCTTGACCATAGTGGAGATACACGAATCATGGCGTGTACCCGTAGTGGAGGGGAACGGATCCAGGCTACATGCGTGTTAAACGCCCTCCGTTGAAGTGCGTACCATAGGAGTATATCATAGCTTGTCTCTCACCAAGTGCACATCTAGTGCGGGTATTGAAAATTTTTTAGTACGATGTTGAACTTCATCAATCAATTTTTCGGTGATAAGAATCAGCGTGAGATTGATCGCAAGTATGAGCCGGTAGTCGCTCGGATCCACGAAGCGACTCCCGTCGTCAAAATGTTGTCGGATGACGAATTACGTGGGCGCACAGATGTGTACCGGGAGAAAATTCGGACTGCCGTTGCAGAGATTGAAGAACGAAGGCAACAGATCCAGACAGCGCTGCGAACGGGATATGCGGAAGAGGGCACGGAAGAGACGTTGACATTGGAGGATCGACAGGAGTATTTTGAGGAGTTGGACGAACTGGAAGACGAGTGGCTGGAGGTTGCGGAAGAAACCCTGGACAAAATTCTCCCAGAGGCGTTTGCACTGGTCAAGGAAGTCTGTCGACGTCTGACGGAAAGGGGCACACTGAAGGTTCGTGCAACCGATCATGATCATGCTGTCCGCAGCCGCCGTGCCTATCCCGAAATTCAAGGATCCTGGGCCATCTGGCCCAATGAATGGGAGGCAGGAGGGGCAATGATCCGGTGGGAAATGATCCCTTATGATGTGCAGTTGATCGGTGGAGCAGTCCTCCACAGAGGGAATATCGCCGAGATGAAAACAGGGGAAGGAAAAACGCTGGTTGCGGTGGCCCCGGTTTACCTGAATGCACTTCTTGGCCGCGGGGTGCACCTGATCACGGTCAATCCTTATCTGGCGCAGCGTGATGCCGAGTGGATGGGGCCCATCTTTGAGTTTCTCGGGTTAACCGTAGACGTGATTGACGGATATGACGCACATTCGGAAGGGCGCCGCAAGGCGTATCGCGCGGATATTACCTATGGGACAAACAATGAATTTGGATTTGATTACCTGCGGGATAACTCCTTCGTAATTGACCCCAATCAACTGGTGCAGCGGGGGCATCATTTTTCCATTGTAGATGAAGTGGACTCTGTCCTGGTGGATGAAGCTCGGACACCGCTCATCATTAGTGGGCCGGTTCCGCAGGCGAATAAGAGCCGGTTTGATGAGCTCAAGCCTGCGGTTGACCGGCTTGTACAGGCGCAGAAGCGACTGGTCGCGGGCTTTGTCTCGGAAGCAGAAAAGAATTTGAAGAATCGCGATCTATCCGTCGAACGTGGTGAGGAAAAGGAAGCAAAAGATTATGAAGCGGAGGCAGGTCTGGCGCTGTTGCGCGCATCTCGTGGCTTCCCTCGCAATAAGCGGCTCATGAAGCTGCTGCAGGAACCCGGTGTTGAGCAACTGAGGCGCAAGACAGAGTATTTCTATTTGCAGGATAATGCAAAGAGAATGCCGGTGGTGGATGATGAGATGCATTATGCACTGGACGAGAAGCAGCATGCATTGGAGCCGACCGATCAGGGGCGCGAGTTCATTGCACGGGCAGCAGGGGAAGATGTAGACCTGTTCATCCTTCCAGACGTAGGGGAGGAGACGGCCCGCTTAAAGCGAGAATATGAAGGTCATAAACAGAAGCTGTATGAATCCATTCGGGATCGTGAAAACCTTTCCGAGGAGAAGCGTGAGCATAAGCTGCAGAATGACCTGCGTGTCCTGAAGAATACCCTTGATGAAGAAACACGAAAATTGTATTCCACCTATTCAGACCGCGCAGAGAGACTCCACGCGATTGAGCAGCTATTAAAGGCCTACACCCTTTATGAGCGGGATACAGAGTACATTGTCCAGGATGGAAAAGTGCAGATCGTGGATACACACACGGGCCGGGTACTTTCAGGTCGCCGATACTCAGATGGACTGCACCAGGCGATCGAAGCGAAAGAGGGGGTCAAGGTACAGGCGGCAACCCAGACCTATGCAACGATCACGCTTCAGAATTACTTCCGGATGTACAGCAAACTCGCTGGCATGACCGGGACCGCCGAAACGGAAGCGGAAGAGTTCCATAAGATCTATAAGATGGATGTTGTGGCGGTCCCGACCAATAAACCCATTGCAAGGGAGGATCTGGATGATCTTGTCTTCAGATCGAAACGGGAGAAGTACACTGCCGTCATTGATAAGATTGAAGAATATCACAATAAAGGACAACCGGTTCTTGTCGGGACGACCTCGGTTGAGGTATCCGAAACCCTGAGCAGGATGCTGAAGCGTGCGCGGATTCAGCATAACGTGCTCAATGCCAAGCGTGATCGCGCAAAGCAGGAGTCTCTGATTGTTGCAGAGGCCGGCAAGCGCGGAGCCGTCACCATCGCGACCAACATGGCGGGACGTGGTACGGACATCAAACTCGGTGCGGGAATTGTGAAGCTGGGAGGTCTCGCGATTATTGGAACAGAGCGGCACGAAAGCCGGCGTATAGATCTGCAGCTCAGAGGCCGAGCGGGGCGCCAGGGAGACCCTGGGGAGAGCCAGTTCTATGTATCGCTGGAAGATGACTTGATGCGACTCTTCGGGCCTGACCGGGTGGCAGGTGTCATGGATCGACTCAAGCTTGAGGAGGGAGCAGTGATCACCCATCCATGGGTCACCAAGAGCATTGAGCGGGCACAGAAAAAGGTGGAGCAGAATAATTTTGCGATCCGGAAACGACAGCTGGAATATGACGATGTACTGAATTCACAGCGTGAGGTGATCTATGATCGTCGCATGCACGCGCTGAAGGGAGAGCGCATGCGGGGCGAAACCCTGGATATGCTATACAAACTGATTGAACGGCTTGTGCAGCGCCATCACGGTGAAGGGGAAATGGATGAGTTGCGGGAAGAGTTTCGCCGACTGTTGTCCTTTGACTACGAGATTGATCGTCAGCGGTTCTTTGATCTAGGGGATGATGGCGTGACCGAAGATGCCTTCAATAAAGCGGTTGCGTACTATGAGCGCAAGCGTCGTGCACTGGCCGAGCCCTTCTGCAATAGCATGAAGACCGTCCAGGAGAGTGATGCAGAGAATAAGCCGGAACGTGCGTTTGTAGATTTCTCGGATGGGCACCGCAGGCTGCGCACGGTCGTTCGCATTGATGATGTCGTTGAAACAGGAGGGCAGGAGATCAATGACAGTCTCGAAAAGACAGCGATGCTCTCGTTGATTGATGAGTACTGGACCGAACATTTACGCTCGCTGGATGAAGTGAAGGAGGGGATTGGCCTTCGGGCATACGGTCAGCGGGATCCACTGGTAGAGTATAAGATGGAGGCATTCCGGCTTTTCTCGGAGGTGATTGAGCAGATTGGCGAGAATGTGGTGACCTTCGTCTTCCGGGCAGGGCCGGTCGTTGAACGGCGTGGGGGAGCAAACACAAGTCAAACCAGTCGAATGGATCGTCAGCGTGCCCAGACCAGACACCGTCCTGCGGCGCCTTCCTTTGGTGTGGTTGCGCCCAAATCCAACGGGGCCAGCAGGGATCCAAGTGCAAAACGGCAGCCCGTCCTGGCGGGAGAGCGGGTCGGCAGGAATTCACCCTGCCCGTGCGGAAGTGGTAAGAAGTATAAATTCTGTCACGGACGCGAATAGGGGGGACAGCCCGATGCTGCGTACCCTTTACATACGGGATTACGCCATCATTGATGAGCTTGAGGTCGAATTTGAGGGTGGTCTCAATATTCTGACAGGGGAAACCGGTGCAGGGAAGTCCATCATGATTGGCGCTCTCAAGTTGATCCTGGGAGAGCGTGCCTCAGCGGATATCATCCGTTCCGGTGCCAGGAAAGCCATTATTGAGGGAGTATTTGATGTTGCGGGATCGCCGGATCTGGGAGAGCTTCTGGAAGAGCACGAAATCCCGTCGCAACCGGTGCTGATTCTCAGACGTGAGATTGCAAAGACGCACAGCCGCGGTTACATCAATGACTCGCCAGCGACACTTCCGGTGATGCGCGAGATTGCAGCACAACTGATTGATCTGCATGGACAGCATGAACATCAATCATTGCTCAGGGAGGAAACTCATCTAAGCCTAATCGACAGCTTTGGCGGACTTGCAGGGATGCGTTCGATGTATGCACAGGCGTACGCACGGGTCCGTGACCTGCTGAAGGAACATGAGGCGCTCAAAACCAGCCAAAGCAGCCTGGATGCATCTCGGGAGAGACTGGCATATGAGATCGAAGAGATTGATTCGGTGGCACCACAGGGGGGAGAAGAGGATACGCTCAGGCAGGAGATGAACCGGCTGGAACACGCCGAACAGCTCTATAGTGCCACGGCACGGCTTCATTCTATGCTCTATGCCCGTGAAGATTCTACAGCAGACCAACTCGTGATTGCAAAGAATGAACTTCAGGATCTTGCACGAATTGATCCTGCATTAGAAGCGGCGAGTCAGGAGATTGAACAAGCGCAGATCTCGGTTACAGAAATTGCTGCAACCCTGCAGGACTATAGTGCACAGATTGAGTTCAGTCCAGGTCGGCTTGAAGAAATCCGTGATCGGCTAGGGGAACTGGATACGTTGAAGAGAAAGTACGGCGGCAGTGTGCAATCGGTACTTGATTACCGTGAACAGATTGCAAAAGAGTATGAGGTCGTCGTGAACTATGATGCAGCTCTTGAAAAAGTGGAGCAGAACCTGGCAAAAGTCAAGAGAATTCTCTCGGATACGGCACTACGATTATCTGCCAAGCGTCACGAAGTGGCGAAAGAGATTGAGTCCTGCATTACAGCAGAGTTTGCAAGCCTCGGCATGGCAGCGGGAAAACTTCGCGTTCAACTTCAGAAGCACACGGATCCTGCAGGATGGATTACGTCAGAGACTGCCATTAACGAGGCAAGGAATTACAGAGCCTATCCACATGGGATGGATGATGTGGCCTTTCTGATCACGACAAATGCAGGAGAGGATTTCCGTCCACTGACACGGGTAGCTTCCGGGGGCGAGATCAGTCGTATTATGTTGGCCATTAAACGGGTTCTGGCAGAAAATGACCGGCTTCCCATCCTGGTATTTGATGAAATAGATGTTGGAATCAGTGGTTTTATTGCACGCAAGGTGGGTAGGAGTATGGCAGAGTTGGCTTGCAATCATCAAATTATCGCGATCACCCATCTGCCACAAATTGCTGCATTAGCGCATACGCACTATGTAGTAGAGAAGCGGGTATCGGAAGGCAGAACCATAACCGGGATAAGACGATTGGATAGCGAAGAATCTCTGGAGCAGGTTGCGATGCTCATCACGGGAGCGGAAGTGACTGATGCTATGCGGCAGAGTGCCAGAGAACTCATGAAAAATTAGGGAATATAGAATGCGTATCGGTGCAGATGACATTGCTCGTTTGGTCAGTACATACTACACGGGGACCCCGGAAGGGGAGGTAACGTTTGGGACATCAGGTCATCGTGGGTCTTCACTCAAGGGCACATTCAACGAAGCACATATCCTGGCCATCAGCCAGGCAGTCAGTGAACTTCGTTCGGCAACCGGTCCAATTATTCTTGGCAAGGATACCCATGCTTTGTCCGAGCCCGCGAGCAAGACGGCGATTGAGGTCTTTGTCGCGAATGGTCTGGATGTAATTCTGGGGGAAGGGTACGTTCCGATACCGGTGATTTCCCATGCGGTTCTGGAATGGAACCGCAATCATTCGGAGCATCGGGCAGATGCGGTGATTTTTACCCCTTCTCACAATCCGCCGGAGGATGGGGGTTTCAAGTACAATCCGCCGCATGGTGGTCCTGCATCAAGTGGTCTCACAAAAGCAATTCAGGAGCGGGCGCGCGCGTTAATGGCGTGCGGGTTGAAGGGAGTCGAGCGGATTCCAGTCAAACAGGCCCTGAATGCATCTACTACCGTGGAAAAGGATCTGATGACCCCTTATGTGAACGATCTTTCTTCGGTCGTGAATATGGATCTGATTCGCAGTGCAGGATTGAAGATTGGAGTAGATCCCATGGGAGGCGCTGCGGTGCATTACTGGGAGCCGATTGCGGAACGCTATAACCTTTCCATTGATGTTGTCAACACGATTGTTGATCCAGCATTTGCATTCATGCCACTCGACCATGACGGGAAAGTTCGTATGGATTGTTCATCCAAATTTGCTATGCAACGCATGGTTACAAGGGTGGAGGGGTATGACATTGCTTTTGGCAATGATCCAGATGTAGATCGGCATGGGATTATCACCAGGGAAGGTGGGCTCATGAATCCCAACCATTATCTGGCAGTAGCGGGCAAGTACTTATTTGAGCACCGCTCAGAGTGGTCGAAAGAGGCCCGCTTTGCAAAAACGCTTGTCTCCAGCTCCATGATTGATCGGGTTGCAAAGGACTTGGGCCGGGAGCTTTTCGAAGTGCCGGTTGGGTTCAAGTGGTTTGTAGAGGGATTACATGAAGGGACCTGCGGCTTTGCCGGCGAAGAGAGCGCCGGAGCATCGTTTCTTCGCAGAGATGGCACGGTATGGACGACCGACAAGGATGGGATGATTCTGGGACTTTTAGCGGCGGAAATCCTCGCTGCAACCGATCTTGATCCCGCGCAGCATTATCAAATCATGACTGAGCGTTTTGGGAAGCCTGCATACGTAAGGATGGATTCTCCTGCCACTCCTGTTCAGAAGGAAACACTGGCCAGGTTGTCTCCACATCATGTAACTGCCAATATTCTTGCAGGTGAGTCTATAGAATCCAAGCTCACCAAAGCCCCCGGCAATCATGAAATGATCGGTGGACTCAAGGTAACCACGAAAAATGGATGGTTTGCTGCAAGGCCGTCAGGGACGGAGGATCTGTACAAGATCTATGCGGAAAGTTTTCTGGGAGAAGAACATTTATCCCGGATTACAGAGGAAGCGCAATCAATCGTGAATCAGGCGTTATCCGCCGGTGGATCAGTATGAATGATACGATACGCTTTGGCACAGATGGCTGGCGTGCAGTCATCGGGCGGGAGTTTACGTTTGACAACTTGGGGCGACTCGCTCGTGCAACGGTTCAGTGGCTGCAACAATCCGGGAGCAGACATCCTGGCGTACTTGTTGGTTATGATACGCGTTTCATGGGACGTGAATTCGCGGAGCATGTCGCACAGGTGATTGCAGAAGAAGGTGCTACAGCGATTCTCACAGCGGGTCCTACGCCTACTCCAGCGATCAGTTGGGCAACTCACGAGCTTCAGGGGTTGAATGCAGGAGTGGTCATTACCGCCAGTCACAACCCTCCCGAGTACAGCGGATACAAGATCAAAGCGAAGTTTGGGGGATCGGCCACGCAGGAAATGACCCAGGAAGTTGAGCGTCTGATTGCGCCTCATCCATCAAGCTCAGATTCTGGTGACGCGGGGGAGGTGATTGAGCGGGATATTACGACGGAGTATGTGGAGTATTTGAAGGGGAGATTTGATCTGGGGTCCATGAATTTGAAGTTGGTGCATGATCCCATGTACGGGGCAGGTCAGGGGATCCTGTCCACGCTTCTGGGGGATCAGTTTGTTACAGAGATTCACGGGGAAATCAACCCTGGTTTTGGAGGCAGTCCACCGGAACCGATTGAGCGTAATCTGAAGGAGCTCATGCGTCGTGTTGTGAAGGAAAAAGCTGCAATCGGGATTGCACATGATGGGGACGCAGATCGGATTGGTATTGTAGACGAGCGGGGCAATGTCGTTACATCACACTTGGTGATGGCACTCCTCGTGGCGCATTTGCACAAACAGCATAACCAGAATGGTGCAATCGTACGCACGTTTGCAACATCTGCCATCCTGGAAAAAATGGGGGTCGCGTGGGGTTTACCAGTAGAGACCTACCCGGTCGGATTCAAATATGTGGCGCCACGTTTTCTCAAGACCAGTGTACTGGTTGGAGGCGAGGAATCGGGGGGCATTGCGGTAGCAGGGCATATCCCGGAGCGAGACGGCATTTATGTGGCACTTGTGTTATTGGAGATGCTGATGCAACGCGGCAAACCCCTCACTGCCTTGGTACAGGAGTTATTTGATGAGTTTGGGCCGCATGCCTACTACCGCTCAGATGTGCATACGAAGAAACAGCCTGAAATTATTACAATCTTGCGTCAGACGGGTGGGTTGCGCCAAATTGCAGGTCGGAAAGTCCAGTCAATGGATACGCTTGATGGTTTTAAGCATTTGATGGAGGATGCCTGGCTATTAGTCCGCCCGTCCGGTACGGAGCCCGTGCTTCGGATTTATGCGGAAGCTCCGACGCGCAAGGAAGCAGAGGAATTAGTTGAGGATACGCAGATCCAGTTTGGCTTGATAGATTGATGTATATCCAGAGTAATGTTGGTGGTGAGATTAATCAAATACAACGTAGTGATCACACAAAATGCCTTCCCAAGCTCCGCTCCCATCACCTTCCCAATAGCCAGCGTCTCTGCAATCAATTTCCATTGTCCACGATTCCTGAGAGGTAGTAACGGTGGTCGTACACTCGTCATTTTTACAGCTGAGCGTTACAGATTGAGAGTATGCAGAAAGAACACTTCCAAGAAACAGAACCGTACACACAGCCGAAATGAAAAAGCTTTTTCATTGAGCCTCTTGCAAAACTCTCTCATTTGGAGGCGAATATTGCTCTGAGAGTGTCTACGGGTATATTATTCGGATTGTAGAAGAGTTTTGCAAGAACCTCCATTGTTAAAATATTTACGAGAAGAACCTCTTGCAAAACCCTCTCATTTGGAGAAAAATACTGCTATGAGAGTGTCTACGGGCATATTATGCGGATTGTAGAAGAGTTTTGCAAGAACCTCGAGAAGAGTACTGTCGTCCGGAGGCAAATGTAATCAAACGTTTAAACTAATCACCAACATTGGGAAAACCATCTCTGTGAGATGAATGGGATTATAGGTCAAGATGTTTTGGATGGGGCTCGTAAGGGGAATGCAGTTCCTCTTGTAGAGGACACAGGAGGATCGTCCCTTTGGACTGATCTGCGGTCGTGCAACTCCTCAATCCCATCGGTCCGTTTTCCATCTTCAAGTTCCCATTCCCCGTCATCCTATATCAGGGGGGAAGGTTCAGGTTATAGACAAACAGGCCGAGCTTGCTGTTGTTACCTTCCGTTCCTCTACAACGTCTATATAGTCAGAAGTCAGCACAGTTCGTTGGAGACAAACGGGCTCAGTTTGGGCGATAATGTTCGTCGTGATCGTACAACCGTTACCTTCATAAATCAACCATCTTCTAAGCCATGCTACCAAATAAGAAATGCAACTCAATCTTCTTGTTCATTTTACTTTTTGCTGGTTTTTCACACTTGGCCGCGGCACAGGAGCCAGCACCTGAGTTCAATGACCAGGTTGTGGTTGTGCAATTTGAACCAGGCATTGTAATCGGGGAGGGGGCAGCGAAAACAAACCTGTTGTCGGGCTTTGATCGTGCAGCAGAGAGGTATGATGTGTACAGGATTGAGCGTGTGTATCCATTTTTGGATCATGTGGAGCCTATTCCGAAGACAGCTGAGAACCTAGATGCTCTTCGCCGCACCTACTATGTTCGCTACGGAGTTCAAACAGACCCAAAGCGGGTTTCGATGGATTTTTCATCGGAATTTGGGGTGGTGTATGCCGAGCCGGTGTTGGTCACCCGCAGGTATGGATCTGTATTCCAGGAAGAGCCCGATGATCCTCAGTACGCGCAGCAGTCGTATTTGGAACTTGTTCATTTGCCAGAGGCATGGGATCTGGTCAAGGCAGAAGATGCTTCAGAACCGGTTGTGATAGCAATTGTAGATACCGGCGGAGATTGGGACCATGAAGACCTTCAAGCGAACGTGTGGACGAATGAGGACGAGATTTCAGATAACGGGCTAGACGATGATGATAATGGTTTCATTGATGATGTGCATGGGGTGAATTTTAACAATGGGGATGACACGGACAATGATCCCACACCGGATCCTACCTTGCTGGGAGAGACAGGTCATGGGACGGCGGTTGCAGGTACTGCGAGCGCCGTAACTGATAATGGCGTAGGGGTTGCAGGTGCGGCCTGGAATGCAAAGCTGATGCACGTAAATGTATTCTGCACCGAAGAGGAGTTTTGTGATCCTTTTGAAGGCATCCTGTATGCGGCATCCAATGGTGCCGACATCATAAATACAAGTTGGGGTGGATTTTCTGGAGGTGAGGAGCTGCGCATGATCTCCCAGGCATTGGACCTTGCCACAGACATGGGAGCTTTGGTCGTGGCAGCAGCCGGCAATGAGTTCTCAAATAATGATCTCCAACCGAGCTATCCAGATGGGCATCCTAGGGTGCTTTCGGTTGGTGCAACTGAACGAGACTCACGGCAACTTGCGGAATTTTCGAATTTTGGAAGGTCGGTCGACATATATGCTCCTGGTGTAAAGATCAATACGACATTGCCTAATGACGAGTATGCCAATAATGAGTGCCCTCCTGATGACGACGAGTGTTTCCTTGTGTCAGGTACATCATTCTCGTCTCCATTGGTCAGTGGCATTGCGGCGCTGGTGAAGACTCGCTTTCCCGACATATCGCCGGATGAGCTTCGGGAACGGTTGCGGCTTTCGGCCGAGAATATAGATTCGGACAACTCCCTGCCTATATATGCGGGGCACTTGAATGGAGGGCTAGTCAATGCCGAGGCCAGTTTGCAGGCGGTAACAGTTCCGGCTGTACGTGTCCAAGAGTGGTCATGGGAGGATAGCGACGGGAATCAGCAGGTTGATTCTGGAGATAAGGTTACGATTGATGTAACTCTCACCAATTACCTGACTGCTACCGAACAGTTAAATGTAAAATTGGTCCCTCTCGAATCCTATTCGCATATCACCCTACTTGAGGCGGAAAAATCAATCGGAGTACTGGAGACTGGAGGTTCCGTGACAGTGACCTTCAGTTTTTCGGTTGCTGCAGATGCCGCTCCAACTCGTGGTACCCATTTCTCTGTTCAGATTCGTGACGGCTCTTTTATGGATGAGCCCGATGTGTTGAATATCTTCGGGCGGCATAATCTGCTAGATTTGATAGAGGCACTCCGTGCTCTTTATCAGTCAACGAACGGCGACAACTGGAATGACAATACGGGTTGGGACGTTACGGCTACTCCCACGGTTGAGGATTTGAATATGTGGTTCGGGGTACAGGTTCTCGAAGATCGGATCGAAATCAGGTTACCCGCAAACAACCTCGAGGGGATAATTCCACCGGAATTAGGCCAAGCTACAAGCTTACGCAGCTTATGGTTACCGGCAAATCAGCTTTCTGGTTCGATTCCACAGGAGTTGGGGCAACTCGTGGAACTAGAGGGATTAATTTTGTCATATAATTCACTGAGTGGACCGATTCCACCAGAATTAGGGCAACTCTCAAGATTGCATTCATTTCTTGTTGAGTTGAATGCATTTTCTGGCCCCATTCCACCAGAACTGGGACAACTCTCAGAATTACGAAACTTGTTTTTAAGTAACAACCAACTTGCCGGCCCCATCCCAACGGAGTTAACCCAACTCTCGAAGTTGGTAGCTCTACGGCTGGATAAAAACGAACTGACCGGGCCAATTCCGTCAGAACTGGGACAACTTACGGATCTAAATGAATTGTGGCTCGACAATAATCAGCTTACCGGGACGGTTCCATCAGAACTGGGGCAACTGTTGGAATTGATAGAATTGGATCTGTCAAACAATGCTCTGACCGGGAGCCTTCCTAGGAGTTTGATGCAGTTGATGAATCTTGAGGCTCTTACGTTTGGGGGGCAAGAACTCTGCGCCCCCCAGGATGATGAATTCCAGGAGTGGCTAAAGAAAATTGAATATGTAATGGGGCCAACCTGCACCACTGTAGCAATAGAAGAAACGAATGATGGGGCATCTTTACCAGAAAAATTTGCAGTTCATGGCAATTACCCCAATCCCTTTCAGGAAACCACTCAACTGACATTTGACCTTCCCTGGCAGGCTCGTGTTCGGGTCGAAGTGATTGATGTAATCGGAAGACATGTTCTGAGCGTCCCTGAGAGTGATATGATGGCCGGTTGGTCAAAGAATGTCGAGTTGAATGGTGCGGCTCTTCCTGCAGGGCTCTATCTCTACCGTGTAATTGCAGATTCGCCCATAGAACGTTCCGTGCAGGTTGGACGTTTTGTGCGAACCCGGTAAAGGGTTCCGATGAGGGAGCATGATCCGGGTATTTGTTGAGCGGCGGTCAAATTGTATTACGGGGTGGTCGAGTCAGGAGTAGTCCCTGTTGCTGGCACGATAGTGTGTAAATGCTTTGGCAGTAGGGGGCAAAATGGGTTGATCCCAAGGATTGGCTCGTGGATTTTGCGATGCAAAGCGGCAATGAAGCTTGATCGGCAAGTAGTAGTAGTGGTCAGACGGACCAATTTCTTTGTGTGCGCACACCCTTTGCCGCTTCATGACCCGCTGTTAGCAACATTTGAGGAAATTCATCGTTTGTCGTGGATCTCAACGGGCTTATCTATGCTATGCGGTGGACTCTACTTTTCGTCAATTTCTTAGTTGTATGTTCTGTTACCGCACAGGGATTTGACCAAGAGCAACTCTTGGCGAACTTGCGGTTCCGCGTCCCTGGATTGGAGGGGGCGGAACTCACGATTGGGGAGTTGGAGCCCAGCCTTTATAGTGGTCTCAAGCAGGGTTCGCTTACGATCAATGGACAACAGACACTTCAGTTTTTGCTTTCTGAAGAACACGGGCACGTTATTCTTCTTACAACGAGTCCAATTGATGTGAGCATGACAGAGGCAGAAATAGCCGAGAAACTTGCGGAGCAGGCAATGCAGGAAAGGCTGATCGCTGCCGAGTCTCATGGTGCATTAAGCAGGTTTGCGGAAGGTAAACCGAGTCGGGGACCATCGGATGCCCCCATCACGATTTATGAATTCAGTGATTTTCAATGCCCCTATTGCGCGCGGGCCAGCACAGTTGTTGAAGAGCTCTTGAATAAGTATCCCGAGGAGATTCGTTTTGTGTACTTGCATTACCCACTGGGTATGCATGATTGGGCAAAGCCTGCGGCGGTAGCAGCGGATTGTGCTGCAAGGCAGAGTGAGGCCGCTTTTTGGGTGCTACACGACAACTTCTTTAAGCTGCAGAGCGATATTTCAAGTGAGTCAATGCTGCAGCAGGCTCGCTCCTGGTTACAGGAAACCGGCATTGATCTTGATGCTTGGCAGATTTGTGCTGCCGATGAATCCTCGGCAGCGAATCAAGGCGTATCGCTTCAGGTTGATATTTCGAGTGCAACGGCAGAGCGTTTTGGTCTGTCGGGGACACCAGCGTTCTTTATCAATGGATTCCCCCTGAATGGAGCGCAGCCTGTGGAAGCCTTTGATGACTTGATTGCCAGGATCACAGCGGATCGATAGCTTGGTTTACCGGAAGGCTTTGTCGTGGTTGGTGCGCAAGGCTGTATTATTTCAAGTCGTCAAAAAGATCTAACTGCATCCCAGAGGGATCTGCCGGTTGAATTTGGGTACCCGCTGACCATCCCGTGTTATGTTGAATAAAACGGAGGGGGTGAATTTCAAGCTTTACGGCAGCAAGGATTCCCAAAAAATCTCGACGAAACAAGATGCTGCCGGGAACATGGAATGGGATCCTATAAACGAGTACGATTTTGTCACTATTGTCTGGTAGCTCGGGGATTCCTCTGAGTGTATTCAGAGAATCAGATTCCGAGTCCGCCCGTCACTTCCAGCGTATGTCCAGTGATGTAGCTGGCGAGTGGTGATGCCATAAGAACAATGCCAGCGGCGGCTTCATCTGCCGTCCCCGGCCTCCCCATGGGGACCGCAGCAAAGGAGGCCTCTCTCACTTTTTTGGGGATCCCGAGTGCAATCTCCTTTCCTCCAATTGTGAGCGTGTGTCCTTCATCCAGTGGACGCGTTAGCCTCGTATCAATGAATCCGAAAGCAACCGCGTTGCATCGGATGCCAAACATGCCCCATTCCCGGGCGATGGTTTTTGTCATGCCGATCACGCCCATCTTGGCGGTGGCATAGTTGATCTGTCCGATGTTGCCATGCAGTCCAGAGGTTGAGGACACGTTGACAATACATCGATGGGGATGAGTGTGACCGGTTAGAATCTCTTCTTTTGCCAGGGGGCGCCATATTTGTGCAATTGCACGGATTAAACGAAAGGGAGCCATCGTGTGAATCTCCTGAATTTGGTGCCACTGCTCGTCGGTCATCTTATGCAGCATCCCGTCCCAGGTAAACCCGGCGTTATTCACCAGAACATTGAGATGCCCGCATTGCTCAAGCACCTGTTGGATCAGTAGTTCAGGAGTTTTTGGATCCGTTACATCGCCGGGTAAAGGCCATGCGGTATTTCCAGCTTCCCGGATGGAACGTGCGGCAGATGTGCATGCATCTGCATCCAGATCATTGATGAATACCCGCGCTCCCATGGTGGCAAACTGTTGGGCAGCAGCGAGCCCAATTCCATTTGCAGCTCCTGTAATTAAGACAACCTGATCTTCAAACATGATTTTTCTGGATCTATCTGGGCCATAGAAAATGTGAATCTTCCGTAACAATACGGCAAATGCTGTCGTAATGTGGGTAGACGCTCTTGTATACCTGGGAATGCAAAAGCATAATATTCACGATCAAACCATCTGATTTATGCTTCGATTATTCGTAGTTGCCGCATTATGTGGCTGTCTAGTGTCCCTCGCCCAGGCCCAATCCCAAAATGGAGACTTAGAATACGGAACCAGCGAGTCTGAAGCCGTATCCTCTGAAGGATTCCGCCCCAGCTTTAAACCGACTTTAACCGTTACCAGAGCAAAAGGAATAATACGGGTTGACGGGCAATTGGATGAAGATGCCTGGAGCGATGCTGTGTTGGTCAGTAATTTCTCAGAAGTTTTCCCGAATGAACAGAGCCGTCCTCCTGTGGAATTGAGTGGAAGGATCATGTACGATGACGATTATCTCTATGTGGGGATTATTGTCGTGGATGATCCGAGTCAGATTCGCGCCAATCTCAGTGACCGTGATGAGATTTGGCAGGACGATTATGCTGGAATTGTACTGGATCCGAATCGTGATGGCCAAGGCATGTATTTCATCGCAGCAAACCCTCTTGGGATCCAGGCGGATTCGTTTATTTCCCCGAATAACGAGGATGATGGATTTGATATCCTGTTTCGATCCAGTGGTCAGATCACCGAAAATGGGTACCAGATTGAGATGGCGATTCCATTTAAGAGTCTACGCTTCCCAAGTATAGATGCGCAAACCTGGGGAGCAACACTCTGGATTACCCGGCCCCGCGAGAGCAGGAACCAATACTCCTGGGCCGCGATTGACCAGGATGATCCATGTATGAGTTGCCAGCTTGGCGAGATCAACGGAATCCGCGGCGTAAGAGCCGGTCGCAACCTCGAAATTCTACCTTCCCTAACTGGAGGAGGAGTCGGTGCACTCCGGGACGCGGGCGTACCCGCCTCCGGGTTCAAGAACGATCGCATAACTCTTGAACCGTCATTGAATCTCAAGTATGGTATCACGTCTGAGCTCACAGCGGATGTCACGGTCAATCCGGATTTCAGCCAGATCGAATCGGATGAGGCACAGATTGATGTGAATTCAACGTTTGCACTATTCTTTCAGGAGCGGCGTCCATTTTTCCAGGAAGGGTCGGGTCTGTTTGACACCGATATCCAGACCGTCTATACTCGATCCATTAATGATCCGATTGGAGCAGCCAAGATGACAGGACGGTTTGGGTCTGTGGATGTGGCGTACATCGGCGCAAGAGATAATAACTCACCACTTCTATTGCCCTTTGAGGAGGAGAGCCGTGTGCTGGAAGGGGGGCGCAGTGTTTCCAATATCTTACGGGTGCGGCATAATTTCAATAATGATTCCTTCGTTGGGGCACTCGTAACGGATCGCAGATTGGATGAAGGTGGATCAGGGTCAACCGTCAGTGTTGATGCAGCTGCAAGATTTTTGCAAAAGTATACGCTCAGTGGCCAATTCGTGTACAGCAACAGCGTTGAGCCCACGGATAAAGAAATGAGCAAGGATGTGGGGGACATTACATTTGGGAAGAAGGGATACACCGGTGCGTTGGATGGTGAGTCGTTTAGTGGGTATGCTACGAGGGTTGAGCTTGATCGGGGAGCACGACACTGGTCATTCCAAGGGGGTTATGAAGCGTTGAGCCCAACATTTCGGGCAGACAATGGCTTCGTTCGCCAGAATAACGACCAGTCCGCGTACCTTTGGCAGGGCGTAACGATCTACCCTGAAAAGGTACTGGGATTTGTTGATCGGATTCGACCGAATGTGTTGGTGGGTGCCAGTTGGAATTTTGATGGCCTGCAAAAAAACTTTTTCCTTCGCCCTTCGGTATTTGTCCAGCTTAAACGGCAAACGAATATTCAAATTAACTGGTGGTACCGGGAGGAGAATTTTGCGGGTACCCAGTTTGATGCGATGACCAGATTGAATGCGATGGTTTTCAGCAATTTCAGTAAGAGGATCAGTCTGGGAGTAGAGGCAGGGGTCGGGGAGTCCATCGCCCGCTTTCTTGATGAACCGGAAATTGGGAATAGCCTGGAAGTCAGTGCATGGGGGACGCTGCGCCCGACGCAACGGATGTCCATTCAACCGCAATTCTCCTATTCACGGCTTTCAGATAAGGAGACAGGCGAAGATTTTTTCAGTGGCTACATTGCACGTACACGGGTGAAATACCAGTTCAGTCGCTACTTTTTCTTGCGCACGATCGTGCAATACAGCGACTTCTCGAAGTCCCTGGAAATTG
The DNA here is from genome assembly GCA_965116685.1 of Rhodothermales bacterium. Classification (GTDB taxonomy): domain Bacteria; phylum Bacteroidota; class Rhodothermia; order Rhodothermales; family Bin80; genus Bin80. The sequence goes on along the minus strand of OZ220707.1, from coordinate 651,297 downwards.
ATCCATTATTAACCTACAAGATCAATGCGTTCACTGCACTACATGTGGGGTCAACGCATGATTTTGATCAGTTCAGCCGCACACAGGGGGTTGAAAAGTATTTTCGGCAGAGCAGTCGCCAGATATTTTTCAAGGTTCAATACTTTTTTCGTAGATAATTATTTCGATTTGTATGGGCCTGCGTTGTAAATTGTTTTTGAATCAAACAATTATGACGCATGAACAGATTTCCCAATCGCCGAACATTTATAAAAACCGCTTCTGCCGGTGTGGCCGGAGCGACTCTCCTTGGTGCTGCACGAGGTCTGGCCGCACCCTCAAATCGGCTGACAGCTGCCGTGATGGGAGTTCACAGCCGAGGTGGAGTACTTGCCACTTCATTCGCAAAGGCGGAGGGTTGTGAAGTCACGCACATTTGTGATGTGGATGAGCGTGCGATCGCAAGATCTATTCCAGAGGTTACCGAAGCCAATGGTGGCAGTGTCCCGACTGGGGTAGAGGATCTACGTGAAGTGCTGGACAACCCTGATATAGACATTCTTGTCATTGCCGCGCCAGATCACTGGCATGCCCCCGCCGCAATTATGGCGCTCCAAGCCGGCAAGCATGTATATGTGGAAAAGCCATGCAGTTATAATCCCGAGGAAGGGGAGATGCTGATGCGGGCCCAAGCGCGCTATGATCGCGTTGTGCAGATGGGGAATCAGCAGCGTGCTTCCGTAGAATCTGCGCAGATCATTGATGCGATTCGGCAGGGGATCATCGGACGCCCTTATTATGGCCGGGCGTGGTATGCCAACAGCCGCGGGCCCATTGGCCGAGGCCAACCTGCTGAGATCCCCGGTTGGCTGAACTATGACTTATGGCAGGGCCCCGCTCCAAGAGTATCGTACAGGGACAACTTGATTCATTACAACTGGCATTGGTTCTGGCACTGGGGGACCGGTGAGATCTGTAACAATGGGACGCACGAGATTGATATCTGCCGTTGGGCCCTCGGCGTTGATTATCCCATCAGAGTTACATCTTCCGGGGGACGGCATCGCTACGATGACGATTGGGAATTTTATGATACTCAAATTGCATCGTTTGACTTTGAGGGGGGCAAAACTATTACATGGGATGGTCGGAGCTGTAATCCCTATCCTGTTGAGGGTCGGGGGCGGGGTGCATCCATTCACGGTGAGCAAGGAACGGCAATTATTGACCGTGATGGCTATACTGTCTACGATCAGGATAACCGGGAGGTATGGAAACGATCACGGATAACAGGTGAAGCAACGTTGGATATTCGAGGCGGTGGAGGGCTCACTGATCGACATATCGCAAATATGCTTCAAGTCATTCGGGATGGAGTCCCACAGAATTCTCCCATTGATGAGGGGCACAAGAGCACACTGCTGTGTCACTTAGGTAATATTGCTCAGGAAACTGGACATACACTTCACTGTGATCCGGCGAACGGTCATATTTTGGATGATGATGAGGCAATGAGTATGTGGGGACGGGAATATGAGCCGGGCTGGGAACTCAAGGAGTGATCCTTTCAACCAGCGAAGAAATGAATCGACGTGATTTTATTCGGACCGGTAGTACCGCCGCGGCAGCTGGGCTGTTTGTTAGACCTGAGACCAAAAAACCTCAACGTATGAAGGTTGCCTTGGTAGGGACAGGAATTCGTGGGAGTACGATGTGGGGGCGGAACCTGATTCGTGATTATGCAGATGAGGTTGAATATGTCGGCTTGTGTGATCATAATCCCGGGCGGCTGGAGTATGTGAAGCAATACATGGGAGCCAGTTGCCCAACGTTTACGGATTTTGATGAGATGATCCGTGTAACTAGTCCTGATACGGTGATTGTAACTACAGTGGATTCCGCACATCACCAGTTTATCATTCGGGCAATGGAGTTCGGTTGTGATGTTGTTACGGAAAAGCCAATGACTACGGATGCTCAGAAGTGTCAGGCAATTCTTGATACACAGGCACTCACACGCAAGAATGTAACGGTCACATTTAACTATCGGTATTCTCCGCACCGTCAGGCGATGAAAGAGGTCCTGATGAATAATCGGATTGGTAAGGTTACCTCGGTAGATTTTCACTGGTATCTGGATGTATATCATGGGGCGTCCTACTTTCGGCGTTGGCATGGAAAGGAGCGGTTTGGGGGGACGCTGTTTGTACATAAGGCAACGCATCACTTCGACTTATTAAACTGGTGGCTGGAATCGGAGCCGGAAGAAGTTTTTGCGTACGGAGATCTTGAATATTATGGGCATAACAATGAATTTCGTCACACAAATTGTCGAGGTTGCCCACATGCTTCCAAGTGCAAGCACTACTGGGATATTACAGAGAGTGAGAGCTCGATGAATCTTTATGTTGCTCATGAACACCATGACGGCTATCTACGGGATGGATGCGTGTGGAGTGAAGAGATTGACATCTATGACAAGATGAGTGCACAGATTCAGTATGCAAATGGAGTCCATGTCAGTTACTCATGTACAACCTATTCCCCTTATGAAGGGTACCGGATTGCATTTAATGGCACGGAGGGGAGACTGGAAGCTTGGATCAAGGAACGTCAGCCCTGGGAAGGAGAATCCTTTGATGAGCTTCGAATGACGGATAATTTTGGACAGACTGAATTGATCCAAATCCCACATGGCGGTGGTGGGCATGGCGGGGGGGATCGAAGGTTACAAGACCACATCTTCAAAGGTGAAGATACTCCAGATCCTTATCGCCAGTCAGCGGGTTCCAGAGATGGTGCAATGTCGGTTCTGATTGGAGTTGCGGCGAGAGAGAGTGTAAAAACAGGGGAGCCCGTGCGCATTGAATCGTTGACTTCTCTCAAGCCCCGTGTGGTTCGACCTTAAACAAATACATTAACTTAAAGTACGTAACTATGCAGTATAGATATACTTTATTCGCCCTCTTTTTGGTTCTGTTGCTTGGCGGATGTGCCTCTACTGGAGGACTATCCTCGGAGGTCAGCCCGGTTGCGGGCGACTGGAATTACAGTATCGACTCTCCCCAGGGGATTTATACGGGTACACTGATAATCGTCCAGGGAGATTCAGGCTTGGAGGTTTCGTTATTGGAAGAAAGCCAGAAGGATAATCCTGAGGCAGCTACCAGTGCAGATTTAGTGGAGTTTAATGAGGAGACACAAACCCTGTCTTTTTCGTTTGACAACCCCGAGTTTGGAACCATGAATGTTTCCTTGGTACTTGGTGAAGAGGGGTTGAACGGGACGCTGCATGTCGTTCAGTTTGGGATGGACATGCCGTTGATGGCAGCTCGTTCAGACGAATAAGGTTCAGACGATGTATCATTTAATGGGCAAGCAGGTTCGTGTGCATCTGTACACGCGCGACGGAATAATGATCGGAGCGATTATCGGTCGTGTGGCAGATGTGGCTTCCAAAGTGGAAGTTGCTCCCGGCATGAAAAAAGATCTGGCATTTGTGGTGGACATTGAAGTTTTGGAAGGGGAATCTACCACATATACAAACAGTGGTGGGGTCGAAAATGAGGGATGGTTTGCAATTCAGGATCTGCAGGTTGTAGAGGAAGAATCTATACCGGGCTGGTATCAGAATTGATGCATCATTGATTCATCAATTCTGATAACCCTGGAATGTGAAAACATCAACAGGTGCCAGGGTTATCGGTCGGTCGGCATGGGTGGCGTACATATGCGAGAAAGTCCCCCGCTTCCGTCATGCCCGGCTAATTTAGAGCTTGCTCGAAATCATTAATCAGATCCTGGCAGTCCTCAATCCCTACAGAAATCCTTAAAAGGAAATCTCGAATTCCCGCCGCTTTGCGCTCCTCCGGTGTCAATCCTGCGTGTGAACTGATTGCCGGGCGGGTCATCAGAGATTCAATGCCTCCGAGGCTTGGTGCATATACGGGGATCTGGAGGCGGTTCATCAGCTTTTCTGTGGCTCCCAAGCCCCCTTTCAGTTCAATGCTTAACATTCCGCTAAAACCTTCAAATAAGCGGGCAGCCCGCTCATGTTGTGGGTGAGAACTCAGACCAGGATAGTAGACCTGTGAAATCTCATTTTTGGAATCAAGAAATTCCGCTAGAGCATGCGCGGTGGCATTATGTTGCCTCATTCGCAAGGCCAGGGTTTGGACGCCTCTATGGAGTAAAAAGCAGGCATGAGGGTCCAGTGAACCTCCGAGCTGCGCCAAATTTTTCCCGGCCCTGCGCACCCAATCTCCTTTTCCAGTGATGACACCGGCTACAACATCGGAATGTCCGTTGAGATATTTCGTCGCACTGTGGAGTGAAAAGTCAAATCCTGCGGCTGCTGCCCGGTAATTGAACGGTGTCGCAAAGGTATTGTCAATCAAGGAGATCAATTTGTTTGCCTGGGCAAACGCAACGATCTCGTCCAAATCACAAACATGGACCAGGGGATTGGTGATGGATTCAACATAGATTGCACGAGTATTGGTCTGCAACAAAGAGTTCCAGGTTTCAGGGGTATCCGCATCAAAAAAGGAGACGCTGACCCCGAGTTCCGCCAGTATCGTACGAACGAATTTATGGGTGCCTCCATAAAGGGAGTCTTGTGCAAGGAGGTGATCCCCTGGCTTAAGTGCGGTAAGGAGTGCACCACTGATTGCAGCCATTCCGCTACCGGTGACCAATGCCTCCTCGGCTCCCTCCAAAATTGCAAGTTTCCGATTGAGTACGATTTGATTTGGCGTGTTATTGTAGCGGATGTACCTCAGGGGAGAATTGTCGTGCTCAAACATGGCCGTTTGAAAAATCGGCATACGGATTGCCCCCTCAATATGGTGCTCTTCTCCTGCATGAATAAGTTGAGTATCAATCGCTTGAGTCATGATTCATTTTGATTAAATATTAAGTGTGCCGGCAATCACTGTTACCGCCTGTCCCGCAACCTGAACGCAAGTAATATCTGTACGCGGACCGACCATCGTCACGCGGGCTTGGCCCGGTCGGTGCATCCAGTCTCCCTGGCGCGCAATAAAGGTGGGGGCTTTGATAAGGTCATAACGCCATAGATAGGCTCCCATCCCGCCGGTGGCACTTCCGGTAAAGGGATCCTCAAATACATCGGGTGGGCTGGCAAAATGACGGGCAAAGGTCTCTGCGTTGTTTATGGCAAACAGGTGCGCACTGAAAAAATCGAACTCACGGCGAAGTTGGGTGAGCAAAGCCGCATCTACCCGAATTCCCCGGAGACAATCAACATCTCGCACAGGTACCATCAATTGCGGGGTACCAGTACTGACGATTTGGATCGGTTTTTCAGGAATGAGTTCATCTTTTGATAAGCCAAATGCAGATACAACTCGATCATGAGGTACCAGAGACAGGAATTGCGGCTTCAACTGTGTCATTACAATCTCATTCGCTTTTCCGAAAGCAGTCAGAATATCAACAGAGATAATCCCCGCTTCAAGCTCCAGTGCAATCGTGGTTACGGGCCCCGTCAGGGAGATGCGCCTGCATTCTACGAGAAGGTGGACCGACGCAATCGTAGGATGACCAGCAAGCGGAATTTCTTCGGACGGTGTGAAGTAGCGGGCACGCACATTCGCCTGATCAGAATGCAGAATAAATGCAGTTTCTGAGAGATTTTGTTCGCGTGCGATGGCCTGCATTTGCTCGCTCGTAAGCGAATCCGCATCCATCACAATCGCACAGGGATTCCCACTCAGTGGTCTATCCGTAAATGCATCAACCTGGAAGAAGGGGAAGGATGCCATAGAGCAGGCGTATCATGGATATTGCTACCGGGAATTTGCATATTTGTACGCAAAAGCCTTTATTGTAGTACAGAATCCCCTATAAACATGAATCGGAAGCAACGCAAGAACATCGTCATTGCACTCACCATACTTGCAGGAACTGTTGTTGCCTTCACAATCCTGATCCAACTCAGCAGCTGATAAGCCGGCTTATGCAAACTCAGGAAGCGGTTCACCATCTTCTTCCTCTTCGTCTAGGAAGGGGTAGATGCCTTGCAGGAGCTCCTGAAGCTTTGTGCGTCCTCGATTAATCCGGCTCTTTACCGTGCCCATAGGCAGGCCGGTGATGATGGCAATCTCCTCATAGCTAAGCTGCTGGATATCACGGAGGATCACAACCTCACGAAAATGATCCGGCATTGCAAGAAGTCCCATCTGGATGTAGTAATCCTGGATGGCACTTTCTGCGTGCTTATCTGGCAAAAAGGTCTCATCGGGCAGGGGCATCTCGAATTCTTCTCCGTCACGGTTAAACGACTGGATAGAATCCATACGCCGCCGGCTACGCTTGCGGTATTCCGTTTTTGCCAAGTTGCCTGCAATGGTATACAGCCAAGTTGAGAATTTAGCAATACGCTTGTAGGAATGGCGATTCCGGTATACACGAAGGAACGTTTCTTGAATCAGATCTTCACAGGCTTTTTTGTCACCCGTGAACCGATAGAGAAAATTTACCAAGGGACCGGTCCAGCGCTCCCATAGAATGTTGTATGCCTCGACCACACCTGCCTGAAAGTGTTCCATCAGATCTTCATCGCACATGTCCTGAAGAGCGTCAAAGCGACTCAGGGCGGTACGCCGCCGCGAGTCTTTTCGAACGATGCGTGTTATTTGTTTCACGTTACTATAAAATCTTATTAAAGACAGAGGGACAACTCGCTGCCCCTTACGTACTAATGATGCACCTTGTTACAATACACACTTAACGTACACAACCCACATATCATTGTGACACGATTTATCCAATCTTCTTCAAATTTTCACAAAAATTACTATATGGGGTGGGGATCAATACGCAAAAGTATAATATCAATTCGAGTCTAAATATACGAAATATGATTGAGGAAGACAGTACCCAGCCTCAGGTTATTCCGACAGGCCTCCTGAGCGCATAGCTGCATGCCTTGGATTTGTTGGGATTACCAGCCGATCTCTGCAGAATAAGGAGGGATGGTGGCTACTCACACGGACACATAGCACGTAAACGCGCCCAGGTAAAAATGCCACTGTTATGCCCATCATCCCAGGTGAGACGCACCCCTACACTTCCTGCGACTTCGGCTTTAACATTTTCCCATCGCATTAAGGCAGGGAGGTGAAAAATCGCGGGATCTGGGAGTTCATGCATTTTTTCGTGTCCCTGACAACCAGCACAGGGACATGCACGTCTCAGGCCATCTAGTGGGAAGGTGCAATGATGGCCATCAGACCATTGAACTTTCAGAGTCTGAGCATCTTTCTCAAGGGTCAGACGCTGGCAGGTTAATCCACCAGGAAGCAGACTCATTTGACCGCTTCTAATTGTATCGCATTGCCAGGTAGATCAATGGGGAGGGGATCTGGTTCCTTCGTGAAGGGATAGATTTCTCTGAGTATGCCCTGTAATTTGCTACGTCCGCGATTAATGCGGCTCTTTACCGTACCCATTGGAAGTCCCGTAATTTGTGCGATCTCACTGTAGGCCAGTTGCTGGACATCCCGCAGGATCACCACCTCCCTGAAATTTGGCGCAAGCGAGCCCAGTGCTTCTTGGATGTATTCATCCTGGAGAGCACTTTCTGTGTGTTTATCCGGTAAAAAGGTCTCGTCCGGCAGCGGCATCTCGTATTCCTCATTATCTCTGCTCACGGACTGAATCGAATACATATGCCGACGCTTCTGCTTTCGGTACTCACTCCGAGCTAGATTCCCTGCGATGGTATAGAGCCAGGTAGAGAATTTTGCAATACGCTGATAAGAATGGCGGTTGCGGTGGACGCGAAGGAATGTTTCTTGGAGAAGATCCTCGCAGCGTTTTTTGTCCCCTAGAAATCCATACAAATAATGCATAAGACGCTCACTGTAGCGGTCCACCAAGATATTATAGGCCTCCACAGTTCCTGCCTGAAAAAGCTCCATCAGGTCCTCATCCACCATCGTATCCAGCGCGTCAAAGCGGCTGATGGCCGATGAACGCCTGTGGTGATTTTTGCGTACTATACGGGGTTTCTTAGACAAACTCTCTTTACGTATCAGTTTGAAGGCAGGTCCACCAATGCACGATCCCGATCATGCCCATTTATGTTGAGGCATCGTCATGCAAAAGAAAAGCTCCTCACCCAAAGGGCGTATTATAATAATTCGGTTCAGTATTGCGAAAGATACCGAATTGCAATCGAACGAGTATGGTGTGGCGAGAATAAATCAATTGATTCCCTTGCTGGACATTTTTGTGGTATGCATTATTCTGAGCTTTTAGCTACTGGAATGGAGGTCATACACTCACGTATCACGACGTAAGCATATGAAGGACGAGATTTCCCAGTATCCGACAGATGGGATTCTGGACCTACACACGTTCCATCCTCGAGATGCCGCTGATGTGACCCGTGAATATCTCCGTGCATGTCACAGCGAGGGCATCTATCACATACGTATTATTCATGGCAAGGGCACAGGGGCTCTGCGAGCAACCGTGCATGCCGTGCTGGCGAACTCTCCGCTTGTCGATTTTTGGAAGACTGCAACGGATTCAAGCAGTTGGGGGGCGACATTGGTGGAACTTAAGTCTCAGATTGACTCAGAACCCGCCTGAGGGCTTTGAAGTTATTGCGGATGTGTTCAGCAGAAATATCCAGCAAAGCCTGCTCCGATTCATTCAGATCAACGGTGATGATTTGTTCGATTCCGGAGCGACCAAGGCGGACGGGTAGGCCGATAAATAAATCAGAGAGACCGTATTCACCGGATGGGCACACGGCGCAAGGGAGTACTCTGCCAGAATCCTTGACGATTGCTTCCGCCATTTCTGCAGCGGCAGCTCCTGGAGCATACCAGGCGGAAGTCCCCATGAGCTGTACAATCTCCCCACCACCACTCTTGGTACGCTCGACAATAGATTCAATCCGATCCTCGGAGAGCAGTTCGGTAATCGGAATCCCACCTACGCTAGTATAGCGGGGCAAGGGAACCATCGTATCTCCATGTCCGCCCATCAGAAGTGCCTGAATATCCTTGACAGAAGCTCCAAGCTCCATGGACAAAAAGGCCCGGAACCGTGCGGTATCCAGAATGCCAGCCATTCCAAAGACCCGATGGGATGGGAACCCACTGGCTTGATGGGCGACGTGGGTCATCACATCAAGTGGGTTGGAGATCACGATTATGATCGAATTGGGGCTCTTCGCTACAAATGACTCCGTAACGGAACGAACAATATTTGCATTGATCCCCAACAGGTCGTCCCGGCTCATACCCGGTCTTCGGGGTACACCACTAGTGATCACGCAAATATCAGAGTCTGTGGTAGCACCGTAATCGTTGGTAACCCCCTTAACCTGGGTATCAAATAAATGGATCGGAGCAGATTCGGCGATGTCAAGAGCTTTTCCCTCGGACAAGCCTTCCTTGATATCAATCAAAACTACTTCTTTGACCATATCTTTACGGGCGACACATTCGGCAACGGTAGCCCCGACATTGCCTGCTCCAATCACGGTAACCTTGTTCATAAGATACTTTCAACTAGATAGTGATAATTTAGAGGGGCTGGTACGCACAAGTCAATGAATTTGCCCACGAAATAGAAGCTGTATGCAGATTAAAGATGTTGAATTTGTGATCGTAGACCTGGAAACGACGGGAATAAATGCGAATCAGGACCGAATTATTGAGATCGGAGCAGTCAGGGTCAAAGGGAATAAGATGGAGGATACCTTCGAGACACTGATTGATCCCGGGAGCAAGATTCCAGGGCACATTACCCGGATTACAGGCATTACCTCGGCCGATGTGTACGGGCAGCCGCAAGTAGCGGAAGTACTGCCAGATTTTGTCGAATTCTTGGGGGATGCTATTTTCGTCGCCCATAATGTTGCCTTTGACTGGAATTTCATCGCTTCGGAATTAAGCCGTGCAGACCGCCCCGCACTCGAAAACAAGACGCTCTGCACGCTACGTCTGGCGCGCCGCCTTCTTAGAGGACTGCCATCAAAGAGCCTGAAGAAGCTGATTGAACACTTCAGTATTCATACAGATGCTCGCCATCGCGCCCTCAGTGACGTACACGCAACGCAGGAGGTGCTGGCCCAGCTGCTTCTCATGTTGGAACGACAGCACGAGATCACGGAGTTGGATAAATTATTGCACTTCCAGTATACCTCCTATGCCAAGAAGAATCCAGCTGATCAGCAGCGTCTGGAACATCTTCGAAAAAATTATCTGAACAAGCTTCCACACGCGCCCGGCGTCTATCAGATGCGGAGGAAGGATGGGAAGCTGCTCTATATCGGTAAAGCTCGGGTTCTCAGCGAGAGGGTTCGCAGCTATTTTGCCGGCACAGAGAGCCATGCCAAACACATCCGTGCAATGATTGGGCAGGTGCACGATATTGAATGGATGCAGACAGGGACGGAGCTGGAAGCACTTCTGTTGGAATCACGTTCCATTAAAGAACATATCCCGCCCTTCAATAAAGCAGGGCGGGAACACCGCAATCGGACCTTTTTACGTCTAGGAGAAATTTCCAACTCGGGCTGGGTGACACTCATTAAGCATATACGCGCCGACGGGGCCAAGCATTATGGCCCAATGGCGACCCACAAGGAAGCGACGTATTTAGCACAGGTGCTGGTATCCCTCTACGGATCATCCCCGGATGCATTCCGCTCTCCCGAGCAAGATGGAATCGGGTTGGAGAGTTCCCGAATTGGTGGCCCTCTGACGGAGGAGGGATTTGTAGGGGCAACTGCTTTCCTGGAAGGGCGGGATACGCAGACACTGTCTCTACTGGAAAGCAGAATGAAGGAAGCGTCTCAAGTCCAGAAATATGAGCGTGCTGCGCAGGTCCGTGATGAGTTGGAGTTCATGAAAAACATCCATTCACGTCCGCATTTTTTGCGCATAGCGCTGCTGGAGAGGACCGGTGCGGTTTTATATACGTTAAAGGAGAAAACAGAGGTACATTTCATGGCGTATGGGTTTCCGATTGCACATGCAGTATGGCCATGTGATCCCAATACCTTCGATACAGTGAAAACCATCTTCCATGAATGGGTACTTCACCCACCAGATCGGCTTACAATGCAGCAGGTAGATGCGATCACGGTGCTGGGGGCCTGGATGTTCAAGGAGCGGGAAAGTATTTCAGTGTTACCGTTGACATCTATTGAGTGCCTTTCAGAATTTGATGTTGCGCTGGAAGAGATGCTCGATCAAATACATGTAGAGCAGCAAAAATAGAATTCCATATTTTTTCAACCCCCTGTATAGTGAGCAGCTGCGAAAATTTGCCTAAATTTGCCCAGTCTTGGCTTGGAGCATTTATGCATGTTTGCTGAAGTGTTTTTTATTGCCGCCAGTCTCATTGCAGTGTTTGCAGCACTGGCAATGCTGATTTCGCGCAGCCCGGTGCAGAGTGCATTATGGCTGATCCTTGTGATGCTGTGCGTGGCAGGACTGTATGTGACATTAAGTGCTGAGTTCATTGCGGTTGTGCAGGTCCTGGTTTATGCAGGTGCGATCATGGTCCTGTTTTTGTTTGTCGTTATGCTGCTCAACCTGAGCAAGGTCCCTGAAGTGGATCGGATTGATGCAAAAAAAGGGATCGGGTTCATTTTGTTCACGGTGATTCTGGCTCAACTGGTTTACGTGACGGCAACGACCTCAGAGTCATTGTCGTCGGCAGTCGTGAATACAGAAACCGGATCTGCATTGAGTATTGCAGAAGCACTCTTTACACGTTATTTACTCCCGTTTGAGATGATCGGGATCCTTCTTCTGGTTGCAACCGTGGGAGCGGTGATCCTTGCAAAGCGTACGTTTGAATAGAACTTGATGGGAATTCCTCTTACTTGGTATTTGACGCTCAGTGCAGTACTCTTCTCCATCGGAGTGATGGGGGTCCTGTACCGGAGCAATCTGATTGTGATCTTGATGTCAATTGAGCTCATGCTGAATGCAGTGAACATTACACTGGTAGCATTTGCTCAATTTATGGGGGACGTATCGGGTCAGATTCTAGTGTTTTTTGTAATCTCGGTCGCCGCTGCAGAATCTGCGATCGGTCTTGCCATTGTCATCGCAATCTTCCGTAATAAGCTTACAGTCGATGTGAATGATATCAAATTGTTTAGGCACTGAGCCAATCAATGTCCACTGATTTGACTGTTCAGCTTATTGTTCTGCTGCCGCTCATCGGGGCGGTATTACTGGGCATCATTCCTCTGTTTGCGCGTGGGTTACGTGTCCACAAGGGGCTATTGGGGACGGTTGGTATCCTGATGGTTGCAATTCCCTTCGGGCTTGCAGCGATGCTTTTTCTCCAAGGAGTGGATACGGCGTCCATTACTTCCGTCTATACGTGGATGGGGGTGGGGGACTTCTCGGTTGATATTGCCTATCGGATTGATCAACTCTCGCTGATCATGACTCTGGTTGTCACAGGAGTTGGGGCTTTGATCCATGTCTATGCAACCGGTTACATGGCGGAGGACCGTTCCTTCTGGAAGTTCTTCGCGTACCTGAACCTGTTCATCTTCATGATGCTCAATCTGGTTCTGGCGGACAATCTGTTACTCATGTTTCTGGGTTGGGAGGGAGTGGGGCTCTGCTCATACCTACTCATCGGATTCTGGTATGAAGAGCGCAAGAACAGCGCGGCGGCAAGTAAGGCATTTATTGTGAACCGGGTAGGGGATTTTTGTTTTCTCATTGCCATGTTCATTCTGGTTCGGGAAGTCGGCGGACTGGACTTCAGCAGTGTATTATCGGGTGCAGAGGCGATGTCGGAGGGCACGATTGCAGTCGTGGTCTTCCTTCTGTTTTTGGGAGCAACGGGAAAGAGTGCGCAGATCCCTTTATTCACTTGGCTTCCCGATGCAATGGCCGGTCCAACGCCCGTATCTGCGCTGATTCACGCTGCGACCATGGTCACCAGCGGACTCTATCTACTGGCAAGGCTCTCCCCCCTGGTGCTGATGACCCCGGAGGTGATGGCCGTGATTGCCGCGGTGGGGGCAGTGACCGCGATTGTAGCAGCAACCATTGCCTTGACACAACGCGACATCAAACGGGTTCTTGCCTATTCAACGGTATCCCAGTTGGGATTCATGTTCATGGCGGCAGGGGTCGGAGCATTTTTTGTCGCAATTTTCCATGTCGTTACCCATGCATTCTTTAAGGCATGCCTGTTCCTGGGGTCCGGGAGCGTGATTCATGGGATGCATCATGTAGAACATGATCTTCGGCACGAAGGCTACGAGGGTGATTTTGACGCGCAGGACATGCACGTTATGGGCGGGCTCAAACAGTATATGCCCATTACCCGATGGACCTATCTTCTGGCTACGCTTGCAATCGCAGGAATCCCATTGACGGCGGGATTCTTTTCAAAAGATGAAATCCTATTCAAGGCATTCGAGTATGGATATGATGGAAATATGTATGCATGGTTTGTCTGGGGTGTTGGGATCATTACCGCGCTTCTGACCGCATTCTACATGATGCGCTCGTACATGCTGACTTTCGAAGGGAAAGCCAGATGGCCCATGCAGGACAAACTCCATCCCCACGAATCGCCGTGGTCAATGACGCTACCGCTTATCATTCTGGCTGGACTGTCCATGGTTGGAGGGGTGATTGGATTTCCCAAGGTAGCTGAAAAGATCGGGTTGTCGAACTGGATCCATGATTACCTTGTTGGGCATGGGGATCATTTGGGTCCCGTTGCCGAGTCTGGAGTCCATGCCCATGTCAGCGTTCCGGTTGAGATTGGGTTGATCGTACTGGGTTCACTCATTGCCATCGCGGGGGTCTTGTGGGCATGGAGATTCTTTGCGAGGTATGAGTTGGGCGGGGACCAGTTGATTCAGAGCCGATTTGGCGTGCTTTATCGCTGGTGGCAATCAAGTTACTATTGGGACAAGTTTTATGATCGCACGATTGTTCGGCCCGTGATTGGGGGTGCACAGAAGGCGTTTGCACCGTTCGACCAGTATGTCGTGGATGGGCTGGTGAATGCACTGGCACGGCTATCCATGGCGTTCAGCTGGTTGTTTGGGCGTTTGCAGACGGGGGTTGTGCAGAATTATGCACTGGCCATCCTGCTTGGGTCTGTTTTAATGATTGCACTGTTTCTCTTCTAATATCAGGCAGCACACTCAATGGAGTTCGCAAACCTCTTGACGGCAATCATTTTTCTACCTTTGGTAGGATCACTTTGTATGCTTTTTGCACCGAGTGATCGCTCGGTGCGCTGGTTTGCACTACTGGTCACGTTGGGCACGTTCCTGCTGTCACTCCCGCTTTGGTTTGGCTTTGATGCAGCCAATGCCGCCGATTTGCAGTTTCGTGGTGTGGAATTTTCGTTGATTTCTGAAAGCCTGGATATCCGTTATCTGATTGGGATTGACGGGTTCAGCCTGCTACTGGTGCTGTTGACCACATTTTTGGGACCGATCGTTGTCTTATGTTCATGGACCTATATTAAAGAGAGTACCAAGGGGTACTACATATTGCTTTTGGTTCTTCAGACCGGCATGACGGGCGTGTTCTGCGCCTTTGATATTCTTCTCTTTTACATTTTCTTTGAGCTAACCCTGATCCCGATGTATTTCCTCATTGGGATCTGGGGTGGAGAGCGTCGGATTTATGCAGCCATCAAATTCGTGATCTACACGATGGCTGGCTCGCTCCTGATGCTGGTTGCGATTCTATATCTTGGATATGCAGCAGGAAATGCGGTCAACGATGGGGTGTTTACCACGAATTACCTCAAGCTGCTGTCCTTTAATGTCCCTCTGGGGATGCAGACCTGGCTATTCGTTCTGTTTGCATTTGCTTTTGCAATCAAGGTCCCCGTTTTCCCATTTCACACCTGGTTGCCGGATGCTCATGTACAGGCGCCAACAGGTGGGTCCGTGATTCTTGCAGGCGTGCTGTTGAAGATGGGAACCTATGGTCTAATCCGTTTCTGTCTTCCCTTCTTTCCCAGTGCATCCGTAGCACACACGCTGTTGATTGGTATCCTTGCCGTGATTGGCATTGTATATGGGGCATTGGTATCTCGTGCACAGACCGATGCCAAGAAGCTGGTCGCTTACTCAAGCGTGAGCCATCTGGGCTTTGTGGTGCTGGGAATTTTTGCACTGACACTGGAGAGTATTCAAGGTGCGATGATCCAGATGATCAACCATGGGATCTCCACGGGAGCATTGTTTTTGATTGTTGGGATGTTGTATGAGAGGCGACATACCCGCCTTATTTCTGATTATGGAGGGATCGCGAAATCGGTACCGGTGTTGACGTTCTTCATGGTACTGACGGCACTGGCGAGTGCAGGACTTCCAGGCCTTAACGGTTTTGTTGGTGAATTTCTGATTTTGGTCGGTGCATTTAGTAGCGAGGCACCAGGGATGCCCGTATTGACGATCATTGCAACCACCGGTGTCATTCTTGCGGCAGTTTACTTACTTTGGATGCTCAGTAGAATGTTTTTTGGTCCTTTAACCATTGAAGCGAACCGGAACATGTCAGATCTGAATCGCCGGGAACTTGTTATACTGGCTCCCATGGCGTTGCTGATGATTTTATTGGGTTTAATGCCGCAACCGTTTCTGAAGGTGAGCGAGCCAGCAGCAACACGTCTGATAGAAGTGATTAAAGAGAAGCGTGCTTACGCGGAGATTGATGATGCTAATCTGCAGCGCACCTATGAAATAAATCGGAGAGCAAATCGACCTTCTTCGTCACCAAGTCCAACCACGCATCAACCGTAACAAATACTCCATTCCTCATGACGATTCCGCGCATACTTTACTTATGGTTCGTGCTGCTTCTTGTTAGCGGTAGTTCGACTGCTTTTGCCCAGGAAAACGGTGCTGCTGCCGATACCGTCCACGAAGTTGATGGCGGTGCCGAAGAGATGATAGAAAGCACAGAGAATGCAGATCATGCAGGCCAGGATGCACATGCGGAAGAAGCGGCTCATGAGGAAGGCCATGGTGGTGGGCACGCAAAAGTACTTCCTCCCTTGTGGCTGGTTGCGCCTTTTATGATTCTTCTTCTGATGATTGCAACCGGACCACTCTTCTATGGACATCACTGGCATCATCATTATCCCAAGTATGCTGTAGGTCTGGGGCTCTTTGTGACGGTATACTACCTGTTCGTGCTACAGGACAGTATTTCGATGCTGCACGCACTTCAGGAATATCTTTCGTTCATTGCCCTGGTGGCTTCGCTATTTATTGCGGCCAGCGGGATCTTCCTGAAAGTCAATGCAAGGGGAACCCCGCTCGCGAATATTTCGATCCTCTCTGTGGGAGCAGTCATTGCAAACCTGATTGCAACCACCGGTGCGGCGATGCTGTTTATTCGCCCTTATATGCGTCTCAATAGGGGGCGCCTGAAGGCATACCACATTGTGTTCTTTATTTTCATTATCGCAAACGTCGGTGGCGCAATGACTCCGATTGGAGATCCACCGCTGTTTCTTGGATTTCTGCGTGGCGTTCCGTTTTTCTGGACAGCAGCAAACGTATGGCATATTTGGGTGCCAACCTTAGTCGTGTTGTTAGCCATTTTTTATGTGATGGACAGCCGCAACAAGGCAAAGTCAACAACAGATATTTCTTCTGGAAAAACCATTGAGTTGCAGGGGAATCGAAGCTTCATATTTGTTACGATCATTATCATCTCCGTATTTATTGATCCAAATGTGATCACGGCAATGAAGGGGACGCCATTTGATTTAGTGGGCACCTATCATCTCCCCTTTGGAATTCGAGAAATCATCATGTTTTCGATGTGCGTACTTGCCTTCAAGTACTGTGATCAGGAGGCATTGAAAAAGAATGAATTCACGTTTGAGCCCATCCGCGAGGTTGGCTGGTTATTCCTTGGCATATTTGCCTGCATGGTGCCGGCTCTGGCATTGATTTCGAACTATGCCGCGGAGAATGCTTCCAGTCTCACTGCAACGACCTTCTATTGGGGCACCGGTACGCTCTCCGGTATACTGGACAATGCACCAACGTATCTCAATTTCCTTGCGGCAGCAATGGGGAAATTTGGCATGGATGTAAATAATGCGACGGATGTGAAAGCATTTGCGAATGCGGACGCATCTATGCTTTACCTCTCGGCAATTTCGGTTGCTGCGGTGTTCTTTGGTGCAATGACTTACATTGGAAATGCACCGAACTTTATGGTTAAGGCCATTGCCGAGTCGAATGGTGCCGATGTCCCATCATTCGTTGGTTACCTAGTCAAGTATGGACTGACGATCCTGTTGCCAGTGTATGCTTTGGTATGGCTGGTTTTCTACAGCGGATGGATCTTTTAAGTAACTTCTTAAGCCGATGAATCGTGATCCACTTGATCAAAAAACATTAAAAGACGCCCTTGCGTCACTTCAGAACTGGGAGTATCGCAATGATCGACTGATCCGGACCTTCAAGTTCGAAAATTTCCGGGAAGCAGTCGCATTCATCGTGCAGATTGGGTTTCATGCAGACGATCTGGATCATCATCCCATCTTGTACAACGTATACAATCAGGTCAGCATTGAACTCACCACCCATAGTGTGGGGAATCGAGTTACGCAGTTGGATGTACTCTTGGCACAGGCCATTGATAAGGTGTTTGACAAGTAACGTCTATGGAGATTTCATCTGCATTTGATACCATCTTGGTGGATTTGGCTGGAGGAGCGTCTATTCTTTGGCTCTCACTCGTTGGTGTGATCGTCATTGTGTGGGATATTTTCCGCAATGATGCCCCCCAGTTGCCGTGGATCGCGGGGGTATCGGTCGTGATGGCGATGGTCTTCGAGTTGTTCAAGGTCTCTGATCCATCTTCGACTGTTTTTTTCTCGCTCATTCAGACGGGAGGCCCCGCTTCGTTTATCAGTATAACCATTTTGGTCAGTGCGTTCTTCTCCATCATTCTTTCGGTGCCTTACCTCAAAGGAATCCGCCGAAGTTATGGGGAAATCTACGCTCTCATGCTGTTTGCCACGAGTGGAATGCTGCTGTTGGGGACGGCCAACAACATGGTGACGGTTTTTGTTGGTCTGGAAACCATGTCCATCGCACTTTATATCCTCACTGGCATTGTTCGCAGTGATGAGGGTGCGCTGGAGAGTGCGCTCAAGTATTTTTTGCTGGGAGCTTTCTCAACCGGTTTCTTCCTGTATGGCATTGCACTCATCTACGGTGCCACCGGGACGATGTATTTCACGGAGATGGCTGTCGGGTATTCTGTGAGTGGATTACGTCCTCTGTTTTGGGTCGGGGTTGCATTGTTTCTGGTTGGATTTATGTTCAAGGTCGGTGCGGTGCCATTTCATATGTGGACACCGGATGTCTATCAGGGGGCACCTACGCCTCTGACGGGGTTCATGGCGACCGCTTCGAAAGCTTCTGCCTTTGGAGCACTGGTGCTAGTACTCTATCATGGGATTGGAACCTTGGAGCCTGGGGGCAGAGATTGGCAACTGGCGCTGGCGCTCGTTGCACTGGTAACGGTCGTATTTGGGAATCTCCTCGCACTGACGCAGGACAATGTGAAGCGGATGCTCGCATATTCCTCCATTGCGCATGCAGGATATGTGTTGATTGCACTTGCAGCGGGAACCAGCGAAGCGTATGCGGGAGCAGTTTATTACCTCTTGATATATGCTCTGATGAATATTGGGGCGTTCGGTGCAATCGCGTTACTAGAATGGGATGGCAAGGAAGGGCGGCTGCAAACCCTTGATTCTCTTGCAGGCATTGGCTTCAAGAGGCCTCTGATCGGTGTCACGATGGGGGTATTCATGTTCAGTTTGACCGGATTCCCTCCTTTAGGAGGCTTCTTTGGAAAGCTTGCGGTCTTTGCACCAGCGGTCGATGCAGGCCTGACTTGGCTGGCAATTATTGGCGTGTTGGCCAGCGTTTTTTCGGGGTATTACTATCTGCGTGTGCTGTACGTATTTTGGATGAAACCTGCTACCGAGGCGGACCCAGCCGTCCAATCCGGCTCCTTCCCGATTCCCCGCTCGTCCTCCATCGTACTTGTAACATGTGCAATCCTGTTGTTGGGGATTGGTTTGGTTCCGGGGCTTCGGGATCTAACGCTGTCCTTTTTTACGCAGAACTCACTTGCAACCCTTCCGTAGCCGTTCAAAATGAGAACGCTGATTGAGGATCTCCTGCCGCATGCTCCGAAAATCGGGTTATATGTTGCCCCCGAAATTCCCCAAAAAAGGTTAAGGGGGGCAACCCGTGATTATGCGAAGGATACGCATCCTGAAGATATCCTCGCGCTGTATGATGGCACGTTTCTTGGCAATGGAAAAGATGGCGCAGTTTTTCTGGAAGATCGCCTGATTTTCCAAAATTCAGATCTGGAGTCTCCCCAGACCGTATGCTATCGTGATATCGTATTTGTTGAGTCTAGCCGGTCAAAGCTCCGTGGGGCACATATTGTGATGGAGATAAACAGGGGGAGGGCAACCTTTTCAGTAAAACTTGATCTTTCAAAGCATCCACGGAGCCTTAAATATATCGAACAACTGCTTCGTAACGTCATGTTGCTTCCCGATCCCTCCAATTCAGAGGAGACGGATTGGGCTGCAGTTACGCGGGCCCTTGATCGCTTACGCTCCGATGGAAGCTTAACAGAGGCAGACTATGAGAGACTGATGAACATCCGGTCTTAATCTGCTTCAGTTTACTTGCTCATTCTCTCGAACAATCTGCAATGTTCGGGGTATTCTCCGCTGCAACTTACTAAACAATAAAATGCCTTTTGAACTTCCCAGTCTTCCCTATGCACACGGTGCATTAGAGCCCTATATTGATCAGAGAACCATGGAAATCCACCATGGAAAACATCATCAAGCTTACACTAATAACTTGAATAAGGCGTTGGAGGCCCACGCGAGTCTACAGTCAAAGTCGATTGAAGAACTTTTACGCGGGATCTCTGACTTGCCGGAGGGAATCCAGGGTACTGTTCGCAACAATGGCGGAGGCTTTGCAAACCACAATCTTTTTTGGACGATCCTCAGCCCAACTGGTGGAGGTTCTCCAACAGGAGCCTTGGCGGCGGCCATCAGCAGTGCATTTGGTTCATTTGATGATTTCAAGACGAAATTTTCTGCTGCCGCAGCGACACGGTTTGGCAGTGGCTGGGGATGGCTTGTCGCTGATTCTGAGGGTGCGCTTCATGTGTACTCCACAGCGAACCAAGACAGCCCGTATATGGAAGGCCATACTCCCCTTCTTGGCTTAGACGTATGGGAGCATGCGTATTATCTCAACTACCAAAATCGCCGTCCCGATTATGTGGCTGCGTTCTGGAATGTCGTGAACTGGGAGCAGGTCGCTGCAAATTTTGCTGCTGCAACGGGATAGTTGGTGTAGCTTCCAGGAGTAGGCGAAGCCAGGCTACAGACTAATTGGTCAATTCGCCAGATCCTTAATGGTCACCAGTCCCACACGATTGGAGCTGCTTTGATGAATCAGCAGTTTGTTTTCGCGTGTCACCCAGACATGTCGAATGATTCCTACGCCGCTTGGGATGGCCCAACTCTGAAAGGATTCCGTCTCCGGGTCAAATCGGACCAGCGCATCCGGGCGCATCGCGGATTCGTTGTACCAGATCTTGTCGTTGATCACGGCTAATGAGTATGGATGCGACCGCGGGCCACTTGGGGATTCCCATTCTTTGATCTCACCGGTTGCAGGATCAAGGCGGCCAATTCGCCCCATGGAGGAATTTACATACCAGATGATTCCTTTGGAGTCAATTCCCAGACGGCGAATTCGAGTTTCTCCCTCTGCAATCGAATAGTATTGTAGTTCCATAGACTCTGGGTCCATGACTGCCAGTTTGTTCGTCCCATTGTAGGCGATCCACAGCATGCCATCATGGGCTACGATAATGCCATAGGGTCTTGGCTCTGTCGGGATCTCGGTCAGTTCACCAGTCTCAGTGTCAAGTCGTCCGAGCATTGCAGAACGCTGTGAGGTGAAATACAATTTTCCATTCGGATGAAAAACTGCAGTATGCGGGTCCCTGGCTTCAGTGGGGTATTCTGTAATGTCTCCGGTCTCTGGATCAAGTTTTCCGATTGTGCCATTACTGTTTCCCGTGTACCAAATAAAGCCATCATCATCTGGAACAATGCTGTGTGGTCTTGCCTCGGGCGGTAGGGGATATTCTTTCATTTCCCCAGTCACAGGATCTAGTTGTCCTACAAGGCTTGCCCACATCCCTGTCCACCAGATGGTTCCATCTGGTGCTTCAATCGGATCACGGGAGCGTTGCCCCAATGTAGGGACAACCCACTCCTGGATGTCTATTTCAACCGGACCGTCCACGAGCGTTGGTTTCCGGTCTTCACGGGCGGGAAAATGTTCGGCCAGGTACTCAGCAATATTAATGGCTTCTGATTCGGGCAATTCCATCATGGATTCCTGAACGGAGCGCCACATTTCCACGCCATCAAACCCTGACCTGGTAATCGTAGAAGTGGCGTGACATGATGTACATGTCTGCTCCACCAGTTCTTTCCCATGTCCTTCCAGAAGAGGGGCATTGTGCCGATTCTGGCTCAATACGGATTGTGCACTCAGGAGTACGAGTATCAATGAGACCGATACAGCACGTAAATCATGTTGCGTGAGAAGTAGATTATGGGTCATCACTTATGTTAGCGGGAGAACATTGTAAGTATACTTCAAAATATTGTATGGTAGTCCAAAATTTTGGAGATAGGGTCATCATCATCGGGGATGCGTCAAATTTAGTGGGGGTTAGGGGATTCACTTATAACTCCTAACCGATCGCGATTCGATGAACCTGGAATCTTTATTTTCTTCTTCCCCCGTTCCGGAGCATGCTCCAGATCTGCATGTAGAATTGGTTCGACATTATGTGGATGTTCTACGTATGCTGACCGAGCGGATTTCCTCCGTGCCTTCGCCGCCTCCGCCCGCAGTATCTGCTGCAGTGGAGCCCGATCCCGTTCCTGAGGTGGCGGCGCCTACTTCATGCTGGGAATCGGCGGTTTCTTTGCTGTCCTGTCGGGACTGGCATACGGAGCCTCTGGTCCATTTGTGGCTTCAGCCCTCGTATGTGATGGGGCTGCATCCCATAATATTCATCTCAATTTAGCAGTTTCGTATTGATAAGCATCTGGGGAGCCTTATCCTGCTATATTTGTTCCATTCATTGGGCGATTAGCCCTGTTTTTCGTGGATTTTGATCGAATAAACCTCTGTTTTCGTTCTGAATCAAGTCAGCTGACCTGTTTAAGAATTATCTACTCATTTCACCCTCAAGGTGATCCCATGTCCCAGTCTTCTGCGCCTCTTTTTGTGCTTCCCTTCAACCAGTCAATTCGGATCAAATCGTCTAGTTGCAACCATACGACCTCGGACGCAGGCGCATTCTTGTTGCGGCCGGTGATTGATCGAACCGGAATCCTGGACTTTTTGACCGATCGACTGCACGATCCTCGGGATCCACATCGTACCCACGATCCTTTGTTTGAATACACAGTGGCTGCTTCAGTTAATGCAGGGCTGGAGTTCGTTGTGGACGGATGCACTCAGTCGGGATGCGGCCTTTGGTGTGTCCACCAGTACGAGTCGGACTCCCTACCATTTTACCAAATCTAAAACGGGTTAATTTCGATTTATTTTACATTTTTTCGAGAATCTGTCTCATTAAGTGATACTTACGGGGTTTGCCGGCGAAATTTTTCGTTGAAATCTGTGATTTCCGCACCGTTCTTTCTTGATTTTTTCATTCCATCGCCATGAGTTCTTCTGAACCTGAGGACAATTGGTGGAGCAATTCATTAGGCGGCGGTTCTACGACTGGGGTCTAAAGAGTGTCCGGTCGCGAAGCATCACACAGGCGATGGCCAAGAGTCGATCAGCAACGGATCGCAGAGCTCGGCCGTGGCTATGTTCTCGCTTACGTAGGGCATCGTACTTTGCTCTGCTGATGCGATCATGCTGAATGGCCACTCTGCTCCAGTGGTATACTGCATTACCCAAGCGGGCTTGGCAGGCTTTTCTTCGAACGACCTTCCACGATTTTCCAGAACGTTTCGTCACGGGTGCCACCCCACACAAACATCGTAGGGCTCAATCGTCTTGCTCACTGAGCAATCCATAGGCCTCCGAGATGAGCGCAGCCAGGACCGTTGGTCCCATGCCTGGAATGGATAACAGGATCTCCACATCGCTCAAAGTTTTTTCCTCGGAGGATGTTTTCTTCTCTTGGTTCAAAGCGCAGTTTGAAGTAGCTGGACTCTGAGCATCGTTGAGCGAATCAAGGATCGTTTTCATGGCTTGTTTCGCTTCGCTGATCTGCCGTTCAAGCAGTTCAAGCTGCTGCAGATGAATTCGGATGCTGGCCGTTGCCGCCTCAACGATACCAGCTGCAACGCGGATGGGTTGGGTTCACAGGTGGGTTAGAACCTGCTCCGCATTCAAACGCCGTATACGGTGTTTTTTCAGCACCTTTTCCACAGAACTAAGATGAACCCGGCGAGCACGCTAGGCGTGAGAATGAGTTTCCAGAGGTCTCGGAGCGCTGGCGAATACAATGCAAACCCGAGCGTGAGGAACTGTGGGAAATAACGCCAGAATTGGGTTCGGATCTGGTGGGTGAGGCGAGTACGCTGGTTCGTCAGTTCCTGGTTCATCCGTGACCACTCACGCAGCTGGACAATCTTGGGATCCATTGGATCCAGTTCCCGAAAGCATCCTATATCAGTCCGGAGAGCATCGGCGATGACGCGGGCATCTCGGCGGTCATCTTTGGCCCCTGCCGGCGATAACCGATCTCGAAATCGGTCTGCTTGTTTGGGATTGATGGAAAAGACGTGAAACCCTCGCTCCAACAGAGTGTCCACAACGGGACCGTGCGGAACCTCAATGCCGACTGCAATCTTATCTGCAGCGCAGCCTGCGCGGTCAAGGATCCAATCTGCCAGCTATTGGAGGCCTTCTCCAGAATGAGAAAACACCTTCTCACCTTGAAGAATGCCCTCCAAGGTCAGGATGCAGACTTGGTGAAACTGAGAACCCCAGTCAACACCAATAAGGATGGTGAATCTAGATTTCATAGACATGATTTGAGTATCTTTAAGGTGGTTCTACCGCGAATATTGTGGATAGAGGTCTAGATCTCCGCAGAAAAAGAGGATTGCGGTACTCCCTGGGGCACAGATCCGACTCAGGCGTTCAAGACGCAGGGGGCAATTTGGTTGCTCCCAGGGAGTTACCCGCATTTACATGATGCAAAACAAAAGCTGTTGTTTTGTAAATCTGAAAAACCCGACCGTATAGCAACTCAAAACATCCAGCTATACTGCCGATTTTTTATTTATGATTTTACAAAATTGGACTCAGTTAAACATCACCTATAAGATACAGGGGGATGGGGGAGTCGGATCGTACGTTGGCATCGCAGCCGACCATGTCCCGCTTGGTGGGTCTGCTGGGCATGGTACAGAATCTGGTTCACTTGAAGGCAGGGCTTCTGAAGGTGGGGATGGAGCATATGCTGGTCCAAAACGGTGGACGGCGGCGCGATGAAGTGGTCATTGATGTGGATGCGATGCCCGTGGATGCACACGGCAACCAGCTTAGCAGCAAGTATCATGGGCATTATAAGCGGACCATCTTCCTTCCCCTGATTGCTTCGTGCGGGGAGAGTGGGGATGTGCTCGGGGCGCAATTGCGTCCGGGAACTCAGCGCGAGGTCACCGATTGCGAGGACTTCATCGTTCCCATCGCCCATGCGGTGCGCCAGCATGTCGCCGACCAGGTCATTGTCCGTATGGACGCCGGCTTCAATAGTGGTGCGTTGTGTACACGACTGGAGACCGAAAATATTGGCTATGTCATGCGTCTACGCAAGAACAAGACACTGGAGCAGATGGCCGCAAAGTACGTGAAGGATCGCCCGTTGGAGGATATGACCTGCATTGAATTGACCTATGGTGCGAAGTCGTGGGAATGTACTCGTCGGGTGGTATTGGTGATCAAGTCGCGCCCGGGAGAGCTATATGACAGGGTCTATTTTTTGGTGACCAATCTTGACGCGAAGATGTATCCAGGGCAGACATTGGTTCCCATGTACCGTCAACGCGGGAAGGCGGAGATGCATCAGGGCGAGATAAAAATCGCCTGCAGCGCATCATTGTCGTCCTCTCCACGTCCCAAGTCGCATTACCGTCAGAGACCGATTGAGCGTAGATACGAAGTGGATCCCGATGCGAAGGTCGGCGCGGAGAATGATGTGCGCCTCCAGGTGTACATGCTGGCCTACCAGCTTCTTCACATCAGTCGATGCAACTTGCATAGCCCGCCTCCACCGTTGGATGAGACGCCATCGTCTGAACAGACTCCACCGGCGCCCTGCGTCAAACGAATTGTCGTTAGAGCCTCTTGCAAAACCTCTGAATCGGGGTATTTTTTGAAAAACCTTGACTTTTTTGGGGTTTGGTTGTCGTTGACGAATCTGGGTTGGGGAACAAGATGGGGCATGGATCCGCGTTTTTTTTTTGAGCGCGTGGGAATATGCCCTCAATCTCTAAAAGCAAGGGGGTGGAAGCCTCCAAATTTCGTATTTTCAGGACATCCTAAAGTCCAACAAAAGATGGAGGTTTCCATGTCCCTTACCGACAAGATACGAAGGTGTTATATCACCTGCCAACAGGAACTGTTCCCCTGGTTGGAAACGCAAATGGGTTCGTTACCCAAGCGGTACCAGACTCTGGTGCTGGTGCTGGAGATGGTGTGTGTAGAGGACCATCTACGCGGTAGAGTGAGGGGCCGGTATGGAGGACGCCCGCCGGCCCATCGTGTGACCCTTGCTCGGACGTTTATCGCGAAGATGGTGTTGAATATCCCAACGACGTCTGGGTTACGAGAACGGCTTCTAATGGACAAGGTGCTTCGGTCCATTTGTGGTTGGTCCAGTGATCAGGATGTGCCAAGTGAATCCACGTTCTCGCGTGCATTCAAGGAGTTTTCCCAGATGCAGTTACCGAACCGGATTCATATGGCGTTGATCAAA
Organism: Rhodothermales bacterium; assembly: GCA_965116685.1. Taxonomy (GTDB): domain Bacteria; phylum Bacteroidota; class Rhodothermia; order Rhodothermales; family Bin80; genus Bin80. The sequence goes on along the minus strand of OZ220707.1, from coordinate 625,204 downwards.
AAAGGATACGAGGGGGAGCTGGTTGGGCATATTTCGCGGGATTCGACGGCGATTGAGGCCAGGCAGAAGCCCGTTCCGAAGAAAAAAGAGGCGGAATCGGCTCCGAAGAAACGCAAGCGTGGGCGTCCGAAGAAGGGGGAAGAACGTCCAAAGCAGGAGCGCCGCCGCATGGAAAAACAGCTTACCATGGAGATGGATGAGATGTTGGAGGACCTCCCGAAAGACTGTACGGTGGGATGCAAACGCAATGCGAAGGGACATACGCATAAATGGACGGGATTTAAGCTGCACATGGATACGGCGGACGGTGGGATTCCGATTAGCTGTGTGGTGACTTCTGCGTCTGTGCACGATAGCCAAGTGGCGATTCCATTAGCAAGAATAACGGAACAGCGGGTGACACATTGTTATGATCTCATGGACAGTGCGTATGACGCGAAAGAGGTGTACGCACAGAGTGAAAACTCGGGGCGGTGCGCCAGGCTAACTGGTAAAATGTAGCGGGTGGAAGTCCCGTAGTATGAAGATGCAACCAATCACATACTTCCTCGAGCCGTGCGTTGTGCCCCGCGAGGGTCACGACGAAGCGTCGGCAGAGGTGCGTATGGCCGGAGCTATCGAGCATCGAAATCGTTATTATTTGAGTCGCCGAGGCGGTCGTCCCAGTCGAAGGCAACACGTAATCCATCGTCATGGTGAGACGGATTACGGGCTCACGGTGTCAAAGAACTCATGGACATACGTACGCATTTTGTCGGGACCTGGGAGGTCTCCATCTTATCCTGTAGTCGTACAGGATTGCTTAGAGAAGGCGGAAGACGCCATAGCCTAAGATAGACGGGATGGAGAAGTCAGATAGAGACATAGTAGCAATGAGGACAGCGAACAAGGAACCATCTGCGGAGCTGTTGGAGCGAAGGTCTCTACCCGAGGGGAATCTGGGAGATCCTACCACACACCATGCGCAGAAATGGGCAAGTGTGCACCAGGGGATTGAGCGGATACGGGAAGTCGTACAACGGAACCCGAAGGAGAAACTTACAACGCTCTTGCACCACATCAGCGTGAAATCACTGACGGCGGCGTTTTTCGCATTAAAGCGAGAAGCGTCACCTGGGGTGGACAACGTGACGTGGGAGGAGTATAGCGTGGACTTGGACCGCAACCTTGCGGATCTCTGCACACGAGTACACCGTGGATCGTTTCGAGCGACCCCCAGCAGACGGGTAAATATACCCAAGCCTGATGGGGGCACACGACCGCTCGGGATCGCAGCTTTGGAGGATAAGATCGTCCAGACCGCGATGGTAAAATGTATTTTAGAGCCCATTTATGAAAATGAGTTCTGCGGGTTCAGCTATGGATTCAGGCCGGGGCGCAGTGCCCATGATGCTTTGGATGCCTTAGCGTATGTGATCGAACGCCGGAAAGTAAATTTCGTGGTAGATGCGGACATTCGCAAATTCTTTGATCAGGTAGATCAGAAGTGGCTCATGCGCTTTCTTCGACACCGGATCGGAGACGAGCGAGTATTACGGATCATCATGAAGTTTCTAAAGGCGGGGGTGATGGAGGATGGAAGTTTACGGGACAGCGAGCTGGGTACGCCACAAGGTGCAGTCATCTCACCAATCCTGGCGAACATCTATCTTCACTATGTGCTGGATCTATGGTTTAGAGTCCAGCGCAAATCACGAAACATTGGCGGGGAGTCGTACATCGTCCGATATGCGGACGATTTCGTGGTCTGTTTCCAGTACAAGGCGGCGGCAGAACGTTTTCTACAAGATCTTCGGGCTCGGCTGGAGAAATTCGGTTTAAGCCTGCACCCTGACAAAACCCGTCTCATAGAGTTTGGACGTTTTGCAGAAGAAGGCTGTAAGAAGCGTAGAGAAAGCCGTCCCAAGACGTTTGACTTTCTGGGTTTTACACACTATTGTCGTAAGACACGGAAGGGGCGTTTTGGGTTAGGTCGCAAGCCAATTGCGAAGCGCATGGCGCGCTTTGTGATGCGTATTTATGTGGAGCTTCGGAAACGGATGCACCATTCGGTGCATCAAACGGGGAAATGGCTTGGACAGGTGCTCAATGGGTGGCTGAATTATTACGCGGTACCATTGAGTATGCCGTATCTACAGAGGTGCTATGATCGTCTAAAACGAATTTGGTTGCGCGTACTACGTCGCCGATCCCAACGGGATCGAACGACCTGGGAGCAACTGTATGCGTTAATAGAACGCTATTGGCCGAAACTGACCATTCGCCACGACTGGCCGACAAGACGAATGACCGTTAGGCATGTCGATGCAACCCAAGGGAGGAGCCGGATGCGTTAACGCGCTCGTCCGGATCTGTGCGGGGGGCCCAGGGAAACCTGGGTCCCTACCGCGATTGTGCCGATCATTGATCCGAATCCGCGCAAGCAAAAGGCGGCGCATGAACGGGAGCAAAAGGCGCGCCGCAACGCCGGGTTCGTTCCTGCTGAGCGCGTCCGCTACCGGGAACGTTCCACGGTGGAGCGGGCCTTTGGTCGACTCAAGGACGAGTTTGGAGGACGAAATCTTCGGGTGCGTGGGCACGAGAAGGTGATGTGTCACCTGATGTTCGGAGTTTTAGTGCTCACGGTGGACCAAATGCTCCGAATGATCCAATAAACGGGATCACTCGGGGTTCGTGAACAGAAGATGGGGGTCTGAGAGATCAGACCGTAGGATTGGTGTGGGAAATCTGCACGGACCGTGGCCAAAATTCGCCAGATGAAGACGTCATGGGGGGCAAATCGGTGGTGACTTACCCCCCCAAACGCCTATTTTGCCATCTTATGCTCACTTGGGAACAAAAAGAATGCCAAATTGTAGCCTGTAGCCTGTAGCCTGTAGCCTGTAGCCTGTAGCCTGTAGCCTGTAGCAGATGCTTATGCCCAATAAAAATTCATGGAGTTAGGTTTTGCAAGAGGCTCGTTAAACATTGACTGAAAAACCGACCGAAGACTTGACGGTAACCTTAGCCCCAAGGCTCTTCGCTTTTACGTGTGGGTAGTATGATTTTGGAAGCCTACTGGATACAAATCCAGTCCGCCGAGATAGAAGTAGATTGCATTGGTAAACCGCTGTTTGTTTCGGAATCCACGAGCACGAATTTTGACGGATTTGATGCGACTGTTGATGCTCTCGGCGGGGCCATTGCTGACCTTTAAGACCACTGCATTGATAATCCCCCACAAATGATTCTTGATGGTTTTCGCCGCTTTTTTCATCGGTTCCAGTTGGCAACGCATGGCCCAGGACAGCCATCGTTTCCATCCTTTGAGTGCCCATGTGGGATGGACATAATGCCATAACTTCTGGGACAATTCCTTGATGGCCCACGCACGAGCTGTTTTCAGCGAACTGGTCTTTAACTGGTTGAATCGTTTCTTTTGCCGCGTCGACATATTCTTCGGATTGGTCAGCCAATCATACTTGGTTCCAGTGAGATCGTAGATTTCTTCTTTCCGCAATTCCCGGTTCTCCTGCCGACGGACTTTATCCACGGCATCTCCAATGTATTTGGCCACATGAAAACGATCAAATGCAATCTTTTTATCCGCGCCGGGAACCCACAATTTCGTGGCACTGATATACGCGGGCCACATATCCATACTGACGCTTTCAATGGCGTCCAACTGCTCCGCAGAACGTCCACCATAATACCCGTTCAAACTGGCCATTGTCCGACCCTCCCCGACATACAGCACGGTGGCCGTGTCTGGATTGGACACCACAGTAATGTAATTGTGCCCTTTCTTATAAGAGGTCTCATCGACACAGATATGGGCAATGGGTTCGTCTTTTCTGCGGTCCAGTCCCCGATTTACCGCACGCTCCATAATGTTGGCAATCATCGTCCAACTGACTCCCATCCTGGAGGCCACCGTTGAAATACTGGTGGTATCCAGCAACCAGTGAATGACCTTCGCTTCAAATGCCGTCGTAAAACGCACGCGCTCATCCGCCCAGGGCACCGAAACCGTCTTGATTCCATGCTCCGAACACTCCACCCGAGGAACTTTCGCAACCACACTCGTCTGATACTCGCAGATATCCGTATGACGCCATTTCCGAAGACGATGGTCGTAGCCAGGACAAACTTTGTTACATTCAGGACAGCGAAGTACCGAACCCTCCGAACAAATCACATGGATCTCAGCCAGCTGCGTTGCATCATCTTGCTTGATCTCCGAGACTTCCCACGGAGACTGAATCCCTAACAATCGATTGATATCTTGAATACGTACACTCATGGTGAATGAAATATTTGATTTGAACTCCAAAAACAGACCCAAAATAGAGCCTCTTGCAAAACCTCTGAATCGGGGTATTTTTTGAAAAATCTTGACTTTTTGGGGGGTTGGTTGTCGTTGACGAATCTGGGTTGGGGAACAAGATGGGGCATGGATTCGTGTTTTTTTTGAACGCGCGGGAATATGCCCTCAATCTCTAAAAGCAAGGGGGTGGAAGCCTCCAAATTTCGTATTTTCAGGACATCCCAAAGTCCAACAAAAGATGGAGGTTTCCATGTCCCTTACCGACAAGATACGAAGGTGTTATATCACCTGCCAACAGGAACTGTTTCCCTGGCTGGAAACGCAAATGGGTTCGTTACCCAAGCGGTACCAGACTCTGGTGCTGGTGCTGGAGATGGTGTGTGTAGAGGACCATCTACGCGGTACAGTGAGGGGCCGGTATGGAGGACGCCCGCCGGCGCATCGTGTGACCCTTGCTCGGACGTTTATCGCGAAGATGGTTTTGAATATCCCAACGACGTCTGGGTTACGAGAACGGCTTCTAATGGACAAGGTACTTCGGTCGATTTGTGGTTGGTCCAGTGATCAGGATGTGCCAAGTGAATCCACGTTCTCGCGTGCATTCAAGGAGTTTTCCCAGATGCAGTTACCGAACCGGATTCATGTGGCGTTGATCAAGAAAGGATACGAGGGGGAGCTGGTTGGGCATATTTCGCGGGATTCAACGGCGATTGAGGCCAGGCAGAAGCCCGTTCCGAAGAAAAAAGAGGCGGAATCGGGTCCGAAGAAACGCAAGCGTGGGCGTCCAAAGAAGGGGGAAGAACGTCCAAAGCAGGAACGCCGCCGCCTGGAAAAACAGCTTACCATGGAGATAGACGAGATGTTGGAGGACCTCCCGAAAGACTGTACGGTGGGATGCAAACGCAATGCGAAGGGACATACGCACAAATGGACGGGATTTAAGCTGCACATGGATACAGCGGACGGTGGGATTCCGATTAGCTGTGTGGTGACTTCTGCGTCTGTGCATGATAGTCAGGTGGCAATTCCATTAGCAAGAATGACGGAGCAGCGGGTGACCCATTGTTATGATCTCATGGACAGTGCATATGACGCGAAAGAGGTGTACGCACAGAGTGAAAACTCGGGGCATGTCCCGATCATTGATCCGAATCCGCGCAAGCAAAAGGCGGCGCATGAACGGGAGCAAAAGGCGCGCCGCAACGCCGGGTTCGTTCCTGCTGAGCGCGTCCGCTACCGGGAACGTTCCACGGTGGAGCGGGCCTTTGGTCGACTCAAGGACGAGTTTGGAGGACGAAATCTTCGGGTGCGTGGGCACCAGAAGGTGATGTGTCACCTGATGTTCGGAGTTTTAGTGCTCACGGTGGACCAAATGCTCCGAATGATCCAATAAACCGGATCACTCGGGGTTCGTGAACAGAAGATGGGGGTCTGAGAGATCAGACCGTAGGATTGGTGGGGGAAATTCGCACGGACCGTGGCCAAAATTCGCCAGATGAAGACGTCATGGGGGAGCAAATCGGTGGTGACTTAATCCCAAACGCCTATTTTGCCACCTTATGCTCACTTGGGAACAAAAAAGAATGCAAATTGTAGCCTGTAACAGGTGCTTATTCCCAATAAAAATTCATGGGGGTAGGTTTTGCAAGAGGCTCAATAAATAAAGAAATCCATTCCGAATCTATTCAATCGCATCGTGGTTCATCTCAGTTCTGACTCCGAACCCACTTAAAAAGGGGAAGCCCCAGCCCCAAAAGAGGGCAACAGCTATACTTTGACCGTGACCCCCCTTACGCTGACGTTCACTACTGCTGATGATGGGGACGGAAACTGGATGGAGTATCAGTCGTCTACAGTGGCTGACGATGTTACCCGTTTTTCAGGTGACTATAATAGAGATGTCCCCGATGAGTATATTGAAGAAGTTGAAGTTCTTGCAAGACTCTTCTACAAATTTCGTATAGTATGCTCAGAGAAGTTTTCATAGCGATATTCTCCTCCAAATGAGAGAGTTTTGTAAGAGGCTTATTTCATTCGCGGCAACTGTTGTCGTGCTTTTCCCTACGATTGCAAGTGGTACAGATTGGTCGTGGGATGGACATAATGAGTTATTGACTCAAGAGGTAGAGGCCAGAGTGCAGGATTGGGACTTGCGCAAGGGTGCCCGCTCTTCAGTGGGGGCAAAGAAATCCAGCGAGGTCCTAGAGGTTAACGAAAGTCTCATAGTTGATGACCGCACAGAGGCTACCGCGCCACAGTTAATCCTAAATCCTGATGTTGTGAGGGAGGGTAAGGCCTCACGAGCGGATAGATCACTCGGCAATACTAGGGCTGACCATGGCAGTGCTCCGGCGTTTGAATTCCGCGTCCCTGAGGGGTATTATGAGCCTCTAGAACTTAGTGAAGGCGAGAATATAATGATTGAGGTCAGATTGACTGAAAAACCGACCGAAGACTTGACGGTAACCTTCGCCCCAAAAGAGGGCAACAGCCATACTTTGACCGTGACCCCCCTTACGCTGACGTTCACTACTGCTGATGCTGGGGACGGAAGCTGGATGGAGTATCAGTCGTTTACAGTGGCTGCAGTTGATGACGATGTTACCCGTTTTTCAGGCCGTAGTGAGTACGTTACACTCACTGCAAAAAAATCAGACGAAACAACGGTAATCAAGCCGACAGATTACGAAATTATCCCTTACGATAATGACTATTTTTTTCACGATGAACATACTGATGGAAATCTAAATGAGGGGGAAGAACTGGTGTACCGGTTTAAGTTGAGGAAACAGCCGACAGGAGTCGTGAAGGTGAAACTATCCTTCGTTGACCCTGATTTTAAGTCTGCAGATTTTGTGGAAATTGCGACTAATCCACCTACTGATCCACCTATTTTGACATTCAACAATCAAAGCGATGGCAATGAGGGGAGTTGGGAAAATTATCAGGATATAACGGTGAGTTACCCAGAAAATAATACAAAGGACATCCAAGATATATATATTGAATATGGGTATCCACATTATCTCAAAATTGATATATCTGTTACAGAAACAGGCGACGATAGTATAGAACGTACTTCTGAGATCGCAATTTATGATCTTAACCTTTACCTTACGGATAACGACGACGGCAGTAGCAGTGATCTGGAGTTTGAATTTGAGACCTCTCCGCCCCAGACCCTCGAAGAGGGATCTTCAGAGACAATTAAGGTCAAATTGACTGAGGAACCGCCCGAAAACTTGACGGTAGCCTTGGCCCCAAGTGCAGACAATAACTATTCTTTGACCGTGGATCCCCCTACGCTGACGTTCACTACTGACGGTAATGGAACTACCAATAGCTGGGCAGATTATCAGAGTTTTATGGTGAGTGTTGTCGACGACGATGTCAACAAGCCTTCAGCTGATGAGAATTATGTTACACTCAGTGCTGCACAAACAGATAACACAGTCGTAATTGATTCTTCTTACGCTTTTCACGTTGACGATAATGATCTAGAGTTTGTATTTGATCTAGAGTCTCCGACTCTCGTAGAGGGGGAATCTTCAGTGACAATTAAGGTCAAATTGAGTACGGAACCGTTCGAAAATTTGACAGTGGATCTGACCCCAAGTGCAGACAATAACTATTCTTTGACCGTGGATCCCCCTACGCTGACGTTCACTACTGACGGTAATGGAATTACCAATAGCTGGGCAGAGTATCAGATGTTTACGGTGAGTGTTACTGATGACGAAGATATCAGACCTTCAGGCGATCCGAATTATGTTACAATCGTTGCAAAATCATCAGACAACGAAGCTGTAGCCACGGAAGAGTACACTTTGTTCCTCATAGATAACGATGCTCCCAAATTGGTATTTGATGATGAGACACAACGAAACCTGAGGGAGGGGGCGGAGGTGGAATTTCAGGTTAAATTGTCTAGGGAACCGACAGCAGACGTGACGCTGGATCTAGTCGCCGAAGATCAAGATCAAAATTCTGTAAATTTTCTGACATTTGATCCACCTAGTTTGACATTTAACAATCAAGCCACTACCAATTCAGGGAGTTGGGCAGATTACCAGATGGTAACGGTGGAATATCCAAATAACGAATCCGTTGAAGAAAATAAAATTCATTATCTTAAAGTCTCCCCATCCGGGGGAGGAGTTTCCACTTCAGCACGATATCTAAACGTTCTCATTTCGGATAACGATGGCGCTCATTTGGTAATTGATCCAATTTCTCAGGATCTTCCAGAGGGGACTCCGAAGACATTTACCGTTAAGTTGTCCGAAGCGCCAACCGCAACTGTGACAGTGAGCCTGACTCAAGCATCAGGCAATATTCCAGGTCTTACTGTGAGCCTTGACAGGGAGGAACCTCCTGTGCTCCCACTCCCTCAAGGATCAGGCAATACTGTGAGCCCCATTTCGTTGACCTTTGAAGATGTAACTAGGGGAGAGGTGAATAGTTGGGAAGATCCTCAGACCATAACGGTAGAAGCTCCAGAAAACCCTGCGATTTATAATGATGGTGAGCAAATCATTAAGCTAGATGCATCAGGCGGTGGGGTAGATCCCGAGACAAGAACTGTGACATTCAACTTTGAGGATAACGACCGTCCCGAACTCCAAATTGCTCCAGACATTCTGGCCTATTCAGAAGGGGGAGATGCGGTGACATTTACCATTCAGTTGACCAAGGTGCCAAGTGGAGATGTGACGGTTGATATAGCCAATAAAGCAGACAATGACGTAACATTGGATATAAGTCCGGCGGCTCCGTTGACCTTTACGACCATGAACTGGAATAAAGCGCAGATGGTGACGGTGAGTGCGACGGATAACAACAGCGTTGATGGCAATAATCGGCAAACCATTGAGATCACCGCAACAGGCGGTGGGGTTGATACTGGGACAAGCAAGGTATTGGTTGATTATAATGATGATGAGACTCCCGAATTGGAAATTGATCCGACAACTCTGGAGTATACAGAAGGAGGAAGTGATGTGTCATTTGAGGTGAAGTTGACCAACGAACCGACCGGACCTGTTACGGTGAATCTGGCGAATAAATCAACCAATACCGTAATGCTGGATATAAGTCCGGCGGCTCCGTTGACCTTTACGACCATGGACTGGAATGAAGCCCAGACCGTGACGGTAAGTGCGACAGATAACAACAGAGCTGATGGCAACGGTCAGCAAATAATTGAGATCATTGCAACAGGTGGTGGGGTACGTGCAGGGACAAACGCGGTGACAATTAATTATGTAGATGACGATACTCCCGAGCTGGAAATTACTCCAACACGCTTGGACTATACAGAGGGGGGAAGTGACGTGGAATTTACTGTCCGGTTGACCAAGGTGCCAAGTGCAACCGTAACGGTGGATCTGACTCTGCCATCAACCAATACCGTAACGCTGGATATAAGTCCAGATCCACTGACCTTTATGACCTCAGACTGGAGTGCGTTCCAGACCGTGACGGTGAGTGCGATAGATAACAGCGTTCCTAATGGCAACGCTCAGCAAATCATTAAGCTAGATGCGTCAGGCGGTGGGGTAGACACCGAGACAAAGACGGTGAGGGTTGATTATGTGGATGACGAGACTCCCACGTTGGAAATTTCTCCGACAGTTCTGTCCTATTCAGAGGGGGCAGATCCAGAGGAATTTACCGTTAAGTTGACGAAACCACCAAGTGGAACGGTGACGGTGAGTCTGGTAAAACGACCAGATAATCCTGTAGATCTGAATGTGAAACCAACTTCGTTGACATTCGAAAATGTACCTTCTGGACAGACGAATAGTTGGGCAGATGTCCAGACCGTGCAGGTGAATGTGCCACAAAACAGCGCGATTGAAGGCAACGGAACCCAAGTCATTGATGTAAGTGCATCAGGCGGTGGGGTAGATATCGAGGTAATAGCGGTTGGAATTCACTATGTGGATGACGATATCCCCGAATTGGAAGTTACTCCGACAGATCTGAACTATTCAGAGGGGGCAACGGCAGAGGAATTTACCGTTAAGTTGACGAAACCTCCAAATGGAGATGTGACGGTGGATCTGACTAATGAAGCAGACAATACCGTAACGCTGGATATCAGTCCGCCTCAGTTGACCTTTAGAGATGTACCTGCTGGAAAGCCGAATAGTTGGGCAGATGTCCAGACCGTGAGGGTGAGTGTACAAGACAATATCACGATTGAAGGCAACGGTCGGCAAACCATTGGGGTAACCCCATCAGGCGGGGGGGTGAATACCACGAAAAGTGTGGTGTCAGTTCTTTATGTTGATGATGATATTCCCGAATTAGAAATTGATCCACAAACTCGGGAATATTCAGAGGGGGCAGATCCAGTGGAATTTAATATTAAGTTGACGAAACCACCAGATGGAACTGTGACGGTGACTCTGACGAAAGGGCAAGACAATGCTGTAGAACTGAATGTGGTTCCGACTTCGTTAACATTCGAAAATGTAGATACTGGAGGTTCGAATAGTTGGGCAGATGTCCAGACCGTGCAGGTGAGTACGGTAGACAATTCCATAATTGAAGGCAACGGAAACCAAATCATCAATTTAGTCGCATCAGGCGGTAAGGTAGATACCGGGGAAAGTACGGTGACGATCGATTATATTGATGACGATATTCCCGAATTAGAAATTGATCCACAAACTCGGGAATATCCAGAGGGGGCAGATCCAGTGGAATTTAATATTAAGTTGACGAAACCTCCAAATGGAACTGTGACGGTGAATCTGACGGAACGAGTTGGCAATACTGTAGATTTGACATTGAGCTCGGCGCAGTTGACCTTTGAAGATGAACCTTCTGGAGAGCCGAATAGTTGGGCAGATGCCCAGATCGTGCAGGTGAGTGCACCAGACAATAACTCAATTGAGGGTAACGTTCGACAAATTATTGAAGTAACCGCATCAGGCGGGGGGGTAGATGAGGGGACAAGCAGTATATCAGTTGATTACCTTGATGACGATATTCCCAGATTGGACATTGCTCCGACACCCCTGCAATTTCAAGAGGGGAGACAAAGTACAGTGTCCTTTACCGTCCGGTTAACCAAAGTACCGAGTGGAGATGTGACGGTGAACCTGACGGAACGAGCAGGCAATAACATAGATTTCGACGTGAGTCCGACCCAGTTGATCTTCAAAAATGGAGATAGTGGAACGGACAAGAGTTGGGCAGATCCCCAGACTGTGACGTTGAGTAAGCCAGACGACAACGACATCAATGGCAGTTCTCAGCAATACATTGATTTAGTTGCATCAGGCGGGGATGCACATACCGGGCAAAACGCGGTGTTAGTTAATTATTTTGATGACGATATTCCAGTGATGAAAATTTCTCCAACTTTTCTGAGGTATACGGAGGGGGAGGATCCAGTGGAATTTTCCGTCTGGTTGACCAAACCACCAAATGCACCGGTGACGGTGAATCTGGTTAAACCAACAAGCAATACTATAGCTTTGGTTTTGGGGTCGTCTCAGTTGACCTTTGAAAATGTATCTAGTGGACAGACAAATAGTTGGGAAGATCCCCAGACCGTGATGGTGAGTGCAGTAAACAATGCCATAATTGATGGCAATGCTCAACAACTCATTGAGCTAACTGCATCCAACGGTGGGGTAGATACCAGGACAAACACGGTGAAAATAGAGTATAAAGATGATGAGACTCCCGAGTTGGAAATTAGTAAGAACTCCCACGAACTAGTTGAGGGGGGGGAAGATCCAGTGAAATTTTCCGTCTGGTTGACCGCTGCCCCAAGTGGAACTGTGACGGTGACTCTGACGGAATCACAAGACAATTCCGTAGCTCTAAACTTGAGTGCGACCTCGCTGACCTTTACGACTTCAGACTGGATGAGCCCCCAGACCGTGACGGTGAGTGCAACAGATAACGGCAGCCGGGATGGTAACGCCTCGCAAATCATCGTGCTAGCCGCATCAGGAGGGAGTGCAGAGACCGGGACAAAAAAGGTGACCATTGATTATATTGATGATGAGACTCCCGTGTTGGTATTTGATGAGACCATCCATACACTGGATGAGGGGGGAACACTGACATTTTCCACTTGGTTGACCGCGGTTCCAACCGGAAATGTGACCGTGAATCTGGCTTTATTATCAACCAATTCGGCAAAAGATCTGATCGTGAATCCGCCTTCGTTGACCTTTACGACTTCAGACTGGATGAGGCCCCAGACCGTGACGGTGCATGCACCAGATAACAGCAAATGGGAAGACAACCTTAGGCAACGCATTGATATATCCCCATCATTGGGTGGGGTAGATACCGAGACAAAACGGGTGTCAATTGATTATGTGGATGACGAGACTACCGCGATAGGATTTTCTACGACACATCTAAGTTATTCAGAGGAGGGAGATCCAGTGGAATTTTCCATCCGATTGACCACGGCTCCACCGGGTGGAACGGTAACTGTGAATCTGGCGAATGAAGAAGACAATAATATAGATCTGATCATAAGTCCGTCTTCGCTGACCTTTACGACTTCAGACTGGGAGGATCCCCAGGCAGTGATGGTGAGTGCACTGAGTAACAACAACTGGAATGACAATCTTCGGCAAAGCATTGATGTGAGCGCATCAGGCAGTGGAGTAGAGACCAGGTCAAGACGGTTGACCGTTGGTTATGTGGATGATGAAACTCCTGCGTTGGAAATTTATCCGACGAATCTGGGATATTCAGAGGGAGGAGATCCGGCGGAATTTTCCGTCCGCCTGACCACGGCTGCACCGAGTGGAGATGTAACTGTGAGTCTGACGAATGAAGAAGATAACAATATAGATCTGACCATTAGTCCAGCTTCGCTGACCTTTACGACCGCAGACTGGATGGATTTCCAGACCGTGATGGTGAGCGTGCAGGACAACAACACTATGGATGGCGACCTTGCGCAAGTCATTGAGGTAAGCGCATCCGGCGGTCAAGCTGAGACCGGGGTAAAACGTGTGACCGTTAATTATGTAGATGATGAAACTCCCAAGATTGAACTTGCCCCACAAGTTCTGAACTATTTAGAGGGAGGAGATCCAGGTGAATTTACCGTCCGGTTGACCGCGGTACCAAATGGAAGGGTGACGGTGGATCTGGAAAATGATGCAGACAACAACATAAATCTGAACGTGAATCCGTCTGAGTTGACCTTTGAAAATGTAGCTGCTGGACTGATGAATAGTTGGGCAGACCCGCAGACAGTGACGGTAAGTGTGCCAGACAACAATGATATTGATGGTAACAGAACCCAAACAGTTAAGTTAACCGCGTCTGGCGGCGGAGCAAATCCCGATGAAGAACGGATGACAATTTATTATGTGGATGATGATCTGCCCGAGTTGGAAATTGATAAGGACAAACATAAAATAGTCGAGGGAGGAGATCCGGTGGAATTTACCATCCGGCTGACCAAGATTCCAACGGGAAGGGTGACAGTGGATCTGACGGAACGATTAAGCAATACCGTCAGTCTAGGCTTGAGCTCGTTTCAGTTGACCTTTGAAAATGGAGCTAGTGGAACTGCGAATAGCTGGGAAGACCCCCAGACCGTGACGGTGAGTGCGCCAGACAACGGCAATCGGGATGGCAACGATCGGCAAACCATTGAGATAACCGCATCAGGCGGTGGGGCAGATACCGAGGTCGTCACGGTGTCTATTGACTATGTTGATGATGAGACTCCCGGATTGCAAATATCTCCGGCAAGTATAGAATATTTGGAGGGGGCCGATCCAGCGGAATTTACCGTCCGACTGACCACGGTACCGAGTGGAGATGTGACGGTCAACTTGGCTAAACGGCAAGGTAATACGATAGATTTGGACTTGAGTCTGACTCAGCTGACCTTCAAAAATGGAGCCAGTGGAACGGACAAGAGTTGGGAAGACCCCCAGACCGTGATGGTGAGTAAACAGGACAACAACACGATTGATGGTAATGAAATCCAAACCATTGAATTAACCGCATCCGGCGGCGGGGTAGATACCGGGATAAAATTGATGACCGTTAATTATGTGGATGATGAGACTCCCAAGTTGGAAATTGCTCCGACAACTCTGAACTATTTAGAGGGAGGCGATCCAAGTGAATTTACTGTCCGGTTGACCACTGCACCGACCGGAAATGTGACGGTGAACCTGACTGGACGAAACGACAATACGATCGCGTTGGCCATCAGTCCAAGTCAATTGACCTTTGCAAATGTAGCTAGTGGACAGACAAATAGTTGGGAAGATCCCCAGATGGTGACGGTGAGTGCAGTAGACAATGCCATAATTGATGGCAACGAAACCCAAATCGTTGATTTAGACACATCAGGAGGGGATGTAGATACCATAACGAGATCGGTGGCAGTTAATTATATTGATGACGAGACTCCCGCGTTAGAGATCAATCCGACACGTCTGATCTATTCAGAGGGAGGAGATCCAGTGGAATTTACCGTCCGGCTGGACAAGGAGCCAACTGGAACGGTGACGGTGGACCTGACGAAACGAGAAGGCAATAATATAGCCTTGAACGTGATTCCGGCGCAGTTGATTTTTGAAAATGTACCTAGTGGACAGCAGAATAGTTGGGCAGATCTCAAGACCGTGACGGTGAGTGCGTCAGACAATAACAGTATTGATGACAACAAAGCCCAATATATTGATTTAAACGTATCAGGCGGGGATGCAGATACCAAGAAAAAATCGGTGACCATTGATTATATTGATGACGAGCTTCCCAAGTTGGAAATTGATGACACCATCCATGACCTAGTGGAGGGGGGAGATCCAGCGGAATTTTTCGTGTGGTTGACCAATCCGCCCAATGGAACGGTGACGGTGAATCTGGTGAAGGGCGGAGACAACATTGTAGATCTGGATGTGAGTCCGGCTTCGCTGATCTTTGAAAATGTGCCCAGCGGACAGCAGAATAGTTGGGCAGACCGCCAGGCCATAATGGTGAGTGCGTCAGACAACGGCAATATTGATGGCAATATTAGGCAATTCATTGGTATATCTGCATCCGGCGGTGGTGTAGATACCAGGGAAAGGTTGCTGTCTTTTGACTATATTGATGACGAGACTCCCGCGTTGGAAATTGCTCCAAAAGACCTGGAATACTCAGAGGGGGGAACTCCGAGTGAATTTACCGTCCGGTTGAGCAATGCACCCACTGGAACGGTAACGGTGATTCTGACGGAACGACAAGACAATAATATAGATTTTACCTTGAGTTCGACTCAGTTGACCTTTGAAAATGTAGTTAGTGGACAGTTGAATAGTTGGGCGGATTGGCAGACCGTGACGGTGAGTGCGCAGGACAACAGCAAGATTGATGGCAATGAAGCCCAATTCATTGATTTAACTGCATCCGGCGGGGATGTAGATACCAAGAAAAAAACGCTGGCCATTGCTTATACCGATGACGATCTTCCCAAATTGGAAATTAATGATACCACCCATAAAATAGCAGAGGGGGGGACTCCAGTGGAATTTACTGTCCGGTTGACCAATGTGCCCGATGGAACGGTGACGGTGAATCTGGTGAAGGACGGAGACAATAATATAGATCTGAACGTGAGTCCAGATTTGCTGACCTTTACGACTGCACCTAGTGGACAGACGAATAGTTGGGCAGATTGGCAGACCGTGACGGTGAGTGCGGCAGACAATAGTAAAATTGATGGCAATGATCGACAAAACATTAATGTAACGGCGTCTGGCGGCGGGGCAGACACCAGGACAGTCGCGGTATCAATTGATTATGAAGATGATGAGACTCCCGATTTGATAATTGATCCGTCAAGTCTGATCTATTCAGAGGGTGGGGATCCCGGTAGATTTACGATTCGGTTGGACAAGGCACCAACTGGACCGGTGACGTTGAATCTGACGCAACGACAAAGCAATACGATAAATCTGAACGTGATTCCACTTCAGTTGACATTCGAAAATGTACCTAGTGGGCAGCAGAATAGTTGGGCAGATGTCCAGTTCGTGACGGTGACCGCACCAGACAACAACAAGATTGATGGTAACGAAGCTCAGGTCATTCGGATAGACGCATCAGGTGGGGATGTGGATACCGGCACAAAATCGATGACAATTTACTATGTGGATGACGAGACTCCCGAGTTGGAAATCAATCGGGCAAGTCTGAATTATTTAGAGGGGGGAGCCCCGGTGGAATTTACTGTCCGGTTGAACCAGGCACCAACTGGAACAGTGACGGTGAACCTAATCAAACGGTCAGAAAATACGATAAATCTAACCGTGAGTCCGATTAAGTTGACATTCGAAAATGTACCTTCCGGACAGACGAATAGTTGGGCAGATTGGCAGACCGTAACGGTGAGTGCGCAGGACAACAGCAGGATTGATGGCAGCGAATCCCAAACCATTGAGCTAGTCCCATCAGGCGGTGGAGTAGCTACCGGGAAAAAATTCGTAACCATTAATTATGAAGATGACGAGGGTTTTAAGTTGGAAACTGACAAGACAAGTCTAGACTATTTAGAGGGGGGAGATCCGGTGGAATTTACCGTCCGGTTGACCAAAGTGCCGAGTGGAGATGTGACGGTGAACCTGACGAAACGATCAGATAATAGCGTAAATTTGGACGTGAGTCCGACTTCGCTGACCTTTACGACTGCACCTAGTGGACAGACGAATAGTTGGGCGGATTGGCAGACCGTGATGGTGAGCGCACCAGACAATAACAGAATTGATGGCAATGATCGGCAAATTATTGTGTTAACTGCGTCAAGCGGGGGGACAAGTACAGTATCCATTGATTATATTGACGATGAAACTCCCGAGTTGGAAATTACTCCGAAAAGTCTAGACTATTTTGAGGGGGGAGATCCGGTGGAATTTGCCGTTCAGTTGACCAAGAAACCGAATGGAGCTGTGACGGTGAATCTGACGAATAGCCAAGACAATACTGTAGACTTGACCGTGAGTCCGGCTTCGCTGACCTTTGAGATTACAAACTGGAACAACCCGCAGACCGTGAGGCTGAGCGCACAAAACAATAATGACATTGATGGTAACGATACGCAGATCATTGAGTTAACTCCATTAGGCGGTGGGATACATACTAGGACAAGATCGGTGGTAATTAGTTATAAAGATGATGAAACTCCCCAATTAGAGTTGGATAATACTCTCCTCAGCCTAGCCGAGCAAGGAGATCCGGTGGAATTTGCCATCCGACTGACCAAGGTGCCGGATGGAGATGTGACGGTGAACCTGGCGAATGATGAAGACAACAATATAGATCTGATGATGAGTCCGGTTTCGCTGACCTTTACGACTTCAAACTGGGCGGATTGGCAGACCGTGGCGGTGAGTGCGCAGGACAACAGTGCGATTGATGGCAACACTCAGCAAATCATTGACATAACCGCATCGGGCGGTGGGATTGATTCCCATTCAGACCAGGTGACCATTAATTATCTAGATGATGAAACTCCCCAAATAGAATTTAATGAGTCGCTCCATGACCTGGCTGAGAAAGGAGATCCGGTGGAATTTACCGTCCGATTGACCAAGATGCCGAATGGAGATGTGACGGTGAATTTGACGAATGACGAAGACAATAATGTAGAGTTGATCGTGAGTCCGGCTTCGTTGACCTTTACGACGTCAAATTGGGAGGATCCTCAGAGAGTGATGGTAAGCGTACCAGATAACAACAAAATTGATGGCAATAGATTCCAAATCATTAATGCAACTGCATCCGGCGGTGGGGCAGATACCAAGGAAAAATCGGTGACAATTAATTATAAAGACGATGACGTTCCCGAATTACAGTTTAGTGAAACCCTTCATAAAATATTTGAGGGGGGAGCCCAGGTGGAATTTACCATTCGATTGACCAAAGTACCGAGTGGAGATGTGACGGTGAACCTGACGAAGGACGAAGAAAACACGGTAGAGTTGATCGTGAGTCCGGCTTCGTTGACCTTTACGACGTCAAACTGGGAGGATCCCCAGAGAGTGATGGTAAGCGCATCAGATAACAACAAAATTGATGGCAATGATCGGCAATTCATTGATGTAGCCGTATCCGGTGGTGGGGCTGATACCCGTCCACAAGAGGTGAGCATTGATTATGTGGATGACGAGACTCCCGAGTTGAAAATTGATAAGACACTCCATAAACTAGTCGAGGGGGAGACTCCGGTGGTATTTACCATTCGGTTGACCAAGGTGCCGAATGGAGATGTGACGGTGAATCTGACGAATGATGAAGACAACACGGTAGAACTGATCTTAATCCCAACTTCGCTGACCTTTACGACTTCAGATTGGGAGAATCCGAAGCCAGTGAGTGTAAGCGTACGAAATAACAATGTCATTGATGGCAATGCTCGGCAAATCATTGAGGTAACCGCATTAGGCGGTGGGATCCTTTCTGGGGCTGGAGAAAATACAGTCGCAGTTGATTATGAAGATGATGAGACCCCCCAATTAGAATTTGATGACACCATTCATAAACTATTTGAAGGGGGAGATCCGGTGGAATTAACCGTTCAGTTGACCAAAGTACCGAGTGGAGATGTGACGGTGACCCTGACGAATAAAGAAGATAATATTGTAGAGCTGATCACGAGTCCGGCTTCGCTGACCTTTACAGATTCAAACTGGAACAACCCGCAGACCGTGAAGGTGAGTGCATCAGATAATAATACTATTGATGGTAACAAGCGGAATGTCATTAATGTAATCGCATCAGGCGGTGGGGTGGATACCATCCCAAGACGGTTGTCATTTGATTATGTGGATGATGAGACGCCCCAGTTGGACATTAAGTCAAAATCTATCTTGTATAGCGAGGGGGGATTTCCGGCGGAATTTACCGTCCAGTTGACGAGTGTGCCGACCGGAGAGGTGACGGTGAACCTGTCCAATAACGAAGATAACGCGATAGATATGATTATGAATCCGAATTTGCTGATCTTTACGACTTTAAACTGGAACGATCCACAGACCGTGAAGGTGAGTGCGGAGGATAACAACATCATTGATGACAGCATCGGTCAGCAAGAAATTGACTTAAGCCCATTAGGCGGTTCGGTAGATACCACTCCCCAAAAGGTGTCCATTACATACAGGGATGACGAAGTTCCCGAATTGGAAATTGGTAATACATTGAATCAACTATTTGAGGGGGGAACTCCAGCGGTATTTACGATCCGGTTGACCAGGGTGCCGAGTGGAGAGGTGACGGTGACCCTGACGAATGATGAAGACAACAATATAGATCTGATGGTGAGTCCGGTTTCGCTGACCTTTACGACTTTAAACTGGGCGGATTGGCAGACCGTGACGGTGAGTGCGCAGGACAACAGCAAGATTGATGGTAACAATCAGCAATTTATTAGGGTAGCCGCATCCGGTGGGGATGTGAGTACTGTGGTAGAACTTGTGACCATCAATTATTCGGATGACGATATTCCTGAAGTGGAAATTGATGATACCAGCCACCGATTCGCCGAGGGAGGACCGTCAGTGATTTTTTCTGTCTGGTTGACCAAGGTGCCAAACGGACCTGTGACAATAAATCTGACGAATGACCAAGATAATAGTATAGTGATGACCGTGATTCCGGCTTCTCTGACCTTTACGACTTCAAACTGGAAGGATCCGCAGAGTGTGAGCGTGAGTGCGCGGGATAACGACATCATTGATGGCAACGATCGGCAAAGAATTGATCTAACTGTATTTGGTGGAGGGGTGGATACTAGGGAAAGATTGGTGGTCGTTGATTATGTGGATGACGAAACTCCCGAGCTGGTAATTTATCCAACGGTTGAATATTTTTATGAGGGGGGAGATGCGACGGAATTCACCATTCGGCTGGACAAGGTGCCGAGTGGAGATGTGACGGTGAATCTGACGAATGACGATGACAATACTGTAGAGATGACCGTGAGTCCGGCGCAGTTGACATTTAAAAAAGGGGATAGTGGAACGCTCAGGAGTTGGGCGGACCCCCAGACCGTGAAGGTGAGTGCGCCAGATAACAACACGATTGATGGTAACGATCGCCAAATCCTTGTGCTCATTCCATCGGGCGGTGGGGTAAGTACCAGGTCAGGACAGATAACAATTGATTATGTTGATGATGAGACTCCCACGTTAGAATTTAATACAAGGGTTTTAGAGTATAGCGAGGGGGGGGAACCGGCGGAATTAACGGTACAGTTGACCAATATGCCGAGCGGAGATGTAACGGTGGAGATAACGAAACACAAAGATAACGATGTAGATCTGATCGTGAGTCCGACTTTGCTGACGTTTACGACTTCGAACTGGAATGAGTCCCAGACCGTGAAGGTGAGTGCACTAGATAACGACGAGATTGAAGGTAACAATCGACAAACCCTTGTGCTCATTCCATCGGGCGGTGAGGTGGATACCAGGAAAAGATCTGTGGTAGTTGATTATTTGGATGACGACAGTTTTACGTTGGATATTTCTCCGACTTCTCTAGACTATTCAGAGGGAGGGGCTCCGGTGGAGTTTACCGTCCGGTTGACCAAGGAGCCAAGCGGAGAGGTGCAGGTGGACATGACGAATGGCGATGACAACAATGTAGAGATGATCGTGAGACCGGCTCAGTTGACCTTTACGACTTCAGACTGGAATGAACAGCAGACCGTGACGATAAGTGTGCTAGATAACGACGAGATTGAAGGCAACTATAGGAATAGAATTTGGGTCCATGCGTCAGTTGACGGGTTAAAGATCCATTCACGTTCGGTTTCGGTTGATTATAAGGATAACGAGACCCCAGATTTAAACTTTATTGGTTTTGATTTAGGGAATAGGAAATTTAACTTAGACGAGGGATCTTTAGTGGTATTTACCGTCGAACTAAGTAGGGAGCCATACGGGGATGTGACAGTTGATCTGAAGAAACGGGAAGATAATAATATAGACTTAACAATTGACCCAACTTCACTGGCGTTTACGATTGAAGATTGGTCTGATCCTCAAGTAGTATACGTGAGTGCGCAGGATAACGAGATTAGAGATCCTAGCGGCTGGAACTACGTTGATATTTTCGTATCTGACGAAGATGAAACGTTTCTGGAGGAAGTCATACTAATAAACTATCATGATAACGATAGAGATAAAGAAATTTTTCTTGTCTCTGCTCCTGATCCATTTGAGTTCTTTGAAGGAGAGAGCATTACGTTCTCGGTTAAATTGGTGTCAGCGCCGGAAAAAGATCTCACGGTGACTACGAATACCGCTGGGGACTTGGTTGCAGACCCTAACATTGTAATTTTTTCATCTCAGAATTGGAATGATGAGCGTGTGGTAACTCTGAGTGCTGAAATTGACGATGATGATGATCATGATCATGAACAAGTAGAACTGGTATTATCGGGTGGAGGCTTTTTTAATGAAATGAAAGAACTATCGCTTAGGGTCAGAGATTTAGATGCTGCAGGGATTGTATTTACTCCATCAACCCCGATCGTAAATGAGGGTTTATCTACCCAAATAGATATGAAGCTAAACACGGAGCCGAAAGGAGATGTAACCGTGACGATTCCGACTATGGATGAAATGATACCACATCCTGCGCTCTTGAATTTTACAGCTCAGAATTGGAATGAAGCACAGACTGTGACTTTAACAGTAAGCGAGGATGATGATCAAGACAGTGATAGGTTTGAATTAAGAGTGACGGCACTCGGTGCAAACTATCACCGTATCGTAGAGAGCCTGTACATGACAATCATTGACAATGATCTCTCATACATTAGCCTAACGCCAGACTTGACCACTCCTGAGGAGCATCAGAGTACGGGAATGGTTTATGAAGGCGAAGCTATTGAGGTGGAAGTGGTGCTAGGCAAAAAACCGACAGCAAATGTGATCGTGAACATTTTCAGTGATTCTGATTTTTTGGCGATATCCCCTCCAACCCTGACGTTTACGCCCTCCAATTGGGATGTCGTACAAGCTATAATATTAACTTCTTCATTTGACGACAATAACAATGATGAACAGGTAGAACTTACACTTGAGGGACTCGGGGGAGGTTACGATGATGTGATCGCAAAAAGGACTTTCACAATCAGAGAGAATACGACTGTGAATACTGAAGACTCTGGGGTGCCGCCTCTGTCTGTAACGCTTTGGGGGAATTATCCGAATCCCTTCTCCGAGCTTACGAATGTTATATTTGATCTGCCAGCACCAGCTGAGGTCTCAACCTTAGTCACGGATATACTTGGACGAACCGTGCTCTCAGTGCCGGGCGAATTGTATGAAACAGGTAGAAATCACACGATGCAGATTTATTCTAGAGGTCTATCATCCGGTGTCTACTATTACACGATGAGAGTCAGAATGGACCATCAAGTAACTGTATATACCAAACCGATGATTGTCGTCCGATAATGAACCCTTGATGCATCTAAAGCATGTCTGAAAAACTGCAAAGTCCAGTATGCTCTTTTATCCCGGTTCTTGAAAATTCTGCAGGTCTCGAACGAAGGAGGTATAATTTTGAAAGTGTACTGAAATAGTTGATATGCACGGAAGTCTCAAGTTCTTGATGATTGGGGGTTTCATGGCATTGGACATGCATGAAACTCCTTGATGATGATTGCTATATGCTCAATGATTACAACTAGTCAGTATCCCACTGATGCATGTCACCAAGCGATGGGATACCTAAACTTCGGCTAACATTGGTTGATACTGTTCTGGACCGACTTGTCTACAATGCATACAAAATTGAAGTGAACGGGAGAGTCCATGTGAAAGGTGAAAGCAGACAAAAATTGACAACTGAACTAATCCCATGATGGGGAAAATCATAAAAGCTGAACAGTGTCTGATTCGGTGCTTCAATTCATCGGAATATGCTTGGCTATGACCACCGTGTCCGCAAGTGGCGTCATACCGGGATCTGTAATTATCAGACCAAAGTAGTGGCAAAGGTGCCATGTGTGTCGTGTTCGGAGCATGGAATCCAGACGGTTTCGGTTCCTTGGGCCGATGCGCGCGTGAGTTTTACGACTGCGTTTGAGTCTCATGTGATTGACGCGTTGCAGGATTCGACCAGTATTTCAACGGTGGCGAGTCGAGTGAATGCAAGTTGGACACTGATTGCCCATATCATGGAGCGTGCGGTGAATCGAGGGCTTGCACGCAGGACCGAAGAATCCATTGCCCATATCTGCGTGGATGAGACCTCGTACAAAAAAGGACACAATTACATCACCGTGGTGTCCGATCCGAACACAGGGACTGTGCAATATGTCGGCGAGGGTCGGACAATGACAAGCTTGAACGGGTATTATGGTGGCTGTTCTGCCGATCAGCTCAACGCCATTGAGAGTGTGAGTATGGATATGTGGCCCGCGTATATCAGTGCCACGAAAGCGTGGGTCCCCAACGCAGGATACAAGATTGCATTTGATCGCTTTCATGTCGCCAAATACATTGGCGAGGCGGTGGATGCAGTTCGCCGGCAGGAGAACCGGGAATTGCGGAAAGAAGAAATCTACGATCTCACTGGAACCAAATATGATTGGCTGAGCAATACGAAGAATATGTCTCCGCGGCAAAAGAAACGATTCCACCAATTAAAGAACAGTTCGCTGAAAACGGCGCTTGCATGGGCCATCAAGGAATTGTCCCAGAAGTTGTGGCACTATGTCAGTCCTACTTGGGCACTCAAAGGATGGAAACGGTGGTTATCCTGGGCCATGCGTTGTCGACTTGAACCCATGAAAAAAGCCGCCAAGACCCTCAAGAATCATCTATGGGGAATCATAAATGCAGTCGTTCTAAAAGTCGGTAATGGCCCAGCGGAAAGTATAAATAGCCGCATCAAAACCGTCAAAGTTCGTGCGCGGGGATTCAGAAACAAACAGCGGTTTACCAATGCAATTTACTTCTATCTCGGAGGACTGGACCTGTACCCGGAAGGCTTCCAAAAACAGGCCACCCACTCGTAAAAGCGAAGAGCCATAAAAATTATGTCTTATATTTCGGGGCAGTTGGCAGGCCAAAAATATTTTCTGGGAGGCACGAATTAATTTTCTGCAGATGTAGTATCTACTATGGTTAATTTGGGGTTCATCAAATTTGGCTTCTGCGTTGTGTCGTCTTTAATTTTCTGCGCATCTTTGACGCAAGCACAACCCTCCCCTGATGCGGTTCCAGGTGTCTTGATCGTCAAGTACAAGGAGGGTCATGCCAAGACGGGCCTGCCATCGCATCTTCAAGTTGTTTCCGTTAGGCCTGCCTTCCCTATTCTTGAACACAATCATTTGCGAAAGCGCATGCCAAGTAGTGTTACCGCTCTGAAACGAATTCATCGTGTCTACTACAACGCTCCGATTGATCCTGCTGAGGCAGCACGCTCAGCCGCTACCGTATCAAGTGTAGAGTATGCAGAGCCACTATATCCCCGTGTCCCGTACGGTGAACGAACAAGGGTTCCGAACGACCCGCTCTTTGAAAAAAGTTCTTACTTGAGGCGAATGAAACTCCCAGAGGCGTGGGATATCGTAAAGGGCGAGGATTCAGATGTGACCATTGCCATCATAGATCAAGGTACTAATTGGCGGCACGAGGATCTATTTGCAAATGTTTGGACGAATCCTGGCGAAATTCCTGATAACCAGATTGATGACGACAGGAACGGCTATGTAGATGATGTCCACGGATGGGATTTTCCCGAATCCTCAAACGACCCAAGCCCGAATCAGGGTAACATTATAGAATATCATGGCACTTTTGTTACTGGTATTTCAAATGCAGTAGCCGATAACAATGTTGGCATGGCAGGTAGCAGTTGGAATGCCAAATTCATTCCAATTAACACGAATTGTAAATTTGGTGGTTTACTTTGTTATACAAGTGAGGGGATTCTTTATGCCGCGATGGTCGGTGCGGATATAATTAATGGGAGCTATGGAGCGTCCACTTATAGTCGTTCTGAAGAAGAGGTCATTCAGGCTGCGACCGATTTAGGCTCACTTGTAATCATCGCCGCAGGCAATCAAGGATACGGCCAAGTATCTCGTCGTCAATATCCAGGTGGTTTACAGACGACATTGACGGTATGTGGTCTTGCGCCTTATTCGGACTTAAATATTTATAATTACGGATATTCAATAGATGTCTGTGCTCCTGGAATTGGAGTACTTACCGCTACGGCTGATGGAAATTATGAGGATGATGCACGAGGCACATCGTTTGCGGCTCCGATTGTATCTGGCATCGCCGCGTTAGTAAAGACGAAATTTCCAGATATGACACCATTTCAAATTCGGGAGCAAATCCGAGCCACTGCGGACAACATCGACGGTGCTAATGATCCTTCGTTTTCGGGAAGATTGGGGCGTGGACGAGTAAATGCCTACCGGGCTGTCACAGAGACCGATGCAGTTTCTGTTCGCCTGACTGACTGGACATTGACGGACACGAATGGAGATGGTAGATATGATCCGCAAGAGCGTGTTACTGTGGAAGCAACCTTTGTATCCTATCTGTCTGATGTTGATCGGCTAACCATCTTGTGGGGTGTGAATGAAGATGAGGTTATCTTAGAGGCTGGACAAGTTAGCAATGTCGGTCCAATAAAAAGTGGAGAGAGCTTTAACACGACACTAAGTTTCACTCCAACGGTGAATGTTCCGTACAAGAGTTTTGTTTTTATTGAACCCATTGTTTTAACTACAAGAGGGGATATAGTGAGTGGAGGGGATGCAGTTCCCCTGATCGTTAATGATGCACAGGTTGTCCAAGTACACGACGGTTCAAACACAATTTTTAGTGTTACCTCTGAGGGGAACCTAGGGTGGGTTGATTACTCATTTCTTTCCCGTACTGACTATCTGGGCGAGCTAGGGTCTGGAATTATATTC
Organism: Rhodothermales bacterium; assembly: GCA_965116685.1. Lineage (GTDB taxonomy): Bacteria > Bacteroidota > Rhodothermia > Rhodothermales > Bin80 > Bin80. The sequence goes on along the minus strand of OZ220707.1, from coordinate 598,955 downwards.
AGTGACAAAAATATCCAAATTCGTTATGAGGCTGGACTAGTCGTGGGGCGCCAGGGGAAAGTGGCAAGTTCCGTATTTGAGACCAGAGCTGGTTTTGCTCAGAATCAGGATTTTGAGCCTGCCACGCGACTCTATTCATGGGAATGTGGACAAAGGCCTAGCTGTAGTAACGTTGAATTAGTCTCAGAGAGAGTTGACGTTACGGTCGTGCAAGAGACACTTGTTGACCCGTTGCTGGAGGACATTATCCTGATACGCTATTTCCTGGATAACCCAACCAATCAAGCTATCTCGGGCATCCATGCTGGGATTTACGCAACGTTTCGGCATTCATCAAATATTTCAGCTCTACAGGTGATTGACGAGGAAGCACAGATTGTTCTGACTCCAGATGCCAATAACTCACAGCATATTGGCGTGGGAGCGATTAATGATCGGGGCACCGACAATCTCCACATAAGCACCCTGTCTGATGAAAGATTGAGAGATTCGAATGATGCATGGCCAATGATGATAGGTGGCATTAATGAATCGGAGCTTGCAACGCCGGCCCAATATATTGGTTTTGGACCGTTGGATATTCAGGCAAAAACACAGGATTCGCTGACGTTTGCGATCATTTATGGTGAAGATTACGAAAATGCATTGACTAACATGAGGCTTGCTAAAGCGCTCTCCGCGAGTTGGATAGGAGATGAATTCGGCGATTTAGCGGTGAGTCCTAAGGGAATTCCTTCCTTATCAGAGGGAGATTCAGTTGACATTGTTATTGAATTGCCTAATCAGCCAGTTTCAGATGTAACGGTGACTTTAACTGCAAATATGGATTATCTGAAATTCTCGGGGAATTCTTTATCCGATTCAAATACTCTAGAGTTTACAACCGAGAACTGGAATCAACCTCAGACGGTGATGGTTGGGGCTTTGAACAACGAGGAACAAACCGGGCATAAGTGGAGAGATGTATTTGTTTATTCACCTGGATATTCAGGAGAGTTAGTAGAAATATTTGTTCAAGACAATGATGCGGTTGAACTGAATATTGAACCCATTGAAATATTGAATTTGGTAGAGGGAATGACGGCTGATTTCACGGTCAAATTGACGGCAAATCCGAGAACAAGTGTAATCGCGTTCTTATCTCAGAATGATTTTAATCACGGCATAAAATTAACGTTATCAACTCAACGTCTAATCTTTTCCTCCACCAACTGGGATCAATCTCAGACTGTAACTGTCACTGCAGAGGAAAATGACACAAAAGATGGAGATGCATGGCAGTATGTATATGTTGCATTGTTTGGAGAAGAATCTGCAATTGCTGTACGAGTTCTGGATAACGATGAAGATCGTAATGTGGCAAGTGAATCTGTGAATGCACTCCCGACAGATTTTGCCCTTGGAGGCAACTATCCTAATCCGTTTCAGACATCTACTGAAATTGTATTTGATCTGCCCGTTTCTGCTAGAGTATCAGTCTCGGTATTTGACATGCTCGGACGAAAAGTCCAGGCATTCCCTGCTAAGGATTATCATGCCGGATGGGGGCATACAATCAAAATAGATATTCACGATCTGGCGTCTGGAATTTACCTGTACCAGGTTACGGCTACTGGCGGGCAGTCCCCTCAATCTTTGTCTGCGTTGATGACCTTGCTTCGGTGAGTGGACTGATTGAGTGATTTTTCATACCCGCTCTATCCATGATCTTGCGGAATACGCACAGGTTCATCGAATCGCGATCGGTTATAATAAATTCTCCATCTTTCACTATATTGAGTGCGTCCCCATTGTGGAGCAGTTTGCAAGAACTTCCTTACCTTACCTTACCTTACCTTGAACGGATTTTATAGATATAACGCTCATGAATTTATTGTCCCGATTAGTGTCCCTCAGTACTATCCTGCTCTGTCAAGTTACGACAACCATTGCCCAATACGACCGGATAGTTTGGGCTGATCTTAGTACTACCTCTAGCGATGTTACGATACCTCGCCCGCCGACTGGGGTCTTTCTGTGGTCTTATTTGGGGAACCCCAGTCCATACCCTTCAAGCCTTGATGAGAGAGATACTCGATTGACATTTGGATTATTTACGCCAGCAAATGGAGATGGGATCTTTTTAGAGACTTGGAATAAAGCTTTTGTGGGGGTTGATAACGGGCAAAATCTCTTGGTCACGATGTTGGATGAGGGAGTGGTGATTGGTCCTTCCAATAGCTGGGCTTTACCGATTACAGACCCGATTATCTCCACCCCTGAATTCCCAGAATGGAATGGCAAATCGGCTTATATCGGGCTTCAGGTAGTGGACAAGACTCGTCTCCATTATGGGTGGATCAAAGTTCAGGTTTCCGCGAATGGTCAACAGATTACTCTTCAGGAGTCCGCCATCCATATGACACCAAGGCATCCGATTACCACTGGAGATCGTGGCGATGATAAGATTCCTACGCCGCATGCTATCACTCAGATGTCATCTGACTTGTGTATTGGTATTACGAATGTGGGAAGATTGGGATATATTGAAACCGAAGGTGCTGTTGATTTAGATACCTTGTCCTGCAGATATCAAGAACAGCACCGGGGAGTCGGTCTCATATACAGAGAAACAAACAAACTATTTTTTGAAGCCGGATTGCTTATCGGTGTAGATGAAAATCGTGTTTTGTCTAGTGTCAGAGGCATCGAAAAAATTATTTCTCAAGACATGGACTTTACGCAACGGCTAGGATCTGTGATGGAAGTAACCCAAAAAGGTCCAGATATCATGTACGGGAGAGTTGAGTTGACCGATGAACATGCAGCTCACCCTATTGGGCTCTCTGTTCTTCAAGAATCCTTTACGTATACCCAAAGTAGAGAAAATGGTCTATTCGTGATACTACGTTATACCATCAAAAATGAATCCCAGGAGGCGATTGAAGATTTGTTTGCAGGCCTGTGGATTGACTGGGATCTGGGGACTAACTTCAAAGCCAATAACGGTTTGATTGATCGAGAGCGTAATCTGGGTTATGTGCAATCAAGTAGCACTGTTAGCGCGGTCGCTGGTATCCGCATCCTCAGCGAACATCCTTTCAGCACGATCTATAACGCTGTCCTTGGAGACGAGACTGGATTTGACGACGACCCAGAAAAGGGGTCTATACGTTTTCGTGAAAATAAATGGAAAATAATGTCTGGACAAAAAAAAGCGCCGAATGCTGTCCTTAACGAGGACATCGTGCAGATTACTTCAGTTGGTCCAATAAATATTTCTCCTGGGGATGAAGCTGATGTGTTATTTGCTTTGGTTGCTGGAAATAGCAGGCAGGAGATTCTTGCCAGTTCGGATAGGGCGCTGGCTGTTGCCCCAACTGCCATTTTGGTTGCATCCGAGCAGGCATCGGCATCCCCTGCCCTGAGTTCAATCATTTCAATTGATCATATTTATCCTAATCCAACCATAGATCAAGCCACGCTCACTTTCCAGCTATCAAGCAGCGCTCATGTTGAAGTGGATGTTTATGATCTACTTGGTCGACATGTAGATCGTCTGCTCACTGGCTATATGCCTTCTGGATTGAATGAAGTTACTTGGAATATTGATCATGCCTTAATGCCCAGAGGGGTTTACGCGATCCGCTGGTCAGTAAACAATGGGGCACATAAAGAATCTCAATTCGTAGTGGTCCGCTAGATTTACGCAGATGTCTAGTGCAACAGTTCGTTTAAGAAAGTTTCGCACATATCTCCCCCATGCAACAAAATGTGTGGAATTTTTCGGCACACACTCGTTTGAAAAAGAATTGTCGCCGAGGTAAATTTTAATTGACGTCAGACAACAGATAGCCACGAAGAAGGATCCTTGAGCAATTGCGACGGCTGATCAATCTGGTGTACGCATGCTAGGCCATAGGCCATAATGCTCGATATTTGAATTCGTCGGAGCTGCCATTATCTTGGGTCTCGGGCTCGCGGTAACCGCTACCGAAAAGGGAGGACATGGATTCTCCATCTTTGCTTGGGGATCCTTCTGCGTGGCTATTGTATCGTATTGATGACTCATGCAGTCTGAACGGGGAATTGCATGGCCTCCCATAGAAAGCCGACCAGTTCGCGGGCAAGTGCAACCACCGCGACTTTGGGCGGCTTTCGTTTAGCCAGTGCTCGGTATCGTTGGTGTAAACGTTTTCGTGCCCGCTGGCTAATGGCCACGGTTCGGGCATTGCATTGCTTCTGCCGTTCACCAAGGGATGCACTGATCCGGGGATAGTGTATGTAGTGTCTGTCCGAGAATACCATCGCATCTCTAAAATGTGCCTTTATGCCCTCCTGTGGCTGGATTTTTCGGTGATGATCCGGCATATGGAGCGGGTCGGTCGTATATTGACCGCCGGATCGACGACGCACATGAGATGCAATCCGATTCTCTCCATCGTAAATCTCTACGGTCGATGAACGGATCAATCCCCGCACCGACCTCCCAAGATAGGAATACGGCACACTGTAGCAGTGTTTTTCAATCTGGACATGGTAATCCGGGGCAACTTTCCGCATGCTGGTCCACTCCCCATACTCGTACGGGTTGGTCGGCAATGGGCGCAGGGCGGGTTGATCAACGTCTTCAAACCTGCTTTGTCGGGTGCCGGACATCTTCTGGAAGGGAGTCCGATTGAACGCCTTTACCCCTTCTAAAATGGCTGCATTGAGTTCCGGTAGACTGAAGAAGCTCACTGTTTAACGACAATTCGTTTGAAAAAAAAAGTTGCACACACACCTCTGCCATGCAACAAAACGTGTGAAATTTTGAGGGCGCACACTGCCAAAAAACCGCTGATCATGTAGATTTGTATTGGGGATCCATATTTGTGTGATGCTTCGGCTTGCTTGGATGTGGATTAACAGGACGGAAGAAAAGGGTGCCTGTTCAGCTGCCATACTCGTTTGTGAGCGTCCCTACAATGGGCGCTAATGTCTAATGGGGCATAAAGGCCGGGCTACTAACCTAAAAGTCGAGCTTCCATAATGGAGCTAAATTGTCGCTGGAGTATATCCCGGCTACCCAGATCCGCGAGCAACCGTTACAAGACACAATGGTGTTCTCCATGTCTACGCGGTCACTGCGGATGCAGGTGGTGAATAAAAAGCTTTTGAATTGTAGGCTACATCTTTTTTCCAGATGGTCCAGAGCACCTTGAGTACTTTGCGCTGGGTATTGAGCCGTGCGTGCACCGGGTCCCCGGTGCGGCGCAGGGAGGCATCATAAAACAAGGATACCTCATTCGGCTCTGCCGTTCGCAAAGAAGAAAGCCAGCACTGATGGCTGATGGCTTTTAAGATTCCTGTTCCCGAACGGTCCAGACGATTGTACGCCAATGGCTTGCCTGCACTGCTGCGTTGACGAACCCCCAGCCCGCAATATCTCCACAATTTATACTTGGTGGCAAACCGATGCGGGGTCTGAATAAAGGCACTGAATACATGTGAGCCCACTACACCGATGCCAGGCATACATTGGAACTGGGCGATCTCTGGATAACGCTTGCCCTGCTCCGTCATGGAGGTACGTGCTTTTTTCTGTAGAACATCCATTGCGTCCAACTGCTCGTACAAGTTCTCCATCATTGAGCGCCGGGCATTCGTTGGCAATTGCTTCAGATACGAGACCCGGTGCGTTTTCGAGAATACCTGGGTCCCAACTACATGGGTCAATCCCGCCTGATGGTATTTGGATTTGATTTGGGACTTTAAACCGGCACGATCCCGCGTAAAACGCAAATACTGTTGCACCCCAATCTTAAAGTCTACACGGTGATCCTCGTCCGAGTGAAACACTTCGACCAATTCCCCCAGTCGAAGTAGCCGACACAGATCCGCGGCATCTCTATGATCATCCTTGTTTCCACGACTGATGAGGGTATTGTGACGAGGGTCACAAACGATCAATTGCGTGACATACGGACGCAGCGCTGAAGCAATCCAGCTGGCCAGAGAAGATTCCTCCAAAACCAAATACTTGAATTGCGCAGGAAGATCCAGGACGTGCCGGATCAGCGCTGATTCTGAAGTCGAAAAGGTCTTGGTAGACACGATATGCCCTGACGTGGCCATGGCCGCCAGAACACAGATCCGAGTGTGGGCATCCAGCCCCAGGTAAAGAGATTTGTACATGAGAATGAAGATCTAATGAATGAGAAACGACGCGGGAAGATAGCGCCCCGCTTTTTCATCAGACCTATGGCAAACCATACCTGGATCCGTTGAAAATTAAATCGCTTCCAGTTTTGATGAGCACACATCAGCACTCCATAATACTGGTTTGCAGGGTGGCCCACTTCGCTCGGAATGGTGGCCCACTTGAATCGGAATACGCACCAATATCTCGGAACAGGCCTGGAGCACAGGCATTTTCTGGACAGGCACTAACTATGACACTATGCCCAATATATTACGTGAAACCGTCTATTTGCGGGTAAGGAGCAGAAAATGCCCGATCAAGTATACAGGTCTCTAAACCTATAAGAGATGGCTTCAAGGTTGGAAAAAGCGAACAAGCGTCAAAGTGCGGAGAAGTTGGAGAGGGTAACAGAGTTCCTCGGGCTGCTTGAGCAGCCCGAGGAGGCTAGGTTTGGGATTGTCGTAAGCCGGTTCAATGAAGCCATTACCAGAAACCTGCTTGACGGCTGTATTGAAGCACTTTCTGCACACAACGTCAAAAACATTGATGTGGCTTGGTGTCCTGGAGCATTTGAATTACCACTTGCAGCTCAGCAGATGACCAATCATCATTTCTATAGTGCGATTATTGCCTTAGGAGCAGTCATTCGAGGAGAAACGTATCACTTTGAAGCAATCAGTGATTCAAGTATTATGGGGTTACAGAAGGTGGCACTCAAGACCGGAGTTCCGGTCGCTCTTGGCGTCATTACACCTGAAAACCTTGCGCAGGCAAGAACGCGTTCAGAGCCCGGCCCAAATCATAAGGGAAAAGAAGCAGGACTTGCCGCTCTTGAGATGGCGGGTCTATTGCGAAAATTTTCCCGGAAAATGTCTCCATGAAATCACTGAAGTGCATTTGGGTAGGGCTTTTGGTATTCCTGTTCGCTCTTCCGGTTTATGCCCAATCTGCACGGTCATGGACAGCGCATACCAGCGCACGCGAGGTAACAAGTCTGTCAGCAGGGCAGGGGATGGTTTGGGTAGCTTCCACGGGAGGGGTTTTTGGCTATGATCCAGGTAGTGGTGAGATTGAGCGGTATACCGCGGCCGAGGGTCTGTATGATGTGAATGCGCAGGCGGTCGTATGGGATTCCGCACGGCAACTTGTCTGGATCGGATACGCAGACGGTGTATTTGATCGCTTGGATATATCATCTGGGGAGATCACTACTTATTTTGATATTTACCGCAGTGAACGCTTTCCTTCCAAGGTCATCAATGCGATGGAAGTATGGGGAGACAGCCTTCTGATCGCAACGGGATTTGGGGTGGTGGTCTTTGATCCGCTCCGCGATGAGGTCCGTGACACGTACAGCAGATTTGGCTCGCTCCCGGCCGCGACTGCCGTCAATGATATTGAGGTGGACATGGTCCCTGGTGGGGAGACTGGAGTATGGGTTGGCACAGATGCAGGTATTGCCTATGCGCCGCTTTCAGGAAAAAGCCTCCAGGATCCAAGCAGTTGGACATCCGAAAACGCGATCCTTCCAGTCTCTGAGGTCACGGACATTGTGTATCATCATGAGCGTCTGTATGTGGGTACGCCTTTGGGCATGGGAAGGCGAATGCAGAATGGAAGCTATGAACGGATTGGATCCAGTATACACCAGATCCGGGATTTGGGGATTCTTGACGACCAGATTCTAGCGGTAACACAATTTCGATTGCGTGCCTACGATGCGAAAGGGGCAGAGACCATTCTCGTCAGTGGTTATGAGGATTTACGCATAGTATCAACGAACACGGCTGGGGATGTATGGCTTGGAGACGCTGGTAGTGGATTGAATCACTATACAAAAGCAAGTGGGACCCTTTCTTTGGACCTCGTCAGTAGTGGTCTTTATCCCGAGGGGCCATTTGATTCTCCCTTTGGAGATTTGGTGATCGGCCCGGATGGGGCCCTCTGGGCTGCCGCTCAATTGGGTATCCCCAGGTCCGGGTTTTATCGTATGGATTCAAACCAGGAGTGGACGAATTTCACCGGGCGGTTTGTTGAAGCACTGCGTGACCGGGGGAGTTATTGGCGTATACATGTCGACGGCCTGGGAGTAGCATGGGCCGCTTCTCGTGGTGCTGGGCTTGCACAGGTTTCCTTGGAAGATGTGGTCACGACTTATGGTCAAACCAATTCGACCCTACTTCCGGCAGCGGGAACGCAGGACTATATCATCATTGGGGGAATGGCCAGTGAAGAGGATGGGACGCTTTGGGTGACGAATACAACTTCGCCCTACCCATTACATATACGTGCACCGGATGGGACATGGGCCCGCTTGCTACCGCCTAGATGTGAGGGAGCACCCCAAACCAATGCATTGGGAGACATCTTCATAGATTCCAACGGGATTAAGTGGATTATTTTGTTGAATCGGGGGAACCTGAGCCTTACCCATGGGCTACTCATCCTGGATACCAACGATACGCCCAAAGATGCAATGGATGATGCATGCACCTATTATGCCACTCCCGGGTCCAATGGTGCGGGGCTACCGGGTACACAGATTCATGCGCTTGCCGAAGATTTAGCCGGCCGGGTCTGGGTTGGTACCAGTGGAGGTCCTGCATACTTTCGAAGTGGTATTTTTGCTGCAAATGATCCCGCGTTGCAAGCGGTATGGCCTGTTTGGGCGGATCGCACATTTGGGACCTATGTATTGAATGGGTTGAGTGTCAATGACATCGCGGTCGATCCGTCAAACCGACTATGGATGGCAACCCCTGATGGCATCTATTTGCTTTCGGAGGACGACGGATTCAGACAGGTTGCACACTATAGCTCAGATAACTCTCCCCTGTTTTCTGATATGGTGATCACTGCTGCCGTCGAAGGATCCAGTGGTCGTATCTTTTTGGGGACCGATAAGGGCCTTATCAGTTTACTCAGTGATGCTATTCAGCCTGCGGAACGAAAAAGGGATTTATTTATTTACCCCAACCCGGTTGAGATTATCTCAGACGCAGAGCCTCAGATTTATATTGAAGGTCTGGTTGCAGAAACGGAGATATCCGTCATGGCGGTACATGGAGAACTAATTCGACGCATGCAGGCACGTGGTGGACGGGGGATCTGGGATGGTCGTGACCAGGATGGCAGGCTGGTCCCTTCGGGAATGTATTTGATTGTTGCCAGGGGAAAAAATGGTGAAGGTGTGGCATATGGCAAGGTTGCGGTCATTCACTGACACGATCTTTTGTCATTGTAAGTTGTTCACGCGTAAATTTGGGATCCGCCAAAAATGGTGACCGTAGCTCAGGCGGTTAGAGCGCCAGGTTGTGGCCCTGGAGGTCGGGGGTTCAAGTCCCCTCGGTCACCCTTATAAATATTTGCCGCGTTCGTCTAGGGGTCTAGGACGCCGGCCTTTCACGCCGGTAACACGGGTTCAAATCCCGTACGCGGTACTCGGGCAAGAATGAAGCATCGAAATGCCACTGCCAGGGCCATCGGGATCGTTGCAGACGGAAGAGATTGTGCCCACCAGGGTGCCCCGAGCACAAAAACAACAGCAGCACAGGTTGCAGCATACCAGTATATGGTTGTCCAGGGTTTTCGGGAGAAGAAAAGCAGGAGGACATGTAGGGGCCAAGCCCAAAGAATGTGCAGATTCGGACGGGTGATTTCGTGAAGAGATACGAGCCAAAAAAACGTGATCAGGAGTCCGAGTACGGTCACGATCCCCAATAGGACGGTGTCAAAAACCCGTCTGCGAGGCTGGGAGATATCGCGCAGAAAGAGGAGGAGTGCAACCAGGAGGATGAGCCACCCGATGATGGTTGGGAAAGAGATGGTGTGCCGTGGCTCAGGAGAAACTGGATTTCCAAAGAGTGTATCGGTTTGGACAACCAGTTGTGCTCCAGTGCGTGTTTGTGCATGTTCCAGCAGAGCCTGCAGTTCAATCGGCAGAAAACTCAGTTGTTGTTGGGTTGCATCCTGGTCCACGGGAATCCCCATTGCAAGATTAATTGCCAAATCCAACCCGGCATGTGTTCGCAGGTATGGTCGAATCAGGTTGCGGAATGTGACTCCTGCAGAGGTTGAGTCTGCTATGTTGGTCTGGAGTGCATATTCTAGGGCATCAAGGATTCGTGTCGCGCAGTTATCATACAGAAAATCATAACGGTAGACACGATTCGATGGGAGTGTATTAATGGATAAGTACTCGTGAAGGGCGCGGGTTTCTTCCCCGGTCATGTTTAACCGCTGCTCCACAACGCCCCGTCTTTGCGAAAGCCAGGAATGTTCAACCAAGTCGGAAGAGTAATGCAAGGACAGCTGATAATCCAGTTTCCCGTAGGCAAAGCGCAGAATGAAGGAGAAAGGATTTCTAAAATCAAAGGTCCCATAGTTATAGGAGATATCGGTTTGCGTAACCGGATCCTCAATCCGAAGTGCACTGTGCCCCCATAAAGAGTAGATTGCATCTCCAGGGTAGATGGTCAAGATGGACACACGCGCTGAATCCGATATCTGTGCGCGTGCATTGGATCTGGCTCCAGTAGAAATCAGGACTGCAAGGGTGAACAGTATGAGTCTTGAATGAGTTAACCGCATACCCTTTACAGGTCTATGTACTTAGGCAGAAAGAAGCGCGCACACATTGTGATTGACGCGCTTTCAAAAGTAATTTCACGCCCGGAGACAGAGCTCAGATTCTCAAGTGAGTATGAGCTCATTGTTGCTGTCATTCTCTCTGCACAGTGCACGGACGCACGTGTTAACCTAGTCACGCCGGAGCTGTTCAAAGCATGGCCCACATTCAAAGCACTTGCGGAGGCAACTCCAGAGGAGGTTGCCCGTGTCATTGCATCCATCTCCTATCCGAATAACAAGGCTAGACATTTAGTGGGGATGGCAACGCGGGTCATGTGGGAGTATAAGGGAAAGCTTCCTGAAGATCAAGCTTCGCTCATGAAGTTGTCGGGAGTTGGTAGAAAGACGGCACAGGTCGTTTCCTCGGTTGCATTTGGGGATCGGGATGCTTTACCTGTGGATACACATGTATTTCGAGTTGCCAACCGGATTGGTCTTGTGGATCGGGCGGAAACACCTCTCAAGGTGGAATTGGGATTGAAGCGGGTGATTCCCCGGGATGACTGGGGGCGGGCCCATCATCTTTTGATCCTTCACGGCAGGTATACCTGCACTGCCCGGAGCCCCAATTGTTCGGATTGTGTTGTGACAAGTGCCTGTAAATACTACGGAGCCCTTCAGGGGCTCCCCAAACCGATCGAAGGTTTGGACCCTACAAAGGGGGGGTACTATTGCGGAACCCGGCATCATTATTTTGATCGGCCCATTTCCAGGATTGACCGCGCCGGAACGGTGCAGTTCGCCTGCCCAAAGTGTGATTCCATGAACGTGTATCTATGCAAAACCGGGCTAACGTTAAAAACTGTTCGCGACTACCGCATTGATTAACCCATTTGAAGAGACGACCAAGATGCCGAAGAAGCATATTCTCATTATTCTGGACGGGTATGGCATAGCCGTTGACCCGTCTGTGAGTGCAATAGATCAAGCCCATACACCATTTTTGGATGACCTGTTTGCAAGGTACCCACATGGCACACTGGAGGCTTCCGGCAGGGCGGTTGGCTTACCTCCCGGGCAGATGGGCAACAGCGAGGTTGGACATATGAATTTGGGGGCGGGGCGGATCGTGAATCAGGACATTACACGCATTGACCTGGCGATTGAAGACGGCTCAATTTCCGAAAACAAGGTACTCGTAACCGCTGCACGACATGCCCGGAATACGTGCTTGCATTTAATGGGACTGTTTTCGGATGGAGGGGTACACAGTCACATCAACCATCTCGTTGCTCTTTGTGAATTGGCAAAGCGTGAAGGCCTTTCCCGTGATCAGGTTTGCGTCCATGCATTTACAGACGGCAGAGATGCAGATCCTCACGGCAGTGCTCATTATGTCCAGCAGTTTGAAAAGCGTGCAGGACACTTGGCACGAATCGTCACGGTGATCGGTCGCTACCATGCGATGGATCGTGATCGGCGGTGGGAGCGTACGCGAAAGGCGTATCAAATGCTGGTACATGGGGAAGGGGAGGTTTGTGAGAGTGCAGCAGCGGCCTTCAAGTCGAGCTATGCGGCTGGCATCACGGATGAATTTATTGAGCCACACATTATTGAGCCGGTGCGTGTCACGGATGGCGATGCGGTCATTTTCTTTAATTTCAGGGCGGATCGTGGGCGTCAATTGGTCAATGCATTTACCCAAAGCCCGACAATCGCCGAGTTTGAGGTGGTTCCATTTGAACGGTTATATTTCTCTACGCTCACCCCGTATGACAAGAAATTTGGGCTGCCGGTAGCATTTGACAAGGTAGATCTTGAGCAAACGTTGGGGGAGGTTGTCGCCAGTGCTGGATTACGGCAGTTGAGAGTGGCGGAAACGGAAAAATATCCTCATGTCACGTTTTTCTTCAGTGGAGGGCGTGAGGAACTATTTGAAGGGGAGGAACGGTTACTGATCGCGTCTCCCAAGGTACCCACGTATGATCTCCAGCCCGAAATGAGTGCGCCCGAAGTTGCAGACCGCGCTGCCGAAGCATTGCGGAAGGGGGAGTTTCATTTTGTATGCCTCAACTTTGCCAATCCAGACATGGTGGGACATACAGGTGTATTTGAGGCAGCGGTCAAGGCAGTTGAGGCGGTTGACGAAGCGGTGCGTATGGTGGTAGAAGCTGCTCAAGCTGCAGGATACAGTATCAGTGTCATTGCGGATCACGGGAATGCCGACTGTATGCGGAATCAGGATGGATCTCCGAATACGACGCACTCCACCGCGCTCGTGCCACATCTGATTATCAGGGATGGCTTCAAGGGACCGATCCAATCAGGCAAGTTAGGAGATGTCGCTCCCACGATTTTGTGGTTGATGGGTTTAGAAATTCCACAAGCGATGGCGGGGAAGGTGCTTGTGGAGATCTGAGAACTGCGGAGCAAAGAGATTCCAGACCGTATCAGGGGCGTTGCACTGCAATTCACAGGTCCGAGACCACGGAACGGAAATTGGAGGATGTATGTGCAATCATCTAGATCGGTGGTTCCGTCACCATGGACTCTCCGGCGGACGGTTTGGGGTCTCAAGCCAACCTGTCCCATTTTTGTCTGGATTTAAGAGAAGAAACGGGAACATAAAATTTAGGGAATTATAATGAATAGTTGAAAAAAAAATCAAAATCTCCGTATACAGAGATACAACAAACACTTAAGAGGTTGTATCTTATGGCAAGTCCAAGATGTTCACACAGAAAAGAATCACGCTTTTGCAGCTCGCAGAAAAGTTTTCCAATGAAGAATCTGTCCAGAAATGGTTTGGGGAAGCGCATTGGCCAGACAGGAAGCTATCCTGCTTGCGTTGTGGTAGTGAAAACGCCTATCGGCGCAAACACAAGACCATGCCTTTCCGTTGCCGTGATTGCAAGAAGTACTTCAATGTCAAAAGAGGAACCGCAATGGAATCCTCAAACTTGCCTTTGAGGAAATGGGCTTGGGCAATATACTTGGAGATGACGAATCTGAAAGGTGTGTCTTCTATGAAATTGCATCGTGATCTTGGAATTGTGCAGTCCAATACTTGGCATATGCTACACCGTATCTGTGAGGGGTTGCTACCAGAGATTCTCGAAGTATTTGAGGGGCCGGTGGAGGTAGACGAAGCCTATATCGGCGGACTGGAAAAGAACAAGCATGAGGACAAGAAGCTCAATGCTGGACGGGGGACGGTAGGGAAATTTGTGGTGCTGGGCGTTAAGGATTTCAAGATGAAACACATCCGGGCAGAGGTGATTCAGGATACCACCAAGTCAACGATTCAGGAGTTTATGAATGATACTCGTTCAAAGGATGCTCTCGTATTCACCGACGAACATCTTAGTTACAAGGGATTGACGAATCACACATCGGTTAATCATAGTCAGAGGCAGTGGAAGATATCCACCACGTTTGGTGAGTTAGCCCATACGAACGGTATAGAGGGTTTCTGGGCAACGCTCAAACGTGCATATCACGGCACCTACCGCCATCTAAGCAAGAAATATCTCAATCGCTACGTAACACAGTTTTCAGGAAAGCATAATCTCCGCAACTTGGATACGGCTCACCAAATGGCTACGGTCGTTCAAGGAATGGTCGGAAAACAGTTGCGGTACGTAGATCTGACCGCATAATGACCAAAGAATTTTACAAGAAAAGGTAGGGCAATACTTTACAGAATCAAACAATATGGCGGAAAATCAGCCCAAGCTATCACGGACAAGAATCACAGACCGAGAGTGAGATATGAGCAATCCTCCTTATCTGGTAGGAGCAGTAGCCAATTTTATGATTGGCAGATCTCTGAAAAAAGGACCGCCAATAACCCATCTCAAACTACAAAAGCTGGTGTATATAAGCTATGGCTTTTACATTGCTCAAACCCAAAACAAATTGTTTAACGAGAGAATTGAAGCTTGGCCGTATGGACCCGTAGTGCCGGATCTATACCATGAGTTTAAGCGATTTGAGTCTTTTCCAATCCGTAGGTGGTCCGTAAACCATAACTATTCAACCGGGAAGTTTGAATATCCATTGGTGAGAAAGGACGATCACGAATCGTTGACCGTTTTAGAGTTTACTTGGACTAGGTACGGTGGGCTTTCTGGCAAACGCTTGGTGGGTATTACCCACGCTTCGGGGACACCATGGAAAACCACCATTGATAAAAAAAAGCGATGTATTGAAGACGATCTTATCCGCGAACACTTTAACAAGATCCTTGATAATGCCTGGGAATCCTCAACGCAGACCTCCCCACTGGCTACCCAGCCAAGATGAATTAAAGCCAGAAGAGCCAAATCTCATTCATAGGCTTGCTAATTGGGATGTAAGAGCAAAAATCCTGCTGAGCATATGGTACAGACTATGTTACTTTTTCATATCTGGGCTCGGTGTTTTTGCATTGATAACCATGATGTGGTTCCCTTCTAAGCTAGGGGCCACCATTACGCTCATCTCGTCGATAAAGCTCCCTGAAAATGCCTTCATTTTCCCGGCCGCCTTAATATTTGCGGTTGTGTATGCTTCAAGGCTTTTAGGAAAAATTATTTCCAAAAGATATAATAATGTAGAAGAATAGCTCTGAAATGATACATAACAGATATATATATATAATATATAAATTTTCGTGCCAAAACTGTATGGACAGGTGACAACCTGCACATAATGCGTGGCATTAACTCGGAAACCATAGACCTGATCTATCCTGATCCCCCGTTTAACAGCAAGATCAACTATTCTGCTCCCATTGGTAGCGAGGCCGCTGGTGTGGCTTTCAAAGATACTGGGTCACTGAATGACCTTGACTTAGAATGGATACGAGAAATGCAGTTCCATGAACCAGCATTGGAACGTGTTATCAATGCTGCTATGATGGACAGTGACAAATTCCAGCAAATCCAGAAGCATCGTGCAGACGAGTTGCTGGACGAGCCGTGCGCGAATCCTCGTTACGGTGGATTTACGCTCCGTGAGGCTGTGCGTAAAGTGGTGTTGCGGAGGGGTGATCTACCGCCGGATCGCTCCATGCACGAACTAGGAGACACAGATATGCGGACACAGTCGTAGTGGAAACTTGTAAAATATTTCCAACTATTTTCACTGTAATTCCCAAAATTTGAGTCCAAAATCAGTTTCTTGTCCGAACGAGTAGCAAAGATGGGCAGGCGGTCTTCAAGCATTGAATGCCTCTTGCGAGCAAGGTGTGCATATTAAGCAGCACAAAATCGCGATAGAGTGTATATTATGCATTCAGAATGCATAATATACACTCATGCAGAACGGCTATATTCACCGATCACTTGAACCGGCCATCAAAAAAGCGGCATCGGAATTTCCCGCGGTTGTTTTGACCGGCCCACGCCAGTCGGGAAAAACTACGTTGCTGAAGTATTTATTTGGCCACCGGTACCAATATATCTCTGTTGAACCCCCAGATGTCCGTGCAGCGGCTATAGCAGATCCGCGGGGATTTTTGGAACAATACCATCAACCGGTCATCATCGATGAAGTGCAATATACGCCGGATCTGCTTCCTTACATTAAGGAGAGAATTGATGTTCACCGAAACCATGCCGGCCAGTATCTCTTGACTGGATCTTAGAATCTTCTCCTTACCGAGAAGGTTACCGAATCGTTGGCGGGGCGTGCTGCACTACTCCGGCTCCTTCCTCTATCAAGGCGGGAAGATGAAGGGTGCCCCCAGCAACTCGCCGTCTGGGAACACGCACAGGCGACTAGTTCGAAAAACTTAAGATCATTTGAAGATCTTTGGAGAAGCTTTCTTCGCGGTGGCTATCCAGAACTGGCAATTTACCCCGGCCGGGATTTATCCTTGTGGCATGCAAGCTATATCCAGACATATCTTGAGCGAGATGTGCGTAACTTACGCCAAGTCGGGGACCTGACCCAGTATCAGTTATTTCTGCGCGTATTAGCTGCAAGGAGTGGTCAACTGCTGAACATGACTAACCTGAGCCGTGACATTGGAGTTGCGGTGAATACGATCAAGGCATGGATTTCCATCCTTGAGGCGACGTATCAGGTAACCGTGTTGCGACCGTATTATTCCAACATTGGCAAACGGCTTGTTAAGACCCCCAAGGTGTTTTTTCCCGATGTGGGCACACTCTGTTATCTGGTTGGCTTAAAGGATCCTGCACATGCGGCGGCGGGTCCGATGGGTGGTGCTATTTTTGAGACTACTATTCTGTCCGAGGTAGTTCGAACGTTGACTCACAGAGGGATCCAGCCACAAATATATTTCTGGAGGACTGTAGCTGGTTCGGAAATTGATTTTATCGTTGATACGGGCCGAGGTCTTGTTCCAATTGAAGTAAAACTGTCCGCGACACCACATCCTGTGATGGCATCGTCCATTCGAATTTTTCAACGTGATCTAGGAGATACGGTGCTACCTGGATATGTGGTACATCCGGGTGATATACGGTTGCCCTTAGGGCAGTATGTTACCGCCATACCCTTTGCCGATTTGTAGCACAGAAGTGGCTTCGATCTCGGGTGTAGCCTGAATTACGAGGCATCATCGGTTATTTGTGAAAATAGCCAGCAAATAGAAAAATGCCTCTTCAGAGCATTCAGAATTGGGAAAGACGGCCGGATTCAAGGTGCCATCGGTTATTTGTGAAAATAACCAGCAAATAGAAATGGATACGGTGTATGGAGATCAGGATGGTCTACTGAGGTCTCGAAGATCAGGGCTATCGGAATGCGTCAGTCATAGCCCTCAATATCCAAAGGTAGACGGGCTATGGGAACTCCCTGTAGTTGCACTGCCTCCTCAATTAAACGGGCTTCAGCGCGAAGTTGCGCCTCAAGTGGTGATTCCATAAAGGATCGGATCCGTGCCAGAAAGAGCTCCAGGTATTGATCCATCAAGGTCTCTGGAACGGGTAATTGTTTGATTCGATATGTACCTTCCTCCAGATTCGCCATCTCGGCGGCGAGTGCGATCGCATCATCAAGGTTTCCAAATTCGTCAATCAGGCCAGCCTCTAGGGCAGCCTCTCCAGTCCATATCCGGCCCTGGGCGACTTCATGAACGGCTTCAACCGACATGCCCCGATTCTCAGAAACGCGCTCAAGAAAAACAGAGTAGGTTTCGCTTAGGGAGCGTTCGAACAGTGCACGCTCGGAAGGACGAAGGGGACGCATCCCGGAAAACATGTCCGCATAGTCACTGGTGGCCACCTGATCGGAGGTAATGCCTAATTTGGTTTCGAGCATCTGGCCAATACTGAAATGCATGCCATAAATACCAATAGAGCCGGTCAGTGTATGGGGAGAAGCTACAATCGTGTCTCCTGCTGTTGCGAGCCAGTAGCCACCGGACGCAGCAAGGTCTCCCATGGAAATAATGACCGGTTTTTTCTTTGTCGTTTCCTTGACCGCCTGCCACATGGATTCGCTGGCAGTGGCGCTGCCGCCGGGTGAGTCAATCCGCAGTACGACCGACTTGACATCGTCATCCTCCCGAAAATCTTTCATGGCCTTCTGGAAACTGACGGCCCCCAGAATTCCATTCAGATCACTGCTGCTGCCACTCATGATGGTGCCGGAGGCATACATGATCCCAATCGTGTGGTCATGGCTGGATGTTGATCTGAACATTGAGGGAGCGTATTGGGACAAACTACTGGTTCGTAGCCTACCCTCTATGCCGGTCAATGCACGGATACGTGATTCCACCTCTCCACTTTGCAATAATCCATCAAGAAGTCCAGACGCATGTGCATCTTCGGTGGTCAGGAGTTCTCCTGCCCCCATAAGGTTCGCAACTTTCTCCGCACTCATTTCCCGTGCCTGAGCGATTGTACGGGTCATGAGTTCATCCCAGTTTTCAAGCACGGCGGCTAACTGTGCTCGGTTTTCGCTTGACAGATTTTCGCGTGTGTAAGGCTCAATGCCCCCCTTATAGGCCCCAACCCGCAAGACCGTTGGCTCGATATTTAGTTTATCCAGGAGTCCCTTATAAAAGGATGCACCCAAGTAGAAGCCGTTGAATTCAAAGAATGCCCTTGGGGAAGCGTAGATACTGTCCGCTGCAGACGCGAGGAAGTAGTCCGATTCACGCATCGAAAAATCTCCGGATGCAGACGCCACGATTGGTTTGCCACTTTCTTTGAATTCAAGCAGGGATTGTCTGACTTCCAGGAGTGTCGGCCATCCTGCAATGGTTCCCTGTGGTTTCAGCCAAACCGCTTCAATACGCTCATCGGTTGCAGCACTCTTGAGGGCGGTCCTGATCTGATTCAGGCTCTGGGGTTGTGGCACATCGAAGAGTTCATAGATCGGATCGGCTGACCCAGACTCTTGAATAGGGCCCGATAACTCCAATACCAGTACCGACTCTGATGTAGTAGGGGTTTCGCTGGTGGAAATGGCAGACGCAACGATTCCTGCCATGATCAAGCTACCAAGAAAAATCAGCACACCAACAGCAATGAGCGAGCCAAGAACACTGGCAATGAGGGTCGAAAAGAAACGCATCGGATTCAAGGAAGTAAAGTACAAAATACGCGGTAGACGGCATACGGTTGCGTCATATGGGGACCGCACATGAATCAAGCGACATTTAACGGGCTTGATTCGGACAGAATGACAGTCTTTATTAGATTGGTTTGTACTTTTTTGGTGCGGCAAGGATTTTGCAATTGAGATGATCCATGAATAAACGCAGGTCTACATATCACGGGCTTCCATCCTCGGCGTTGACGGATCGCGAGCGTATGATTCTGCGCTTGGTTGTGCGTAGTTTTATTGATACTGCGGGGGCGGTGGGATCCCGAAAATTGGCCAAACAGTCTTCTCTTGGTCTGAGTGCAGCCACCGTTCGCAATACGCTATCCGACCTGGAGGAGCAAGGATACCTCAGACATCCGCATAGATCTGCCGGGCGTATGCCGACGGAGTTAGGGTATCGCGCGTTTGTGAATGAGTTAATGGAAACCCCAGAGCTATCCAAGCAGGAGCAGCAGCTGCTCAACGAAAGGCTGGATCGGCTCATGGGGGATGCAGATACACTCTTCCAGGAAACCTCTCGTTTATTGGGGCGCATGTCTAACCTTCTGGGGGTGGTTCTAAGTCCAAAAATTTCAACCGGCGTGCTGGAGCGACTGGATGTTGTGCAACTTTCCGAGTCCAATATCATGATCGTGATCAGTGTGCGGAGCCTTTTGGTGAAAACGATTGTTTACGAGACGAGTATGGAAATCCGGCGTGATGACCTAGATCGAATTGTATCAATTTTGAATGAACGACTGGCAGGTTTGCGACTTGAGGAAATTCGGCGGGACTATGTTGCACGGACCAAAGACCTGGATCATGATCCGACAGGGATTGTGCAGTTGATCTTCAACGAGTCAGCGGTACTGTTCAGTGATCCAGTAAAAGGTCGACTGACCCATTCAGGAGCGCGAGGACTCCTCGCACAGCCGGAATTTCAGAGCACGAATGAGGTACGACAACTCATTGATCTCATTGAGGATGAGGGGTACGTCGTTCAACTCTTTGAGCAGGCACCCGGCAGTCAACTGGAGACCAATCACTGGGTGTCTGTGGGGATTGGCAGCGAGATTCAGGATGAAACTGTGAGCCCTTATTCCATCGTAACTGCACGGTATAACGTAGGCCATAGCACGGGAACGGTTGGATTACTCGGCCCGATGCGCATGGATTATGGTCGTGCAATTTCTCTCGTAGAGACGATGGCTTCTCTGCTTGATCGGCCCACCATCACAGGTTCAAGACAACAAATACATACGAATGGCTGAAAAAAATTCGGAGGAAAAAGACGAATCCCTTGGGGAGTCAATATCCTCTGAGACAAGTGAAAACGAGCCTCAGAATGGAGAGGGATCCATGAATGGTTCCGAGACAGAGACGATCGAGGATCCCCTGACGCAGTACATGGAAGATTTAGCTGCGGAGAAAGATCAGCGGCTCCGGGTTGCGGCTGAGTTTGCCAATTATCGTCGACGCATGGAGAATCAGCGCGCCGACTGGTCACTCCGCGCAAAGGCCGGTGTGATTCGAACGATGCTGCCGATTCTAGATGACTTGGAGCGATCCCTGACTGCGGCTGCAGAAGCCGAATCAGAGGACAATGATTTCATGTCCTTACAGTCTGGAATTAATCTTGTATTCGAGAACTTTATCGGTGAACTTGAGAAACTGGGACTCAGACGGATTCAGACTGTTGGTGTGGCGTTCGACGAGCATCTTCATGAGGCGGTGGGGCAGGCACCTGCCCCTGAAGGCGAAGAAGATGGACATATACTGTATGAAAGCCAAGCGGGATATTATCTGGGGGATCTGGTGCTCAGACATGCAAAGGTGATTGTGGGGATTGTGCCAGAGGTTCCAGTTGAAGCGGATGCACAATGAGTGACTACTATGGAATTTTGGGTGTGAACCGCGATGCATCCTCAGAGGAAATCAAAAAAGCCTATCGCAGGGAAGCATTAAAAAATCACCCAGATCGAAATCCAGGCGATAAAGCAGCGGAGGCGCGCTTCAAAGAGGCAGCGGTAGCGTACGAGGTATTGAGTGATCAGAAGAAGCGTGAGGTATATGATCGCTACGGCGAAGCCGGTTTACGTGGATCCGGTGGAGGCGGGCAGCCAGGGTTTAGTGATGTAAATGATATTTTCAGTGCGTTTAGCGAGGTTTTCGGAGGATCTGCAGGAGGAGTATTTGATGGTGTCTTTGGAGGAGGACGCCAGCGTACCCGGGAAAGGGGACAGCCAGGGGCTACCATTGCCCAGCAGTTGGCCCTGACCTTGGAGGAAATTGCGGAAGGGACGGAAAAGCGCGTAAAAGTTCGTCGGTTGACCCCATGTCAGACCTGCGAAGGGAGTGGGGCAAAGGGGGGAATCAGCCAATTAAAAGAATGTAGCACCTGTAATGGGTCCGGGGAAGAACGTCGGGCACGGCAAACGCCATTGGGACAGTTTGTGAGCGTATCTGAGTGTGGAAAGTGCCGTGGTGAAGGGCAGGTTATTGAGGAAAAATGCCCGGAATGTCGGGGGCAGGGGCGACTAGATGGGGAGTCATCCATAAAAGTGAAAGTGCCGGCCGGTGTTGAAGATGGGATGGTCATCAATCTGCGTAGTCAGGGCCATTGCGGGGCTCGCGGAGGAAGACCAGGAGATCTGCGGATTGAGATCCGTGAAAAGGCACACGAGCATTTTATCCGTAGAGGCAGTGATCTGATCTACAATATGGATATCTCTTTTCCCGATGCAGCATTGGGGACAGACATTGAAGTGCCGACCCTCACGGGGCGGGCGAGTGTCAAGATCGTTCCGGGAACCCAGTCCGGGAAGGTCCTACGCATGCAGGGGCGGGGATTAGGTCAACTCAGAAGCTCCAGAAAAGGCGATCAATTGGTCCGAATTCGTGTATGGACGCCGCAGAATCTCTCTGATTCGGATAAAGAGGCGTTGGAAAAACTTCGAGACTCCAGTTCATTTCAACCGGACCAGACAGGTAAGAATAAATCGTTCTTTTCGAAAGTAAAAGATGCCTTCGCGTAGGATGGATCCAGAGCGGAAGCGATGAAACAGTATATTTACGATCGGCTCCGCAATCCTTGGAACACGCTTTACGGTTGTAGCTTTGTAAGCCCCTGATTGAGACATGGCGGTATACCCTTTTCGGGAAATTGAAAGCCAGTGGCAGGCGTACTGGGAATCGAATAAGACATTTCGTACACCGATTACGGTAGATGCGACCAAGCCCAAGTACTATGTATTGGACATGTTTCCCTATCCCAGCGGGGCGGGGTTACATGTGGGGCATCCAGAGGGATACACTGCGACAGACATTGTGGCACGGTATAAGCGGATGCGTGGATTCAATGTTCTGCATCCGATTGGATGGGATGCCTTTGGACTTCCGGCCGAGCAATACGCACTGCGAACTGGAACACATCCGCGCATTACGACCGAGCGGAATATTACCCGATTCAGGAAACAGTTGAAATCCCTAGGATTTTCCTACGACTGGGATCGAGAGATTGACACGACAGATCCGGACTACTTCAAATGGACCCAATGGATTTTTCTGAAGTTGTTTGAACGTGGGCTTGCATATGAAGCGAAGGTGCCCGTATGGTGGTGCGAAGAATTGGGGACAACGCTCGCGAATGAAGAGGTGGTTGATGGGAAGAGCGATATCGGCGGGTATCGTTGTGAGCGGCGGATGTTGCGGCAGTGGGTGCTGCGGATTACAGAATACGCGGAGAGGTTGCTGGATGGGCTGGATCACACGGATTGGCCTGTCAGCACGAAGGAAATGCAGCGCAACTGGATTGGACGCAGTGAGGGGGCGGATATTGAGTTTCCAGTTCAGGGAGTGAGCTGCCCCAGCATTCGTGTTTACACCACGCGTCCAGATACGGTTTTTGGAGCAACCTACATGGTACTCGCTCCTGAACATCCCATGGTGGATCAAATTTCTACGCAAGCCCAACTGGATGAAGTCCAGAATTACAGGGAGTTGGCTTCCCATAAAAGTGACCTGGAGCGGACAGAACTTCAGAAAGAGAAGACGGGGGTATTCACAGGGGCATACGCCGTGAATCCTGTAAACAAGGAAGCGATCCCCATTTGGATTGCAGATTATGTACTCTACTCCTATGGGACAGGGGCAATCATGGCGGTTCCGGGGCAGGATGAGCGCGACTGGGCGTTCGCGGCAAAGTATGATCTCCCGATTCGCCGTACGGTTCAGCCACCTCCTGACTTCACAGGGCTAGCTTATACGGGAGATGGCCTGGCCATCAACAGTGATTTTCTCAATGGTCTGCATATTGAAGAAGCCAAAGTGAAAATTCTGGATTGGCTTGAAAAACATAACGCAGGACAGCGCAAGGTGAATTACAAGTTGCGCGATTGGTTATTCTCCAGACAGCGTTACTGGGGCGAACCAATCCCGGTGATTTTCGAGGGTGAAGGAGTACACTCGTTGCCAGAAGATGCACTTCCCATCAATCTGCCCGAATTGGAGGAGTTTAAGCCAAGTGGGACCCCGGAAGGCCCTCTTGCCTTGGCCAAAGATTGGTTGATGACCACGAATCCTGGCACTGGTGAAGTAGCTAGGCGTGAGACCAATACAATGCCACAGTGGGCAGGATCCTGCTGGTACTTTCTGCGCTACATTGATCCCCAAAACTCGGAACGACTGGTGGATCCAGAACTGGAAAAGTACTGGATGCCGGTGGATCTCTATATTGGCGGAGCCGAGCATGCGGTACTTCACCTGCTCTATGCCCGTTTCTGGCATATGGTGCTCTACGATGTAGGGGTAGTTTCAACACCAGAGCCTTTTGCAAAACTTGTTCACCAGGGGATGATTCTGGGTGAACTTGAATACACTGCGTGGAAAAACAGCACGGCAGAGCAGTGGATCAGTGCTGAAAATGTCAGTGGCGGAAAAGAAATCCGTACGGGGATGAATCTGGAGGCGGTCCGGATTGACGAGGAGAGAGTCGCCAAAGATAGAGAGCGCTTTGTTCTGAAAGATGCCCCTCATATTCAGTTGGATGTGCGAGCATTCAAAATGAGCAAAAGCCGCGGGAATGTAATCAACCCGGACGAGATTATTGAGCAGTATGGTGCAGATGCATTCCGACTCTATGAGATGTTTATGGGCCCCCTGGAGCAGGTAAAGCCGTGGAGTACCCGTGGAGTTCACGGAACGTTTCGATTTCTTAGTCGTGCATGGCGGCTGATTACAGAAACCTCTCTGTGTGAGAAAGAACCTAATCGGGATCAATTACGCATCCTGCATCAGACGATTGATCGTGTGACAAACGATATCGAAGAGCTACGCATGAACACCGCCATCGCTGCCTTGATGGAGTTCGTGAACGCCGCGTTCAAGTGGGAAGAGGTTCCTCGCAAGGTTGCAGAGCCATTTGTTCTTTTGCTGGCCCCGTTTGCACCTCACATTGCGGAGGAGTTATGGTCTCGCTTTGGGCATAAGGACACACTGGCCTATGCCTCCTGGCCGGAACTCAGACAGGAATACCTTGTCGAGGAGTTGGTTGACTTACCGGTACAGGTGAACGGGCGGGTTCGGGCGACTATCCGTATTGCACCAGAAGCAAATAAGCAAGAGGTCATTCGGGCGGCAATGCTGGAACCGAATGTTCAACGATTCCTGGGAGAAAACCCTCCCCGCCGTGAAATTTATGTACCCGGACGTATTCTTAATCTGGTCGCTACAAAATAATGTCAGAGCAGTTGGATATAATGGCGGTTGCCGCGCACCCGGATGATGTCGAATTGGCGGTGGGGGGGACCTTGGTTTTGTCGGTGATGCAGGGGCTTCGCGTTGGTGTCGTAGATTTGACCCGCGGTGAATTGGGCACGAGGGGGACGCCAGAACTAAGAGACAGAGAGGCAAGTGAGGCGGCATCAATCCTCGGACTCTCTGTACGTGAAAACCTTGGGCTGCCCGATGGCAATATTACGTCCGATGGGTTGAGCGCCCTCATTCGTGTGCTACGCAAATGGCATCCCCGTATCGTAATGACGCATCCTGCTGTATGCCGGCATCCAGATCATGTGGCTGCACACCACCTTGTTCGTGATGCGTGTTATTACGCTGGATTGGAAAAACTGGATCAAGGTACAGGTGCCCCGCCATGGCGACCTCAGCATTTATTGTATTTTGCAGAGGTTCGGCATTTTGAGCCGGACTTTGTTATTGATGTGACCAGTACATGGAAGAGACGCACGGAAGCACTCCGTTGTTATGGTTCCCAAGTCCACAGTCCAGCGTATAAGAAGCAAAGCGATGAACCGGAAACCTATATCTCCAATGCCCAATTTTTTGAATGGATTGAGGCGCGTGCCCGTACGTATGGGCAGCTGGTTGGCTGCATGTATGGAGAGCCATTTCAATATAACGGGACGTTGGGGGTTTCGGATCTTAGTGCATTCTTACACTTGGAGGCACCCTTTCAGTAGGCAACAGGGATATTTTGTTAATAGAATAGACGTGTGGGTGTATATAATTCCCTATATTTCCGTGATCCACGCGTCGTAGTAGGAGTCATGGCAGATACGACAGACTTTCGGAATGGCTTTACCATACAGATTACGGGTGAGCTGTGGCAGATCGTAAAATTCCAGCACGTCAAGCCCGGTAAAGGGGGAGCTTTTGTTCGAACGACACTCAAGAATGTCCGAAGCGGGCGTGTAGTAGACAAGACATTCCGGGCAGGTGAGAAAGTGAAGGGTGCCCGGATTGAGCGCCGGGAGCACCAATTCCTGTACGAAGATTCGTTTGGGATGCATTTTATGAATATGCAGGATTATGAGCAGTTTTCGTTACCTGCAGAAAATGTGGCAAAACGAGAATTTCTAAAAGAAGGGGGTGCGATTGATATTTTATTTCATGCAGAAACCGAAGAACCTCTCCTAGCTGAAATTCCCAAGAGTGTAGAATTACGTGTGACTCAGTCAGATCCTGGTGTTCGGGGAGATACGGCGACTGGAGCTACAAAACCGGCAAAGTTGGAGAGTGGAGCCACGATCAATGTTCCACTCTTTATCTCCGAAGGGGACTTGGTTCGGGTCAATACGGATACGGGAGATTACATCACACGTGTTACAGGGTAATCAATTCATCAAGAAGAAACCATAAAGTAAGTGTCTAAATTCTTTTCTAAAAACTGGTCCAAGAAAGATTTTGATCGTATTCGAGAGCTGATCTCAATGGCATCCGAAAGCGAAGCAGTGGAGGTCGAGATTGAGGCAGACGGTGTACGTGTCCTGGTCCGAAAGTATGCATCACCAGCGATACAGGCATCCCCCCCGGCACAGGTCATTGTGGCGGAGTCAATGCCAGTTGCCGATACAACTCAGCAGAACAACCAACTACCTGACACATCCGAGTCATCACGTGAACCCGAAGTTGCAAAGGGGTCGCCTATACTGTCCCCTACGCCGGGGACTTTTTATGCCAAACCGGCACCGGATGCAGATCCGTTTGTTAAGATTGGAGATCGCATTCATAAGGGCCAGACGGTGTGTATCATAGAAGCGATGAAGCTGATGAATGAAGTGGAAGCGGAAGTGGATGGGACGGTGCTGGAAATCCTTGTCAGTGACGGTGATGCGGTTGAGTACGATCAGCCGTTACTGATCGTTGATTCCGCATAATTTGGATCTTCGTATGAAGAAAATTCTGATCGCGAACAGGGGAGAAATTGCTCTAAGGGTGATCCGTGCCTGTAAAGAGATGGGATTAAAATCCGTAGCGGTCTACTCCAAAGCAGACGAAGATGCGTTGCATGTGCGTTATGCAGATGAAGCGGTGTGTATCGGGCCTGCAGTATCTACAGAGAGCTATCTCAAACCGGACCGAATTATGGCCGCTGCGGAGGTCACAGGGGCAGATGCAATCCATCCGGGGTATGGCTTTTTATCTGAAAATGCATTGTTCAGCGCGATCTGCGCAGATCACGATATAAAATTTATTGGTCCTGCCCCGGAAACGATTGCGATTATGGGGGACAAGAGTCGTGCCAGAGATCAGATGCGGGCTGCAGGAGTTCCGGTAATCCCGGGCTCGGATGGGATCGTACCGTCCTTGGAAAAAGGGAAACGATTTGCGGACTCTATTGGATATCCGGTCATGATCAAGGCCAGCGCAGGAGGTGGGGGCCGCGGGATGCGTGCAGTGATGGATGCTGACGATTTTGAGCTTCATTTTCAGTCTGCACAGGCGGAAGCCGAAGGGGCATTTGGGAATTCTGATGTTTATATCGAAAAGCTGATTCAGAATCCACGACATATTGAGCTTCAGGTCATGGGAGATGGAAAGGGGAATACACTGCACTATGGAGAAAGAGAATGTTCAATCCAGAGACGTCACCAAAAACTGCTGGAGGAAGCCCCATCCATTGCTGTAGATGAAGACTTGCGTGCCCGAATGGGAGCGGCAGCAATCGCAGGTGCAGAAGCGGTAAATTACGAAGGCGCGGGTACGGTTGAATTTCTGCTTGATTCAAGCGGTGAATTTTACTTCATGGAAATGAATACGCGGATCCAGGTTGAACATCCGGTCACGGAAGAGGTCACGGGATTTGATCTAATCCAACAGCAGATCCGTGTAGCAATGGGAGAAAGCCTCTCCAAATCTGACTCTCCGATCAAAGGGCACGCGATCGAGTGCCGCATCAATGCAGAGGATCCCAGTAAAAATTTCCGCCCCTGTCCAGGCAGGATTGAGCAGTTCCATCTTCCCGGAGGTCCAGGAGTTCGGATTGACACCCATGTATATGCCGGATATATTATTCCGTCCCATTATGATTCCATGATTGCCAAGCTCGTTACGCATGCGCCGAACAGGGAATGGGCGATCCGGCGGATGCGTCGCGCTTTGGATGAATTCATTCTGGAAGGAGTAGCTACAACAATCCCATTTCACAAAGAATTGTTACAGCATCCCGCATTCCTCTCTGGCGAAATTGATACCCATTTCGTGGAGACTCAAATGTTACAGTAGCCACACTGACGTAATTCATTGATGAAACTTCCTGAAGAACTGAAATATACCGAGGAGCACGAGTGGGTCCGCGTACATGCAGACGGGATGAGCGTAACGATTGGGATTACAGATTTTGCACAGGGGGAGCTTGGGGATATTGTGTTTGTAGAGTTGGAACCTGAAGGAGAGACGTTGGAGCAGGGGGATGTATTCGGTTCTATAGAGGCGGTCAAGGCAGTATCGGATCTCTTTCTTCCCGTAAGTGGGACCATCAACCAGCATAACGCAGAGCTTGAGACAAATCCAGAGTTCGTAAATAGTGATCCGTTCGGTGAGGGTTGGATTATTGAAGTCAGTCTGTCTGATCCGACCCAGATTGAATCTCTACTGTCTGCCCAGGAGTATGCTGATCATGTGGCATAAGCTCTTCAGTTTGCATGAATGAGCGAATCATTGTTCTTGATTTTGGGGCGCAGTACACCCAACTGATTGCGCGACGTATACGTGAGGCAGGGGTATTCTCGGAGATTCTTCCCTGCACGACCCCAATTCAGCAGTTAACTGGTGTGCAGGGAATCGTTCTTTCTGGGGGGCCGAGTTCGGTCTATGAGGCGGGAGCACCCCAGTTGGACCCAGAACTTCTTCAACTGCGCCGGGACGATGATTCACCAATGCCCTTGCTCGGGATCTGCTATGGGTTGCAGGTTTTGGTGCATTCGATTGGGGGGAGGGTACAGGCGGCAAAACATCGGGAATTTGGACGTGCTCGGATCAATATTCTCCACGATGATGATCTTCTCAAAGGGGTTCGAGATGGCTCACAGGTTTGGATGAGTCATGGAGATCTACCCGTAGATGTTCCACAGGGATATGAGATTATCGCAGATACGAAAAGTGCGCCCATTGCAGCACTGCGTCATAAGAAGTTGCCACATTATGGTGTGCAGTTTCATCCCGAAGTGGTGCACACCGAGAGTGGTCGCCATATTTTCGAGAATTTTGTCCGCAACATTTGCAACTGCCGTAGTGACTGGTCGCCGGCCTCTTTCCTGGAGCAGAAGATTACCGAGATC
This sequence comes from Rhodothermales bacterium, assembly GCA_965116685.1. Taxonomy (GTDB): domain Bacteria; phylum Bacteroidota; class Rhodothermia; order Rhodothermales; family Bin80; genus Bin80. The sequence goes on along the minus strand of OZ220707.1, from coordinate 569,600 downwards.
AGGGGTGTTGTGGGGAAAGACAATGTGATTTTGGGGCTGTCAGGAGGGGTGGATTCTTCCGTTGCTGCCTGCCTGATTCACAAGGCGATCGGTGACCAACTTACCTGTATTTTTGTCAACAACGGACTACTGCGACATGGTGAATGGGAGAGTGTACAGCAGACATTTCGGGATCATTTCCACATACGCTTGGAAGCAATTGATGCAAGTGAACGTTTTCTAGAGAACCTGCGGGGAATTACGGATCCCGAGCGTAAGCGGGTCGTAATCGGGAACACGTTTGTGCACGTTTTTGAAGAGGCTACGTCGGCAATCTCATTTGCACTGGGTGCAAAACCAAGATTCCTGGCACAGGGGACACTTTATCCAGATGTGATCGAAAGCGTGTCGTTCAAGGGACCGAGTGTGACCATCAAGACGCATCACAATGTTGGTGGACTACCGGAAGATCATCCATTCGAGATCCTTGAGCCCTTCCGGGAGTTATTTAAAGATGAAGTTCGCGAAATTGGCACATTGCTTGGATTGCCAAAAGAGATGATTGGTCGACATCCATTTCCGGGCCCTGGGCTTGCTGTTCGGATTCTTGGTGAGGTGTGTGATAAAACGCTGGAGCTTGTTCGGGAGGCAGACCGGATATTTATTGAAGAATTGCATACCCAGGGGTACTATACTTCGGTATGGCAGGCCTTTGCGGTTTTGCTTCCGGTTCACAGCGTGGGGGTCATGGGGGATGAGCGTACCTATGAGCAGGTTTGTGTACTTAGAGCCGTGACCAGTAAAGATGGGATGACAGCGGACTGGGCAAACCTTCCCTTGGAGTTTCTGGGACATGTGGCTAACCGGATTGTGAATGAAGTGAGGGGAATTAACCGTGTGGCATACGATATCAGTTCAAAGCCCCCGGCTACGATTGAATGGGAATAGGCACCAAATGAAAGCGCTCCAGATAGGGATATTGATTGTGCTGTTCGCGGCTAAATTGGCACTGGTTACGCAGGCCCAGCCAGTCAGCACGTCAGATACAGAGCAGGTATTTCAGTCTGCATTGGATGCATTTGAATCAGGGGACTATTTGGATGCTTACATCCAATTCAGGGATATCTCTAAGCTGGAGCGCGTGCAAAAGAAAACGACTGCTGCGTACTTGATGGCCGGGAAATCGCTCCATCGCCTAGGCGAATATCATCAAGCGATTCAACTGATGGAGGAGTTTCAGGATCGTTATCCCAACAGTCGCTATTCCGCGGAGGCTGCACGTTTGATTGCAGTGGTTCAACGGGATATACAATATGCTCAGTGGAATGATAATGCAATTCGACTTGGTTTAGCCTTGCCGCTTTCCTCTGATGAACTGGCGATAACACGTTCAATATTTTCTGGAGTTCAATTGGCGGTTGATGCTTACAACCGAAGGAATGAGCAGAAAGTGAAAATCATCTTCAGAGACACCGGAAATACTTCTGGAGGTGCACGTTTCGCAGCAAGTTCACTGGTGGAGGAGGGAGTATCTGCTATCATTGGCCCACTTTTCAGTGAACAGGTGCACACTGCTGCCAGCGTGACAGAACAAAATGGAACGGTCTTGATCGCTCCATTGGCCACAGATAAAACACTTACAGAAGGTCGGCGCTATGTTTTTCAGGCGAATGCCACACTGGCCGAACGAGGGCGGGCCATGGCGCGTCAGGCGATAGAATATCTGAACCTGGAAGCCATTGGTATTATGGAAGAGGCGGGGAATGATGTGAGCAGGGAAATGGCACAAGGATTCATAGAGGAATTGGCGGCAAGCGGCTTAACTCCCAGCTTCACGCATCGGATTGGATCGTCCTTCGACTGGTCCAGGCTTCCACAATTGATCGGACCTGATTCGCTCTCGGCTGCAGAAGGAATCTTCTTCTCCGTTTATCATGATGATCAAAGAGAGGCATCCCGCTTTGTCCAGAGCGGGGTAAGCAGTATTCAATCGGCGGGGCTTACCCCTTACATACTAGGGCCATCCCCCTGGTTCTCTCTCAACATAGACAGGCTGGGAACCGCGATGAGAGTATTCTATGTGGATGTTGATTATCAGAATACCAGGATGGGGGCACGCAGGTTTATCCGGGCATACAGGGGGGCCAACGAAGGGGCTGAACCGGATCAGCTCGCTTACATAGGATATGATATAACCGGGTTACTATTGGAGAACTTGGGGCAGGGGGCAGACTTGGCAGATCGTCTACTAAATGCACCACTCTATGAGGGGGTGCAGATGCGCATCCAATTCGGGGAGCAGCGACATAACACGGCATTGTATTTGTTTGAGCATACTCCCATTGGACCACAGCTGGTTCACTAACAGGAACAGAATTGGGCTCATTCGGGTAACCACGCAATGATCCCGGGGTGAAATACGTTTCAAGGCAACGGATTCGCCGACACTGAATTATCGTATTTCTTTATGAAAAATTTTTTGATCGTCCCATTCCTGCTGCTGGCGGGTTGCTCGGGATCTGGCCGTCTTAGCTACGATTCGCCCAGCGATGCGTACGAAAAGGGGTTGTCCTACTATGAGTCTGGTCGCTACAGTCGGGCGGCACAGTATTTTCAGGGCGTATTCGATTTTGGGCGAACCCACGAGTGGGCGGCCGATGCGCAACTCTATCTTGCACGTTCGTACCGCAAGAACAGGGACTATATTCTGGCGGCAAGCGAATACACGCGATTTTCGGAGCTTTACAGAGCTGATCCACGGGCCGCAGATGCCGAGTTTGAGCGGGCGATGACATTTTTTGAGAGATCTCCGCAAATTGAACTGGATCAGACAGACACGCGCAGAGGTGTGGAAGTCTTCAACTTATATATCCAGCTTTATTCAGACCATGATTCCGTAGGGGTCGCCATTCAGCGTGTTGGTGAATTGCGACAGAAATTGGCTGACAAGCAATTCCATGCTGCAATACTCTATGAACGGCGGGGACTTCACCAGGCAGCAGCACTGTCTTACGAGGTGGTCTTTGACAATTTTCCTGATACCCCGCTAGCAGATGATGCTCTATTGGGTGCGATGCGATGCTACATAGAATTCAGTGCGCAGAGTATTGAAGCACGCCAGCCTGAGCGACTTCAGCAAGCGATCACACACTATCAAAGGCTGCTAGACCTTTTCCCCGAGAGTGAGGTTATGGATGAAGCGAGGGAACTCGGTGACTTGGCAGAGAGGAGACTGGATGAGTTGATCTCGGACAGCCCAACCTTATAGCATGTATCCGATGAAGGTGGGGATCTTCGGGGGTAGTTTCAATCCACCGCACATTGCACATTCCATTATTGCTGAGACGATACGTTCACGGTTTAATTTGGATCTGGTTTTATGGGTGCCTGCCTATGCTCCGCCTCACAAGTCGACGACTCAGCTCACTCCATATAAAGACAGGCTCGGTATGGTGCGTGCGGCTACGGCAGAGCATTCCTTTTTCCAGGTTTCCGACATAGAGAAAACACTCGATCCGCCGACCTATACCATACGGATGCTTGGCGCGCTTAGGAAGGAATATCCTGATGCAGAGTTTAATTTGATTCTTGGGGGTGATAGCCTGGTACATTTTGATACATGGTCACAGCCGGAGGCGATTGCCAAAGAGGCAAAATTATTGGTTTATCCTCGGATGGATTATCCTGCCACGCATACAGCTTTAGCTTTGCCTGACTATTTGTCGGGGCGCGTTGACTTTGCGGATGCTCCGGTCATGTCCTTGAGTGCTGAATACATCCGCAGGAGGCTTTTCGAAGAAAAATCGGTGCGCTATTTGATCCTGGAAAGTGTACGGGACTACATTAACATACATCATGTTTATAGGGATGTAACCGGGACCGAGCATCCTCTCCGCTTGAGATCATGGGCTTTTTAGACTTTCTCACGGGCAACCAGCCGCCGCTAATCAAAGATGCCCTGGATGATATCAAGGTCATGCTGGACACGGGGCGCAATTTATTTGCGGCATCAAGCGGGCGATTGTTGGAAAATGAAATTCTTGATGAAGACCTGTCGGCGCAGGAAGCCGTGATTTGTAAACGTGAGCACTCGGTGCGTCGGGCCGTACTGGAACATTTGAATATTGACCCGAAACGGGAGTTGGTCCTGTGCATGAAGCTTTTAACCGTTGCACAGGAAGCAGAACGGATCGGACGAATGGGGCGCATTATGGAATCGGCGGCTTTGCTGGCAACTCATCCCCGCATTGGCTCTATTGTGGATGAAATCCGTGAATTGCGAAATCAGACACTTGCACAATTTGATGCTGCCCGAGACTGTTTTCTGGAAGGGGATATACAGAAAGCAAAGGCGGTCCAGGATGATCAAAAAAAGATCGCGGAAGCATTACGGGGTATTTTTGATTTGTTGGCTAGCTCGGAATTACCAGCAAACAGAGCTGTAGTATGTACGATTGGTGCCTGTTCAATTGAGCGGGTTGCAGAGCATTTGGCGAGTATTGCCCGTTGTGTAACAGAGCCACTCCATCGTGTTCGGGAACGAGATGATGTATAGAGATTTGAGGAGACTTCGCCTTTCAAGAGTAGGAAGTATGGACCATTTCCCTATTTTCGAACCTTCACAGACAATCAAACAGTCATGGCATTGACATACTCAAAAATGATAGAACTTGGGTCAAAGGCTCCGGCATTTGACCTGCCTGCGAGCAATCCCCAGATTGCCGGGAGTGATATTCTCAGTCTTGAGGATCTGACAGATGGCGCTCCGCTCGCCATTGTATTTATGTGCAACCATTGCCCATTTGTCATCCATGTTGAGGATGCACTGATTGGCGCCGCACAGGTCTGTAAGGACAAAGATGTGAATCTGGTTGGAATCAGTAGCAATGATGCCACCCAGTACCCGGAGGATTCATTTGAGGCAATGGGGCAGCGTGCAGCGGATAAGAAGTATCCTTTCCCGTACCTGTATGACGAATCCCAGTCGGTGGCCAAGGCTTATGGCGCAGAATGTACTCCGGATTTTTTCTTGTTCAATGCGAACCATTGTCTCGCATATCGGGGACGGTTTGACGAAACTCGTCCGGGAATGGGTCAATCGACCGGTGAAGAATTTCTGCAGGCTGTGGATGAACTCTTGAACCTGGGGGTCGTCACAATGCCGCAGCGCCCCTCTATGGGCTGTAATATCAAGTGGAAATAATCCAGGACATGGATTGGATTGTGCTATTGCCTCCACTGGTGGCGATTGGTCTTGCGTTGTGGACCCGACAGGTTTTTCTCTCATTGGTTGCAGGCCTCTGGGTTGGAACCACCATATTGGCTGGGGGGAACCCACTCGAAGGGTTGGCCCAGATGGCGAATGTAATGGTCGCTGTATTTGCTGAGCCATCCAACACTAAAATCCTACTCTTCAGCCTTCTGGTCGGAGGATTGATTGCATTGATACAGGTCTCAGGGGGGGTCGCAGCGTTTGTACAGGTGGTGCAGAAGGCGGGGTTTGCAAAGACGCGTAGGGGAGTGGAGTTACTTGCCTGGTTTACGGGGCTTCTCATTTTTGTGGAATCCAGTATCACATCCCTGGTTGTTGGCACGCTCAGTCGACCATTTTTTGACCGACTGAAGCTGCCACGGGAAAAACTGGCGTACTACTGTGACGCGACCAGCGCACCTGTTTGTATGGCAATTCCTCTTAACGGCTGGGGAGCCTTCGTATTGGGATTGTTGCTGGTTCAAGGATATGAGACGACCGCAGTGAACACCTTGGTTGCTGCGTTGCCCTACAATTTCTTTTCAATTCTGGCCATCTTATTTGCATTACTGCTTGCTCTGACCGGGTGGGGATTTGGACCAATGCGTCGGGCGGAGCGTCGGGCAGCTACGACCGGGCAGTTGATTCGCGATGGGTCCAGTCCAATGATCGCAGATGAGGTGGCTGGTTTGGATCCGATTCATCCAGACCGGGGTCGGGTTTATGACTTTTTGGTTCCGATCTCGGTTATGATAGGGATGATCTTTGTCAGCCTCTACGTGACAGGGAACGGGAATCTGATGGAGGGGAGTGGCTCCACTGCGGTATTGTGGGCTGTAGGGATTGCGGTAATGGTAGCGATGGTCATTTATATGATTCCACGCCAGGGAAAAATACTGTTAACTCCCGCAAAGTCCACCGATTATGTCATTAAAGGAGCATCAGGTCTGGTAGGCGTGGTTGCGCTTTTAATTCTGGCCTTTGCGCTCGGCAAGGTTTCACGTGACTTGGAAATGGGCCCCTATATTGTTTCGGTTTTAGGAGAAGACATCTGGACGTGGTGGTTGCCGGCGTTGGTCTTCGCCATAGGATGTGTTGTATCCTTCACTCTGGGGTCATCCTGGACCGCGTTCGCGATCCTGATTCCTTTGACATTGCCATTGGCTGCGGGGCTGGGAATCTCCGAGCCACTTATGCTTGGGGCGATCCTTTCAGGGGGGGTCTATGGAGATCATGCATCACCACTATCGGACACATCCATCATATCTTCAATGGCTTCTGCATGTGATCATGTCGACCATGTGAATACGCAACTGCCTTATTCTGCACTCATTGCAGGAGTATCCTTTTGTGCGTTTCTGGTCGCTGGAATTTTAGCCTAACTACCAGGTGCGTTTGATCACGCGTTCAAGGGGCTCATTATTGCGATAAGGGCTGCGTTCGGGGAGGTGGTAGGTATCTCCAGGGCTCAAAAAATAAGGCTCTACCGCGAATGTTGTTGGTAGAATCATCAATATATCTCTTCCTGGCTGATACAACGATCTCTGTACGTGAGGAGATCGTCACAATCAAGATTGACGATATCGGATCTGGATTCAGCTGATACGAACTATCCGCGCACCTTTTTATGAACCCTAATACCGGAGCGATCCTCGCACATTGACACCGATGTTTCCGATCGCAGTTGCGCGTCCATGCGCCAGACCAAAGACCGAGAACGTGAGCCGCTCCCATGGATGGAGTTCGCCTCCCAACCGGTACATCATCCCCTGCGGCAGCTGGGTAACCCCTATGATGGAGCGGGCGGTGCCATCTTTCCACGCAGCGCCATAGCCCAACTCCAATTCGGTCCGGTGCGCGTCTGCCCCGAGCGGGACCGCATCCAGAATCGTCTGCTGACCATACATGGACATTCCCTGACCCCGTCCCCACGATGGTCGCACCCGCAGCATCAACCCCTCCGACCGGTCACCCACCTGCAAGAACCCCGAGACCCCCCACTCCGTGAATCCCTCTGCCGTATGCATCACCAGCCCCTGCGCGCGCACATCTGCCTTCAAGTGCCACGCCGGGTGCACAATCCGCATTCCCCCGCCAAACTCCAATCCCACGCCCGTCTCTGCACTGCCGCCATCCGTGCGCACATTCGATTCTACATATGGACGAAGCCCATCGCTGATCCGTGCACTGGCCTCCACACCTGCCCGGACCCGGTACACCTCCGCCGTCACCGCATGATCTTTGATCTCTGCATCGGTCACCAGAACATCTCCATGGTAGTCGAGCCCAATGGGGCCCGTCGACACCAAGGTCCCCCGAACCCCCATCGCACCAAACCTGGATATCAGGTCTCCGCTCCGATCCAGCACCTCGGCCTGCCCGCGACCCGCGCCTGCACTCAACCATACATCCCATTCCGCACGTGCATACGACACATACGGATAGACTCCCGTCAACCCGGCACTCATCTCTCCCGACTGCTGCACCACCTCAAACGATCCGGTTCCCCGGCTGTGGGCCAGAACCACCCCTGCCAGCCAACCTCCCCGCCAGCGGTAGTCCGCTCCCAGCATCCCCGTGGTCACCTCTCCATTCAGCGTTAACCCATCGCCAGTCCGACCATTGAACCGCCGGAATACCCCCCGCCCCCATACACTAAACGATCCGCTGTAGGAACTCGCCGACATGCGGCAACCCGCCAACAACTCGCCCAGAGACGGATCCCACGAAGAGGCCGAGTACCAGAGTCGGGCCAGCTCTGCGCGCGCCCCTGCCCCACACGCGGCACCATCTGCCCCTGAGCGGAACCGCTCTCCCAAGGCCTCCACAATCTGAACCGAAGAGGTTCGCACAAACCGCGCTGTATATGCTTCCAAAACCGCCTCACTCACCGTGGTCGACTCCTGAATCGTCGCCACCCCCACCGCCTTTGCAATCTCTGCATGCTTCGACGACTCCAGATGAACCGTAAACGTCTCCTCGCGCCAATCCAATCCGTCCTTTAACAGCGGAACTGCGATCATCGCTTCGACCGTCCCCGGGGCCAGCGTCACCACTCCCGACGAGGCTGCATAGTCCTCGCCGGCCTTGGCCGTCCCGTCGCGTGTCCGGTATGCTGCTGACACCAACTGACGCTGCGGAGATGACAGCGATACCCGGAACCGGACCATCCCCTCTTCCTCCAATACCAGCGCATCATCCACCCGAAGAATCGCAGTCCCGCCATCATCATCCAGAATCGTGCCCGTCCCTGTCTCACGCGCAATGATCGCGTTGCGCGGCTTCGATAATGTGACCGCAAACGTCTCTGTTCCCTCTGGAATCTCATCATCGGTGACCTCAATCTCAATCACGCCGTGGATGGCACCCGGATCAAAGATCACAATCCCGCGCGATGCCGTATAGTCCAGACCCGCCTCTGCCTCTTTGTCCGTAGCCCTATACTGCACCGTCACCACTTGATCCGTCGAACGACTGAGTTCAACCGGCAGTTGAATCGCTCCTGCATTTTCCAACCCTCGTTGATCCCAAATGGAAATCGTCAGTAGCCCCTCATCGTCGTCCTCAATCATGACCGTAATGGCTGCCGTCACCCCGTCATAGCCGCCGCTTGCCGTAAGCGTCAGCACTTCCGTGTCATCAACATAATCATCATCCTCCATTGCCGTCAAGGTGACTGTGCGGGGCTGCCACTCTGCAGGCGTAAACGTGAGAAACGTTTTATCCAATGCCAGATCGGTCCCTGTGTGTCCAGAAAAATTCACCGTCACCGGGCCTGATGGCTCGGCCGACAGACCTACCAGGAGCAGGTGCGTACCGCCTTCCTCCATGGTCACCGAACTCGGAGTCACAATCGCGCCCTCGTCATCATCCATGATCATGACCATTACCTGGGCCGTCACCTCGGCATATTCTCCACCGGAAGCCGTTAAACGCAACGTTACGTCTTCATCCAAAAGGTCTGGATCCTCGGCCGCGCTCAAAGTCACCTGCTGTCCCACACGCCAGTTGTCTGCCGTAAAGATTCGGGTGATCGGCCTCACCATCAGGCCCGCGTCAGAAGGCCACGTCAGCGTCACCAAAACCTCGCCCGATGGCTCGGATGTCAACCAGATCTCGAACGATTGCTCGCCCCCTTCCGCCAACAATACCGACTCGGGGGCCTGAATCTCTGCCGCATCATCATCGGTAATCCTGATCTCCACCTCTTTCCCCTTCACCAGCCCGGACGGTAGCACCCCAAGTGCCACACGAAACGTCTCCTCTGACTCGACCACCTCATCCTGAATCGTAGAAATTGAGTAGCTCCCGCGCGTCTGTCCAGCGATCACCTCTATCCGGGCAGGAGACGATGCCCGGTAATCCTGAGCATCCGCCGTCACATCGGTCAATGTCAATGGAATCGTCACATCAATCGCAAGTACCTCCGACAACGTGGCCGTTACCGTCACCGACTCGCCTTCATCTACCCGGAGCGGAGATGCCGATAAACTCACAAACACGCGGGGGGGCGGTGGCATATCTGTAATAATCACCGGAATCTCTGCCCGCACCCTATCGTAGCCGCCGCCAGATGCCGTAAGCGTCAACGTCTCCATGTTGTCCGAAAAATCAGCATCCACCGCCGCCGTTAACGTCACCGGCTTGGAAGTCTGCCAGTCCACAGACGTAAACAACAGAGACGTTTGATCCAGTGCCAGATCGGTCTCCGCGTGTCCACTCAAGTCCACCGTCACCGGGCCCGAGGGCGGTGCGGATAGACCAACCAGGAGCAAGTATGTACCCCCTTCCTCCATGGTCACCGAACTCGGAGTCACAATCGCGCCCTCGTCATCATCCATGATCATGACCATTATCTGGGCCGTCACCTCGGCATATTCTCCACCGGAAGCCGTTAAACGCAACGTTACGTCTTCATCCAAAAGGTCTGGATCCTCGGCCGCGCTCAAAGTCACCATCTGCGGAGTGCGGTGGTTTGCAGATGTAAAGGTGAGCGTATTTTCGATCAGTGTGTCGCCAGACCAAACCAGGTCCGGGTTCCCATCATCACTAAGCGTTACCGTCACATCCGACCCGGGAACCTCCGAAAGGACCACCGTGAATGAACCACCCAAACCTCCCTCGGTGACCGTCAACGCAGATGGATTCACCACAATGCCCGCCTGCTCATCGTCCTTGATCGTGACCGTCACCTCACCGGTCTTCCCTGCGTACTCTGCTGCCCCGGTCGCGGTTAAGCGCAACGTTTCCATCTCATCCGCAAGCCCGTCATCATCCGCCGCCGCCGTTAAGGTCACCGTCTGCGCGCCATAGTCGGCAGGCGTAAACGTCAATGCATTGCCCGTGAATGTACTGCCAGACCAGCTCAGGTCCGAGTCCCCGTCATCGCTGAGCGTTACCGTCACATCCGCAGTAGGTTTTGCCGAAAGTTCCACCGTGAATGCACGGCTCAGACTACCCTCGGTTACCGTCAACGCAGATGGATTCACCACAATGCTCGCCTGCTCGTCATCCTTGATCGTGACCATAACCTCGCTGGTCTTTCCTGCATACTCTGCTGCTCCCGTCGCGGTTAACTGCAACGTTTCCATCTCATCTGCAAGCCCGTCCGTATCCTCTGCCGCCGCTAAGGTCACCGGCTGATAGGTGTTCCAGCTGTCAACTGTAAATTGCAAGCTTGGTGGGGTAGCCGTCAGGTCCCCCACAGGAGTAGGGATGATCACCGTCACACTGCCCGAAGGCTGCCCCGCAATCCTGACCGTAAACGTCGCCGTTTGCCCCTCTACAACGATCACGGACTGCGGATCTACAACAATGCCCGCCTCATCGTCGTCTGTGATCGTCAGTTCCACCTCCAAGGGCGCAGTTATCCCCTGTTCGTTCGTGGCCATCCCTTTCACCTGAACCGTCTTGTTCGGCGTATCCACCGGGTTATCCACCCCCGTGATTGTCACCTCCTCCGTACTGCTCGTCTCTCCCGCGGCAATCGTGAGCGTCTGATTGGAACTCAACATATAGTCCGAAGTGGTCGCCGGAGAGTCGGGAGCTACCGAGACCGTGACCGTCGTCGCTGCACTGGACGCACGGTCCAGCATCGCCGTCACCGTGGTGATTCCTCCGTTTTCGCTGATGGATGTCGCGGAAAGCGCCAACGTCACCGTGGGTATGGCATCATCGTCTGTGATCGTCAGTTCCACCTCCGAGGGCGCGGTTACCCCCTGTGTATTGGCCGCGCTGCCCTGGACTCGAACCGTCTTGTTCGGCGTATCCACCGGGTTATCCACCCCCGTGATTGCCACCTCCCCCGTACTGCTCATCTCTCCCGCGACAATCGTGAGCACCTGATTGGTGCTCAACGTATAGTCCGATGCAGTGGCTGGAGAGTCGGGAGCTACCGAGACCGTGACCGTCGTCGTTGCACTGGACGCACGGTCCAGCATCGCCGTCACCGTGGTGATTCCTCCGTTTTCGCTGATGGATGTCGCGGAAAGCGCCAACGTCACCGTGGGTATGGCATCATCGTCTGTGATCGTCAGTTCCACCTCCGAGGGCGCGGTTACCCCCTGTGTATTGGCCGCGCTGCCCTGGACTCGAACCGTCTTGTTCGGCGTATCCACCGGGTTATCCACCCCCGTGATTGCCACCTCCCCCGTACTGCTCATCTCTCCCGCGACAATCGTGAGCACCTGATTGGTGCTCAACGTATAGTCCGATGCAGTGGCTGGAGAGTCGGGAGCTACCGAGACCGTGACCGTCGTCGTTGCACTGGACGCACGGTCCAGCATCGCCGTCACCGTGGTGATTCCTCCGTTTTCGCTGATGGATGTCGCGGAAAGCGCCAACGTCACCGTGGGTATGGCATCATCGTCTGTGATCGTCAGTTCCACCTCCGAGGGCGCAGCCACCCCCTGTTCGTTCGTGGCCACCCCTTTCACCTGAACCGTCTTGTTCGGCGTATCCACCGGGTTATCCACCCCCGTGATTGCCACCTCCCCCGTACTGCTCATCTCTCCCGCGACAATCGTGAGCACCTGATTGGTGCTCAACGTATAGTCCGATGCAGTGGCTGGAGAGTCGGGAGCTACCGAGACCGTGACCGTCGTCGTTGCACTGGACGCACGGTCCAGCATCGCCGTCACCGTGGTGATTCCTCCGTTTTCGCTGATGGATGTCGCGGAAAGCGCCAACGTCACCGTGGGTATGGCATCATCGTCTGTGATCGTCAGTTCCACCTCCGAGGGCGCAGCCACCCCCTGTTCGTTCGTGGCCACCCCTTTCACCTGAACCGTCTTGTTCGGCGTATCCACCGGGTTATCCACCCCCGTGATTGCCACCTCCCCCGTACTGCTCATCTCTCCCGCGACAATCGTGAGCACCTGATTGGTGCTCAACGTATAGTCCGATGCAGTGGCTGGAGAGTCGGGAGCTACCGAGACCGTGACCGTCGTCGTTGCACTGGACGCACGGTCCAGCATCGCCGTCACCGTGGTGATTCCTCCGTTTTCGCTGATGGATGTCGCGGAAAGCACCAACGTCACCTCCGGTGCCCCATCGTCGTCTATGATCGTCATACTCGTCCCTAGTACTTCGACTTCCATCACAGTGCTCTCTCCGGTGATACTCAATGTCTCATCATCCTCATCGGTCGTATCATTCGTTGGCGTCAGCATGAACGTACCCGTGACAGAAATCGTGTTGTCTGGAATCGAAATTGAAAACGCATCCACTGTTGCATAGTCCGTCCCCTTCGTTGCCGTATCTGTATCCGATCCCATGGTCACCGTCACCGGGGTATCTGTGGTTCGAGCAGCATCCAACGTCGCTGTTACAGTTGCTGAAGTCGCCGTAGCTGACTCGCCCACGGTGCCCGGTTCAACCGTCAAGGTAATCTGGCGACCGGGACAGACGACTCCGCTATTTTCGTGATCTACACTGACGGGAATCCCGTCATAGAATGGATCAAAACATTGAATAGAATTCCCTCTCAAATAAACCGTAAGACGTAGCTCCGTCTCCGAAGCAATATGATCAAACAGGCTTGCAGGAAAACTGGTGAGATCGTTGTTTCCTAACCACAAAATATTAGTCGAACCGGAAGTGAAGAGCCCATCAAAGAGATCCGCAGGCACTCCCGTCAGAGAATTAGCGCTCAAATCAAGCTCCTCCAAATTAGTGAGCCCATCAAAGAGATCCGCAGGCAGTACCGTCAGAGAATTATTGCTTAAATAAAGGGCCTCCAAATTAGTGAGCCCGTCAAAGAGAACCGCAGACACTTCCGTCAGAGAATTATAGTACAAACTAAGGGTCTCCAAATTAGTGAGCCCATCAAAGAGATCCGCAGGCAGTCCCGTCAGAGAATTTCGGTGCAAATAAAGGATCTCCAAATTAGTGAGCCCATCAAAGAGATCCGCAGGCAGTACCCTCAGAGAATTATCGTACAAAAAAACCCACTCCAAATTAGTGAGTCCATCAAAGAGATCCGCAGGCAGTACCCTCAGAGAATTATCGTACAAAAAAACCCACTCCAAATTAGTGAGTCCATCAAAGAGATCCGCAGGCACTTCCGTCAGAGAATTTCGGTGCAAATAAAGGATCTCCAAATTAGTGAGCCCATCAAAGAGATCCGCAGGCACTTCCGTCAGAGAATTAGCGCTCAAATCAAGGGTCTCCAAATTAGTGAGCCCATCAAAGAGATCCGCAGGCACTTCCGTCAGAGAATTATCGTACAAATAAACCCCCTCCAAATTAGTGAGTCCATCAAAGAGATCCGCAGGCACTTCCGTCAGAGAATTTTGGCGCAATGAAACCGTCTCCAAATTAGTGAGCCCATCAAAGAGATCCGCAGGCACTTCCGTCAGAGAATTTTTGTCCAAATAAAGGAACTCCAAATTAGTGAGCCCATCAAAATCTCCCGACTTTAAGCTCGAAATACCCTTAGACCTTAAATTCAATTGTGTGATTCTAGCCAACTGCGCTGATGTGATCGCTGTACAATCGGTTGCACTCAATGCAGTCAGTATGCCCTGTTCTACTTCGTCTGTACGATCACAAATATTCGTGGTCTGCGCCTGCGCGACAAACGAACATAGAAGCAGGGAAAGACACAAGAGTCCGCCCCTGGATACCGTACGGAATGCTAAATAAGTACGTGCAAAGTGGTCAAAGAAATTGAAGACGATCGGTACATTCCTGAGGATGTTTGATTTACAAGCGTGTTGTGTACTTATGGTTTGCATCAGATCTCCACGGATCACCCCAGGAGTAACCAACCGTCCCCTCCCCTGCATCACGAACGCCTGGGGAGCCTCTGGAGAGGCCTCAGATCTATGTCTCGCAGGAGAGTTTGTTCCATTGAGCACCGATACAGGGACAGACGAAGCGTCACAGCGATCCACAACCATCCGCACTAGATACATCATCATGTCTATGAACCCATAATATTCATCTCAATTTAGCAGTTCCGTATTGATAAGCATCTGGGGAGCCTTATCCTGCTATATTGTGTCTGTCCAGAAAATGCCTGTGCTCCGGGTCTGTTCCGAGATATTGGGGTTCATTTTGGTTCAATCCGTTTGATTATTGGTGGGGCGGTCGTTTTTGAGACACTTGTTTGTGCTGGATTTTTCTGTATTACAGGTATTTCGTATCTACTGGGCACACCTCTCGCATCCGCCCGTACGAGCCACTTGATGTTCTTCCTCGGATAAGCGGGATGGCTACGCCGCGCGCCGCAATCGCTTGCGTTGTTTCTGGAGACGTCTGAGACGCTTTCGTTCCTGATCTTAGCGTCCCCAACCGGTGGATGTTCGCGGCCAATACCGAGGTTGCCACCACACGTTCGAAGCTTTCGCTGCTGGTCTCACGCACCAGTGACAAGCCTCGATGGTTGAGATGGTTCATGCAGGACTCTACTCCGGCATGCCCCTTCCGTGCGTTCTGGTAAGCCGGGTCATTCTGACGTGCTTGTTCCTCTTGGGTCCGCCCCCCTTTCTTCGGCATGGCCGTAACTTCCAGCTTTTCATCCAACTGCTTACGCACCTCAGGACTGTAAAACGCCCGGTCAAACGAGCAGGTCATGGAGATCCCTGGATACTGTGCCTCCAAGGTCTTCACCAGGGGAATCGCAATATCCTTGTCGGTTCCCTCCCAAAGAATCCCGTAGCCTAAAACAAATTGATCCTCATCTTCAATCACCGCGACCGGGACCCCCAACTCGCAGAGGATTCCTGCCTTGCCCTTGACGATCCATCGCGTGAACGGCTTGAAGATCGAATAGATTTTCTCGTGGGTAGGAATCTGCTCTCCTTCAAAGATGCGGCGCTGGATCTGATCGGAAAATCGCGCAATGTAGTCCAGATACAGACAGAGTTCCTGTTTTGCCTCAAAAATTTCCTGCAAAGTGGCTTGATCTGCATTGGAACGGGGGCCGGAACGGGCCAAAATCTCCTGCTCCAGTGCATTGATCTGCTCCAGAAGGTCAAGAGATTTTTTGACCATCGCACGACTTCTGCGCAGATATCTGCGAACGTTCTTGAGTTTGTAGTTACGCCGCTGACCCTTCCGAGCTGCCCTATATTCCCGGTAGACCTTATTACTCAGACTTTTGTGTTGCAGCCAACCATCCATCCCAAATGATTTGCCCATCTTCGCACTGACACGAATCAGACAACGTACCGAGTCCCAGAGCAACAGCAGATCGGTCGGAAAGCGAACATTGGTCTTCACCGGTTTCGAGTCGCACCGACATTTGAGCGTCTCGCCCTCGGGTTTGCCGACCATTCGGTGCCCAAGTTTGACCACCAAACAATTGACCTGCACCAGCAATTCGGGGGACAGTGCCGATACGTTATCATGAATGGCGGAACGAGTGTAGCGGGTCCGATCGTCCGCTCCATGCCCCAGCATCTGCCGCACAATATCCATATGGTTCGCCAAAGCGGTCAAAAGATCATAGTTGCAATGCAGCGCCTGCTTCAGGCCGGCCAAAACCAAGATATTCCACACGTCCATTCCGGGGCGCCCACAATTCTTACGGGTTCCCGGTTTATACCTCTCCAAAAGATCCATCAACTTCAATCGGGTCGGGAGGTCCAGAAAAATTTGTCGGAGCCCATACAGAAATACTTGAATCACATCCCGGCTTCTTGGATCAAGCTGGATCTCCTCCATGGAGATGCAATCCATTGATAATTGAAAGTCATACGCTTTTCGCATCGCAAAAAAAGTTGAAGATGAACAGCCCGGTTCCACTTATACTCCCATGATCCAGGCATGGATCGACAAATCTGAAGAATAAATTCAGAGTAAAAACCGCCTTGGGATGCTTCCAGTACAGGTTTTTCAGGGATTGTGGATTTTCCTGAAAATCACCCGCCCCCGAGAGGAATTAAAAAAATCGGCGAGGAAAAAATGGAGAGAATTGCGACAAAATCCAGACACAGGAGGGCATAAAGGCACATTTTAGAGATGCGATGGTATTCTCGGACAGACACTAAATAAGATGAGGTAGCCGCGGATCAGGGAGTTCATGTCAGCCTGCAAATATGTGGCGAGCAAATTCTCGAATGAGATTATTGGATTCCGGTGTTTCCCGAAGTGTTTTGACCAGTTCATCCACGGGAATGCCTAGAATACGTTTCGTGTACTCGGGATAGGACATTAACCTCTGGATCAACAAATCTTTTTTCAGTTCTGAATGAAATTGAGTACAGTAAAGTGGAGCATCGGGCATGCAGAATGCATGATTTTCTATAAGCGGGGTTTCGGCTAGGCGAACCGCATTTTCGGGGAGTTGCACAACGGTATCCTGATGTCCTACATGCGCCCAGAATACAGTTCCCAGGCCACTGAAGATGGGGTCGTTCATTCCTTGAGATGTGAGCGTGAGTTGCAGAGTGCCTAGTTCGGCGAGTTGCGGGTCGGTAATCACAGAACCGCCGAGGGCTGCAGCCATAGCCTGAAATCCCCAACAGGATGCAAAAACCGGCTTGCGTTTCGCGTATAATAAGCGCATCGCATCCAGTGCACGATCCAGCCACTCTCCTCCTTCAGGAACCGAGTAATCACCAGCCCCCCCGATTAATACCATATCTGCCTTACGCAGAGCCTCCGGTTGAGGCGGGTCATTGATTAAATCAACGGAGGTGATACGTTCCGGGGGGGTGTCAATCGATTCCGCAAATGCGGTCACTTCGCTGATACGCATCGGGTCATCCGGTTTGCGTATCTGAAGCAGTAGAATATTCAATGTAGAAATACACATCAACTGGGGGGCAACAGAAAGCCCATTGAACACATCAAAACCCTTTCATGCTCCCACATGATTGCCTTGTTTCGGAGGATAGGAAGCCTAATGATGATGTGCATGTGGACTCCCATGATGGTGTTCATGAAAAATTACATGCAGGAGAGATCCGGCTACGAATGCTTGAAATAGGTCACTGCCAGTGAATCCATGTGGTAAGATGTCTGCCAGGAAAAATCCGGCCAGTGTAGTGGACAGAAGCCCGGCAATGCCAATGATGGCAATAGGCAGACCATAGCGAGGATACAGGATCCACCAGACCATGAGTCCCACGGCAAGGCGGTGGACAGCAAGAGGGATGATGATGGTTGATGAATCTGTATTCAGACTGGAACCTTCCAAAAGAGCATGCAGTCCCAGTCCGAGAAAACCGAAAATCACAGATAAGGCTTCCGTCTTTGGAGCAATATTATGAGAGATATGCTCTACTCCAATCGGTATCAGAAGCCCCAGTGCCATGATCCCCAAGAGGACTAAGATACCCGCGGGGGCCCAGCCATTATGTTCGATCTGATGTCCCAAGACCTGAGTCAATATCAGAAGGGGGACCACCACATACATAGAACGGTCAAACGTCTTAGTGAGCCTTGGGTTATCATGCAGTACCGGATAAAGAAGGACTCCGATAACCGGCGCGGATAGTGCATAAAAAAGAAGTTCCATCCAAGGGCTACGTTATATCAAGGGGTGCATATGAAAGGCGTACTTTTACAGATCGCACACTCGAGTAAAATAAGACAGGTGGTTATAAGCACGAGATCAATCGTTGCCAGCAACCATAAAATAATTTGGCAAATTTCGGGAATTGTAATGGTGAATTCTCGAGATGGCTTATTGTTGATCGGTGTGAAGCAATCCCCGCTACCCCAGCAGCATTCTGCTGAGTCGTTCGATCAATTCTCCTTCCGTTAGGTTATACCAAGACAGGTTTCTCACTGATCCTTGGGGATGCCCTGATAGGTCATTGTCCAGGAGACACGGGTTCATCTGCACAGGTGTTCGCCTGCGTAATTGGACTGCCTGAATACGGTTTGAATTACAGGAAGAAATCAGAGATGCAGGGACAGTTTTGTCAGCTAACCTGCTTCTCCTGGCAGGGCATAACATGCATACAAATTGATATTGCATTCGAAAGAGACAATATTATTATGAATCATCGGATCGTGTCTCTGATTGCAAGTGCGACAGAAATCGTTTGTGCCTTGGGGTTTGAATCGAGCCTCGTCGGTAGATCACATGAATGCGACTACCCGCCGACGGTTGAGCAGATCCCCGTATGCTCATCTTCAAAGATCGTGACAGAATCCTCCAGTGCCGAGATTGACGACCAAGTTCGAACGATTGTCGGAGATGGCCTGTCTGTGTACAAAGTTGATTCCGAACTGTTAGACAAAATCTCGCCCA
This sequence comes from Rhodothermales bacterium, assembly GCA_965116685.1. GTDB lineage: Bacteria > Bacteroidota > Rhodothermia > Rhodothermales > Bin80 > Bin80. Next base: position 550,662 of record OZ220707.1, on the reverse strand, counting down.
GTGTCATTATTACGCAAACCCAGTGTGAAGTCTGTGCGGTAAGCCTTAGTGATGTAGAAAAAGCTGTGTGTGAATTAGTGAGTTCGGCGCCCGCAATTGTTTCGCTTAAGCCAATGTCTCTCCGTGATGTCTGGACAGATATCCAGCATGTAGCCGATGCTTTGGGTGATCCAGGAAAGGGTGAATATCTTGTTTCGAGTCTTCAGAGTCGGCTTCAATCACTGCGCACCAAAGCACAAAAAACACCCCATCGGCCCAGAATAGCCTGTATTGAATGGACGGAGCCACTGATGATCGCGGCCAACTGGGTTCCCGAGTTGGTTGATTTTGCTGGAGGGAGCAGTCTCCTTAGTAGGCCAGGGCATCATTCAGAATACTTTTCGCTGGACGAGCTTGCTGCGTCTGAGCCCGAAGTGATTGCCATCATGCCTTGTGGATTTGACATTGATCGTTCTTTGCGTGAGATGACCTCACTAACCTCAAGCCCTCAGTGGGAAAATCTCCCCGCCGTGCGGAATGGGCGCGTCTATGTTACGGACGGCAATCAGTACTTTAACCGTCCTGGTCCTCGGGTTGTGGAATCAGCAGAGATTCTCTCAGAATGTTTGCATCCGGGCTGTTTTGATTTTGGGCATCAAGGAGTGGGGTGGATTCCCTGGAATCCAGACTGAGTCTCATTGGCGGTCATTCCTGCAGTGATCAGGTCTGTATCGTTAGCGTATAGAGACGAATGGGAATGTCAAGTTCAATCGCAACGCTGTTTGAGAGACATTCCTGAAGGTTACGGTGTTCATCATTCGATAAACGACCCGTATTAATCCTGGATCAGTTGGATATGGGGGAATGGGATTTCAATCCCCGCCTGGTTCAATGCTGCTTTGATGGCTTCGGTGTAGTGGTAGATAATCTGACGTTCTTCTTTTGGATCCTCCACATACACCCATAAACTCAAGTCCACACTGCTGTCGTTTAAGTTGGTCACTACGACTTGGGGTTCAGGATTTTCCATCAGGCGTGGATCGTCCTTTGTAATTTCCAGAATGACACGGCGAGCTTCGTGTGGCGACTCTTTGTAGGCAATGCCGAAAGGGATCTCAATTCGAAGGGCACCGGCAATGGTATGATTCAGAATTCGTTCATTCGCCATCTGCTGATTGGGGACGACCAAGACCTCATTCTTGGGGGTTCGCAGACGTGTTGTGCGAAGCGTAATATTTTCAACCACACAGTAGGTGCCGCCAACGATCACAGTGTCACCGATGCGGAAGGCTTTATCGGTCAGAATACTGACCCCCGACAGAATATTTTCAACGGTGTCTCGAGCTGCAAAACCGAATGCGATACCTGCAACCCCAATCCCTGCGATCAGGGCAGCAGGGTCAATTCCCATGGTCTGTAAGAAGATGATGGCAATGAGAACGATTGAGAGGAGCCGGAAGGCCTGCAGTACCAGTGTTTGCAGGCCTGCCTGCACCACATTACTTCTTTTCAGAATTCGGCGAAGTAAATTGTACAGGAATCGATAGGCCGTATAGAAAATGACCAGTACAAGCAAGCCCCCTGCAATTCTGGGTGTCAGGTCAGACATCCAATTTACGGCTTGTGGAATGATCGCATCCCAGGCATCGGAGAATCGCCCCTCAGAGACTAGGGTGCCTGCGTCTTGAAAAACCTGGGGGAGGGTCTCACTCACTACTGAGGGGGTATCTACGGGGCTGGATACCTGCAGCGTGTCAGGGGCGCTCAAGGTGGTATCTGCAACCTGTGTCGTGTCTACGACCTGGGTAGTTTCCGGTACGGCCTGCATCAGTTGAGCAGTCTTGCTGCAGTCATTGTGTTTTTAAGGAGCATCGCTATGGTCATTGGGCCTACACCACCCGGGACAGGGGTAATATAACCAGCAATTTCTGATACCGTTTCGAAGTCCACATCTCCAGTAAGTCGATACCCCCGGGCATGTGTAGTGTCCTCCATACGGTTGATTCCTACATCTATGACGGCTGCTCCAGGCTTAACCATCTCGGCGGTTACAAAGTATGCACGGCCAATTGCGGCCACGAGAATGTCTGCCTGGCGACAGACTTCGGGCAGGCTTTGTGTCCGACTATGGCAGATTGTAACGGTTGCGTTGTTTTCTTTTCGCAGCAGTAGGCTTCCGAGTGGGCGTCCAACCAAGCTGGATCGCCCAAGAATGACAGCATGTTTTCCTTCGATATCAATATTTGCCCGACGCAATAGCTCCACGATTCCTGCTGGTGTACAAGGCACGAAACCTGGAAGATCGGCAGCCAATCGGCCAGCATTTATCGTGTGCAAACCATCGACATCTTTATTCGGATTTAACGCGGAAATCACACGTGATGCATCAAGATGGCCGGGGAGCGGTAATTGCACAAGGATACCACTCACATGAGGGCTGGTATTTAAATCATGGATGACCTCGAGAAGAGCTTCCTCAGAGATGTTTTCATCAAATTTCAAGGTATTGCCTGCAATACCAACATTCTGGCTAGCCTTTATTTTCCCTCGCACATATGAAGCCGACGCAGGATTATTACCAACAAGCACCACCGCAAGATAGGGGGGAGCATGTCCTTTTGAGGTCCACGCAGCAACTTCATGACGCACTTCTTTGCGTACATCAACTGCAATTGCCTTTCCATCAATGAGTATCGCCACAGTAAGTATAAGTTTGGTTCTGCTGTATTTTGTAGGGACCGAGATATTGCCCAGACTCGGGACTACCGGCTCGTGGCGGCACCAAGCTTGGACTCACTTCTACGAGGGGCAACGATATGTGTTTTTATCTCATTCCAGTACACCTCAGGGCTTGGCAAAGGCCGAGTCAGAGTGTTGCCAGCTTTAGACGCGACCTACTGGGCTGATAGAGATGGAACAGGGGTGTGGCTCTGTCCCGTCGTGAGGGGATTACCGCCCTTTTTGATTCGATAGGGATGGATTTGCTATCCGTTGATTGCTGATCGCTGAAGAACCAAGAGTGTCACATCATCCTTCAGAGGTCTTCCCGCGCGCCAGGCAATGCCGGCTTTTCGGATATGGGCGATAATTTCGCTTGGAGAGCGGGCAACTGCCTCGGCGAAGATCTTTCTGACTCGATCCAGCTGCAGCATTTCGCCACACGGACTCTGTAGATCCAGGAGACCATCACTCATAAAGAAAACAGTATCTCCAGGGTTGAGGGAGATCTCTAATTGTTCATAGGGAAAATCAGTATAGCTGCCCAGGGGCATTCCTTTGAGAACGACATCCTCTATCGTTTGGGTTTCGGACCGGTACATAAGGATTGGGGGCATGCCAGCCCCCACAAGCTGAAGTACGCCTTGATGATAGCGCGCCAGGGTGATGTGCATGTAGGTGCTTCGAAGGTTCACACTTTTGATGGTTTTTGACATACGCCGGATAAGGCCCAGAAGGTCGGAATCATCTGCCGAGTCCTTAAAGAGTGCCTTGGTTGCAATCACCATCATCCCTGCAGTTGTGCCATGACCGGTTGCATCACCGATTGCCATGGTCAGAATTCCATCGTCGGAGAGGGAGAAATCATAATAATCCCCACTGAGTTCGGTCGCAGCCTTCAGGAAAGCATCGATTTCCAGTTCCGGGTGGGCAGGAATTCTTGTAGCAAGCATTTCCTGCTGTGCCTGACGTGCTGTATCCAACTCACTGGATTTGCGGATATAATCGTCTTTGACCTGATTCGGGAAGCCCTTGTCTTCAATAAAATCATCCGCTCCTGCCTCATTGTAGCGCAGGATGATCTGCCGGACAAAATCTTTGCTATACCCGGTGACGTCAACAATATCATTGATGACTTTACCTTGGCTTTTCAGGTAAATCACCTGCCAATGAGTTCGTGCTAAGGCACCTGCAGTCTGGCGGTAACGATCAAATATTTTCTGACCAGAGAGGTGATTCGCTAGAGGAATCACCTCCTCTGATTTTGGGCAATCGAGTGTATCAATCATTGTACAGATCCAGTGAAGGCACTTATACACAGAAGTAATGACGTATACGGTATGCATCCGTCATAGATCTCGGGTTCACGAAAAATCAATCAAGTGACCAGCATGGACACCAGATTTGTTACACAGTGAATTTATGAGATCGAATATCCTGTGAAATAGGATAGAGGTTGTGTTTCGACAGCCCGGTAGAGATTGGATTTTAGTTGAATTGGCGAGGGAGGTGCGATGAGTCATATGACCCCGAGGCCTGAACCGTGTATGTCGGACACAGGAAGTTATTAGGATTAGTGCATAGTGAAAAATCAACGAATTAAGATGCAGTGAGGGCAATCAGTCCGCAATCAAATGCTCGGATGCAAGAATTCCACGCATTTGACCGGTAAATGATGACGGGAGGCCTGGATGTAGTCAAGTCCAGGCCTCCCGTCTGTGCCTAAGGACTGAGCGAGAATCCGAAGACCAGATAGGTCTTCTCAGTCGTTGGATTCATGACGTAAGCAGCACTAAGCGGCAATGCAAAGTTGTCGGTTATTTGCAAGTCTTTACTCGCAGATAGACCCAAATTGACCACAGATGCCCCTTCTACTCCATAGAATCCACTCTCTCCAGCCACCAGGCCAAGTGTAAGTCCTAATTCAACATCAGCGACCGTGAACGGTATTGCACCTTCAAGGTAGAGCGAATTGTCTGGATCGTTATGAGCCATAAATGCAGCTGTAACGGTTAAAGGGAAGGATTCTGGAAGCGTTACACTCCCCATGAGTTCAATCCAGTGTGCCCCCTCACCGTCTCCGTCGAAATTGAGCCATTCCCCAGCTTCTGCGTCACCACTGGGGAAATAATAGTCTGTGATTGTCAGATCCAAGCTTGCAGAGGCACCAAGGCCAATGCTGTATGTGGCGTAGAGGTCATGTTCATTGGCATCAGCGCCGTCAGAACTAATGGAATAGGATCCCCAAGTTCCCAGTTCGAAATTTCCCGCGCTCAACGCAAGACCAGGTTGGACACTAAAAGAATCACCGAAGTCATAACCACGCCATATATAGCGGTTAAAGAAGTCTGCGCCAAAGCTGACCGATTGAGCATGGGTGAGTATGGGCGTGAGCATCAAGAGGGTAAGTAATGCAAGTGAAAAAAAAGAGAAGCGCTTTGTCATCAGTTCCTTAGATGGTTGAGGTTGAAAAGAAAGAATCTGACTCGCACTTGAGTCGCCTCAGAGGGCTGCGATTTTAGCAGCAAAGTCTCTGATAGATACTCCGAGTCAGGTGTCAGCATAAGCATTGAACGGGGCAAAAGTCCCCGATGGACCAATGAGATTGAAAGAAAATTCGGTGAATTTTGCGTGAATTTATCCCCCATGAATAAAATCATTGTCTACATAATAGCGAATTTTTTACAAAAAAACTGCAATAATTAAGGATAACAGACCATTTCACAAAAATTATTCAGGAAAATATACAGATTTTCCGGCGTTGGGTTTCATGTGCAATAGAAAATTTTAGGAAATTAGCGAAAAAATCGTTTAATTATAAGGGGATAGAAAGAGATTTACGAGAAAAATCAGATCGGGACAATGCATGGTCAGATCTGAAAAAGGTGACACGGATGATGAAACAGCAAGGATTATATGATCCTGCATTTGAGCATGACGCGTGTGGGGTTGGACTCTATTGTCGCGTAGATGGAACGCCTTCACACAATGTTGTGGAGAAGGGACTCCAGATACTTGTGGGTTTGGATCATCGAGGGGCATGCAGTTGTGACGAAACGACCGGAGATGGCGCCGGGATTCTTGTGCAGTTACCACATGAATTCTTTGAGTATGAGATTCCGTCGTTGCCCGAGCCAGACGATTATGGGATGGGGATGGTATTTATTCCTACTCAGCATCAAGCGGCATCCAAGTCGTTGATGGAGGACATTGTGAAAGCAGAAGGTGTCAGATTTCTAGGCTGGAGGCGCGTTCCTGTGGAGTCACAATTGATCGGTACAGGTGCCAGGATGACCGAGCCTGAAATTTGGCAGTGTTTCATTGAGCGAAGCAAAGAAGTCACGCTTGATGCATTTGAACGCCAGCTTTATGTACTTCGGAAAATATTTCAGCGACATGTCCTACAGAGGCAACTTAGCGGCTGTTACATCGCAAGTATGTCAACCCGAACCGTGGTTTACAAGGGCATGCTTACGCCCAGACAGATCACGGAATACTACCCGGACCTGAGTTCTCTGCGCTTCAAGAGTGCACTGACCATTGTGCACTCGCGTTTTAGCACAAATACCTTTCCCGAATGGTCTCTGGCGCAGCCATTCCGCTTCCTGTGCCACAACGGGGAGATTAATACACTTCGAGGCAACATCAATCAGATGCGTGCAGGTGAGGTCATGTTCAGGAGCGATCAATTTGGAGACGATACCCGCAATCTTGTGCCGGTTATTCGGGAAGGAGGTAGTGATTCAATGGCCCTTGATAATGCGTTGGAATTACTTTATCACACGGGCCGGTCACTTCCGCATGCAATGATGATGCTCGTCCCAGAGGCATGGGAGCGGGCCGAGGAAATGGCGGATGAGAAACGGGCGTTCTATCAGTACCACAGCAATCTGATGGATCCCTGGGACGGCCCGGCGACGATTCCATTCACCGATGGTCGATATGCAGGAGCACTGCTGGATCGGAATGGATTGCGCCCCTCCCGCTATACCATCAGCAAGGATGGTTATGTCGTTTTAGCATCCGAGACCGGGGTCGGTGAAATCGCTGAATCCAATGTGCTCAAGAAAGGTCGGCTTAAGCCTGGACGGATGTTCCTGATTGACTTGGAGGAGAGGCGCATTATTGACGATGAGGAAATTAAATCTCGCATTTGCTCAAGAGCCCCGTACCGTATTTGGCTGAATAATCATCAACGCACGTTGGATTCTCTTCCACCGACCGAGCCCAAAGCCAGAGAGGAGTCACTGCTTTCCAGACAGCAGATGTTCGGATATACGCTGGAAGATATACGCCTGTTAATGGGTCCGATGGGGCAAAGCTCAAAAGAACCCTTGGGGGCCATGGGCAATGATACGCCGTTGGCGGTGCTTTCTGATCGGTCTCGATTACTCTACGATTACTTTAAGCAACTCTTCGCACAGGTTACGAATCCTCCGCTGGATGCAATTCGGGAGTTCATGGTCACATCGTTGGCACTGAATCTGGGAAGTAGTGGAAACCTGTTTACCGAGAGTGCTCGGCATTGCGAAAAATTAAGGCTCGAACAGCCAATACTGACCGAATCAGATTTGGCGTCCATTGAAGCAGGGGTTTCCGGTGTCCAGACTCTCAATATGTGTTTTCAGTCTGGTGAGCTTTCCATGGCATTGGAGCGACTCCAGGAAGAGGCTGCCGAGGCAATCAGTCATGGTGCCAGTCTGATCGTGCTGTCTGATCGGGAGGCAGGAGAAAATCAGCTACCCATACCGGCTCTATTGGCTACAGGGGCAGTCCATCATCACTTGATCCAAAAAGGACTGCGACTTCGGTGTGGGCTGATTGTGGACAGTGGCGAACCACGAGAAGTGCATCATTTTGCCATGTTGATTGGGTATGGCGCAGAGGCAGTCTGCCCATATGTGGCGTTATCCAGTGTGCGGCAGATGGTCCGTAAGCAGGTGCTCACTGAGATTTCTGAACCCGAAGCAGAGGCCAGCTATATCAAAGCCATCGGATATGGACTCCTGAAGGTAATGTCCAAGATGGGAATTTCGACGTTGCAGAGTTACCGGGGAGCTCAGATCTTTGAGGCAGTTGGGATCAGTTCTGGAGTGGTGGAACAATATTTTTGCGGCACCCCGTCACGAATTGGGGGCGTTGGCCTTGATATTCTTACCAAAGAAGTAAGGATGCGCCATGAGCGTGCGTTTCCACGCAAGCAAGTAACCGGAGTTTATCATCTGGATGTTGGGGGGCAATATCAGTGGCGTCGAGGAGGAGAGCGGCATGCATTCAGTCCAACTGCAATTGCAAATGTCCAGGAAGCTGCGCGGACCAACTCCCATGTCTCCTATAAAGCCTTTTCGGACGAGATCAACAAAGGTGCTGCAAATACCCTCAGGGGGCTTTTGACCTTTGATTATTCGAAAGCCGAGCCTGTGGATTTAGACGAAGTGATGCCATGGGCCGAGATCGTTAAATCTTTTAAGACCGGTGCCATGTCCAATGGCTCTATCAGTGGCGAAACACATGAGGCATTGGCAATTGCGATGAATGCCATTGGGGGGAAGAGTAATACCGGTGAAGGAGGTGAAGGGCCGGATCGGTATGGGTACGACAATCCTCGGCGAAGCCGGATTAAGCAGGTTGCTTCCGGCAGGTTTGGGGTGACGATTGAGTATCTGGAAAGTGCGGACGAGATTCAGATCAAGATTGCCCAGGGAGCTAAGCCGGGAGAAGGTGGACAGCTTCCCGCCAAAAAGGTGTATCCCTGGATTGCGAAGCTAAGACACTCGACTCCCTATGTCGGTTTGATCTCTCCCCCTCCACATCATGATATTTACTCAATCGAGGATTTGGCGCAGTTGATTCATGACTTGAAGAATGCAAATTCGAATGCACGAATCAGTGTGAAGCTTGTATCCGAAGTTGGTGTGGGAACCGTTGCAGCAGGGGTGGCCAAGGGGAAGGCAGATGTTGTGCTCATTAGTGGAACAGATGGGGGAACGGGTGCTTCCCCGAAGACCTCAATTATGCATGCAGGTCTGCCTTGGGAACTTGGGCTTTCGGAGACGCATCAAACACTTGTGAACCATGGATTGCGTACACGCATCATCGTTGAATGTGATGGGCAAATGAAAACGGGCAGAGATGTCGCGGTTGCGGCACTGTTGGGTGCAGATGAATTCGGTTTTGCAACGGCACCGCTCGTAACGCTTGGGTGCATCATGATGCGTAAATGTCATCTCAACACCTGCCCTGTGGGGATTGCCACACAGGATCCAGAGTTACGCAAAAAATTTTCCGGGCAGCCGGAGCATGTCGTGAATTATTTGCACTTCGTGGCGGAAGAACTCCGTGGAATCATGGCGAAACTGGGGTTTCGGACACTCTCAGAAATGTGTGGGCGTGTAGATTTACTCAAGCCACGACGGGGCATCACGCACTGGAAAGCCCGTCATTTGGATTTATCTCGAATCCTCGTACATCCTGAGGTGCCTGAGAGATTGCAGGAATTCTCCACTACGGAACAGGACCATGGACTGGAACACGCACTTGATCATGAACTGATCGCATTGGCCAAGCCTGCACTGGAAAAACGCAAACCTGTAGTCGCAGACATTCAAATCAGAAATACCAATCGTACCGTTGGCACCATGCTAAGCCATGCACTGGCGCAGCGTTTTCGAGGCAATCCATTAGAAGACGACACGATCACCTTCAATTGCAGTGGCTCTGCAGGGCAGAGCTTCGCAGCTTTTGCCTGCAAAGGGGTGACCTTTAATATCCAGGGAGATGCGAATGATTATTTCGGGAAGGGGCTCTCTGGTGCGAAACTGACGATCTCTCCACCACCAGAGGCGACCTATGAACCTCACAAGAACATCCTTATCGGTAATGTCGCTTTTTACGGGGCTACCAGCGGAGAGGCATATATACGGGGAGGAGCAGGAGAGCGCTTTTGTGTAAGGAATAGTGGCGTTCGTGCTGTGGTTGAGTCCGTTGGAGATCATGGCTGTGAATACATGACAGGAGGTCGTGTCGTTGTCCTTGGAGAAACGGGGCGAAATTTTGCCGCCGGAATGAGTGGGGGCATTGCTTATGTGATTGATGCTACACGGGAGTTCAGAAACGTGCGATGCAACATGGAATCGGTTGAGTTACTGGAAATGGATCAGCAAGAGAGCATCCTTGAATTGCGGATGATGATTGAGAATCATTTTCGGTATACGGGGAGCCGTGCAGCACAGTGGGTTTTAGAAAACTGGGAGATCGCCTTGGCCGATTTCGTGCAGGTCATGCCTGTTGAGTACCGGAATGCACTAGAGCGCTTGGCCAAAGAGAAAAAATCTTTGGCGATTGCAGCATAATTGGGATGGGGAAGACGACAGGATTTATCGAATATCAGCGTGAGTTGCCTGCACATCGTCCGGTCAAAGAGCGGGTGAAGGATTGGCGTGAAGTGTATACTCCATTCAGTGAGCGTCGGCTGCGGCGACAGGCGGCCCGTTGTATGGACTGTGGCATACCATTCTGCCAATCGGGATGTCCCTTGGGCAATGTCATTCCTGACTGGAATGATCTCGTCTATCGTGGTGATTGGAAGGCAGCCTATGAGCGGTTGAGTGCGACGAATAATTTCCCGGAATTTACGGGACGGATTTGTCCTGCACCTTGCGAGACCGCTTGTGTTTTAGGCATCATTGATGATCCGGTCACGATTGAGCGAATCGAGCAGGAGATTATTGAATATGCATTTCGATCGGGCTGGGTAAAGCCGGAACAGCCGATGCAAAGGACTGGGAAAAAAGTAGCGGTAATCGGGTCTGGCCCTGCTGGACTGGCTGCTGCAGATCAGTTAAATCGTGCAGGACATCGCGTAACGGTATTGGAGCGGGATGACCGGATCGGCGGTTTATTACGATACGGCATTCCAGATTTCAAGTTGGAGAAGTGGGTCCTTGATCGCCGTCTTGATGTGATGAAGAAAAGTGGAATCCAGTTTATCACACGTGCGGAAGTAGGGGGATCGTATGCTTGCTCAAGGCTACGCGAATTCGATGCGGTGGTTGTATGTACGGGAGCGACGAAGCCGCGGAATCTTCCCGTTCGCGGTCGAAAATTTGAGGGAATCCATTATGCATTTGACTACCTGCGTCAACAGAACAAGCTTAATGAGGGAGATGATCTGGTACGGGAAAACATTGAACATATCAATGCCGCCGGCAAGGATGTAATCGTGATTGGTGGAGGGGACACTGGAAGTGATTGTGTGGGTACCGCGAATCGGCAGGGAGCAAATTCAGTTACGCAATTCGAACTGTTACCGACACCTCCAGATACGCGACCGACAGATCAACCTTGGCCCTATTATCCAATGGTTCTGCGGACTAGCTCTTCCCATCAAGAGGGTGCAGATCGCCACTGGAGTATTATGACGAAAGCGTTTGGAGGTAAGAACGGGCAGGTGAAGAGCCTTCAAACGGTCCGTGTGGAGCTTGACGGTCGAAAAATTATCGAACATCCAGAAACACGGAAGTATTGGTCCGCCGACCTTGTACTTCTCGCAATTGGGTACACTGGTCCAGAGACGGAGGGGATTGCAGGTCCACTTGGACTGAAATTGGATCACAAGAAAAATTATAAGACGGGGAGTGACTATCAGACCAATGTGCCGGGTATTTTTGCAGCAGGTGATGCACGGCGTGGTCAATCTTTGGTGGTTTGGGCGATCAGTGAGGGTCGCGAGGCTGCCCGTCATGCAGATGCATACTTATCTGGATTTATTGCGCTCCCAACCAAGGGAGCAGGAGATCTGCCACGCAGGTGACTTGAGGGCTGCGAAATATTTACATTTCGAGGGGATACTCTGCACATCCCCATCAGTACCCAAATCCGGTAATCGAATGAATTGTTTCCAGATGATGGGGGTTCGCGGATGCAGGTGGAACGGATCACAAGTCCGCCCGCCTGCTTACCATAATATCAAATATCACTTGGACTGGTACCATGCCCGTCATTTTTTGTAAGACCTAGTCTGGTTTTCCCGAGACGTAAGGTGGATTTATGATTTTTTTTTTGGGGATTATCAAGTTTTTCTCGAAAAAAGCGGAACTTTATCAAAAATTGTCGTATTATTGTATCAGTTGACACGATGTCCGTGCAGCTCATCGAGAAGGGTGGAGGGTTCAGGCCCTATGATACCCTGGCAACCCCCCACGAGGTTTGGACCCCTCGTGCGGAAGGTGCCACTTCCTGCCCTGCGTTCGCAGGGATAGATGAGCGGAAGGGCCTGAGTTGATTTCTAACTCGCAGTCCAGCCTTTTCCGTCATCCCACCTGGAAGGGGCTCCATGGGAAAAGCCAGTTTCTTCTTGATAGAGGGTTCGGCGTTGTGCATTACCCTTAACTAACGAGGCTTAATCTCATGTCACAGAACGGTCAATCTCTTCATTTCGAAACGCTTCAAGTCCACGCGGGGCAAGAACCGGATCCAGCAACCAATGCACGTGCGGTTCCTATTTATGCCACAACCTCGTATGTCTTTAATGACTCGGACCACGGAGCTAATCTTTTCGCACTCAAGGAGTTCGGGAACATCTACACACGGATTATGAATCCGACGAATGATGTTTTCGAAAAACGAATTGCTGCACTTGAGGGTGGTTTAGCAGCCCTGGCTACTTCCAGTGGGCAGGCAGCGCAATTCCTTGCTCTGTCCACATTGGCAGAAGCTGGTGACAATATTGTTTCATCCAGCTATCTCTACGGTGGGACGTATAACCAGTTCAAGGTCACATTGCCCAGATTGGGGATCAGTGTACGATTTGCAAACGGGGACAACCCCCGCTCCATTGAGGCACTGATTGATGATCGCACAAAGGCAATCTATCTCGAAACGATTGGTAATCCGAAGTTCAATGTACCGGATTTCGAGGCAATCGCCGAAGTAGCGAAGCGAAAAGGGATCCCACTGGTCGTAGATAATACATTTGGAGCAGCGGGTTATTTATGCCGTCCGATAGAGCACGGTGCTGATATTATCGTTGCCAGTGCGACCAAATGGATTGGTGGTCATGGCAATACGATTGGTGGAGTCATTGTTGATGCGGGCACATTTCCATGGGATAATGGACGGTTCCCAAGCTTTACGGAGCCATCTCCATCTTATCATGGGCTCAGTTTCTGGGATGTTTTTGGTCCACAGGGAGTGCTGGGGGCAAATTTAGCATTTATCCTACGCGCCCGTGTTGAAGGACTACGCGATATTGGACCCTGCCAGAATCCCTTTGGGTCATTTCTGCTACTTCAGGGACTGGAAACATTGTCACTTCGTGTACAGCGCAGTTGCGACAACGCCTTGGAGTTGGCAAAGTGGCTCCAGGAGCGCCCAGAAGTTTCTTGGGTCAGCTATGCAGGGTTGGAATCGCACCCGTACTACAGTCAAGCACAGCGGTATCTGAAGAATGGATTTGGTCCCGTGCTCTCATTTGGGGTTGAAGGTGGTCTGGAAGCCGGTCAGGCATTTGTGAATAACGCAAAACTTGCAAGCCATCTGGCCAATGTAGGCGATGCTAAAACTCTGGTGATCCATCCTGCCTCCACTACCCATCAGCAGTTGGCACGCGAAGAGCAGGTGTCTGCAGGGGTTACCGAAGACTTGATTCGGGTTTCCGTGGGTATTGAGCATATTGATGATATCAAAGCTGATTTTGCTCAAGCGCTGAGTTCGATAGGTGCCGAGGTTGTAGCGTAGTACAGTGTAATTTCTGTCAAGGCGGCGTATCCGGTTTCCGGGTACGCCGCCTGGAGACTGATGCCAAGAATTATCAACATACCGACCTTTGAGTTTGAGAGCGGAGATGTTCTGAATGAAGTTCCCGTGGGCTACGAGCGCTGGGGAAAATTGAATGAAGCAGGGGATAATGTGATTGTGGTTGGGCACTCCCTTACCAGCACCCCAGATGCCCGGTCCTGGTGGCATGGATGCATTGGTCCAGGCAAGGCATTGGATACAGATAAATACTTTGTTGTCTGTGCCAATGTGATTGGCTCTCCCTACGGCACGGTCTCGCCAATCTCAGCCAATCCAGAGACCGGCGTAGCTTATCGGGATACGTTCCCCCAGGCAAGTATAAGAGACACGGTTAGGCTCCATAAAAGGCTACTGGACAGCCTCGGTGTTTGCAAGATCGCATTTGTGATTGGTGGAAGCATGGGAGGAATGCAGGCACTTGAGTGGGCCTACTATGGTAGTGATTATGTTCAGGGGATTGTACCCATTGCGGTGGGAGGACGACATTCTTCCTGGTGTATTGCATGGAGCGAAGCGCAGCGGCAGGCGATTTGTTCGGACCCAAATTGGAAAGACGGTGCCTATGATCTGGGCGCTCCTCCTCAAAACGGGCTGGCTGTGGCACGCATGATGGCAATGATATCGTACCGATCACTAGGATCATTCGAATCTCGATTTGGACGAGGTCGGAATCGAGCGGGCTCATTCAGAGCTGAGACCTGGCTTCATCATCATGGAGATAAAATCATTAACCGATTTGATCCCTCCTGCTACGTATATCTGACACGTTTGATGGATACGCACGATGTTGCTCGGGGCAGGGATGAATATGAAGTTACACTGAAGGCAATTACGCAGCCAACGTTGGCAGTTGGAATCCGCTCGGATGTGCTCTATTTACTGGAAGAGTTGGAAGATCTTTGCCGGTATATTCCACATTCGGAGTTAGCCGTCATGGAGGGCCCCCATGGTCACGACACTTTCCTGATTGATCAGGATGAGTTAAATGAGATGGTGTTGACATGGCGTCAACGTCACATCGACCCACTCATTGATTCGGTTGTAGATTATCAGGCGGGTTACGATCCACACTGTTGAGCGTCAGTAGCTCCGAATCAAACAACACTCCCGTTCCCCGGGGCCCCTGAATTCAGAAAATCTCGTCTATTTTGCCCTAGATGCACCAACCTGAAACAGAAATATTAGAAGATCAAAACTTGCTCCCTGTATATTGTAAGGGATGCAAATAAGTACGTGTTGCAGTGATCCTAGAGAATTGAAGATAATCGGTATATCGCTGATTACTTTAGATTTCAAGATCGTTTGATCTTTCCGTGGTCACAAAGGCATTGCATACTTGTGGTTTGCATCAGATCTCCGCGGATCACCTCCCCAGATCTGGGAGTTTTATTAAGAGGCTCAATTAGTTATATTTGCATTCAGCCTGAGAGGAGAGTAGCCTAAATGCAGATTGGGATTGATAATATAACCGATGAAGAGATACGTCAGCGCTTGGTAATAGGAGAAGATCAGCGTTGGGAATTTAAGCAGATCAAATTCAAAGGTGATCAGCCGGATCGCCCTAAACGAGAGGATCTTGCCGATGAGATCATAGCTTTCGCGAATGCAAACGGCGGAGTACTTCTTTGTGGGGTTTCCGATGATGGTCAACTTCAGGGAATGTCTCCAAAACAGTTGATCGCTCTCAGTCAGGTACTATCTGAGATATGCAGTGATTCTGTTGAGCCTCCTATACGAATTCGTATTCATCACCGAATACTTGATGAAAAAGCTTATTTACTCGTGGAAGTACCGAAGGGGGATTCTGCCCACGAGCGTTTTGGTCGTGCATTCATTCGGGTGGGTGGAAGCAAACGTCAGCTCAGCGGCGATGAGAAGCTACGGCTTGCTCAAAGCCGTACAAAGGAACGATACTTGTGGTTTGATCAACAGATTGTTCCTGAAACTGGATTCAATTCTTTGGATGAGCGTTTGTGGGAACCATTACTGAGTGCGGAGGGGCAGAGTGATCCTGTCAAGGCCCTAATGAATTTGGGAATGCTTGCTGCGGATGAAACGGGTGCATATCGAGCTACGGTTGCAGGGATACTCCTTTGCGCCAAGTCTCCTCGACAGTGGTTTCCTCACGCCATGATTATGGCAACAATGTACAGAGGCAAAGATCGTGCATCAGGCCAGTTAGACACACAAGAAATTGAGGGCCCACTTTCGCAACAGATTTTCGACGCGGTCAAATTTGTAGTCCGCAATATGCGTGTTGCTGCGCGCAAAACTCCCGCCCGCGAAGATTTGCCGCAGTATAGTAAAGTTGCAGTATTTGAGGCAATAGTCAATGCAGTAATTCATCGTGATTATTCAATATATTCCAGTCGGATCCGACTGTCAATGTTCAAGGATCGCTTGGAAATTGATTCCCCAGGTCAACTTCCCAACGGTATGACCATTGAGATGATGAATTTAAAGCAGTCAACCCGCAACGAGACACTTGCTTCCGTATTTGGACGGCTGCCCGTGGGAAGCATTCCAGGATCGGAACATCGTAGATACATGATGGAAAAGCGAGGCGACGGAGTCTCACTTATCATAAAGTCTACCCGTGAGGCTACGGGGATTGAACCAAAATACAAACTTATTGATCAGTCAAACCTGGTTTTAACAATTCCGGCTGCCAGATTTGAACTTTCACCGGCGGCGGCTACCATTACTGTTCATTCTGAGTCCGAGCCTATCTTGGGGGCTGATGTTTTGGTGTTGTTTCCCAACAAAACCTGGAAACGTGCAAGTACTGATGTGGATGGTGAAGCAGAGTTTGATCTGCACTCTACACACTTACCGATGACCATCTTTGTTGCAGCTCCAGGATATAGTGCTGGACTGGTGCGTGACTGGATTCCTCGCGATGGAGGATTATTGGTGGAACTGGTTCCTCTTACAACTGGGGGCTCAGTGATTTTTTCGGATTCTACCGGACACATTCCTGGACTGTATGGTCGATTAAATCCGATACGAGACAGCAACGACCGAACGTATCTCTACGCTCAGAATATTGCAGTTGAAGGAGGGAGACAGCAACCGGTTTCCTTCCGATTCGGTAAGCCTTTGAGCCTCATGGATTCATATGGTGTCGAAATGTCAGTCACTATATCGAACATCATCGGGCAGGCAGTGCTGATGGAATACACGAAGGTTGACCGGTTCCATGAAGATTGATTGTCCAACATCGATAGATCTCAATTTGATTTTTTGGGATCTATATTTGGACAGATTCTACATAGAGGAAGTAAAAGTGATAGAATACGGAAGAGGGGGATCCCTGTCGACGGAGATATTTTGATGTTTACGGGGGCGCTGAATCAGGCGCTTGTGTAGATTATACAACATAATTCCCATTCAAAGTTGTTAAGAGCATGCTTAGGGCAGGAATCCTTGGTGCGACGGGTGCGGTAGGCCAGAAATTCATTGAACTTCTTCAAGGGCATCCCTGGTTCAAAATCACGGCTCTTGTTGCATCGGACAGGTCAGCAGGGAGAAAGTACCGCGATGCCGCCAATTGGATTGGCACGACAGAAATCCCGGTATCCGTTGCCTCCATGCAGGTGTTATCATTCAGTGACGATCTGCCATGCGATGTTGTTTTCTCAGGACTACATGCTTCAGTTGCGGATCATGCCGAGCCAAAGCTGGCCAGAGCAGGGTATCCGGTCATTTCCAATGCAAAGAGCTTTCGGATGCACCCGGATGTTCCTCTGCTGATCCCCGAAATCAACCCAGACCATACGTCTCTGATCAAAAATCAGGACTGGCAGAGCACAGGGTATATCGTCACCAACCCCAATTGCTCCACCGTTGGTCTAACCTGTACGCTGAAGCCGCTTCACGACAGATTTGGTCTTGAGGCCGTTCAGGTCACTACGATGCAGGCCCTTTCTGGTGCGGGCTATCCTGGAGTGTCGTCACTGGATGCCTTGGCAAACGTTGTGCCATTCATTGGAGGTGAAGAGGATAAGCTGGTTCATGAGCCAAATAAATTGTTGGGGACTGTCGCTGGTGGTGCTCTGCATCCGCAATCCATTCGCATCAGTGCCCAGTGCAACCGTGTTCCGGTCCTGGAAGGGCATCTTGAATGTATCTCTGTCAAGTTGGGCACAAACGTGAGTTCAGCAGAAGTGCACGATGCATTCGAATCATTTGTCAGCCCAATCAAAGATTTATGTTTACCAACCGAGCCGGAGAAATTATTGCATGTATTTGAAGATGAGCGTTTCCCCCAGCCGAGGCGACATTCTGACTTAGGCGGTGGCATGACCGTAAGCATTGGACGGATTCGCCCCTGTGAGGTCCTGGATTATAAGTTCGTTGCTCTGTCTCATAACACGATTCGAGGCGCGGCGGGGGGGGCGGTTCTGAACGCAGAATTACTCGTGAAGCAAGATTTACTGAAAGCCCGTGATGCATAAAACAGTTCACCGGAACCCTCGGTATAATATTCACGTACCAAATCCCTTAAGCTTGCGGGAATAGCTCAGTTGGTAGAGCATCTGCTTGCCATGCAGAAGGTCGCGAGTTCGAGTCTCGTTTCCCGCTCAAAAAGCGCACATTGTCGGCGTCTTTCCTGTCCTGTATTATTGATTTCGCCGCTCCAAGTTACTTACATATTCCGCTTCGCTGAACATCCACAGGTGTTTCCTGGGCTCGCCCTATTGTTGGCACTGCTCTTGGCATCCTGCTCACGGCAGGATTTATCGGGGGGATCCAAATCTTCTTCTGAGCCAGATAGAGAAAGTTGGAATGTCCAAATTATGATCTCTCAGGCGGATTCGGAGCTCGACGAAAGTTTACCAAGACTCAGGATCTCGGCAGACCATGTGCAATGGATTGGCGAAAGCGACACGACCATTCAGCATCTTCAAGGTCTGGAGAAAAAGGTGGAGGTTGTCATTCATGATTCTAGCGGCGCGTTTTCGACATTACTTGAAGCCGATCATGTGACTTACTATAAAGACGAGGAATATTTTATTGCGGAAGGAGGTGTGCTGATCAAAACAGAGGATGATCGAATCTTAGCTACGGAGCGAATTGAATGGTGGGAGCGGGATCAGCTTCTGCGAACGAATGAGTTTGTGCACATTACTACGCCGGAAGAAGTGGTTTCGGGGATGGGACTTGAGGCGACGGAAGATCTGACCACATATCAGATTGGCCGGTTCAGAGCCGAGATCATAATTGATCAATGAGACCGATCGCGCTGTGGCTTCTTGTTGTACTCGGTATGCCGCGGCCCCATGGGGATGAGCATCCCGCAGCATTCTTTGCCCATGCAGATACGGATTCTGTATCTGTAGCGGGAGATTCGCTCATTGGTCTGCAAGAGCAGGAAGATTTTCTCCAGTACATCAGTGGGGATGTGCGTGTCCTTCATGGCACAACTCAGATTACAGCAGATCAGGCAATTCGGAATGTCACGCGACGCAGAACATCTTTCATGAGGGATGCGGTATTAATTGATGAGGGGGACACACTGAGGGCAGATTCATTGCATTATGATGAGGAACTGGAAGTGGGGCGGGCGGCAGGGAATGTCCGACTCTCCGACGGGGAAGTCGTTACATTGTCTCGAACCGGGATTCATTATGTTGATGAAAAACGAATTGAGTTTCCAGAAGGGATGCTATTGCAGGATTCAACTACAACTCTGACCGGGCAGACTGGCATCTATTGGGTTGACGACAAAATTGCGGATCTTGCGGGTATGGTTGAGATGGAGTCTGAGGACGTGAGGCTGATTGCAGATTCGCTGATGCATTACAGAAATTTTTCGATATCGCTCGCTCGTGGATCCGTACGTTATCAAATCGGCTCAGACAATGATTCGACATGGGTTGCGAGTGAACGAGTGGAGTACAATGCCGAAGATTCGTTAAGCGTCATCCGTGGAAACCCACTTTTGATGCACCTGGAGTATGATTCACTGTCGATTGATACACTCCTTATCCGGGCGGAGATTCTTCGCATGCAGGATCGCGTGGGGAGCAGTCATCTCAATGCAAGCAAAAGGGTTCGCGTATGGAACCGCTCTCTAGCAGCTCTTGCAGATTCAATGATCTATGATCGGTCCAAAGATGATACGGGTCAGTTGATCTGGTTATATGGTCAGCCTTTAATATGGATGGACGATACTCAGTTGACGGGCGATACGATGAAGGTGGTGATGAAAGATGGTGCGATGGATTCTCTGTTTATTTGGGGGAATGGATTTATCGCACAGGAAGACAGCTTGATCAAACGGGTTAATCAGGTTAAGGGGAAAAATGTTGTCAGCACACTCCAAAGCGACTCCGTGCGCATTTTCAGGGTTGGTCCAAATGCAGAAGCTGTTTATTTTAGCAAGGATAAGGAGGATCAACCTGATGGCGCTTTGGAGGCATCAGGGGATGAGATTCGTATGCAATTTGCAGGAGATTCACTCCAAATGTTGACATTCAGCACGGACGTAGTGGGAGCACGTTATCCGGAGAGTGCGCTTCCAACTGGACTAGGCCTTGAGGGGCTAAGATGGGAACCAGCACAAAAGCCTACCAAAGAGGATCTACTTCGTGATTTTCCAACAGACCTATTCAGATGGGAGCCTTAAAACTTCGGGCCAAGGGATTGACCAAGCGCTTCAAGAAGCGCACGGTAGTAGACGATGTTTCCCTTGAGATACAATGCGGGGAGGTTGTAGGATTGCTTGGTCCCAATGGGGCAGGCAAATCAACCTCATTTCACATGATTGTAGGGCTTGAAAAACCAAACCGGGGGCGGATTTATTTGGGGGAGGACGATATTACTGCACTTCCGATGTATAAGCGAGCGCGTCGGGGATTGGGCTATCTTGCCCAAGAGACAAGCGTTTTTCAGCAGTTGACGGTTGAACAAAATCTTCATGCTGTATTGGAGTTTCAGAAATCATCTAGGAAAGAACGGGATTTACGGGTAGATAAGTTGATCAGCCAGTTTGGTCTGGAGACCGTCAGGTCTGCCAAAGCCTATACGCTCTCCGGGGGAGAGCGTCGAAGAACCGAAATTGCTCGCTCAATGGCACTTGAGCCCGACTTTTTTTTGTTGGATGAACCATTTGCCGGGGTTGATCCGATTACCGTTGAGTATATTCAGGAGATTATCTGTCAGCTGGCAGATTTGAACATCGGCGTTTTGATTACTGACCACAATGTCCACGAAACCTTAGCCATCACAAACCGGGCGTATCTTTTATTTGATGGTAAGATTATGAAGTCAGGAACGGCAGAGCAACTTGCGTCCGACCCGAAAGTGCGTCAGCATTATCTCGGCGAAAATTTTGCTCTTGACCGATATCGCTGAACGCCTTTCCGGGGGCAAAGTAGAATCCCCACACAACCACTCGGTTGCCATGGTCGTCATAATGAAGAAAAAGGCTTCGGAAGAAGATATCGAAGCTGTAATTACGAATCTCAATGCATTTGGCTTTGATGTCCATCGCTCCAGCGGGATTAATCAAACGGTGTTGGGAGCGATTGGAGTTCGGCCGGGGTTTGACCATCGGATCATCCGAGGGCTTAGCGGTGTCGCAGATGTACAGAGGGTTACGGAACCCTATAAACTGGCAAGTCGTGTAGGCCGGGAAGCATCGTCGATTATTGATGTTGATGGTCTACACATCGGCGGACATACAATTACAGTGATGGCAGGCCTTCGCAGCATTGAGAGCCAGGAGAGAATCGAAGAAGCGACAAAAGAGGTTTCCATCTCTGGGGCGTCGCTTTTTCGAGGAAGTACACTGAAACCACGCACATCTTTCTATGAATATCAGGGACTGGAAACCGGTGGATTCAAAGTGATGCGTCAGGCGGCAGACGAGTGTGGGTTGAAACTGGTGATGGAGGTGAGCAGTACGGGACAGGTAGAGACCATATCAGAGTATGCGAGCATGTTGCTGGTCCAGGCGCACAACATGCAAAATTTCGAATTATTGCAGGTGCTGGGGGAGTCGAATAAGCCAATCCTGCTCGAGCGAGGTCTTGCAGCTACGGTACAGGAATGGCTTATGGCAGCCGAGTATATTATGAGGTCCGGGAACACAGGCGTGATTTTGTGTGAGCGCGGGATCCGTACGTTCGAATCAGCAACGCGTTATACCTTGGATTTATCTGCAGTAGCCGTTGCTAAGGTAAAAAGCCATTTACCTGTTTTCGTCGATCCATGCCAGGGAACGGGCATACGAGATTACGGGACCTCTTTGGCCTGTGCGGCCGTGGCGGCAGGTGCAGATGGGATTGCAGTAGATGTTCATCACGACCCTCCCCGTGCGTCTTCAAACGGGCGGCAGGCATTTAATTTTGACCAGTTCGCCGACCTGATTGTACAGGTTCGTAAAGTAGCGAATGCAGTTGGGCGTGGTTTGCATCAGTAACTATCTAGGATGCTCTGTCAACTGTGCAGGCAACCAGTACACGCGGGAGTATCGCCGCAGATGGAATGATTGATTTGGAAAAATTACAGGAAGTGAAAGAGCGGTTTCGTGTGCTGAACGAGGTCATTGCAGATCCGGAAACAGCCGCAAATTCCAATCGCATGGCGGCCTTGGGACCGGAGCATCGGGAGCTGTCCGAAGTCGTGAGCGCAATCGAACGATATGAAGCTGCGCTCATGGAGTTGGAAGAAATGCAGGCATTGATCCGCGCAGAGGAAGACGCGGAATTGGTGGTGTTGGCACGGGAAGAGTTGGAAGTATTAACGGTGAAATTGCCACAGATGGAAGATGCGCTTAAGCAGGCACTCGCACCCAAGGATCCGGCAGATGCCCGGGATGCAATCGTAGAAATCCGTGCAGGTACGGGTGGCAGTGAAGCGGCATTGTTTGTCGCCGATCTATTTCGTCTTTATGAACGCTATATCACACGAAAAGGATGGAAGCTTACCGTGATGAACAGTTCGGCAGGAAGTGTCGGGGGATTCAAAGAGGTTGTATTCGGTGTTGCCGGGCGCAGTGTGTTTGGCAATCTGAGATATGAAAATGGGGTTCATCGTGTTCAAAGAGTTCCACAAACAGAGTCCAGCGGAAGGCTGCATACCTCTGCCGCAAGTGTCGCGGTTCTGCCGGAAGCCACGGATGTTGAGATTGAGATTGCCCCGAACGAACTCAAGATTGATGTATACCGATCCAGTGGACCAGGAGGGCAGAGCGTGAACACGACGGATTCAGCGGTCCGGATCACCCATATCCCCACAGGCCTCGTCGTTACGTGCCAAGATGAAAAGAGCCAACACAAAAACAAGGATAAGGCACTGCGAGTGCTTCGCTCGCGTCTGTATGAAAAGAAACGGAGCGAAATTAACGCGGAGCGTGATGCAGTACGAAGAGAAGCAGTCGGATCCGGAGATCGTTCCGTAAAAATCAGAACCTATAATTATCCTCAGGATCGTGTAACAGATCATCGTCTGGAGGGAGAACACAAAAATTATCCTTTGCGCAAGATTATCGAAGGCGAATTGGATGAGCTTGTAAATGCACTAAAAACCGCGGATCATGCAGATCGGATGGCGAATGTGTAGAATGGAACACAAGTATTCATGAGGTGTATGATCGCTTTTTCTTGCCCTGCTCCTGCGTGACACGGGGGCATGACAATCTATAACCAAGTCATTCCGTAGGGATAAGCATGACCATGAATCGCAAGATGTACGAGCTTACGTACATCCTCACCTCGGTGCTCTCGAATGAGCAAATTGCAGAGGTCGTAGCACGGGTAAACGAAATGATTGAGGGTGCCGGTGGCACGATCATTGAAGTTGATGAATGGGGGACACGAAAACTCGCGTATCCAGTAGACAAGAAAAGGAATGGTTATTATGTTAACCTGTACTTTGAAGGGCCAGGTACGTTAATCCCGCGTATTGAGCGGGCGCTAACGATTGATGACAATGTATTGCGTTCATTAATCTTGGCAATGGATAAGAGTATGGTTGCCCATTATCAGGCAAGTAAGTCAAGCAAAAAAGTTGCAGCTAAGGCAGAAAGCGAGGAGAAATAAGATGTCGCAAAAATACATTGACTACAAGGATACCGACTACTTGAAGCGCTTTATTAACGAGCAGGGCAAAATGCTCCCCAGGCGGGTGCTGGACATACCTGCCAAAAAACAGCGGGCAATTGCCCGTGCGATCAAGCGCGCACGGCATCTTGCTTTGTTGCCCTATGTTGCTGATTCGGTACGTTAAAATTGAGGTTTAGAAAGGAACTCTGCGATGAAGGTCATTCTCTTAACTGACATCCATAACCTCGGTAATGAAGGAGAGGTTATAAGTGTTAAGAACGGTTATGGGCGTAACTGGCTCATCCCACAGGGGCTTGCACAGATGGCAACTCCCGGTGCAGTTCGAGCATTTGAAGATCAAATGCGTCAGCAAGCGAGGCGACGTGCTCAAGAGCGCAATAATGCCGAGGAGATTAAAAATCAACTGGATAATGCGGTCGTCAAAATCGAAGCTAAGGTAGGTGAGGAAAACCGCATTTTTGGTACAATCACATCACAACAAGTGGCTCTCGGATTAGCAGTGCAAGGCTTCAATATTGATCGTCGCATCATTACCATCAATGAGGACATCAAGATCCTTGGTGAATATACAGCGACGATTAAATTGCACGCAGAAGTGCATGCGCAGCTCAGTGTGCATGTGGTTCCGGCGGGTAGCCTGGCATAGGCAGTACGGTTTATTCGGGATCGCGCTCGTTCTGGCACTGGTACCCATCGGCGTCGCAGCCGCTCAGTCTACCGTGTTATGGGATGTCAGGGCGCAGTACCATGATGCGTTTGCTCGCATCGTTCTCGAAGGTACATTACCTCCCCCGGATGATCCCCCAGACGGGGCATGGCGGATGTACGCACTGGATTCCCCCAGACCTAGTCGAGCGTTAATTGTGCGGTTCGACTCCTTGCCCGCGGGGTTGATTCTATCGGATTCTCTGCGCCAACTGAATGTGCAGTCTGGGTATGATCCCTACTTTGATAAAGTGGTCACCTATTTCCAGGGGAGTGCTGTGGCTTGGGCGGATTATACGATTGAGCAGGATTTCTCTGCTGGGGTGGTTGAGGGGAGTATTGGATTTATGATATGCAATGACCGGCTCTGCCTTCCGCCCGACTCAATTTCATTTTCATCCTCATTCACGGAGGTATCCACTCCATTGCCTGCTGTTCCAGCGATCTCCCTGGCACCCATTGGGTTGTCGAATCCATCAAGCCCGCTTCGTATGGAAAACCTGCCCGTTTCGGACATGGAGTCGGATGTTTCATCGGGATTGCTGGGGTTTTTGCTTTTAGCAATTGGAGCGGGGTTTGGGGCGCTCCTGATGCCGTGTATCTATCCGATGATCCCATTGACGGTTTCATACTTTACGCGGCATGCTCAGGGTACACCCATACGTATGGCTCTACTGTATGGTCTTGCGATTGTGGCAACGTTTACGGGCCTTGGTGCAGGACTTTCTAGCCTTGTAGGTAGCGCAGGCACACAGATTGTTGCTGCGAATCCTTGGGTAAATCTTGTGATCGCGACGGCTTTTCTTGTTTTCGGATTATCACTGCTTGGTGTATTCAATCTTCGTCTTCCCGCTTCCCTGGTAACCTGGTTTGACCGGAAAGGGGCCGAGCGTCAGGATTATATTGGTGTACTCTTTATGGGTCTGGCACTTACGCTTGTATCCTTCACCTGCACGGTCCCCTTTGTTGGATTGTTGCTTCCAAGTATTGCTTCGGGGACTTGGTTTTATGGCGTCCTGGGGATGGCGACCTTCAGCTTGACGTTCGCACTCCCGTTTGTGGCATTTGCGTGTTTTCCGCGGGCGCTCAAGGCACTTCCTGGTAGTGGAGGCTGGATGCGTGAGCTTGCCATTATTTTCGGTTTCCTGGAGGTTGCAGCAGCGGTGAAATTTTTTTCCAATGCAGATCTGGTCTGGGGGCTTGGCCTGATTGATCGGTCCTTAGCCATCGCATTATGGATCGTGCTGGCTGCTCTCGCAGGGTTTTATCTGATTGGCCATTTACGATTTCTGGAAACGGACTCTACCACGCGTATCGGTGCGGGAAGGCTCTTATTTGGGGTATTGTTTTTTGGGCTTGCGGTTTATTTACTCCCTGGGCTCTTCGGGGGGCGGCTTGGGAGGTTGGATGCATATCTGCCACCACATGGAGCCGATATAGTAAGCCTGTTTGATACGGGACTTCAGCATGAGCAGGAATGGATTACGGATGATTTACCCAGGGCGTTTTCCGAGGCGGTGCTTCTTGACCAGCCGCTCTTTATTGATTTTTCAGGATATACCTGTACGAATTGCAGAGAGATGGAGGTCAATGTATTTGAACGCGGAGAGGTCAGTCGATTATTGGCGGATCATTTTGTGTTAAGCCGACTATATACGGATGGCCCGGATGGTCGTCAATTTCAGGAGTTTCAGGAAAAATTGACAGACACTCGCGCACTCCCCACCTATGCAATCGTGGATGGGAGCGCAGTAGACCGACCGCTGATTCAGTTGAGTGGGGTTGTCTCTTCCGAAAAATTTGAAGCTTTTCTGCAGCACGGACTACAACAGTACGGAGATTAATCACGGGGGTTCTACCGCGAATATTGTGGATAGAGGTCTAGATCTCCGCAGAAAAAGAGGATTGCGGATCTGAAGTTTTCAAATTTCCGGTACCCTCTTCCGATCGTTTTGATCGCTTGGATCTTCCCATTGATTCGCTCCGCTCTGGCATTGGACTGTTCATGGAAAAGTGCATTGCACACTCCCGTAAAATGGCGCTCAAACATCTCTGCCACTTCTATGACCTGCTTCACGCCCGCGTCTTTTACACTCTTCAGCCAGAGTTGAAAGTACTTCTTTGCCTCGGACAAGGATTTGCATTGAAAGATTGCCTTGAAGTCCTCTCGCAACCGCCAGGCAACGCTGACCTGTAAGTTGGCTTCCTGGATCACTTTGAAGATTTCGTTTTGTTTTTCCGTTCGATTCTCTTCATTTTTCAAGAGCACAAAGCGACTGTGTTTGAGTTCCTCATGATTTTTCACCTCTTTGCGACGAACCTGATCAATCGCTTTGTTGAGGTACTGAATCAAATGAAAGCGATCATGGATCAGACAGGCCTCGGGGAATAATTCTTTGATCGTGGTAATGTAGGCCTTCCACATATCTGTAGTCACGGTCTTCACGGTTCCCTTTTCATCCCCCAGGAGACGATCTAACACGGTTTTTGTCCCAATTTTGTCCCGACCTTCGCCGACATCAAGCACGACACCACGCTTCGTATCACTCACGATGGTGGCATAAACATGCCCACGCCGTATCGCCTTCTCATCTACGCTCAAATGCTCAATATTGTCCAAGGATCTGCGCTTCAGACCACGCGCTACACTGCGATGCAGGATGCGATTCACGGTGTCAAACTTACACCGAAGGAGCTTCGCAGTCCCCGTCTGGTTCTTCGTCACTTTCAGCAAATCAATCGCCCAGCACTCAAACGCATCCGTAAACCGACTCGAGGCCGTTGCCCACGGAGTCCTTAGCGTCTTCACACCTACCGAAGACTTGACGCGGGGAACCCGACAGTGGACAAAACACTTGAACTCATAGCAATCCAAGTGACGCCATACCCGTACTCGACGATGATCATAGAGTGTCCCTATCTCCCCCGTTTCCGGGCAAACCAGCGGACCTCCCCAATGAGAAATGTAGATGTCAACCCGCTTAGATGGCTCATCCAGTAGCACCTCGTCAATCTCCCAGTCGCTTCCAAGTCGAAGAGTAAGTCGGGTTAAGTCCAGATAAGTTTCCATTGATTATGGTTAAGTTTGGTCAAACCTGAATTTAATCATTCCACACAAACTGCGGTAGAACCATCACGGGAGTTGGATGGGAGCTGTACTGATTCGGATCAATTGTATCGGCTGACAGAATCAAAGTCAAATGACATTTTTCTGGTATGACTACGAAACCTGGGGCAAAAAACCTCACCGTGACCGTATTGTGCAGTTTGGAGGTGTGCGCACGGACGAGAATCTGCAGGAAGTAGATAAGCAGATAGAGTTAAAATGTAAACCCGGGTTGGACTGTCCGGTTGGTCCTGGTGCAGTGAATGTTCATGGAATCATGCCTGAAGAAGCTGAAGAGGATGGGGTACCAGAGTCTGAGTTTGCCGAACGAATCCATGCGGAGTTGAGCTGGAAGGGCACCTGTAGTGTGGCCTACAATGGGATGAGTTTTGACCATGAATTCACCAGGGCACTGTTCTATCGTAACCTGCGCGATCCGTATGCATGGGCGTGGAAAGATGGGAATACTTACTGGGACACGTTGGATTTGATGCGAGCCGCATTCCTTCTTCGACCAAAAGCTCTAAAGAATTGGCCGAAAAAAGAAGATGGTGGACCCTCGTTTCAGTTGGAGAGGTTAGCAGAAGCAAACCTGGTAGAAGAAGACCTACAACAGAGGAAGGCCCATGATGCGTTGAGAGATTCCATCTATATGTTGGGGATCGCAAAATTAATCCGAAAGAACGCATACGGGTTATGGGATTATGCGCTTCAGTTGCGTGATAAGAAGAATGTGAAGAAGCTGAGGGAACGTGAGCGACCAATCCTTTATGTGGTTGGAAAGATTCCCACGGATCGACATTGCTCAACGTTCCTGAGCAATTTAGGGGTTCGGGGACGGAATGAGAATGAGGACTTTGCCTTTGATCTGTTTCATGATCCAACCCCCTTGTTGAAGCCTTACCAACAGTGGACTTTAGATGACAAATCTCTGGCATGGCGTGCAATATTGTCATTCAAATGCAATCAATCCCCATTTGTGTGCAGGTGGGGATACATAGGCAATCTTACTGAATTATCCCGCAAAGATATTCTGGATAGGATGCAGTTGAACGAGGCCAAGGTTATGGCTCGCCATGATAGGATCCAGGAGTTTCTTGCCAAAGAACCCGAAAACCCATTTTCCGAATATATCAAGCACAGGGAAGCTGAATCGAAACATCGCTATTCCTTTCGTCGGACAGATCCAGATGCGGCTATTTACGAAGGATTTATTTCCGCTCGGGATCGGAGTTTGATGAATCAGGCATTGCGGGAGGGCGCTGCTTTTGACTGGTGTAGCGTTCAGTCAGAAGATCCTAGGGTTGAGCCGCTGATTTTCAGATATCTGGCACGCAATTACCCGGAATCCCTGAACGATGCTGGCCAAGAGCGATGGAAAGCATATTGTCGAGATCGGCAATTGGAATCCAAACGGCAGTATTCCCTGACGGCAGATCAGGTCTTTAGCTATGAGTTGAGAGACAGTTTGGAGCCTCGGGGGAATTTGGATCCATCAAAGGAGAAACAGCTTTTGGAATGGCAGGAGAGGGTCAAGAGAGCGTTAGGTCCTTCCTGACTCTACCTGCTCCCATGCCAAGGCGCCTGCACCCAATACAACACTGAACTCGGTAATGTCAGACAGTTCGATCCTTATCTCCTCT
Source organism: Rhodothermales bacterium (assembly GCA_965116685.1). GTDB lineage: Bacteria > Bacteroidota > Rhodothermia > Rhodothermales > Bin80 > Bin80. The sequence continues at coordinate 521,641 of OZ220707.1, read as the reverse complement.
TCAAGGGGATAGCGGAACGTATGATTATTTACATGTATGCGGATCTCGTCCAGGAAGTAAGGGGCTGCGGAAGCTGCGCCGCCACTCAGGATAATGATCTCCGGTGCATACATGTGAACAATGCTGACGAGAAACCAGGACAATTCGGTTCTCCAAGTGCCGAATGCATCCATACATAACGCGTCATCCTGTGCAACCCCCTCAATCACTGCCTCAAAATCCACACTCGCAGGGTCATCAAAATAACGTTCATTCAAGACGGATGGTAGTCCTCTGGCTAAACTATCCCGGGCAATAATACCGAGTGCTGTGGCGGAGCAAAGGATATTTACGGTTCCACGGGCACGTGTAATACACAGCCGATCACTCCCGGATTGCTGGACTATATGGCTTGCCTGGGTCCCAAACTGCAGATGTGGATCCCGAAGAATTCTTCCATCCAACATAACGCCTGAGCCAACACCAGTGCCCAGTGTGATGGAAACCGCCCAGCGATGTCCACGGGCTTTCCCATAGTGGGCCTCAGCGATGATGGACAGACGCCCATCATTGTCCGCAATCACAGGTAGATTCAAGTTGAGAGATAGATTGGGTACAATCGGATAGCCCTCCAGACGGAGCTTGCCCGGCAGCAGCACGACACCTTGTGCAGGATCTACCGCACCGGGAAATCCCAGCCCTATTCCCATGGGAGTACCTCCCAGACTGGCCTGGATACAGGAGATCTCCTCGATTACCGCGGCTTCCAAGGCTTCGGCTGATAGCGCAAAGCCTGATGATCGCATTCGCTTTTCCAGAAGAGTACCATCTGGAAGGACGGCACCTGTTTTCATACGAGTACCACCGACATCAACACCGATCACATACTCATTCATCTGCGAACAGGTGGGCAAGGCTTTTTCTGTAGGCTTCGTAGAACTGTTCGAGTTGTTCTTCCGCCGTAGTATCCCCCCCAATAAATTGATGGCTGGGTAGAAGGACTGGCGTATGTCCACGCTGAAGTAATTTCTCGGCGACCGCAACTCGTAACATATTGACCAACATCCCTCCTGTAACCGTAGAGACGGGGCCAGTGCGCCATTCGAGTCCATCAAGTTCACTAATGCAGTCACCAGGGGGACATTGATTATCAAGAACGATGTCAGCGATGTCAGTCAGTTTCTTACCTGACGAATGCGACGCACTCGTTGCTCTAGAGTGCTCTGTCGAGACCACCCCAATGACAGGCAGTCCTCGCTTTTTCACACCAAGGGCCATTTCCACGATGAGTGGCCGGATTCCACTGGTTGAGATAATCATAAATGCATCATGAGGGCCAAATCGAAAGTTTCGTAAAATCTCTTCTGCGTACCCGCTGACCTTTTCGAGATGAAGTGGCCCACGTAATCCGTTGGGTCCAATGATTGCGGAGTGGTTTGAAAGTGCTTGCTCCACGAGTGCATAAAAACCAACAAACCCGCCTTGCCGGGGTGTCATTTCTTCGCACATCATGCGAGAATGTCCCGAGCCAAAGCAGAAGATTAGACCGCCTTTGGCAATCCGTTCTGAGCACAATTCGGCAGCACGTTCAATCTCTTCTAACTGCGTTTCTCGAAGACGATATAGCCGCTCAATAGTTTGGTCAAAATAATCTGCCGCCGCTACCATAAATGTAGAGGATTAGAGGTCGGTGTTCAAGATATTGAGTACCCACGCCTGTGCAGGAAGCTCGGTCAGGCGGTCCTTTAGAGCCAATGCTTCAGAAACCGTGGGGACTTGGCCAATTGCCACGCGATAGAGCGTATTATCATGGTTTCTAAGCGTATCGACGGGAATCGTAGGGTAGAGTTCACGATATTCATCAATTAGGATAGATGCCTGTTCCGGGGTGTCAAATGAGCCAATAACGAGGGTGTATCCTCCTGTTTCCCGGTTCAGTAATGGAATTTCTGTGGTAGATGGATCTACAGCATCATCCAAAGTGATCAGGGGTTGTTCTGGGTTTGATTCCGGTCGAACATCGAATGAATCCATGATAGATTGGTCAACGGTATCTAAACGATCAATGGAAGTGATATCGGCTGCCGAGTCAGTGGAGATCGAATCAGGGGCGACAGGCAAGATGGCAGGAGATTCTGCATCATTCAGGTCTTGTTGAAAAGATCCGCGATTATTTTGAATCACGAAATAGCCGCCGCCGAGCACAGCACCGATTACAACAGGTATCGCGATTGTCCAGCCGAATTTCCGGCGAGACGTGACAGGCTTGGTTGATATCCCTTTCTTAACCTCCAGGGAGTCCAAGTTTGCATGAGCCCCTACAAGGAATGCTTCCAGTTCAGGATCAGATGAGAATTCGAGTTTTCCATCAGATTGTTTAAGGATGCCTATTTCAGGGATATGGACTGGCATCTGGGCCAAGATCTCCCCGATCAGAAGACCAATGATCGCAGCAGCTTCTTCATGGGATGCTCCCAGGTTTGATGCCAGCCCAGAAATTAGCGATTCATCTGTAGTCTGGGAAGGATCCCCTTCAAGCACTACGCGCTTTCGTGGCGGATGGAGGATGAACATCTGCCTATCTACCCGCTCACTTTCACTGGGAACGGATTCAACTTTCAGAGTCCCCAAGCCAGAAATCGTCAATTGATTATTCTGAAAAAGGATCTCGCGTAGGATTACCGTGACTTCTCTGAGGACTGATTTACTATTCACAACAAAAGCGAGATGATTTGCATTAGCCTTGAATGCCGTAATTTAGTTAAAGCTACCGAATCTATCTTAGTTCAACCTACTAATTTTGAATGTGACTTAATAGATCGTAGCATCTTCAAATAAATTACTTTTTCTGAATGAGCATACTTGTGGTAGGAACTTTAGCCTTGGACGATATTGAAACCCCTTGGGAGAAGGTTGAACGTATCCTCGGTGGGAGCAGTACCTATATTGCGTTTGCGGCTAGGCCGTTGGCTGATCCTGTGGGAATTGTTGCTGTGGTTGGCAGAGACTTTCCCGAGGAATATAGGCAGTTACTGCAATCAAGTAATTTGGATCTGACAGGTTTACAAACCTTGGAAGACCAGGATACATTTGCTTGGGGAGGACGCTACAGAACGAATCTGAATATCAGAGACACTACGTTTACTCATCTAAACGCTTTGTCCGAATTTGATCCAATAATCCCGGATGCTTATGTAGACTGTAAAGTCATTTGCCTTGGAAACCTACCCCCTAAAACACAAAGTGATGCTTTAAGTCAAGTGAGTGGCAATGGATTCGTGGCATGTGATACAATGAATTATTGGATTCATAACATGCGGGAAGAATTGAATGATGTTCTTTCCCAGATAGATTGTCTGTTAATCAACGATGAGGAAGCTTGCCAGATGACTGGTGAAGGCAATCTGTTTGCTGCTGGCCATCAGGTTTTAGCATTGGGCCCTAAAATGCTGATTATCAAAAAAGGTGAACATGGAGCAATCTTATTCATCGAAGATCAAGTTTTCATTGTGCCAAGTTTTCCCCTGAAAGAAGTTCGGGATCCAACAGGTGCAGGAGATGCGTTTTTGGGAGCGTTTGGCGGCAGCTTGGCAAACGAGTCATTTATTGGGCTGGATGCGCTCAAGCGAGCGGTTGTTTACGGCTCCACAGTGGCCTCGTTTTGTGTAGAAACGATGGGGCCATATGAATTGGCAAACCTGACAAGTGCTACTATTGAGGAGCGGTCTAAATTGTTTCGGGGGATAACAGAATGGCCCGTTCTGCATGGGCGTGTTTAATGCGTGCGACTGCTTTGACTTCGTTATCTGTGGGCCACTCTTCAGTAGAGCGGCTTGAAGCAATTCTGACCGGCATATTATCAACCCCACTTCACGTCTCGATGGACTCATTGAAGGCCCTTTTCAATGGAATCATTGCGGAACTGTCCGATAGATGCATTGCAGCTCTAGATGGTTTTCGGCAGCAGCATCAGACAAAGACGTGACGACATGGCTTCGGGACTCTTGCAATAATGGAGATATGAAATTCTCGAATGCAACGAATAGAAGTAGGTTGCATTTTTCATCCACAAGCACCATTAGACGATTTGGGATGAGAGCAAATGCATAAAATTAGGCTCGTCAATGCAGCTTTCTTTGCTCATCACGGGGTAACCCCCGAAGAGCGGCAGACGGGGGGGAGGTACGAGGTGGACGTAGAGGCAAAGTTTGATTTTGAAGTAGCTGCACAAGAGGATGATCTTGATGCAACTTTGTGCTACGAAACGATTTATCGTATTGCGGAAAGTGTAGTGCAGGATAGAAAAATAAAATTGATCGAACGGATCGCCTATCTGATTGCCAACCAAATTGCTGAACTGTCCATGCAGATTGAGTATGTAGACGTTTGTGTTCGTAAACGGAATCCTCCAGTAGGGGGGATCGTTGACTTTGCCGAAGTGATATACCGAAGCGAAAAAGTTAAAACGTGATCAAATCGCTGAAATGTTTTCTGAGTATTGTGTACAATCTTCGAAGTGGCAGACCGACTACATTATAGTAGTCTCCATGAATCCGTTCAATAAATAAAGCCCCCAGATCATCTTGAATACCATAGGCACCGGCTTTATCAAGAGGCGCACCAGTTTTGACGTAATTGGAAATCTCTGCTTCAGTCAGCCGACCAAAAGTAACCTCGGTAGATTCCACAACAGACACAATTCGCTCAGATTGCTTATGAACTAATGCCACTCCAGTATACACTATGTGTGTGGATCCACTCAATTGACGAAGCATGTCCGCAGCCTCGAAAGCTCCCTGAGGTTTCCCGAAAATCAATCCACGAGAAACCACAAGGGTGTCCGCACCAAGAATCAATGCATGGGGTTTTCTTTCTGCGACCGAATCTGCCTTTCTGAGTGCCAGATGTTCGACCAATTCTTCGGGCGTGAAATTTTTCGTGACGGTTTCGTCTATGTTGGGGGAGATATGAATAAAGGATATTCCTATCTGCCGAAGAAGCCTTCGCCTTCGTGGGGACTGGGAGGCAAGTATAAAATCAGTATGGATTTGCATGAAATGGACTTAAGTCTCCGGTCTGAGCTTTTTCATATGCGTAAAACCAAGGGATAATATAATGTCAATCATTACGGTTTGTAATCATAAAGGTGGCACCGGAAAAACTACAACATCTATACATATTGCAGCGGCGTTGCACTTGATGGGATACAAGACCTTGATCATAGATCTGGATCCACAGGCGTTTCTGACGTGCATGATGGATATATCGCCATCCGATACTGCCAATACCTCACTGGATTTGTTTCGTCTTGATGGCAGCTTGTCTGATTTGGAAGTATTACAACTACCTCCATTTGACCTGCTCCCATGTACTGGAGGTATGAACCATCTCTCAAGTAAACTAACTAGTGCCACGGATATGTTCTGGGTCAAGGAGGCACTCCAAGATCAGAGTATCTATGATACGATCATCATAGATACGGCGGCCGCAGTTTCAGTGTACGTACTAAATGCCATGATTGCTGCGGATACATTGATGATCCCCGTGGTTCCCGAATTGCAATCTATACATGGAGCAGGGCAGACCTGGGGGACTGCAAAAGAGGTGCGGAAAAAATGGAATCCTGGTCTGAAGACAGCAATGTTTCTTCTGACCAATGTGGATGGGCGTAAAAAAATACATCGTCAGTATAGTCAATACATGCGCAAGACATACGGGGGGCTGGTGATGGATACGGTCATTCGTACATGTGCCTCGCTTGCTGTTGTGTGCACGGAGGGGACCACTGTATTTGAGAGGAGGCTGAATTCCCGTGGGGCCAAAGACTACGCGGCCGTCATAGATGAATTGGTTCGACATGTGTTTCCCCCTGCAAAAGCAGAGAATGAGGTGGAGTGATGTTGAGATTTGTACTGCACTTGACTTGGGCCACTGGCTTGCTTTGGGGATTGCATTATGGTCCAGGTGGAATTGCATCACTGGGAAATCTGATTGATCCCGCACGCGGTCTCTATCATAATGCGCGCATAGCTGAACATGATTCGAGGGAAGTAAAAGTTGTATCTGCATTGACCAGTAGCGTGACGATTGAGCGGGATGAGCGAGGGGTTCCCCATATTTTTGCCACCAGTGATAGGGACGCCATTGTTGCATTGGGATATGTCACTGCACAGGATCGGCTCTTTCAGATGGATTTTGTCAGCCGTGTTGCGGCAGGTCGGATGTCAGAAATTTTCGGTCCAGGCTCAATAGAGACGGATAAATATTTACGGGCAACCGGAATGAACTGGGCAGCAAAGCAAATCGCTCGGGCGCATGCTCAGGAGCAAAGTCATGACCATGATTTAATGACATGGTTTTCTGAGGGGGTCAATACCTACATCAATGGTCTTTCCGATGCAGAGTGGCCATTCGAATTCAAATTATTTGGGTATGCTCCCGAGAGGCATACGCCCCTACATGGCATCCTCCTGATGCAATATTTCAATTTTGACTTGTCATTTGGATCCGATGAAATAGCCTATGGTTTGGCACAGGCTCGTTTGAGTCCTGAGGACTATGCTGAACTATACCCGCGACACGCCACACGCTACAAGCCAATCATTCCTTCTTCAGAGATGGAGGAAGCAAAGAAACCTCTTTCGGAGACGGGGGATATTTCAATGGCTTCACCAAGTGCACTAGCACTGTTGAAGCGTATGCAAAAGACATTGAGGGAGCATGGGATTGAGGGATATCAACCTTCCAAGGGATCAAACAACTGGGCCGTGACAGGAGAGCGATCTGCGACGGGCTCACCGGTGTTGGCTGGAGATATGCATTTGGCGCTGACGCTCCCATCTATCTGGTACGAGGCGCACTTGATTACTCCTTCTATGAACACGTATGGCGTGCTCTCCCCAGGGTCGCCGATGCTCATTGAAGCGTTCAATGATCATGTTTCCTGGACTTACACGAACTCGGGGCTGGATGGTATTGATCATTATTTACTTCGGTTAAGCAAAGATGAACGCAGTTATGAATTTGATGGTGATTGGATGGCTTTACAAATGCTGCTCGATACAATTCGTGTGAAAGGTGGGCAGGCCATCATTGATACCTTGGTATTATCTCATTTGGGGCCGGTTATGAGGGATTCGAGTACTGCAGTTGCCATCAAGTGGGTAGCACATGAAAAAAATTACCTGATGACGGCCCTCTGGGAGATGAACCGTGCTAAAGATGCAGCCCAATTGGACAGTGCACTACATAATTGGCATTCACCGGCCCAGAACATACTCTATGCAGATACTAGGGGAACGATTGGGATCCGGGTGGCCGGCATTGCGCCGCTTCGCGGCTCCGGTCATGGGGTCGGGTTTCTGGATGGAAGTACCAGTAGCACAGAATGGACTGGTAACATACCCTTTGAGGATATGCCCAGTGCAGTGAATCCTGCTCGTGGATATCTTACATCCACCAATCAGCAGCCAACGACGGCAGATTATCCCTATTATCTGAATCATGACTGGCCGGCTGCGTACCGTTCTTTACGTATTGATACACTGCTTTCCGGCAAAAAGCAGCATAGCATTGAGGACATGAAAAATTATCAGGCAGATTTTTATGTTGGTCAGTATGATGCATTTGTGCCGCTGCTTGATTCCGTACGTTCACTCTCGCCTCGGGCTGAGGCAGTCCATAGTGCATTGACTGAATGGGATGGCTTTGCAGAAGGCGAAACGACAGGACCACTTGCCTTACATGAGTATTTGATTGCTTTGAAACGTCTCACATGGGACGAGCCCGTATTTTCGGATATTCCAGTACCAAGCGAAACCGTCCTACGAACGCTGTTGAGTCAAAGGTCGAAATGGCTTGATATTCAGGAAACTCCAGCGGTTGAAGATGCAGAAGCACTCATGGCTGCAGCGTTGGAAGAAGCGTCAAATACACTGCTGAGTCAGTATGGAGATGATTGGAGTTGGACATCACATCACCACATAGTTTTTCGACATCTGACTCAAACTTCAGCACTGGATATGTTATGGCGTGGGCCGTACATTTATCCGGGTTACGACGAAACTCTGGGTCCGGGTGATGGGCTGGAGGTCACGAATAGTGCAAGTTGGCGTGTGGTGGTAGACTTTAATTCCGGTACTCCAGAGGGAATTGGGATTTATGCCGGGGGGCAGAGTGGCAATCCGCTCAGCCGTTATTATGACCTACATATACGGGACTATTTGGATTACACGCACTATGTACTTCATAAACCCCAAAACCTAGGTGACCTGCATTCCGTTTCATCAATTCTTATCTTAGAAGAGCAATAAATCGCTGATCCATATCTTTGATTCTACCGCGATTCGTGTGAGAGACGAATCTATTTTTTTTCATTATCATTGTGAGACGCGGCATGATGGGGATGGCAAACTTCGTATTTCGACATAGGGAGGATTGTTTGGAGGCCTTCTTCACCAGGGTCTTGCAGGTTTGTGCCTTTTTATTGTTTTCGTTCTTCGTTGTCGCCACTTCCCAGGCACAGGTTCGACAAATCCAAATCAACCCCAGAGTGGATACTGCGTCCTTGCCCAGTTCGGGGACCGAGATTTCTGAAGAAGGTCTGGGGGGGATTTCGGAATACTCCATTAAGTTTGTGGATGGATCCCGTCCAGTGAGTCCGTCATTGTGGAATGCAGACATGGGGGGAGTTAATCTGTTTCGGCTTCCCGAGCCGTGGATCCATGATCCCGCCCCTTTTCCTCATGATGCACTGATCGGTCCTGTCTGGAATCTGGGGATGAGTCGTTTGTCGAATGAGGCAGTAGACCAAGAAAATGGGGGGGGGCAGTTTTCAAATCTGCCGGGGGCGATCCATCGTGCGCAGGATGCAGTTACGATTTTGGAGGGGAACCAAAAAATATACAATTTCTCTCTTGACACACAACCCTCAAGCGAGGTGACCGTGACGGTCACCGTTGGTGCGGGCGCAAAACTGACTGTGAATCCCACCACCTTAACATTCTCCGTTGGGGACTGGAGTACTCCAAAGCCAATTACTTTGACGGCAGTGGAGGATGATGATAGTAGCATTGATGTCGTAGAACTAACGCTTGCAAATTCAGGAGGCGATACCAGTTCAAAACAGGTAACCGTAACCATTGTGGATGACGAAATCATCTGGGAGCTCGCCCCTCGGTCCATGGAGGAAGGAAGAAAAATCACTTTTGGAGTCTGGCTTCTAGATGCTTTGGGACAACCGTCAGAGGATGTGACCTTCAAGATCACTGGGCATGAAAATACAAGTGTGACCCCGAGTCCAACATCGCTCGAGTTTCCGGCAAGCGACTATCCACAACCTGAGCGATTATCTTTGACTGCAGCGCAGGACCTAGACGATGATGATGAGCGAGAGACCTTAATCTTCACCGCGACGGGCGGGGGATATGACGGTTTACAGTATTCGCTGGATGTTAGCATTGTAGATCAGCCACCTTCTGAGGAGATAGTGCCAGAGGGGGAGAGTATCATTGTAGAGTACTATTACATTCGAACATCACCTCCTGAACGGGGTGTGAAATATATAGGGTCCTGGGATATACCTAATGATGCAGACTTAACGATGAAGCCGTTGGTGATAAATTTCATGCCAGACTCGTGGTTTCCATGTATAGATGAAGGAACAAATAAACATTGTTCTCCTACTGGGCCAATTGAGATCGCTGCGGCGCATGACACAGACGATCAAGACGACCAAGAATATTTGACACTAGCGATTACGTCGCCTAGGATCGGGGCATCCACGTCAGTGTATGTTAGGATTTTAGATGACGATGACCCAGGGCTTGTGGTCGAGCCGTCGTCCCTTGAGATTACAGAGGAGGGGGGTTCAGAAACTTTTACGGTTAAGCTTTCTGAGCCGCCTCTGGGGGATTTTGGCAGCAACGATGTAACGGTAAGTGTTCCCAGTCCTGGGGATCTAACGGCGAATCCATCCAGTCTGACCTTTAAGAGTGAAAACTGGGACACCGAACAGACCGTGAGACTCACGGCAGGTCATGATGATGACGTTGAGGATGATTTTGAAGAGCTATGGCTCACGGCAAGTGGGGGTGGCTATGATTTAGAGCGAGCCCGGGTATTGGTGGAGATCATTGACGATGATGACATTATAGTGTCCTTTGAAGAGGACAAAAGCGTACCTGAAGATATAGGTGATATACATGTTGTTGTGACGGTTTCGCCTAGACCCTCATCAGATATTTTCTTAATCGCTGCGGGAACTGCGGTTAGGGGTGATGACTACACAGTCAGTGGAGCCACTGGGCGGGAAGTAGGCAATAGTTTGAAGTTTAATATTCAACTTCAAATTATAGATGATTCGCTGGAAGAGCCGGATGAAACGGTGATTCTATCAATTGATCCACAAGACGGTTATGATGTCACGGACACCCATACCCTGACGATCATTGACAACGATGCTCCACCGGCTCCAGAGGTCTCCTTTGCCTTGCAAGAAAGTAGCGCACCAGAAGATAAAGGTACGCACGAGGTGGTGGTCAATCTTTCGCCTGCGCCTGCATCCGATATTTCCGTAACCTATTCTCTTGGAGGGGATGCAACCCAGGGGGCGGATGCGGACTACACCGTTTCTGGGACGACGATCCAGGTTGCTGCCAATACCGCCTCGGTCAAAATTCCGGTGACGATCATCGACGACAAGGAGGACGAGTTGGACGAAACGGTGGTTTTCACGATTGCCCCGGGAACCGGCTACACGGTCGGAACTCCGAACCCCCATACCCTGACGATCGTTGACAATGATGTTCCGGCAGTGTCCTTTGCCTTGCAAAAAAGTAGCGCATCAGAAGATAAAGGTACGCACGAGGTGGTGGTCAATGTTTCGCCGGCGCCTGCATCCGATATTTCCGTAACCTATTCTCTTGGAGGGGATGCAACCCAGGGGGCGGATGCGGACTACACCGTTTCTGGAACGACGATCCAGGTTGCTGCCAATACCGCCTCGGTCAAGATTCCGGTGACGATCATCGACGACAAGGAGGACGAGCTGGACGAAACGGTGGTTTTCACGATTGACTCGGGAACCGGCTACACGGTCGGAGCTCCGAACCCCCATACCCTGACGATCGTTGACAATGATGTTCCGGCAGTGTCCTTTGCCTTGCAAAAAAGTAGCGCACCAGAAGGTAAAGGTACGCACGAGGTGGTGGTCAATGTTTCGCCTGCGCCTGCATCCGATATTTCCGTAACCTATTCGCTTGGAGGGGATGCAACCCAGGGGGCGGATGCGGACTACACCGTTTCTGGAACGACGATCCAGGTTGCTGCCAAAACCGCCTCGGTCAAGATTCCGGTGACGATCATCGACGACAAGGAGGACGAGTTGGACGAAACGGTGGTTTTCACGATTGACTCGGGAACCGGCTACACGGTCGGATCTCCGAACCCCCATACCCTGACGATCAGTGACAATGATGTTCCGGCAGTGTCCTTTGCCTTGCAAAAAAGTAGCGCATCAGAAGATAAAGGTACGCACGAGGTGGTGGTCAATGTTTCGCCGGCGCCTGCATCCGATATTTCCGTAACCTATTCGCTTGGAGGGGATGCAACTCAGGGGGCTGATGCGGACTACACCGTTTCTGGAACGACGATCCAGGTTGCTGCCAATACCGCCTCGGTCAAGATTCCGGTGACGATCATCGACGACAAGGAGGACGAGTTGGACGAAACGGTGGTTTTCACGATTGCCCCGGGAACCGGCTACACGTCCGCCGCCCCGAAGTCCCACACACTGACGATCATTGACAACGATGCTCCACTGGTTCCCGTGGTCTCCTTTGCCTTGCAAGAGAGTAGCGCACCAGAAGATAAAGGTACGCACGAGGTGGTGGTCAATCTTTCGCCTGCGCCTGCATCCGCCATTTCCGTAACCTATTCGCTTGGAGGGGATGCAACCCGGGGGGCGGATGCGGACTACACCGTTTCTGGAACGACGATCCAGGTTGCTGCCAATACCGCCTCGGTCAAAATCCCGGTGACGATCATCGACGACAAGGAGGACGAGTTGGACGAAACGGTGGTTTTCACGATTGCCCCGGGAACCGGCTACACGTCCGCCGCCCCGAAGTCCCACACACTGACGATCATTGACAACGATGCTCCACTGGTTCCCGTGGTCTCCTTTGCCTTGCAAGAGAGTAGCGCACCAGAAGATAAAGGTACGCACGAGGTGGTGGTCAATCTTTCGCCTGCGCCTGCATCCGCCATTTCCGTAACCTATTCGCTTGGAGGGGATGCAACTCGGGGGGCGGATGCGGACTACACCGTTCCTGGGACGACGCTCCAGGTTGCTGCCAATACCGCCTCGGTCAAGATTCCGGTGACCATCATCGACGACAAGGAGGATGAGTCGGACGAAACGGTAGTCCTGACGCTTCAATCCCGTACCGGCTACAGGGTCGGAACCCCGAACCCCCATAGACTGAGGATCATCGACAATGATGGTCTGTCGTCTGTTGAGGTCACTCTGGAGGTGCGTCCCAACCCTGTGAATGAAGGGAGTTCCACTCAGGTGCGGGCCGTGCTGCGCGGCGGGGTCTTGGCAAAAGCGGTAACGATTGGGCTTTCCTGCACGCCGCTGACGGCGGATCCCGGGGATTACGAGTGTCCTTCCCAGTTGCGTATTTCAGCGGGAGCGCCTTCTGGGGAGGTTAAACTGGAGACGCTCGTGGACGAGGACACGGACAATGAACAGTTCAGCGTGGCTTTTGATGCCGTTCCTCCAGAGGTGAAACCGGGGTCGCCGCTTTCGGTGGTGGTGACGATTTTGGACACAACGCCGGCCATGGTCACGCTTTCGGTTTCTCCGGCGGAGGTTGAGGAGGGTCGCAGTGCACCGTTAACAGTGGCACTTTCTGCGGCGCAATCCGAGAAGGTGAGGATTCCCATTGTTTGCATCCCGATGGACGCAGACCCCCACGAGTATCGCTGTCCATCGCATGTGGAGGTGTCATCTGGACAGCGTTCGGGGTCGGCATCCATTTCGGTGGAGGAGGATGATATTGCAGAGTCCAATGAGGTGTTCACGGTCGCTCTCGGCACAGGTATGCCGCCGGGCACGGTTGCGGGCACCCCCTCTGTACAGAGGGTGACGATCCTGGATAATGATGCTGTGGGGATCGAATTGGTTCCCACCTCTCTGAATATGGTGGAGGGAGTGCCTGCGGACTACACGGTGCGCCTTTCGTCAGAACCGGTCGCATCGGTGATGGTGCAGATCACGGAATTGGGCGGGAGACTCACGTGGACGCCTCCGGAATTGGTGTTCACGTCGTCGGACTGGAATACCCCGCAGTCGGTGACCGTGGAGGCGGAAGAGGACGAGAATACGGCATCGGAAACCACCACATTGACGCATCTGTCGACGAGCGTGGATCCAGGCTACAGCGGGCGGATGACCAACCTGCCGGTGAGTGTGGCCGACAATGGTACGCCGAACCTGGTGGTGAGTCCAAGTACACTCTTCATCCGGGAAGGAGGCTCAGCAGAGTTCACCGTGCTGCTTGTGACGGAGCCATCCACCCCGGTGACCGTGCAGGTCCCGCTCTTCGAGAACCCAGACCTGACCCGGTCTCAAGAGACGCTCAGGTTTACCTCGTTGAACTGGCATGAAGCGCAAACCGTCACGGTGCGGTCGGCAGAGGATGCCGATGCGGAGGCGGAGGTCCCGGAGTCTCTGCAACTGACCGCGACCGGTGGAGAGTACACCGGGATCACGGGAACGGTCTTGGTTACGGTCGTAGAGAAGGATCAGAAAGGGATTGAGCTGCGCCCCTCTTCCCTGACCTTGGCGGAAGGAGGGCCGGCCGGTACGTATACCGTACAACTCCGGTCTGCTCCCACCTCCGCGGCGCGGATCACAATCACCGGACATCCAGAGGATAAGGTTACATTGACGCCGGAATCGCTGACCATCACGGCCTCGAACTGGAATGTTCCTCAGACGATCACGGTTCAGGCGGAGGACGATGCAGATCTTGATGATGCGGCATTCACGCTCCTTCACACGGCGGTTGGGGGTGGTTATGACGATCAACGTGCAAGCCTGCCGGTACGGGTCGAGGACAAAGGGGAGGATGCATTGACGATTTCGATTTACGATGCACGGGTGAGCGAGCCGGCGGAGGTGGTGAGTCTTCGTGTGGAGCTCAATCGAGCGTCGGATGAGGTGGTGACGGTGCAATATCAGGCGGTGGATGAGACGGCGGAGTCGGGATCAGACTATACGGCATCTCGGGGGATTGTGATTTTTGATGCGGGTGCGACCCGGGGGGTGATTGAGATTGAGATTACCGATGATGAGCTGCCGGAGTCAACGGAGACGTTATCGGTGACGTTGTCGAAGCCGCGCGGTGCAACGATTGCGCGGGGCACGGGCCGGGTGACAATTCTGGACAATGATTCGAGTGCGCGGATCTGGGTGGACGATGCGGTGGGGTTTGAAGACGCGGGGATGGTCCGTTTCAGGGTGCATTTATCGCAGCCGGATACGGAGTCGATCACGGTCCACTATCAAACGGAGAATGGTACAGCGGTGGCGGGGGAGGATTATCATGCGGCGAAAGGAACATTGACGTTTGCACCGGGGGTGGTGGAAGAGGAGATTGAGGTGCGATTGCTGGATGATGGTCTGGATGCAGAGGAAGAGATGTTCTCGGTGCATCTGGAGAGTTTTGGGAAGACGCACATTGAGAAGGGGGTTGCAGTGGCAACGATCCAGAAAACGATGTCCGTGAATAGAGCGGTGCTGAAGGCGTACATGGCGCGGTTTGTCCGGACTTCAACGATTCAGATTGTAGATGCGTTACAGGAGCGCTTGCGTTCGTCAACGGCGGGTTCTTCGTGTTCGGCGGGGCAGCGCGCTGCGTTGGCGCAGGTCTGGGGAACGGCGACGGACTGGGATCCGTCCCTGGGGGAGCTGTTGGCGGGGTGCCGGGTATCGCAGCAGATGCATACGGGTGGGGGAAGGTTGGGCGTATGGGGCAGCGGCGCGTTCACGCGATTCAATGGTCGTGCCGAGGCGGCGCTGCATGTGCGGGGCGAGGTGACGACGGCGATGGTGGGGACGGACTACCGTTGGAATGGAGGCTGGCGGGTCGGGGTTCTGGTGTCGCACAGTCAGGGAGACGGGTCATTTACCGCGAATACGGATGCAGGAGATGTGGCATCGGGGCTCACGGGGCTGGTTCCGTATGTGTCGATTCAGGGGGAAGACTGGGGCGCATGGGTGGCGGCGGGATATGGCTGGGGGCGGGCAGAGGTGCCGGAGTTGGAGGGAGATCTGGTGTCGCGGTTTGGCGCGATGGGGGTTCAAGGGGCGTTGGGATCACGCGGTGTGCTTGGACTGAACTACCATGGAGATGTGCTGGTGACCGGTGCCGAGGTGGAGGAGTATGATATGACGGCGGAGGTGTATCGGGTTCGGGCCGGTGTGGAGGCGAATGCGCGGATGAGTGATGGGGTTCGTCCGTATGTGGAGGTGAATGTGCGTCAGGATGGGGGGAGTGCAGAGACGGGTACCGGGCTGGAGCTTGGGGGCGGGGTTCGTGTCTCGTACCCGGGCTGGCGCTTGAAGGGGGAGGTGCGGACGCAGGGTCTGGTGATGCATACGGCGGAGGGGTTTACGGAATGGGGGATGTCGGGGATGGTGCAGGTGGGCGGGGGTCCCGAAGGGTTGATGGTGGCGGTCCGTCCCTCCTGGGGACCGCGTCATGGTGGTGTGCTGCATCAGCAGCACTTGGAGACGACCCGCACGCGGGCAAACCTGCATCGGACGGAGTTGGAGCTGGCGTACGGCATCCCGTTCAACGCGGGTGTGATGCGACCGGTGATGGGCATGACGCAACTTGCCACCGGACGGATGTATCGTGTGGGCGCAGAGCTGCGGCCGTGGGATCAGGCAAGCATCTCCCTCTCGGGACTGGCGCAGTCCCATGCAAACTCGCAGACGCAGATCGGCGTGAATGTACAGGGATCACTCAGATACTAAGGGGGTTTCTGTTTCCAGAAGGACTCCCAAGTTAGAAACGTCCCGCGTGTGTCCAGCGACAATTCGTGTGAAGGGACGATTTTTCTTTTCTGTTATCATTAGAGCCCGGCTTTAGTCTTCCACACAAATTAAGGCAGCACCGGATCTTTCGGCACCATCATCCTAGATTGTGTCATTTTCCCAGAGCATACGAATAGGCACTACGTACATATCATCCCCGAAACTTGCACAAGTTTCTCCGTCGTAGAGTACTGCACCAAACGTAAATTTGTCAGGATGGGCAGCCTTGATCTTGCGTAGCCCTTTGAAGTCAGAATTGAATACGGTGGCGGCAGCTTTGATTTCAATGCCGGCCAATTCAAAGGCACCGCGCTCAATGATCATATCCACTTCGACATTATCCCGGTCACGAAAATGGTAGAATACATAGGGTTCTCCAGACGCGCTGGCTTGCCGTTTCAATTCCTGAAAGACAAATGATTCCACGAGTTGTCCAAGCAGTGCACGATTTTTTGATAAAAAATTTACACCTACCCCTAAGAGTGCACACGCCAATCCAGTGTCTCCGACATGAATTTTTGGAGTCTTGATCAGCCTTTTCATCCGATTACTGTACCACGGCGGAAGGCGTTCAATCAGGAACTGGTGCTCCAGTAATGTTGCGTAATCGTGAACCGTGTTGCGATTCATTTGCAATTTTGATGCCATTGCCGACACATTGAAGAGTTGCCCTGACAAATTGGCGGCAGCCGTAAGCAATTTAGGAATTGCTTCAAGAGAACGAATTTTAGTCAGATCAAGTACATCTTTTTGAATGATGTTGGTAATGTAGTTGCGGTACCAGGAGGAACGTCTGCGACCAGGTGGCCGGGCAAGAGCCGCGGGATAACCACCGGCAACGATCCGCTCAATAAGACTGTGCCCAACCGTTCTTTTTTGCGTGTTTGAAAGTCGCCCGCAAACAGCCTTTCCAGGAAAGAAGGGGGCTGAGTCTGTTCAATTTCTTGTTGCGAAAGGGGATGGAGGCGCAGGACTTCCATGCGACCAACAAGGGCATCCGTCAATTCTGGTATAAGCAGTACATTTGTGGATCCCGTCAGGATAAACCGCCCAGGTTTTCTGTGACGATCCACCGAAAGTTTTAGAATACGAAACAACTCCGGCACACGTTGAACTTCATCAAGGATGGCTTGATCTGGACAATCACTAATAAATCCCATGGGGTCGTTTTGAGCAACCATTCGGGTATCCGTGTCGTCCAGGGTGAAGTAGGAGTACCCCAGGGAGGCGCCCATATTTTTTGCCAGGGTTGTTTTTCCGCACTGTCGAGGTCCGTGGATCAGCGTCACTGGTGAGTCCCCAATGGATTCGGTGAGCAAGACATTTAATTGCCGAGGGATGATCTCTTGTTTGGGCATGAATCGGCAGATTATCAGAAAACGCTTCGGCAGATTGTCAGAAAACGCTTCGGCAGATTGTCAGAAAACGCTTCGGCAGATTGTCAGTTCCAACAACATCAGATTGTCAAGATTGCTTCGGATAATTGCCAGAAATCCCCATGCCTGCAAAGTTCATTCCACGAGGATGCCTTGGTTAGATTCAAAAGAATTTATGCCCCGCCCATTGTTGTGATCTTATCTCGGGTGCAAACTTCATACATAGTGTCTGTCCAGGAATACCAGAACATCCTTAAAATGTGCCCTGTAGGCCTCCTACGGCCGTTTTTTAGCGTAATTCTCTAGATTTTTCCTCCACGAGTTTCTAAAGCCCCCTCGGTGGTGGGCGATTTTCAGGAAAATCCACAATCCCTGAAAAACCTGTACTGGAAGCATCCCAAGGCGGTTTTTACTCTGAATTTATTCTTCAGGTTTGTCGATCCATGCCTGGATCATGGGAGTATAAGTGGAACCGGGCCGTTCATCTTCAACTTTTTTTTGCGATGCGAAAAGCGTATGACTTTCAATTATCAATGGATTGCATCTCCATGGAGGAGATCCAGCTTGATCCAAGAAGCCGGGATGTGATTCAAGTATTTCTGTATGGGCTCCGACAAATTTTTCTGGACCTCCCGACCCGATTGAAGTTGATGGATCTTTTGGAGAGGTATAAACCGGGAACCCGTAAGAATTGTGGGCGCCCCGGAATGGACGTGTGGAATATCTTGGTTTTGGCCGGCCTGAAGCAGGCGCTGCATTGCAACTATGATCTTTTGACCGCTTTGGCGAACCATATGGATATTGTGCGGCAGATGCTGGGGCATGGAGCGGACGATCGGACCCGCTACACTCGTTCCGCCATTCATGATAACGTATCGGCACTGTCCCCCGAATTGCTGGTGCAGGTCAATTGTTTGGTGGTCAAACTTGGGCACCGAATGGTCGGCAAACCCGAGGGCGAGACGCTCAAATGTCGGTGCGACTCGAAACCGGTGAAGACCAATGTTCGCTTTCCGACCGATCTGCTCTTGCTCTGGGACTCGGTACGTTGTCTGATTCGTGTCAGTGCGAAGGTGGGCAAATCATTTGGGATGGATGGTTGGCTGCAACACCAAAGTCTGAGCAATAAGGTCTACCGGGAATATAGGGCAGCTCGGAAGGGTCAGCGGCGTGACTACAAACTCAAGAACGTTCGCAGATATCTGCGCAGCAGTCGTGCGATGGTCAAAAAATCTCTTGACCTTCTGGAGCAGATCAATGCACTGGAGCAGGAGATTTTGGCCCGTTCCGGCCCCCGTTCCAATGCAGATCAAGCCACTTTGCAGGAAATTTTTGAGGCCAAACAGGAACTCTGTCTGTATCTGGACTACATTGCGCGATTTTCCGATCAGATCCAGCGCCGCATCTTTGAAGGAGAGCAGATTCCTACCCACGAGAAAATCTATTCGATCTTCAAGCCGTTCACGCGATGGATCGTCAAGGGCAAGGCAGGAATCCTCTGCGAGTTGGGGGTCCCGGTCGCGGTGATTGAAGATGAGGATCAATTTGTTTTAGGCTACGGGATTCTTTGGGAGGGAACCGACAAGGATATTGCGATTCCCCTGGTGAAGACCTTGGAGGCACAGTATCCAGGGATCTCCATGACCTGCTCGTTTGACCGGGCGTTTTACAGTCCTGAGGTGCGTAAGCAGTTGGATGAAAAGCTGGAAGTTACGGCCATGCCGAAGAAAGGGGGGCGGACCCAAGAGGAACAAGCACGTCAGAATGACCCGGCTTACCAGAACGCACGGAAGGGGCATGCGGGAGTAGAGTCCTGCATGAACCATCTCAACCATCGAGGCTTGTCACTGGTGCGTGAGACCAGCAGCGAAAGCTTCGAACGTGTGGTGGCAACCTCGGTATTGGCCGCGAACATCCACCGGTTGGGGACGCTAGTGCGAGATCAGGAACGAAAGCGTCTCAGACGTCTCCAGAAACAACGCAAGCGATTGCGGCGCGCGGCGTAGCCATCCCGCTTATCCGAGGAAGAACATCAAGTGGCTCGTACGGGCGGATGCGAGAGGTGTGTCCAGTAGATACGAAATACCTGTAATACAGAAGAATCCAGCACAAACAAGTGTCTCAAAAACGACCGCCCCACCAATAATCAAACGGATTGAACCAAAATGAACCCCAATATCTCGGAACAGACCCGGAGCACAGGCATTTTCTGGACAGACACTACATACATTTCTGCTATTCTCGAAGTTTATCGTTTCAGTGGAATTATCAAGTAGGGGCGAATAAGTTCAGAAGGCAGAGTGGGCAAGGTGTGGAAGAACCATTGCCAACCCTTCACTCCCATATATTATTCGTGCGCGATCCGGCAATCCTTTGCCCACTCTGAAGGGTTTTAGTATCTTGAGGGATCTTATGAAGTAAATTATTCGCAGAACTAGGGGGCCAATGTGATTGGCTGACAAAATCATGGAGAGTAGTAAACAGCGCTTTACATCCCGGTGGGGAATGCTTTTAACCGTCTTGGGTATGGCAGTTGGGACGGGAAATATTTGGAGATTCCCCCGGATTGCGGCGACGAACAGCGGGGATGATGGTGCAGGGGCATTTCTTGTAGCGTGGCTCGTGTTCCTGTTCATATGGAGCGTTCCCCTCATCATTGCAGAGTATGCACTAGGACGGAAAGGACGACTAGGAGTGATTGGGACGTTCACCAAGCTTGCAGGAGATCGCTTTAGCTGGATGGGTGCTTTCTGTGTTTTTGTTGCGGCAGCTATTTTATTCTATTATACAGTCGTCGCCGGGTGGTGCGTTTACTATCTCGGGCGAATGATTTTCCTTGGGCCGGATCTCACGTATGAGGCTGCACAGGGCGCCTGGGATGGCTTCCAGAGCAGTTATTTTCCGGTATTTTTTCATGTGCTTGTAATTGCGGTGGGGGCCTGGGCCGTATGGAAAGGAATTGGACGAATTGAGCGTATCAATAAAATCCTGGTCCCAACACTTCTAGTGATTGTATTGATCGCATTGGTACGGACCTTTTTTCTAAATGGCGCGGGTGAAGGCATTCAATTTTTGTTTACCCCCGACTGGCCTACATTGGCCCAACCTAGAATATGGCTTGAAGCCTTGACGCAGAATGCCTGGGACACAGGGGCAGGATGGGGGTTGGTGCTCACGTATGGAGCCTATATGCAGAGCCGGCATGGGGCGGTTCAGAATGCATTTATCACCGGTGTCGGGAACAATACCGTTTCCATTTTTGCTGCAATCATTGTATTTGGGACTGTCTTTGCAATTCTTGGGCAGGAGATGTCCCGTCCAGAGGTGCTTGAAGTCATGCGTACCAGCGGGCCGGCTGCCACCGGGCTTACCTTCATCTGGATGCCGCAACTGTTCGCAAAAATGCCGGCTGGAAATATTCTGGCGGTCCTATTTTTTCTCGGTCTGTCCTGTGCGGCAATCAGTTCACTGATTTCTATGATTGAAATGGTGGTGCGCTCCGTAACTGATTTTGGTGTCACCCGATTCCATGCAATTTTGGGAGTTTCCATTGCCTCCATAGTTTTGGGGATTCCATCTGCAATCAATCTTGGCTTCTTTGAGAATCAGGATTTTGTCTGGGGATTGGCATTGATCATGTCGGGAGCTTTCATGGCGATTCTGGTGATTCGTCAGGGAGTCCAATCATTTCGGGAGAAAGAAATTGACAACATGGTGGGAGACTGGAATGCTGGCAGACCATGGGATATTTTATTGAGTTACGTAGTACCGTTCTCTGCGTGCGTATTATTAGGCTGGTGGTTATGGTTGTCTGTAACAGTTTATGCTCCCGATTCCTGGTATAATCCCATGGATCCGTTCAGCCTGATGACATGTGTTCTACAATGGGGAGTCGCGATCACGATATTGCTGATCCTGAATCGCTCCATGGCACAGCGGATTCGCTCAAGTAATCATTTGGCATGATATCTGCTTAAATGGACAGTGAATCACAATGATAGAATCATGTATCGACTAATTCTCCTCACTGTAAGTCTACTACCCAGTGTGGTTGCAGCACAGGTATCAGTTGGTGGTGTAATGCCGGATGTAGCACTTCAACATATGCAAGGCGGTAATACTTCGAGCCACGCACTTTTTGGAAACCAGGGTGCTGCCTTTGTGTTTTGGAGCAATGACTGTAACTGGACGGATCAGTATGAATCCCGCATTGAGGCCTTAAACACGGCAAGTATCCCGGTAATTTTAGTAAACAGCAATGATGCATCGGTCTTCCCGAAAGAGGCGGAGCCTGGAAAGCAGTACGATGTGGCATATGTTCGTGATCTAGGGGGGCGTTTGGCGCAAACCTTGGGGGCTGAGAGGACCCCGAACGTATTTGTCTTCGATCGCGAAAAATCACTTATCTATTCCGGTGGGATTGATGATTCACCCGCTGACGCACAGGAAGTTCAGGCAGCTTGGTTGCAGGATGTCATTGAACAACTCTCCAGCGGGCAATTGGTGAATGTCTCCTCGACTCAGTCGTTCGGTTGCCGGATCAAGCTACCGTGACGATTGCGGAAATAGAAGCCCGGTTCACGGGGCTGAATCGTGAAGAGAGTGCTTTTACTGAGATAGAGCAGGTACTGGAGACCTACCAGAGGACGCATTGTGAGGTCTATCGGCGCTTTGGAGAGAAGCATCTGCCGGTGTCAGCGTTCAAACACGCCGAAATTGCAACATTCCCGGTTTTGGAAGCGGAGCGGATATTTATGAGCAGCGCGACAGGGAGTGGGTCTCGAAGTCGACATTTTGTGCGCCGGATAGCCGTGTACGAGGCTTCTGTGTGTGCAGCTTTCGAAGCCGTGTTTGGGAAGGGACCATACACGATTTGGGCTCATTTACCAGGATATTCTACCGAGTCCTCTCTCGTTTGCATGCTGAAAATTCTCATTCAGCAGTATGGGGATGAAAGAAGTCAGTTCTTCTTAGCTGATGGGCCTCCCAGTAATCCAGATACCGCTTCTCCCTTAGTGCTCTTTGGGGCGGCATTTGGCCTTTTGGATCTGATTGAGGCGGGGCCCTGGCAGTTGTCTCAAAGTGCACGGATTGTGGAAACTGGTGGGATGAAGACCTATCAACGCGAGATTACCCGGAGGGAACTGCATACGCGTCTGGCGGAGGGATTCGGTATTCAAGAGGATCAGGTCTGGAGCGAGTATGGTATGTGTGAGCTCCTGAGCCAAGCCTATGCTCAAGGAGGGCCCGTGTACGTACCTCCACCATGGATGCGTGCTCAGATCGTCGATCCATATAATCCAAAACAGATTCTACCTGATGGGCGGCCTGGGCTTTTGGCGATCACCGATCTGGCAAACATTCACACGGTTTCCAGTATTCTCACAGAAGATCTGGGAGTGAGCCATGGAGAAGGGTTTGAAGTTTTGGGGCGTTTTCCAGGAAGTGCACTCAGGGGATGCAATTTTTTGTTGGAGAGTTTATGAAAATTCAAGGAATCACTCGGAGTGGGCTATAGGTCGGTCGACATTGAGTGAGCAGATAAGGGGGGATCCCATCTTCAGCAAATAAGTCAGCGATCAAAAAATCTTTTCCAAAGTGCGATTATCGGTCAAGCAATTCCTGACATAGCTTCTTCCCCAAATTAGGTACGTGACTTTCATCATCTCCGTCATTCAGGAAGCCATAGCCATGGTGTTACTTACAGCATTGTAAGATGGCGGTGATCGAATTCCCCTAAGAATTCAAACATTATGAAGCTGTGGTTGTGGTTGATTTTTCCTGCTGGCAATATTGAAAATATTTCGTACACTAATAGGGATTCACATTTCAAACTCAGACACTCAAAATCATGACAAGTAGTACAAAGTACTGGTTCATTCGCGTTATCGCAATCATGGTTCTGTCACTTTTCGCTTATACTGGCGGCGAATTGCTTGATAGAGCTACAGCTACCGCTGAGACGGCATTCTGTGAAGAAGATAGGTGTGTACGTCTTTATATCGTAGGTTATTGCCTTGACGCTTCAGGCTCTAAAACGGGCTGTAATATGGTAGGAAGCCAATGTGAAAATTATGTATGCTCAGGTGGTGGGCCTGGCGATGGGAAAGGCCCAATTTTTCAGTAGTTCTGCACTACAAATGCCCACATCTTCCGTCGCACATAAATTCGCGGGCATTTCCCGCTGTATGGGCTGGTGTGTTGCAGTAGCAGTTACAACCATTTTTTTCCAGGGAGTGGGAAAAGCCCAAACTGTGGTTCACCCAACAAAAGAGAATATTCCGGTTTCTTCTGACCCTCGTTTCGAGCTGAGACATGAGGTTGACGGAGTTGATTTTTGGCACTGGAATTCGTCGAGCATTTCGGAGATTGGGGTGAATGAGGGTGATGGTTCCCAGATGCTCGGCGTGGTATTTGACTTGGAGACGGACCAAGAAGGAACCGTTTATTATTTGGATCTGATTCTGGAGGAGGTTCGCGCATATGATTACGAAGGTAATTGGATTGGCAATGTGGCGAATCCTGGAATCGGTCCAGGGGAACTTGAAAGCACCCGTGGCTTGCTTGTTATCCCGGATAATAATCAGATAATTGTTGCAGATGGGAGGACCAATCATATTTTTGAGCGGAATGATGCAACATTTGAGTTAGCGTCAACGCAGCGCCCTAAGTATCATAGCTCAAACGGGCAATTATGTGCGATGAATGGGCACTACTATCTAGTATTTTATGATATGTCTATCCTCGCCTCTGAACAGAGAATCATCCACAAATACACGCTGGATGGTGAGTGGGTGACTTCTTTCAGGGAGCCGTAATGCCTATGATAATCCGTTATTTGTATCTGAATTTGCATTCGAAACGTTTATTGCATGTAATCCAGAGTATAATACCATTGCGGTACTCACAAATCACATTCCAGCGATGACGGGCTACTCGGATCAGGGAGAACAGTTGTGGCAAGTTACCTTTCCTGATTATCGGCCGGATGTGGTGAAAGAGTATGTGAGAGATGGGACGATATATAGTCGTGTAATGTTTGAAGTCGGCACTTCCACATTTAGTAGATCATTGATTTCCGATGAGGAGTATTTCTATGTGACCTATGTTTTTCGCAAAAAAGCTTCAGGGTTATTCCGAGAAGTAGATTATTCAGAAAGCCACGTGTTCAGGGTGAATGCTCATTCTGGACTAGGTATTTATTTGGGGGCTGCCGGACCTGAAATAGGGGAAATATTGTTCGCTGTAGATGGAGGATATCGCTTTACTGTTACAGAAAATTCTGGATTCCCCCAGATTCGAATACATAGTTTTCGATAAAATTCGGGAGTGTCACTAGTTTGCTAAAGGATGGGTTTTGGAAGTATCGTTGGAAACAATCGGTGGTGGTTTTTGTCGGCCGCTGTCCTGATCATTGTTTCTTTTGCTGTAGGAATTAATGGAAAATTCCAGTTGATTCCCATCGTAAAAATTCATTGGATAGAGCAAACTAATAAAATTGGATATGTACCGTCATACGAAAAAGCTTCAGGCAAGGAACTCGTAATGGTTTTTATTGGGTCTTCTACCTGTGCCTATAGCAATCATGACGCTTTACCGGCATTAATTGAGGATGCAAAGCTAAAGTTGCAAAGTAAATCTGTTGCCCAAGATTGGTCCTTCAGCGTGATCGGTGTATCAGTAGACTGGCGTACATCGGACGGCATTACCCATCTTAGCAAATTTGGCCACTTTGATGAAATAATGACGGGACGCAAATGGCACGGAACAGCAGCAGATCTCTATTCAAAAAAAATCCCGGGAATTAATGCGACTCCACAAATATTGGTGTTTGGTCGTGATTACGCCCAAAATCATGGAGAGGCAATGGAGTCGGTTTCCAAAGAGATACCAATTCATCGTGTGGTGGGTCTAGCACATATTGAAAACTGGCTAAATAGAGGACTCCCATTACCTCAAGATGCACTACAGCTTTTTGTAGGAACAGACAACACCATGTAGGATTCCGTATTTAGGTGTGAATAACGGTGAAGAGGTAGTGATATTTCAGATTGGGGAGGGGAGTCCCAACAATCGTCAAATCAGGGTGTTATATGATGCTCATTGGATAGAGCCTTATCACAAAGTGCATGAATACGCTGGTTGCCGCGTTATCTCAGGCCGCTCACATGTGGTCTGATCCCCGCCAACCATGCAGAAGAAAGGCCGTGCAGGCAACGCTGACGGCATCCAATTCATTTACAGAGGCAGCCCTGGGGTTTGCGATTGATCAGCAAATGAGCGAGGTGACAGAATCCGCGTTGATGAGCTGGATTGGGGGGAGAAGACCAAAACATATCTATCAGGTTGGAGTGATCAATGCCGGGAATGTGCCATTCGCCGGATTGCAGGACCTTCTTGCTGTTCTTCTTTGCGGTCATTCATATGTTGGCGTATTGTCCAGTAAATCTCCCCACCTCTTGCCAGCATTTGTTCGGACGGTCCGCGATCAGGGAGCAGATTTGGATGTGAATTTTGTAGATCGTGAAGCAGTCTGGGGGCAGATACAGGTGGTCATGGCGACTGGCGGTGATGCAGCGATTGCCCAAATCAGTTCTCTCGCAACGATCAGGGGGCTACCACCTCAGAAATGCTTATTTCGTGGTAATCGGTATGGGATTTCAATTCTGGATGGACTTGAAACAGATCATGATTTGGATGATCTGGCGCTGGATGTATTGCTACATGAGGGGATGGGATGCCGTAATGTGGCATTGATTTTTGCACCTTCAGGACTTGAGCCGGACCAGTGCCTCAGACATCTCGCTCAGGCGCGCGCGGTATTCCCTGCACATCCCTCAACACCGGGAAGGTTGGAAATGCAAAGGGCCTATTTAGCCGCGCTCAAGCAGCCACATGCGTATGGAGATGGCCTGGAATTTTTGATCAGCAAAGGCCCCCCTGAGGTCCAGGCCCCGGGACATGTACGTTGGGTGGAATATGGCGATCTTGAGGAAGGGGTTCGCCTTGTTGAAGCAATACTTAGTGAAGTGCAATGCGTTGTGGCGCGTGACAGGTTGTGCGAAAAATTACCGGAGGCCTGGGAGCCTCAGCCACTTGGTACAACGCAGAAACCAGCACTTGCATGGAAGCCTGATGGGAGAGATACTATTGATTTTCTGTGTAACTTGTAGAGGAACAAGAAAAGGCGCGCACAAGTTTGCGTTGTGCTTGGCAGCATAGCAATTGATCGTCAGGAAACGTGTGGAAAACAAGTAAGTCTGATCGTATTACATTGCACTCCAAGGAGCTAGTCAAAAACCTTCAGGCTTGGCTGGACCTCAGGGTGCAGCTGGCGGGTTGGCAGTATTGGGATACGATCCTGCAAAACCGAACAACGATCTACGCCGTGATCGCAGCAGGTTTTTTGTTTGCCGTTTCTGTTATCTTTCTGCTACTTGCTGCGGCATTGGGGTTAGGATTTTTGTTGGGGCACATCATATGGGGGGTTATATCCGTTGGCGTGATTACGGGAGTTGGTGCCTGGCTCTTGAGTCGCTTGGCGGTTCGGCTAATGAACCCCGAAACTGAAAATATAGATCATACGATTACGGAGACGAATGGACAAAATGGATCAGAAAAAGAAACGGACGAGTAGTGACGTTCGTGCAGCGCTTGATGAGCGGGCACACCAAATTGAGCAGCACCTGGGTGCGCTTCGTCGTGAAGTGAGTGGCATGGTGCCACCAATAAAAGATATCATTGCGAAACATCCCATTGGCAGTGCCTGTGCGGTCCTTGGTGCGGGTGTGGTACTGGGATATTTGATCGGAGGTGGTCGGCGCGAAGGAAGCTCTGGTGACGGTGCGCTACTTGATGCAGTATTGGCTCCTGTGGTTGAGTCTGTCAAAGAGCGTTTGAACAGTGGAGAAACCTCAGAGGAAGCCGTCCGAGGCGCTCTGCGTACGTATGTGGCCCCACAGCGAACCAGTGCGCTTAACGAATTATTCCGGTTACTCCTCCCTATGGCTGTTGAGATGAGCCTAAAGGCACTAGATAAGGATGGGGCAGAGGAAGAATCCTGACATTATTGTCGAGGCGGATCATCGACTTGTTTTCCTGGGTCCTCCAGGTTCAGGCAAGGGGACGCAGGCGAGGCTGTTGGCGAACAAGCGTGGGCTTACGCACATATCGACGGGAGTCATCCTTCGCATGGAAATAAAAGCGGAGACCTTGATGGGCCTTGAAGCAAGGAAGTATATCGTTATGGGACGTTTGGTCCCCGACAAGATGATACGTTCATTGGCCGAAGACGCGATCAAGGCTACAAATTTCCGGGGATTTATTCTTGACGGCTATCCGCGTACAATCCAGCAAGCCCAGTGGCTACACGAATTCCTAGACGATCGAGGTGTCCCCCTGACCGCTGTCGTCCAGTTAGTTCTTAACGATGAGGATGTGGTTTCGCGCTTATCGCAGCGGCGGATTCATTCTCTTACCGGTGAAAATTTTCATTTATCGAATAAGCCTCCACCCAAGGAAGAATCGGCATTTATTGTCTCTCGCCCAGATGATCAGCCGGATGCGATTCGAAAACGGTTAAAGGTTTATTATCGGGAGACCCATCCGTTGATTGAGTATTATGATTCTCGAGGTCTTCTTTTGCCTGTTCAGGCCTTGGGCTCGTTTTCTGAAGTACACGCACGGATATGTTCAACCCTGCAAATGCCGTAGTTTCCAGAAATCAACGGTAATACATGGGAAGGCAACAGGATGCTAATCTGGAAATAAAGCTTGAAAGACTTCGCGCCGAGATTAACTCAGGTCTCTCAGACTTAGTCAAAGACCATCAGCCAGGTGAACTCTATGACTCCGTACGGTATGTGCTTTCAGGTGGAGGTAAGCGGGTTCGACCAGCTTTACTATTGCTTTCGGCAGAGGCATATGGAGTTGGAATCAGGCACACGATGCCACTCGCTTTAGCTGTAGAGCTGGTCCACAATTTTTCTCTCGTCCATGATGACATCATGGATCATGCAGATAGTCGCAGAGGTCGAAAAACGGTTCATGTCCTATGGAATATAGACACAGCAATCCTGTGTGGTGATGTATTACTTGCTTTGGCATCTGAATGTATTGGACGGGCAACTTCAGGAGATCCCGCACAACTAACCCAGGTGTTCGGGAGGATGATTCGAGAATTATGTGAGGGGCAGGCATTAGATATGGTCATCGGAAATAGCCAGGATCTCACGACCGCGGACTATCTGCATATGGTTGACGGCAAGACAGGTGGGCTGCTCTCGGCCTCACTTGAAATGGGTGGAATTGCCGGCAAAGCAGACCCCGATTCCTGTCTGGCATTAAGGGAGGCGGGTAAATTTATGGGGAGGGCCTTTCAGATTAATGATGATCTCCTGGATCTGGTGGCAGATGATCAGCGCTGGGGAAAGGTTCAAGGAGGAGATTTGATGGAAGGAAAAGGGACGTATCTATTGACCGAGGCACGTCAACGAGCAACAGGTGAGGATGCAAGATTCTTTGCTGGGATCTATCCTGGTTCAGGCGTAACCAAGGAGGAAATTCCTAGGGCGCGAGCACGAATGGAGGTGCTTGGGGTTTTAGATGCAGCACGTGAACATGTCCATAGCTACACGCACCGGGCTCTGGATCAGATCCGTTCGCTTTCGGGCAATACCATGGAGCTTTACGCACTGATTCAACAGATAGAATCTAGGATCTATTAGTGTTTGATCCGTTTTTCGGATACACGGTTCAATGGTGCTCGAATTGAATTCACAGGTTTTCGTGGCTGATAGACCGCGTAGACTGAAAATCATTAGGCAATGACAAAAAAAATATTAGACCAGATTGATTCGGAGGGAATGTACGAGGCTGTTCAGAGCTTCTCTGAGCAGTTGAAACAGGGCCGTGTATGCGCTCTGGAAGCCAAGGTGGATGGTTGGCCGGGAGATGGGGTCACAGGAGTCGTAGTCGCCGGTATGGGGGGCAGTGCGATCGGGGGAGATATTTTAGCGGCACTCGCGGCTGACCAGGCATCCATTCCGGTGGCGGTATCACGCAGTTATTCCTTACCTGCATGGGTGGGGCCCAATACTGCTGTTATAGCCTCAAGTTATTCAGGGAATACTGAAGAAAGTCTAGCTGCTTTCGAGGATGCTATTGCACGCGGAGCCAGAGTGGTGACCATCTCTACGGGAGGGAAACTCGCTGAGCGTGCTCGTACAAATAACGTTCCCCTAGTGAAACTCCCCTCTGGAATTCAGCCGCGTGCGGCGCTGCCACATTCATTGTCCGCACTGCTGACAATTACGGAGCCACTCCAACTTACAGCAGTTAGTCCGGAAGACTGGAATGAATCTATATCCATAACAGCTCGGCAGTCAGAGGTAATGTCGGATTTGTCTAACCGAGACAATCCAGCCATGAAGTTAGCCAAAACCTTGTACGGCCGGTTTCCGGTAATCTACAGTAGTGAGCAGTTTGCCGCGGCGAATACCCGTTGGCGCAATCAAATGCATGAGAATGCAAAGAGCTTTGCCGTAGGGAACTGCCTCCCCGAGATGAACCATAACGAGATCATGGGGTGGGCACGATTCCAGTCGGAATTAAAGCAACTCGCTGTCATCGCGCTACGCGATAAGGAGGATCATAAACGTACACAGCGCAGGCTTGAGGTAACGCAATCACTACTATCTCCGCATGCACACAGTTGGAATGAGATCAAAAGCGAAGGCAACAGCAGACTCGCACGTCTCTTATCCATCATGTATATCAGCGACTGGGTGAGCCTGTATCTTGCGATATTGAATGAGACGGATCCGTCCCCAGTAGGACTGATCTCTGAGTTGAAGGCTGCCTTGGCGCGAGGATGATGACGGAACGGTGTGTGAATAATGGCGTTGCGTACAGGGATTGCCATTGATTCATGCGCTACACGGTTGCGGTATGGAGCTTGTGTGCCATCCTAGGGGTTACTGTGCTTCCGGTGTTCGCACAGTACAACTCTCATTTCGGGCGCAACAAGATCCAGTATGAAGATTTTGACTGGAATGTGTTTCAGACAGAGCATTTCGATGTGTATTTCTATCCTGAAATGCAGGGGCTGGCTGAGCATGGTGCGGCCTTTGCGGAAGAGGCGTACGCGGAGCTTCAAAATCGATTCAACTTTTCCGTGACGCGCCGCGTCCCCATTGTATTTTATTCTTCCCAGTTGCATTTCAAGCAAACAAACATCACAGATGGGTTTATCCCTGATGGTGTAGGGGGCTTTTATGAGTTCCTAAAGGGACGTGTGGTGATCCCTGCAAATGGGAATCTGCATCGATTCCGACGAGTGGTTCGCCATGAAATGGTACATGTGTTCACGATGCATAAGATCGCACGTGTATATCGGGATTATCGTATTCCAATGGATCGGCTGCCTCCATTATGGTTTACCGAAGGGTTGGCAGAGTATTGGTCGGGTCCGCAAGACTACCAACATGAGATGATCATGCGGGATGCAATCTTTGCAAACTATTTGGTCCCCCTGGAAAATATGTACAGAATTAGTGGCTCCTATGTGATGTACAAGGAGGGGGAAGCTTTATGTCGTTTTATTTCGGAGAACTATGGTGAGGACAAACTCCTGTCTTTGATTGAGAATGCCTGGATGGACCGGGATTTCCGAAAGGTGATGGAGTATACGTTGCAAGAGGATTTGCAAGAGATCAGCATTCAATGGCAGCAGTGGCTGCGCAAAACTTATTATCCCCAATTGGATGCTGCTCAGAGTCCTACCCTGTTAACGGAGGGGCTTTCTACGAAAGGGTTCAATTCGAAGCCGGCTTTCTACCAGATGAAAAATGGGCAGCGGCAGGTTTTATTCACGGGGAACCATGGTGGTTACAGCAATGTGTATTATCTCCAGGTTGACTCGACGTATACTCCAATTGATCAACCACATGTTTTAATTCGTGGTGAACGCAACAGTCAGTTTGAATCGTTTCATCTTCTGGATAGCCGAATGAGTGTGTCGGAAGATGGGTGGTTGGCTTTTGTTACCAAAAGCGGGGAAGCAGATGTGATACATACCTACGATCTGGAATCTGGCTTAATTGGGCCCATCTACGGCTTTGATGGGATGCTCGCGCTGTATTCACCATCTTGGAGCCCGAATGGGATGCAGATTGCCTTTGTGGCGATTGATCAAAGCGGTGTCATAGATCTGTATGTTTATGACATCGAAGGGGATCAGGTAAGGCGGTTAACGAATGATAGTTATGATGAGCGTGATCCAGCTTGGAGCCCGGATGGCCATTACCTGGTCTTTTCCTCTGATCGGACTTCAAAGGGTTTTGAGAATGCCTATAATCTGTTCACGTATGAACTGGAGACGGGTGCAATTGATTATGTCACCTATGGTTCGCAGCATGATTTTTCTCCTAGTTGGAGCCCGGATGGTTCCCAGATTATTTATACGAGTACGAAAAAAGATTCAACGGGACGGTATGGCGGTCAGGATCTCTATGTAATTGATGCCAAGCCGACCTCGCCTGTCGTTGCCCTAGCGGATACGGAAATCCGCGAAAGTAGTCCCCCAAGCCCCGGATTGCGATGGAAAAAGCGACTAACAGAGTTAACCACTGCAATCTATGATCCGGTTTGGACAGAGGACCATCAGGTCATCTTTTCTGCATTCGAGAACTATCGATTTACTGTTCGGGCTTTGGGCGGTCTGGATACATTATTACAGAAGCCTGTGTCATTACATTCGGAGCCCTCGGCCATAGAATCCCAAGAACCTTGGGCGTTTCCGCGGATTGAGGCGACTTCTGAAACTGACCGTTTGCGGTACCGACGGCGGTATGGATTGGATATTGCGCAGGGACAGATATCCAGTAGTGCAGTTTGGGGGACAGGTGGTGCCGCCGTCCTTGCCTTCTCAGATCTTTTGGGCAATGACCGATTTTTTCTCACCATATTCAACACGAGCGAATACACCGGAGATTTTCTCAGAAGCCTGAATGTAAATATCTCTAGGCTGCACCTCAATCGCAGGGCCAATGTTGGGTATGGGGTTTACCGGTATGGGGGATTGAGGTATGACCTGACCGACCCGGATGCCCCCACAGATTTTCCGCGTTTCTGGGAAGAGGTATGGGGTGGATTTGGAGCAGTGAGTTACCCGATCTCGATGTTTCGACGAATTGAGGTAGCAACTTCCCTGAGTTGGGATCACAAGGAAGTACCTCAACGGAGGATTGATCGTCAGGCATTGTTATTGACGAACCAGGTCAGCCTAGTACATGATAATGCATTGTTTGGTTATAATGGTCCCCAGGATGGATGGAGGGGCAGGATGTCCGCGGCCTATACGACCGATTTGTTGTACTCCAACGTAAATTACATTACATTGGAGGTAGATGTCCGGCATTATTTAAGGATAGCACGGAATGTCACCTTTGCATCCCGCGCTTTGGGCCGCATGAATCATGGGCGTGAGGCCCGTTTGTGGTTCATGGGCGGAAGTTGGGACTTGCGGGGATATCCACTTTTTGATGTACGCGGCAAGAAGGCTTGGTTTACGTCTCACGAGTTACGCTTCCCTCTGGTTGAGAATCCTTCGGCATATGCTCCCCCTCTAGCAATTTTGGGGATTGTTAACCTTAGGGGCGCATTATTTTTTGATGCCGCACACACCTGGAATGATCAATACCATAAGCGAATTCGCCAGATTTATGCCGGGGAAACCCTTGGTTCCACGGGGGTCGGATTCCGACTTAATCTTTTCGGTGGGTTTGTGCTCCGGTATGATCTGGGTTATCGTTTTCGTGACGCATTCAAGTCGCGGGATTCAAATCTTTTTCGTCAATTCTTTTTTGGGTTCGATTTCTAGGATTTTTTCATCACTTCTTCTGCTACTCTGCATTGGCTGCGGTAGGCTGGCGGTGAGCGTAGATGCACCACCTGAAACTCAAGCTGAGCCGTACCTCCCCTTGGAAGTTACATGGACGTATAACGCCCGGGCGGGATTCGGGCCGGATGCCCCACAGATTTTTGACAAATCTGTCATGGTTGCGACCAGGCAGGGCGCAGTCCATTTCATTGATTTGGTTACAGGCAAGGGAAGCGGTAATAAACGATTTGGAGACGCAATTAATGGGTCTCCCGCCGTGATCGGGAACACATTGATTGTGCCACTGGCAGGGGGACGTACGGCGTTGGCTGCATATGATTTGGACCGTGCGGATATGAGTTGGCGCCTTCGTGGGGATCCAATTCAGGTTGGAATCACCGCCTTGGAGGCAGGGGGGATTTATGTAAATACTACTGGAGAGGTGCGGCGTTTTGAGGTAAACGATGGGACAACCGTCTGGACCCATCAGATAGAGGGGCGTGCACGCGTACATGCTCCTGCAGTGGTTCATCATCGGTTGGTTATTGTTGCCATTGATAATGGAACCGTCTTGGCACTTTCGCTCAATGATGGAAGTCAGCAGTGGTCGGTAGATGTGGGTTCTCCAATCTATGTTGCGCCGGCGATCTATGATGAAACGTTATTGATCTCAACGACACAGGGGAGCTTATTTGCTATGAATGTACGGACAGGAGAACTTCGCTGGAATACAACGTTGACGGATGAGACCGTTCAGTTTTCTTCCCCGACAGCAGATCATGAGCTTGTGGTGGTAGGTGCATCTGATGGGGTTTTACGGGTTTTTGATCTTGATACCGGCGAAATAAAATGGAGTACACAGTGCCCGGATGCATTGGCGGCGCGGCCTCTGATAACTTCCGAAGTAATCTACACGGGAAGTATGGGGAACTGGTTCTATGCTTTTGATCGCAACAAGGGTGATTTACTACAACAAATCGAGCTTCGGGGCCGGGTAAAGAGTGCAATAGCTCTGGCTGCAGGTGGATTGATTATTTTAACGGAGCCGCGTTATGTGGTCCGACTTACGCCTTTGAATACAGATGTTGAACTGTGATCGTCGATTTATAGGGATATGGTGTGGATTTCTTTTTACCGTTATCCCATCGATCACTATGGCACAATCCCCAATCCTTGTCCATATTATAAGTAATGATCTGGATGCAGCAGCTTATGCAGACTCATTGTACCTGGGGCTCGCCAACGGAAGCCCGTATTGGGTTGATCCCACGACCAGGACCATTCGTCTTTCAACGCTCCGTGCTGCGGCCTGGAGTATGCCGCCGATCCAGGTACCTCTAAGGGCTGGGCCGGGAGATAGCGTACGCGTTACACTGAATTTTCCACATTATCATCGAATTGAGTCTCATCCCTTCGGGGCAGAAGCCTGGTTGCAGGAAGGCGTAAAGCGTAGGCTTCTTGGCTTAACTCCCGTTGTATTTTCCTCTTCAGGAACCGTTGACGGTGTGTTTCATATTGAACTGGAAGGATATCTTCCCGGCGTAGTAAAGCCAAAAACAGATTTGTGGAATCGCTACGAGATTTCATTGAAGGCACTCGCTCCGGTAAATGAGCGGTCAGGGCTGAGCCATGAGATGAATGGGCGAAAAAGCTGGATTGACTGGGGTACAGCAGCGGTAGCGGTGGCAGCAGGTGTCGTGGCTGTACATTATAAATTCCGTGCAGACCGGATCAATGACGAATACCTCATGACAGGAGATGCATCTCTACGTCCACGGGTGGCCAAGCTGGATGATTATTCTGGAATTGCGTTAGGGGTGATGCAAGCGGGGCTTGTTACCTTGGCGGTTCGCTTCGCTCTCAAATAAAAGCGGATCTTTCCAATTTTTATGGAAATACTCCGTAGAGTCTACATTATGGTGCGGTAAAATGAATTGGTTTGACATATTAATCATTGGAGTATTGGGAGTCGGTTCCCTGATCGGGTTTCGTCGTGGGCTCGTACGCCAGTTTTTCGGTTTGGTCAGTTTTATTGCATCATTTTTGATCGGCTTCTTCTACATGGAAGGTGTGGGGGGCTGGTTTGAAAATCAGCTAGGAGTTTCTGCAACGTATTCTTCTCTTGTTGGTTTTGGGGCGGTGTTCCTAGGCGTTCACTTGTGTGTTATGTTCTTATCCCGTTTCCTTAGCGGGGTAATCAAATCAATTCCATTGATTGGTGGTTTGGATCGAATTTTTGGGGGAGCCTTGGGGCTGGTCACCTCGGGCTTGGCTTTTAGCCTGATACTTTATGCTTTGGCCACGGTGAACCTCCCCCCGAATGAGCTTCGCAGTTCGTCTGCACTCTATGAAGTCGTATATCAATTTTTTCCACAGACATGGGATATGGCAACCCAAAAATTCCCTGAGCTCACTGAGCTAACCGACCGCTTTACCTCCGCATTTTAACCAGTCCACATCCAGTCTTCGCCTAGGAGTGGAGATAATTCTATGTGTCGCCGGATCTGATTTCCCCATCAAGCGCACGTTTCAAGGGTAATTTGTATCACAGTCTAAAACAATTTAGATTTAGACTGGATCTAAATAATCATGGTGTTGTTGAAATAACGCTCCGGGAGATTTACCGGAATCTTATTCGTTACCAGAAAGCATGACCATACTCAAAATGAGAATTACACTCTTTGCTATCCTGTTATCATTGAGTGCCGCTACGGGTAGTGCACAAAGCTCCAATTCTTGCGGCCTGATGGTGATGGCACATGGTGGGGGAGAGGAGTGGAATGCAGCAGTTGAGAATGCAGTTGCGCCGGTCCGCGAAAAGATCCCCACTTCCATAGCCTTTGGGATGGCAAATCCTGAAACCATGAAAGCAGCAATCGCTGAATTGGAAGAGCAGAATGTTGATTGCATTGCTGTCGTACGATTGTTTATGTCTGCGCATTCTTTTCTTCATCAGACGGAGTACCTCTTGGGATTAAGAGAAGATCCGCCCCCGTTCTTTATATCTCATCATGGACCTCAGCGTCACCATGAGCCACCAACTCCGGTGGAGTTTCAGGGCAAAATTGCGATCAGCCAGACAGCTTTGCTGGATGCCCCTGAAATGGGGGATATCCTGGCCATGAATGCTCTTGCACTCAGTGATAGCTCAGGTAGTGAATCCGTCCTGATTATTGCACACGGGGCAGGAGATGATACAGTGAATAATGAGTGGCTTCTAAAATTGGATCGGTTGTCGGATACAGTTCGGGAAACCGGCCTCTTCCACAGCGTTGCGGTTCATAGCCTGAGAGAAGATTGGGAAGAGAAACGATCCAAATCTGAGATGGACATTCGTCAATTCGTAGAGGATCATTCAGAGGGAGAAGGTCGTGTAATTGTGCTTCCTTTCAGGTTGTTTGGGTTTGGACCGTATGCCGAAGTCTTAGAGGGCCTATCCTATGAATTCAATGGTGTAGGATTATTGCCGAATCCAAATGTGAGCATGTGGATTGCGCGGACCGCCAGTGAATTATTCACTGAATTGATTCAGGATGTAGATACATGATCGTGAAAATAAGACAGGATAGTTCATTTCTATCAATATTCGTTTCCGTTCACTGTTACCGTTTTGTTTTGTAAATTCAAGGGATCTGGTGATCCAATGAAAAAGACTCCGAAACTTTATTACTCAATTGGGGAGGTGAGCAAAAAAATTGGCGTAGAAGCGTATGTTCTCCGCTATTGGGAAAGTGAATTCCATCAACTCAGACCACGAAAAAACAGTTCCGGTCGACGGATCTATACAGAAGATGATCTAAAGCGGGTGCGTCAAATCTACGATTTGCTTCGTGTGAAGAAGTATACGCTTGAGGGTGCACGGCAGACTCTGAAGGGTGAGCATGAAACGCCCGCTGATCGGAAAGCAGAACGGGATGAATTACTGAGATTACGCTTATTTCTGGAGAACATCAGTCGTCAATTGGCGTAACCACCGAATCCGGGACGTAGCGCAGCCAGGTAGCGCACTTCAATGGGGTTGAAGGGGTCGTGAGTTCAAATCTCGCCGTCCCGACGGATAGCATAGTTTTTCAGACTGTATGTTTACAGCAACACCATCTCAAATTGGCATTCGGTGCGGGTTGGCTGGTGTCTGTCAGGAAAAATTCTCAAACAGAAGCTTTTAAAATCATCTTTTTCGCTGTTTTCTACCGGGCACGATTAGGCTGAGGCATCATGCATTCACCAAGCTCGGTCCGTAATATTCGCAACCTGGATGACGTTTTCAGCCAGTGATGTATTTTTCTCTATGAGCATGGATGGTCTTACTGGATCGTATTGTTTCCTTTCTAGGCATCTACTCCATGACATGGTATAAGCTTTAATAAAATGTCAAACAGTAAGGTTGAGCAGGCGAAACGTAAGTATACAGAGGATCTACGCACTCTCAGGAAGCAAAAGGGGGTCTCATTAGACGCTATTTGCACAGAAACCAAAGTCATCAAGACTGTACTGGAAGAGTTCGAGATTAATTGTCTCCATCGGAATACCAGATTCAATAAAGTCTACTTGTATTCCCTGGTCAGATCGTACGCAAAGGTTACAGGCCTGGATGATGACCGAATTTTGGGTGCACTGGATATGGCACTAGACGGCAGCTATGATGGCAGGTTGAGCCCGGATTATAAACCTAAAGAGAAGCCAGCGGAGTCATCTAATAAGAAATCAGCCAAAACCAGCGAGCCCAGTAAAGGGGCATCACCTCGTAAAGTGGATAAACGTAAACGCGGGGGATAAGGAATGGCGTTCGCCAATTCTTGACGCATTTGTTTGATGATCTCCGGGCGGGCCAGCCCAATGCTTCCGCCCAAAATGATGATTGCAGGATCTAGAATACTGGCTAATCCTACGGTAGCCTGCGCGATGTAGTTTGTTGCTGCGGTGACTAGCTCTTTCGCTTCGGCATTTCCTGCATCCGCTGCTTGATAGACTTCAACAGTACGCGTTGAGTCTGAGGGGCCGCTTTGGATGCGTGCCCATTGGGCAGCCAGTCCAATCCCGCCGGCAAGGCGTTCCATACATCCGCCAGGCTGCCAGGATTGGCCAAGGTATTCCGGCGAGGGAATCATCCTTCCGATCTCTCCGGAGGAGTGATTTGCACCACGTAATACCTTTCCATCTATGAGGATTCCAGCGGCAATTCCGGTACTCACGGTCATATAGATCATCGGCGATCCTACCGGGGAGGCGCTCAATGCAGCTTCTGCAACCGCTGCTGCATTTACGTCATTCTCTATGACCGTAGGGGTTTCTATTTTCGATTCAAGAGCGGAGCGTAAGGAAACATTCATCCAACCATCCAGATTGGCGGCCTCAAGTACGATCCCAGCTTCCGGGTCGGTCATTCCTGGTGCAACGCAGCCAACCGCACCCAATTGATCGTCGCTCTCAAGTCCATCACGAATTAAACCAACCGCTACATCCAGCACGGCCTCAGGTCCCTGTTGCGGAGTTGCAGCCGAGGCCCGGTAGTAAATTTCTTGAGGACTGCCCTTGTGGGCGAGTGCACACCGGGTTCGTGTCCCTCCAATATCAATCCCTGCAATGAGCGTCATGAAGTAAGATTAGATGTCCGATTCCAGATCACGAACCCAGATATTTAGAATGACGGGTAACCTTGGGAGAATGATTCCCAAGTCAGACTGAAAACAACTAAAAATTTGGTAGGTACCATTCAAAGCATTTTCAAATCCAATGTTGCTTCCGTCATATCTGATGAAGTCTCAGTACTGGAGGATGCTACGCAGGAGCTAGGAGGAGGTCCCCGGCGGCACTACTATAGTGCCATAACGCCTTTTCCTGAACAATTTGGGCAAAGTCGGTCCCCAAAAAGGCAGATTTTGGTCGAAATAAGCCCTTTAGGAGGGGAAACAAGAAAACTGAAAACGAAAATCAGTGTCTTTTCAGACTGGATGGCGAAGTTAGGTTAAAGTGTTCCTCTTTATCTGTCGCCGTAATACATGGCTTTTCCACAGATAGTAGATTACTGGGATGACGATGAGCGTCAAAATCGCTGAGGAAATCATGCCACCCACCATTGGAGCTACAATACGCTTCATCACCTCTGAGCCTGTGCCAGCACCCCATAGAATAGGCAACAACCCCGCCATGATAGTGATAGCAGTCATCATCTTGGGGCGCACACGATCAACAGCACCCACTATAATGGCATCGTAGAGATCCTTTAATGAATTCATCTGTCCCTGCATCCTTTTTTCCCTGTATGCTTGGTTCAGGTAGACCAGCATAATCACTCCCGTTTCAGCGGCGATACCCGCAAGAGCGATAAAGCCTATCCCAACTGCGACACTCAGATGGTAGTCCAATACGTAAAGCAGCCAGATTCCGCCAACGAGCGAAAACGACAGGGACAGCATCACGATCAGACTTTCGGTGACGCTTTTAAAATTCAAGTAAAGCAGCACGAAGATGATAAGCAAGGTGATAGGCACGACCAACTGAAGGCGCTGTTGAGCACGTTCAATGTATTCATACTGGCCACTCCAGACAATGCTATATCCCCCGGGAAAGGTTACCTGCTCATTGATGGCTGTACGGGCTTGGCTTACATACGTGCCTACGTCAATATCACGAATATCAACGTAGACCCAGGAGGTTTTGCGTGCGTTCTCGCTCTTGATCATCGGTGGACCTTTGACAATACTGAAATCAGCCACATAACTAAGCGGAATCTGGGCTCCCGTGGGCGTTGGAATCAGTACCCGATTCAGCGCTGGTAAATTGTCGCGCAGTTCCCGGCTGTA
This sequence comes from Rhodothermales bacterium, assembly GCA_965116685.1. Classification (GTDB taxonomy): domain Bacteria; phylum Bacteroidota; class Rhodothermia; order Rhodothermales; family Bin80; genus Bin80. The sequence continues at coordinate 481,495 of OZ220707.1, read as the reverse complement.
GCGAACGTTTACCGGATACCGCTCCAGCCCCTCAACGACCTGTGTAATGTTCATCCCTCCGATGGCCGACATGATCACATCTTGTACATCACCTACGGTGAGCCCGTGCCGCGCAGCTTCTTCACGGTTGATTTTATAGTCAAGAAAATTACCTCCAACGGTTTTATCTGGAAACGCACTCAGTGTACCAGGGACCGTCTGCACTACGGCAGCAACCTGTTGGCTTAGGTCCGAAAGTACCGTTAGGTTCGGTCCCATGATCTTGATACCCACGGGGGTTTTGATTCCCGTGGAGAGCATGTCAATGCGGGCCTTAATGGGCATCGTCCACGCATTCGTCAAACCGGGAAAGTTGATCGCATCATCAAGTTCGCGGATGAGTTGATCTATCGTCATTTCCTCGCGCCACTCGTGCTTCGGTTTCAGTGTGATGATGGTTTCCAGCATGGACAGTGGGGCCGGATCTGTCGCAGTTCCGGCCCGTCCAGCCTTACCCATGACATGTTCAACCTCAGGAAAACTTTTGATGATCTTGTCGGTCTGCTGCAGGAGTTCCTTGGCCTTGGTAATGCTGATGCCGGGATCCGTTGTAGGCATGTACAGAAGGTCGCCCTCGTTCAACGGTGGCATGAATTCACTACCGAGCTTTCCAAGTGGGTAAATTGTAGTCCCGAGAATTATCAGCGCGGCTGAAATCGTCAGCCACCTGAAACGAAGGACACACTGAATTACGGGCCGATAAGCCCCAATCAGCAGACGGCTAAGTGGATTCTTTTTTTCAGGTCGAATTCTGCCACGAACAAAATATCCCATCAGGATCGGAACGATCGTGATAGACAAAAGGGCTGAAGCAGCCATCGCATACGTCTTTGTGAAAGCCAGGGGCTTGAAAAGGCGTCCTTCCTGCGCTTGCAGTGCGAAAACAGGCAGAAAAGAAAGTGTGATGATTAACAGCGAATAGAAAAGTGCCGGACCAACTTCCTTGGCCGAATCCACGACAATACGCCAGTGATCTTTTTTCCCCGCGTAACGCTCAAGGTGTTTATGGGTATTTTCTACCATCACGATCGCAGCGTCAACCATGGCTCCGATGGCAATGACAATCCCGCTGAGCGACATAATATTGGCATTCAGACCTTGGGCGTACATGACCAAGAATGCAATGAGTATGCCCACCGGCAGAGTAACGATGATCACGAAGGCGCTTCGGACATGCAATAAAAACAGCATGATCACCAGTGCAACGATGATGCTTTCTTCCAGCAGTTTATCTTTGAGATTGGTTATGGCTCGTTTGATCAGGCCGCTGCGGTCGTAGGCGGTCTGGATTGTCACCCCTTCAGGTAATCCCTTTTTTAATTCCTCCAATTTTTTCTTTACAGCATCAATTGTTTTGAGTGCGTTTTCTCCATAGCGCATCACGACGATGCCGCCGACGGTTTCGCCTTCACCGTTCCAGTCGATGAGCCCACGCCTGAGTTCGGGTCCTAGATGGACATGAGCGATATTGCGAATGAGTATGGGAGTGCCATTTTCGTCCACACCGACGGGCGTATTCTCCACATCCTCGATGGATTGGATATAACCCAGGCCACGTACCATAAATTCAGTTTCGCCCATCTCGATGAGGCGACCGCCCACATCGCTGTTACTTCGTTGCAGAGCCGTGCGGATTTTGGACAATGGCACGTTGTAGGCCAGAAGTTTGTTTGGATCAACCTCTACTTGGTACTGCTTCACATAGCCTCCGACGGAAGCTACCTCCGCCACGCCCGGTACGCTCATCAGTTCGTAGCGAAGAAACCAGTCTTGGATTGAGCGTAGCTGCTGGAGATCGTGACGATTATCGCTGTGAAGTACGTATTCAAATACCCATCCCACACCGGTGGCGTCCGGCCCCAATGCAGGAGTTACACCGCTTGGCAGTCGGTCAGCCACATAGTTCAGATATTCTAACACGCGGCTTCGTGCCCAGTACAGATCGGTACCGTCTTCAAATATTATATAGACGAATGACGAGCCAAAAAATGAATAGCCACGTACGACCTTCGCAAACGGCACTGCGAGCATAGCTGTCGTTAAGGGATACGTAACCTGATCTTCAACGATCTGCGGAGCTTGTCCAGGATACTCGGTATGAATAATGACCTGAATATCACTCAGATCAGGAATGGCATCCACCGGTGTCCGAAACAGTGCATACACGCCGACAGATCCGATCAAAAGGGTAATCAAGACGACCAGGAAACGATTTTTTACTGATCCCTCAATGATTCTTTCTAACATGATGATTTTGATTGCGCGTCCAGGATTGCCCGTTCGAGCTTGACGAGATATCTACTATGTTCCATCTCAATGATGCAGATGCTCTGCCGGTTCGGTCGACTCGGAAGATATTTTTGCTTCCGCGTCTTTTGGTGTCGATTCCAAGGATGTCTGTCCATGAAGCATCTTGTGAATCGCTTCCTGCAAGCGACTCTCGCTGTCTAACATGAACTGGGCTGAAGTCACAATCTCCTCACTTCCCTGCAGTCCTCTGAGAATTCGGATATAGTTGTTATCAGGCCCCCCTTCTTCTCCAAGTAAGACTTCTCGGGGCTCAAATCGGCCCTCGCCATGAACAACAAAGACAATGGCACGTGCGCCGGATCGAATGACTGTCTCGGATGGCACAACGACTGCGTCAGGAATGACCTTGCCCTGGAGTTGCACATTGGCATACATGCCCGGTTTTAGATCTAGGTCCGGGTTGGAAAAAATTAGACGAACATGAACATCACGGGCTCTCTCTCTCAGATAAGGGTACACGTAGGATACCCTACCGGCGTAGGTCTTACCCGGCAGATAGGACAGTTCCATTTCGACACGCTGTCCATTGCTGATCCACGGCACTTCATTATCATAGAAACTGGCATGCACCCAAACGGTCCGCAAATCCGCGATCCTAAGCAGCTCTTCTCCGGCCTCGACGTATGCGCCTTCAATTGTATTTCTTATCACAACGATTCCCGTAGCCGGAGCTGTGAGAAGAATCGTTTTTTTGACCTCACCGGTTTGTGCTAAGTGCTCAATCTCTGACGCGGGAATATCCCAGTACTCAAGACGCGTACGGGTGGATGCCAGTAGTCTCTCGGCATCTTCTCTGACAGAGGGCACGGTGCTCTGAGCAACCAATTGAAGGTTTTTCAGTGCCAGCACATATTCTTGCTGCGTCGTGACTAATTCTGGTGAATAGATCTCAAGGAGTGGGTCTCCCGCCAGGACTTCGTCTCCCACGAAATGGACATGAAGGTTTTCGATCCAGCCGGAAATCTTGGTATTAACTTGGTAGAGTTGTTCTTCGTCGTATTGAACCTCACCAACCGTACGGATAGTGCGCGTAAAATCCAAACGCTGGGCATGCCCGGTTCGGATCCCCATATTCTGCACTGTAGCAGGGTCGATAGATACGGTACCGCTAGACTCCATTTGATCCTCATCTTCGTAGACGGGGATCAGGTCCATTCCCATCTTCGACTTACCGGGCTGGTCGTAGATTTCTGATGGATCCATGGGGGCCTGCCAGTAAAGAACCTGCCTCTCGTCAGATGGAGACAGTTCTAGGGATTCCGTTCCCGCTTTTTTGGTCGAAACGCGCCCGAGGAAAAACCCACAGACGAGGACAAGTATGAGAAGCAGAAGAACCCATACCCATTTGAAGTGTTGTTGCAAATTCATGACAATTGGGGGCATATAGACATCTAGTGAGTGATTAGGTCGGCAAGTGAATCCACGCCGAGTGCCCGTTCGAGAGCAGCGGTCACTTGGAGGTAACGAGCAAATGTGTCGTCGTAACTCATGTTAAGCGAAAACAGTGTGCGCTCTGAGTCAAGCAAATCCAGAAAATCGGTGCGTCCTGTCGTATAAGGGCTGAGGGTGGCTTGAAGCGTAGTTTCAGCCTGGGGAATCAGGCCTTCCTTGAAGAGCTCTAGTTGCCGTGCTTCCTCGCGTAATTGATGCATCAGATCTGCAACCTGGGTCGCGAGGAAGATATTAAAAGCCTCTTGGCGTGCATGGACATGGCTGCGACGCACGCGAGCTTCTTTTAGCTGAGCCTGTAGTCGGTCGCGCTGCAGGGGTATATGTATCGTTGCACCGATTCCAAGGGCATCGCGCCCCGTGGCTGTGGGGGACACATCAGTGCGGGCAATATCAAAATAAGTAATGCTGAATCGGAAATCGGGCTTGAACTGTTTGCGTGCCAGTGCAATTTCTTCGTCCGCACGTTTTGCGGCCGTGTTCAGAGCATTAACTTCGGGTCGTTGATTGAGAGCCACCTCAAGTAAAGCGATTGCATCGAACTGAATGTGGGATGGAGCCTCAACAGTTATAGCAACTTTTGATTCGGTGGATATGGGGCGATTCAGTAAACGGACCAGAGTCTCGGTCGCCGTACGTCGTTCAATGGACAGTTCAAGTTGTAACCGGGACAGAGAATTTTTTTCCAGTTGTGTTTTCAGGATCGCTTGCTGAACACCGGTACCTACTTCATATTGCGTTGCTGCAATTTCTTCAAAATTTTGGAGCCGATCCTTGAAGGCAAGAATGCGTAATTCCTGCTGCTGGATGCGATAGAGCCTAAAGTAGGACTGCTTAACTTGGAGCAGAAGATCTTCTTCCAGAGTCGCGGCTTCGTAACCTTTAATTTTTGCGGTTAGATCTGCAATAGATGCCTGGAGTCCCAGCTTGCCGGGATAGGGGATTTCTTGTTCTATGCTCCACTGGTTGCGTTGGGCACCGCGTGCAGTCAGGAGAGGGACAGGCTGGTAGATGATTCTTACAAATGGATCTGGGAGCGCGGATACCTGCCCGCTCCGTAAAGCCAGTGCTTGTGCCTCCAAATGTGACGCTTGTAACAACGGATTACGTGCCCGTACGTCTACCAGAAGATCTTCAAGGCGTAGCAACGTGTCGGCTGGAGCATCGGGTGGATCCTGGCCATGGACTTGTACTGGCAATAAGAGTAGGAATAGGAAGCCGACGCAGGTTGCGCCAGCATATAGGATTATCTTCATGACTTCCTGAGCAATAGGTCTAATTGTACATCAACACGGAGGTGCAACGAACCCACACTCCGTGAAACGGGAGCAACCAGAAGCCTATCAGATCAGAAAGGTGCCGAGAAAAGCTTGCCTATTGGAGGGGAAGGGACAGGCAGAACATCGCGGTGAAGAGATGGACCTAAACAAACTTGCCCTGGGGTCCACCTCAAATGGGATATTGGGAAGGCGAGGCAGGATCAGATCATCCGATGAAATTCGAGAAGATTCAAAGAATACGGTTACCATTTCGTCAGCAGGCACTGCTTGAAATGCACAGCAAGGTGCAGCATGCTGTGAACAAGGTACAGGTCCTGCGGGTGCAGTATCATGGTCGGGTGCGCAGGGAAGATCCTGTCCATGAGAGGAAGTATGGGAGTGCATTCCTGCGGAATGATGGTCCACAGGTGCGTGCGAGCTCCGATCACCTGGGGAGCAGTCTGTCTGTAACAGAGGTCCTGCAGCACTGAGTAGCAGACTCAGGCTAAGCACTATAGAGAATAGCCGATGGATTCGCATCGCAGCAATCGTTATCCAAAGCGAACAATCACTTTGGTAGAGAACCTGTGACATTGATACCACTTCATATGTTCCAGCGCGCGAAGAAGATGAGCTTTGCATCAGCCTTTCGTCCTTGTGCCATGCCGTATCTCGATGAGTTTTGATAGGAGCACATCAAGGAGATATTTTTATTAGGACGGCCTTTGGTTTCTAATCAGATTGGCGGCCTCAAGTACAATCTCAGCTTCCGGGTCGGTCATCCCTGGTGCAGCGCAGCCAACCGCTATATCCGGCACAGCTTCAGGCCCTTGTTGTAGAGTTGCAGTCGAGGCCCGGCAGCAAATTTCTTGAGGGCCATCCTTTTGCGCGAGTGCACACCGGATTTGTGTCCTTTCAATATCGATCCCTGCAATGAGTGTCGCGAAGTCAGATTAGATCTCCGATTCTAGATCACGAATCCAGATATTGCGAAAGCGAGTAGGTTCGTTGTGATCCTGCAGAAACAGGGGCAACGCATCTTCATGGGCTTTATAGGGAGGACGGGATTTGTGTCCTGACGGGCCGGTCAGGACAACATTGTCTTGAACAAGTACACCGTTATGAAAAACGGTTATCCTTGCCGGTTGCTTTAAGCTGCCATCTTCCTCAAAATGGGGCCTCCTAAAGACAATATCATAGGACTGCCATTCCAATGGGGGGCGGCTTGCATTCACCAGTGGGGGATATTGCCCGTATAGTGAAGCGGCCTGTCCGTCGGGATAGGTCTTGTTATTGAATGAGTTCAGTACTTGAACTTCATAAGTACTCATGAGATAGACACCGCTGTTACCACTGTCCTGCCCTTCTCCGCTGTTGGGGGTCGCCCATTCAATATGAAGCTGAACATCTCCAAATGAACGTTTGGTTTTGATGATGCCGGTGCCAGGCTTGACCTCCATGTAGCCGTCTCGTAAATACCAATCAACCGGGTCTCCATTTGCATGGGTCCACTCGTCGAAATTTGTGCCGTCAAACAGTACAATCGCATCCGAAGGAGCAGGGGATGAGGTCAACTCTCCAGGGGTAACAATCTGCGGCTGGGGACGATCAAGGTCATGAACATCCCAAGTATCCAGGGAAGGGACTTGTCCCAGTGCTGGAGAAACAGTGACCAAGAGGGCAAAAGATAGTATTGTGATTCGATACATGAGGTGAAGTGTTTGTCAGGCTCTGTAATGAAAGTCAAGAAGATGAATCGTCAGCACACCGAATGATGCACGATCCAAAGGATTTACAAGATAATACTTGGACAGGAAGGTGGCATTATAGGGAAAACTACCTCTTAGTCTCGGTGTGAGCCAGTGTCAGTCAGGTAGGATATCGGCCCTGTATCGCAGAATGTGTGGCTGCCTCCATGCGTTGAGATAGAAATAACCTTCGTGCAAGATCATGTTCCGTGTTGATGTAATTTCTGGCTCTATATCTCCCTCACTTTCATTAATACTCAAACTGAACTGTGCGGTGGCAATATGCTCATACTTCCCATCAAGCACACGGATGAAATAAGTTTGGGATCCCGCCGTAACTGCAATAAGATCCGGCCTCAAGACATAGATACTACCCCACAACGATCGAAGCCCGACACCCATTGACGGATCTCCTTCCAGTTTATAATTCTCAGCATGTCGACTGATGCGGGATCCGTAAAATCGAAGTGTATGAACATGCTCATGGTGTTCATTGAATATGAAGAGATAGGGTAATCCCATAAATGCTGCCACGATCAAATCACCTTCCAGAGAGGCAGCTACATCGAATGCTGTATCCAAGGGGGGGACGAGATCCCCAAGGATTTGACGAACTGTGCTACAACCTGCCCGGGTTTCTCCTGATCACGCGGACATACTCTATAAGCATGTTCCCAAGAGCACAGCCCATATAAATACGTCCGTGTAACTGTACCTCTCATGAGAAGGTAAGTACCGTTTTCTCCTTCCATCGAAACGAATGAAAGTTCCTTGGATAACACTTGGACCCGACCCAGTTCAACGGTGATAAACTTATCACCGTTGAAAAAGATATTGAATAATTGCGAAAATTCCAGCGGCCCACGCCCCTCTCTGCCGACCCGCCGTACGAGAGGCCCTTCCAAACCAGAGACATAGATGGCGCTGCTCTGGTAGTCCGCTATGTACAAACTATCGTGAGCAAGTGTGAAGGAGTACTTGCCCCCGTAAATTAGCGAATCCCGACTCACTGCCACCTCTTTTTCTGGGTACAGTGTTAAAAGGTCGGGATCATCCGTGCTGACTAACGTGACCGGAGCTGCGACCAACATGGAATCAATGACGGCAGAGTCAATAATCCGAATCAAATCAGGTCTGGATTGACAGGACACCGCAGTAAGCAACAGGAATGAAAGTGCGTACAGAATGCCTCTGGACGGCCACTCAGTTCCCTGGTGAGTTACATTCTGCATCACAGTAACGACCTGCTATTCCACCGCCTCGAAGTCCCAACCGCACAGCGTGCCACCTCAAATGCCTCCACCACTGTCTTGTGAGTTGTGCCTCCGCAATTAATTCTCAGCGTCCAACCGCCCCCATCAGTTTCCTGTGACACTACAGAAATGCACTCATCTGTCATGCATGTTATTTTCCTAACATCTGGGCCAGCCATGTTTACTGCCATTCCACTCATCAGCTTTCCATCAACATCCGCGATCCCCTGGTCCACCTGATTGCAGGTTGATACTGATATGGAAGATACGCTGACATCTGGGGTTGCGTTCACGCGTCCTGGAGTAATTTGTCTAAAAAGACAAGCTCCCAAGCACTGGCCTGACTGGCAAAACGCATTGTGCTTCGATACATGAGAGTGAAGTATTTGTCAGGTTCTGCAATGAAAGTCAAGGAGATGAATCGTCAGTATATCGAATGATGCACGATCCAAAGGATCTACAAGATAATACTTGGACAGGAAGGTGGCATTATAGGGAAAACCACCTCTTAGTCTCGGTGTGAGCCAGTGTCAGTCAGGTAGGATATCGGCCCTGTATCGCAGAATATGCGGCTGCAGAAATGCGTTGAGATAGAAATAACCTTCATGCAAGATCATGTTCTGCGTTGCTGTAATTTCTGACTCTATATCTCCCTCACTTTCATTAATACTCAAACTGAACTGTGCGGTGGCAATATGCTCATACTTCCCATCAAGCACACGGATGAAATAAGTTTGGTATTCCGTTGTAACTGCAATAAGATCCGGCTTCAAGACATATATACTAGTCCACAGATATTCAAGCCCGACACCCAGTGACGGATCTCCTTCCAGTTTATAATTCTCAGCATGCCGATTGATGCGGGATCCGTAAAATCGAAGCGTATGAACATGCTCATGGTGTTCATTGAATATGAAGAGATAGGGCAATCCCATAAATGCTGCCACGATCAGATCACCCTCCAAAGAGGCGGCCACGCCGAATGATATATCCAGTGGGGGAGACGAGATCCCCAAGGATTTGACGAACTGTGCTACAACCTGCCCGGGTTTCTCCTGCTCACGGGGACATACTCTATAAGCATGTCCCCGTGAGCACAGCCCATATAAATACGTTCGTGTAACTGTACCTTCCCTGAGAAGGCGGGTACTTATTCTCTCCATCGAAACGAATGAAAGTTTCTTGGATAACACTTGGACCCGATTCGATTCAAAGGTGAGAAACTGATCACCGTCGAAAGAGATATTGAATAATTGCGAAAATTCCAGCGGCCCATGCCCCCCTCTGCCGACCCGCCGTACGAGAGGCCCTTCCAAACCAGAGACATAGATGGCACTGCTCTGGTAGTCCGCTATGTACAAACTATCGTGAGCAAGTGTGAAGGAGTACAGGCCCCCGTAAATTAGCGAGTCCCGACTCACTGCCACCTCTTTTTCTGGGTACAGTGTTAAAAGGTCGGGATCATCCGTGCTGACTAACGTGACCGGAGCTGCGACCAACATGGAATCAATGACGGCAGAGTCAATAATCCGAATTAAATCAGGCCTGGATTGGCAGGACACCGTAGCAAGCAACAGGAACGGAAGTGCGTACAGAATGCCCTTGGACGGCCACTCAGTTCCCTGGTGAGTTACATTCTGCATCGCAGTAACGACCTGCTATTCCACCGCCTCGAAGCCCCAACCGCACAGCGTGCCACCCCAAATGCCTCCACCACTGTACTTGTGAGTTGTGCCTCCGCAATTAATACTCAGCGTCCAACCGTCCCCATCAGTTTCCTGCGACGCTACAGAAATGCACTCATCTGTTACACATGTTATTTCTAGATCAGCTGTGTTTACTGCTACCCCACTCATCAGCTTTCCATCAACATCCGCGATCCCCTGGTCCACCTGATTGCAGATTGATACTGATATGGAAGATACGCTGACATCCGGGGTTGCGTTCACAGTATGTACGCTAAACATCACAAGAGCGGCTGCCAAGCCCTGGGTGAGCCACGGTTTGAACAAGTTTTTCATAGTCTATGTATTCAGTTTGAGTTAGAAAATCAGGCAAATGCCTTTGCGTGCCGCAAGGTATGAAAGAAACCTCATATCTCAAACTTGCACTTGCTCTCGGCCTGAATTCCCAGCTATCATTTAGCGGCGTCCTGGGCCAATTTGTCTGAAAAGACAAGCTCCCAGGCACTGCCCTGACTGGCAAAATGCATTGTGCTACGAGCACAACGAGATATAAGGTTTGATAGAGTGGTAACTGAACAAGGGGTGGGAGTTCATGGTTTCCTGCAGTCGTTGTTCGGGCAGAGGCTGCAAACCACTTGCTGTTGCTTAGCTTGAAGGCTTGGGGTGAGCGAAATAAAAAAGACTGGGCCCCTCTCGCGATGGTGACTGGTTCCATAAATTCTGTACAAGGTGCCCACTGGATTACAGCTCTATCCGGGGTACTGGGATCGCGCCCTGTGTACGTGATACGGTATGTTTTGCCTGTATGAGGTAATTTTTGAGCGATCGCAGTACTTTAGATGCAGTGCAAGGATGCAATCATTATTATTTGTCTGGCGCCGTAGAATGGCAGTGGTCGTCAGTTTCTGATTACGATTAGTATCCACTGCCTATTCCCATAAATCAATACTGATAGCCCAATGAGTCAAAAATCTGCTTATGTATCCCGTTCACAAGACGTTACGGATGTTATCGTAGTGGGGTCCGGTATCAGTGGAGGGTTTGCAGCAAAAGAGCTCACGGAGGCAGGACTGGATGTTTTGCTTTTGGAGCGGGGGTACAATCTGGAACATGGTGCAGGATACGTCACTGAGCATCTGGAAAACTGGGAATTTCCTGCCCGCAACAGTAAGGGTTCACGCGAGCATCAGCAGCAGTACGCGATTCAATCACGAACCTATGCCTTTGCGGAGCACACCGAACATTTCTTTATCAATGACAGGGAAAATCCCTATGTAGAAGGGGATCCGTTTACCTGGATCAGAGCAGATGTAGTTGGCGGGCGCTCACTTTTATGGGCTCGTCAGTGCTATCGCTGGGGTCCTATGGATTTTGAGGCGAATGTGCAGGATGGCATGGGCATTGATTGGCCGATTCGATACGAAGAGATTGCACCATGGTACGACCATGTAGAGAAATTTGCCGGGATCACAGGCCAACCGGAAGGTCTTCCGCAGTGTCCAGACGGTGTTTTCTTGCCTCCCATGCCCTTGAATTGGGCAGAACAACATGTCCGGGAGGCTATGGAGTCCCATTTTGATGACAGATTACTGACGATTGGCCGAGCGGCGATCCTTACCCAGCCTCATAATGGTCGGGCTGCATGCCATTATTGTGGACCGTGCTATCGAGGGTGTTCGGCAGGAGCCTATTTCAGTAGCCTGAGTGCAACACTACCTGCTGCTTTTGCAACGGGCAGACTGACGTTGCAACCGGAAAGTATCGTGCACAGTGTGATTTACGACGAAACGCAAGGGAAGGCTACGGGGGTTCGCTACATAGATCGCACCACAGGAGTTATACGGGAGGCATATGCCAGAACGATCTTCTTGTGTGCCTCCGCATTGGGGACGACGCAGATTATGCTGAATTCAACCTCTTCCCGCTTTCCCAATGGCCTTGCGAATGATAGTGGGGCCCTGGGGCACTATTTGATGGACCATCACTTTCAGATTGGTGCGACCGGTCAGCTGCCTGGAGGTGAAGACCGATATTTTCAAGGGAGTCGACCGAACGGGATCTACATTCCGCGGTTTCGAAATCTTTCCCAAGAGACCCGGCGCAGTGACTATCTTCGGGGCTTCGGGTATCAGGGAGAGGCCACAAGACCATCCTGGAACCGTCCGGTTCAGGGCTTTGGGGCTGAACTCAAACAAACACTCCAGAGGCCTGGGAAATGGGTAATGACCCTGGAGGCATTTGGTGAAGCATTACCAGACTTTAACAACTATGTGACGCTCGACGAGTCTGTAACGGATGCATGGGGCATGCCAGTTCTACGTATTCACTGCAAATGGGGAGAGAATGAATTCGCCATGCGTGAAGATATGAAACAGTCGGCTGCAGAAATGCTGGATGCCGCAGGCGCTAAAAACATAGAGATCTATGATCGTCATACGGAAGATGGTCTTGGTGCGGAACCTGGGTTGGGGATCCACGAAATGGGAACTGCCCGTATGGGACATGGTCCGGCAACTAGTGTACTAAATGCATATAATCAGTGCCATTCAGTCCCCAATGTATTTGTGACTGATGGTGCATGTATGACCTCCTCGGCGTGCCAGAATCCATCAATTACATATATGGCTCTGACAGCAAGAGCCGCTAGTCATGCCGTTGATGAACTGAAGCGTTTGAATCTCTGATTGTTTGAAGAGAAGATTCAGCATATTGTCATCTTGATGATAGGAGACACGTTCTGTGCCTGCAGTTTTCGAAGCAATATGCGGTACAGCTAAGTCCGTAACATTGTCCCAACCACATTCATATGATTGCTTTACTTCTTCTAATCCAGTTATCTCCTCTGCAAGAGGCACTTACTTTCCATGCCTCGTTTGATTCGACATCGACTGCAGGCATTGCAGCGGGAGATCCGGTCCTATACCGAGCTCAGGGATGGGAGGAGCGTGATGATGCCCGGCCAGCTGTCTTGCCTGAAGGGGGCGTATCCATTATGCCTCATGGTGGTCGCTATGGTGGAGCCTTAAATTTTTCCCAGTACGCGGAAGCACTTTACTACTTCAAGGCACAGGACAATTTGTCTTACGACCAGGAGGAATGGAGTGCGACCATCTCATTCTGGTTGAAACTGGATCCCGATCAGGACCTGGTTGAGGGGCAGTGGTGCGATCCGATACAGATTACATCACGGGCTTGGGATGACGCTTCCATATTCGTAGACTTTACTCGTAATCGTCCGAGGCAATTTCGATTTGCAGCTTTTGCGGACCGTGCGATATGGAACCCTGACGATCAGCCATGGGAGGAAATGGCACCGGGTGTCATGCCAATGATCACCGTGTCTGATCCACCATTTTCGCGCGATTCATGGACGCATGTGGTCTTGGTATTACAGAAATTCAACGCCGATCAGGACAATGCAGCGCTCTTCGGCTATCTCAATGGAGAATTCTCTGGTGTATTGGAGGGACGAAACCAGATCCTTACCTGGAACTCTGAGGAGGTCCTAGCGCAGATCGGATTGCAGTTTAAGGGGCAGATGGATGACTTAGCGTTCTTCAATCGAGATCTTTCGTCTGCAGAAGTCCAACAATTATACACACTTTCAGAGGGCATTGCGACACTACGCTAATAGCATGCACAAGTCCTATCCCTTGCTATTACCTGTGCTGCTGTGGAGTTGCACGACGACAACCGGGCCTCCTTATGCTCCTGATGAAGCACTCAGTACTATTGAGATTGAAGAAGGATTCGAAGTTGAGTTGTTTGTTGCAGAGCCGCTTGTACGGGACCCTGTGGCGATGACGATTGATGAGCAGGGGTGGGTGTATGTGGTAGAGATGCCCGGTTATCCATTGGATATTGGTGGTTCCGGGCGTATAAAGTTACTTCACGATACGGACGGTGACGGGTACCCGGATACCGCCACTCTTTTTGCCGAAGGACTGACGCTCCCTAACGGGGTGATGCGCTGGAAGCAGGGTATACTCGTAACGGATCCACCGGATGTGCTTTACTTTGAGGATACCGATGCGGATGGAGTTGCAGATATTCGTGAAGTCATGCTCACAGGGTTTGCCTTGAGTAATCCTCAGCACAATGCCAACACCCCCCTCTATGGCCTTGATAACTGGATCTACATTGCCAACAACGGTACGATTTCCTGGACGGAAAAATATGCAGACCCGTTCGGTGATACTGGTGGGGAGATCTTCTTTCCCGCTCAACCGGAAGCTCCCCGGCTGCCCCCGAATGGTTTTGATCGAAATATTCGGTTTCGACCGGACACGTTCGAACTTGAGATGCGGAGTGGGAATTCACAGTTCGGTCACACGTTTGACACATGGGGACATCATTTCCTAAACAATAACAGTCATCATCACTATTACGAGGCGCTGGCTGCACCTTATCTGGAGCGCAACCTGTCCGTTGCGGTTGGTGATGCGACTCAAACTTCATTAGGCCATGGCAATGCCTCCCAAGTATTCCCGATTACTGTAGATCCAGAGCACCAATTGCTTACGGACAGGGGAGTGATGACCTCTGCCTGTGGTATCACATGGTATCATGGTGGCTTGTTTCCCTCTCCTTATAACGACAATATTACCTTTACGGCTGAGCCAGTACATAACCTTGTTCATGTGAACAAGGTTATGGCAGAGGGCAGAGGTTTTATCGCCTCCCGTATCAGAGAAGGAAAAGAATTTTTGGCTTCAACCGATAGCTGGTTCAGGCCTGTGAGTTTTACTGTGGGGCCGGAGGGGGCGCTGTATCTCGTAGACTATTATCGGCAAATCGTGGAGCATCCAGAGTGGATGGATGATGAGGTCGTTGAAGCGGGGGACCTGACACAGGGTACAGCGCGAGGCAGAATTTATCGCATTGTTCCAGAGGGGACTCCGCCGCCATCCTGGATGAATGCCTTGGAGCCAATGGGCACTGCGGAACGTGTCCATCGCCTAGTTGACGCGAACGGATGGTGGAGAATGACAGCGCAACGAATGCTTGTGTCAGAGCGTGATACAGCCGCCATACCGATTTTAAGGGAACAGCTTTCCCGGGAAACGCAACCGGAAGGTCGACTTCATATCCTGTGGTCTTTGCATGGACTGGGCGCCCTTCGTACGGAGGACATTCGCGTTGGGTTAGAGGATCCTCATCCCGGTGTTCGAGAAAATGCAGTCCGTCTGGCGGAAATGGATACGCAAGGTTGGGAGATCCTAGGTCCTCATCTCTTACAACTCGCCAACGACACCAATGCGAAGGTACGCTATCAGGTATTGACTACTCTTGGGATGGTCAACACAGATTCCGAGGAAATATTACGGGTACAGGAGCAGATTCTACGGCGGGACATCGACGATGAATGGGTGCAGGTAGCTGCCCTCCTTTCAATGCCCTCGGATCGTCTTCTCATGATTGCCCTGAGCCACTCGGATGATCCTGCGTTCGTGGAGAAAGCCGCTGGAGTGATTGCTCAAGAACAGCATGGATCCACGCTTTTTGCGAGAGTGCTTGCTTCGAACGATGATCTGTGGTGGCATGCTCCAGTGCTTCGTGGTATCGCCTCGGCCGGCTTGAAAGCCTCTGTTTCACAGGCAATCGACCTGATAGCGCGGATGTGGTCAACCGAGAACGAGGAAATTGCGCGCGCCATTCTTGCACTCTTGCCATTAACCAGCTTAACTCCAGACGTTGTGGATGAAGCGTATCGCTTAACTCAAGATCCGCAAGCATCTCTATCTCAGCGTCTCAGGGCAGTACGCATTCTATCAATTGCCTCTACTGGCCCGGAGCTATTAATTACCCTGTTCACCAGCGAAGCGCCACTGGAGGTACAACTTGAGGTATTGAAGGGGCTGCGTCGCAGGGGCGGGGTGGAAGTTGCAGCGCATATTCTGGGTGAATGGGCACGCTTGACTCCACAATTAAGGCGTACCGCTTTGGAAACGTTTAGTAGTGCGGAGCGTGCAGCCCTTCTTGTTGAAGCTTTGGAAACAGGTATGGTTTCTGTTGCAGAGTTATCTTGGAATCAGAGAGTACGACTGATGCGCGATACCCCGGAGCCAACGCGCAGCCGTGCTCGTGCATTGCTCCAGGTTACCGATGAGGCTCATGGAAAGGAGGTGACTGATCTTGTTGGTGTTTTCGAATCGGGGGCTGCCATATTTGCCACTACCTGTGCATCCTGTCACACACGGGGGTTCGGGCCCGACTTGGCGACTGTCAGTCACTGGCCGGATCATATGCTGATTGATGCTATCCGCAATCCATCCAAATCCATCTCCAGCGGTTTCGAATTGTGGCAGGTGGTGACGGTGCAGGGGGATACCTTGCGTGGCGTGATTGCTTCGGAAACCCCTTCGGCGGTACGGCTGGTGGATGATCAAACGGATACAATCATCCGCCGATCGGAGATCGAAAGTGTACGGCCGATGACGATTTCCGGGATGCCGGAAGAGTTGGTTCCTGATTCTCAGAAACTGGCGGATCTGTTAGCGTTTTTGAAAGAATTCTGACGAAATATTTCATCCCAGTTCATATGAAAATCCCTATGGCAGATAGAATGGGATAGAAGAATTCATAGTGGGCAGCCCTGAGTACCGGAGAATAGGGGGGATCTGTAAAAGGGCAGTTCAGTGTTCTTTCCCAAACCCCATGATTTCGATCATGATGAAGGGAATCGTTCCACAGAGAGCGAAGGGCAGGATCACATACCATTCACTTCCTCGGAAAACACCAATGGCGGCTACAGACATCAGTACACACGCGATGAATGTTGTTAGCCAGATAAGGCGGCGCTGCAGCCGAAGCCTTACGTAGCTCCTGAGTGTGTGAAGTTTATGGCCTTTTTCGGCCAATTCCAGTACCTGCTCGGCTGCACCTGGAAATACCTTCTCGTACTCGGCAAGTTCTTGGGGGGTCGGGATTGGGCAGGGTTTAGACAGAGAATCTTCATTAACCCAATCCTGCAATCGACGGAGCGGATCTCTGATATGGTCAGGTATCGGCCTTTCGGATTTCTGCTGACTGGCTTGACCATTGTGGTAATGGCCGTTGTTTGAAGGATGGTGGATACTCATGTAGATGATTTTCCAAAGTAAAAGGTTGGTCGCTGTAGCAGAAATCTGCGAGGATTCAGCACACCCCATTACAAGTTACGGATAATGGCAATATCCAACACAGCAGGGCCGGTTCCGTGCGTATGTAGGACACAGTACCACGAAATGGATCCCCTTTCGCTAGGTACGGGACTTTCCATAAGCAATGTGGTTTTTTGCACTGTGGGGGAGGGCAGTTGAATGCCATTAAGCTCCATTTCGGTCTGTTTCCAGTTACAAACGATCATCCCAAACTCCATATTCACTATCTTCCGGGGATATTCTTTAATTTGTCGTGTTTAGATTGCTCTAAAATATCGTTCAAGCCCTTGTTTTACGAACGGAAACCCCCATATCTTTAATGGATCGAAGAACTGCACTACAGCGCATTGCTGTCTTGATGGGAGGCACGATTTCGGCATCTACTGTTGCCGGAGTCCTTGGGGGTTGCAGCGCGGGCAAAGATGGGACTGTTTTTGAAGCTCGTACATTGACACAGGGGCGTGATGAACTTGTTGCTACGCTTTCCGAATTGATTATTCCAGAAACAGATACGCCAGGAGCACGCGCAGCCAAGGTACACGAGTTCGCAGACAACATGCTCACGGACTGGTATGATGAGGCGGAGGTGGAGGAGTTTCTGTCAGGATTGGAAGATGTTCAGCAACGTGCCAGAGAATATGGTGTAGCGTCCTTCACGGATCTGGATTCTGACCGACAGATCGAAATCTTGACCCAGATGGAAAAAGAGGCGGAAATATGGCGGGAAAATGGGGAACCAGGGACAACCCCCTTCTTTCAAACAATTAAATCGTTAACACTCTTTGGCTATTATACTTCCGAGGTTGGCGCTACGCAGGAATTGCGTGTAAACCCAATGGGAGTCTATAAGCCAGATATTCCTTTTTCTGAAATTGGCCGTGCATGGGCATGATCAGTAACCTAAATCCAAACGCATTATGAATAGACGAACTTTTCTACAATCATCGGTGGCACTTCCAGCAGCTGTGGGGGCATTGGCCGGTTTTTCTTCAGGTAAAGTACCTGGACCCAAAGGATCAAAAGTATTGACGCGCCCACGCCCGCTAGAGCGGATTGGGGTGCAGCTATACACCGTTAGACATCTCATGTCAAGTGATTATGAGGGGACGATTCGGGCGGTCGCGGATGCGGGCTATGACGAAGTGGAAACCGTATGGGACGCGGACCGCAACCCGGACGATATTCGTGCACTCTTTGATGAGGTCGGATTGGCTGCTCCTTCAAGCCATATACCACTTCATGCACTGCAGGGCGACTTAGCAAAGGTATTGGATGCCTCAAAGCGGATTGGTCATTCGTATATCGTGTGTCCATGGTTGGATGAAGATCAGCGAACCATGGCTCACTACCGAGAGTATGTCCCATTTTTCAATGAGGTGGGGGCTGCGTGCAAAGAGTCCGGGATCCAGTTTGCATACCACAATCATGAATTCGAATTTGAACCCGCCGAGGATGGAATCATCCCCTATGACTTTATGCTCGCAGAGATGGATCCAGATTTGGTGAAGATGGAACTTGATCTGTATTGGATTGCCTATGCGAATCGTGATCCAATAGAATACTTCCAGAATTATTCGGGGCAGTTTCCACTGTGTCATATCAAGGATATGGGAGCAGATCGTGAAATGACCCCCGTTGGCGAAGGCCAGATTGATTTTGCTGCAATCTTGGCAGAACGTGAAACGGCCGGACTCAAGCACTACTTCGTGGAACATGATCATCCAGAAGATGCATTAGCAAGCATCCGCACCGGTATTGCCCACTTAAGATCACTGGAATTCTAAATGGGTTTAGATCGGAAGCTTCGCTATGGTATGGTGGGCGGTGGCCCGGGTGCATTTATTGGGAATGTGCATCGGATGGCAGCCTCTCTTGATGGAACGATGGAGTTAGTTGCCGGTGCATTTTCGTCTGATCCAGCGAAGTCCAAGGCACAGGGAAAGGAGTTGGGGCTGATCGCAGAGCGGTCCTATGCCTCTTTTATGGAGATGGCTGAGAGGGAAGCGGCACGCGATGATCGCATCGACTTTGTGTCAATTGTAACCCCCAATCATGTGCATTTTTCGGTTGCAAAGGCGTTCCTCGAGGCAGGCTTTCATGTCATCTGTGATAAGCCGATGACCAATACGCTGGAAGATGCGGAAGCATTGTGTCACTTGGTACGCAAGCATAATCGTGTATTTGCGCTCACGCATAATTATACCGGGTACCCTATGGTCAAGCAGGCGCGTGCAATGATTCGGGAGGGTAAGATTGGGGCCGTCCGTAAGATTGTTGTCGAATACCCACAGGGATGGTTGGCGACACCGCTTGAACTCACAGGGCATAAGCAGGCGGGGTGGCGTACAGATCCGAGTCGTGCCGGGGCAGGCGCGTTGGGAGATATCGGATCCCATGCAGAAAACCTCGCCCGTTACATGACGGGTTTGGAACTTGAAGAATTATGTGCAGATGTCACCACCTTCGTTGAAGGCCGGATTATTGATGATGATGTCAACATGTTGGTCCATTATCAGGGAGGAGCCCGGGGCGTATTGCATGCCTCTCAAGTCTCTGTTGGAGAGGAGAACAACCTGAATATTCGGGTGCACGGTGAAACGGGATCCCTTCAATGGTTTCAAGAGCATCCGAACTGGCTCTATTATCGCGACTTGGATGGCCCCGAACAGGTATTTAAGCGTGGCAATGATTATCTGTCCGCGGCGGCGCAACACAGCAGCCGCCTTCCCAGTGGGCATCCAGAGGCATTTCTGGAAGCTTTTGCAAATATTTATCTGAATGCCGGCAGAACGATTGCAGCGCACGAGGCAGCAGAGGCACCAGCATCCCAAGACTTGGATTTTCCAAGTGTGCAGGATGGGGCCAGAGGGGTACATTTCATCCTCACTGCGTTGGAGAGTGGTCGACGCAGAGAATGGATTGATGCCAGTTACACACCTCCAACCTAAGCCGTAATCAGCATTTCATTCATTTATAACGCATCAGGTGTCCCCGTGGATTTTACACAGGCATCTGTATTTATCCAGATCAAATCATATACATGGCACGTCCAGTCACTTTATTCACCGGCCAATGGGCCGATCTAACACTCGAAACACTCGCAGCAAAGGCCGCCTCATGGGGCTATGATGGGTTGGAGTTAGCATGTTGGGGAGATCATTTTGATGTTCAGCGGGCACTCCATGAGAATGATTACTGCCAGGGGCGGCATGACCTTCTTGCACGGCATGGCCTGAGTGTTTATGCGATCAGTAACCACTTGGTTGGGCAGGCGGTCTGTGATCGTGTCGATGAGCGTCATAAAGCAATCATTCCGCCTCATATATGGGGGGATGGGGATTCGGCAGGCGTTCAGGAACGCGCTGCAAAAGAGATGCAGGATACGGCCAGGGCTGCTGCAAAACTGGGTGTCAAGGTCGTGAACGGTTTCACCGGCAGCAGCATTTGGCCGCTTCTGTACTCTTTCCCACCCAATGATCCTGCAATGATTGATGCAGGGTTCCAGGATTTTGCAGATCGGTGGCACCCCATTTTAGATGTATTTGATGAAGTCGGTGTTCGATTTGGTCTTGAGGTACATCCAACAGAGATTGCTTTTGACATCGCGAGTAGTGCACGCGCACTGGAAGCAATCGGGCACCGGGAAGCCTTTGGATTCAATTATGATCCGAGTCACCTCGGGTATCAGGGTGTAGATTACGTGGCCTTCATTGATCGCTTTGCAGATCGGATTTATCATACTCACATGAAAGATGTTTGGTGGTCAAATCGTCTGACTTCTGCGGGCGTATTTGGAGGCCATACAGATTTTGGTACACCGGGACGTTTTTGGGATTTTCGTTCAATAGGTCGCGGATCTATCAATTTTGAAGAGATCATTCGTGCCTTGAATCGGATCAATTACAACGGACCGCTCTCCATTGAGTGGGAAGATATCGGAATGGATCGGGAAGCCGGTGCTTCAGAAGCCTGCGCTTTTGTCAAGAACGTAGACTTTAAGCCGTCAGGTGCGGCATTTGATGCAGCTTTTGCGAACTAAGATCGCTGCTGTATTGTGGATCTGTTTCGGGGTTGGAACCGCAGCAGCACAACCGGAACTGGGAATGATTACGGACACGATTCCGGGGACCGATGTGCATTTTACAATGGTTGGGCTGCAGGGAGGGACGTTCTTGATGGGGACTCCTGAAGATGAAGAGGGGCGGGATGAAGATGAGGGGCCACAACGCGAAATCACCGTATCCCCGTTCTATGTCGGGGTTCATGAAGTGACCTATGATGAGTTTCTTCTCTTCTCAAGTCTGGATCGTGATAGTCCACAAGGTGCAATCGGAGTTGAATTTGATCCTGAGTTGATTGCACGACCAAGCCCACCCTATGAAGATCCGGCTCACGGCATGGGGACCAATGGGTATCCAGCCGTTGGTATGACGCAATGGAGTGCCCTGCAGTATGTGCACTGGCTTTCGGCCAAAACCGGCATTTTTTACAGGTTGCCGACCGAAGCCGAGTGGGAGTATGCCTGTCGTGCGGGGACCTCATCTGCGTTCAGTTTCGGGGAAACCGCAGACTCCCTTGATCTCTATGCATGGCACTATGGCAACAGTGACGAGACATACCAACAGGTCGGGCAGAAGGGATCAAATCCATGGGGGATTTTTGACATGCACGGCAATGTAGCCGAATGGACATTGGATGAGTACAGCGAAACCTTCTATGAAGGGCTGGAAGGACCATCGGCTGAAGATCCATGGAATTTGCCTACTCGACTCCATCCACGCACGGTCAGGGGAGGGGCATATGATGATTCCCCGGAAGCATTGCGCTGTGGAGCACGACTTCGATCTGACCTTGACTGGAAGCGTCGGGATCCCCAGATCCCGCGGTCTATGTGGTGGAATACAGACTCACCATTTGTTGGATTCAGGATTGTTCGCCCATTTGTCCAACCGACAGCGGATGAGCAGCAGGAATTTTGGGCGAAAGCGCTGGGCGGGTAATATCAGGCGAATTTATTAAATTGCACTACACCAAATCAAGAACCAATGAAAAAATCCTCAAATCCCTTCAATCGCCGAGATTTTGTCAAAGGCGGAGTGGCTGCCGTTGTGGGCGGTGCACTCGCCAGTCAGTTCCCCATGAAAGCGAGTGCCTTCTATGGCATGGATGATACGCTCCGGGTTGGGCTGATCGGTTGTGGAGGAAGAGGCACCGGTGCGGCGCTTCAGGCGCTGAAAGCCGCCTCGAACACAAAACTGGTGGCCATGGCAGATGCGTTCAGTGATCGCATTGAGGAGAGCTATAAAAATATGATGGAGCCGGAAGAGGCGGATGAAGCGACATTGGATGCAATAAGTCGGATTGATGTACCGGCCGAGAGGCGCTTTGATGGCTTTGACGGATATAAGGAGGTGATTGCCGCCTCCGATGTCATCATTCTGACAACACCTCCAGGTTTTCGGCCCTTGCACTTTGAGGCTGCTGTTGAGGCAGGAAAGCAGATCTTCATGGAGAAGCCAGTTGCGACGGATGCTCCAGGCGTACGCCGGGTACTAGCCGCTGCCGAAAAGGCAAAACAGAAGCAGTTAAATGTTGTGGTTGGCCTGCAGCGTCACTATCAGACGGAGTATCGTGAGTGGGTAAAACGAATCCATGAGGGTGCAATCGGAGATATTATTCTTGGCCGTGTCTATTGGAACGGTGGTGGCGTCTGGGTTCGCTCCCGGGCTGAGTTTGAGGAGGAAGCCGGGCGTCCCTTGACGGAGATGGAATATCAGATGCGGAACTGGTATTACTTCAACTGGCTTTGTGGGGACCACATCGTAGAGCAGCACATTCATAATATTGACGTAGGAAACTGGGTCAAGCAGGGACATCCCGTGAAAGCCCAGGGGCAGGGGGGACGCCAGGTTCGGACAGGTCTGGATCACGGAGAAATCTATGACCACCACTTCGTTGAGTTTGAATATGATGATGGGAGCCGCATTATGAGTCAGTGCAGACATATTCCCGATTGCATGAACAGGGTATCCGAAGGATTTCATGGCACGTCCGGGACTGCACCGGCACCAGGCCAGCTCTATGATGCCTCAGGAGCGACGATCTACAAGCATAACAGCAAAGACGATCCCAATCCCTATCAGGTAGAGCATGACGAATTGTTTGCTGCAATCAACGCAGGCAAATTCAAATTCGCTGATGCAGAGAATGGAGCGATTGCCACGATGAGTGCGATTCTCGGTCGGATGGCTACCTATTCCGGTAAGGTAATTACCTGGGATGAGGCAATGGCTAGTGATCTGGATCTGATGCCTAAGAAGTTTGCATGGGATGCGGACCCTCCCGTCCTGCCAGACGCAGAAGGTCGCTATGAAATTCCGATTCCCGGCGTAACTACGGTACTGTAGGAATTCATGTTTTCGAGTAGGACCGAAAACGGATGATATTGACCTTCATCCAGGTTATTGTCTGAATTACGGTTGATCTATCCTCGAAAATCATCCCCGACCCCATTCATGATGGGGCTCGATTCTTTCCGTGTGCAGGGCAGTTTTTCCTTGTAAGCTCACAGATGGTTCATGAGAGCAATGGTTGTGCCCGTATCGATAAGCATCACTGTACTGGGATGAAGTTGCCCGCATCGCGGATCACCATGCTGGTCATGATGATCAGTTTGATTACAGCAGTGAGTGCGGGTGGTCAGACTCATACACGCCTAGCATTCAAAAAGCCTCTGATGGGCACAGAGGTTAGCATAGTTCTCTATGCAGCCGATTCGGTAGCGGCGACAGAGGCGGTGGAATCAGCCTTTACCCGCGTTACAGAACTCAATAACCGTCTGAGTGATTACCTGACCGATAGTGAGCTTAGTCGACTCTCGAATACTCATGATCAACCGGTGCGGGTCAGTGATGATCTATGGCAGGTACTCTATACCGCGCAAAAAATTACTCACGCATCGAAAGGGGCGTTTGATATAACGGCAGGCCCCCTCACACTCTTGTGGCGCTGGGCAATGCGTAGAGCCATACTTCCAGATTCCGCCGATCTAAGCGAAGCAATGACTGCGGTTGGCTACGAGTTTTTGCAGTTGGATGCAGATAGACAAACCGCACGACTACAAAAGCACAATATGCGGCTTGATCTTGGGGGAATTGCAAAGGGATACGCAGCGGATCAGGCACTGGAAGTTCTTGCTCGGGAAGGGTTTTCAAGTGCTGCCGTAGATGCGGGAGGGGATATCTCCTTAGGGGAAGCGCCCCCTGGTTCAGATGGCTGGAGTATCAAAGTATTTTCGGGAGAGTCAGAAACAGGTGAGATGGTTTTAAAGAACTGCGGGATCGCGGTTTCTGGGGATTCATATCGGTACTTGGATTACCAGGGAGTGAGGTATTCCCATATTCTTGATCCTGAGACCGGGTATGGGGTGACACACGAGAGAATGGTTGCTATAATTGCACCCAATGCAATGATTGCGGATGCATGGGCATCCGCGTACAGTGTGATGGATTGGCAGGCGATTCCTTTCAGCATACAGGAGCGGGATGGCTTGAGTATTCGAATCGTAGAGCCGGATGGGACAGGTCCCAGGGAGTTGAAGACGGGGAAGTTCAGAGGCGGTGAATAATCCTGAAGGTTTCGCTGCATTTTGTGCGGAGTCGCAGTAGTTCACATGGGCTATTTTTGTAGACGTCTGAGGCTTTAGCCCTAAGTCCCATAATATTCATCTCAATTTAGCAGTTTCGTATTGATAAGCATCTGGGGAGCCTTATCCTGCTATATTTGTTCCATTCATTGGGCGATTAGCCCTGTTTTTCGTGGATTTTGATCGAATAAACCTCTGTTTTCGTTCTGAATCAAGTCTACTGACCTGTTTAAGAATTATCTACTCATTTCACCCTCAAGGTGATCCCATGTCCCCGTCTTCTGAGCCTCTTTTTGTGCTTCCCTTCAACCAGTCAATTCGGATCAAATCGTCTAGTCGCAACCATACGACCTCGGACGCAGGCGCATTCTTGTTGCGGTCGGTGATTGATCGCATCGGAATCCTGGACTTTTTGACCGATCGACTGCACGATCCTCGGGATCCACATCGTATCCACTATCCTTTGTTTGAACTGCTTTTGCAGTGGCTGCTTCAGTTAATGCAGGGCTGGAGTTCGTTATGGACGGATGCACTCAGTCGGGATGCGGCCTTTGGTGTGTCCACCAGTACGAGCCGGGGGGATGGGGTAGTCGGATCGGATCGTACGTTGGCATCGCAGCCGACCATGTCCCGCTTGGTGGGTCTGCTGGGCATGGTACAGAATCTGGTTCACTTGAAGGCAGGGCTTCTGAAGGTGGGGATGGAGCATATGCTGGTCCAAAACGGTGGACGGCGGCGCGATGAAGTGGTCATTGATGTGGATGCGATGCCCGTGGATGCACACGGCAACCAGCTTGGCAGCAAGTATCATGGGCATTATAAGCGGACCATCTTCCTTCCCCTGATTGCTTCGTGCGGGGAGAGTGGGGATGTGCTCGGGGCGCAATTGCGTCCGGGAACTCAGCGCGAGGTCACCGATTGCGAGGACTTCATCGTTCCCATCGCCCATGCGGTGCGCCAGCATGTCGCCGACCAGGTCATTGTCCGTATGGACGCCGGCTTCAATAGTGGTGCGTTGTGTACACGACTGGAGACCGAAAATATTGGCTATCTCATGCGTCTACGCAAGAACAAGACACTGGAGCAGATGGCCGCAAAGTACGTGAAGGATCGCCCGTTGGAGGATATGACCTGCATTGAATTGACCTATGGTGCGAAGTCGTGGGAATGTACTCGTCGGGTGGTATTGGTGATCAAGTCGCGCCCGGGAGAGCTATATGACAGGGTCTATTTTTTGGTGACCAATCTTGATGCGGAGATGTATCCAGGTCAGAAGTTGGTTCCCATGTACAGTCAACGCGGAAAGGCGGAGATGCATCAGGGCGAGATGAAAATCGCCTGCAGCGCATCATTGTCGTCCTCTCCACGTCCCAAGTCGCATTACCGTCAGAGACCGATTGAGCGTACATACGAAGTGGATCCCGATGCGGAGGTCGGCGCGGAGAATGATGTGCGCCTCCAGGTGTACATGCTGGCCTACCAGCTTCTTCACATCAGTCGATGCAACTTGCATAGTCCGCCTCCACCGTTGGATGAGACGCCATCGTCTGAACAGACTCCACCGGCGCCAACGCAATGCGCCCAGGGGCTGCGTCAAACGAATCTACCTGGAGCTGTGCTGGACGAATCAACGGGGGGTGCCTTGGAGACGGAGGACTCCCCGGACCCCGATCGGGAAGAGGCGCACATGCACATTCGCCGCTTCCGACTGTGTGTGCTGAAGGTCGGTGCAACCATAGCACGTCATGGCCGCTATGTAACCTTTTATATCGCCCAGTCAGCCGTACAGGCCTGGAAGCGTTTCCTGGAACACTTTCAGCAGTTGCAATGGTACACAATACCGGAATATTGAAGCTGAGCCTTTCCGCTACACCCGGAATTCGTGCCTGCTTCGGGCCGGACTCCGAAGCGAAAATCCTCCCCGGAGGTGATTCTTGGAACGAGTGTAGAGCGAAACATACCTCGCTGTAGGACTGGACTGCACATGAGGAATGGGTTGACCGGAAATCTACCTCAATCAACCCGGAAAATATGCGAGAATGGTCTCGGGGGGCGCCCCAATCGTGAAGGCCAACTCGCAGATTCCATCTTATACAAAAAATCCTGACTCCTCACAACCAAAGACGCACTTTGGAGCCTTGGGAAAATTTGTGATGAATAATATGGGTAAGTATTGCATAGAACCGTAATTTTAATGGGGAAGAACAGTATATTCCCCCAAGCAAATATCAGACTCAGTATGCAACAAAACGAAATTACCAGACGAAATTTTGTAAAAGTGACGACTGCCGGCACCCTTGGACTCATGACCTCGGGAAATTTTGCCTATGCAGGCGGCAGTGATTCATTGCGGGTAGGGGTTGTCGGATGCGGCGGTCGGGGTACGGGGGCGGCAAGAGATGCCGTGATATCCAGTGAACGGGTGGAAATTGTTGCCATGGCAGATCTGTTCCAGAATCGCCTGGAGGCATCCCGAAAGGCTCTGAAGGAAGAAACAGGAGACGCGTTCAAAGTGGATGACGATCATGCCTTTGTCGGTTTTGATGCCTATCAACATGTGATTGACAGCGATGTGGATATGGTGATCTTAGCGACCCCGCCTGGTTTTAGACCCGCTCATTTTACAGCTGCGGTAAATGCGGGAAAACATGTGTTCATGGAAAAGCCGGTCAGTGTGGATGTAGCAGGGGTGCTGGAAATCATGGCAGCAGGCGAAGTTGCCACGCAGAAAGGACTGTCCGTGGTTGCAGGAACGCTCTATCGTCGACAGCCAAGTTTTATGGAAGCCATAAAGCGGATTCACGATGGCATAATTGGCGAGATTGTAGGTGCACAAGAGTATTATTTGACAGGTCCTATATGGCTGCGTGAGCGCAAGAGTGGGATGAGTGACATGGAGTGGCAGTGCCGCAACTGGTACTACTTCACGTGGCTGAGCGGTGACCATATTGTGGAGCAGTTTGTGCACAATATTGACGTAATCAATTGGGTATTCCAAGGGCATCCTCAGAGTGCAGTTGCCATGGGGGGGCGGATTGCCAGGACCAGCCCCGAGTATGGGCATATTTATGATCATTTCAGTGTGGAGTATGTCTATCCTGGAGATATAATTGTGGAAGCGAAATGCAGACAATTTCAAGGAGCAACCAATAGGGTTACGAACCGTGTGGTTGGCACGAAGGGGGTCGCCGACTTGAACCCACGCAATTCCCGAATTCGGCGGCATGATGGAAGCATCTTGTACGAGATGCCTGAGCCAGGTGGCAATGGGTATGTGCAGGAGCACACAGATTTAATCAAAGCTATTCGTGAAAGTAAGCCGATCAATGAGGCCAGTCAGATCGCAGCGAGTACGCTTACAGCGGTGTTAGGCCGGGAGAGTGCTTATACAGGTCAACAGTTGAGCTGGGATGAGATGATGGCATCCGGCCTGGATTTGATGCCAAAAACATTGGCTTTTGGGCAATTGCCGATGCCTCAAGTGCCGGTACCCGGCATCACAAAATTATCCCGCACTACTTCGGTAGCTGCTCAGGGGATGGAGTGATGATGAAAAGGAGAGATTTTTTGTTAACGGGGGCACTGGGTGTGGCAGGACTCACTTTGGATCGCACGAATGTATTTGCTAGGACGACTGCACTGTCCATTCGTAAAGCGGTCAAGTTTGGGATGGTTCAGGAGCCGGATCTGTCGATTGCTGAGAAATTTCAGTTGCTCAAGGACCTGGGATTCGATGGGGTGGAGATGAATAGTCCAAGTGATTTGGATAGAGATGAAGTAATCGCTGCGCGAGATGCTGTCGGGTTGCCGATTCATGGCGTGGTTGATTCAGTCCATTGGACCAAAACACTCTCCGATCCAGATCCAGCCGTGAGACAGGAAGGATTGGATGGGCTAAAGATTGCCATTCAGGATGCACATGCGTACGGAGCGTCAACGGTACTTCTTATACCGGCAGTGGTAAACAAGAATGTGTCGTATGCGGATGCCTACACGCGTTCACAAGCGGAAATCCGCAAAGCACTCCCGATGGCGGCAGAATATGGTATCAAGATTGCGTTCGAAAATGTTTGGAACAAGTTTCTGCTGAGCCCGCTCGAATGTGCAAGATATGTAGATGAATTCGAGAGTGAGTCTGTGGGTTGGTATTTTGATGTAGGAAATGTGGTTACCTATGGCTGGCCGGAGCACTGGATCCGGGCCTTGGGTCCTCGTATTCTGAAGTTGGACATTAAAGAGTTCAGTCGATCCAAAGCGGATACCGAGGGGCCCTATGCCGGCTTTCGCGTACCGCTGGGAGAGGGGGACTGTGATTGGCCAGCGGTCAATGAAGCTCTTTCAGATATTAGCTATGAAGGGTGGGCAACCGCAGAGGTGTCAGGAGGAGATCAGGCCTATCTCAAAGGACTAGCCGAACGCATGGATCGCATTCTTTCGGTCCAATAGAAACCTCTTGCATTCAAACAAATTATGATGAAACGTCGGTCGTTTATTGAAACCAGTTTGACGGGGCTGGCGGGGGCCAGCTTACTGGGTACGCTACCCGCGTTACACTTGAGGGGACGCGTCAATCACAGTGTCTGCAAGTGGTGCTATCCTGATTATTCAGTTGAAGAATTGGCTCAGGCAGCAGCAACCATGGGACTCGGGTCGGTAGAGTTGCTGGAGCCTGACGAATGGCCGATTCTGGAGAAGTATGGATTGGTTTGTGCGATGCCTTTTGGGCCGGTTGTAGATGGGAAAAACCGCCTGACGGATGGATTTAATGAACCTGCCAATCATGAATGGTTGGTTCCGATGTTCACTGAGCGCATACGGGAAGTTGCAGAGGCTGGTTATGAACGTGTGATCTGTTTTTCTGGAAACAGACGTGGCATGGAAGATGCCAAGGGGCTTGAGAATTGTATTCAAGGACTTGAGAAGATCATTCCAGTGGCGGAAGAACATGGGATTACGCTCTGTATGGAGCTTCTCAATAGCAAAGTGAGCCATCCAGATTACATGTGTGATCATACAGCATGGGGCGTTGAACTGTGTAAACAGATCGATTCCGAGTACTTCAAATTACTCTATGATATTTACCATATGCAGGTTATGGAGGGAGATATCATACGTACGATCAGGGACTATCATCAATATATTGGCCACTACCATACGGGTGGAAACCCAGGGCGAAATGAGATTGATGATTCACAGGAATTGAACTATCCTGCAATCATGCGTGCGATTGTGGAAACGGGATACACAGGTTTTGTAGGTCAGGAATTTATTCCGACTCGAACCCCATTGATCTCATTACGCGAGGCGGTGCGTCTCTGCGATGTCTAACCCCATAGTAGAGCCTACTACATAATCAGAATAAAATGACACGTCGCGATTTTTTACCGTCTGCCTCTGTTATGGCTGCTGCCGCAGCCAGCTTAGGTTGTACTTCCATAATCGGGAATCCCAACAGTTTCTCAATGCACTATGCGCCACACTTTGGCATGTTCAAGCACAGTGCTGGCGATGATCTTGTGGACCAGATAAATTTTGCGGCGGATCAGGGGTTTACCGCTTGGGAAGACAATGGTATGAAGGGGCGCAGTACGGATACGCAGGATCGTATTGCAAATGCAATGGCCCAGCGTGATATGCGGATGGGAGTCTTTGTGGCACATACAATTTTTTGGCGTGAGCCCAATCTTGCCAGTGGTGATGCAGACCGCAGAGAACAGTTTCTGAAGGAAATCCAGGAGTCTGTTGAGGTTGCAAAACGTGTCAATGCCACTTGGATGACGGTCGTACCTGGATTTGTTGATCTCCGACTTGACATGGGGTATCAAACCGCACATGTTGTTGAGAGCTTACGCCGGGCCTGTGATATTCTGGAGCCGCATGGTCTTGTCATGGTTCTCGAACCACTCAACCCTCACAATCATCCGGGACTCTTTTTAACAAAGATTCCTCAGGCATATGAGATCTGTCGCGCAGTAGATAGTCCTGCATGTAAAATCCTGAATGACTTATACCACCAGCAGATCACAGAGGGGAACCTGATTCCCAACATTGATGCTGCCTGGGACGAGATTGGCTATTTTCAAATCGGAGATAATCCAGGACGCAAAGAACCAACCACCGGCGAGATTAATTACCAGAATGTCTTCTCTCATGTCAGGGAAAAGGGATTTGAAGGGATTTTGGGGATGGAGCATGGGAACATGCATCCTGGTGAGGAAGGTGAGATGGCGCTTATCCAGGCGTATCGGAGTGTTGACGGGAGTGGTGGTGAGTGATGGGCCTTCCATCTTTATTTTTTGCACTCGTATTCCAGGTTTTCCCTTTGGCTACCGGTGTCTCCGATACGTATACACCAGCACCGGTACGCATTGGAGTAGTCGGGCTCGTTCACGGACATGTGGGCTGGATACTTGGGCGTGAAGCACAAGGTGACGTAGAGGTTGTTGGGATTGTAGAATCGGATCATGAGCTGGTTGAGCGTCATGCGGCTCGGTTTGGTTTTGATATGGAGTTGGTCTATGGATCCGTTGAAGAGATGCTTGATGCGACGCAGCCAGAGGCGATTACGGTCTTCACAAACATTTTTGATCATTTGGCTGTGACCAAAGCCGCTGCGTCACGCGGGGTGCATGTGATGGTTGAAAAACCGCTGGCAATCTCATTGGATCACGCACAGCAAATGAAGGTGGTCGCAGATTCAGCGGGTATACACCTGCTGACCAATTACGAAACGACCTGGTATCCAAGCGTTCACTATGCAAAAGAATCTCTCGCCTTACTCGGAGATTTACGCAAGATAGTTGTGCGGGATGGACATCCCGGCCCCATCGAAATCGGTGTGGGGGAGGAATTTTCTTCCTGGCTTCTGACCGAGGAAAAAAATGGGGGAGGTGCGATTACAGATTTTGGTTGTTATGGTGCAAACCTAATTACTTGGTTTGCGGGAGGGCAAAGGCCCACAAGTGTTACGGCAGTCACGCAAATCTTCAAACCGGATCTGCCTTATGGTCAGGTTGATGACGAAGCAACGATTATCGTGACTTATCCGTCCGCACAGGGAATTATTCAAGCATCCTGGAACTGGCCGTTCAATCGAAAAGACATGGATGTCTATGGTACAGATGGATATATCTATGCAAAGAATGCGACGGATGGAACGATTCGTCTCTCTGGTACAGACCCCGAACATTTTGAGTTGTCACCGAACAGAGAAAGCCCCCATGACGACCCATTCGCATTTCTTGCAGCGGTTGTGCGAGGTGATATTGATCCAAGGGGAAGCTTATCCTCGTTATCCATCAATATGGTCGCGATGGAAATCTTGGATGCTGCAATTCGATCCGCCAAGTCAGGAAATACGGCCTCACTGACGCGTTAACCCGATCATCTTTCTTCCCAATCAGGAGGACGATACTCTTTAGGGACCTTGTCGGCAATACGCTCGAATGCATAGTAGCCGTACACCACGACACCATAAGGATCAATGACTTCACCGGATTCATCAATCAGCGTGGGGCCGGAATTTAGTTCCATAAAGGAGCGCTGAGGTCCCGAACGTGTCCAGGTCGGCTGGCGTTGCCACTCCTGGAAGCTGTCGTCTTCTGATTCGTTGACATAAGTGATTTCCAGTACACCGTGAAAGGTCAGTAATTGCTCAAGCAGGGTAGGGCCAGGATCCAGTAATTGATTCGGATCCATCACAAACCGGGCACTGCTTGGCTCAAGGGAAAATCGTCGATGTACCTCAAAGCCTTCTTCATGCACTCGCCCAGCCATAAGTGAGAGAAGAAAATGCCTCTGGGATCCATTGAAGGCGGCTTCCCTGTTCATGAGCCAACGCTGCCACTCGATACTGTCCGTCGGGACCAGCTCCGTAAAAGATGGCTCGCCATCGTACTTGATCGTACTGCCATAGTAGAAAAATTCTTTCAGGTAATACTGAAGCCGGTAACCAAGTGCACGATTTTCTATGATCAGCGGCTCACTCGCAGTAGCGGATAGTTTTCCGAGGCGGCTTGTGAAACTGAGTACTTCGGGGTTTATAATCGTGGTTAGAGCACTGTTGTTGGTTTCTCCCAAAAAGAGGCGTGTAAATTTGCTAAGCCGTCGTTGCCACCTACGGGCCAACCGGGCATTCACCACCACTTCTTCCAACTCGACAGTTGTAGGCTTCAAGGCCAGATCAAACTCATATTTTTTACCGATTCTCAAAAGAGTGTCTATACTGGCTGGTTCATAGCCAAGCATGGTAACGACAATGCGATGAGCACCGGCAGGGACATTTTCAAGAATGAATTTTCCATCGCTATCAGTCGCGGTTCCAATCAGTGATGAGGCAATGAATACGTGGGCATCCCGCAATACTCGCTGAGAGGTTGTATTCGCGACCGTGCCGGTCAGTACGATATCCTGCCCAACTACAAGGGTGCACGGTGCGAGCAGTAGGAAATAAATAAAACCTCTAGAAATTATCGTCCTGATTCCATGGACGAAATTCTTTCGGCATTGCATCTCCTGTACGTTCATAGGCAAAATAACCACCGTAGAAAGTTACCCCGTATGGATCCAAAGGATCTCCTTTCAAGTCGACAATGGTCGGTCCTCTGTCAAGGCGGATCGTTGAGGTCTGATAGCGTGCCCGACCACGTCCACGCCGCTGTAACCGCAGATAGGCCTGGCTTTCAAGTTCGTGTGTGTAGACCACATCAATGTAGCCTTCAAAGTCAAGGATACGTTCATCATCGTTCTGGCCAGAACGGATAATCTCCGATACTTTGATGGGAAAACGATTTTCCTGTCCACCGAATGCGCCACCACGGGGATCCATTGCTCGTCGATTTCCGCCTGTTTTGGAATAAATTTTGAACCCCTGGCTTTCCACCTGATCATTGATCACTGCTAAGAGAAAGTGCCGGAATGATCCATAGAATGCTGAATCTCGCCGGGCACTCCATTGTGCTGCTTCTTCTGGGCTGGAGGGATCCAGTGGCTCGAAAAGTGG
Organism: Rhodothermales bacterium; assembly: GCA_965116685.1. Lineage (GTDB taxonomy): Bacteria > Bacteroidota > Rhodothermia > Rhodothermales > Bin80 > Bin80. Next base: position 447,964 of record OZ220707.1, on the reverse strand, counting down.
CTCGCCATCCCAGCGCCAACTGTTTGGCTCGGCAATAAATTCGACTAGGAAATAAGTTAGTTTATAACCGAGCCCTCTGTTTTCGATGATCAAAGGTTCACTTGCCTGTGCTCTGAAATCCCCACCCCGTGCCGAAAAATCCAGGACATGGGGATTCGTAATGACGGTTTGTTGAGCATTTGGACTTTCACCGATGAATATCTCAGTGAATCGCTCCAATTGGCGCTGCCATCTTCGGTTATCACTTGCAACGGTGACGGCACCTAATTCATATACCTTCTCGGTGATCTGAAAATCCTCCGTATACACACGTGCTTCGCGTAAAAAGAGATCAACATGGCTCGCTTCATATCCTATGCGGGAGACTACGAGTCGTAGTGTCCCCAAAGGGATACCACGTAGTGTATAGCTGCCATTTTTGTCCGTGGTGGTCCCGACCATAGAAGATGCAATGAATACGTTTGCCTCGGTGACCGGCATTCCTGTCGTATCGGTCACCGTACCTGTGATCGTTGCAGCGATCTGTGCTTCCACAAGGCGGGCGAAGAAAACCAAGAGCACACAAACTAGGAGATGTTTCAGGACCGTCATGTTTCTATGAATGTTATGCCTTATAGAATTCCACCCTACGCCCAGCCATGTCCGCCACGCGTTCAATGAGTTCTACCCGTTCCTCTTCAGAAAGGCCGGAAAATGTATGTGCCAAAGAGATTTTTTCTTCCAACTGTTCAATATTATCCGGGCCGGTTACGATTACACTGACAGGCAGGGACCATACAAAATGGAGGGCTTCCTGGATGGAGAGGCGGTTCGGTACGACGCGTGGCCTGTTTCCATGCTGGCCATGGGAAGAACCCCCAAAAAATCCGCCATTTGCGAGAGTTTTCATAGCAATCATCCCCATGTTACGTTCGACTACAGTGGGCATCACGGTTCTTGTAAAGCTCTTGTAGCTCACATCGGCCACATTAACCGGGCATTGAACACAATGAAAAATATCCGTCAGGTCCAGCAGGTGGCGGTGTGCGGCGGGGTCGGTGTGCCCCGTAAAACCAATATGTCGTGTCTTTCCTTCAGCAAGTGCCTGTTCCATCACATCAAGGACTCCCTCACTGATTCGGTGATCAACATCCTGTGGGCTGGTGATCGCATGCATCTGCCATAAATCCAAATGATCTGTTTTGAGTCGCTTCAGCGTTTCTTCAAGATGCCTGCGGGCTCCTTCAGCGGTCGTCGCAGTTGTCTTTGACATGAGATAGACTTTTTCTCGGTATTGTGGAACGAGAAATTCTCCCAAGTAACGCTCACTCCGGCCATTTTGATAGGATTCGGCAGAATCAAAAAAACGGATTCCCCCTTCCATTGCAGACTCAATCGTGGCTTGTGCATCTCGTGCATTCATCCGCCCGATATGCCATCCGCCCAAGCCCAGCATCGTCACCTCTTCGTTGGTTCGACCAAATGGGCGGCGGGGCAATTCACTAGGATTGGCCGATGATTGCTGATGAACAAACCCAGCGGATCCAGCAGCAAGGATCCATTGAACAAAATCTCTTCGATTCATGGTTAAGCTATTTGATTGGATTCCAAGGCCATTGTACACAGGATTGGATATCAGGAAAGAGTACGATATCGGCTTCTCCTTTAAGTGCCATGGTTGTAATTTCGGTCTGTGGCAATATTTTTTTTGCAGCTTCCAGAGTTTTGCCAGAAACGACCACATCATCTACCAGGAGGATTCTCTTTATTCCCGGAGGCAGTGAAAAAGGCTGGGATAACTGCGGAATTGAATGGATAGGCACATTGTTAATTCCTCGATAATTCAGCCATAAAATATGCATCGGAGTTTTTAATTCATACGCGGCTATTGCTGCCGGTACAACCCCACCGGATCCAATTCCAACAACCAGGTCAGTTGTAGGAAGGGTAGTGCTCCTTAAGGCTTTCCCAATGGTTTCAAATGCAATGATTGGGAGAGGGGGTACAGTAGCCACGGTTACAGGGGGTGGTCGTTATGAATTCATGCCAGGGGCATTCCAGATTGCCTAATTAGTGTCTGTCCGAGAATACCATCGCATCTCTAAAATGTGCCTTTATGCCCTCCTGTGTCTGGATTTTGTCGCAATTCTCTCCATTTTTTCCTCGCCGATTTTTTTAATTCCTCTCGGGGGCGGGTGATTTTCAGGAAAATCCACAATCCCTGAAAAACCTGTATTGGAAGCATCCCAAGGCGGTTTTTGCTCTGAATTTATTCTTCAGATTTGTCGATCCATGCCTGGATCATGGGAGTATAAGTGGAACCGGGCCGTTCATCTTCAACTTTTTTTTGCGATGCGAAAAGCGTATGACTTTCAATTATCGATGGATTGCATCTCCATGGAGGAGATCCAGCTTGATCCAAGAAGCCGGGATGTGATTCAAGTATTTCTGTATGGGCTCCGACAAATTTTTCTGGACCTCCCGACCCGATTGAAGTTGATGGATCTTTTGGAGAGGTATAAACCGGGAACCCGTAAGAATTGTGGGCGCCCCGGAATGGACGTGTGGAATATCTTGGTTTTGGCCGGCCTGAAGCAGGCGCTGCATTGCAACTATGATCTTTTGACCGCTTTGGCGAACCATATGGATATTGTGCGGCAGATGCTGAGGCATGGAGCGGACGATCGGACCCGCTACACTCGTTCCGCCATTCATGATAACGTATCGGCACTGTCCCCCGAATTGCTGGTGCAGGTCAATTGTTTGGTGGTCAAACTTGGGCACCGAATGGTCGGCAAACCCGAGGGCGAGACGCTCAAATGTCGGTGCGACTCGAAACCGGTGAAGACCAATGTTCGCTTTCCGACCGATCTGCTCTTGCTCTGGGACTCGGTACGTTGTCTGATTCGTGTCAGTGCGAAGGTGAGCAAATCATTTGGGATGGATGGTTGGCTGCAACACAAAAGTCTGAGCAATAAGGTCTACCGGGAATATAGGGCAGCTCGGAAGGGTCAGCGGCGTGACTACAAACTCAAGAACGTTCGCAGATATCTGCGCAGCAGTCGTGCGATGGTCAAAAAATATCTTGACCTTCTGGAGCAGATCAATGCACTGGAGCAGGAGATTTTGGCCCGTTCCGGCCCCCGTTCCAATGCAGATCAAGCCACTTTGCAGGAAATTTTTGAGGCAAAACAGGAACTCTGTCTGTATCTGGACTACATTGCGCGATTTTCCGATCAGATCCAGCGCCGCATCTTTGAAGGAGAGCAGATTCCTACCCACGAGAAAATCTATTCGATCTTCAAGCCGTTCACGCGATGGATCGTCAAGGGCAAGGCAGGAATCCTCTGCGAGTTGGGGGTCCCGGTCGCGGTGATTGAAGATGAGGATCAATTTGTTTTAGGCTACGGGATTCTTTGGGAGGGAACCGACAAGGATATTGCGATTCCCCTGGTGAAGACCTTGGAGGCACAGTATCCAGGGATCTCCATGACCTGCTCGTTTGACCGGGCGTTTTACAGTCCTGAGGTGCGTAAGCAGTTGGATGAAAAGCTGGAAGTTACGGCCATGCCGAAGAAAGGGGGGCGGACCCAAGAGGAACAAGCACGTCAGAATGACCCGGCTTACCAGAACGCACGGAAGGGGCATGCGGGAGTAGAGTCCTGCATGAACCATCTCAACCATCGAGGCTTGTCACTGGTGCGTGAGACCAGCAGCGAAAGCTTCGAACGTGTGGTGGCAACCTCGGTATTGGCCGCGAACATCCACCGGTTGGGGACGCTAGTGCGAGATCAGGAACGAAAGCGTCTCAGACGTCTCCAGAAACAACGCAAGCGATTGCGGCGCGCGGCGTAGCCATCCCGCTTATCCGAGGAAGAACATCAAGTGGCTCGTACGGGCGGATGCGAGAGGTGTGTCCAGTAGATACGAAATACCTGTAATACAGAAAAATCCAGCACAAACAAGTGTCTCAAAAACGACCGCCCCACCAATAATCAAACGGATTGAACCAAAATGAACCCCAATATCTCGGAACAGACCCGGAGCACAGGCATTTTCTGGACAGACACTAAATACAAATAGTGGTTGCGATAAAATTGTTCCCTTTGGAAATGCGTGCCAAAAACATGCCATCGCTCATTACCGTCCGCGGATTCAGGCTATTTGAACTGATATTTCTCTTCAGTAAAATAGGGCAGGGGGATTTGGTATTGGATACCTACTCAAAGCTGTTCGGTCTCCCTTCCTGCTCAATGCACATCATGTTCAAAGCGTTATAATGAGATTAAAATAAGGAGAAAATTTTTGGCTATAATCTTTCAATGGATGAATACCAAGCACGTTTAAGCAGGGGAAAGCGCAGTTCCGTGATTTTATTTGGGAATTTTAACCAGGGGTTTTGTAAACTTGACTTCATTGTTTACCGTTAAAGCGGGCTGTCAGGCAATTCGCATTTGCAAGCACTTACTTTATGGCAAAAATTGTAATCACTGGAGCTAGTAGCGGTATTGGTGCCGCAATCGCGGAATCTTTTTACCAGGATGACTCTCATGAGATGATTCTTATCGGGCGCTCTGAAAGCCGTTTGGAGGCGGTAGCAAATTCTACAAAAGCCCACCCATTAATATGTGACATCACCGATGAAGCCTGGGTAGAGAGCGCCTGCGATGAGATCCGAGAAAGATTTCAGTCTCCCCCGGATGTACTTGTCAACAATGCAGGGCATTTTGTGGCAAAGTCATTTCTGGAAACCACGCCAGATCTGTTCAAGGAGCAGATTGAATCGAATCTGACTGGATGTTTCCTGGTCACGAAAAATCTGCTTCCGGCTATGATTACAGCCAAATCAGGCCATGTATTTTTTATGGGATCCGTAGCATCTATAAAGGGTTATGCGGGTGCGTCTGCATATTGCGCAGCAAAACATGGGCTACTTGGACTTGCCAGAGCTGTTCGGGCTGAGACGCTCAATACAGGCGTACGGATTACAACAATTCTTCCAGGAGCTACGCTCACGCCAAGCTGGGCTGGGACTACGCTTCCGCAAGAGCGATTTATGTCTCCAGAGGATGTTGCTCGTTGCATCGTTGACGTATGGAGGCTAAGCTCCCGTACCGTTGTTGAGGAATTGTTACTCAGACCTGTAGAAGGAGATATATAGAGGCGGGATTTATGCTCGTAGCCACGATGGAATGTAGGTGCGAGGAAAGTAAACAAAAAATTATTCTTGATGACAGTGCTTGATCCATTACGTTATCCAATCGGTATTCCTCAGTTGTCGAAGGAAATCTCTGATTCGGAGCGAAAGAATTGTATGGATGCGATTGCATCCGCTCCAGCGCTGCTGCGAGAAGCAGTAGCAGGATTAAATGACGACCAATTGGATACTACCTATCGTCCCGATGGCTGGACGATTCGGCAAGTGGTACATCATGTATCGGACAGCCATCTTAATGCTTACATTCGTTTTAGATGGGCACTAACCGAAGATTCCCCGGAGATTAAGGCTTATGATCAGGATGGTTGGGCGCGTTTGCCAGATGCATGCAGTGGTCCAATTGAAGAGTCACTTGCATTATTGGAGGCGCTGCATCGCCGATGGTGCAGACTGATGCTGGCGATGGATACGACCGATTGGAAACGCAAAGTTCTTCATCCCGAGGATGGGGAACGGACCTGCCAGGACTTTCTGATTATTTATGCATGGCATGGACGTCACCATATTGCGCATATCACGAACCTTCGTGATCGGAAAGGATGGTGAAAAAGGGAGACTGATGGTCGTAGAATCCCCGCATAGCTTTGGGGGAGCACGGTCCGGGCAGCAATTTATTTGCTAACCCATCTTGATATTTTGCATTACTGATTACCGAAGATCAATACGATACCATAAAGAGATAATACGATGAGTTTTCATTTGAAATTACTCCGCCAAGCGGCCAATTATGGGGATACAGAGGCTCAATTCAGCCTAGGTATGATGTACTTTGATGGCGAAGAGGGATTGCCTCAGGATTACCAAAGGGCACTGAAGTGGTTTCGTCGTGCAGCCAAAAAGGGGAATACCTCGGCTCAAACCATACTCGGCCTTATGCATGAAGATGGGCTTGGGGTTTCTCAGGATTATAAAAAGGCAGAAAAATGGCTTCGACTGGCAGCTGACCAGGGAGACCCCCATGCTCAGTTTAGTTTGGCTATGCTGTATCTCGACGACGAAGGAGGGTTTCAAGATCCCCCTAGAGCGGAAAAATGGTTCCGCCCAGCAGCCGAACAAGGACACATTAAGGCTCAGGTCGGCTTGGGGCTGATGTATTCCAATGGCGAAGGAATTCCTGAGGATTATACAGAGGCAAGAAAGTGGTTTCTGCGTGCAGCTGAGCAGGGAGATGCCAGTGCACAAGTGCAACTTGGTTTGATCTATATCGACGGCTACGGGATCCCTCAAAACTATGAAGAGGCAGAAAAATGGTTTCGATGTGCCGCGAAACAGAATCATGTGGATGCCCTATTGCAAATGGGCCTCATTTACGAGGATATGGATAGCCCACTGCAAGACTTACAGGAGGCGGTGAAATGGTATAAACGTGCAGCCGAACTGGGGCACATGGTTGCTCAAACTAGACTGGGGATATTGTACTACGACGACCATGATGTACCGCAGGATTTTCAGAAGGCGAAGAAATGGTTTCTCCTTGCAGCTGAGCAGGGGGATTCGCAAGCACAATTTTTGTTGAGCTTGATGTACTTTGAAGGTGATGGTGGCGCGCAGGATTTTGAAGAGGCGATGAAATGGTGTCGCCTAGCGGCCGAAGATGGCGAGCCGATGGCGCAATGTAAGTTGGGTAACCTGTACGAAATTGGTCAGGGAGTTCTTCAGGACTCCCTGAAAGCCAAGAAATGGTACCGACTCGCCGGCGAACAGGGAGACGTTGAAGCTCAATTCAGACTTGGGCGCCTGTACCTCATTGGCGAAGATATTTCACAAGACATGCAGGAGGCTTTTAAGTGGCATCGCCTCGCCGCCATGCAGGAACATTCTGCCTCTCAGGCCTGCTTGGGGTTCATGTACGAAAGAGGGGATGGCGTTTCAAAGGATGACAAAGAAGCGATAAAATGGTTTCGTCTTGCAGCTGAACAGGGAGAGAATGAAGCTCAATTCAGACTGGGGCAGAAGTACTTCAATGGTGAGGGTGTTGTCCGGGATCTTCGAGAGGGGATAAAATGGTTTCAAATGGCCGCAGAGCAAGGAGACAGCACGGCGCAATTGAGTGTAGGCATTGCATATCTCAATGGAGAGGGGGCTTCAAGAGACTATGTGGAAGCAATGAAGTGGCTTAAAATGGCCGCAGACGATGAACTCGCATTAGCTCAATTTGCTTTGGGGCTCATGTACGAAAATGGAAACGGTGCACCAAAAGATTTTCAAAAAGCGATAAAATGGTATCGTCTCGCTGCCGAACAGGGATATGTGTCTGCTCAATCTAACTTAGGACTCATGTACTGCAGGGGCGACGGAGTACCAAAGGACTTCGTGACTGCCTATGGATGGCTTAATCTTTCTGCCCAAAAAGGTTGTGAATATGGTCAGGGAGCCAAGGATCAACTTCTAGAATTCTTGACACCTGCACAGTTGGCTAAAGGAGAGGAGTTATCAAATCAGATCGCGAATCGCATAAAAACTGTAGACTCCTGAATTGAAGTGCCGTGGCCCACTGCTCTCCAGGCAACTTCAAACATCGGGATGGCTCAAAATCGGGGTTTAAGATCGCAAATCAATAATATCGTATTTAATGGCTATTTTCCGCACGAGTGACCATTTATTTGGTCGCCGTGACAGGTAGTAACACGTCACATACCGCTTTTGCAATATGTATTCATTGCAGAGGGGCGGGTAGCTCAGAAGTTGAGATTGCGTGTGAAGAGAATGACTAAAAGAGGAATCACAAAGAAAATACAACCAAGATATACAGCGGCCCATGTACGGTTTTTCACAACCAATGTCCCCAAATACTCGGCCATCGTGATCGGAATTCTCCGCAATTTTTTGATTGGAAGAAAAGCGAGTACGCCGCAACAATTAAAGATCAGGTGAGCAAGGGCCACCTGTAGAGCGGCAATCCCGAGTGTATCCCCTCCACTTGCTAGAACAAGAGCTGCGAGTAACGCAGTGATGGTTGTACCGATATTTGCGCCCAATACAAAGGGGAAAATTTGTGAAACAGTCACAATGCCTGCGCCAACCAATGGGACCGTGATGGAGGTCGTAATGGAGGAACTCTGGACCATGATGGTCACGAGTGTGCCAAATGCCAAAGCAATAGGAATAGGTCCAAACAGATACTTATTGATGAGCCGCTCAGAACGCCCAAGGAATAACGATCGCAGGAGGACAACCAGATAGCGTAAGGATAGAAATAGTAACAATACTCCGAGGATCAGTACGAGCACGCCTGAATTCAGCATCAACTGCACCAAGCCATCTACGACCGGTGCAGTCATCCGACCAACAAAGTCAAACAACTCCGCTCCACCTACACCTGTAACTCCTTGTGTGAGGGCGGCAGATGATTTCGACAGAAACCCGAATGCCAACTCAAGAGGAAAAAAGAGTGCGACGGCAAGCAGGTTAAAAAAATCGTGAACCGTTGCCGCTCCCATTGCTCGGCCAAACTCATCCTTCCGAGCAATATGGCCTAACGAAACGATCGTATTTGTCACGCTGGTACCAACATTTGCTCCAAGAACGATTGGGATTGCACCCGCAACGGTCAGGCCGCCACCAGCCACTGCAGATACTGCCAGAGAGGTAACTGTTGAGGAGCTCTGGACTAGTGAGGTAGCAAGAATCCCGATAAAGAGTGCAACAAATGGATTGCTAGTCGTCTCAATCAGTTGTGTAGCAAACCCTTCTCCCAAGAGCTTCATGGATGTCCCCATAAGCTCCAAGCTCACAAAAAAGCAAAACAATACCCCCAGTAATCCAAGTATCGGGAGCAGTGGAGTAAAACGTTTGATTCCCGAAAGTTTTTCCTGAGTAGTTTCTGACATGGTGGGATAGAGTTGAACGGCCAGGCTTCTCACACGGGAGAAACCCGGCGGTTCTTATGTCATATGGATCTGGGGCCTATTTGAGCAGCATCATTTTGCGAGTAAGGATCTGATTCGCGGTTTGTAATTGGTATAGGTATAGTCCACTTGTAAGTTGACTCCCATCAAACATTACCCGATAAGTCCCCGCAGTCTTCGGACCATTAACTAGTAGAGCTACCTGTCGGCCCGTAAGATCATACACTCCAAGGGTGACATTCTGTGTATGATCAAGGTTGAATTCAATGGTCGTAGCGGGATTGAAAGGATTGGGATAATTTTGATCAAGTGTAATCTCGGATGGGAGTTCTTCTGTGAGGATCTCTTCAATTGAAGTAGGCGAATCCGCTACATATCCGAGTGCATCCAACGCCGTCCATCCCATGAGCCAGTTTTCTTTGCCAAAGGCACCAATATAATCGGTAGGCGAGAAAAAAGTGTCCTCAGGATAGTCAGCCCTAGGGTTGCTAAATGCGGGACTCCCGGTTTGTGGCCTCGGGTCGAGCATTCCCGTACCCATGGTTTCACGCTCAATCCCTCGGAGTTCGGGATCCACTGTATCGTTCTCATTGGTCAGCAGATACCCCAAGATAGTTTCAACAAATGAGGGATCTTCACTGGCAATCCAAGAAATAGGATCTATTCCTGCACCAAAGTCCCACCAGATATTATGGGTCAGTCCAAGATCCCCTGCTTCAAGCCGTTGGCGACTGTCTTCCGTCTTGCCTCCAGTATTATCAATGTCTTCAATCTGAAATGCATGTCCGCCCTTATCTGTGTTAAATTGGGTGAAGATGGAGTTATGATAAAACCCGCCTGAATTATCACGGAATATGAGCATTTCGCCACGATCTGATTCAGGAGAAGCATCCGATCCAGCGCCGACGTAGGTAACATTGTAGATGCGTGGGATTGCATAGGGTTTGAAGAACTCATCTCCGCCTGCGCCATCCTGCTCCGCAGCAGCGCCGGCTTTATCTGTCCCCTGAAGTACGAACCAGAACTGTCCTTTTCCACGCCAACCCTGGTCCCAGTCAATGGCATCATCAGAGTTGAAGACGCTCACGAAGTATTTCAGATTTACCGTACCACCAAAGAACTCTACGCCATCATCTCCACTCGCATAGACTTCAATGTATTCAAGCACCGTACTGGATCCAACGCCACCCAGCGTGAGCCCTTGGATCTCATTACCATCTGATTCCCCAATATTAATTCCGGTGTGGCGAATGGATGCATAGCGGATGATGCCGGAATTGTCATCGTCATTGTCTCCACCATATTCAGCGCGCGTATCCCCATCAGGCACGAGTTCATTCACACCCTCAATTTCTTGATAATCTCCCTCAGCATCTCCAGGGTTATTGGTCCTTGCATGGCCAAGGATGACAATACCGCCCCAGAGTCCGCGGTCTTCATAGGTGAGAAAATCATCATTGGAGATATTATCCTGGGCCGAGGTAAAGATGATGGGCTGCGTGGGCGTTCCTTCCGCAAATATTTGACCTCCACGGGCAATCACGAGTGCAGATGCAGCCGTTCCTGTTCCGTCGTTAGCTTTGATTACGGTTCCAGCATCAATCTTCAGCTCTGCGCCATTTTCAACGATGACGAGGCCATCCAGAATATATACATTATCGGCAGTCCAGCGAACCTTGTCACCAGCGTTGATATCGTTATCGGTTACGGTGACTGTCGGACGAGATTCGACATCATCAGTTTGTGCCGCAGCATCCAAGGGAGATAGAACCAGCAGGAATGCAGAAAGGTAGGCAGTAAAAAAGATTTTCATGGAATTAGAGTTGAGTAGTGGGAGATTTTGGGTTAACTGTGGTAGGTGCGACATAATTCCCCTGACATAATACGCAGCAATGTTTCGCAGATTGGTGCGTTTGCCTGAGGGGAAGTTTGTATACACAAATCCACATTCATGGAAGAGTAGACTAGTCAATAACATAGCTGATGCCAACTCCAATGGTCCGGGATCTTGAATAGGAGATGTAATCATAGATCCGATTTTTGAACGTTTGGATCTGGCGGACATCCGACCCGAGCAAGTTTTTTGCTGTAATTTTCAGTCGCAGGTTCGCAGGCAGATCTTGCGAAATTGTAACATCCAAGTCACTTCGGGCTTTCTCAAAAACATCGGGGGTCGCCCCTTCGGTGACGGATAGGAGGCGATCACCAAAAACCGTATAATAGACACCAACGGTTGTCCCCAGCTTATAATTTTCGTAGCTGGTACTCAGATTTAGCAGGAAGGGAGACTGCCCCTCGAGTGAGCGGGAACTGCTGGCATTTGGATCCGAGGCACGAATGATGATCATTTCTTCTTCGGGAATATCCACATAAGAGCGTACCAGTGAGAAATTGCCACCAATCGAGAGATTCTTCAGAATTGGGAGAGCAGTCCAGTCGTTGAGTCGTTTACGTACTTCAAATTCGGCACCAAATACCCGGGCATGATCTACATTTTGGAATGATACGAATCGACCTTCTCCAACATTGCGCAGGACGCGCTCAATAGGGTCTTGGAGAACCTTGTAAAATGCGCTCACGGCAAGAATCTCTCCAGCTTGGGCAAACATCTCCCATCGAATATCATAGTTGTTAATCAGTGTTCGATTAAGTAGTGGATTTCCTTCCTGGATATCACCCCCGACAAAATTGAAACTCTGAAAAGGGGCAAGCTCTCGATACGTAGGGCGTGCAAGTGTTCTCGTAGCAGCTAGACGAAGATTCATATCTTCGTTGATAGCATACACCACATTCATGGACGGAAGCCAGTCAGGAGTATCCAATACTCCTCTGCGCAATGAGTCTGGCAGCGTTAGGTCATAGCTCTCGGTTACGATCTCAGTCGATTCTGATCGGACACCGCCAATGAGTTTTAGTTTACGTGTGAGTGGTAGCTCTACCATTAGATATGCCGCGATAATGTCCCGAGAGGCATCATAGTTCGCGCGGGCAGGCGAGTTTTCCTGGAGATATAAGCCAGCATTGTATGCCACAACATCACCGACCTGAAGGGTATCCAATACACCAAAATTTTCCTCAGAGAAGTAGTCTTCGGCATTTCCTTCGAAGTCTCTGTAGTCAACTTCCCGCCCTTCGTGATATTCGAATCGGCGTTGCCGAAATTCCCGTTCGGACAGGTCGTATTGTCCTCCGAACTTCACGAGGGCACCTAAGCCCGACCATTGTCGAAAGGGGATCGTGATATCCACTATTGCACCACGGCTGTCCTCATTCAGGTCACGAAAATAGCGTTGAGGAGGGGGTGCATTTCCTCCCCCAAGTGAATAGGTAGTATCAATACCGGCAGAGCTTTCCCGGATATTCTGGGTGGAGGAAAAGAATCGTAGGTCAGGTTCGTCCTGAGAGTTCTTTGCAATGGAGGCCTTCCATTCTATCTGCAGGGGAGCAAACGCATGTTCGCCTCTTAACTGAAGGCTTTGAAGGGCACGTTCCTGATAGCTTAGCGCACGCGTTATGAATGTTGTACCGCCAGTTTGATCTCGAAAGCCACTTAATAAGGTGGACTGGCTTGTTCCACTTTGTGTGCGCAGGATCGTGGCAACCAATTCATGGTGATCACTGGGTTGAAATGCGATGGTCCCTGATGCCCCCCAGTTGGCTTCATCACTCCCTCGAATGTTCTTAAAGGAGGAGGCTTCTTTTGGATCGGCTCTAGTGATGACGTTGAGATCGGGATTGGGACCGAAATACGTCGTGCTGGACAGATTCTCAAGGGAGTTTACATCCCCGCCGACAAGGCGCCATTGACTGAATACCCCGTCATCGTAGTAGTTGTAGCTTCTTCCATAGGTGAGACTACCGGTGACTCCAATCGGTCGGCCGAACCACTTCATCTTCCCGCCTGCTGCAGCGGAAAAGCTGTGATTGACGGGGGTTGATCTGAGACTAGGTGCCATCACCCCGTTAAATGCTTGTGCGAAAGCATTCAGAGAATCTGCGCGATCAGTTCGGACTATGTTGGTCACTCCACGGCGTAAATCACGAAGATCAGACTCCCGGGGTAATTGATACTCGGGGTCTTTGTTTTTCAGGACCTCCGGCAATGCACGGGAGCCATCATCATATCCAAGCCAATCGGTACTGCTGCCCGCATAGGAAAGAAAGTGGTCGATCCTGCTCGCTTGGTCGTCGTAGGTCATGGATGCAGACAGCTGCAGCGTGAAAGATTCGGGAAAGGTTTTTGTCGCTACATCCACCAATCCACCACTAAAATCACCAGGTTTATCTGGAGTAAATGTTTTTAGTGTGACGATATTATCCAGTAGAGCTGCAGGAAAGAGATCCAGTTGAAAAGCTTTTCGATCAGGGTCTGCGCTGGGCAGTGTGGACCCATTGAGTGTCGTGTTGGCATAACGATCACCAAGTCCCCGTATGTATACATAACGACCACCTACAACAGATGCCCCAGTGACCCTGGTCATGGCAGCCGCAGCATCACCGGAGCCGGATCGACTGATTGATTCGGAGCTAATCGCGTCGCTGACGGCTACAGATTTAGCACGTTCCCGCAATAACCCCACATCGGAACCCTCGATTACGTCGGCTGTAACCACCACTTCTCCGTAAGAGAGCGCTTTGGGAAGAAGTTCAATTTCTAGTCGGGTAATTTCTCCAGCGACCACGGCCACATTTTCTACCATTACCGTGGAGAAGCCCAAATAGGCAAACTTCATCGTGTATGTGCCGGGCTCGGCGACAAATTCGTACCTTCCATTCAGATCGGTGGCATCTCCAAGGGTAGAACCATCTATTGTAGCAGTAGCTCCAATGAGGGTCTCACCATTTTCGCCGTCGATAATGAGACCTGCGATGGTGCCTACTTGGGCGTTGGCTCGGAGCGAGAGAAAGAGTAGAAGAATCGGTACTATGCCAACCAGACGAAGGCTACCGCGTAAAGACATAATTATGAATTCGAGAAGAAGTAACAAGGATGTACAAGAGGCTTTTGAGAGACATTGAATGCAGTAAAACGCTGTTGGGTGTTAACTGTAGGTTAAACGAGTTATAAATTTGTGTAACCAATTTTGACGGAAAGTCCCACGGTTGAACTATTTGCCTTGAATGGCAACAGGGACTTTGTCATGAAAAAATCTGACTAGATGTGGGCAAAAAATGAGTAAGGACGTTATTGGCAGCAACCCCCCGAACATTGTAACCGATCTGAAGGATCCTTCCCTGTACAATAACAGAGAATTAAGTCTATTGGATTTTCAATGCCGGGTATTTGAAGAGGCCCAGGATGAGGCCAATCCGTTATTGGAGCGTCTAAAATTTCTTTCGATTGTTGGCTCCAATTTGGACGAATTTTATATGGTGCGTGTCGGGGGGCTCAAGAAGCAGGTTGCCAGTGGGATCATGGATCTTTCAATTGACGGGCGGACCCCGACGGAACTACTTGCGGCAGTGAGAGAGGGAGCTCATGCTTTAATGCGGCGTGCTCACGAATATCTCCTATCCACAATGATTCCCGAACTGGCGGCGGTAGGGGTTCAAATCTTGAGCTATTCAGAATTAACAGATACTCAAAAGGCTGAAGCGACTAAAAAATATAAGCGGACAATATTTCCGGTTCTAACTCCACTGGCGGTGGATCCGTCACATCCGTTTCCACATATCTCAAATCTGAGCCTCAATTTGGCGGTCATGATTAAGGATGAGCTTGGCGGTGAGCGATTTGCGCGGGTCAAGGTTCCCAGACCCATTGATCGCTTGATGCCTGTGGTTTCCGATCCCTGGACAATACAAGTGGACGGAAATGCCAGGAGGGTCTTCTCGTTTGTATGGGTGGAAGAAGTTATTGCAGCGAACCTTCAGTCTCTTTTTTCTGGTATGGAAGTCGAGGCAGCATATCCGTTCAGAGTCACACGAAGCGCAGACATGACGATTCAGGAATTGGAGGCAGACGATTTATTGGAAACAATGGAGGAGGGGGTCCGTCAGCGACGTCTTGGCTCAGTACTACGACTCACCGTAAATGCAGATATGCCCAAGCGGGTACGCAAACTCCTGATTGAGAATATGGGTACGGGCAAGGAGGATATTGTGGTGGTGGACGGCCCCCTAGGACTTGAAAGTTTGATGGAGGCTGCGTCAGGGATTGATCGATTCGATCTAAAATATCCCCCATTTGTGCCCTTTACACCTTTAAGACTCAAATCGGAAACCCGTGATGGAGATTTTTTCAAGGCATTAAGATCTCAAAATCACCTAGTTCATCATCCATATGATTCATTCTCTCCTGTGATTGAGTTTCTGGAAGCTGCTGCATCAGATCCTGATGTACTTGCAATCAAGATGACGCTTTACCGTGTAGGAAACCAGTCTCCAATTGTAAATGCTCTGATGAAGGCAAGGGAGAATGGGAAGCAGGTTGCAGTACTGGTCGAATTGAAAGCCCGTTTTGATGAGGCAAGCAATATTGGCTGGGCACGTGTGCTGGAGCGAGAGGGGGTGCATGTTATTTACGGCCTCATTGGACTGAAGACTCACTCGAAAATCGCATTAGTGATCCGAAATGAAGGACGTCATATACGTCGGTATGTGCATCTTTCCACAGGCAACTATAATAGTATTACAGCACACGTTTATGAGGACCTGGGGTTCTTTACGGTCAATCCCAAAATTGGAGCGGATGTTTCCGACCTCTTTAATTTTTTAACGGGCTATTCGGAGAAGCGAGATTATCGCAAGCTATTGGTAGCGCCGATCAATATGAGGAAGCATCTTACCGAATTAATTCATCGCGAAATTGAACATCAAAAGGCGGGTCGAAAAGCGCATCTAATCCTTAAGACTAATGCCCTCGTTGATGAGAAAATGATTCGTCAACTCTACCGGGCATCTCAGGAGGGGCTTCAGATTGACCTCTTAGTGCGTGGAATTTGCTGTTTGAGGCCCGGAATTCCAGGCCTAAGTGAAAATATTCGAGTCATCAGTATCGTGAGCCGCTTCCTTGAGCATAGTCGAATCTATTACTTTACCAATGGAGGGAAGGAGGAGATCTATTTGGGGAGTGCTGACCTGATGCCCCGTAATCTCAACCGGCGGGTAGAGGTATTATTCCCGATTCAGGATAAAAATTACGTACGTTACCTCCGGGATACGGTGCTGGAATCATATTTACAGGATTCCGTTAAGGGCAGATACTTGACTGCAGACGGAACCTATATAAGGCCAGAATCGGTGGAGGACGGCTTGTCGGTTCAGGAAAAACTCCTTGGTGTGCGAGCAGATTGGGTGGAAGAAGAGAAAGAGCATCCCTGGGAGCTCTTCTGATCAGGGCATCCACGGGTAGGTTGAACGTCTCTTTTCTGGATCGGGAAATTAGGGAAAGAGCAGTTCCGTATCCCAGTGACCGGACGGCAATTTGTTATAGACAAGCCGTTCATGCAGGCGACTTTGCCGGCCTTGCCAGAATTCGATTTTCCTGGGAAGAACCCGGAATCCTCCCCAGCGTTCGGGGAGAGGGATTTTTTGGTCTGCGTACGTTTGTTCAAAGTAGTGCACACGTTCTTCCAAGTGTGACCGATCCCGTAAAATGCTGCTTTGATTTGAAGCCCACGCGCCGATACGGCTTCCTCGTGGGCGGGATTGAAAATAAGCTTCGCTTTCCTCCCGGGTAATTCGTTCGACCGGCCCTTCGATTCTGACCTGGCGCTCAAGTGTAGCCCAATGAAGGACGAGCGCAGCCTTGGGGTTGGTCTCCAATTCACCTCCTTTCCGACTCCCGTAGTTTGTAAAGAACACGAATCCTTTCTGGCTGACTTCTTTGAGAAGCACAATGCGTGCACTGGGGAATCCATTTGGGGTAGCCGTTGCAAGCGTCATGGCTTCGGGGAGATAGATCTTCGCATCCTGTGCAAAGGCGAACCACTCTTTGAATTGAGTGATCGGGTCTTTATCCGGGTTTGCTGCCGGCAAATCCTGGATGAGTTTAGAGCCAGTCGAGTCCATGAAGGATACTAAGTAGTTATTTACAAGGAATACAAGTTCATCATCTCTATATGCGCACAGAGAGACCATGATTCAAGTGCCGAATCGATTGGAGGTTTTTTGCCCAGCAGTGGTGATTTTTCGAGAAATATTTTTATTTGCAGAATAAGTATTTTTAGGTTCTGCTTCTACTGACAACATGCGAAAATTCTGGATGAATCTATTGGCCGTGGTCGTTGGCTATCTTGCAACCGCGATTACAATCATCATAACGTATAACGTGGCCTATCTCATTTTGGGAGCCGAGGGGTCGTATCAAACTGACTCATGGAATGTTTCCACGACATGGGTGATCCTGAGTATTATTGTTGGACTTGGATCGGCCTGGTTGGGCGGTAGGATCTGTACCCGGATTGCAGGTAGCCATGTTGCTGCAAAGTATTTAATTGCGTTGATAATTGTTCTCGGGATCGTCACTGCAATGATGACAAACCAGGGAGAGATGGAGACAGTTCGTGAGGTGGCCCCATCAATGATGGAAGCAGCGGCAAAGAGTATTCAACCCATGTGGCTTGCCTGGCTAAACCCATTATTGGGTGCCTTGGGGGTAGCCATCGGTAGTGGCTTACTTGATGCGGGTCGCGGGAAGAATTCAGAGTAACCTGATCCATAGTGTACAGGAGGATCTGTTCAGTTTCTTGATGTCCTCACCTCAATCAAGTTTCTGCTCCGCAGGTGAGTAGCGTGATCAATGAATCCGTTGGGCCTCTCTCGGTAGTCGTTGACTGATCAGCGGCTATTCTTGAGCCGTCTCACTCGTGTCTTGGGTTAGGGGATTCGGTGCGCTGAACTGGTCTGTCACAATCCGCTGCCTCTCCATTGCTGGACGAACATAACCTTGTTTGGTTTGCAATGGAGGTAGAACCACCTTTTTACGTTCAATGGTCTCGTGGGGGATTTGCGAGAGAAGATGATGGATACAGTTTAGCCTTGCGCGGCGTTTGTCATCTGCTTCAACCACCCACCAAGGAGAATCGGGAAGATCCGTATGTAGAAACATCTGGTCTTTGGCTCGGGAGTAATCCACCCAGCGTGATCTTGATTCCAGATCCATTGGACTGAGTTTCCATCTCCGTTTGGGATCTTCCATACGGCGACGGAATCTACGTTCCTGTTCCTCAGCACTCACAGAAAACCAGTACTTAATCAGGGTTGTACCACTTTGAATCAGCATACGCTCGAATATTGGGCATTGTCGGAGAAATTGCCAATATTCCTCTTCAGAGCAATAGCCCATCACGCGTTCAACTCCTGCACGATTATACCAACTTCGATCAAAGAGCACCAATTCACCAGCAGCAGGTAAATGATGTACATATCTTTGGAAATACCACTGAGTAGATTCACGATCAGCGGGTTTGGGGAGGGCAACGACACGGCAGATGCGTGGATTCAGGGGGGCCGTGATGCGCTTGATAGTTCCCCCTTTCCCCGCTGCGTCTCTGCCTTCAAACAATACAACAACGCGTTTCTTTTTGACCCGGATATAGCGCTGGAGTATGGTGAGGCGCAGATGTAGCCTCACCAACTCTGCCTCGTAGAATTTTCGTGATAGTTTTCCGTTCGCTTTGAACATATGAAAGGAATCGTTCAGTAAATTTGATGGTCGTGTCCAAAAAGCCCAGGCATTGCTTTTAGCCGTTCTGTTTGAGTCTCGCAGTACAATGGATAAGGGTTAGATAAAGATGGTGGTAGTTTCCCAAGAATAAGTCATATGAGGATATCCCGTGAGCTCAGAATCGAATGAATGAAATCAGATAGGAGGTCAACTGTATGGCTCTGCGGTCGTATTTTCATAGCGTATGTGAGGAATGTTCTGCCCTTGGGGAAGGCCTTATTGAAAATTTCGGTCGTGTTTTTGTCTGGCCAGTGTCCGCAATTGGACTCATGGAGTCTGTCTAAACTTAGAGATTTATTATGAAATCAGAATCCGGTTCTTCATGTGACTTATTTGGCAATCTTAATTTGGAGCAGGTTGCAAAGTATCAGGACCCACATTTGGTTCGTCAAGTCCTGGATTCTTCTCGAACGATTGCCATTGTAGGATTGTCAACGAATCCTCAGAAAGATAGTCATGCTGTAGCAAGTTTTCTTCAAAACAGGGGGTTCAGGATTATACCAGTTCATCCAAAGGCTGAGCGTATTTTAGGAGAGAGGGTATACAGGAAGGTTGCAGACATCCCTGAGCCGGTTGATATTGTAAATGTATTCCGGCCACCACACGAATGTCCAGAACATGCGGAGCAGGCGATACAAATTTGCGCCAAAGCACTTTGGTTGCAACTCAATATTTTCAGTGAAGAGGCGGCTGCGATTGCGAGTGGCGGCGGTTTGGATGTCATCATGGGTCTTTGCATGAAGATAGAGTATCGTCGTCATCTTGGGAGCCAAACTATTTCAGGATAAGTGTGAGGGAGGCTACGTGAGGGCGGTGCTGGACCACATCTAGCGTATTCCTCGCGATCTGGGAGCGTTTAAGGCTTACATTCCCACAAGATTGGTGGTAGAGGGTTATTCCGGTAATTGCCAATTCGGGCCTATTCCCCTGAACTCAATGAGTTGCTCACGGAGAAAAAAAGTCAGGGATTCAAAGAAAAAACGGTGAGCAGAGGGAATGTTTCATGAGTTCTCAGCGAAAAGTCACGAACTCTGCTCAGGAATTTTAAAACGTGGTGAAACCAGTGAGCTGTCATCCAGAAGTGTCGTGATTTGCACAATCCTTGTGAGACCGGGGCTATAAACCGTGACCGTCTTTTCTGAGGGCTGGCTTTCATCATGTGCAATGGATGGATGATCTACGACATCCATTACATCAACATTAATTGCCTGCAGAGATTCGGGATAGCGCAGTTTCCCATAGGGCGCGGAGCTGGATAATACAATCTGCCCACCAGTGGTAGCAATTTCTATTTCTGAAATAGGGGTGGTCTTGACAATTCGATGCAGATGGCTATTTGTTTTTGCGACGGACCATCCAGCAGCCTCAGCAACAGTCAAAAATGCATCAATGAGACCAGCCTGAACCACCATTTGCTTTGATAGCACGGCATCAAAAACAGATCGGACTTCGGCTACACGTGAGGTATACATGGACGAGAGCAATTCGGCTTCACCGAAAGCAGCCAGAGCGGCGGTCATGACCGGTGAAGCGTAGGTATTATTCAGCAGTCCCTGCTCCTCAAATGCAAGGGCATTCCCGACCTGAACAATTCGACGTTTATCAATCCCGCTTACACCTACGTACTTGAATATATTCCAGTCAATTTCACGTGTTTGGGCAGCCTGGGTAATATATTCGTCGCTGTCAATGCTGGCCGAGAGTAATGGATAGAAGGCGGATGCTTGCGGTTGGGACTCGGAATCGTCAGAAAATTTGAACTGAATTGGTTTTCCTTCTTCACCGCGAACCGTAGTTAGGTAGACTGTTCCATCTGAATCCGTGACCCAGAGTTCATCCAGTACGGTTTTTTCTACGATTTTCTCGAAGATAGAGATTATCTCCGAGGGGGAGAGTCCATGCCCTTCTGCAGCAGCTACCAGATGTGCAGCAATTCGGGCCTGCCCCGTCATTTGTTCGTCTAAAAGCGCATCAAGTCCATTAGCAATGTCTGCGAGAGAAAGTTGACTCATTAAATCGGGATTTTATGGTGATCGTTTGATTGGTATGTGTTTCATAAATCATCAAGAGCAATCAAGGTAGACCAAATTTACAACATAAAACGCGAAGCAGTCTATTTTTTAGTTATGTCCACAGGGACGTAACAGATCCTAAGAAAGAACTGGCGTGGAGTTCATTCATGTATACAGGCATTTGTAAGCAGACAGAAACCTTTCGACCGCCAGAAGCTTAAGGACAGTGTCTGTTGATCGCCTGCAGGGTTAACCCGAAAGAAAGGCCAGGTCAATTCACAAACTGAAAATGACTCTACCAGCAAAGGCAAGGCATGTTCAGAAGGTTCTTTCATCATTTGGCGTGAATACCCAGGTCACCCACTATCAGAGCCTACTCGAACGGCAAAAGAGGCTGCATCCGCACTCAACTGTACGCTCGGCCAGATTGTGAAGTCTCTTGTCTTTGTCGTATTAACAAATTAAACGACCGGAGGGGTAAAAAAAAAGTGACCTATCGCTCAAGTAGAATCCGCCTTCCAAACTCAAGAAAAGTGGGGGATTTTCATCCCCATGTCATTTGAGAATAGCGAACTTCCTGATCCCCAAGTTGGTGACTCCGTCATCATCGAGGGCGATACCAACAAGAGTCGATTTTATTCGGCCATCACGGAAGTGATCCAGAGATAAGAAGGGGAGTTTGATGGAGAATTATTCTACGGCTTCCTGTGTCAGTGGAAATGTAAATCTTACTAGCCGGCAAGGACACACCCGGGATCGTTACCCGGGCCGGATCAAATTTCTTTTGTACGACAACATACGGGCCATGCCATAGGTGGTGTCGCACCGGTTGGCCAGCCCAATTCCATTCCCGTTTTTATGGATAGAGATCTGTTGAACTATGAACAGGTCTGGGCAGCAGCGGGAGATCCCTATGTGGTGCTTGCCTGTGGGCCTTCCTTTCTGGCTACGTTGGCAACATAATCCGCGTTACTCTGGCGGCGGATTGAACTGCATCAGTAATCTGATGCCGTGAAGAACGAGATTTCGATGGATTTGCGCCTTCGGGATGTGCTTGGCTAATACCTGGTGCCAGCCTCCTGTCAAGGTAATAGCCGATGAGGAGCCCAGAAATCGTTCAATACGGGCAATTGCGCCCAGGACTCCATCAATCATTCCATAGATGAGTCCATGCTGCAGTGCTTCAACGGTAGATGTCCCAAACGATCCTTCTGGAGGAGTCAGGGATATTTCGGGTAATTTTGCGGTGTAATCGGCTAAAGCGTGATTCGAGAGTGTGGGGCTGGGCATGATCACTCCACCCAGAAAATCTCCATCTGCACGTACGACATCAAT
This sequence comes from Rhodothermales bacterium, assembly GCA_965116685.1. GTDB lineage: Bacteria > Bacteroidota > Rhodothermia > Rhodothermales > Bin80 > Bin80. Next base: position 425,902 of record OZ220707.1, on the reverse strand, counting down.
GGTGATTGCGGTTCCAGCATCAACAATGATTTGAGAAGTGCCTCCCGGATACCAGGCCGCACATGCTGCCGCCAATCGGTCAGGGCCTAGATTTTCAGCAGGAGTATAGTTGAGTTGAATCGGGGAATCAGCATGACTATTAACCTCAAATATAGGTGCATCTGTGAGTTCGGTAATTCTGGAGATGAGAATCTCCGACTGTCGAGGAACGACGCTGCATAATCCAATTCGGCAGGGCGGAGTTTGTGTATTCCAGGTGGCAATGCGTGCCAAAGCTTCCTCTATAGAAGATTCAGCTGTGGTTACCAGAGTCTGATTTTCTGCAAACAGGCCAGTTTTAATGGCGCTGTTGCCGATATCAATTGTCAGCCATACGGAGCGAGACATTTCCTGCGTAGATTGTACGGGTTCCAGTACTGGTTTCTAAAATTAATGCTCCAGATTCCTCAATGCCGATGAGTGTGCCGATGATCTCTTCATCCATCGCGACAACTCGGCAACTTTGACCAATCCAGACGAGGTTGTTTGTGTAATTCTCTCGGATGACGGAGGGCTCCGTTAACATTAATTCTAGGTTTTTCTCCAAGTTCAACAAGACCGATGCCATCAGAATTGCTCGATCAATCGGCTGTCCGGTGGAGAGCAGCAGAGAAGTTGCAAACCTGTCTAATTCCTCGGGGAACACGACCTGATTTACGTTAATACCGATTCCAAGTATGATCGGAGTCATAGCCGAATCAACGGTCTGCAAAAGCATCCCGCAGACTTTTTGCCCATTTAGCAGGATATCGTTTGGCCATTTCAGTTGCGGTCGATGGAGTGCAATGACATCTGCGATGGCATCGGCTACCCCCAGACAGGCAGTCAGAGGCAAGAGCCCGATTCGTTTGCCGGGGATTGGAAGGTCCAGGATGATGCTGAAGGTGAGGTTCAAACCTGCATCCGCATTCCAAGTGCGGCCCTGCCGACCGCGCCCACATGTTTGGTAATCTGCCGCAAATACAGTTCCATGCGTAGCCCCCCGTTTCGCTGCTTCCAAAGCTAAAGAATTCGTTGACGTTACCTCATCCATATAATACAACGGACGGCCCAGAAATCTTGTGTTGAGCAATGAACTAATCTGTTGAGCGAACAGTGTAGTTGTAGAATGTGACATTGCGAGCGAATATTTGCTCTTGTCCAAAGGGAAGCTTCAGTGTAACGTGTGCACTCAAGCGATAAGGGACCCATGCTGTGCCGATAGGACGGAGCTGGAGTTGATAACGGGACGATTCTTCAAATAAAATGGTGCTACTGAAATTATGAAGATTCGCAGAGACTAATTTATTGGAAGCGGCATCATATACATAGGAGGCCGTTCCTCCTCCCTGTGTACTGCCCGGCCTAGCCTGGATTGTGATTCCGTACGCTGGATGTGCCCAATAAGTGGTGTCTTCTTGTATTTGGTAGGAAAATTCATCTTTGAACCGCTCCATCAGATAAGGAACATCATTGGGCATCATGGCCTCAACCAGGCCGGATAGATCCAGGGCTGCAACAGAATCTAAACCCATGATTACAGTTACGGAATCAGGCGTATCAACATTCACTAGATGAGTAAAAGACTCATATTCGTGTGCATTCCTGTTTTCTGTGCGATCATGCCGGGTATAAGACCAGGTGGCTATCTCATTAAATGTATTTAGAATTTCATCCATTTGGCTTTGAGACAGGATTTCCAACGCAGCATTGGCAGCTTCTTGTTCTATTTCACTTGGCGGTGGAAGGGGAGCGGAACAGGACATACAAAGGGGAAGGCAAAAAACTGCTGTCAGCCCGAAGGTGAACCGAATTTGAGTCAGAATGCAAAGCATCAAAAGCAGAAGGTCGGATTCATGTGAGTGGCTAGTTTCGGAGATATTTCCTGGTGAGTCGCGATTCGGCCATGTATTTATTCCTTCCGCTTATTCTCTGAGATATGCACCCGTGGTACTGCATTATACCGCTGTATACTACGACAGTATGCGGAATAAACGTTATCAGAGGTTTTTTGATGCTATGATCATACGAGCCTATTGCGGTCGCTCATCAACTTGGCAACCGGGTTGATGCTTGTGTCACTTGCGCCAGTTCATCAGAATGTCTCAGATTGTCAGCATCGATTCTTCAATATGTAGAGCGTTTCGTACGAATGCTACTGACGAGGCTCAAAGGTTGGCCAGTAACCGTTATCTTAGGTCTATTGAATTCGTCATGGATGAATTCAATACGGAAGAATTGAGTAACTTCACAATAATCAGATTGCAACCTTGCGGTGGTTCAGACTCAGAATTGTGGCCTCAGGACTACTTCAAAGCATAGATATTGAGGTTCAAAAAGGAGGTTTTATGAAGCACCGTACTTTTGAAGTGATAGAATTGGTATAAATGGAACGCTCGGGACTGTTACAAGGCAAAAAAGGAGTCATCTTCGGGGCTCTGAATGAAAGTAGTCTTGCTTGGGCAATCGCCAAAGCAGCTCATCGGGAAGGGGCACAATTTGCTCTTTCAAATGCCCCAGTTGCAAAACGATTGGGGGCACTGGAGGGTCTAGCTGAATTGATCAACAGTCCTGTAATTTGGGCGGATGCAACCAAATATGCTGATTTGTCTTTACTCTTTGATGAACTCAAAGAGCATTACGGGCAGATAGATTTTATCGTCCATGCGATTGGTATGGGAGTCAATGTCCGTAAACGCCGTCCGTACGAGAAATTGAATTATGACTGGTATGCCAAGACGCTGGATATCTCTGCGGTTAGTTTACATCGGATTGTACACCATGCAATGGAGAGCAAATCTCTGAAAGAGGGAAGTTCAATTCTAACTATTTCCTATATCGGGGCACAGCGCTCATTCTCCCATTACTCGGAGATGGGAGATGCGAAAGCATTACTTGAGAGTATTGTACGGACCTGGGGCGCACGGCTTGGCAAGCACAAAATACGTATCAATGCGATCTCACAGAGTCCTACCCAGACTACGGCAGGGCAGGGGATATCTGGATTCGATGCCATGTTTGAATTCGGGGAGAATATGTCACCTCTGGGGAATGCAGATGCAGACAGTTGTGGAGACTATGCAGTCACACTTTTAAGCGATCTGACACGTATGGTTACCATGCAGACTTTGTACCATGATGGCGGGTTCAGCAGTATCGGGATCACAAATGCAATGGTTGAGCCTATGATGCGGATGTTGAATCCCAAGCAGTCATGACTAGGCCTGTGCAATGTATTCGTTACTCAGCAAGTTTGTAATGATACCACTGACGATTTGTGCAGCAATCGCTTTCAATCTCCTCTCTGTTGATTCGTATGCGTCACAGTCCCTGGAAGGGGAAGCCGCTGATCTGTATTATGTGACCGGCCAAACAGCCAGCTTATACCGGGATGTTGAGCAGACGAAGCCTTACCTGCGACTACGCTTCAGAGAGCCCGTAGAAGTCGTTTCGTCGGAAGGATCAATGAAACAGGTGCGCACGATGGATGGTGCTTTGGGATATGTGAATGCAAATGAGATTTCAAATACCTGGATTCTCGTTTCGAAGCGGCGTAAGCAGGTCACACTCCATCAGGGTATGCAGGTCATATCTGAGTTCAGGGCAGATTTTGGCTACAATGCATACTCGGACAAAAATATTCGCGGCTCGAAAGAGGAACCTGACCAGTGGCGGACCCCAGAGGGGGTCTTCTATGTCGTTAAGAAGAACCCATATAGCAAATTTTATCGGGCTTTTCTGCTGAATTACCCCAATGCGGAAGATGCCGAGCGGGGTAAGCGGGATGGTTTGATCAGCCAGAAAGACTACGAAGCCATCATGTTGGCTGAAAAAAGGGGAACACCCCCGCCTATGGGGACAACCCTGGGCGGATTTATAGAGATTCATGGTAACGGGACCGGCCTCGCGTCAAACTGGACGGAGGGATGTGTGGCGGTTCGGGATGAAGACATGGACTTTATGTGGTCATATGTTCGGGAAGGGACCCCTGTAGTGATCGAGAAATAAAGAAATCCCCCCAGTGGTTCAACCATGATTTTTGAGAGGGAGTCCCATCGAAATAGCAGGCATACAGGAAAATCGAATGCGATGCTTCACGATGGTAATGCTTTCCCAGTGAATCCTTATCATCAGTTGAGGCGTAAAGTAGGAAAGATTGAACCCGTGAAAAGTGAATAGATTGCTCATATTGCTGATGCTTTCTTTGCTCGTACCTGCTACATTCGCACAGGTACGTGCGCCGAAGCCATTGGAACTCAGCTCAGATTCCATGGATGGGCCGGTGTTTTTGGTTCCCGTCAATGGTATGATTGATAATGGACTGGCCAGTTATATTGATCGGGCGGTAGGTGATGCAACCAGCCAGAGTGCAGTACTGATAATATTTGAGATTGACACATTTGGGGGGCTTGTAGATGCTGCGGACAAGATTCGGAAGACCTTACTGGATTCGGAAATGTCCACAGTTGCATTTATTGACAAGAATGCAGCTTCTGCCGGTGCACTGATTTCTTATGCCGCGGATCGCATTGTAATGGTGCCGGGTGCTTCGATTGGTGCAGCAACGGTCGTTCAAGGAGTGGGTGGGGAAGAAGCACCGGATAAATATCAGAGCTATATGCGCGGACTGATGCGATCAACCGCCGCAGCGAATGGCCGGGATCCACAGATTGCAGAATCAATGGTGGATCCATCTCTTGAAGTGGAAGGAGTATCCGAGAAAGGCAAAGTGCTGACCCTTAGTGCCACGGAAGCGCTGGAATTTGGGGTGGCAGACCAGATTCTGGAAACGACAAGTGCGGTGATCGCTGCCTATGGTCTGGATACGCAAATGCTGATAGCCCATCGTGAGACTGCAGCAGAGCGGGTACTCCGGTTTCTTGGATCTCCCGTGGTTCAGTCGATCCTGATGCTCATGATGCTTGGCGGACTCTATTTCGAATTGCAGACTCCAGGCGTCGGGTTTCCAGGAGCCGTAGCACTCTTGGGGATTGCATTGTTCTTTGCTCCCCATTACCTGCTAGGACTTGTTGAGGTATGGGAGATTTTACTGTTTATACTTGGTGTTGGCTTGATTATCGTTGAATTATTTGTATTCCCCGGGTTTGGGATTGCGGGAATATCAGGTCTGGCCCTGATCTTGTTCTCATTGGTTGCTGCGTTGATCGGCAATGTAGGGTTTTCATTTCCTCCAATCTCCAATGTAATGCCAAGTGTCTATACACTGGCAGTGACCATGGCGATTTTAGTTGTGGGGGCAATCATGGCTATGCGGATGTTTCCTGTATCGGGAACTGCAAATGTACTTGTATTAGGACCCGAACTCAGGAGTAGCGAAGGGTATACAACCGCGATCACGCACTCCGAGTATCTGGGCAGGGTAGGGCCCACTATGACCGATCTCAGACCCTCAGGCGCGATGTTGATTGACCAGAAACGTGTGGATGTAATCACGTCTGGCGAGTATATTGATCGTGGTATCCAGGTGCAGGTTGTTGATGTGCGTGGAACCCGAATTGAAGTTAGAATTCACGAGGCGTAAACGTGGAAACAATTATCCCCATTGTGTGCATTTTGGCTGGCCTTCTACTGATTGCCATAGAAGTCTATCTGATTCCGGGATTTAATGTAATCGGGCTCTTGGGGACCTTGCTGATTATTTTTGCGATCGGATACGCCTATAGCGAATCTGGCTGGCTTGGAGGGACTATTGCGTTGTCGGGGACCTTGGGCAGTGGCATTGCACTGTTTCTCATACTCTGGAGATCAGGAGCTTGGGATCGCTTCATCCTTTCCACTACATTGCAGACAGAGGGGGATGCAGCAAGTCGAAAAAGTGATGAGAGAGCTCGCTATCTGGGAAAAACGGGAGTCGCCATTACTCCACTTAGGCCGACGGGTGTTGTAGAGATTAATGGAGAGCGCGTAGAGGTTTCTACCGAAGGAGAATTTATTGCTGTAGGGAGCAATATCCGTATCGTTGCAATGGATCGTCGCCGGTTTTTTGCCCGTTTGGATACTGCGTAGCGTGGGATTCCTACCACTGTAGTTGAGCGGAGATGGTAAGGGTGCGGCTGATTAGATGACTGGTTCGGTCAACCAGGATTGTTCTATCAGACCCAAATTCATTTTGCTCCAACAGGTAATGATAGGCCGGATTCAACCTATCGAAAGCATTCAGAAGGTCGATACGGATCGATAATCTACGATTGGCCCTGTCACGAATGATTGCAGCAAGCCCTATGTCGAATTGGCTGAATGGGGCCAGCGTGTGTCCCGTTGCAGTAGGGTCATCAAATGAGTAGTCGTCAAAAGATGCGGCGTGGTCAATATCCGATCCTAACAGGTCATAATATGCGCGCTTGAATGCCCATCTGCGTCCCCAGGTACCCTGCCAACGTATTGAGCCTTCCAATGCAGGAATCGGCCTCACAATTGTCCTGGTCTGAAGCTGTTGGGGTACATTCCAGGGTACAGGAAGGAGGGTGGGTTCACCGTCCTGAAACGTATACTCTCGTTTTGACTCGCTGCGCTCGTAGCGGAGTGTAAAATCGGCCTTTTCGCCATTCCTGCGTAGCTCAAAAGAGGCTCCGTATACAAAGCCATTCGTATTGCTAACAAACGAGTCGATCTGATCAATGATCGTTGAATCCTGGTCCTGACGCCAAAGCATGGGATAATCAATTCTGTAAAGGCGGCGTTGATCCTTGTAATAGTATTCAAATCCAAATTGCCAATTGGTCCATAGCTGCGCCGACAGGTCAATACTGTAATGGCGGGAAACAGGTGCGCGGAGGGTTTCATCCACGGGGATCCAGAAGCGGGTTGAAGGGACAATCGTACTGGGGCTGACCGTAGCAATTTCGAATTGATTCAGGAACTGATAATAGATCCCGGATGAGAGTCGAAGGGAAACGCCGTAGCCGTCTCTGTAGGGTGATTTGAGAAGTAGGGAGGTACGGGGCTCTGCATGCCATCGATTCTGAGCCCGCAACCATGTAAGGCGCAGACCAGCGGTCAGATCTACCCAAGGGCGTGGACGCCATGTCTGTTGTAGATAGGCCGAAGATGTATGAGAACGACGTTCGTGACTAAGAACTCTTGGGAATATGTGCTGGATACTGAAGTGATGCTGAAACCACGAAAAATCCACTCCCGCCTGTAGAACTCCCTCGTCATATGCCTGATTAATTGAGATGCCCAAATCGTTGCTTGCAATCTCATTTTCATCACTGGTCTCAATCAAGTTGTACCGATACAATTGGAATGCTGCATGGACACTGTTCTGGCGATCAAGGCCTCCGTAATTATGTGAAAAGAAATACTTGCCCTTGCGCCAGGAGATGCGCCAACTGAAATTATCTGTCAGGTGATGATTCCAGTACAGGCGCGTATTCTGATTCATCCACGCATGACGATCCGGTGAGACCTGCTTACGCGCAGCCGTAGAATCTCTTGCTGCAGAGAGTAATTGCCCTTCAAATTTGCTGGATCCCCTGTAGAGAGAGCCTCCAATTTCTCTTCGGTGATCTAATTCAAGCTTTGCTGCTGCATGTATATCGTTGAAGCTGATATCTGGCAACGAGGCGGTGGGGATTTTCTGGAGGCGGCCAATCAGCGTATTGTAGCCATGCTCAAAAGCACCTTTGAGTGGATAGATACTGGCACGCATCAGGAATTCATCCGGGCGATTCCATTCCCGGAGCAAGTCATTCACGCTCTCGCTGCGCAAATTACTCCACCAGTGATCCCAGATACTACTTCGAAATGCCCCCATCAAGGATAGATTGGTCAGTCCGATATCCATATGGTTCGTGATGCGTGCATTAAACGAAATGGGATCTATCTGTACTTCAATGGGGTGGGCCGATGTCAGCGAATGTTCCGCATTGATGATTCCGGCCAGATAGCTTCCGTGCTCTACGTTAAACCCTGCTTTTCTAACCGTGACCTGCTCAATTGCAAACGGGTTGAATACTCCAAACAGGCCCAAATGGATAGGTTCAAACACAGCACTTTCATCTAATCTGAACTGGTGCTCTCCGAGCCCACTACCTTGTATATGAATATCGCTGGTATTTAAGTCGACATAGATTCCCGCTATATCCCTGAGGTTCTGCACAACATCGGAGGTCCCCAGTCCGGTTATTTGCCTCAGATCCTCAGCGTCTCGGGTGTCCATTTCATAAGGTCGATCGCTAATGGTGAATAAAAAATCAGGGGGCAGGGGGGTGGCAATTATTTCCAGAGGGAGTTCTTCCAAGACCCATTCGGATAACGAAACATGGATGGTCAGGACGGAGTCGGCGAGGAGGTTGAACTCTCGTTCTTCGGTTAGATAGCCTATATGACTGATGCGGATTTTCGCAGATCTCTGAGGCTGAGTGGATAGGGTAAATTGCCCATCGGCATTGGAGGTTGTGCCTTCCTGAGTTCCAACAAGAGCAATATGCACACCTCGGAGCGGGACCCCACTTTCCATTGAATGGACCTGGCCCGTAAGTGTGGCCGTCTGGGTTGCATTAGGTTGGAGAAAAAACGTACCACCGGGCCGACGAAAAAAAGAGACGCCAGTCCCCTCTAGCAAATATTCGAGATCAGATTCTGCATCGGCTGCAATGGGATCCGACCATGCAGTGTACCGGCCCTGCAAAGTATTTGATGCGTAGGAAAGGTCAATCCCCCAAACGGATTGGAAGTGCACGACTGCATCAAGAAGGGGTAGTTGATATTGCGCGACCGAAACTGTGACATTCCCAAGCGATGCGGCAGACAGAACGGCCACGCAACAAATCAGAGTGCGCACGAAACAAGGTTAACGGCTTTTTAGAAGACGATTTTCGTACGTGACGGACGGAGGATTAGCGCACCGGAGTAAGCCAAAACCCATTCGAAACGGCACGATACTCGCAGTTCAACTCGCAAATGTCCCGAATGATTTCTTCCGCCGTTTCTGGAGACTGTTTAATGATCCCAATGGGCAAGGCTTTGAAGGATTCGAGGTCCGGTGATCCGAGTGTGATCTCCACATCATAGCGCCGTTCAATCTCCTGGACAACATTCCCGAGAGGCCACTCAAAAAACTTGAAGCCACCATCAACCCACACGTAGCTTTCCACCGATGCCTCGGTTCCCTCTGTAACCAAGGGTTCCTGGCCAGAAGGTTGTATTCTGGCTGACTGCCCAGCAGTCAAAACCACGGCTAAGTCGACACTAGTGCGAGGGGTTACCTGAACTTGTCCCGACTCAACGGTTACATCGGTGGCTGCATTAATCTCATCAGGCCAGGACCGAACGTTGAATAACGTACCTAACACTGTTGTCTGTGCGTCAAAGGTCTTGACGGTAAATGGGGTTGAGCTATGCTCTACGTCAAGGAAAATTTCCCCTTTCTGCAGGGTTAATTCCCGGGATTTTTCTCCAAAATTCTTGTTGTATTCAATACGAGTACCACTGTTGAGCAGTACGGTACTCCCATCGGGTAATTGATGGGTAAGCTGTTCGCCATACGGGGCAAAGACGGAAGTGGGTTGCTGCGTGAGTGTAATTCCAATGGCTAGAACCAGTGCGATACATGCAGCCAGAGCAATGACGCGTGGCGATGTAACAAGTCGCATGTGGAAGGGTCTTGTGGTTTGCCGGATCAGTGGCCACATGTCACTGCCGATGTATTCAAATTCCTGCGCGGAGGGCTCACTGTCATAATAAGTCCCCGCAAGTTGCCACACCGTCAGGGTGTCGGGGATCTCAGAGAAATCCAGATGGTCTATAATTTCGTCGGGCAGAGAGGGATTAGGATCTGTGTTCATGCGCTTGGTAATCTTTTTGCAGTGCTTGCAATTTTGTGCGAAGATCTCGCAGAGCAAGCATTACGTGCGTGTTGACGGTCCGAGGTGTCAGATTCATGACAGTTGCGATCTCTGCGTGTGTGAGTCCCTCGAAACGGCTAAGCTTAAAGGCTTGCCGGCGGCGAGGGGGGAGACTGTCAATCCACTGGCGGACATGTTCTTCAAGCATATCAAAATCCACTTGCTCATCGGGGGCCGGATCATTTTCAGTTGCAACATCATCTGCATCTATCCCGTCTGAGTAATGTGAGTCACGGAACAGGTTGAGAGCCTTGTTTCGGACCATCGTGTACATGAGCGCGAGGAGGGATTTATCGGGATCCAAGGTCGCCCGCTTCTCCCAAATCTTAACAAATACATCTTGCACGATGTCCCGCGAAGAATCTTCATCTTTCGTGTAGCGCCAACAAAATCGAATAAGAGTGACGTTTACTTCTTCAAACAATTCCTGAAAAGCTTTTCGGTCCGACTCCGCCAAGCGCCTGCTTAGCTGTGAGAGCCTAGTTGACAGAGCGGCCGCGTGCCCTTCGTTTTTGTTCAGTTCAAGTTTTCGTTTCTGTGTTCGGTCCATATACACACCGTCCCAATTGAGTGATCAACAGCTATTTTTATTGGAAGTCCCAGATCTCTTTAAGAGTATTCACAGCGATAATCGTTATTTCCATATTTGATAGGACATTAGGGGTATTAAGTTAAAAGTTTAATTTAATAGGGATTAATTCATTATCTTGAATTTTACTATGCGAGTACTCCTGCAAGGGTCGCTGTCATGAGGTTTGCCAATGTTCCAGCGAGCACTGCCTTAATTCCCAGTTCAGCAATGATCGGGCGTTGATGGGGGGCAAGTGGTCCAATTCCCCCGATTTGAATAGCGATAGAGGAAAAGTTGGCAAAGCCACATAACGCAAACGTAGCCATGGTAATCGATTTCTGTGAAATCGTCCCTGCCTGCATGATGTCCGCAAGCTGCAGATAGGCGACAAATTCGTTCGCTACAATTTTATAGCCGAGCATCGAACCGACTGTAAAAATATCCTCGGACGGAATTCCAATCAGCCATGCAATCGGTGCAAACCCCCATCCCAGGATTTTACCGAGTGTTAACTCTGCACCGAACAAACCTCCGCTCCAGCCCAGAAGAAAATCAATCATTGCTAGAAGAGCGATGAATGCCAGTAGGATTGCAGAAATATTCAGTACGAGTTGAACGCCGTCACGCGCCCCCGTTGCGGCTGCATCAATCACATTTTTGGATTCAGTAAGTTTTGGGAGTTCAACCCTTCCCAGTGTGACGGGCTGCCCCGTTTCAGGGACGAGGATTTTACTCAAAATAATTGCTGCGGGGGCAGCCATGATGCTCGCTCCAAGGAGGTGCTCGGCGAATTTAAGTTGAGCCATGTCTAACGGAATTCCCTGCATCGCTGCATATGGAATAGCTAAGAAGGCGATATATGCAGCCATGACTCCCCCGGCCATCGTGGCCATACCGGCACTCATCAGGGTCATGATCTCAGAGCGGGTCATGTTTTCCAGATAAGGCCGAATAACAAGAGGGGCTTCGGTCTGGCCAACAAAGACATTGGCGGCAACCGACAACGATTCTGCACCGCTGGATTTTAGGAGCTTTGAGACAGCCCTCGCCATGGCTTTGACGACCCATTGCATGAGCCCCAGATGGTATAGAATGGCCATCAATGATGCGAAGAAAATGATCGTAGGAAGGACTTGAAAGGCAATTGCGCTTCCCCAACTTTGGCCAATAACCATAGGATCACCCGGCACCATATTTCCATCTGGAGGCAGCGCAATGTCCCCGAGGACAAACTGAGCTCCTTCCGTTGTGAATTGCAGGATTTTCACGAAGAAGGTGCTGACCCACGAAAAGACCTCTTTGGGCCAGCCCAAGGGAGAGAAAAACTGTCCCATGGCATCTCCCTGGAGCACCAGGATTGCAATCATGATCTGAGCCAAGATCCCTAAAACAATAAGGCGCCAGTTTGCTAGACGGCGGTTTTCAGAGAATAGTAGTGCAAGGCCAATGACGGTAGAAAGCCCAATAAGAGCACGGGAAGCAGAAACAGCAAATTCCATCAGAATGACAGGTATTGAGAGTGGAAAGTAGTGGACGGGTTACTTTCTGATTATGCGTTGAAGATAAACCATTTGCCGTCAAGCCTGAGATGAGATTGCGGCTGCTTATTTCGTGAGTACAGGATTATGGTGTCCGTTGAGGAGAGATACGGTTTCAACAATTGAATCGGTAACAGGATCGTCCAAGTCGCACAGGGTATTCTCATTCAGTTCATCAAGTCCAGCACAATTTCAAAATTCTATGGGTCCCGAAGTATAATCTTGGTCGAATTTGCGATATATTTCTTCGCGAAGATGATATGTCCAGAAAAATGGGGCATAGACTCTTTGGCGATCCGTCAGTACAAGGTGAGGCTGTAGCAGATACCTGGGCGATGAATCCATTCCATTGGAAAAGATGCGGCGAGGTCCGTATGTTTGCATCTTCGCAATCCAGACGAGGCTCTACGGCAGCGTACTCTATTCTGGATTATGATTGAATGATGTACCCAGATGTGCAAGGCATTTCCATACGATGACTCAAATCGATTTTTTTCCCGTAGGCTGATTCAGCTGTATTGAGAGTGTCAGTTATGCGACTATTGGGTCAGGTATTGGGGTTGATGATCAGCGTTGCCACTGGCCCCATCATGCTCCGGCTGATTTTGGAACTTTCCTCTGAACATGCCAGAATTTGATCCGAAACCCATTCTCGCAGGCCTCAATGATCGGCAAAGAGAGGCCGTTCAAGCCACCGAGGGGCCTGTGTTGGTTGTAGCCGGGCCGGGCTCTGGCAAGACGCGTGTTTTAACATGCAGAATTGCGTGGCTCCTGGCATCTGGAGCGGCTCGTCCCTATCAAATTCTCGCACTCACATTCACAAATAAAGCGGCACGCGAAATGCATGAGCGTGTGCAGAAACTCCTTCCCGTTGGAATAGCCAAGGGAATGTGGGTGGGTACATTCCATGCACAGATGGTGCGACTGTTACGAGTGGAAGCCCAAAAGCTGGGGTTTACCTCCGATTTTACGATCTACGATACAGGCGATTCTGATCGCATGCTCAAACAACTCCTTGAGGAATACGGTCATGATACGAAGGTGATCAAACCGCGTGTTATTCGGAATTATATTTCGGGGGCAAAAAACGCTCAGCTGTCTCCCGATCAAATGGAGGCGGCTGCAAAATCCAAACAGGCTGAAGTCGCTGCAGATCTATATATGCCCTACAATGAAGCCCTGCAAACAGCGAATGCATTTGATTTTGACGATCTGCTGCTTAAACCATTAGAACTTTTCAAGAAGCAGCCTGACATACTTCAAAAGTATCAGGAAAAGTGGTCCCATGTACTGATCGATGAATATCAGGACACAAACCGGGTACAATATTTACTCGCTTGTGCGCTAGCCAAGAAGCATCGCAATTTGTGTGTGGTGGGTGATGATGCACAAAGCATTTATGCATTTAGAGGCGCAGATATCCAAAATATCCTCTCATTCGAGAAAGACTTCAAAGAGGCAAAGGTCGTACGTCTTGAGCAGAATTACCGTTCGACAAAAAATATTCTCAGGGCAGCCGATTCGGTCATCGCTGGGAATACCAACCAGATTAAGAAGACTCTCTGGACAAACAACGAGGCGGGAAACCGGATCACGCTGATCCAGGCGGATAATGATCGGGATGAAGCTTACCGAGCTGTAAAAATCATCAGAAGGGAGAGAGCCAGGGAGAAGCTCAGGCTCCAGGATTTTGCGATTCTTTATCGAACGAATGCGCAGAGTCGCACCTTCGAAGAGGCACTCCGTAAAGAGGGCGTACCATATAGAATTATTGGTGGTCTCTCATTTTACCAGCGTAAAGAAATCAAGGATGCCATCGCGTACCTCCGACTTTTGGTCAACCCGAATGATATAGCAAGTTTTCAGCGGGTCGTGAACTACCCTAAAAGGGGGATTGGTTCAAGATCGCAACAGAAGATTATTGAGTATGCACGGCAATCGGGATATGACTTAAATATCGCCATCAGCGAAATTGAATACCTACCGATAGCCAAGCGAATTAAAATGCAACTGACCAACTTTGCAGACCTCATCGGAAGTCATACGGGAGGAATGGAAGGGGGGATGGATCTAGGTGAACTTGCGGCATCGCTTTTTCGAGAATCAGGCCTCATGGAGGATATAAAGTTGGATGAAACGCAAAGCGGGCAAATTAGGCTGAGAAATATCCATGAACTTCTTCAGGCCATTCAGGATTATGCGGAGGAAAATAAATCTCATACTTTGAGCAGTTATCTCCAATCAATTGCGCTGATGACCGACGCGGATACGGATAGATCTGATGTAGACCGTGTCGTACTGATGACGCTTCATGCGTCCAAGGGACTGGAATTTGAAGTGGTATTTATTGGAGGAGTGGAGGATAGGCTGCTCCCGCTAATTCGTGGAGAGGGGGAAATTGATCAGGCGTCTCTTGAGGAAGAGAGGAGATTATTCTACGTTGGGATCACAAGAGCAAAGACCCGTTTGTATTTAGGACGAGCCCAAGCCCGATCAAGGTATGGGGGAAGTGCAGAATTGACATGGCCAAGTCCGTTTATTGACGAGATTGAGCCCAGTGTTCTGAGTACTCCTGCTGCAGGGGCAACCCGAAAACATCGCTCTTGGCAACCAAAGAAATCAGTTCGAAGTTCTCAAAATCGGTCTGGCGGTTCCGGGCGTTCCAATTACGGAGGTCAACGTTTTCGAACCCCAACTTCAAGTGCTTCCAGCGGGGCGGCGAATACTTTCCGATCAAGAGACCCGTCTGCCTTCAAGGTCGGTGTATTGGTGGACCATAAAAAGTACGGTCCAGGCAAGGTCATACACGTAGATGGGCATGGGGAGGGGACTACGGTTACCGTCTATTTTAGTAAATTTGGACAGAAGCGGCTCCGGGTGGCATTTGCCCCGATGAAAGTGATTGAATAAAAAAAGAACGGAGGTTCTTGCAAAACTCTTCGACAATCCGCATCATATGCCCTTAGACACTCCAAGAGCAATATTCTCCTCCAAATGAGAGAGTTTTGCAAGAGGCTCAACGGTGCTTATCTTCTCGGACTTGAACATGCAGCATCCTGACTAGCCACCACATAGTCAGGAATGCGACTCATTTGAATACAGCTTCATTTGCTCCAGTACATCTCTCTGACCATTAAGAAAGCAAAGGCAGTCATGTCTAATTCCAAATCCGAAAACAAAAACGCATCCGGCCTCTATCATCCTTCCGCTGACTTCAGTGCAAAGGCACATTTGAGTTCCAAGGAGGCATATTTGGCCAAGTATCAAGATTCGATTGCAGATCCTGGGCGGTTCTGGAGCACGGAGGCACGCGAGCGGATTGACTGGTTTAAGCCGTTCACCCGCGTGCGCGATGTATCCTATGCATCTTCCGATGTGCGTATTCGCTGGTTTGAGGATGGAGAGTTAAATGCATCCTACAATTGCCTGGATCGTCATCTCTCTGATCGTGGAGAGCAGGTTGCACTGATTTGGGAGCCCGATAATCCTGAAGATGATTCACGGCACCTAACGTACCGTGAGCTTCATAGAGAGGTGTGCCAACTCAGTAATGTTTTCAATTCTTTGGGGATCAAGAGAGGGGATCGAATTACCATTTATATGCCTATGATTCCTGAGGCAGCAGTTGCTATGTTGGCCTGCAGCAGAGTCGGAGCAGTACACTCTGTCGTCTTCGCAGGATTTTCCCCGGAATCGCTGGCTGATCGAATTCTGGATTGTGATTCAACATTCGTGATTACTGCGGACGAAGGAGTAAGAGGTGGCAAAAAAGTACCCCTGAAAAAAAATGTGGATGAGGCATTAAAACGTTGTCCCGAGGTGGAATCCGTGCTCATAGTTCGGCGGACAGGGGGAGAGATTGTGTGGGATGGCAGCCGGGATCATTGGTATCATGAACATGTCCCCTCAGCGAGTACGGAGTACGCTGCCCAATCCATGAATGCGGAAGATCCCCTGTTCATACTGTATACATCGGGGTCAACCGGAAAGCCAAAAGGGTTGTTACACACGACGGGGGGCTATCTGGTGTATACGTCGATGACCCATGAGGTTGTGTTTGATTATCATGCCGGAGATGTTTTCTGGTGTTCGGCGGATGTAGGATGGATAACCGGCCACTCATACATTGTATACGGTCCACTCCTCAATGGAGCAACACAGGTATTCTTTGAGGGCATACCGACCTATCCGGATGCTTCCCGATTCTGGCAAGTGATAGATAAATATCAGGTAAACCAGTTTTACACCGCCCCCACCGCTATACGTGCACTCATGAGTAAGGGAGATTCGTTCGTGAAACAGACGAGTCGGTCCTCCTTGCGGCTTTTGGGATCGGTTGGCGAACCCATAAATCCCGAAGCATGGCGCTGGTATCATGAGGTTGTTGGGAATGGGCAATGCCCGATTGTGGACACCTGGTGGCAGACAGAAACAGGCGGGATCCTGATTACGCCTCTACCAGGCGCGATCCCTACGAAGCCAGGCTCTGCTACATTTCCCTTCTTTGGGATCCAGCCGGAAGTTCTTGATAATGCTGGAACTGTACTGAGTGGAGAAGCAGCAGGTGTATTGGCGATCAGAGACTCATGGCCAAGCCAGGCCCGTACGGTGTACAGGGATCATGAACGATTTGTACAAACCTACTTTTCTACATTTGAAGGGAAGTACTTCACAGGAGATGGGTGTCGGCGGGATGCGGACGGCTATTACTGGATTACCGGTAGGATTGACGATGTGCTGAATGTGAGTGGGCACCGTATGGGGACGGCAGAGATCGAAAGCGCATTGGTTGCTCACAGGAGTGTGGCCGAGGCGGCAGTGGTTGGGTTTCCCCATGCAATCAAAGGGCAGGGGATTTACGCCTACGTCACGCTTAACACGAGTGAAACCCCTTCGGACTCCTTGCAGAAGGAATTAGTCGCTCATGTACGGACTCAGATTGGTCCAATTGCGAAGCCAGATTTCATACAGTTTGCACTGTCGTTACCCAAGACGAGAAGTGGAAAAATTATGCGTCGCATCCTCCGTAAGATTGCTGAGAATGATTACGACCAACTAGGGGATACGTCTACACTCGCGGATCCGACAGTGGTAGACTCTCTCATTGAACAGCGCCAGAATCGATAGACTGCCGTATGGCAATCTGAACCGCTCCTTCCGCTGGAGTGGCTTGGGGGGCAATAAATTTTGCGATCGGCCAAATATTTTCCATGGCTGCGCAGAGGCGATTCACGTAAAACCTGTTATTACTCAGGCCCCCAATAATCGTATATCGGGGGCTCAAATCTTGATATTTCTGGAGCATCCATTTTGCTTGCCGGGCCAGCAGTTGGGTTTCTTTTTGCACAACAGAAGCCGCAACAATATCCCCATTTTCAGCCGCATTCAGGGCAAGTGGGGCCATATCTTGGAACTTCCAGTCAGATCGACCGATCGTGTTCAGAAGAGAATGTCGGTCACGAATGTTCAGATGGCGTTTGACCAGGTGAGTGAGTCGTGTTTCTGGACCGCCATCGAATGCGTGCCCCACTGCGGCCAGTGCACGCTTGCCAATCGCAAATCCACTCCCTTCATCTCCGATTAAATGCCCCCAGCCTCCTGCATGATCAAAGTCCGATATGCCTACCCCGGTTCGAGCCATAACGCCGCTTCCCGTACCAGCAATAAAGAGGAGGCCGCTTTGTCCTGCAAAAGCCCCTTCCAGTGCAATCACACCATCATGGGATATGGTGAGATCAAGGGGGCGCTTTGAGTTAACAAGAAGGCGAATACGATGAACAAGCTCTTTTTGGATTGATGGGGCACTGGCACCAGCTATGCCGGCATGAACGGCACGCAAGGTTCCCCCAGGCAATTCGTTCAAGGCATCATTGATTAGAGAGGACAGCACAGAGGCTGTCTGTACCACGCCTTGCCGGAGTGCATTGGCTGCACCTCCAAGCAATTCCAGGTCTGCATTTCCTGTCCTTGAGCGGGCATAGAGCCGTGTTTTTGTGGCACCAGCGTCAAGCCCGAAATACCAATCATTAGAAGTCATCATGCGGCATTAGAACTGTCGTATTCATATGCGAGCCGGATAGCGGAAATATAGAAGGATCGCTCCTCCCGGAAATGTATCGACCAAATGGCTGCTGCAAATTCAAGTGTTGTCTACGAATGAAATAGGGGCTGCCCGGTTCGTTCCATGTCCAACCCTCCCATGTAACGGGCGCAGCAGCAGCTTTGGCGCCTCCCCAGAGCATCGTTGATTCATGACCAATAAGGGGGAATGTCAGCGGGGTATGCATCCTGCTATCCGGTCGGCCATGGAGTGTGAACAGGCGTCTATCTGCATATACGCGCTCCCAGATCCATTGACTTTGATCGGTTCCGAATTTTTGAACCAATCGGTCAACCGCATTATAGAACGCCACTTCCGGGGTTCTTCCTTCAGATGTAATCCATTCGTTGTAGATGACTGCACCAATACTTTTTCCGTCAAATGCATAGTTCCAATTTTCAAGATAGACAAGCGATGACTGAACCAGTGCCGAAGCGTTGGCAGGGATGCGCAAGGAATCCAGTTCGCGGGGTAAGGTGCTAGCAACCCATGGGCTCCGGACATCGGTGATCCAGTCTGATGGGTCCGTTGTGTCCAAGTCTACGTTACGGAGATAGTATGCACTGTATTCAGCAGAGGAGTCATTGCTGACAACGAGGCCTGAAAGGTGGATGGGGGACACGAATTTCGGCTCACCAAGGACAGTCCAGGAGGTGTCTGATGACATCAAAATCCCGTCCCCTCGCCAGAGTTGGAATGTGGCGGGTTGATTGCGAAGCAAAGCGAACCAGGCATGAACATCGTTCTCGGTTCCAAGGCCAATCCAAAACAATTCTTTTTGTGCTCCACGAATGCTGAAGGTGCTGTCAGATTTCTGATAGTACATGATTTCCTCCCGGTCAGGGAAATAGAAACGCTGCGAACGGTTCGGTTCGGTCCGAGCGGGTCGAGTTGTTTTGGGGGAATACAGGAGAATAGACCATGCCCGATTCTCTATTTTTCCTGCTGGAAAAAATGGCGTTCCGATAAGTGAAGCTCCATGCATTTCAAAGCCATCGGCCACGTTCAGTGTAACCTCTTGAAAAGCCGGCGGAGCCGCTCTTCCGAGTATGTGGCGCTGATAAAGCAAGGGACCTTGTAATGTGGGAAGAATCCAGGCGCTACTTGATTCCAAGCCATGCAAAAGGATTATAGAGTCAAGTTTTGCAATATCGGTGCAGGCAGGTTCTCCGAGGCTACATACAGAGTCAGGAACGGCACTCATCCAGGCAATTAATCGCTCAATAGCCAAAGCATGCCATGGCTCCCAGGGTTCCGGGGTAATGTTCTGCAAAAAAAACTCATGTATCTGATCCGCCTCTTGCCACCCAAGTTGGACCCCTTTCCCGAATGCGGCAATCAGGCTCGCTTCATCCAAACTCAGGTGCTCGCTGGCACGCTGTGCATTTTCCGGCAGGTCCAGCAGTCGAACGATTCGGTCCGCCTCAACTGCCTCAGATCCATACCAGTCCTCCAATTTCCCCAATGCAGCCTGTCTCCACAGGGCAATCGTCCAGCCGTTGAGTTTTCCCTGCACATAGCCAAGCCCTAGTAATGCATCAGATAATGAATTCGCGTGAATTTCAGCGGTCTTGAATTCCCCCCAATGAATCTCCACGGAAGATTCAAGTCCGACTACGTCCAATTGATTGGGGAAAGGAGATCTCCAGTCATATGCTATGCGCCATATTCCGCCGATGGCGACGAAGAAAATGACGAGTCCTAAGAATATCCAACCGACTATCTTCATGGGAACAGCGTATCTTGTCGTATCGTACGGGTTGGATCCATTATCCGATGCGATTGTTGCATGGTTTACTGCTTTAACTATCCACGGAGACAAGAGGGAATTCTATGAAGGTGCACACAAAAATAGTATTTAGTGTCTTAGTATTGGCTGCCGGTGTATTGTTGGGCATGCAGCTGGAGTCTGCGTCGTCGGATGATACGAGGGCCGCATTAAAAAAACTAGAACATGCATTCCTTGTCATCAATGAACGCTATGTAGAGGATGTGGATTCGGGAGCTCTTGCCGAACACGCTTTGGAGGGAATGCTAGGCGAGCTGGATCCTCATTCAGTATACATTGATGCAGAGACGATGCGTCGCGTGGAGGAAGATTTTAGCGGTGGTTTTGAGGGAATTGGGATCTCGTTTGAGTTTATTGAGGGAGAGCAAGGGCAGGATACATTAATCGTGCTCAGTGTAATTCCCGAGGGACCAAGTGAAGAAGCAGGCCTCCATTCTGGAGATCGAATCATAGAAGTGGATGGACAGAGTACCATTGGCTTTGAAACTGCGGATGTTCAGCGCACTCTAAAGGGTCCACGCGGTACCTCAGTAGATATAGTGGTGGTTCGGCCAGGCCATTCAGATCCGGTAGACTTCACGATTATACGCGATCGTATCCCGTTGTATGCTATTGATGTAGCGTACATGATTGACGAGGTCACCGGATTTATTAAGATCAATCGCTTCTCAGGAACAACGCACAGAGAATTTCGGGATGCTGTTGATCGCCTCAAGTCCCAAGGGATGCAACGCCTGATGCTGGACCTGCGTGGAAACTCGGGCGGTTACATGGAAATGGCCGTCCAACTCTCGGATGAATTTCTCCCCGACGATGCATTGATTGTATCCCAGAAGGGGCGCATTCGGGATGCCAATCATTCGTTTTTTGGCACCTCGGCGGGACTACTTGAAGATGAGCCGATCATTGTACTGGTGAACGAGGCTTCTGCATCGGCTAGTGAGATTGTGGCTGGAGCCTTGCAGGATCACGATCGCGGGCTTATTGTCGGCCGGAGGACCTTCGGGAAAGGACTTGTACAACAACAGCATGCCCTGCCCGATGGGAGTGCAATGCGCGTGACCATTGCTCGTTACTATACGCCGTCTGGGAGATTAATTCAAACTCCATATATTGATGGTGACCGTGAAGAGTACTTGAACTTGAAGCGTGAAATGCATGAGAACACCGCATTGCTGAGTGCTCAGGAAATCATGGATAGTATCCCGGATTCACTGATCTACGAAACGGTCAGTGGGCGGGCAGTGATGGGAGGTGGGGGGATTCTGCCGGACTTTATCGTGGATCTTGATTCCGCATCACTATTTTTGCGTGCAGTCCTGAGTAGCGACGTTGCAAATACATATGCCCGCATGTGGTATGACCGTGAAGGAGAGGCATTAACCGCCCGCTGGGGAGATCAGCGAGATCGTTTTTTGGAATCATTCAAAATCCCAGAGGCCGAATATCAAGGCTTCTTGGATTATGCACGCGTCAGAGGAATACAGATCGGTACGGGGGAAGATGCGTTTGATCATGCTGAGATTGAGGCGGATAGACCTTATCTTGAGGCACGGATAAAGGCCAGAGTGGCAGTGCGTCTTTTTGATCTTGAAGCATTTTACCCGATCATGCATCCAGAAGACCGTACCTTGCAGGAAGCTCTGAAGCTTTGGCCCGAAGCAAAAAATATCGCTCGGCAATAATATCATTGCATTGCATTTTCCACGGAAAACCTTAACTTTAGCCGAATCCTTAGATCTACCTGGTCGGAGTAACCGTTTGGCAGGATTGTTGAATAGGTAGTATATTGGGGTTCGTTTGACATTTAGCACTTAAAATTCTAATCAATTTTCTGGAGGACTAGTCCATGAAGCTTTTCGGGAACATCATGTTAACCCAAGATGCAGCTGCTGCAGATCAAGGCATGATCAATGTGCTGGTAAATTATTTCAATCAGGGGGGCGAATTCATGTGGCCCGTCTTGATTATTCTGATCGTCGGTCTTGCCATAGCATTTGAACGCGTGATTCAACTGATCCTTGCTGATGTGAATACTCGCAAATTTATTATCAGTGTCAAAGAGGCTCTGGAGGAGGGCGGGGTATCTTCTGCTGAGGAGATCTGTGCAGCAACACGCGGGCCGGTCGCTGCAGTTTTTCAAGCCGGCTTAATGCGCTCAGATGAGGGAATTGAAGCCGTGGAAAAAGCTGTCGTTGCCTATGGTTCAATTGAGATGAGCTTCCTGGAACGTGGTCTCGTGTGGTTGTCACTCTTTATTGCATTGGCTCCGATGTTTGGGTTCCTTGGGACCGTTATTGGAATGGTTGCGGCATTTGATGCGATTGAAGCGGCAGGCGATATTTCCCCAAGTTTGGTAGCCCGAGGCATCAAGATTGCACTCTTGACCACCGTATTCGGCTTGATTGTTGCAATCATTCTGCAGTTCTTCTACAATTATGCAGTATCTAAAATTGATAGAATCGTTGTAGAGATGGAAGAAGCCTCCATTGAGTTGATTGATTCTCTTGTCATGAAGGAGTCATCAGACTCCTAAGGGCAGTCTATTAATCGGGGTTTCATACCCAAAAAACCAAGATTTTATGCTTCTTAACATTGCCCTCTATATCGTTTTTGCACTGATTGGTCTCGGCTTGTTGGTCATGCTGGCATCTGGAATTCGCAGTCTTATGTTTGGCAAGGTGAAGATGCTCTCGATTGCATTCGTAGCAGTTCCGCCGGTATTATTCCTGATTCTTGGCCTTGTATTGCCGACTTGGACCGATGCGGGCATTATGGCGATCATCATATCCCTTGCGCTGACACTTATAGCACTTCTGGTGTCGGGCGTTAAGAACCTTGTTTCCTGATCGACTAGACTTTTATCCTAATGGGTGTACTTGCCAAGAAAAAGAAGCGACAAGGTGCTGAAATCCCCACATCTTCGATGGCGGATATCGCCTTCTTACTCCTCATCTTCTTCCTGGTTACCACTACGATTGACGTAGATACTGGGATTGGTATGACGTTGCCACCGGAACCGGATGATACGACTCCGCCACCTCCGGTCAGTGATCGCAACATGCTCAAAATTCTAATTAATGCTCAGGGACAGGTTCTTCTTGAAGATTTACCCTCGTCTGTAGCACAGATTCGCAACGAGGTTTTGACCCATGTTCAGAATAATGGCGCGGACGCACGCTATTCTGACTCTCCGTCCAAGGCGGTTGTGTCTATAAAAACGGACCGTTTGACCCCGTACAACCTTTACATCCAGACGCTTGATGAGGTCTGGATGGCTTATTTCGAGATTTGGGATATTGAGGCTCGGTCAATGGGACATGCCAATTATGTTGAATATCGGTCTGAACTGGAGGCCGGCGAAGAAAACGAAATTCGTGACAAATGGCCGGCGCAAGTCTCGTTAGCTGAACCGGATCCTGGAAACTGAATCTAAGGAGTATTATGGCTCACTTTACAAAAAAATCTAAAGCTAAGCCCGAGATTTCTACGGCATCACTGCCGGATATCATCTTTATGCTTTTAATCTTTTTCATGGTAACGACCGTGTTGCGGGAGCAGGAAGTTCAAGTTCGAACGATTCTGCCGCAGGCCGAAGCATTGACGAAGATTGAACAAAAGCGCTACGTATCGTACGTATGGATGGGTCCAGAGAAACTACCCGGAAACAGGGTTGGCGAAACAAAGGTGCAAATTGATGATGCCGTCATTGAAGACCTGACCAATGTTCGATCAATTATGTATCGGAAGTTGAATGAGCAGCCGAGATTGATCGTATCGCTCAGGGTGGATGAAGAATCAGAGATGGGGGTTGTAACCGATGTTCAGGGAGAGCTCCGAAAAGCAGGAACTCTTCGAATCAGTTATTCATCCAGGCGAGATATATCGAATATTTGAGTAGACTCAAGATGTCCGACCAATGTTCGATCAATTATGTATCGGAAGTTGAATGAGCAGCCGAGATTGATCGTATCGCTCAGGGTGGATGAAGAATCAGAGATGGGGGTTGTAACCGATGTTCAGGGAGAGCTCCGAAAAGCAGGAACTCTTCGAATCAGTTATTCATCCAGGCGAGATATATCGAATATTTGAGTAGGGTCCGCTGTCCGTACTTGCAGGCTAAGTACGGAGCCAATTCAGGTTTTCTTCGGGTAGTGGTGCAAGTGTGTGCTACTGCCCTTTTTCTTTATAGCCTGCAGGCAGTATCCAGTTAAGCGCATTAATTTTGGCATGTACACGATTACCTTGGTGCCTGGAGATGGAATTGGTCCTGAAGTCACGGAAGCTACCTGTAAAGTTATTGCTGCGACGGGAGTAGATATACGCTGGGAGCGATTCGAGGAAGTGGGGTATGCAGGGATTGAAAAACGGGGGCATCCCTTGCCCGACGATGTGCTTAACTCAATACGGAGGAATCGTTTTGCATTAAAGGGACCGGTCACGACCCCGGTTGGCAGGGGATTTCGGAGTGTAAATGTTTCGCTTCGCCAGAAACTGGATCTGTTCGTAAATCTACGTCCTTGCAAACGATTGCCTGGCATTGAAACCCCGTTTTCAGGTGTTGATCTGGTTATTTTTCGGGAGAATACGGAAGGATTATATTCGGGAATTGAGAGCTATGACGAGCGTCTGGAAATTGCAGATTCGATCGCGCGGATTACGCGTAAGGGTTCACAGCGGATCCTTCGCTATGCATTCGAGTGGGTTGTAGCAAACCAACGCAAGCGGCTGACGGCGGTACACAAGGCAAATGTTCTGAAGCTCTCGACTGGCCTTTTCCTGGAGGAAGCCTGTAGAATTGCAGAAGAATATCCAAGTATCCAGTTCGACCATTTTATCGTAGATAATATGGCAATGCAGTTGGTCATACAACCCGGCACATTCGACTGCATTGTGACCACGAACCTGTTTGGAGATATTTTGAGTGATCTGTGTGCAGGACTTGTAGGTGGATTAGGTATCGTTCCAGGTGCGAATATTGGAGATGAGGCAGCTGTATTCGAGGCGGTTCATGGGAGTGCCCCCGATATTGCAGGGCAATCCAAAGCGAATCCAACGGCATTAATTCGTTCGTCAGCTCTTCTATTGCATCATATAGGAGAGGTTGAGGCTGCAATGCGAATCGAGGGGGCAGTGTGGCATGTCTATGAAGAGGGGACGGGTTTAACCCCGGATGTTGGCGGTACAGCATCCACCGAAGCCATGACGGATCGGATCGTGCAGTTGGTTGCCGAAAATACCAAGCCCCCTTATTGAGAGACACGGACTGCTTCGCACGTAAATGTCTGGCGGTATAAGAGTCCCTGCCGATCTGTTCAATCGCCCGGATTTAATTCAGAGCGGATGCACTTAGCTACCGGTGTCTAAGCAGCAGAGCCATCTTCCCCGTGCTCCAATGAAGGCGTAACCCGACTGGACTTTTCCCCCCAGGGGACCTTGATCGGCTTGATCCCGGACACAGACTTAACGCGTGGAACCTGACAATGAATAAAACACTTGTATTCCCATAAATCGACATGACGCCATACTTGCTCCTGGGCATGGTCATACAATATTGTCTTCTCGCCGGTCTCGGGGCAAGTCAACTCCTCACCGGAATGCGAAACGTATAAAAGAACAGATTGCTTATCTATATTGAGCAATACCTGGTCAACAATCCAGTCCTTCCCTAAATCCAAGCGGGACTGAATTTCGGGCATCAAAACATCCATCTGCACTGATGTATTTCGTTCAAGCTTCTTACGGAATACCTGGATTGGCGATTCCGTTTTCTCCCTGTGGTTGGTACAACCGGAGAAAGGCTAGGTTGCAGGTCTGATTGGAAACAGATAGGCAGCATTTTGGGTAGACAGCAGAAACATATGCAATCGCACTCGGAGCCCGGGACCACGATCCCATTTCAGGTTTTTCATCAGGTCGTCCAGCCCCAATTTCGGCAGATAGTTTTACGATAGGTTCTATTGTGCAATCAAATCTTTTATGATCTTATGGGACGGATCCACACAGTTTTTCTGGTTTTATCTGCATTGGCCTTCTCACTCCTCCTCTTCAGTGCGGCCCCATCTTCTAGCGGTGCAGTTCAGTTCGCCAGAATCGGCTTGATTTTGATGGCTCCGGTGCTTCTGGGCAGCCTGCTGCTTCATGGAAGGCCTGAGAAGCAGGTTAGCGTTCTCAAAATTGTGCGGATGGCTATTGTTTTGCTGCTGATCCTCTACTACTACCTCTTATGGAGCACCGGTGCATTTGCTGGATCGTCTATTATCCAGGAGCAGTTTTGGGGATTCATCGTGTCCCGATTTTCACCAATGTTGGGATATATCTTTCTCTCCGTATCTGTACGTATATTGACTCGCAATCTTAAGTTGTTGAGTCAGGTGGATCGCTTACGCAATTGATGCCGACAGATCATGTACGCAAATTGCGGCAGAACCAACAATATTAAGTACTCTGAGCGGGGGGTTGCAGTTGCAGAGGTTGCCGCTACGCTCGGGGTAGATCATGAACTAGGAATGATTCTGAACTTTAGGAATCGTGTTCTGCCAAAGTGCCAATCCCCTTTCAAGTGGGGTATCCAGCCAGTTCTCAAAGCGTCGCTTCATTTCTTGCCTTATAATTGATCAAAAAAACCTCTTTACATATTGGGATGATATCTCCAATTTCAGATTCGTCTTTGCTAATCCGCACCTTTTCAAACCAAATTACTGAACAAACGAGTACTCCTTTGAAGTCATGTCCAATTCCATGGAACGATACCAGTATTGAACATTCACGGGAAGTGTCTTTTATGCACATCCGAATCCACGACCGGTAAATACTTGTATCTGCATAGTATTTACGCTTTTTGGCAGCTTTAATTATTTGATTGCGGTAATAATAATTCTGGTCAGAATGACTATCTGCATCATGAACATAGAGGATGAAATTCTCTGGAATTATTCCTTTAAGCTGTTCTTCTACTTCATTCAATCGGCGCTTTACGAGATCATGTAGTTCGCTGGCATAATCCAATGTAATTTCCAATTCTCGCTCTAATTGAACCTGCGATTTGGTAAACGACGCCTCTATAGATTCAATCCGTTTACTGAGTTTCAAGTACCGCTCTGCCTCTTTGATAACACCAAATGCATCTATAAATTCCTGCTTCAATAGTAATACGAAAAAGTTTACGAGGGGGGCTAAGTTCCCTTTATCAGCTCGTTCGAGAGCTTCTATGTATTCAGGCCGCTTTTCTTCACGAACGACTAGGGGAAAACTCTCGCTCTGAATCAGCACCATCGTGGCCAATGCTCTGGCCACCCGGCCATTCCCATCTGCAAATGGATGAATTTGTGTAAATCTATGATGAAGCCAAGCTGCCTCTACCTCAGGGGCAATATTTTGGGCTTTATGCTCCCTATGCATACTGATCAACCGATCCATCTCTGAACCTACATGCTCTGGCGGGCAATAAACATGAACTTGGCCATCAGGTCTTGTCGGATTATTGGGAGTCGTTTTGTATTTCCCAGGCTCAATACTTACTCTGATGATCTCCCCGAATTGATCTCTTCCTTCGGTAGTCTTTTGGTTCCTGACAAAAATAGCGTGCAATTCTTTTATGTAGCTTGTTGACAATTCACGATCCTGCTTTACGAATGAAAAAATACCTTCAATTGCATCCTGCTGGTCGCTGATCATTGCAATTGTGCGTTCCGCTTCTCCTCCAGATGCTCGATGGGAGAGCAAAGCCGAGTCCAGGCCTCTTTGAATCAGGATTTCAGTCGTGCCACGATCCAGCGAATAAAGACGCTCAATTAGTCCGGTTTCAATAGCCCATTTTCGATTGATGCGTCTGTCAAACTCTTTCACGTCAGACAACTTATTACGTTGTTCATTCCAAAGTGCAGCTAAAGTCCGGATCTCTCTCGTAGCCAAGGTCTCTGGATTTTGCTCGTAGTCCTGAATTGGTTTCCACATACGCCTGTAAAGCTCAGTTATAAAATTTGGGAACTTCAGATAAAGTTGGGGTCCCTGAGAGGAATAAGATAAGTCATGAATGTACTCTTATCGGCTTGTGGTTATTAAATTCGAGCCCCCATTGATTGCAGAGTGTATTGCAGGAAAAGCAAACGCATACCAAGGGGACTCATTGAACAATTTCACCTGAAGATGTGGTCTTCAAATTTTTTGCAGGCAGATCGGAGAAGTGACGACGCCTCATGAGCAGGTAATCCAGAAGAATCCGTCCCCGGTAAGAGGGAAGTGCAGCTGCATTGGTCGGTGGGGAATAATGATGCCTCATTTTGTGTGCATCAAGATAACCTCGGAGGACTGCCAGTGATTGCCTCCACTTTCCTGCCAGGAGCCAGGCAAGTCCAATTGAATAGTCCAGAATAACCCTCTGAAAAAACACTGTTCTGAATTGTGCAGGGGGAAGGTTTTTGTACAGCATGAGAATGCTGTTACGAATATTGTAATAGAGCTTACGGTGACTGGTTCTTGATAATGTGGCACCACCGATATGGAATACTTTACTTTCGGGGACTACTCCAATGTCATATCCTACTCTACGAAGCCGCCAACAGAGGTCTATTTCTTCCATGTGGAGTCCAAAAAATTCGTCGAGGAGTCCCACTTCATCCAGTGCGCTGCGTCGCAGTAGCATGGCGGCACCGCTTGCCCAGTCAATCCTTACCGGCGTATCATATTGCCCCAAGTCCTCCTCGGTATGTTCAAAAATACGGCCACGTGCCAGGGGGTATCCAAGCCGGTCAAGAAATCCTCCGCTAGCCCCCGCATATTCAAAATGACTTCTGCGGTGAAACTGTAAAATTTTGGGCTGAAGTGCTGCGATGCGGGAAGAGCTTTCTGCATGCTTTATCAGGGGCTCCAGCCAATCATTAGAAACGGCAACATCATTGTTCAAGAGGACAACATAATCGCATTCAATTTGGCGGATTGCTTCATTATTTGCACGGCTGAACAGCCAGTTGTCTGGGTTAGAAAGAATTTGAATGTCAGGAAAGTGCTCTTTTACCCAGCCGGCAGAATCGTCGGAAGAGTGATTATCTACAAATACAATCTGAAGATTGGCCCACTTCGTTCGTGCGACTGTTGGAAGGCATTGCTGCACAATTGGGAGCCCATTATACGAGACGATGATGATGGCTACATGTGGGGTCTCCATGAGGGAGGGATCTGATTCGCACTAGTAACCAGAGACCAACCTGGCATCCTGCCCGATACGCTCCATCACCTTATTCAAGACTGCCAAATACGTATCGGGATGTTCGGTATAGAACGTGATCTGGTCATCATATTCTTTCCTGGAAAGACCGTGTCGGGTAATGATCGTATCCAGTGACAGTTCATCTACTCCATAGCCTAATTCAGCACGTGCATTGATCAGGTGAATATCCACCATAATCTCAATCATCAGGCTGTCGGCCAGTGTCGTTCCAAGCTCTTCTGGTACAGGAGAACAAGCTGTGGTACACAGAGCGAGCGTTGCTGCAAGACATCGGCTAGATACTCTCACCTTCCTCCTCTTCAAGGGTGCGGAATGTGTAAGCAATGACTTCCATCTGCCGCATGAATTCGCGCTTGGAAAAATTAGGTGCGAACACCATTCCATCAATTAGATAAAGTCGCCGACTGGGTTCATCATAAAAGGCATAGGTTACGAAGGGGCCGCCCATCCCAAAGGGGAATTTACGACCATTCTCTTCCCCGACCATATGCCAAAGTCCTCGAAACTCAATGGCGTAACGTCCTTTGAAATTGACCTGTGAAGAGGTCATTGGACGACGACGATCAATCTCAATCCATCCTCCTGCCGTCCCACCAATATAGCGCTGGGTCAGTGCGTCTCGGGCTCCGATGATCCAAGCTTCATTCAGCTTCGAGGGATCCCCATTTTCTTCATAGTACACGAACATGCTTCTCCATGTATCGGTGAGTGAGCGGCGAAGCCATACAAATTGCGTGGTATCAGTGGCAATGAAATAATCATGTTGCCCATGAACAGCAAATTGATGCCGATTCATCAGTCTTTGTTCTAAATCATGCTGTCGACCAATATCGAACATGTCACGATGTAGGCGCCGTCTTGCTATTTCATTAAAGTGATATCTGAGCTGACCTGAATGTTGCTCAATGGATGCAATCAGGTCACCGGGGGAGGCTGCCGCCAGATAGTAGACCAGTTGGTTTCTGCGCCAGTGATTTGGTCTGGCGACCAAAGCGGGAGATCCTGCCATAATCATCTGACGCAGAGAGTCATTGCTAAACAGGGTGCTCAGATATTCATTCTCTGGAATATTCTGTTCGGCAGTTGAGTCAGAAATCAAACCCACGAAAAGCACATTCTTCCGGTCTTGGGCCATATCCAAGGCATCCTGGGAAGATAGTCTGACCGGTTCCAGGTCGAATTCTGGTTCCACGGCCGGAAGCGTTTCAATCGCACCTCCTACATGATTCAGTAGTGCTTCTCCAACTGACCCATTCCACAGAGAGGAATCAATCACAACAGTAATCTGACCTTCAAGGCCGGTGGCATCAGGCCGGAAATCACTTCCAAGAAATCCCCCTTCGCCACAGCCTATGGAAGACAGCAGCACGGCGAATATGAGGGTGGTATGTCGCATGATTATTAGTTGTCTTTGAGTTATTTGAGTGAGCGCACAAACCGTGCCAGAAGCCGACCTCGTTCCGTTAATGAGAGGTTAGGGCGTGCCCAAAGATGCTCAATCTCCTTAACCACGGCAGACCCAACGATAAATCCATCCGTATGTTTTGACAGCCGGTGTGCATCTTCTTGCGTTTGAATCCCAAAACCCACAAGAAGTGGATTCTTGGTGATGATCTGGCGTGCCTGCTTGAGGTAGGCGGTGATCGCATCCATTCGTCCAGCAATCCCCGTTCCGGTTAATCCCGTAATGGACACGCAGTAGACAAATCCATTAGACATGCAATCAATCTCCGCCATGCGCTCAGTTGGAGTGTTCGGTGCAACCAGAAACACCATATTCAAGCCATTTTTTTGTGCCTGTTCGCGGAGCATAGATGATTCCTGTGGAGGCAGGTCAGGAATAATTAACCCATCCACACCTGCACTGGCGGCCTGCTTACAAAACTTTTTTATGCCAAAGCGGAGGATTGGGTTGATGTAGCCCATCAGCAAGAGTGGGGTATCACTATGTTTCCTGAAAATGGCAACGGCTTCGAGCGTACTTTGCATGGTGGCTCCGGCCTGCAATGCACAGGTGCTGGAATGCTGGATCGGCAGGCCTTCTGCAAGAGGATCACTGTGGGGCATCCCCAATTCGATGAAGTCAGCGCCCCCTTGGTCAACCGCATCCAGGAGCAGGTTGGTCACCGAAGGGTTGGGGAAGCCACTCGTCAGAAAGATTCCCATCGCTTTCTCGCCCTTCGATCTGAGCGAGTGCAGTATGGTAGACAACCGGGAGCTCATAGGTGATCCATGATCGTTTGCATGTCCTTGTCTCCACGCCCGGAGCAGTTCACCACAATGATGGAATCGGACGCAACCTCGGGCACAATTTTTTCGAGTGCTGCAATGGCATGCGCAGTTTCGAGGGCCGGAATGATTCCTTCTGTTTTTGATAAGAGGGCAACACCTCTCAGGGCGGCCTTATCTGTCTCGGCAAGGTAGGTCACCCGACCAAGGTCCATCAGCCACGAATGCTCTGGCCCGACCCCCGGGTAGTCCAGACCCGCAGAAATCGAATGTGCGAGTGAGATCTGTCCATCCTGATCCTGCAAAAGGTAGCTCATCGCCCCATGGAGTACTCCGACAGTGCCTCGTGAGAGTGTAGCGGCATGTTGTCCATCAAGCCCTTCTCCTGCCGCCTCTACACCAAACATCTGCACCTCAGGATGATCAATGAATGGATAAAACATCCCAATGGCGTTCGAGCCTCCTCCAACGCAAGCCACCAACACATCGGGGGTATTCCTACCGGTCATTTCCATTAATTGATGTCGGAGCTCTTCCCCGATTACATTATGGAATGTTCGTACCATCATTGGATATGGATGTGGTCCAACGACCGATCCGATGATATAGAAGGTATCCGACGGGTTCGATACCCAGTCGCGGATCGCTTCATTCGTAGCATCCTTGAGGGTTTGACTCCCGCTTGTTGCTGCGCGGACCTCTGCTCCCAATAGTCGCATGCGAGCTACATTCAAGGCCTGACGCTTCATATCTTCGGCTCCCATATAGACGACACATTGGAGCCCAAACCGGGCAGCAACCGTGGCGGTAGCGACACCGTGCTGTCCCGCCCCCGTCTCCGCAATGATGCGTGTTTTTCCCATTCGACGGGCAAGTAAGATCTGCCCAATGGTATTATTAATCTTGTGGGCCCCGGTATGACATAGATCTTCACGTTTCAGGAAGATTTGTCCTGCACCGAGCTCGTCACTTAACCGTTCGGCAAGGGTTAGGGGAGTGGGGCGCCCGACATAAGTTTTTAAGAGATGCAGGTACTGATCCTGAAATTCTGGATCTGGCCAGGACTGCTCAAAGGCCGTCTGGACGGCCTGCAATTCGGGGATCAGGATCTCAGGGACAAATGCTCCCCCATACGGCCCGAAGCGCCCGTTCTCATCCGGTGCGTTATAGTTCGAGGTCATTCTCCGAGATCAAGCCAAAGAATTTGGTTACCAAATCAAAACTTTTACGTCCTGGGGCATCCTCAAGCCCGCTCGATAAGTCAATCCCCCATGGGGATGTAGTTTTCATGGCATCTAGAATATTATCTGTGTTTAGACCACCTGCTAAGATAATGGGGAAATCGGATGCTAGACCCTTTGCAATACTCCAATCAAAAGACCTTCCTGTTCCACCGGACAAATCAGGATGCCAGGTATCCAAGAGAAAGGCTTCCACACAATCCTCATAGGCGGCAAGAATTCTTGAAAGCGAGCGGACGGTATCATTGGGCCGGACAGGAAATGCTTTAATGATCGGGCGTGTCATGCGTCTGCAGTAAGCCGGAGATTCATCTCCATGTAATTGGATCAGATCAAATCCTGCGATTTCACAGCTTCGATTGACCGTTTCTGCATCCACATTTACGAATACCCCCACGGTTTGGGGGCCGTAGATCCATTCCTTGATCTCTTTTGCCTCTTCTGGTGTAATATATCGTGGGCTCGGAAAATGCTGGATGAACCCCAGGTAGTCCGCTCCGGCCCCGGCACAAAATCGTGCATCCGCCAACGTAGTTATACCACAGATCTTTACCCTGCACGGCATTCGACCTTATTTGATTTGAGGATGGTTTCCGTTTTCTCCCGGAGCGATTGCAGGGCAGTTCCAGGAGCATCTGCACGCATGAAGGTTTCACCGATCAGGACAGCATCAACTCCTTTTTGGTGCAAATAGGCCAAATCGTTTGCCGACCGAAGTCCACTTTCCGAAACTTTGACAAGATCTGTATCCACCAGCCTAAAAACTCGAAGAGAGTGTTCAATATCTACCTCAAACGTATGCAGGTTTCTGTTGTTGACCCCGAGGATGGAGACTTGCGTAAAATCAATTTTGTCCAACTCAAGCGGATCGTAGACCTCAACAAGACAATCCAGACATAGCTCAGCTGCAAGACTGAGCAGGTTACGAAGCAGGGATCGGTCGAGGATGGCTGCGATCAGAAGTACCGCATCCGCTCCGGCGGCTCTGGCCTCATATAATTGGTAGGGATCAATGATAAAATCTTTTCGCAAAACGGGAAGACGCGTATGCTTGGCTACCATGCTGAGATGCGAAAGCGATCCACCAAAATGATCTTCTTCCGTCAAGACGCTGATCGCGTTTGCACTCGAATATTGTTGAGCAAGAAAAGGTACGTCAAATGATCGTCTCAGAAGACCTTTCGAGGGGGAGCGCTGTTTGATCTCTGCTATGATGGAAAGTCCAGAGGCTTGCAGCGTGGCCTGAAAATCTTTGGTCGATGGGATGGCATGGATAGAAGATTCCAGTTCATGCACCGAAACCAGTCGTTTACGGGTGCTCAGTTTTGTCCGAACATCCGTGACAATACGATCGAGAACCGTCATGTCAGCAGTTGATTGCGCAGAGCGTTTGAAGGCGTTCACGAGCTGCCCCTGAATCAATACTTGCTTGAGCAGCCTCAATACAATTCTCCATACCCGCATAGCGACCCGACACCCATAATCCAAGTGCACTGTTGAGGATCACGATATCCCGACATGGTCCCGGGTCTCCCTGCAGGACGGAGCGAATCATCGCAGCATTCTCTCTGGCATCTCCTCCTGTAAGACTGGAGAGATCCGCTCTCGTGAGGCCGTAGGATTCAGGTGTGATACGGGTTTTCCTGGGCTCCTTGTCCGTACGGCGGTATTCAATGAGTACCGTGGGGGCAGAAATAGAGGCTTCATCAAGCCCATCTTCAGAATGAAGCGTAACGATATGTTCAGCGCCCAACTCATGCATGATTGTAGCGATCACCTGTGCGGTCTCCAAATCAAAGGCCCCAATTACTTGCCGTTTCACGTTTGCCGGGTTACAAAGTGGTCCCAGTATGTTGAAGGCGGTGCGTGAGCGTAGCGTTGTCCGAACCGGCATCACATGACGCATTGCCGGATGATAGTGCCGGGCAAAGATAAATCCGATTCCCGCCTTTTTGATGCAGGATGCAACTTCATCAGAGTTGAGATTTACATTCACTCCCAATGCTTCAAGCACATCCGCACTACCGGATTTGGAGGATACACTCCGGTTGCCGTGCTTCGCGACAGTCACGCCCGCACCCGCACACACGATTGCTGCCGCAGTAGAGATGTTGAATGTATTCGTGCCATCTCCCCCGGTCCCGCATACATCAATTGCATTTGGATCCTCACATGCGACAGGGATAAAATAGGTTCGCATGACACGAACAAATGCGGTCAACTCTTCAATGGATTCTCCCCGAGCCCGCATCCCCATCAGTAAGCCGGCAATCTGAAGGGGATCCGCTTCCCCTTGCATGATCTG
Organism: Rhodothermales bacterium; assembly: GCA_965116685.1. Classification (GTDB taxonomy): domain Bacteria; phylum Bacteroidota; class Rhodothermia; order Rhodothermales; family Bin80; genus Bin80. Next base: position 391,013 of record OZ220707.1, on the reverse strand, counting down.
ATGCATTGCATCTGCAGCCTGTTCTACCGAAAGGGATTTTCCCTGTGCGATAATCTGTAAATATTCTTTCATGGTTAAAGCCCGAGGCGCGCGAGCCAATTATTAACTAAGGTGGGACCCTCACGAGTCATAACACTTTCCGGGTGGAATTGTACCCCTTCGACGGGATGGGTAATATGTTGCACGCCCATGATGACCCCATCGGGAGTTGCAGCGGTGACCGTAAGGCAGTCTGGAATTGATTGGGGATGCAATACGAGAGAATGGTATCGCGTCGCTTCAAATTGCGGGGAAATGCCATCAAAGAGTTGATCCCCATGATGGCAGACCGTACTGGTTTTCCCATGCATCAGAGTTGGAGCATACGTCACTTCTGCTCCGTAGACCTCTCCAATAACCTGATGGCCAAGACAAATTCCGAGTATCGGGATCGTGGATCCGAGTTCCGTCACAACGTCGTTGCAGATACCTGCATCTGCCGGACGACCGGGTCCAGGAGAGATCACAATCCCATCGGGATGCATAACGCGAATTTCTTCAGGGGTCAGCACATCATTACGCTCAACACGAATCTTCTCCGTGGTACAGCCAATGAGTTGTACCAGGTTATAGGTAAAGGAATCGTAATTGTCGATAACTAGAATCAAACCCTGTACGTAGTCATAAGGCCCGTAAGCTCTCGAACCTTGTCCATACACGCTTCTGCTCGTTTGCGTGCATTGATACCTCCCTGGCGAAGTACATCCCGAACATAGTCGGGATCCTTGAGCAGTTCTCTTCTTTTTTCACGCGCCGGTGCAAAATATTCGGTAATTAGCTGAGTAAGTACCTTCTTGGCATGGCCGTAGCCATATCCTCCACGCTGATAGGCTTCTCTGATTTCCGCCTGCTGCTCTTCAGACGCAAATAGTCGGATCAGGGCAAACACATTGTCCTGATCGGGATCTTTGGGATCTTCAAGTGGCGTAGAGTCGGTTACAATACGTTTAACCCGGCGAGTTAACGCTTTGCCCTCGTCAAAAATTCCGATTGTATTGTCGTAGCTCTTCGACATCTTACGCCCATCAATTCCAGGAACGATCGCAACATTTTTCATGATGTGTGCGTCGGGTACTGGAAACATTGGCTGGTCAGGAGACCATGTACGATTAAATCGTTGGGCAGTATCCCGTGCAATTTCAATATGTTGCTTCTGATCTGCCCCCACTGGGACCAAGGTCCCTCCGTAGATGAGAATATCGGAGGCTTGCAGAATTGGATAGTTGAATAAGCCGCAGTTTGCTGAAAGTCCCTGTGCCACTTTATCCTTGTACGAGGTTGCTTTTTCCAACTGTGAGACGGGGGTGAGGCAGAAGAAAATCCAAGTCAGTTCATTGAGAAGCGGCACATCACTCTGCACAAAAAGGTTGCCCTTGGAGGGATCAAACCCGAGTGCCAGGTAAGTGACCGCTGCGTCCAGAGTATGTGCCCATAGAGCATCAGGATCACGAACCGTTGTCATCGCATGATAATTTACGATGAAGTAATAGGAGGCATGTTTTTTATGGAGTGAGATATGTTGTCGGAGTGCACCGAAGTAGTTCCCCAAATGCAATGCACCGGAAGACTGAATTCCAGATACGACGACGGTTTTATCTGGTGTGAAGGGATACGGTACCATGGGGGATTTTATGCGGATGTCAGTGCACGGTGGACACACTTCCGGATAAAGGAAAATCGGATGTCGCTATTGTTGCGTAGGCGACCAAGCACCGCTTCTGTACGAATTTGATGCTGAACAGGACGCTCCGCATCCAATTGTTCACGCAACGCATGCTCACATTCCCGTAAATCTGAAAGTGGATCATCGCTGGTGAGTTTGAATGAGGCCGGTTCCAGTGAGGTGCCGTTAAAGGCTGTTTCACCGCAGCTGAATACAAGCTCGTTGAGCTTACCAACATCAAGTCGAAGCGTCTTCAGAAGGCGCTCCAGTTCCTGTTGTTCAGAATCGGATGCAAGTAGGGGCAGGAGGCTGGCATATGTCAGTTTCAACTTCACCTGTGCTTCAATCAATGGATTGAGCCTCTTTGCGGTTTCTTTGCGGCTGAGGGTCTTTCCTGCCCAGCCTTTCCGGAGTAAAGCAGATTTAATTTCCTTGACGGTCATGAATCAGTGGTGCTGTACATACTAAATATTACAAGAGTCCTTGCGACGCAATTAACAGTGCTTGCCGGAGCGCCTGGGCCTTATTTTTTGTTTCCTCATATTCAAGTGCCGGCACGCTGTCTGCAACGATGCCTGCACCTGCCTGAATGAATATGTGATTCTCTTGAGCGGCCATCGTTCGAATGGCGATGCACATATCCATGTTTCCAGAAAAATCAATATATCCCACCGCGCCCGCATAAATCCCCCGCCGTGTTGGCTCAAGCTCATCAATAATTTCCATGGCTTTCACTTTGGGGGCTCCGCTGACGGTCCCGGCTGGAAAGCAGGCCCGGAGAACATCGATGGTCGTCATATCATCACGTAAAAGTCCTGAAACCGCACTTACGATATGCATGACGTGAGAATAACGCTCAACGTAGGCATAGCGGTCAACGGTTACACTACCGAGTTGGCTGATTCGTCCGAGATCATTTCGTCCAAGGTCAACCAGCATCAGATGCTCGGCCCGCTCTTTCGCATCTAGGAGAAGATCCTGCGCAAATTCTTCATCTTCTTCAGGTGTCTTGCCGCGGGGCCGGGTCCCTGCAATGGGGAGCAACTCCGCGCGTCTATCCTCAACACGCACAAGAACTTCAGGAGAGCTACCAATGAGTGAGACCTCACCCAGATCAAGGTAGAAAAGATAAGGAGAAGGATTGATTTGGCGAAGGGCGCGGTACAGATTGAACGGATCGCCTTCGAATGAGAGAGAGAATCGTTGGGAGAGCACGACCTGAAAAATATCTCCTTCATAAATCCGTTGTTTTGCTTCTGTAACGACAGCTTCAAAGTCTTCACGCGCAAAGTTCGAGCTGAGTTGCCCGGAGCCAAGCTTGACCGGGTCTGGGCTGCGAAACGGAGATTGAAGATCGCGTTCCAGGTCTCGAATCCGTTCCGTAGCCTGGACGTACTCATCCTCTAGGTCCGAGTCAGGTGTGATAAACACATTCGCGATCAATACGATCTGATGCTTTACGCGATCAAAGGCGGCCAGGGTATCGTAGAAGCACCAGATTGCGTCCGGGAGGTTCACATCATCCGTTGGCGGGTTCGGTAAATGCTCAATGAGACGTACATTATCATAGCCCAGATAACCAACTGCCCCACAGCGAAACCGAGGCAATCCAGATAACTTGACTTCGATAAACTCATCCATGAAGCAATGAAGGACATCAAACACATTTGCCTCGGGGGTCGTTACAGTTTCCTGTGTTCGAACTTGTTCAACCGTGACTTCTCTTCCTGCAGATCGTACAATCCGGTAGGGGTTGCGGCCCAGGAAAGAATAACGGGCCATATTTTCGCCTCCTTCAACGCTTTCGAGTAGGAATGCATAATGACTATGCTGTCGCAGTGCCAGAAGGGCACTGACCGGGGTAAGCAAATCAGCACTTAAACGACGGTTTACCGGGACAACGAAGCGTTCAAGCCCCTTTGCATGCTCCCGTTTGACCACTGAGTGAAATTCATGACGTGTCATACTTGCTTATACGCACGATCCGGCAATTCAATGCCATATAATCTAACCAGATGGATTTCTGCATGGGGCCAGGCCCGCATGTGATCGATTGACCGGATAGAATTCATTAGTTTTGGAAGAATTAAAGACGGAAGCTATGGCTTTTTTTATATATCGTAAGAATCTTGAACGACTTCTTTATGTGCTGGCACTCGCGGGTGTTGGTCTCACACTTCATATCGCGCTCTGGTATAGTGAGGGAGGCAATGCCGGTGGAGATCCACTCTGTAGCATTGGATCGGATTGCACCGGTGTCATTGCCAGCGACCCTGCTCCATTGGGAATCCCAAGTGCATGGTGGGGATTTTTGTTTTACGCGGTCATCGCAGCCGGCAGCATCCTGATTGCAAGAAATGCCGGCAGATCGGGGAGCCAACTCATCAAAGGTCGGGTGGCTATTGTTGGATTGGGCTGGATTTATTCATTATTCCTGACGCTCCTGCAGGCAACGGCCATTGATGGGTGGTGTCAGCTCTGTCTCTATTCATTTTCAATAGTGACCCTGATTGCAGGCATCACATTCTATTCGTTTCTAAAGAAATCCACCACGAACAATCTGCATAAAGTTCCAAAGAGCGAGCCCAGATTCCACGGCATTGCAGCTCTGGTTCTGCTGGTGCTTCTTGCATGGGACTACTACAATGTACCTGAAAATGAAGCGTCCACTCCTGCCACTGCTTTGAATGAAACCGATGTGGATCCGGCATCTTGTGTGTATAATTCGGATTCTCCAACCTTTGATAATCTGGAGCAGATTATCATGGGCTATGATCCTTTCATTGGTCCAGAGGATGCTCCAGTGATGGTCATGGAATTTCTAGATCCAAATTGCAATCATTGCAAGACCGCACATCCACATGTGACGGCGCTGGCAGAGGCATATCCTGACTCCGTTCGCGTGGTATTCAAGCCGGTGGCGATCGTGGGAGGGCCAACCCATTCGATGGATGAGATTGCGGCTCTTTATTTTGCGAATGACCATGGCGTCTTTAAAGAAATGCTGGATTTAGTCTTTCAGCATCAATCTCCGTCAACGGGTTTATCGGTTGATCGTCTGTCCGAGTTTGCTGAAGATCTTGGTCTGGATGCGGGGGATTTTCGCAGGGCACTGAGTGAACGGGAATTTGCTTCCAGGACGGTTCAGACCCGTCAATTTTTCACGGGAATGGGGCTCAGGTCGGTTCCTGTAATCATCATCAATGGTCGCCGCATCAGCAGTTCGAGTCGCAGTTTAGGCTGCCTCAAGCACTTCGTTGAGCAGGCTAAACTTCAATTATAGCGCTGATGACATCAAAAGGACTTGAATCTCTCTGCATCGATACGATACGGATGTTGGCGGTCGATGCCGTCGAATGTGCCAGGAGTGGGCATCCCGGGATGCCTATGGGTACCGCTCCCATGGCCTATGTGTTATGGACCGAGTTTATGCGGCATAGCCCTTCGAACCCGGATTGGTTCAACCGGGACCGCTTTGTTCTGTCTGCCGGACATGGGTCCATGCTTCTCTATGCATTGTTGCATTTGACCGGCTATGGTCTTTCATTGGAGGAGATCAAGGATTTTCGGCAATGGGGGAGCAAAACTCCGGGCCATCCCGAATACGGCGTAACACCAGGGGTTGAGACGACGACCGGCCCCTTGGGGCAGGGGTTTGGGAATGGAGTTGGCATGGCAATCGCAGAGGCACATCTTTCTGCGCGCTTTAATCATGAAGAAGAAAAAATTATAGATCATTACACCTACGGGATTGTGTCAGATGGTGATCTCATGGAGGGAGTTTCTCATGAGGCAGCATCCTTGGCGGGGCATCTGGGCTTGGGAAAATTGATCTATCTATGGGATGATAACCGGATCACGATTGATGGTGGACTGGATTTATCGTCTTCTGAGAGTGTACAGGATCGATTCGCAGCCTACGGGTGGCAGGTTGTTCGGGATATTGATGGGGAAGACACGCAGGCAATTCGGGAAGCTCTCCATGAAGCCCAAGGATGCACGAGTCAGCCATCGCTGATTTGTGTTCGCACAACAATTGGGCATGGAAGCCCAAACAAAGCGGGGACAGCGGCCGCACATGGAGCACCACTTGGTCCCGATGAAGTAACGCTCACGAAGCAGGCTCAGGGTTGGCAAATAAATCCTCAATTTTATGTGCCGGCGGATGTGAAAGCTGCAATGGATTGCACTGCATCGGGGATTGAACAGGAGAATGACTGGGATTCGCATCGGTCCGCATATGAAAGCTTGTATCCTGCGGATTGGGCAGAATTCGATGCACTGCAGGCGAATGAATTGCCAGCAGGCTGGTTTGATGAAGCCGAAAAGATCAGCATAGACCAGACAATGGCTACAAGAGCTGCGAGCGGAAAGGTATTGGAGACGCTTCTTGGGAACGTGCCAGGTCTTATCGGAGGATCCGCTGATCTCACAGGTTCAAACAAGACAAAAGGAAAGGCGCAAAATGTTCTCACACGGAACGAGCAGTCAGGGAATTATCTGTATTATGGGGTCCGCGAACACGCGATGGCGGCAATCAGTAACGGTCTGGCATTGCATGGCGGCCTGCGGCCGTATTGTGCAACGTTTCTGGTGTTCAGTGATTATCTGCGTCCGTCTCTACGCCTCAGCGCACTTATGGGACTGCCGGTTATCTATATTTTTACGCATGATTCAATTGGTACGGGCGAAGATGGCCCGACACACCAGGGTATAGAGCAGGTTATGTCTCTGAGGGCGATCCCCAATCTGGTTGTCCTGAGACCTGCCGATGTCAATGAAACACGGTACGCGTGGCGTGAAGCAATGCTGCGGAAAGATGGCCCGACCGCCCTGATCCTGACACGGCAGGGGGTTCCACCGTCGACCAAAGCGTTGGATGAAGTCGCCAAAGGTGCCTATATCGTTACGGGAGAGTCAGAACCTCAAGTGATCTTGATTGGAACTGGAAGCGAGCTGCAGTATGCGGTTGCCGCTGCGTCCATATTAACGTCAGAAGGGATTGCCACCCGTGTGGTGAGCATGCCATCTTGGGAATTTTTTGCTCTGCAGCCCGATTCCTATAGAAAAAAAGTTCTACCCAGGTCCGTTCAGGTTCGAGTGGTTGTCGAGGCGGCTGTGTCGCTTGGTTGGGAGCGGTATGCCAGTCACATGGTGTGCATGGATCGGTTCGGTGCCTCGGCACCTGGCAAGGTACTCTTCGAACAGTTTGGCTTCAGCGCCGAGCGAGTCGCTGAGGTGGCGCGGCAAGCTCTATCGGAGGCCTGATCAATGCTTCGTATGGCGGCCGTCTGTGCAGTCATGTTTCTTGTCCACACCAGCGTAGCACAGAATTTTGCCGGTGAAGAATCGTGGAAAGTGTTCCTTGAATATGAAGGAGTTCGGTTTCTGTATGTTTTTTACCCCAAGGCGGATGCCATCAATGATGGGGTGGTCATGATGCTCCAGAATCAAAACGAATACAGGGTCAGCTACAGATTTACGATTATTTTCGAATCTCCAGAAGGAACCGAATCCGCAGATGCCGAAGGGGCTCTGGAACCATTGGAAATGAAAACGGGAGACGCAGCGGGGCTGTTTTGGATTCCCTTTGAAGATCAACGCTCACTCGGGGCAATTCGAATGCGAAATTACAGAGTGACTCGGATAGATGGTAGCTCTCCTTTCGCAAAGTGTGATTCTGTATGTCTCTGAGCAGGTGCCATCCGATTGTACACGTTCTTCCATTACGATGTGGATTACAGTACGGCTAAGAATTGCTTTGCATGACAAAATGTTCACGACAGTACAGGCCAAATGAGTAATCACATGGATACCGAACGTGCGGAGCTCCACAAAATCATCTGGCGTATTGCCAACGATTTACGGGGTTCCGTGGATGGGTGGGATTTCAAGAATTATGTACTGGGAATTATGTCAGGTCCCGGATCAATCGTCGAAATGACCCCAGAGCGTCCTTGCAGTACTTGACTGATACTCCCTCGCCTCACGGAACGCCTGATCCAGTTGAAAAAGCTCTTCCGCTCCAAGCATGATTCTATCGTAAATCGGGCAAATGAAATTTTGAAGCTTCAAACCTGTCACATACCAAGTCAAACGAAATCAACCGATTTTTAAGTCATGTCGACATACCTTATCTTTAACCCACGGGATTAGTTTTGTTTTGAATCTTTATTCGTATCTGTTTGGTCACCCATGGCAATGTTACGCCCCTCACGTCTTCTCCTCTACAGGTTTTGGGTGATAGAACGCACATTTTGACAGGGAAATTCATCCTCGGTTGCTCCAGATGAGTGCCAAATTTGGGCCAATAACGAACAGATACGGGCGCGTACACTTGAGTTGTATGGCGCTGGCTGTGGTATTAGTGGTATTCCAATTACCGTTGGCAACGCCTCTTGGTGCGCCGCTTTACTCATCAGGCACGTTAGGGATCGAAAATCTGCCGGATTCGAACAGCTTGATTGAAGAAGGAAAACAGCCTGCAACGTTTGGCATTGAACTTAAGGAGCAGTTGGTCGGGGATGCGACCGGGCCTTGGATGTGGACGGCATACCATGGGAGCCTGCGTCCTCAGAGTCTGATATTTTCTCCAATAAGTGATCTGGGGTTTGTGACGGAAGATTGGTCAAAGGTACAGGCGTTCACGTCATCCGAGGTTGGGTACACCGGTGTGATCGACGAAATGTCGATGATGATTCCAGACAATGATACTCCCGAACTACAGCTAGGTCAGACGACTGGTTCCGGGGTTGTGAGAGAGGAAGAGGAAACGACGGTGGTCTACGCAGCCAGGTTAGCTAGAACGCCAAGCGATGCTCCCGTGAAGGTAACAGTAACCTTGCTGAACGTTTCAGATGCGGAACTACAGCAATGGGAGTTGTCGGGTGAACTGGAGTTTACGGAAGATAATTGGAATGAATGGCAGGAGATGTCGGTGAAGAGGAAGAATGACAATGCCTTTCAAGGAAGCAAGCAATACACGATCAGATTCTCCGCGGTAGATAATAATGGGGATGCTTATTATGATGATTTTTACCTTATCGTTCAAGATGATGAGGCGCCGAGGCCAAAGGTTGATAAGACAAGTACAGACTTGGCAGAGGGGCATCATTCGGAGTTTACAGTCAGTTTGGCGAATGCTCCGCGGGGTAGTGATGCTGAGGTCGAAATATTCCTGACTAAGTCGGCTAATGACCCTGGGATCAAGGAATTTAAACCGGAAAGTCTAACGTTTGATAAGGACAATTGGAAAACTGGGAAGACAGTGACGGTATTCGCGAAAGACGACGATAACGTTGGAGATCCCACCGTTTACAGTCTTGCGATCATAACGCCGTCCGATGGCGGTGGAGCGTCGGCGCATGACGTTTTCCTACATCCGGTGTATGTCCATGAGGATGATAATCGGAAGATTATCGCTCCAGACGAGGTAAAGGTTCCTGAGGATGGTAGGGGAACATTTGATGTGAGGCTTTCAGCTTTTCCCGAGGGTACGGTGACGATAGATATCAGCGCGACAGTTCCAGAGGGGGGTGACAAGGATCTTCTGACCTATCCATCTTCAATTAGTTTTGTGCAGGAAGGAACGCGCGCTTGGAATACATTACAGTCACTGAAACTGATAACGGGGTCGGATGATAATACGGTTGATGAAGTGTGGACGCTAACCTTCACGGGGGAAATGGGTGGATACAAAAATATCACCAAGGAGGTGAAGGTGACAATTGAGGACAAGGACAAGCCGAAGCCGAGTGTGAGTTTATCGGCAGATCCGACCAAGGTGACCGAAGGGTTCACGGTGAACATGATCGCGGAGTTGACGGAGGCTTTGACGAAGGATGTCATTATTCCGCTGAAGTATGATAAAGGAACGGCCGAGATTGATACGAATCCTAGGGACTATGTGGAGTTGGATTTTATTACGATTTCCAGTGGAGAAACGAAGGGAGAGAAGACGATAAAGACGAATCAGGATGCTGATTACGACGATGAAACGTTTACGGTGAGCTTAGACCCCGACGACAGCCAATGGCCATCCGAGGTGGATGCAGGCGTTTCCAACGAAGTCGACATTACGATTGAGGATGATGATCTGCCGACGGTGACGCTGGACATATTCCCTAGTCATGACCAACAGGCGTTCGAGGGGGAGACTTTGGATTTTTCGATCAGGTTGATGGCAAAGCCGGGTAGGACTGTAACGATAAATCTGGAGCAAAATAATAATAGGGGCAATCGATTTCCCGGTCCACTGACGATTACTCCGAACAGTTTAACCTTTACGCCTTCGGAAAGTGGAGAAGGTGCTTATAACGTTTCGCAGAAGGTGAAGGTGACAGTGGCGGATGACAATGCAGTTCATGCTCGGAGTTCCCAATATGTTAAGCTCGAACCAGTTAAGGCACGGATAAACGGGATTGACGAGCTTCGAATTGATGTGCTTGATGATGATCTCCCTAAACTTGAAGTAGATCTATCCAGTCCAATGGAGATTGACGAAGGGGACACAAAAATGTTTGATGTATGGCTTTTGGAGGCGCCTATCGGCGATAATATAAAAGTGACAATTTTCGCATTGCCTGTTCGTGGGCCTCCAAGATCTCGAAAAACGGACCTCAAACTGGATAAGACAAGCCTGACCTTTACACAGACCGGGGAGACGAAGTGGGATAAGCGCCAGACGGTGACGATGATGGCGATGGAGGATGATGATTTTGTGGATGATAAGCTAGTGCTGTCTTTTGGGATGGTAGATTCAGATAACTCAAACCTAACACACAATCGTGAAGTAAGAGTAACGATCAAAGACAATGATACGGCGGCGATCACGGCCCCGACTACGGTGACGGTGACGGAGGGGGAGACGCAAACGTTTGATGTGTCACTTTTGGCGGCGCCCAGCGGTGATGTAACGGTAACCCTGAGCGATGACGGGGCTTCGGATCTGAGTTGGTCGGGTACAACCTTGTCTGGGGACGACCTGACCTTTACGACTGCGAACTGGAAAAAGGCGCAAAAGGTGACCCTCACAGCAGTTGAGGATGATGATGATTTTGCGAACGATCATGAGATGTTGACGCTAACGGCATCCGGCGGCGGCTACGATGGAAAGACGGCAAAAATCACAGTAACCATTCTGGATAACGATACAGCGGGAATTATAGTGGATCCGACGTCGGTTTCGGTGACTGAGGGGAAAAGTGAAAAGATCAAAGTAAAACTTGAGGCAGTGCCTTCTGACGATGTAACGATCGCCATTACCGGACATATAGGTACCGACTTGACACCGAATCCGATCAGCTTGACCTTTACTGATACGGACTGGGATGATGCGCAAGAGGTGACCCTCACTGCAGCGGAGGATGATGATTTCACGAACGATTCCGTGTCCTTGACGCTGATGACCTCGGGAGGCGGGTATAGTGTAAGCGAAATCGTCGAAGTAACGATCATCGACGATGATGCGGCGGGACTAGCCGTCCCGAGTTCTGTAGTGGTGATCGAAGGAGAAAGTGAAGACATTGAAGTAAAACTTGATGCAATGCCGTCTGGTGATGTAACGATCGCCATTACCGGGCATGCGGGCACCGACCTAACACTGGATAAGCCCAACCTGACCTTTACCACCGAGAACTGGGACACCGAACAGACCGTGATCCTCACTGCGGGAGAGGATAAAGATTTTGTGAATGATTCCGTACTCTTAAAGCTGGCGGCCTCGGGTGGAGGCTACACCGATGTGACGGAAACAGTTCAGGTAACGATCACCGACGATGATGCGGCAGGACTAGCCGTCCCGAGTGCGGTGACGGTGCCCGAAGGGGGAAGTAAGGACATTAATGTAGTGCTGTCGGCAGCGCCTTCCGGCAATGTGAACATCGCTATTACCGGGCATGCGGGCACCGATTTGACACCGGATAAGCCCAACCTGACCTTTACCACCGAGAACTGGAATGAGGCGCAAACGGTAACGCTGATGGCAGGAGAGGATGATGATTTTGCGAACGATCGCGTGGACTTAAAGCTGGCGGCCTCGGGAGGAGGCTATAGTGTAAGCGAAATCGTCGAAGCAACGATCACCGACGATGATGCGGCGGGTTTGATTGTGCCGAGTGCAGTGGCGGTGACCGAAGGAAGAAGTGAAGACATTGAAGTAAAACTTGATGCAATGCCGTCTGGCGTTGTAACGATCGCCATTACCGGGCATGCGGGCACCGACCTAACACTGGATAAGAGTAACCTGACCTTTACGGCCATGGACTGGAATGAGGCGCAAAAGGTGACCCTCACAGCAGCTGAGGATGATGATTTTGAGAACAATCGCGTAGACTTAAATCTGGCGGCATCTGGTGGAGGCTACACCGATGTGACGGAAACAGTTCAGGTAACGATCACCGACAATGATGCGGCTGGACTAACCGTCCCGAATTCCGCAGTGGTGATCGAAGGGGAAAGTGAGGACATTAATGTAGTGCTGTCGGCAGTGCCTTCTGGTGATGTGACCATCGCCATTACCGGACATGCCGACACCGACCTGACACTAAATAAGGCCAGACTAATCTTTACGACCACGAACTGGGATGATGCGCAAGAGGTGAAACTCACTGCAGATGAGGATGATGATTTCACGAACGAGTCCGTGTCCCTGACGCTGACGACCTCGGGAGGCGGGTATGATAATGTAAACGAAATCGTCGAAGTAACGATCATCGACGATGATGCGGCGGGACTAGCCGTCCCGAGTTCTGTAGTGGTGATCGAAGGAGAAAGTGAAGACATTGAGGTGAAACTTGAGGCAATGCCGTCTGGTGATGTAACGATCGCCATTACCGGGCATGCGGGCACCGACCTAACGCTGGATAAAAGTAACCTGACCTTTACGACCACGGACTGGGATGAGGTGCAAAAGGTGACCCTCACAGCAGATGAGGATGATGATTTTGAGAACAATCGCGTGGACTTAAATCTGGCGGCCTCGGGTGGAGACTACGCCGATGTGACGGAAACAGTTCAGGTAACGATAGAGGACAATGATACGCCGCCCACTTCGGTGTACGTGACCTTGTCGGCATTTCCCCCTTCGGTAGAAGAAGGCGGATCCGTTGAGTTGACCGCAACATTGTCGGCCCCCTTGTCGGATGCATTGACGGTCTACTTGGGGAATACTCCTGGCAGGCCGCCAACGGAACCGGGCGATTATGTTCCTCTGGATTGGATCACGATTCCTGGAGGATCGCGGAGCGGGTCAGGGCGCATTTACATCGATGATGACAAAATTTCGGAGGAGGAGGAGCGGTTTACGGTCGCCATCAATGGGAGTCGGTTGCCCTCTGAGGTAGAGCTTGGCAACCCTTCCTCGGTGGAGATTACGATTCTGGACGATGATCTGCCCCCACCGGTGGAAGTATCGCTGTCTGTGAGTTCCAATTCAGTGGATGAGGGCGAGTCGATCACGGTGACAGCAAGGCTGACGGGGGTGCTTGAGGAGGATGTAGTGGTCCCATTGGTCTATAATCATGATGAGACGAATCAACCACCGGAGACTGGCGATTACATACCGCTTTCGAACATCACAATTTTCCGTGGTGAGACAGAAGGATCAGGGGAGATTCAAACCCTCAGGGATGCGGATGCGGAGGACGAGATCTTTATTGTAGCACTGGGAGATCTACCGTCGGATTTATTGGAGGCAGGTAGAGAGCTTTCCCAACGGATAACGATCCGCGATATTCCTTCGCCGGAGGTGATGGTCAATCTGTCTGCGGCTCCCAATCCGGTGGATGAGGGCGAGTCGGTCATGGTGACGGTAACCCTGTCCGAAGTACATGACACCGAGGTAATGATACCATTGATGGTGGAGGACGGCACGGCGGGTACCCAGGATTACCAGGCATCGCCTCCGGTTCAGATTACAATCAACGCTGGCGAGACACGCGGGGACTATTCCATTTCCACGGTTGCGGATAAGATTGCAGAAGTGGACGAGACCTTCACCGTGGGGCTCGGCCTCCTACCCTCTGGGCTGGCCAAGGGGGAGCAATCATTGGTCAAGGTGACCATCACCGACGACGATGAGGCAGGGATTGCTACGCCTCCATCGGTATCGGTCGTGGAGGGGGGCACCCAAACGTTCCAGATTAGATTAACCTCGAAGCCATTGAGTGAAGTGACGGTGATGATGACTTTGCCGACAGGATCACTGCTGACCTATAGTCCTCCGCATCTGACGTTTAGTCCGGCGGACTGGGATATGGCGAAGTCGGTGACGTTGACGGCGGCGGAAGATGACACGGATTTCAGTCCGAATTTTGAGACGTTGACCGTAACGGCAAATGGGGGTGGCTACGAGGAAATCGCCTACATTCCGGTAACGATCACGGACAATGATGCACCGGGGATTGATGTCCGGGATCGGGTAACCGTTCCCGAGGGAGGTTCGGAGGAGTTGAAGATTGCGCTTGCCCGATCGCCTTCCGGACCGGTGGTGGTAACGATTACAAGGAATACGAACCCGGACCTAATGCTGGATCGGTTCTCGCTCACGTTTACAACCGCGGATTGGCAGACTCCCAAGACGGTGACATTAACGGCGACGGAGGATGATGATTTTGAGACTGATTCAGGGATCCTGTTGTTGACTGCGTCGGGCGGAGGCTACGACGAACTGATACCAATAACGATCACGGTGACGATTGCGGAAAATGATGCAGCGGGTCTCGTGGTTGAGGAGGCCGTGACCATGGAAGAAGGAGGCACGCATCCACTTGAGGTCCGTTTGCTGGCCCAACCCTCGGGCCCGGTGACGGTAACCTTCAGCGGCCACGCGGGAACGGATCTGAGCCTGAGTGACACTCCTCTTACGTTTACGACCTCCAACTGGAATCAGGCCCAAACGGTGACCTTAACGGCGGCGGAGGATGAGGATTATGAGACGGATACGATAGAGCTAAATCTCGCAGCATCTGGCGGCGGCTACAACGGAGAGGATGCACCGGTCACGGTGACGATTACCGACAATGACGAGCGTCCGGGGCCGCTGACGATCACGATCTACGACAAGCGGGAATTGGAAGATGCAGGTGCCATTCAACTGCCGATCGAACTCAGCCGTCCCACGGATGTGGTGGTAACCGTGCAGTATGCCAGCACGGATGGCACGGCAGAGTCGGGTCTGGACTATACGGCATCGCGTGGGATTGTGATCTTTGATCCGGGTGCCACCCAGGGGGTGATTGAGATTGAGATCACCGATGATGAGATCCCGGAGTCAACGGAGACGTTTGCGGTGACCTTGTTGAAGCCGCAGAACGCAATCATTGCGCGTGGAACGGGGACGGGCACGATCCTGGACAATGATGGGGGGACGGCAATTCTTCGGGTGGAGGATGCACTGGTACAGGAAGAAGAGGGAATGGTCCGTTTCCAAGTCTCACTGTCCCATCCGCAGCGTCAAATGATCTCGGCCGCGTACCGGACGCAGGATGGAACGGCGAAGGCGGGGGAAGACTATGAAGCCGCTTCGGGAGTCGTGACGCTGGCACCGGGGACGTTGGATGCCATGATCGCGGTCCCGCTCCTGAAGGACGGGCTGGACTGGCAGGAGGAGACCTTCACGGTGCATCTGGAGTCCTCGGAGAATGCAGAGATTGCGAAGGCGGTGGGCGTGGCAACGATCCAGGCGGCAACCACGGTAAGCCAGGAAGCCTTGGAGGCGTATACGGCACGGTTTGTTCGGACGTCGGCGACCCAGGTGGTGGAGGCACTGGGGGATCGGTTCCGCGGAGCGGATGGTACAGCATGCGGGGCGGCAACGCGCGCAGAGATGGCCCGGCTCTGGTATTCGGCTTCTTCCTGGGATCCGTCCCTGGGTGAGTTGTTGGGCGGCTGCCGCATGTCGGCGACCTCGTACAGCGGGTCGTTCAGTGTATGGGGCCGGGGAGCGTTCCGTCAATTCAATGGTCGGGAGGATGATGGGTTAACACTGGATGGCGAGGTGACCACCGGGATGCTGGGGGCAGACTACCGGTGGAAGGGAGGCTGGCTGGCAGGGGTGCTACTGTCCCACAGTCAGGGCGAGGGATCGTTTGCGGCGGCGCAGGAGTCGGGAGAGATCACTGCAGGATTGACGGGCGTGTATCCGTATGTGTCGGTGGCGCGTGCAGGATGGGAGGTATGGTTGAGCGCTGGGGCCGGACGCGGACAGGCCGAGGTGCTGGAGCTGGACGGCGATCTGACATCAAGGTTTGGTGCGATGGGGGTTCGGGGAACACTGGTATCCAGTAATACCATTGGGCTGAACTACCATGGAGATGTGCTGGTGACGGATGCAGAGATTGAGGAGCATGAGGTGACGGCGGAGGTGTACCGGGTTCGGGCAGGGGTGGAAGCAAATGCGCGGATCAACAATGTGCTTCGTCCCTATGTGGAGGCGAATGTGCGCAGCGATGGCGGGAGTGCGGAAACGGGCGTGGGCTTGGAGTTTGGCGGAGGGATGCGGATAGCGTACCCGGCGTGGCGCTTGAAGGCAGATGTGCACGCGCAGGGACTGGTGATGCATACGGCGGAGGGGTTCAGCGAGTGGGGGATCTCGGGATTCGTGCAGGTGGGAAACCGGTCGGAAGGATTAATGATGCGGGTACGACCTTCATGGGGTCTGGGACAGGGGATGTCGCTGTATGGTCAGCAGACGATCCGGGATGCGGCGCCGATGGGGGCGAATGCCCACCGGACTGAGTTGGAACTGGGCTACGGGATCCCGTGGAAAGCGGGTACCGCCCGGTCAATCATGGGGGTGACTCAGCTGTCACAGGGCAGGATGTACCGGTTGGGCGGTGAACTTCATCCGTGGGAGCGGCTGACCTTCTCGGTCTTTGGTCTGGCACACGGCCGTGCAGCTTCACTGGGAGACATCGGCGTGAATGTGCGGGGATCGCTCCGGTATTAGAGCAGCGATGTACTCGTACGGTTCGTTAATCTGATCTGGACGGGCAATCTTATCTGAGTACGTAGGCTTCTGATGTCGGGTTCGTCTGGGGAACTTGGTGAGCAACATGTATCCATTGATTGACACGACAGCCCGTTAGCACTAGCAGTGATCGGGTAGGTCCTCTCGTCTACTCGGAAGTGCCTGTATGTGGAATTTTGCCGGTACCTCCCAGAATTCTAAAGGAAATCAGGAGAGTGATAGGCCCCTGTCCTACCTTCAAGTTCCTGTATTTCGATTAGGATTAAATGGACTCTCAAGGCATGGGGTTATATTTCGGGGGATAGTTCTTGCCAAGTATTGGACTGGTCAAGAAACGGCCGAGTATCGCGGTAGCCTTCTTTTGCGTATCTGAAGCGTGCTGCTTTTGAATGCCTTGGAGGGCTTCCTGATAGCCGACAGCCGCCAAGTTGGTTTTAGTTACACCAAAGTCTCCAGCGATCATACGCTTGGCTTTTACCTTGCTGACACTACGGCTGCCGGATATTTTCGGCTATGACCCAACTACCTCTCCCAAACCCTGCTCAATTCTTGTGACCTGCCCTCTAAGCTGTTTTACGTCTCCGTTTAAGTCAAACACACGTTCACCAAGGCGGTCAATTCGTTCATCCATACGGTTGATTCTCGCATCCATGCGGCCGATTTGTTCATTCATATGATCAAGCCGTTCATCTATGCGGTTGATTCTCGCATCCATGCGGCCGATTTGTTCATTTATACGATCAAGCTGTTCATCCATACGATCAAGCCGTTCATCCATACGATCAAACCGTGCATCCATACGATCAAACCGTGCATCCATACGATCAAGCCGTGCATTGACTACTTCACGAAACTGTTTCATCTCAGCTCTAAGCGAGTTAGTATTTTGCCGAATTAGTGGCAAAACAACACCAAGAATAGTTCCAACTATCGCAACTACGACTGCTATTTCTGTTATGATTGTGGTGGACATTGGCACTGAAGTTTATGGGCTCCCTTACTCAAGACATTACTTATGGTTCCTCGATCCATTCAATGACTGTCTCATCTAAATTAACTGCCAGTTCTAAATGGTAGAAGTTCCAGGTTCTGTCCGTGGGGGCTACATAAAGCCAGCTGATTCTGCAATGCAGGAACTTCCGACTTTATCTGCAGGCTGATACGGACTGAAAGGAGGTTGAGTACCCGAAATCATTATCCTTCAGCATATATTGAAACATTTAGGGTAAGCACCAGATATTCCCCGAACATTCACTCGGGATAATTTGAGCAAGAAAATACCCAACCCATCTTCACATTTTGCCCTAAAAAGTTACTGATTTCGGAGTAAAATCAGAGTTCATTTTCCTCAAAACGGCTCAATAGTGACCATTTTTGGCCTGTTTTTCATCGTCTCGGCCCAATTTTGTGCCATTTTGGCACCATTTTGTGTGGAGTTTTACGGAAAATCCCATTGTAGTGATTATTTTAGTGATTGGAACCTGCGAACCCATGCCCCGTTCCAATTCCCTACACCATTGCGCATCCCATTATGTTTATCCGTGCCAACCGCTACACTCGAAAAAATGGCCAAGAGCGCCGCACCATTCTCCTGCTTCAATCTCAACGCATCAAAGGCGTCTGCCGACACAAAACCCTCCTCAATCTCGGACAGGAGTTTTCGATCCCCAAATCCGATTGGCCCGAACTGATCCGAGAGGTCGTTGCCCGACTCAAAGGACAACCCACCGTGGCCTTTGCGGAAAAAGACCAAGACTTCCAGCATGCCGTGGATGACCTCGTGACCCGACTCTTGAAGCAAGGATTTGACATCTATGCCAAACCCCCGGTGGAGTCCATCAAGGTATTTCCCGATCAAATCGAACATACCGGCTCCCGCACGGTGGCGGGCGAGCGTCTGGCGATGGAAGCGATCCAGCAGTTGAAACTCCCCGAAATTCTGCGGCAGCTCAATGTCCCGGAAAATCATGTCCATCTTGCCTGTGCCGTCATGGTCGGGCGCATGCTCCATCCCGGCAGTGAGCGGGCGACCCATCACTGGATGGCCAACACGTCCAGTATACTGGAGCTCCTTTCTACAAAGCTGCCGTGTCTCAATACATTGTATGAGACCTCTGACTGGTTATGCAAACATCGTCATGAGATCATGGATCAGCTCTATGGGAATACCAAGGGATTCTTTGATGATCATGAGACGATCATTTTTTATGACCTGACCAACGTGTTTTACCATGGTACGGAAAAGGGAGAGTTATTACGATATGGACATAGCAAGCAGAAGCGCGATGATTGTCCTCTGGTCTCGCTGGCCTTGACCCTGGACGCCTCGGGCTTCCCGCGCAATGTGGAGATTTTGCCGGGCAACGTGAGTGAACCTGGAACCCTCCGGCAGGCCATTGAAAACTTGAGTGATGAAACGCCGACGGTCATTATGGATGCGGGCATTGCAACCGAGCAGAACCTTGCATACCTGAAAGAGAAGAAGATGAATTGGATCTGCGTTCAGCGGACAACCTCCCCCGCAGTGCCCACCCAGGCGCCGCAGGAGGAGTTTGAGACGGCGGGTGGCGTTAAAATCCGGGCTTGGGAGTTGCTGGACGAGGACGCGCAGCAAGGGGAATCGGAAGAGTTCAAAGCCCCGGAGCGATTCGTGTATGTACACAGCGCAGCCCGGCAGGCTACCGAGGAGCAGATCCTTGCCTCGAAATGTACGAAATATGAAGAGGCACTGACCAAGCTGCATGAAGGGCTTTCCAAGCCGAACTGTCTCAAAACGTATGAAAAGGTCGTTCGCAAGGCCGGTCGGCTGCAAGAAAAACACAAGAAAGTGAGTCATCTGTACGAGGTAGAGATCACGAAAAAAGAGGAAACGAACCATGCCGAACGTGTGACCTTTACCCAGCGGGAAGTGCATCGAGACCGGTGGTCGGCCGCCGGTGGATATGTTCTGCGCCACAGTCATGTGGACTGGTCCCTGGAAAAGGTAGCACGGACCTATTGGCGGCTCACAGAGATTGAAAACACCTTCCGGGCGATGAAGTCGGATCTGGGATTACGGCCCCTCTATCACAGTAACGATGAACGAATTGAGGGACATTTATTCATCACGGTGCTGGCCTATCATGTGGCGCATCTGGTTCGCAGCAAACTCAAAAAAGCGGGGATCCATGCCAGCTGGGATACGATCCGCAATGAGCTCAATGAGGTCAAACGGATCACCACCAGGTTGCCCATGAGCCAAACGCGCGCATTGATTCTGGAGGTGGATCAGCGCCTGACGCCGTTATTGGAGCAGGTCTTCGAAATCCTGGGATTCCATTATGATCCCGATGCGACCCGGACCAAACAGGTTCTCTCCGATACACCGAAAACTCCTTCAAAGCCCCGACTCATAAATGGAATCCAGTCGCTTACAGGTGGGAAAAGAAACGCCAGATGGAGACACGATCCCTGTCTCTGGTCGGGAGAGTTCTGGACAAATAGGTCCTTCGATCAAGAGAAAAAACAAGAGATGAAACCACCCTAAACCCGACTCGGTCAATCCAGAGTAGATGGTCAAAAAAAATGCTCCCAAAATGGGAATGTCAGAAGTCCGTATTTTTATATCACTACAAAATGTGAAGTTGGGTTAACGGCACTAATCAGGATTGCCTGACGCCACATCATATCTTCACTGCCACCAACTTGATCCGCAAAGAACTTGCCGTTAATGAAGCTTTCAATTACAACAAAAGCAAACAGCAACGCCCACCAGCCCGTCTTCGACCAGAACGCCGACTTTGTCCAGAACCGCTTAGCGCCAAGGGTTATTTTACTGTCATCCATGTGGTCAGTGAGCCCATTTTTTTTCATAAATGCCTGATACTCATCCCGGGCTTGGCGGGCCTTTTCCCTTGATCTCAGGATCTGCTCCGTATTCTTGGCAACCACGGTATCCATGCGTGAGCAGGCATGTTGGATGACATCAGGTTGGTTTTTGTCTGATTTTTCGGGGGATGGAGTCGTTGCCGTTTCATAATCAGGGAAGAGCTTTCGATCAATGGGATCTAGCTTCCATACCAATTCTGCATGCTCTCCCATATAACCTGCAATCTTGGCGAATACCAAGCGTTCGTACACTTGAACGGCACTTAATTCTTCGGTATCAAGCCCTTCAAAGTCGTGGGGAGGCATATCCATTCTGCCATTTATTTTCCCTTTTTCAGTAAGGCCCTTTGTACCGTATTCTGAATTATTTTCGATGTAGTCCAATTCATCTCTAAACCTCATGTAAGTTGACTCCAAGGTATGTGTAACCTCAGATGCTGGAGCACTGAACCAGCTTCGGATCCGTTGATTAAGCTTTGCGAGAGGTCCCATCTCGGATGGTTAGGCGAATGAGTTGGGGATACAGGACGAGATGGAGAGCCCAATCCAATTCTTGTGTGCAGAGAGAATCGGGAACAACGGACCGTTTGGTCGAAATAGAATCTGTCCAACGACAATTAAAAGTTTCACCGGCGACAATTAAAAGTTTCCTTTCAGTTTCGTTGGGACGAATGGAGTTTTCGTGCGTGAACGTGCGAATTATTTTCCATTCAGTCTCTGGCGATGATTACAGATCAGCAAGCAAAATTTTTAAGAAAATTGGTACAAGAAGACAACATGTCAGTCAAAACATCCGCTGCAAAGGCGGGCATGAGCGCGCCGACGGCGCGCAAATATCTTCGTTCGCAGAAGCTTCCGAGCGAGCGAGATTATCGTCGTACGCATCGAACGCGTACGGATGCATTTGCCCAGGTTTGGGACGAAGTCGTGGGATACTTGCAGGCGAACCCGGGGCTTGAGGTGAACGCTCTGTTTACCCATTTGCAACGCACGTACCCCGGTCAGTTCAAGCCGGGACAGTTGCGCACCCTGCAACGTCGTGTGAAGGTATGGAGGGCGCAGGAAGGCCCCCCGAAAGAAGTCTATTTCGAGCAGGTGTATGCACCTGGGGATCGGGCCCAGTCCGATTTCACGTGGATGAACCATCTGGGCGTAACGATCCAGGGCGAACCCTTTCCCCATTTGCTGTATCACTTTGTGCTGGCGTATTCCAATTGGGAATCCGGCATGATCTGCCGGTCCGAGAGTTTTGAAGCGCTCAGTGCAGGACTGCAGAAGGCGTTCTCGCAACTGGGTGGAGTCCCGCGGCTACACCAGACGGACTCCATGAGTTGTGCGGTCCGCAACCACCGAGGCGCCGAACGGGGCAGTTTCACGCAGCACTATGAAGCGCTGGCGCGTCATTACGGTATAGAGATCCGGCATACGCAGCCGCGGAGTCCGCATGAGAATGGCAAGATTGAACAGCGGCATCATCGATTCAAGCGCGCGCTGGAGAATCAGTTGATTCTGCGTGGGAGTCGCAATTTTGCCAGTCGGAAGGACTATAGCGCATTTTTGGATACACTGTTTCAGCAGTTGAATGCGTCCCGGCAGGCACGTTTCAAAGAAGAACAGGCGCACTTGCGTGCATTGCCTTTTCGACCTTTGAGGTTCCATCGGCGCGCGACGGTACGGGTCTCCAACGGCAGCACGATTCGTGTACAGAAGAACCGGTATTCGGTCCCAAGTCGACTGATTGGGGTTCAGGTTGAAGTCCGCGTGTATGGTGAATGGATTGAGGTGTGGTACGCCCAAAAACAGATGGTGTGGATGCCGCGTCTGCACGGAGAAGGCGAGACTCAGATTGACTATCGTCATATTGTGCATAGCCTGGTCCGTAAGCCCGGGGCCTTTGCAGATTATCGCTATCGTGCCGAGTTATTCCCCAATTCAACATTTCGCAGGGCGTATGACGCACTCCGACGCACGCATACGGCTTCGATCCGGGCCGACCGGGCCTATCTGGCCATTTTGGTTCTGGCTGCAACCGAGAGCGAATCCGGGGTGACCCATGCCCTGGACCGGCTGCTGAATGACAAGAAGCCCCTGACCACGGCGCAGGTGCAGGCGTGGTTAGATGCCCCAACTCCTGCCTCATCCATTGTGAAGGTGGCCGTATATGACCAGTTGCTGGATCAACCTGCGGCGGTGGGAGGTGTGCAATGAAGACGCAAACGACCCAAGAACTGGAGCATGCCTTGTGGACTGGACTGAAAGAACTCCGGATGCCGGGCATTCGGAATTCTTTTCAGGATGCGGCCCAGCTCGCGCGGCAGGAATCGTTGAGCTTTGAGCGCTTTTTATTGTCACTCGTGGAACGGGAACAGCAAGTGCGGACCCACAATCGCATTCAACGCGGGCTTCGTAACTCCGGCTTACCTCTGGAAAAGACCCTGGACCTGTTTGACCGAACCCGATTGCCTCTGAAGATCAATCATCAGTTTAGTATGCTGCTGGAAGGCGGGTTCCTGGATCGAAGCGAAAACGTGTTGGCCGTGGGTCCGCCGGGCAGTGGAAAGACGCATCTGGTCTGTGCGCTGGGGCATGCGCTCGTGCTTCAAGGTCGGCGCGTACGCTTTTATGGATGCAGTACGCTGGTGGAGGAATTGGTCCAGTCCAAGCGTGAGCAGCGCCTGTCAGAGTTCATGAAACAGCTCCTGCGCTACGAAGCCCTCATCGTGGACGGGTTGGGCTATATGCAGCACAGTCGCCAGGAGATGGACCTGTTTTTTCACGTACTGGCGGAGCGCTACGAACGCGGAAGCCTGTTGATTACCAGTCACTTGGCCTTCTCCCAGTGGGAGAAGATCTTCCAGGACCCCACGGTCACAACGGCGGCCGTGGACCGGTTTGTGCATCACAGTGTGATCCTCGAACTCAACCTGCCGAGCTATCGACTTGAAGCGGCGCAACAGCGGCAGAAGGCGAATTCTCCAGAAACCGAGACCTCCTGAATGTACAATTGATGAATCTCTCGAACATAAATTCACCTCCATCGCACTTGGTTCGTGTCCACCTAGAACTGACAATTTGTCAGTCCGGGCGCAGACGAAACTCGTGGGATTTATCGCGCGCAACTTCGCTCCGCAGCTCGCTGCTCCGCTTCGTTGCGCGCCCGCCTCCAATAGAACTGAAAGGAAACTTTTAGGAAACTTTTAATTGTCGTTGAAGTAAATTTTAATTGTCGTTAAACAAGAATCCTCGTATGATTGGTAGCTCGCCAGATGACTTGATCCGATCTTACGAGAAGGGTGGAGCGATTGAACTTGGGCTTGAACCAGCCAATGTCTGATTTCTGGAAGGAATAGGCGACACTCCTCAGGTGGACCCGCCGATGGGTTATGCTGGTACGGTGATGGAATCGCTTCCCCGAGTCAAGGCGCTGTCGGCCCCGATACGGTTTATCGGATGGGGGACACCGTTTGCCCCCAATTTTTTTCGCGACTCGCGAGCAGGAGGGATTCAACTGCGTCTTGCAGGGGAATTACGACTCCATTCAGGAACTTGAATCCACACAGGCAGGCACTCAAACACATGAAGCTCCGCACAAGGCTACATCTAAGTTTATTCACATGCATAACCCCGTTTAGGAAGAGCCATAGATGTCGCTCTGAGGATTTAGGTTGTTTCTCGCCCATAGAAAGACATGTACCGTTGGTAAGATGAAATTTTTCTGGCATTGACAGGAGCACTGAGAATTCAGTCGAAATATAAAGACCGCTGAACAAACAATCGCTATCCATAATGGTTCTAGAGTAAAGGTTCTGATCATCATTTTGATGAATTGTCTAATCATTTATTAAATTGTGAGGATGCACATACGCCGGTAAGCAGGGCAGTTTTATCAACGCATAAATTAAGGAAATGATTTCGAGAGCCATGCTATGGAAAGGTGCCCCCGAGAAATACAAACAGGGAAATCCACTCGGTTTCATAGGCCCAATTGGGTGGCTTTGCAACAAAACCGAGGAGGTTGATTTCTTGACGGGAACATGGATGCGGAATTAGGATGCATACCGTCTATGCTCTAGATCCATTCCTGTTGACGGTATTTTTTTTAACAACTAAAACCATATTAAACCTGAATGTTAAGATCTGGGATTGAGCGTCTCAAGTTGAGCCATTTTAAATATGAAGTTCCAAGAGAGTTGATCGCGAAATATCCGGCTGATCCAAGAGATTCATCACGGATGATGGTGGTGAACCGAGCCAAAGGGACGATTGAACATCGTCATTTCCATGAAATTGGAGATTATTTTTCGGAAGGCGATGTTCTGGTTGTCAACAATACCAAAGTATTCCCTGCCAGGTTACGAGGCAATAAGGAAAAGACCGGGGCAGAGATTGAAGTTTTTTTGCTGAGAGAACTGAATTCCCAGAGTAGGCTTTGGGACGTGATTGTTGATCCGGCACGTAAGATCCGAATTGGGAATAAGCTTTTCTTTAAAAACGGGCTGGCAGCAGAAGTCATTGATAATACAACTTCACGAGGTCGTACGATCCGGTTTGATTGTGACGGAGATAACGAGTTGCTCTATCGTATGATTGACGAAGAGGGAATCACTCCGCTGCCACCGTATATAAAAAGGGAGGTGGAGGCAGCAGATGTTGCCCGCTATCAAACCATTTTTGCTGAGCATCGTGGAGCCGTCGCCGCGCCGACTGCCGGGCTACATTTCACGCCCAGACTCGTGAATGAACTCATCGAAAAGGGAATTCAGGTTGTCCCCATAACGTTACACGTCGGGTTGGGCACGTTTAGTCATGTCGGTGTTGAGGACTTGACGAAGCATCGAATGAACTCTGAATACTATTCGGTGCCGGAAGCCACGGCGGATTCGGTGAATCGGGTACTGGATTCAAGCGTCAACCATGTGACCATTTGCGGGACAACTGTAGTCCGGGCCGTAGAAACCAGTCTGACGGTGTCTCGTCACCTGAAAGCCAAGTCAGGCTGGACCGACAAGTTCGTCTATCCTCCCTACGAATTTGCCATTACCGAGCGGCTCATCACCAATTTTCATATGCCGGCCAGCACACTTATGATGCTTACGGCTGCATTTACGGGCTATGAGCTTCTTAAAGAAGCCTACGAGGTTGCAATTAAAGAAAAGTATCGCTTGTATTCCTTTGGTGACGCCATGTTGATCATCTGAGTGATGGTTGCTGTAATCATTCCAGCAGCAGGGTCGGGTTCACGTTTAGGCGGCTTACCCAAGCAGATGCGCCTTTTAGGTGATGCTCCGATGCTGTTTCATACTGCGCAGGCTTTTGACCAGCATCCCGCTGTTTCCAGTCTCGTGGTCGTGGGGGCACCGAAGAATCTCAGTGTGATCGAAGGAATGCTTACACCATTGAACATCTCTTGTCAAGTCGTAGCAGGAGGTGCAACCAGGCAAAAATCTGTGGAGGCCGGATTGAAAGCGGTCAGCGACTCCACGAGGATCGTGCTAATTCACGATGCTGCACGACCGTTTGTTTCGGCGCAGATCATTACGAAGGTGATTAAATCCACAAAGATCGCAGGTGCTGCTGCAGTTGCAATGCCGGTGACGGACACTATGCGTTATGGGGAAGATGGCTCCTTTGCCAAAACGATTTCTCGCGATGGGCTTTATGCGATGCAAACGCCACAGGGATTTAGGTATGATCTTCTGCGTCGAGCATTTTGTCAAGCGGAGGATGTCTCACAAGCTACCGATGATGTAGCTTTAATGGAATACGTTGGACAACCCGTTCGAATCGTAGATGGGGATCGGTGGAACCTCAAAATCACCACACAATCCGACTGGGAATGGGCGCAGCAGGTGTGGAAAAAGAAAAACCTGATACGATGAGCACTAGAGTAGGGATTGGGTATGACGTTCATCAACTCGTTGAGGGTCGACCTTTAATTATCGGTGGGATAGAGATCCATCACTCAAAGGGGCTGGCAGGGCATTCGGATGCCGACATATTGCTGCATGCCATCTGCGACGCTCTCCTGGGCGCAGCAGCATTGGGGGATATTGGGATGCATTTTTCTGATTCTGACACACGTTGGAAGGGAGTAGACAGCCGTATACTGCTTCGAAAAGTAAAGGAGATAGTGTCAGACGCAGGATACGAACTGATCAATATAGACGCAACGGTTGCTCTTGAACGTCCGAAACTTCGTCCTTATATCGATCAGATGAGGCAGGTCATTGCCGAGGATCTAGCTGTGGACCGTAGTCAAATATCAGTCAAAGCCACGACCTCCGAAAAATTGGGCATGGTCGGGCGTGAGGAAGCGGCTGCAGCTTGGGCAGTGTGTCTGCTTACAGGATCTGCCAGGCAATAGGTTTGCGATGGAACAGTTCTTTGCTGACCTTCTGGAGAGGACAACGGAGATTCCGGTGGTCTGGGGATATGCAGTGGTTTTTTTCATCGCCTGGCTGGAAAATGTTTTTCCTCCAATTCCAGGGGATGTGCTCGTCGTTTTTGCAGGATACCTGGCAGCGATTGGTCCGATGGCCATTTTTCCGGTGATCGCATTTAGTACGCTGGGAGGCATTCTAGGCTTTATGTGCATGTATTATATCGGGCGCTATGGTGGACCAAAACTCCTTGAATCACGTGCAATGCGCTGGCTGCCAGGTGAATCGGTTTCTCGCGTTCAGAATTGGCTTCATGCTTGGGGATACACGGTTGTTGCAGCGAACCGGTTCTTGAGTGGAGCACGTACGGTGATCGCCTTTACGGTTGGCATGAGTCGAATGCCGGCTTTGCCTGTGGGGCTCTTGGCCTCTCTGAGCGCAGCGGTCTGGGTAACACTGATCGCAGTACTGGGGTATGTTGTCGGAGACGAATGGGAGCGTGTGGTTGACTATCTGGCACGCTATGGACGATTGATCTCAGTACTGATTTTTCTATTTCTTGCCTGGCAGCTGTATAAAGCAATTCGAAGAATTCGTTCAAAAATTTGACCATTTCATATTTGTTACGTATAATGAGAGGCTGTAGTGTAATGGGGCTTTCCTGCTGGCGTAGCTCAGTTGGTAGAGCAGCTGATTTGTAATCAGCAGGTCGGGGGTTCAAGTCCCTTCGCCAGCTCTGTATGATCTTTGATGAACCTAAGAGACATAGGAAGGAAAAATTTTCACTAATACAACCAGTTTTTGCTTTGGGCAGGTACCCAAGTGGCCAACGGGGGCAGACTGTAAATCTGCTGACTTAGTCTTCGGAGGTTCGAATCCTTCCCTGCCCACCCCAGCGGGAGTAGCTCAGTTGGTAGAGCATCAGCCTTCCAAGCTGAATGTCGCGAGTTCGAGCCTCGTCTCCCGCTCAATTGTTTTTAATGGCCGCCTTAGCTCAGGGGTAGAGCACTTCCATGGTAAGGAAGGGGGCCTCGGTTCAAATCCGAGAGGCGGCTCTGCATTCACCAACTATATTATTAGCTAGACAATGGCAAAGGAAGTTTTTCAGCGTACGAAGCCTCACGTGAACGTGGGGACGATTGGTCATGTGGATCACGGCAAGACGACGTTGACGGCGGCAATTACTCGGGTGTTGAATGATCGTTACGGTGGTACGGAGATCCGTTCGTTTGATTCGATTGACAATGCTCCGGAGGAGCGGGAGCGGGGGATCACGATAGCGACGGCGCATGTGGAGTATGAGACGGGGAACCGTCATTACGCACATGTGGACTGTCCGGGTCATGCGGACTATGTGAAGAACATGGTGACGGGTGCGGCACAGATGGATGGTGCGATCTTGGTGGTGGATGCATCGGATGGTCCGATGCCTCAGACCCGGGAGCACATATTGTTGGCTCGCCAGGTTGGTGTGCCGTATATCGTGGTGTTCATGAACAAGGTGGACTTGGTGGATGACGAGGAGTTATTGGAGTTGGTGGAGATGGAGATTCGGGAGTTATTGGATGCGTATGAATTTCCGGGTGATGACATTCCGGTGGTTCAGGGATCCGCGCTGGGTGCGTTGAACGGGGAGTCGGATTGGGAGGATACGGTGTTATCGTTGATGGAATCGGTGGACAGTTATATCCCGACTCCAGAGCGGGACAAGGACAAGCCGTTTTTGATGCCGGTGGAGGATGTATTTTCGATTACGGGTCGCGGGACGGTGGCGACGGGTCGTGTGGAGCGCGGGATTGTTCGTACGGGGGAGAAGGTGGAGATCGTTGGGATTCGGGAGGAGAAGACGGATACGACGGTGACGGGGGTGGAGATGTTTCGGAAGATCCTGGATGAGGGCCAGGCGGGGGATAATGTCGGTTTACTTCTTCGTGGGATATCGAAGGATGGTGTGGAGCGAGGTCAGGTGGTCGTTCATCCGGGTTCAATCAAGCCACACCGGGAGTTTACGTGTGAGGTGTATGTATTGAGCAAGGACGAGGGTGGTCGTCATACGCCGTTTTTTCCGGGGTATCGGCCGCAGTTTTATTTTCGTACGACGGATGTGACGGGGGACATAGAGTTGCCCTCGGGGACGGAGATGGTAATGCCGGGGGACAACACGCAGTTCAAGGTGAAGTTGATCCAGCCGGTGGCGATGGAGCAGGGGCTTCGGTTCGCAATCCGTGAAGGTGGCCGGACAGTCGGTGCCGGTGTGGTTACCAAAATTTTGGACTAAATATTACACGAATAAACGGGTGTAGCTCAACTGGCAGAGCAGCGGTCTCCAAAACCGCAGGTTGTGGGTTCAAGTCCTACCACCCGTGCCAAAAAATAGAGTAAATGAAAAAACTAGCCGTCAAAACTAGAAGCTACCTCGAAGAAGTCGCTACAGAGATGCGCAAGGCGAGTTGGCCTCAAAGAAGAGAGTTGATCAACCATACGGTGATCACACTAGTGGCCAGCTTTGCACTTGCATTATTCATTTTTGGCGCAGATCGAGTGATTAGTCAAATTCTCGATTTGATCTACCCAGGTTAACATTTTATAAACGAACATGAATCGGTCACTGAAACCCGAATTCAGATGGTATGCCCTGCAGACGTTTTCCGGGCACGAGAAGAAGGTAAAAGAGTATATCATTGAGACCATTGAGCAGGAAGGTCTTGGTGATCAGGTCCGGGAAATTCTGATCCCAACCCAGAATGTATTTGTCATGCGGGGCGGGAAGAAGCGCACGCGTGAAAAGACGGACCTCCCTGGCTATATGCTAGTGAATGCTGCATTGGATAAACAGTTGGTTCATGTATTCAAGGAACAAATCTTCAAGCAAAAGAGGGAGGCGATCAAATGGCTGCCTACACGCGACCATCCAGAGCCTCTGTTAGAGGAGGATATCAATCGGATTCTCGGTCGCATTGATGAGGCCAGAGAAGCAGGGGATAAACCGGAAATTCCCTATGCAACTGGCGACTCGATTCGCGTGATTGATGGTCCGTTCAATAATTTTTCAGGTGTCGTGGATGATGTATATCCAGATAAGATGAAAGTCCGGGTGATGGTCTCCATCTTCGGTCGAAAAACCCCGGTTGAATTGGATTACCTACAGATCATTCCCGAAGAATAGAAATATTTTTCAGAGATTGGGAACCTACCTGATTTGTATCCGTAGCAATGGGCTACCCTAGATTTCCGTGCTTACCTAAAAGATTAATTATGGCTGTAGGAAAACCCGTTGAAAATCTTATCAAGCTCCAAGTCAAGGCTGGGCAGGCGAATCCGGCTCCCCCCATTGGCCCCGCACTCGGACAATACGGCTTGAATATCATGGATTTCTGTAATCAGTTCAATGCGGCGACCAAAGATCGTATGGGGCTGGTGCTTCCCGTGGTGATCAGTGTTTATGCAGACAAGTCCTTCTCCTTCATCGTCAAAAGTCCCCCTGCTGCAGTGCTTTTATTGCAGGCGATTGGTGCCAACAAGGGCGCAGATGACTCCATCCGCAACAAAGTAGGTACCGTGACCTGGGATAATTGTCGTGATATTGCACAGAAAAAAATGGATGACTTGAATGCGTTTGATCTGGATAAAGGGGCAGCTATGATTGCTGGGACTGCGCGGTCAATGGGGATTATTGTGACGGGACGCCCGGTTTAGGTATTGCTTATCTCCGGCAAATAGGTCTGGAGGGAATTATTTAATTGTAGTACTACAATGGCAAGGAAAGGAAAACGTTATCAGAATGCTTCAAAGGTGATCCAGGAGGCAGGAGGTGGCCCATTTACATTGCAGGAGGCTGCAGGTGTACTCAAGGATATTAAGACTGCGAAGTTTGACGAATCAGTGGACATGGACATGCGACTGGGTGTGGATCCACGTCATGCGGATCAGATGGTTCGTGGTAGTGTAGCGTTGCCCCATGGGACAGGAAAAGAAATTCGGGTCCTTGTCCTTGCGAGTCCTGACAAACAGGAGGAAGCAACATCTGCTGGAGCGGATCATGTGGGGCTTGATGACTATGTTGAGCGCATTCAGGGGGGCTGGACCGACATAGATGTAGTGGTTGCTACTCCGAATGTAATGTCCAAGGTCGGCCGCCTAGGGCGGGTACTGGGCCCAAGGGGACTGATGCCCAATCCCAAAAGTGGAACCGTCACGATGGATGTTGCTGGCGCCGTGAAGGCCGTCAAGGCGGGGAAGATCGATTTTCGTGTTGATAAGCAGGGAAACCTGCACACCGGGATCGGGCGTGCATCTTTTTCGGCAGCACAGCTCGAAGAAAATGCACGGGCATTTCTGATGGAAGTATTGCGCCTGCGTCCCGCATCCGCGAAAGGCGCATATGTTCGTTCGATCACTTTGTCCACCAGTATGGGACCCGCCGTCGAAGTATCGTGTGCGGAAGCCGTTAACGTTGTTCGATAAATAGATGTCCGTGACCAGAGCTCAAAAAGAAGAAGTAGTTGCGCTTTTAACCGAAAAGCTAGAGGATAATCCTTCGGTTTACGTGACTGACTACAAGGGACTCAACGTGGAAGATGTCAGTCAGTTACGCCAAATCTTGCGTGAGGCTGGTGTGGAGTACCGTGTGGTCAAAAATACGCTGTTGAAGCGTGCGATGCAGAGTACCGGTGGCTATGATGCAGCATTTGACTATTTATGTGGTCCTACCGCGGTAGCGATTAGTGTTGAGCCGAGCGCTGCAGCGCGAGCAATCAAGGCATTCCGAAAAAAATCAAAACAAGATCTCCCCAAACTAAGAGCTGCCATCGTGGATGGGGCCCTGTTTGAGGGGGCGCAGATCGATGCATTAGCTTCTCTGAAGTCCAAAGGGGAGTTGTTGGGTGAAGTGGTAACACTTCTGCTTTCACCAATTCAAAATATTGTTTCCGCAATTGAATCCCAGGGAAGCCATCTAATAGCAATCCTGGAATCATTGCAAAACCGTGACGAGGCTTAAACAGCCATAATCCCTTAATCTGCGGCGCAGCTTTTGCCGGCTGAGACCGCCGCCGGAAAACTTATGAAATCATGGCAGAATTGAAAACATTAGCTGAACAGTTGGTATCCCTTACAATCAAAGAAGCCAGCGATCTGGCTTCCATCTTGGAGACGGAGTATGGCATCAAGCCCGCTGCTGCGGCAGTGGCAGTGGCTGCTCCAGGCGCCGCCGCCGGCCAGGACGATGCTGCGGAAGAGCAGACCGCGTTTGATGTCATTCTCAATAGTTTTGGAAGCAGCAAGATCGGGGTCATCAAAGAGGTGCGTGCGATTACTGGACTAGGCTTGAAAGAAGCGAAGGCATTGGTTGACAGTGTACCTGCCCCCGTCAAGGAGGGTGCTTCAAAAGAGGAAGCCAACGAAATCAAAACACGTCTCGAAGCCGCAGGCGCCGAGATCGAAATCAAGTAGGTTCGACCCGCTCGGCAAACATCTGAGCATCGCTTTCGGCAAACTGTTGTCGGCGACTACATTTATTACCAGCCCCTAGGCATATATGTCCAATAAGAATGGCCAGCATGCAGCGCGAGTCAACTTCGCTCGCTCGCGTCCCGTTTTGGATTACCCGGATTTCTTGGGTATACAACTTGAATCTTACGAGGACTTTGTACAGGCAAAGCTGTCTCCTGATCAGCGTTCGGAAGAGAAAGGATTGCAACAAATCTTTCTGAATCATTTTCCGATTGAGGATACCAAGGGCCGCTATATCCTGGAGTTTATTGATTACTCGCTCGGTGCGTCAAAGCATTCTATTAAAGAATGTCTTGCGCAGGGATTGAATTACGCAATCCCCCTCAAAGCGACCTTGCGGCTTTCTGCTAAGGAGGACGACAATGAGGATGAGGCAGAAGAAGCGATTGAGCAGGAAGTATACCTGGGAGACTTGCCCGCGATGACCTCGCGCGGCTCATTCGTGATCAATGGCGCGGAACGCGTTGTTGTTTCGCAGTTGCACCGGAGCCCTGGTGTCTTCTTTGGACGTGCAATTCATCCGAATGGAACCGAGCTTTTTTCGGCACGCATTATTCCGTTCCGTGGCTCTTGGATTGAATTTTCTACGGATGTGCAGAATGTGATGTGGGCGTACATTGATCGTAAGAGGAAGCTACCAGTAACGACACTCTTGCGGGCGATGGGGTTTGGAGAGACGGATGAGGTCATTCGTCTGTTCGACCTGGCAAAAGGCGCGAGCACAACCCTCAAGCGAAATTTCAAAAAATCGGTTGGATCAGTGTTGGCATTCGATGTCACTCGAAAAGTTACTCCCACCCGTGTGATTGACGAAAAAACAGGCGAGCTTCTTGGATATCAGGAACGTGAAACCGGTTTTGATATTGAGTATCAGTCGCGGGATGTAGGTGAGTTTGTCGAAGTTGTTGACAAACAAACCGGTGAGATGATTGAGCACATTGACAAAGAAACTGGCGATGTGGTTGAATACATCAATCAGGCGACGGGCGAGATCATTGAAGAAAAGATCAATCGAATCATTCTACCTGCAGATCATGTACTTGAAGAGGAAGACTGGACTGCTCTACGGAACTACAAGGTAGACCAGATCTATTTGCTGCATGAGGAAGATGATGATAATGTTCTGGATATCAGTACATTGATCAAGACGCTCAGGCGCGATCCGGCAAGCAACCAGTCGGAAGCACTGGAAGAGTTGTATCGGGTGCTGCGCGATAGCGATCCTCCGGACTCTGACGCTGCCAAGAATATACTTGACCGACTCATTTTCAATGAGAAGCGGTATGATCTGGGAGCAGTCGGGCGTTATCGAATCAACAAACGCCTAGGATTGAATGTATCTCCAGAAACCGTCACGCTGACGCAGGAAGATATCGTTACCATCATCCGCAGACTGTTGGAGCTACGCTCTGAACAAACCGGATTGGACGATATTGACCATCTGAGTAACCGGCGTGTGCGCACGGTAGGAGAGCAGCTGGGATCCCAATTTTCACTTGGGTTGGCTCGCATGGCTCGTACGATTCGTGAGCGAATGAATGCGCGGGATGCAGATTCGTTGACACCTCAGGACCTGGTCAACGCAAAGACAATTTCAAGTGTAATCAACACGTTCTTTGGTACAAACCAGTTGAGTCAGTACATGGATCAAACGAATCCACTGGCTGAGTTAACACATAAGCGCCGGATGTCGGCGTTAGGTCCTGGAGGGCTGACACGGGAACGTGCTGGATTTGAAGTTCGTGACGTACACTATACACACTACGGAAGGCTTTGTCCGATTGAAACCCCAGAAGGTCCGAATATTGGACTGATTTCCTCACTTTGTGTACATGGACGAATCAATCATTTCGGTTTCATCGAAACGCCTTATCGACGGGTCGACGATGGCAAAGTAACCGATTCTATTGTCTATCTCTCTGCAGAGGAGGAGGATGAGGCAGTCATTGCGCAGGCCAATGCCCGCATCGATGAGGACGGCTGCTTTCTAGATGAGCTAGTACGGTGTCGCCATCGGGTAGAATTTCCATCGGAGCGACCGGAGCGGATTCAGTTTATGGATATTGCTCCAAATCAGATTGTTTCGCCGAGTGCGTCAATCATTCCATTCCTTGAGCATGACGATGCAAACCGTGCACTGATGGGATCAAACATGCAGCGACAGGCGGTTCCATTGCTTCGTGCAGAGGCACCCATCGTGGGCACAGGATTGGAAGGGCGTGTCGCAAGAGATTCGCGAGCTGCCTTGGTCGCAGAAGGGAAAGGGGTCGTTGAGTATGTTGATTCGACACGGATTGTAATTCGGTATAATCAGTCTGCTGTTGAACGAAGAATCGCATTCAAGGAGCCGGTGACCGAATATAAGCTTACCAAATTCCAGCGTACGAATCAGGATACTTGTATCAATCAGAAGCCGATCGTTAAGGTCGGTCAGAAAGTGGAAGAGGGTACGGTTCTGACGGATGGCTTTGGAACCGAAAAGGGAGAGCTGGCCCTTGGCAAGAATATACTGGTAGCCTTTATGCCTTGGCGAGGCTACAACTTTGAGGACGCAATCGTGCTCTCGGAACGCCTCGTTTCAGAGGATGTCTTCACTTCCGTACATATTGAAGCGTTTGACCTACAAGTCAGAGAGACGAAGCGTGGGCAGGAGGAGCTTACACGTGAGATCCCCAATGTGTCGGTTGAAGCGACCAAAGATTTGGATGAGCGTGGAATCGTACGGGTTGGTGCAGAGGTGAAGGCCGGAGATATCATTGTCGGGAAGATCACTCCAAAGGGGGAGACCGATCCCACTCCTGAGGAAAAACTGCTGAGAGCAATCTTTGGCGATAAGGCAGGTGATGTAAAGGATGCCTCATTGAAGGCACCTCCTGGAATGGAAGGTGTGGTCATTGATACTCAACTCTTCAGTCGACGCAGTTCCGATCCTGAATCAAAGAAACGAGAGCATCAGCAACTTGCTGAGATTGAAAACACCTTTGATCGGGAATTAAAGAAGTTGCGAGTAGAAT
The DNA here is from genome assembly GCA_965116685.1 of Rhodothermales bacterium. GTDB lineage: Bacteria > Bacteroidota > Rhodothermia > Rhodothermales > Bin80 > Bin80. The sequence goes on along the minus strand of OZ220707.1, from coordinate 355,571 downwards.
TCTCGGAGAAATTTTTTGAACTTTCAAAGGGATGCACTGCAAAAACCAACCTTGAGTCCCAGCATGGCGAAATTGTTGTGTTGGAAGGTGCAAAAATTCTTGAATCAGATTTCAAGGATGTCCAGCCTTATGAGTTGAATCCACATTTCTCAGTGAAAGGGAAACGCGGGGCAGACAAGCATCTGAACAAGCTGTTTGAGAATTTCAATAAAGCCTTTGATCAGATTGATGCCAAGTTCAAACGTGAGCGCCATCGGACACAAATGGGAGATGAACTCTCTCCAGGAATTGTTCAGCTCGCCAAAGTTTATGTAGCCAAGAAGCGTAAGATTCAGGTAGGAGATAAGATGGCTGGGCGACATGGCAATAAGGGAGTCGTTGCTCGCATTGTTCCGGTGGAAGACATGCCATTCCTTGAGGATGGTACGCCCGTGGATATTGTACTCAACCCTCTTGGAGTCCCCTCCCGAATGAATTTGGGGCAGATTTACGAAACCCTTCTCGGCTGGGCCGGTGCTGAGCTAGGGAAGCACTTCGCAACGCCAAGCTTCGATGGGCCAACGATGCAGGACTTGATTGAAAACATGGAAGAAGCAGGTTTACCCGTAGATGGAAGGACGCAATTGTATGATGGTTTAACAGGGGAACCGTTCGATCAAAAAACAACGGTTGGTCAAATTTATATGCTGAAACTCAGCCATTTGGTTGACGATAAAATTCATGCCCGCTCCATTGGTCCCTACAGTCTCATTACCCAGCAGCCGCTGGGAGGTAAGGCGCAGTTTGGTGGCCAGCGGTTGGGAGAAATGGAAGTCTGGGCGATGTATGCCTACGGAGCTTCCAATGTATTACAGGAGATGCTCACCTATAAGAGTGATGACGTTCATGGCCGATCAAAGGCATATGAATGTATCGTTAAGGGTGAGAATATGCCATCGGCTGGTATCCCGGAGAGCTTTAACGTACTCGTCCGGGAGCTTCAGGGACTCGGTCTCGAGGTGTCACTTGACCAGTAGGATTGGTCGTTAACCATTCAACTCTAAATAGCCAGGTTGACCGCATTATGCCGTACGGGAACACCCCATCACAGAGTAAAACCTTTTCATCCATCACGATTAACCTTGCCTCGCCAGAGACCATTCTGGATCGGAGTCATGGTGAGGTTCTCAAGCCGGAGACAATTAATTATCGCAGTTTTAAGCCCGAGAAGGATGGGCTGTTCTGCGAGCGCATTTTTGGCCCCGTCAAAGATTGGGAGTGCTACTGCAGCAAGTACAAACGCATTCGCTATAAGGGAATTATTTGTGATCGCTGTGGTGTGGAAGTGACTCAAAAGAGTGTGCGACGTGAGCGCATGGGGCATATTGCCCTATCTGTTCCTGTTGTGCATATCTGGTACTTCCGTACCATGCCGAATAAGATTGGGCATCTGCTTGATATTCGGACGAAGAAGCTGGAGAAGGTCATTTATTTTGAGGAGTATGTGGTTGTGCAGGCCGGGTGCGCCGCTGAACATGGAATTGAGGATAACCAACTTCTGAAAGAAGAGGATTATTACGAGATCCTGTACAAGATCAGAGAAGACAATAATCGTCTTTCTGATGATGATCCTGAGAAGTTTATTGCGATGATCGGGGGGGAGGCGATTGAGTTTATGCTGAAGCGCCTTCGATTGGAAGAACTTTCTCATGAACTTAGATTTCAGATCAAGACGGAGAGCAGTCAGCAGCGCAAGGCGGATGCAATTAAACGTCTGACTGTGGTAGAGGCCTTCCGAGATGCGAATCGGCGGTTGGATAACTATCCAGAGTGGATGGTATTGCGTGTAATTCCTGTAATTCCGCCTGAGTTACGCCCTCTGGTTCCTCTGGAAGGTGGCAGGTTTGCTACGAGTGACCTGAATGATCTCTATCGCCGAGTGATCATTCGCAACAACCGGTTGCAACGCCTGATTGATATTAAAGCACCGGAAGTCATCCTGCGGAACGAGAAACGGATGCTTCAGGAGGCTGTAGACAGTCTCTTTGATAATTCCCGAAAGGTAAATGCAGTACGAAGCGATTCGAATCGGGCATTGAAAAGCCTTTCGGATATGCTCAAGGGGAAGCAGGGGCGCTTCCGCCAGAATCTGTTGGGGAAACGTGTAGATTATTCCGGTCGCTCAGTTATTGTGGTAGGCCCTGAGCTTGATTTGCACCAGTGCGGTATCCCAAAGGAAATGGCTGTCGAGTTATTTAAGCCATTTGTGATCAGAAAGCTGATTGAACGAGGCATTGTCAAAACCGTGAAGAGTGCCAAGAAGATCGTTGACAAACGAACATCAGAGGTCTGGGATATTCTGGAAAAAGTAATCCAGGGACGTCCGGTCATGCTGAACCGGGCACCCACGCTCCATCGACTGGGTTTCCAGGCATTCCAGCCGGTCCTGACAGAAGGAAAAGCAATCCAGTTGCATCCTCTTGTATGTACGGCATTTAATGCTGACTTTGATGGTGACCAGATGGCTGTTCATGTCCCACTGGGGCATGATGCATGCATGGAGGCGATGATATTGATGTTGTCAAGCCACAACATCCTTTCGCCAGCTCATGGCGGTCCCGTTACGGTACCGACACAGGACATGGTCCTTGGTCTGTACTACCTGACCAAATCACGTTCAGGTTGTAAAGGGGAAGGAATGAAGTTTTCCTCTTTATCAGAGGTCCGACAGGCCTTTGATCAGAAAATGGTTGAGGTTCATGCCAAAATCAAGGTCCGGTTAGGCACGGGAGAGATCATCGATACAACGGTTGGTCGCGTACTGCTTAATGAGGTCGTTCCAGACGGTGTGCCCTATATCAATGATGTGCTGACGAAAAAGAATCTGCGGCGTATCATCGGAGAGGTATTGACGGCGACAGACTTCCCGAAAACTGCTCGTTTTCTGGATGAAATTAAACGGGCTGGATTTGAGTGTGCGACAACTGCCGGACTCACCTTTTCACTGGCAGACATCGTTGTCCCAAATAAAAAGATGGACCTCATCAGTACGGCGGAGACCGAGGTTGCCAAAGCCTATGATAATTACGAGGAAGGCTATATCACCGATAATGAGCGCTATAACAAGGTTATAGATATCTGGACTCGGACGAACAATAGTGTATCCGAGGTTCTCTTTGACACGCTGAAAGAGCATGAAGATGGCTTCAATGCGATCTATATGATGGCCGATTCAGGCGCTCGTGGTTCAAAAGAGCAGATTCGACAATTGGGGGGAATGCGCGGGCTGATGGCGAAGCCGCAAAAAAGCCTGGTTGGCTCCGCAGGTGAGATCATCGAAAACCCGATTGTATCAAACTTCAAGGAAGGGTTATCAGTGCTGGAGTATTTCATCTCGACACACGGCGCGCGAAAGGGTCTTGCAGATACGGCCCTCAAGACCGCTGATGCCGGTTATTTGACTCGTCGTCTTGTAGATGTAGCGCAGGATGTGACGATTACGCAATATGACTGCGGCACGTTGCGAGGGATTGGAATCACTGCGCTCAAGGACAATGAGACGGTCGTGGAACCACTGGCGGACCGGATCCTCGGCCGCGTGTCACTGCATGATGTGCGTGACCCGCTTACCGATCAAATGATTGTGCTTGCCAATGAGATGATTGATGAAGAAAAAGCCAAGCATATCGCGGAAACCAGTATTGAACGCGTAGAGATTCGTTCCGTCCTTACCTGCGAAGAGAAGCGAGGCACATGTTCTTTGTGTTACGGGCGTAACCTGGGTAGCGGACGGCTTGTAGAGTCAGGGGAGGCAGTCGGTATTGTGGCAGCGCAATCCATTGGTGAACCAGGCACCCAACTGACCCTGCGTACGTTTCACGTTGGTGGGACCGCTAGTCGGATTGAAGCGGACAGCACAATCAGAAGTAAATTCGCAGGCCGGGTGATCTTTGAGAATTTACGCACGGTTTCGTTTGAGAGCGCCGATGGCCCAGCGGAAATTGTTCTCACCCGGCAAGGTGAGATCCGTATCGTTGACGAGGAAAACCGACAGCTGTTTGCGTCCATCATTCCGTTTGGTGCAGAGGTCCTTGTATCAGATGGAGAAATCGTGGATAAGGATGCGGTTCTTGCCGGTTGGGATCCCTATAATAGTGTGATCTTATCTGAAGTGTCCGGCTCTATTCAATTCCAAGATATTATTGACGGCACAACATTGCGGGAAGAATCTGACAAGTTCATTGGCAGAAAGGATAATGTGATTATTGAGAGCAGAGAACGTTCACTCACTCCTGCACTTCGCGTATTTATGGATGACGGTAGTCACCGGGAATACCCGTTGCCGGTTCGTGCACGCTTACAGGTGAATGAGGGGGATATTGTACAGGCGGGCGAAGTATTGGCAAAAATCCCGAGGCAGTCGGCCAGGACGCGCGACATTACGGGTGGCTTGCCCCGCGTGACTGAACTTTTCGAAGCGCGGATACCGACCGACGCTGCGGTGGTCAGCGAGATTGATGGGGTAGTGAGTTTTGGTGGAAGGAAACGTGGTGCGCAGGAAGTTATCGTCACAAGCCGTGATGGGATAGATAAGCACTCCTATCTCGTTTCGCTGCAAAAGCATATCCTGGTTAATGAGCATGATTTTGTTCGCGCCGGGGATGCACTTTCGGACGGACAAATTTCTGCAAGGGATATCCTTCGAATCAAAGGTGCTCGAGCAGTGCAGGAATATCTCGTGAATGAGATTCAGGAGGTATATAGGCTGCAGGGAGTTGCCATCAATGACAAGCACATTGAAGTAATTGTGCGTCAAATGATGCAGAAAATACGTGTTACCGATTCAGGCGATACCACACTTCTGGAAGAGGAGGGAATCGCACGGTTCCAGCTTGAGGAGCTCAATGATGCCTTGTATGATAAGTTCGTGGTTACGGATTCAGGAGAGTCGGGACTGCGTATCGGTTCTTTGGTAGATCGACGCCAATTGCGAGAGGTGAATTCAGAAATGAAGCGACGTGATATCAAAGAGGTTACCGTACGTGAAGCACAGCCCGCCGTTGGGGAACCAATACTTTTGGGAATCACGCAGGCGGCACTTGCGACCGATTCGTTTATATCGGCTGCCTCATTCCAGGAAACCACCAAGGTGCTCACAGAGGCAGCAATCTCCGCGAAAGTTGACCCGCTCTATGGGCTCAAGGAGAATGTGATTGTTGGCCACTTGATTCCAGCTGGAACGGGACAACGTCGATTCCGCGATATTGTGGTCGGCTCTAAGAGTGAACTGGAAGAACTGCAAGCCTCAATTAGTGCGGACATCGAGCAGGCAGCAGGAGGCGATTCAGCCCCCAGTCAGCAGCCCCCGATTAAGAGGGCCAAGCCGGTGTTGGAACTCAAGGTTTAATTGGCGCCTCCTCAGAGATCATTAGGCTGCAATCTCGTTAGGGATTGTAGCCGATTTGTGTACTTCCAGGACGATGATCTCGGTGCCATGATAGCGTTCATGGCGTACCGAGGCGGTCAGATGTTTCAGCATTCGGAGGGAGATCTCTCTTTCCAAGTTTATGGATGAAACATCAGATCCCATAAGTGCAATCCGATCCTGAAGGTTTTCGGTAGAATCTGCTGCCACAAATTCCAAGGTCGCCCGATCCGCCCCCCCTTTGATCATCAGTTGGAGGACTCGATCCTTTTTCTCTGGATCGGTTTGGTTGCATAAGATCAGGAGCGCTTCTTCAACAGCTCCTTCAACTCGAATCGTGAAAGCGGATGACCATGAATGGCTTTTAGAAAATTTACGGACAAAGGCTTGCAGCTCGGAGAGTGCCTCGACGCTCAGGTTCGTTTGGATTCGTTTCCGGGCCTTGAAAGTCAGTTCTGTCAGAATGGTCAGTAAAATGGCGACGAGCCCACCGCTAACCATGCCATTTTCGAAGGTCCCAGCCGCCAGGCCATCAAAAAACTCCGGGAAAATATTGCGATTTTGGAGCCCGGAGCCAATCCAGAATGAGATCCCGCAAATCAACCCGCTTCGATAATTAATTCCATCCTGAACTACGATTTTCATCCCCAATACAAAAAGCATTGCAATCAAAACGGCCACGAATGCCGCTACTACGGGTGCGGGAATTGCAAGAATGGCGGCCAGGAATTTGGGGTTCACTGATAAAAAAACAAAGATCACTCCAATCGCAACCCCGCAGGCCTTGGACGCAACCCCGGTCAGTTCAACGACCGAGACGGAGCTGGAGTACGTTGTATTGGGAATCGTTCCCGTAACTCCCGAGAGAAAGTTTCCGACCCCGTCGGCCATGAGTGCTCCCTGTACAGTACGAAAATCTGTTGCGCGAGGAATTCGCCAGGAGATCCGCTGGATCGCAATTGAATCTCCGATCGTCTCAATGGCCCCGATGATGGTCACAAACATAAAGGCGGGAAGGAACGCCCAAAAGACGGGGCTAAACGTCAGGTCCATTCCCGGCCATCCTGCTACGGAGGGGATCCCGATCCATGCGGCGTCCCGGATTGACTGGACATCATAGAGACCATAAAAGCTGGAGACAATGGTTCCAGCTAAAACACCAATCATTGGTGCCCACAGCCGAAGGATTCCTCTTGCCTTGATTGCTAGGAAGACCATGATTATGAGAGAGGTCCCCGCGCTCACGGCGGCTCCTGAGGTGGAGCTGCTTTCCTCAGGGATCTGATTCATCATATCAAAAAGGATCGGCATGACGGTCACTGCAATCAGCATAATGACCGTTCCTGTGACGGTGGGCGTCATAATCCGTCTGAACTTGGAAAGCTTGGCGGCAAAGAGAAGTTGCAGGAGTGAAGAGACGATGACCAAGGCCGCCATCGTGGCCGGGTCACTTTCATGGAGCGCCCCAATACAGATTCCAATAAACGCTCCTGACGTTCCCATGAGCAGAACATAGCCGGATCCGATTCTGAATTTCCCTAAAGCCTGGAGGATAGTGGAAACTCCACTGACCACGACGGCTGCAAATACGGCCCAGGCCAGATACTCTTCACTTCCGCCTCCGGCACGAATCACAACGGCCGGGGTTAACACGATACCGGCAATACTTAGGAGGGCCATTTGAAATCCCAAGCCAATGGTAAGCGGCAATGGCGGGGTTTCATTCGGTTCATATCGAATATCCGAAGCGGGGATGGCAGTTTTCATGTCAATAGGGTTCAAGAATATCAGCAAGGTAGCAATTTTCGATTATTTTTATGAACTTTTACATCTTTATCCCGGTCGGGTAGATTGAATTATTCAGAACTGATTCGAGGCATTTTCATGATTTTAGAGGAGTTGTATATCTATCCGATCAAGTCAACTCATCGGATCACACAGATACGTGCCCAAGTAAACTCCTGGGGGCTTGCCGGAGATCGGCGTTGGATGATTGTTGATGATGAGGCTAATTTCCTCACCCAGAGAACAAGCCCGCGCATGTCATTGATCCAGGCGGTCCCTCGGCCTGGGGATAAGTTCATGCTCACCGCATTCGGGCAGAAGTGTATTTCCGTTGACGTCCCTGGAGAAACAGCCCCGATCCTCCAAGTTTCAATATGGCGGGATTCCATTCTTGCACGGGTGGCTTCCGATCAGGTAAATATGTGGTTGAGTACTTTTCTGGGACGTACCGTTCGCCTGGTGCACATGCACGATCCAAATTCACGATTGGCAGATCCTACCTATGCTCCGTCAGGGACTACGGTCTCATTCGCTGACGGGTATCCCTTGCTCTGTACCACGAAAGCCTCTCTCTTGGACTTAAACAGGAAGTTATCTACCCCTATCCCGATGGGACGATTTAGACCAAATGTGGTGGTCTCCGGGGATCGCCCATTTGGTGAAGACAGTTGGAAACGGATCCGAATTGGAAACATTATTTTTTCCGTTGTGAAGCCCTGCACGCGATGCACTATAACCACAATAGATCAGGATACGGCTTCACAGGGCAAGGAGCCACTGCGCACATTGAACAGTTTTCGAAAAAGAGATGGGAAGGTGTATTTCGGAGAAAATCTGGTTCCGGAAAACACAGGTGTCGTACAGAAGGGAGACCGTGTAAAGGTATTGGAATTCGATTGAGAAATGCTTTATGTTTGGAGCAATCCAGCGCTTACCTGATTTAACCATGCCAAATGAGCCTCTTGCAAAACTCTTTCATTTGGAGGCGAATATTACTCTGAGAGTGTCTACGGGCATATTATTCGGATTGTAGAAGAGTTTTGCAAGAACCTCAAGTAATCCCTAATATCTTCGCTACTCAAGTTTTTCAAGTCTGTAGCATGTGTGTTTCAGCATCCAATCAGCGGGTCGGATGAAGGCGCATGTGCTTGTACTGAATCACGATTACCGTGCTCTGACGGTCTGTACGGTGCGTCGAGCCGTGGTGCTTGTTCACTTGAACAAAGCGGATCTTGTTGAGAGTGTGCCGGATCTTTTCCTTCGATCCCCTTCGATCAAACTGCCCTGTCCGAGTATTGTACGGCTCCGGGGGTATATACGAATTCCGTATCGGAATATCATGTTATCCCGCAAAAACGTAATTCGCAGAGATGGCCATAGATGTCAGTACTGTACTCGAGGTGACTCACTGACGGTGGATCATGTTTTGCCAAAGTCTCGAGGCGGAAAAGATCATTGGACCAACTTGGTCGCTGCCTGTATTGCCTGTAATAACCGGAAAGGAGACCGAACGCCTGAAGAGGCAAAAATGCCCCTTTACCGGAAGCCGTTTCGACCCAGCCATGTCATGTTTATTCGCGATTATGTTGGCTATATTGATGAAACGTGGAAGCCATACTTATTTCTAAGCTGAGGAAGTAAATCCTGATGGTAAGCATCATTGCAAGGAGTTTCTGGGGAGTTCCAATCGTACTGGTCTGTCTCGCAGCGAATCAGGGTCTGGTTGCCGTGCAGTTAAGAGAGACATGGAATCAAGGTGTGCCTGCAATCGCAAAAGTGAAGGAATTTGATGTGACAAATCGCGCAGATGTAACCTATGGATACATCCATCTTCAGGTAACCTTCCCCGATGGCCAAACGATTGAGCGCCAAAGAATGTCGCTTCCTCAATCGCTTTGGTCTCGCGTGAAGGGACAGGACTCACTTTATGTGCATGTACGACTGGGATCGTCACAGGAAATAGTGATTGATCGCTTAATGCCAGCCCATTGGCTCATCGCAGCCTCCCAAATGGGTATCAGCCTGATAGGGGCAATCCTGTCAGGGGTACTGGCCTATTTTTGGAATCGGTCTCTTCGCCGTAACCGGACTTGAGGATTATCGAATAATCGGGCCGGCAGGAGAACGTGGTTCATCTGGATATAAATCCCCAACCCATTCATCGTATCCGTTGAATAACTGCGTGCGGAGTCGTCTTTCCACGCCTTCACTCGGCATAAAGCGTTCGGATGCCTGGCTCCAGCGCGGGTGGGGGATATTGGGATTGACGTTGGAGAGGAACCCATATTCGCGGGGCTGCAATTCATTCCAGAACGTACCTGGTTGCTTACGTGTAAACTCAATATGAGTAATAGCTTTGGGACCTTTGTAGCCATATTTCCAAGGCAGAACCAGTCGAAGAGGGGAACCGTTCTGCTTGGGAAGAGGCTCCCCATACATGCCAACCGCGACAAAGGCCAACTCATTCATTGCCTCATCCATCCGTAAGGATTCGTAGTATGGCCACGGGTACCATGTTGCTTTTTTTTGCCCAGGCAACTGACCTGGACGATCAACACATGTGAACTTAACGTGCGTCGCCGATGATTTTGGGTTACACTTATTGATGAGACTGGAAAGTGGGAATCCGGTCCAGGGGATTGTCATGGACCAGGCCTCCACACACCTGAACCGATAGACACGTTCTTCAAGAGGCATGGACTTGATGAGCGGTGTCAGATCCCATGTCTGTTTCTTTTCGACCTGTCCTCGTACCTGTAAGGTCCACGGGAAGGGAATATAGTCATCGACCAGTGGCCAGACATTCTTCAGGTTTCCCTGATTGATGAACTCATAGAAATTATTGTAGGACGAAGCGACGAGGCGCTCTGTCATTTCCCTCTCGGGAACCGTATAGGTTTCATTCCTCGGTGCGGGAAATCCATCCCGTGGTGCATTTTCAGGGATTTTATCCAAAGGACCGCCGACCATATTCTGGCTTTGTGCAGAACATCCACCCAAAGCGGCAAATCCTATTGCACCCAGGCCGAGAGATTGAACAAACTTCCGTCGATTCGTATACGCAGCCTTTGTTGTGCAAGTGCTTTCCTTTAGTGCCCAATCCGGTGAGAGAATAATGTTTGCCATTTTTAAGAAGTTTAGTGGACTCCAAATCTAACCAATCGTGGGGAAGATAAATGAAAAATTCGAAAGCATTTAATTTTGATGGAGATTATGGCGAAGAGTACAAGGAACTTGCCAGTCGGGTAATCCCAGGCTATGACGAACTTTTTATTGCCACCTTAGCACTTCTCCAGGAGCGTTTAGCTTCAAAAGCCCAGATACTGATTGTAGGATGTGGTACTGGCAGGGAAATCGAAGTGTTCGCTCCATCGGCAAGTGAATGGGAATTTGATTGCGTAGATCCAGCGAAGTCCATGGTTGAATATTCGCGACAGGTCGCCGAGCATTTAGGGGTATCCTCGCGTGTGCGGTTTCACAACGCATATACCCACGAACTTGAGGTCGGCCATCAATTTGATGCGGCGACGGCCATAAATGTAATGCATTTTCTATCGGATGATGGATCCAAGGATACATTCATGCAGAGTATTGCGCAGCGTGTTAAACTTGGAGGAACTGTTGTTCTTTTTGATTTGCATGGAGACCAATCCGAGCCTTATTTCAATTTGTTCTACGATGCATGGATACGATACATGGACCTCAGAGGGTATACGGGCAAGAAAAAGGAGCGACTTCTCAAAAGGCTTGAAGCTGGCATTGCGTATGTCGGCCCGGACCGGATCCTCCAGATCTGCGGGAATGCCGGTCTTCGGCTAATCCGACCCTATTGGAGTGGACTCCTTTACACTGCGTGGCTCTTTGAACGTGTGGATTCCTGAATCGGGCGGTTCAGTTACCGTAAAGTTTACCGGATAGGGGGCGGGGGAATACCAGCTTCGGTAGATACGTCATTCGCAGTCGGATCAAATCTCTGGATAGGTCCATGGCTCTCGATAAGGTCGACGCATGAGGGCCTGTGCTTCTGGATCTCCCACGATGATGTCCTGGTTCCGATTCCAGTGGATTGAACGATTAACTTTGAGGGAAATCATCGCTGCGAGACACATGTTGGTTGCCCGATATCCACCCTCAATATCGCACGCCGGCAGGCTTGAGGATTCAATGGAGCGGATAAAGTCATCCCACAGGGCACGAATATTTTGGTTGTCCGGCTGATCAAGATCTGCTTCTTCATGGACTGTCGAATGTCGAGAATTGCTGGGGTAAAAGGTCCAGCCATCCAGCCAGCCGAGATGCAGGATGCCATTCGTCCCATAAAAATAGCAGCCAATATTGGTTTTTTCCGAATTATTTGCACCATAGAGACGATGCTCCCAGGTCGCAGTGTACTTCTCAAATGCAAACGTAGCAACCTGAGTATCCGGTGCATCACTTGAATCTTCGCGAACATGCCTGCCGCCGGTAGAGGTAATCGTATGGGGAAAAGGCTCTTCATCCATAAACCAGAGGATTTGATCAAGCCAATGGATTCCCCAATCCCCCAATTGTCCATTTGCAAAATCCAGGTATTGCCGGAAGCCACGTGGGTGTATGGAACGATTAAACGGCCGATAGGGCGCCGGGCCAATCCAGCGATCCCAGTCCAATCCTTCGGGGATTGCACTGTCGGGGACGGTCTCTCCGCGATTGCCGCCGTAATGCACGAAGGCGCGAACCATGCCTATCTTACCAACCTTGCCGGTCTTGAAAAAATCACGGGCGGATAGATTATGAGGCGAGACGCGGCGATGAGTGCCAACTTGCACGATCCGATCCTGTAGTCGGGCCGCTCGCAGGATTGCCTTCCCCTCGTCAATCGTGTGACTGATGGGTTTTTCGAGGCAAACATGAGCCCCGGCATCTATGGCAGCGATGGCAGGAAGTGCATGCCAGTGATCCGGCGTGGCAATAATCGCGATGTCACAATTCTGCTCCATAAACAACTCTTCATAGTCCCGGTAGACTGCCGGGCGCGTCCCTGTCATTTGAGCAACCTCATCCGCTGCCTGATGGAGATGGGTATCATCAATATCGCAGAGTGCGACCGCATCTGTAGTGCCCGTGGCAATCGCGGTGCGAAGGATATTCATCCCCCACCAGCCAGAACCAATTAATCCAACCCGGTATTGTCGAATGCGCGGAGGCGTACGTATAAATGGGCCAACAGCAGAAGCCAAGGCAGCTTTTCGGACAAATTCACGGCGATCCACTATCGTGCCTCCCTATTCCAGTCTTGGATGCTTGAAATATTTATCTCTTCGCTTTTATGAGTAGGTGGCATGTTTTTGGAAGTTTACAGGATACAGATTCGGTCCTCCAAGATACAAACAAATTGCATGGGTAAACCGTTGTTTGTTTCAGAACCCACGAGCATGGACTTTGACGGTTTTGATGCGCTATTTATGCTTTCGGCGGGGCCATTACTCGCTTTCAGAATGATCGCATTGATGATCCCCTACAGGTGATTCTTGACCGTCTTGGCGGCTACTTTCATGGGTTCAAGTCGATAACGCATGGCCCAGGACAACCACCGTTTCCAATGGATTCCTTCTTTCCGCAATTCTCGGTTCTTCTGCCGGCGAACTGCACCCACCGCCTCGCCAATGTATTTGGCGACATGAAAGCGATCAAATGCAATCTTTTGTCTGGCCGGGAACCCACGCTTTTGTGGCACCGATATACGCGGGCCACATATCCATCATTGTAATCTGCAAAACTATCGCTGGAACGGGATTCCAGCAGAGCCTGCGAGAACTCAGGCTTGGTCGGTCAATGCATCCAGGCCGGGGAGGGATTTTCCTTCCAGAAATTGCAGCATGGCACCACCGCCGGTGGACACATGCGTCACTTCTGTATGCAGGTTTAATTGTTTGATAGCGGCAACAGAATCCCCTCCACCAATAATCGTTACCGCATCATTACCGGTAGCTGAAGCCATTGCTTGCGCCATGGATTTGGTTCCAGATGCAAACGCAGGCACCTCAAACACTCCCATTGGGCCATTCCATATGCAGGTCTTGGCATTCTGGACGTTCTGGGTGTACGTATGGACGGTTTCCGGGCCAATATCCAGTCCCATGAACCCATCTTCAATGCCTCCAGATATGGTTTTTGATGCCCCTGGAGCATCCAAGGCAGTACTGACAATGTGATCACTGGGGAGAAGAATTTTTCCTTGAGCTCGATCCAGCATTGTCCGGGCATCACCTAGACGATCCTCTTCGACAAGCGAGCTACCGATGGATATTCCCTGTGCCTTCAGGAACGTATACGCCATCGCGCCGCCGATCAGGATATGGTCTACAATGTCCAGAAGGTTTGTAATCACTCCAATCTTGTCCGACACTTTTGCCCCTCCCAACAGGGCAACTGTAGGCGGGGCGGGGGATTCCAAGGCATGTCCCAACTGCACCAGTTCTTTTTCCAGCAAGTGTCCGGCAGCCGCCAAAGAGAAGTGGCTTGCAACTCCAACGTTTGAGGCGTGTGCTCGATGGGCGGTTCCAAAGGCATCATTCACGAAGAGGTCTCCGAGTTTTGCCAGCTCTGCCGCAAAGTCTGGATCATTTTTCGTTTCTCCAGGAAAATAGCGGGTATTTTCAAGCAGGATCACGCTACCGTTTGGCATGGTGCGGACGCTCTTCCGCACAACGCCTCCAATCGTTTCACTCGAAAATCGGGAAGTCGTGCCTACGAGTTCACTCAAACAATCAGCAACCGGTGCCAGACTGTATTGCGGATTGGGCTGCCCTTTCGGGCGTCCCAAATGGCTTAAGAGTACGGCCTTCCCACCGGCCTCCGTGATTGTTTGAATGGTGGGCAAAGCGGCACGGATACGCGTGTCGTCAACGACTTCATAGCAACTGGTCTTCTCAGATAATTGCAGGGGTACATTGAAGTCCACGCGCACCAGTACACACTTTCCATGCAGGTCTAAATCTTTGAGGGTTAATTTCGACATCAGTGATGAAGCTGACCTCAGCCAGATTTTTTCATCAGCAAGGCAGCAATGTCGACGACCCGATTAGCGTATCCCCATTCATTATCGTACCAACCCAGGACCTTGACAGTATTACCCTGAACCATTGTCGCCAAGCTGTCAAAAATCATAGAGTGAGGATTGTGAACGATATCAATGGACACGATGGGGGCAGTGCAGAACTCCATGACTCCTTTTAGGGCTCCATTGGCCTCAGCATGAAATGCAGCATTGACCTCTTCTTTACTTGGTGAAGCATTGACTTGGACCGTAAGGTCGGTCAAGGAACCACTTGGGATCGGAACTCTGAGTGCCATTCCATCAAGTTTTCCCTGCATATGAGGGAGAACCAAGCCCACAGCCTTTGCGGCACCCGTGGTTGTTGGTACAATGGAATATGCAGCGGCTCGTGCACGTCTCAGATCGCTATGCGGAGCGTCCAGTAATTTCTGTCCGCCTGTATAAGCATGCACGGTCGTCATCAAACCATTCTGAATCCCAAAGGCATCGTCCACCACCTTAATCATGGGGGCAATACAATTGGTTGTGCAACTGGCGTTAGAGATGATTTCCTCTTGTCCTGTTAGAACATGGTCATTCACTCCGAGCACGACCGTCGCATCGACTTGGTCCTTGGCCGGGGCAGAAATAACCACTTTTTTGGCGCCGGCTTTGATATGCTTTGCAGCTGCACTGCGACTCCGAAAAAGTCCGGTTGATTCAATCACAATATCACAGCCGAGATCAGACCAAGGCAAATTCGCGGGATCGCGTTCACTCAGGACGGGGATTTTATGGTCACCAATAGACAGGTTGTTTCCGTCTATAGACACATTCCCCGGCCATTTGCCGTGGACTGAATCATATTTGAATAGGTGGGCAAGCGTAGCTGCATCCGTTAAATCATTCACCGCAACGACATCAAACGCCGTAATGTTGCGTTCTAAGATCGAACGAAGTGCGAGACGACCAATGCGACCGAAGCCATTGATTGCAAGTTTATAAGCCATTCTTAGGTTAATTGATTGAGTTGTTTTTGATATAGGACAAGGTGAACAAGAAAACCCATGTGTCTATTCATTCAAGTTCCGATAGATCAGACCAAGGGTTTTTAAGTTGAGCATTTTTCACGAAAGAGAGTAAAACGAGCAAGTACGAAAAATGATTACATGGGTTGGCTTCCGACTCGCTCTACATGCTTGAACGAACCCAGCCAGAATCGTAGACGGTTTGATCATCTAAAATTGGATGAGGCCGCATGGTACCGCAATCACATGAAAATTTTCACGAAGAGATCTTTCCTTGGATTCACTCAAACGTAGAATTGTAGAATGTCAAAAATGAAAGCTCCGAAGGGAGTCGTCGGGCAAAGAGGCAGTCAACGGGCTGAATTAAGCAAAAATTGGTACACTCCCATATTGGCGGCCTATTATGGAAACCGGCGTGTTTTTACTGGCGCCGCTATCGGTGTCCTTCTGGTCATCGCAGGCATATTTGGATTTAATTATATCCAGGGTGAGCGGGATACGCAGGCCCAAGAACTGCTTGGAGCCATTATCCTTGAGTATGAAAGGGGAGAATACCAGGTGGCTTTAGATGGTAGCGGTGAAACGCTGGGGCTCCTGGATATTATTGATCGCTATGGAAGTACCCCTGCCGGGAATACTGCTAGATTTTATGCAGGCAACGCTCTTTTTGAATTAGAAGAGTACGAGCAGGCCTTGGAGCAGTTTGAAAATTTCGACGCGAGTGATGATTTTCTTGGAGCTAGTGCAACGGCCGGACGTGCTGCGATTCACGAAATACAGGGAGATTTTTCACTCGCAGCGGACCTCTTCAAACGTGCCGCCGAGATGGACGATAATGAGGTGCAGAGCCCGTATTATCTGCGCTCATCCGCGCGGGCCTATGTGGAATCCGGTGAATTAGATACCGCAGAAGAGATAATTCTTGAAGCAAAAGAGCGGTACCCGGAGACGGATCTAGTTGATGAATTTGACTATATGTTAGGTCTTGTACTGGCTCTTCAGTAAATAGGAATGTCTGCATCCCGTGTGCTGGTTGTCGATGATGAGGTAAGCATTCGAAGGACACTCCGGGAGATCCTGGAGTACGAAGACCTTGTCGTTGAAGAAGCAACGGATGGCGAGGAAGCGTTAGGCAAGCTCAGGAAATCCACATTTGATGTGGTTCTTCTGGACATCAAAATGCCGAAGCGGGATGGATTACAGGTTCTGGCTACATGTGTGGAGACATGGCCGGAGTTACCTGTGATCATGATCAGCGGTCATGCAGATATCAAGACCGCTGTAGAAGCCACGCAATTCGGGGCATTCCATTTCATTGAAAAGCCGCCGGATCTACAACATCTTCTGGTTACCGTCCGCTCTGCACTTGAGCGAGGAAAGCTAGTGATTGAGAATCGGCGGTTACGACAGGCCTTGAAACAGCAACATGGGGATGTTCTCGCGCCTATGCTGGGCGATAGCCAGGCGATGCACGCGGTAAAAGAATTGATCGAACGTGTTGGTCCTACCGAGGCCCGTGTGCTCATTACCGGGGAGCCTGGTACAGGGAAAGAATTGGCCGCACGCTGGATCCACACGCAAAGCCTCCGCAGGGAGGGGGCCATGGTTGCAGTGAATTGCGCTGCAATCCCCTCGGAACTCATTGAGAGTGAGCTGTTTGGTCATGAAAAAGGCTCGTTTACCGGTGCGAACCGTCAGCGAGTCGGAAAATTTGAGCAAGCGCACAGTGGTACGCTATTCCTTGATGAGATTGGTGACATGAGTATGCCTGCACAGGCCAAAGTCCTCAGGGTTTTACAGGAAAATAAACTTACCAGGGTAGGTGGGGAGCGTGCCATCAATGTAGATGTCCGTGTGGTTGCTGCAACGAACAAGGATCTACGCGTTGCTATCGAGGAGGGGAAATTTCGTGAAGATTTATATCACAGGCTGAGTGTGATCCTTCTGAATATGCCTCCGCTCAGAGCGCGAACCGGGGATGTTTCGATGCTAATTGAACATTTTGCTTCCCGGCTCTCCAAACGAAATGGGCTTCCGCCCAAAATTTTTACCAATGAGGCCATCAACAAACTCTCCTCATTGCCATGGCGTGGGAATGTTCGGGAAGTTAGTAATGTGGTCGAACGTCTAATGATTCTGAGCGAAACGGATACCGTGACCTTGTCGGATATAGAGCGTCTGGTCGTGCCCGCCTCTTCTGAGGAAGGTCAGATCCATACAATGGCGAAGCATTATAGTAAACTGGCGGATTTCCGTGATCATACAGAGCGTATGTTCCTTCAACAGAAGCTGGAGGAAAATAATTGGAATGTGAGCCAAACAGCGAAAAAAATTGGGATTCAACGCTCACACCTGCACACGAGAATAAAACATTATAATCTTGAACGGGATGCATAATATTTACCTATTCACTGTGCTTGGATTCCTGATGTTGATTCCGGCTGAAGTTATGAGCCAAAACGGCATTGGTGAGAGACTGAGTGTTTTTCTTGATTGTGATCAGTGTGACGAGTCTCATATCCGTACAGAATTGGACTTTATCAATTACGTTCGAGACCCAAATCAAGCCGATGTGCATATCTTCGTGACCAGCAGTTTCACTGTACTTAGTGGTCGACAGTACGACTTATCTTTCATTGGTCTTGGATCGTTAGACGGGTCAGAATTGAACCTAATCCGAGTCGTCGACCAGGATGCATCACGAGAAGAGAGGCGGGTAGTCATCAATGAGGCTCTTCGGTTGGGTTTGGCCCCCTTTCTTGGTCAAGGGGCGAACACAGATATTTTTTCACTTGCCTATGTGGAGAGAGAGGAATCCGAAGCGGAAGAATTATTAAGCCGAGATCCGTGGAAACACTGGGTTTTTAATCTGTATGGTGGAGATTTTGAATTGGATTTGGAATCGAATCGTACGGTGTTTGATTCTCGGTGGGGTTTTTTCGCCGATCATCGAAGTGAGCAGTGGAAGGCACGAATTCGACCATACTTCAATTATGATCTGGTGCGGATCCAGCGGGAGGGCAGAGCAACGGTGCGTAGAAGTATCACTCGGCATGGGCTGGATAGCTATTTGATCCGGAGTCTAGGGCCTCATTGGTCAGCAGGATTTTTTGTGGACTATGTGACTCGCGATGATCGAAATCTAAAGCATTGGGCTTCGTTCGTTCCAGGGATTGAGTACAGTTTATTTCCGTATGAGGTTGCAACACGTCGAGCCATCACGTTCGTTTACCGAATTGGCATGCAGTACGCAGATTATTTTGAGACAACGATTTTTGGTGAGATGCAGGAATGGTTGCCCCGTCACGAGTTAGATGCTACGGTTGCGATTCGTCGCCCTTGGGGGGATATTTTCAGTGGGCTGGAGGGATCTCAATATCTACATGATCTATCAAAACAGCGGGCAGAGTTGTTTGCAAACATTTCTGTACGTCTTTTTGAGGGGTTTTCTCTAGAACTTGAGGGAAGTTTTGAAATGATTCGAGATCAGCTCTCTCTGCCAAGAGGCGAGTTGTTGCTGGAAGACATTCTCCTTCAGCAGCGTGAACTTGCCACTGACTACTATGCCAGTAGCAGTATTGCCTTATCGTATACGTTCGGTTCAAAGTTTGCCAACGTAGTTAATACGCGATTCTGATGCCGTCCCGTTTGATCGCAGAAGACTTGCATAAAGGATTCGAGACGGGTTCAGGCGGAAGACTGGAGGTGTTGCGAGGCGTATTTCTGACGATCAACGTGGGCGAAGTGGTTGCGATCATTGGGGACAGCGGAACGGGTAAGACAACACTGCTCCATTTATTGGGTGCTCTGGATCGACCAGATCAAGGGACGGTGTCTTACGATGGGCAGGATATTTTCCAACAGAATGATGATTCACTCAGCCGCTGGAGAAATCGTTCGGTTGGCTTCATTTTTCAATTCCATCATCTACTTCCCGAGTTCAGTGCGCTAGAGAATGTGGCAATGCCAGCACTGATTGGTAATGAGGCATTGCGTAAAGCTCAGCAGAGGGCAACAATTCTTCTTGAGCAATTAGGGCTTCAGTCGCGTCTTGACCATCGTCCATCAGAACTTTCGGGCGGAGAGCAGCAGCGTGTAGCTGTTGCGCGTGCATTAATGAATCAACCAGCACTGGTCCTTGCAGACGAGCCCACCGGCAGTTTAGATACAAAAACCGCTGGTGTGCTCCATGAAGAGTTACTCAATCTGAGCCGGACCCACAACCAAGCCTTTGTGATCGCTACCCATAACCCTGCTTTGAGTGAATTGTGTGACCGTGTCCTGGTATTACAAGATGGTCAGCTCCAGGAAAAATAACGCTCGATTGTTATTTCATGGGATATGATGGATGGTTACGCCGTGTTGTGACACAAAAACATGTTTGGATCGTTATTTAGAGTGGATACGCAGATGTAGGGGGGTATGCATGTTTAGTTTAGAATCATGTCTGTACCACAAGATTTTCTGAATAGCCGCTTGGAGCAGATCGGGTTCATTGATGATCCTGTAGATCAGACTTTGGACCTCTATAAAGAGGTTGAGGCCCTCAAGAAGCAAAAGAATGCCATCCTGCTTGCGCATTATTATCAGGAGCCTGCCATCCAGGATGTTGCTGATTTTATAGGAGATTCATTAGGCCTTTCCCGGCAGGCAGCAGCAACTTCGGCGGACATGATCGTGTTTGCCGGGGTTCATTTTATGGCCGAGACCGCAAAAATTCTGAGTCCTGAGAAGAAGGTCCTGCTTCCAGATCTGAATGCAGGCTGTTCTCTGGCAGATACATGTCCTGCGGATGAATTTCAGGTATTTTGTGATCGGCATTCCGATCATTTGGTTATGTCCTACATCAACTGCTCTGCTGCCGTGAAGGCTAGGAGTGACATTATTTGCACCTCGACCAATGCAGAGCATTTACTGCGAAAGATCCCGGAATCCCAACCGGTCATTTTTGCACCTGACCGGAATCTGGGCCGTTGGCTTGAGCGTAAGACGGGGCGCAAATTAAAAATCTGGGATGGGGTTTGTATTGTTCATGAGACATTCAGTGAGCGCAAGTTGCTCACATTGAAAGTTGAATTTCCTGCTGCCAAGGTATTGGCCCATCCAGAATGTGAGGAAGCGGTCCTTCGGCATGCCGATTTTGTTGGCTCGACCAGTGGAATCCGTCGATTTGCACGCGAGGATGAGGGAGATTCCTTTATCATTGCGACAGAGGAGGGGATTCTGCATCAGATGCGTAAAGATTCCCCCCACAAGCATTTTATTCCGGCCCCCCCTGAAAGCGGATGTAATTGCAGTCAATGTCCACATATGCGACTCAACACGCTTGAGAAACTATATACCTGTATGCATCATGAGTTACCTGAAATTCGCATGGAAGAATCTATCCGTAAGCGTGCACTCAGGCCGATTGAGCGCATGATCGAAATGAGCGAAGGCGTGTCATAATTGGATCCAAGACCGATGATCTTGTAACGGACGAACTCCAATTACGAACGAGGCTCACTATGCAGGAAGCATCTAGGACAAGTATTTTACCGAGATTCTGATATTTTTCCAGACAAGATTTGGAATGAGTTGACAAGTACCCTACCGCAGTGGATTAAATTTCTACCTGGGCAATATGATGGCCTCAATTAATCAAAAAAAAATATGGCAGCAGGTCGCTTTAGGCGAAGACTCAGGGCTTGATTTAAAGGCCGTGAAATTCCGCGGTGCCAACGTTTCTGCGCCTCGTCGAAATTCCCTTGCAGATGAGATTGCTGCATTCGGGAACGGGAGCGGGGGGCAGCTAATCCTGGGGGTCACCGACGATTGTCGGGCGCAATCGCTTACACGGTTACAGCTTGATGCTCTTGTCAGATATGTGGATGAAATTTGTACCGAAAGTATCAAGCCATCCATTGATTATAAAGTTTTTCGTGTTTCGGTAGAGTCGGGAGAGGGGGGAGTACTTTTGGTTGAAATACCGCAAAGTAAAACCGTCCACCGTTCTCCCGGCGGGTATTATTGTCGAAAAGGAGCCAGTAAGCGAGTAATTGAGCATAGCGAAGTGAATCGATTGTCGCAGACGCGTGGACAATCTGATGTCATCTCATTTGATACACAGATAGTTTGGGAGTCTGGGATCAACAGTCTTCGGAGAGATCTATGGCTTAAGGGCTGGCGAAAAAATAATTTACCCTATTAATTTACCATTTCCTGTCTTTCAATTCTTTTTTTCCGCGTAATCCAGAGAATTCTCTCCGCTCTCATCTTAATTCTGGCCTAAAAAGTTTCGATTTGCCCCTGCTTTTTGCCGATTGTTCATTTTTACCTATATTTATACTTTAATGTTATCACTTAAAACTTTTCCATGTCAAGCCGAACGAAAAAAATTGGTCTCGTGAAGGAACTCATTCGGGGCCAAACCGTCGCTACCTTTGCCGAGCTCCGCGCTGCCATCGGTCCCGTCTGTGATCTTACCGTCCACAAAGTCATCACCCAGGCAGGGTGCCGAACCAGTTATTCTCACAATAGCCGCTATTACACCTTGGACGAACTCGTAGAGTTTGATGAGAATGGTCTCTGGTCGTACAACGAGATTCGTTTTTCCCGGGAGGGTCCGCTGACCTCCACGCTGATCGCATTCATTGAACAATCACCGGCGGGGCTCTTTGCGCGGGATCTTCAAACGATGGTGAAGGTGGCAGTACTGCCGACCTTGACTCGTTTAACTCAAGAAGGTCGTGTTTCAAGAAAAAAAGTAGGACGGCATTATCTGTATGTATCCATGGACTCCGGTACCCAGAAACAGCAACGACAGAAAAAGGACGCCTTATCTTTGGGTTGGAATGAGACCATGTCCAAGGGGACCCAGACCCTGCTTAATACCCTGAATGAGAAGCAACGACGATTATTTGCTGGATGGTTTTCGCTTCGTGTAGGTCGTGGAGGGGATCGGCGGGTTGCTGAGCTGTTAGGGATGGCCCGTGCCACGATCACCAAAGGACGGAGGCAGCTTTTGGACGGAGATTTCGAGGTGAAACGAATCCGTAAACCTGGTGGTGGGCGCAAATCCATCGAAAAAAAAAGCCCGAAATAATTGGACTCATTCAGAAGGAGATGGAGTGTGATACTGCGGGAGATCCATGTACTGGGCAGCAATGGTATCGGCGAACCACACACTCGATTGCCTCGGTGCTCACCAGACTCGGGATTCCCCTCACGGACCGCACCGTGAGTCGAATTCTGAAGTCACTGGGATTTGCATTACGGGTGAACCACAAGCAGTTGTCTGCCATCAGACATCCAGACCGAAGTCTCCAATTCCAAATCATTTCGATGCTTCGAACGATATTCTCCCACACGCGCCTTCCCATCATCAGCGTAGATACCAAGAAAAAAGAACTGATCGGTCAGTTTCGAAATCCAGGGACCTATTGGAGGGGGACCCCGCATCTCGTCAATGATCATGACTTCCGATCTCAGGCGGACGGCCTTGCAATCCCGTACGGAATCTATGATGTTCTGGCAAATATGGGGACATTCTATGTGGGATACTCTCATGATACGCCTGAATTCTCGGTAGACTGTACAGCGACTTGGTGGAAGGAATGCGGTCGCTACCTCTATCCAGATGCGAACGAATTTTTAATCCTGGCCGATAGTGGAGGAAGCAATGGGTGCCATCCGCGTGCATGGAAATACTTCCTGCAGCATAAACTCGCAAATCCATTTAATCTCACCGTCACCGTTGCACATTATCCCAGTGGGGCCTCCAAATGGAATCCAATCGAACACCGCCTCTTCAGTGAAGTATCCAAAAACTGGGCAGGGATCCCTCTTGAATCTTTTGATACGATGCTCAATTGTCTCAATACTACAACGACACAGACAGGACTGACCGTCAACGCAGAATTGGTAGAACGCGAATATGAACGAGGAATCAAAATCAGCGAAGATAAAATGAACCAACTTAATCTGGAGTACAATGAGTCCTTACCGCGATGGAACTACATGATTAAACCGCAGATCAGCAACCGATTAGTTGTACCATCTTGAAAATTGATAGGCTAATTTATTTTTTCGCCAGCCCTAAGTATGTGAGTTCCCGTGGATATAACTCGGGTGAGGTAGCACTTTCCAAGTTGAAATTCGTCAAGCCTGGACCAGAAAAAGAATTACGGCTCTTCGCTTTTACGTGTGGGTAGTATGATTTTGGAAGCCTACTGGATACAAATCCAGTCCGCCGAGATAGAAGTAGATTGCATTGGTAAACCGCTGTTTGTTTCGGAATCCACGAGCACGAATTTTGACGGATTTGATGCGACTGTTGATGCTCTCGGCGGGGCCATTGCTGACCTTTAAGACCACTGCATTGATAATCCCCCACAAATGATTCTTGATGGTTTTCGCCGCTTTTTTCATCGGTTCCAGTTGGCAACGCATGGCCCAGGACAGCCATCGTTTCCATCCTTTGAGTGCCCATGTGGGATGGACATAATGCCATAACTTCTGGGACAATTCCTTGATGGCCCACGCACGAGCTGTTTTCAGCGAACTGGTCTTTAACTGGTTGAATCGTTTCTTTTGCCGCGTCGACATATTCTTCGGATTGGTCAGCCAATCATACTTGGTTCCAGTGAGATCGTAGATTTCTTCTTTCCGCAATTCCCGGTTCTCCTGCCGACGGACTTTATCCACGGCATCTCCAATGTATTTGGCCACATGAAAACGATCAAATGCAATCTTTTTATCCGCGCCGGGAACCCACAATTTCGTGGCACTGATATACGCGGGCCACATATCCATACTGACGCTTTCAATGGCGTCCAACTGCTCCGCAGAACGTCCACCATAATACCCGTTCAAACTGGCCATTGTCCGACCCTCCCCGACATACAGCACGGTGGCCGTGTCTGGATTGGACACCACAGTAATGTAATTGTGCCCTTTCTTATAAGAGGTCTCATCGACACAGATATGGGCAATGGGTTCGTCTTTTCTGCGGTCCAGTCCCCGATTTACCGCACGCTCCATAATGTTGGCAATCATCGTCCAACTGACTCCCATCCTGGAGGCCACCGTTGAAATACTGGTGGTATCCAGCAACCAGTGAATGACCTTCGCTTCAAATGCCGTCGTAAAACGCACGCGCTCATCCGCCCAGGGCACCGAAACCGTCTTGATTCCATGCTCCGAACACTCCACCCGAGGAACTTTCGCAACCACACTCGTCTGATACTCGCAGATATCCGTATGACGCCATTTCCGAAGACGATGGTCGTAGCCAGGACAAACTTTGTTACATTCAGGACAGCGAAGTACCGAACCCTCCGAACAAATCACATGGATCTCAGCCAGCTGCGTTGCATCATCTTGCTTGATCTCCGAGACTTCCCACGGAGACTGAATCCCTAACAATCGATTGATATCTTGAATACGTACACTCATGGTGAATGAAATATTTGATTTGAACTCCAAAAACAGACCCAAAATAAATAAAGAAATCCATTCCGAATCTATTCAATCGCATCGTGGTTCATCTCAGTTCTGACTCCGAACCCACTTAAAAAGGGGAAGCCCCAGAATTACTAGCAACGGTGGGAGGTATCCTGTTAGCATCGGACGATCCGAGTGAGTGGTTACCAAATGCTTGGATCCAGGCTGTACATTATCGAGGAAATAAGCTGGGGGCCAAGTTTCAAATTAATGCCCGTAACATTAAGGGACCTCTTGATGAGCAGATTCGTGAAGCCGTGCGCTTCGTAGCGGCCAATCAACGTGTGGCAGCCTATAAAAGCCCCGCACGTATTGATCTGCCGCAGTTTAGCCTGCAGGCGGTTTTTGAGGCCGTAGTGAATGCAGTGGTGCATCGTGACTATCTCGTGCGTGGTTCAAGGATTCGACTATTCCTTTTTGAAGATCGACTGGAGTTGTATTCGCCTGGCGGTCTATGCAACTCCATGACCACAGATGATCTACGCACGAGCCAGTTCACACGCAATGAATTGCTTGTTTCACGGTTGGGGCAGTGTCGAGTGGGCGATGTTCCTGGGGCTGGTAACCGTGAATACTTTGTTGAGAAACGCGGTGAGGGAATTTCAGTCATTGAGGATGAAACTTTCGCCTTTTCGGGGCAGTTGCCGGTTTTTGAATTGCTTGGTGGGCGTGAATTGAGGCTCACTTTGCCGGCGGCTAAGCTACCCGAGCCGGAGGGGATTCTTGCTCAATTCGTCGTTTCCCGAAGCGATCACGACGCTCCACTACAGGACGTGAATGTATTGATACTCTACCCAAACAATACCTACCTTGAGGCACAAACTGATACGCGTGGGCGAGTTGAGTTTGTAGTCCATTCAAAGTTGCCCATGATGGTATTCTGTGCGGCAGATGGATATATGGCACATGTGGAACGTGGTTATATTCCAGGTAGACAATTAGAAATTTCCATGCGACCATTGCAGGAGGGAGGATCCCAAATCATTACCAATCACTCGGGACACCTCCCAGGCATCCAGACACGCCTGTACCCGACTATAGACGCCTATGGTCGGGCTTATCTTTACGCGGACAGTGCAATGATCAATGAAGGCCAATCGCCTCCTGTTCGCTTTGAATTGAACGAACCTGTACGTCTCAGGGATGTGCACGGAACTCGAATTACGGTGTGGTTTCGTGAAATGCTCGGAGATTCCTGTATTTTTGACTACTCTTGCGAGGCCAATGAAGATGAAGTTACGGAATCATAACTCCGAGGAAGACAACCGGTCGCAATCCCCTAATGAGCGGGGCGTCCAGTGTTAGGTCCAGAGTCAACAGACTGAAGCCAAAATCAAACTTTCTTTGTCGCAATCCCCTAATGAGCGGGGCGTCCAGTGTTAGAGTTCACTTTCGATATGGAAAGCCATCCAAGATTTGTGTCGCAATCCCCTAATGAGCGGGGCGTCCAGTGTTAGTATTGACGACCCGAGTGAAGCGGTGCAACGGGCAGCGGTGTCGCAATCCCCTAATGAGCGGGGCGTCCAGTGTTAGCGCGGTAAAACAAAATGGCTACGCGATCAAGTGTATCGGTCGCAATCCCCTAATGAGCGGGGCGTCCAGTGTTAGTGCCGCCGTGACGCAAAATGAATTCGCGCTCGGGTGTATTGACGTCGCAATCCCCTAATGAGCGGGGCGTCCAGTGTTAGTCAAGAAAAATGGCTACGCGCTGCAGTTTATCGATTCTCCGGTCGCAATCCCCTAATGAGCGGGGCGTCCAGTGTTAGGCAGTGAGCCAGAATGGACACGCGGTTTATTATCTCTCTGAGTCGCAATCCCCTAATGAGCGGGGCGTCCAGTGTTAGGGCAAACACTTGTTGATCACTCAACATCAAGCCGGTTGATTTGTTCTGAAAAACTACTTTTTTGAGCAAAAACTCCTAAAATGGTCTCATTGCGGTGGGGTTAATTCTCCTATAAGGTAGGAATATGGTCCCAAAATAGGACTCAACAAGAAAATTAAGCCTAACGCAAGATATAATAGCATAGCAGGTTCCTCAGCCGAGCCTTATCCTTACTGCTGAACCTAACTTTCAATTACTATGCTATCCCAACCCACATCCCCTTCTTCTCAGACGCGTTACTTTATCGGACTGGACGTTCACCGTGCCACGATTGCATCGTGCGTTTATGATGCGGATCTGCGGCGTTTCTGTGATGAGCGGGAGTTTTCCGCACAAAAGCCGGAACGTCTGTCCAGATTTGTGGCATCAATGCGGTCTAAATACGATGATTTCCGTTGTTGCTACGAAGCGTCTTTTTGCGGCACGGCGCTCTACGAAGCGCTGACTGCCCTGGGCGTTGATTGTGCCATCATTGCGCCGGGTTCTATTCCACGGCGCACTGGGGATCGAATTAAAACAGACCGGCGCGATGCCAGGAAGCTGGCCGAGTACTTTGCGGCGGGTCTTTTGAGCGAATGTTTTATTCTGGATTCGGAATTGAGATCTGTCTGGAGTCTGGTCAGGAGTCGTGAAGCGCTGATAAAGAATCTCCACCGATCCAAAATGCAAGTCATTCATTTTTTGCATGGCCGTGGACACAGCTATAATGCAGGAGGCAACTGGACGCAAAAGTTTATGGTTTGGATCAATAAGGTCGAATTGGATCAGCCCAACGACGCGCAGGTATTACGGGGAAGCCTGGCGGATATTTATTATCTATATTCAGTCACGGATTCGGGAGGTGGAACAGCAGATACGGACTGCGTCCGAGTCCATCAGATTTCAGGAACCGATCCAGATTCTGCAGGGCTTTCGCGGCATTGGACGGATTACGGCCATGCAACTGGTCTGCGAGATCGGTGACTTGCGGCGGTTTGAAAAACCGACCGCCCTGATGGCCTATCTGGGACTGGTTCCATCTCGGCGTTCATCGGGGAACACCGTTCGGTCTGGTTCGATCACCAAGACCGGAAATGTCCATGCGCGGAAAGCCTTGGTGAGTGCAGCCTGGAAATACATACACTATCCCCGGATCAGTGTATCCCTTGGTGAACGGCAGAAGCAATGCAGTGCCCGAACCGTGGCCATTAGCCAGCGGGCACAAAAACGTTTACACCAACGATACCGAGCACTGACCAAACGAAAGCCGCCCAAAGTCGCGGTGGTTGCACTTGCCCGCGAACTGGCCGGCTTTCTATGGGAGGCCATGCAATCCCCCGTTCAGACTGCATGAACTATCAATACGACAGAATAGCCACGCAGAAGGATCCCCAAGCAAAGATGGAGAGCCCATGTGCAAACTTTTCGGTAGCGATTACCGCGAGCCCGAGTCGCAAGATTATGGCAGCTCCGACGAATTCAAATATTGAGCATTATGGCCTATGGCCTAGCATGCGTACACCAGATTGATCAGCCGTCGCAATTGCTCAAGGATCCTTCTTCGTGGCTATCTGTCCTATATTATAACAAAATGTAACCAAAACAATACATATTACCCAGAACTGGAACCTGCTATACTACACCAGTTTGCAATGTAGTGGATTTTTTTGCGGATCTCTGCTGCCCCTATTTTCCAGGGGGGCTCAAAAGGGCTATTTTTTCGTTCTTTTTTTACCTGTCGGTGTCCTCTTTTTTTGGGCGTTTCGTCTTGATTCGTTGGGTGTAATTTCCGATGTTGAGTTCCAACGCCTGGAAGACCTTCCGTTGGAATGGTTTCAGGTCTGCATCTTGTTTGAGTAGGATACAGTGGGTTTTATTTTGTGGAAGTACCGTGGTCACGCGGTTCTGGTGGTTGAGCGCTACCTTGAGCGTTCCCCAGCTCCGATGAATCTGATGGGTTCGCAGTTGACTCCGAATCAGGTGAGCCGTATGAAAGGCAAGGATCGACAGGAACAGGTGTGCCTCAATCCGCTCTTGCTTCCGATGGTAAATGGGGCGTAATCCGAGGTCGGATTTGATGGTACGGAAGGTTTGTTCAATCTCATTCAACCTCCAGTAGGTGCGTGCAACCTTTTTGCAAGGCCACTTGGTGTGACTGGTTCGCACGATATAGCCCCCCGAAGCATTCGTGCATTCGTCAAAGGCCGATCGACGCTGGATGCGAATGGATTGCGCATTCGGACTGTCTTTTTTCTGACCTACCGTCACCGCGTACTGATACGCAACCTTTTTATATTTCTCAACCAGTCGCCCGACCTTCTTTTGGACGACCTCATACGTCTTGGGTCGCCCCTTTACGGTCAGGCCCTCGTTCAGGTGCGCAATGGCTTCTTCAAATTGCGCACGCTTGGTCTGGAGGATCTGATCACCGACGGCCTGCCGGGCCGCACTATGCAGATACACACGCTGCTCCTGGTCTTGCTCCCCAAGCCCCCATGCACGCACCAACGTCTTTGTGCTGGTTTCAAACACTTGATCGGGCTCGCGCTCGGGGACCGGTGGGGTCTTGGCCCGCTCCACGCAGATCCAACCCAGCCCCTGCTCCTTCAAATACGCCAGATTCGCCTCGGTTGCAATACCCGCGTCCATGATGACCGTAGGTTGGGCCCCAGCCAACTGCGCAATCGCCTGTTTCAGCGTACCGGGCTCACTGGCATTGCCGGGAAGAATGTTGGCGGTGCGAGGAAACCCGGATGCGTCAAGAGTCAGGGCTAACGTCACCAGCGGACAAT
The DNA here is from genome assembly GCA_965116685.1 of Rhodothermales bacterium. GTDB lineage: Bacteria > Bacteroidota > Rhodothermia > Rhodothermales > Bin80 > Bin80. The sequence continues at coordinate 326,199 of OZ220707.1, read as the reverse complement.
TCGATCGCTTCTCTTTACTGCGTCCATATTGGAGTAACGTCCCTTGTTGGCGACCGGTATAGAAGGTATTCGTCAGATCATAAAAGACAATGGTTTCGCCAAATCCCAACAGTTCTCTGGTGTGTCCAAAAAGTTCATCCATGATGGACTTGTGGTGTTTGTACAGCAGGTCTCCGACATCGTAGAGCGATCGCTCACTCGGGAGTTTTGCACGAAGAAGTTCCAAGATGCTGGAGCGCTCGCGCATCCATTCGTGGGTTTGCCGTTCACTTCCCGGGGAAAGCATCCGTCCGACGACCAGCGCCGTCGCCCAGTGGATCTGATCTTCATTCAAGTGCAGGTCTTGAAGAATCTCGGCGAAACCCAAACGCTGCAACGCCTGCAACGCCACACGCTCACCCCCAACGGTTCGCGTATCGGTGTGATGAATCTCGTACGTGAGAATGGAATCCCGATCATCCCGCGGATCGTCTGGATCATACCCCTTGGCCTGGAGACGTTGGATGATTTCCTGACTGACTTTTCGGAGCGCCTCATCTTCAAGAAACAGCGGTTCATACCCCCGCAAGCCATCCATAACAAGTCGGGACAGGGTCCGCCACTGTGTCTGGGGGATGCTGAAATCCTGGCCAAGATTGAGCAGGGTACGCTGTTTGGACATCCCATTCACCCGATGGGATTCCACCAGGGAAAAGGTGTCGGCTTTGATCCCGGATTTCAGGGTTCGAGATTTCGACCGGATATACATAAACCAGGGGTAGATTTGATGGATTTTACAGGGATTGAGTGGAAAGGTTCCGCAAAAATCCACTATTTCGAGAGATTTTGAAACAAATACCAGAAAAAGATGAATTTGTGCGAAAAATGGCCGATTTAACCCCTGAAATGGGCAAATTGAGGGCAAAAATCTCTAAATTAACGCAAGATGTCAGTCAGTATTTGACCGAATTTGCAAACTTGCGCTAATATCAACTTAAGGATGGAAATCAGAACTATTACTTCGGCATACCGATGTTGTTTTAGTAGCATTGCCCAACTTATTCTTCGCCCAGACAGCATAAATTCGAGAAATGGCACGGATGCAAGTCGTAACCCCCGGCAGTTTCATGGATGTAAATGGTTACGAATCTGCACACTACACGACAAAAACATGCTCATCCCCTATTTCAGATATGCCGTCAATCAGACCAACATAGATTCGTTTAGATTCACATGAATGGCACAAAAAATACACCACTATTTTGTCTTCTTTCGGATTCATGAGTTTCCTCATAGACCGAAGACATTGTTCAAGCATAGACCTGCTTACAACTAACTCGAATACACTATTCTGGACCCGGTCGCCCAAGGAGTCAAGAAGGTTAGCCACCTTGCGACGCCGAGAATTGTCCGCTATGTCATAGGCAATCGCATATCTCGGCATATTCAGGTATCGTATGCTTCGCCAAGTCGAATAGATTTATATTGGCATCGGCCTCGAAAATGTGTGGCCAAACGATTGACTTGGTTCCGAATGATAGATTCAAGTGGTTCCTTGCTCTTGAGCCCCGGCAGCGGCTTGTCCATAAATGCTTCCCATTCTCGAAAAAATTTACGTAAGCCACTACGAGTAAGCCTGATACCACCACGCTTGATATCGTTCTCAAAGTGTTCTAGACGCAACTGTCGACGGTTGCACATTCGAAGTACAAACCTATCCACAACTGCTGGCCGAAATTCTTCCAAAAGATCCAAGGCCAGACTTGGCCGACCTGATCTGCGTTGATGCAGAAACCCGACATACGGATCCAGATTCCGTGCCTCTAATACACTGGCCAGTGTGTTAGAGAGAATCACATACCCGAAAGACAATAAGGCATTAACTGGATCGGGGGGCGGCCTTCGGGCGCGACCTTCGAAAGGGAGTCCAATATCAAACCCCGCTTTTAGTCCTCGGAAATACGTGCGGGCACTGGTACCTTCATAGCCTAGCAAGGATTCAACATCTGTCACGTTTATGATCTGGGTCTGCAGCCGGGAAAGTTGGCGGATAGCAGATCCCAGATATGGGTGATTTGTACGATTTGACCGTATTGCTGACAGAATGGAGACAGAGTTATGGATTTTACCAGCAATAAATTCCTTTGATAGAATGAGCGAGTTTTCAGTTTCAACAGCTTTTGAATACTGAAGCACTCTAAGATCTGCGGTGCGAGAAAGCTCTGGTACTAACCGGCCTAGGAAATCCCCATTCCGCTTGAACCAAGCAACTGGAATCCTATTTTCAAGACAAAATCGCGTAGCGTGGCTTGTGATGTGAATACGGCCGACAAGAGCAATGAGTTCAATGCGATGTGGTTCAACTTCAATGAGCTGTTTGGTTTGAGTAGGCAACGGTCCGCTCCCATCGGGATCCTTTGAAGCGGTCACTTTAATTGATCCAGTGGAGAATCGAACGGTGGCCCCCGGCTCTGTGATATACAATGTGGGCATATTATTTTGGCATCCCTTACTTTATTTTATCAAACGCTACTCCAGCGGCGAGTTCTTTTGGATTTACAATGATAAAATCAAGTGTAATCAATCTGAATGCGAGGATAGGCGACCCCTGATAAAAGCATCATTTCCATTCTGATACCTTTGTTTTTCAACACTGAAATCATTCCAACATATAGTCGGTTTCTCAGGCATCTTTCGGTGAGGTACTAAAGTTCAGTGAGCGAGCGATCACCAGCCATCCACATGCTTCCCTTCTGTCCTCATACAGTAGCTGCTCAAAATTTTCGATCATTGAACGAATATCTTCCTCTTTGAGGTCTGAGGCCTTAGCGTCAAACCCATGTATTAAGAGACCTTTATTTCGGGTTTTTACGTATTTCTGATTATTTTCTTTGATAAGTTTTTCAGCTAAATCATCCTCCAAATATCTCAAGAATTTCGCAGTCTGATACCGGTCTGAGGTAAACAGATCCTTCCTTTTTCCGAGAGGCTTTGAATTTTTTGCATGACACTCGGCAAATTTCTTTACCCTATCGTCATTCTCGGGAAGTTTGGCACTATCTAGACCATAATCAAAAAGCCGAGCTTGTCCAATCAACTCAAGAAGGCGGTACCAGCGAACCCCCGCATCTTCAAAAAGTCCATCTCTGTACCTACGCTCTGCGTTCGCTAATAAGTCACACGCTAAGTATCTCAGATAAACAGCCCTCTCCTCAACACTATCTTGATTCGGAAGCTTAGCAAGCTTACCGATCCATTCTTCCATAGCCCGTGTCGGCTTGAATTTCCCAGCAGCGTAAACGATCTTGAGATGCTGTGAAAGCAGTTCGTATGCCCGGCGATAGTCAAACCGATCCCACGCGGCATAAATTTTTGCGACATACCCATAAGCATCTAGCCTGCCGCGCACCTGCCCCGGTAATTTTCCCAAGGTTAACGATATCTCAGAGTGCATGGTGCAGACGGCTTCAAAATTTCCCTGGATCATCAAATGCTCGGCCAAGTTGATCTGTTGGCGTGCCTTGGCTACTTCCGTAGGAACCTCTTTGACAATTTCGCTTCCTGCAACGACACTCCCCCTTTTTCCGCGCTTACCCTCAATGTACCGCAACAATGGAATGCTCCGCGCAACACCCGCTAACACAAGTGCAGCACTCATCGCTTTGGTGCCACGCGTGAAATCAAGTGTAATGTCTCTGGGAGACACTCCATCGGATTCAATAATTTTGCCGAGAACCGAGTCAAAATGGGCGAAACTGGCATCCGCATCGTTCTCTTTTCCCTCGCATGGGATTGGATGAATTTCGACAGATAACTGGGCAATTCTATTCTTTATCTCATTTGCCTCGCGCACGGTGCGTTGAGATGGTAACAGAATAATACGATCCCAAGGGCCACCAGTGTTGATGCTTTTTATCAGCGGCGCATATAGCGTCTCTTCTAAATTGTCCGCATTACCTGTTCCAACCGTAAGTACAAGGACCTTGCATTCCGTGTTTGGCATACTCATCTTCGCCGCCTCCCGCCGCCACGAGAATGTTTGGGGTTATTAGTCCTTGACTGGTGAGATTTAGTCTTCTTTGGTGCCGTCCATTTGAATGTGATTCCTTCTTGTTCTTGATGAATTGCATGGACGAAAAGGTTTACGGTTTGACCAGGCTGTACGTATTCAGGTATGGGATCAATTATAGGGCCGTCCCAGCCGCTTTCAATATGCTTGGCTTTGGGTTTCCCTTTTTTGGTTGTCTCAGCCAATATTTCTGCCTCAACTGTTTCTCCATTAGAAGGAAGGTTTCCTAAATCAGTTGCTGTCTCAGGGTTCGTTGCTGTGATTGGGGACTTCGGTGATGACATGCCTTTTCCAGACCTATTCCGAGATATTGTCGCAGATCTTCTAGTTCGGCTGGAAATTTCTTCTTTGACCTCCTCAATAAAATCAGATAGAATTTCTTCGCTTTTATCTATATTTGGGAGTTTCGGAGATGGAAAAGCCGAAAGGCGCACGGTCAACTTGCCGTCTGAGCGATAACTGAGACTCCAAAGAACAGGGGATGCATGACGTGATCTAGGTCGTTGGTTGGGGAATTTGCTTAAATCCGCCTCCTTACGAGGCATTCCCAAGGCAGGGCGATCAGACTTGTGAAGGGATTTTCTCGCTTTATCCAGGGTTTCGCCAATCATATGACAGGCAAACCAAGGATTATCACTATCCCAATTGGTGGAAATGTCTTCAAACAAGGCAATATCTAGTGAAGGTCCATAGATCTTTTGTCCCGCGGGCTGGATCTCAAACTTCGCTAAAAAATCATTAGCAAGTGTATTCAGATCTTCCAACGATTCAATTTTTGAAAAAGGAATATCTCTCAATGAACCGAACCCTTTCCTTGATTTTGCACCGACACCACCATATCGGCATAATAGCCATAATGCTGCCGAAGCCTGCCGTTCGATTTCATGCGCCGTGAGCTTCATGTCAGACTTTGATTCTCTTTGAATCCAAGTTTCTTTCGCTGTGAGTACGATTTTCCAGCAGGTCTTTTCCGGCCTATACCACCTATTCTCTCCCTTTTCGGCCATACCGTAAGTCGTATAGAAAAGCCCCAATCTTGTATTGCGCTTGCTGCCTTTGCCGGATGGAATACCATGTTCATGGAGGAAATTGGGGCTCTCGATGGTATACTTGCGTGGTTTGCCGCCTGATGTATGATATATCTCAATAGAGACAGGACTTCCGGTTTCGGTGCTTCCCCAGATAGCTTTTTCAAGCCTCCTCAAATCTTTTAGATCAACCTTTCCTGCATACATTGCTCTCCACCACCACCGAAGTAGGCCGCGTAGCGTTGAACCATGTAACTGACAGTCCTCCTCTTTTTGATTGGCACCAGCTAAAAATGCCGGTGATACAAGTTCCAACTCATACCCCCGTCTCTGCAGAGTAGTCGGTAGAGTCAATTTCGGTGAACCAGTCGAATCGAAACGACCATATCCTGCGGCGGTCTTTGCGCCAATTCCGTAGGCCTGCAGGGCGCTCACAAGCCATGAGGAAGCCAGTTCAATTGCATCATCTCCATAAGGATTTCGGTCGGATATGGCAAATTCGAAAAATGTATTTGATCGGACGCACAGAAAATAAATCGGCACGGGGTCTTCCCAGTCACCATGCCCATCTTGATCGCCCTCGTAGTGTTTGGTATGATGGTTGTTGGTAATGCCTATTTCCAGACTCGGCCATGCCTTGGGCCATGCATCATGAAATACCAGCCTGCCCGCCGAGTTAGAGTATATCGGATGGATGTCATTAGGGCGCCATCCAGGAGTTTCCCTCTTGGGAGACGATATGAATTTATGAACTTCGGAGTTGTCACTGTAGCCAAAGAGAGCATCAATTCTGCTCCAGGCTTCTTTCTCGTTTTCTTGTGTTTGTGCCCATACAGTTTCAGCCCAACTACGCACGAGTCCCTTTATACCACTCCCCGGAATGTATGCGAACCCGTAAATCGGATGAAGGCAAATGCCAGCATTTTCCCATGTTCCTGCACGAGAAATATGGAGTGTAAGCGGGCCGGCCGTGTTCATTTCTACATGACAGGCATTCATTGCTTTAAGCATATTTGCACGTTTTGCCCAAAGACTCTTGAAGAGTTCATGGTTTCCCTTAATCCCCAGAACATCCTGTAAAGCAGCTTTTTTCTTCTCTTCGCTTCCGTTGACAATTTCCGTGAATTTGTCTAGATGGAGCCCGACCTGCCGTTTTTCAAGTGGAAAGTATGTTGGGTATACATTCTGCTGCACCAGTCTTTTAGTGGTCTTGGGTATAAATGGTCCTTCAAGGTTTTGCCCAGACATGTCTTTAATCCTGTTTTAGTTCAACTTCCGTAAATCGACCAAGCCACTGCAAGTACAGTAATGCTTCCCCGGTGGTCCGGCGCAAAAATCCTGCGTCGCCTTCTACGATCGCAGTGAGAATTGCGCAGGAACTGGGGGCAGGACCCTTTTGATTACCAAGCCCACGTTCGACAAGCAACCACTTGGCCAGATCTTTCAAGAGTAGACTCTTAGCGTCCGTTCCGCTTTTAGATTTCGCATACAGGAAACCTAATGCCTGTCCAAGTCCGGCCGTCTGGATCCTGATAGGTAGGCGCTTTACATCCCTTTGATACTCCTGCTGCACATTATCTTTTTGTTTGGCAGCTCTCTTAACTGCATCCCACGCATGTTTTGCTCGAAGTTGATCCAGTGTAATGTGTTTTTTCATGAAGCTACCGGTGCTTAAGCTGGGGTTGTAAAGCGAATGGCACAGATGCCTTTGCCGACGGTTTCGCCTCCGCCAATCTGTAAGTAAGGAAGATGTAGACTTTGAAGCTTTTTTAGCAGATCTCTGCTACTTGCTTTATAGGTAGATCGGTAACTGTCTTGACAAATTACCAGAGAGTAAAGCAGCGTCTCGGGAGGCAGGCATTCTTCGTAGAACAGGGCTGATTTCCGAGCAGTCTTAAGATGATAGTCAAGTCCGATACGGGCAACGACCTCCGTAGCTGTACTGACAAAATGTGTAAAATCATCGTCATGTAGTATGGCTAAATGATTCTCAAGACGTTTTCTTGTGGGTTCATCCGAGGTTACCTGTGATGCGACCCACCCGGATAAAGCATTGTTGCCGGTATGGACAGAAAACTCGAACTCTTCCAGGATCATTTTATCGCTAGATACCAAAGGGCTCCCAGGCGCACAATACGCATGATTCGATTCAGGTCTTGGGGCTTCTGGAATGGGTTCGGATTCTCCACGTATGATGGCTAAGTCACGCGACAGGCGATCCAGAACGGCAGGGCAGGTAATCCACGCGAATACGCCAGACAAAGATCGCACAGGGAACGCGAGAATTCGAGCATCTGATAAGGTTAATGCACCTGCGTGGCCTTCATCAGATTCCGCCGAACCAAACAGAGCCAGTGTCTCAGGATCGGTATCTGTTCCTGAATTCCGATTAAATGCGTTACGAAGCACCCCCTTAAGTGTAGACCCGGGAATGATGGGCCAATTTGTGTGGCGTTCACGCCGGATTGGCTGGTCAATTACGCCCAATGCAACGCCACCTCCCGGGTGAAGTCCTGTGAGCGCGTGGATAAATAAGATTGATTGATCAGACATAATTCCAATTACCCTTTAGGTAGTGTCCCCATCCCACTAATGCATCATCATGTTTGGCCAAGAACTGGGGTATGTGTGTGTCCTTTGGCAGAAAATATACAGTACCGGCTGGAACCATAAACCTATTCGGTTTAGGTCCACCCTTCGCCAAATCCCATCCAGACACACTTTCTGAATGGGAAACAGATGCCGCAATACAGGCAAGACTATGAGGTTTCCAGCCGTCGAACCAAGCTGGAGTCGTAAGAAGCAGTAGATGTCCATCCCCCATTCTAAGCTGCACATTAGGCCAGAAAGAGATGTCATCACTATGGGGGGAAATTTCGACATACTTTCCCTCCCCACCGAACTTCATAAGCACTCCTTTCTGACAAAGAGGTGCGATTAGATCACGGTCACCGGTCAATTCAACACAGAAAGCTACGTTCGGCTTGAGGGCCAACATCCCAGCGGTATAAATTTTGCCTTCACCCGCGGCATTCCGTTCGGCATCAATGGCGATGCCCACCCGGCGATCAATCGTATACAACTCCTCCTTACCCACATAATGGTCTTTCTTAATCGGGATGCCTCCCTCAAGAAAAATGCGCAACCCTTCCGGTTTAAGATACCCGGATGCAGTCTTAAGCGATTCTCGTCCATGGCGCCAGAGCGGGAGAAGTCCCTGCTCTTGCGGGAGCCATCCAGGTGGTAAAGTTCGCTTTGGATCCAAGCGAAAAAAAATCTCGGAGGTTGATGTCTCGGTTATTGATTTGTTGAATCTTAGATTGGATGGCATTGGCACAAGTAATTCTCCGTCTTTGCTGAGCCATGGTCCGCCAATCCTCATGTCCACTAGCGATTTAATCGGAACTCCTTCTTTACCAAGTACTTTGTCAAAGGAACCATACTTCTTGACACGATTTCCGAATCGTCTCAGATCAACCTTGTGTGCCTTCAATAGAAATGTGCGAATTGCGCCTGCTAATGTTTGCGGGAAGGGCAGTCCTGAGTCCGCCTGTCCAACCGTGTCAAATGGACGGGCGTCCCGAAAGGAAAGTGTATCAACCGGGCGCAGTAATAGTCTCCGTGTCACAGGTTTATCTGCCATCAAATCCGCGGGATATAAATGAAGCCCCCAAGCAAAGGTCAATAAAGCGCTTTAACCGATCCTTGTAATCCTCGGTATACCGTGTATAGTTTGGCCACCAGCGATCAATCGGCATGGCATCTGCAGGCGCTTTTTCATCGTCCATTGCCTCAGATCGTTTGATTAGGCGTTTAATTTCGGCATTTACGGCTTCGGGAGGCAAGTTAGAAAGTACGGGTTCTTCATTCCTCAACTGGTAGATCCACCGATAAGAGACTCCTTGCTGGAACGTTTCAGCGGCCTCCTGGAACCAGCACGCAAGATCCCATGACAGATTGCAGCTTGGGCGATCCCCCGAACGCCGCATAAATCGCAGGGTCAAGCGGTCTTTGCCACTGGTTTTAGATTCTGTTTCTGCTTCACGGGCTGCTTGCAAGGCACCACTCAAATCCTCTTTGAAGTGAACAAATGCTATACCCACCGAAAGTGTGGCAGCATCGCCCATGGCCAGTACATGTTTGTCCTCATGTTTGGCCCAACCTTCAATACTCCCGTTTTCTCCACAGAAGGCTTTGCGGAGTTCAAGGGCGCATTCAATTGCACTACGGGTTGGTAAAAGAGCAAGAACATCATCTCCACCTGAGTAAATCAGCGTCCCAGAATGATTGTTGACGATACTAGGTGCACTGATACTGGCAAAATTGTTGAGTGCTTCACTAATGGCCGCGTGCAATGCGGGGCCTACCGGGCGTTTCGCTTCAAGGCCTTCAGACTCCAGTTGTTCAAAGTATTTCCGCAGCTTGGGGTGGAGAACATCTTTAACGGACGGAGCTTTCTCACCCTTTAGCCACAAGCCCATATCGTCTGCATCAATCATTAATATGGCATAATAGGATGGTGAGGGGGCAAACTTTTGTTTTGCGTCTTGGATCTTTTTCCAAAGATCATGCGGCACCGATTCGCCGTCTTCATTGCGATGGTGCTGATGAAGCCAGCGCCCATTCCAATTATTCCATTGCGTAAAATCAATTGAAGCTTGCTGAAGCCATTCTCTTGCTGCAATTGTTGCCGTATCAGGAAATCGCAACTCTGACTCGGACAGATCCAACTCGTAGCAGAGAAACTGCTTCGGTGCAAAACGTTTGCAGAGCGCGACTGCACAGAATCGCTCACGTTCCCAAAGTTCAAGGCTTTTCATTTTCTGTGCGTCATGCCAGAATTTATCCGAGTCCTTTAGGATGGCAGGTCCCATTTGTTCATAGGTTCCCAGTAAGCTGCATTTGGGCCCGGCCGGCTGTATCTCTGGAACTTGCGGGATATGCCGAATGGATCGTAGGGCTTCGGCATATCGTGTGGAGACTTCTAGCTGTGCCTGCCACTGGCCGGCCTTATCCTGCCTGTATCGGTATCTATCCGAATCTGGAATATCTTCGGCCATATTGCGAACTTTTTGAGCATCATTCCAAACGTCTCCCAAGTTCTGTTTCCCGCCAATCAAAGACGACATTTCCAAGTCATTCAAACTGGTTGCTGGGCAGAGTGAGACAGTAACTTCAAAAAAGCTTTCGATCTGGTCCACCCAGTGTTTGTCCCACTCAGAATCAAGCTGCGAAAACATGGGATCAAGATGTTCGTGGACTTGATTTGCCAAACGTCGCCAGGCAGTGGAGATACCCTTTTTGCTTGCAGATGCAAAGTTAGATGCGATGATACCATCTTTTCCATTCGGGACCAATGCGACAAATTTATTTGGCAGGGAAGGGGCTCGGCGTGCTTGAGTTGACGGTGCTGGTATGAAATCCTCAAGGCCTTGAATTTTCTGCAGCCATAAGTCAACCAGTGGGTTTCCACGTAGTGCGGGGAACACCATTACCGTAGGTCCCAAGTTCTGGATAATCGGAAGAATTCCCTGAAATATTAGCCAGGAAAGCAGCGCGCTTCCCGACCATAAATCCCGTACACTCCTTGCTGCCTGAATGAAATTTTGGACGGGACCAAGCGTAACAGAAAGGATTGAGTAGCCATGGCCGAATTGGCTGGCTGCTTGAATTCCGCTCGTAATGTCTACATGTTGTATGAGAGAGTGGTCAGGTACCCGTGTTTCCGCTGGCAACCGAGTAAAATCCAATCCAAACTCTTGGTGTAGATCCCGTGGGAGAAATCGCCATAGTGCAAGAAAGCGCAGGCGAGGGTCCACTGGTAAATCATCCACAATATTCTTGATCACGGCTGATATGTCGTCCTTGGACACATTCGGAATATTGAGATCATCCGGCTGAGCACTGACGGGATGAAATACCCGAAACGGACCATCATTTGGGCCTACAGCACGCTCTCCATATTGTCCAGCGCTGGGCATGGGGATCCGCTCTGCAATAGATGCGGCAATGTCGGAAGACTTTGAGGACGTCTCCAAGTTGGAAAGGCCCTGTTCTGTGTTCACAGCCGCTGAGAAGTAAAAGTTTGCGCGCTCCTGATGATCAAAGATTGATAGAGACTTGTCAACCGGATCGTGCATCCAAGCCTTCAGCACTTGATCCCAGCGGGTTTCACATATTTTCGTTTCCTCAGTGCTGTTCATATAGGCTGGATGACAAGATTTCAATTGGATAGAAACTAAACACCGAGGATACGAAGTTGAATGCAAAAAAACAAACAATTCATGTTTCAGACATTTTCGCCCGGATGGATTAAATTCCCATATTTGATGTTGTTCTCGCATCAAAAATTCCTGTCGTATGCGCACAAAACGATCGAAATGCTATCTTGGCTACAAACGTATCTGATCCGTGTATATGCGTTGCGTTAATAATGATTCTATTCTTAAGCTCCAAGAGCAGATCCAAATATTGTTGGGCAAGGTTAGGGTAAGTGCGTGGAGATTATTCTTGCATACTCCACATGTCCACGCCACAACGCCAATGATTCGTGGAGTCTGGGGACGAGCTCTCAGACGTATAGATCGTACTCTCTATGACGAGGTCTTTGCAGGCTCAAATCAGAATGGCCAAAACTTACCTCGCTACGTACTACGCCCTGCTCCTCCCGACCCTAACACCGCTCCAGCACTTGACCTTATTTTTTTTAATGTGGATCCATGCCACGGGCGGACGTTATGGAAGGCTTGGGATCAAGCGTGTGTTATGGGGCTCGGCTCGAATCGAGATCCCTTTCGTATTCGTAGTCGCGAATTCTTGACTCCAGATCATACGCTGGCTGGCTGGAATTCATGGACGTTGGGGGACGTTAAATGGGCTTTTCCTGGTGATCCTGCGTCAACTCCATGCATTTTGAGATTTGATGCGCCAGTCAGATTGATTAAACGAGGTCAGTTGATTATGTCGCCGAAATTCGCAGATTTGATTATAGCTTCGTTGCGAAGAATTGCCGGATTGTCGGGGATGCAACGTAGCGCTGAGTATGGAAATCTGATACGGCTTGCGAGATCCATAGCAAACCAGATAATAGCGCAACCATGGGTCGGCGAAAAATGCAATCTCGTACGATGGTCTGGTGCGCAAAAGCGAGAAGTTAAACTCTTTGGCGTAACGGGAAAAGTTTTATTACCGAATGGCCCAGGTTGCTTCTGGCCTCTTATTGCGGCCACTCAGTGGTGTCATCTTGGGAAAGGAACTGTATTTGGAATGGGGCAAATTTGCATCTTAGCAGAATCTGAATACGTGAGCACATCTCCGAATGAATTATGAGAGACAGCGGTAAAAGTTTGGGAAGTTCTATATTAACCAGAGGCTTATCCATTTTAAAGCATTCTTTTCAGACTAAACCAGTTTTAAGGTGTTTGGTGGGAAAGAACAATAAAGCCCGGCTGAGAGATCTGTAATCCATATAGTGTATGAGCATGACGCTTCCGAATCGGTCCAGGTTTCGAATCCGGCTCCGTCGTTAGGCGGCATGAGCGATGTTCACCAATACTGAGAGCGTCGGTGCGTAAGATCAACTCGCAAGTATGTTACGTTTTGAAAAAACTTTGATAAGCATTATATCGGCCGTCCAATGCCGCTAGTTTCTATGAATGCTTCACGATTTACGGAATTTCGATCTTTGATGAGTTGCGTTTCCAGTATGCTAGGTAGATGTTTTCCCAAGGAGATGTCGACGTTCTTCGGTCAAATTCAAAGGCCAAAGAAACGCTTAATAAAAACCCCCCACCTATAAGATACAGGGGGCTCGTGTGGCGTAGCAGCGCTGTCTCAATACGATGATGGCGGAGGTGGTGAACGGATTAAGCCCCGTTGACGCACATGTATTTCGGTATCCGTACGAGAACCCCATATTTTGTACGTAAAGTTTTGTTAAAATCTTGGACCAAGGGCGCACAGATTCTATAGGATCTGACCGGATATTTTCACGGAATGGACTCATCACACCCGTATAGAAATGGGGCTTCCCCTTTTTGAGTGGGTTCGGTAACAGGACGAAGGTGCCGCCCTGTGGTAGAGACTGGGTACAGGAATCATTTCATGATTATCTTGGCCATGTTTTTGTGACTCAGTTTAATCATATTATCTGCAATGGCTCTACGTATTCAAGATATCAATCATCTTTTAGCCCAAGTTTAAAGTGTTGTCTGAATATCAGACTTGGCGTGCATGCTGATTTTTTGTATCCCATTACACTAAATCGGTTTGACGATCTGCTCAGTTGATACGTGATCTCAGCTCCGAACATTCTAGGCCAGAAATCTCCAAGGTCACGATGACATTGTGGACTGACTAAAAATCCATACGAACTCCCAAGGTGGGTTCAAAGCGTCTCTGGACTAGGTAATGAGGGACTGGGGCAATTGGCTCAAAGGTGTACCGGGCCTCGGTGCGAAGGAAGATGGATCCCCGAATACGCAATACAGTAGCAAAAATGAGTGCGCTTTGTTCGGAAAAAGCTGTGAATACATCTGCGAAGGTACGCTCTCCCAGGCGATCAACGCCAACCTCAAGATGGAAGAAGTCGCCTGCCTTCATGAATAGTCGGAAGTAAAGCTCGCTAAGCCGCTGTGCACCGTAATGCCGCCGCCAGCTATATGCAATCCAGAATCTATCCCTGACCTGGAGTTCGAATTCTGTGAGTAGATCATTGATGCCGCGAGCTTCTTGGAGAGGGAAACCTGCAAAATCCTCCGAGACAATATTTTCCAAATCCGCACCACTACGAATGATGCGATTCTGGGAGTTGTTTACACTAAACAGGGTTCCTATATAGCCCGGGATGAAATGGCGGCTATTGTAGAAAGCCCCGACTCTTATCCGAAAGCTTAATATATCCAGAAAGCCCGAGCTTCTTACATCAGCACCAAATGCCAATCCGTCCCCATATCGTGTATACCATGCGTAGCTGACGTAGGGAGCAAAGGCAATGCGCCCCGTCTCAAACAGTTCGCTCTGCAGATCAATGCTCCATGCTGTCAGATTGGTGGGATAATGGTTGGCGTAGTTAACTCCCAGTTTACTGGTATATGGGAGATCAAGACTTACTCTTGCACCAACCAGATTGTTAAGCAGTACGTCTGCGGTGAAACCACTGAATTCGAAAATCCCTCTATCCCATGCCAGTTCAGCTCCAATGGTTCGCGCATCCCAAGAAGCAGACGAGCTAAAATGATTGACCACATGTCCGATCCCGTGACGCATATTTCGAATGGGACCGATACGCGTATAAAGGTTGTCAGTCTGAACACGGGCAAACTGAATGATACGCAAGAAATCATAAGCTTCGTCCCAGTCGGGGGTATAACGCCCAAGAGGCCCTTGTCGTACGCTCCCACGCAGTCGCAATGCAAAAGGATAATTGGCAGCCTCCAGGTTCAGCAACGCAAGACCTCTCCACTGCGCACCAATCAGAGATATCCCGGCCATGGCATCAAGCTGCCGATGAGTCTGCCACCGCTGCTCCACAAGATTTTCTGAGAGTTGATTCATGCCTCTAAAATCATCTTGTGCCACACACTCTGCGAAATAGATTGGTGCAATCAAAAAGCCAAGAAATAAAAGCCGATACATGATTCAGCAAATCATAAAAAGGAAACACATACGCGGTACCCTCATACGAACTCACTATGAGCGCCGATATATCAAATAAACTGGGGCTGTTTCTTCTGGACACCGTATTGTATCCAAGCGAACGGAAAAATCTGCATGTATTCGAACCGCGTTACAAGGAAATGGTCGCCAACTGTATGGCCAAGGATACGCCATTTGTGATTGTACGTGGTAATGACAAACAGATAAATGAAGTTGGTTGCACCGCTTATATTGAGCATGTACTCGCGCAGTATGCTGATGGTCGAGTCGATATTCAGGTTGGAGGAGTTCATCGGGTTCAGATTATCAAGATAGATAGGACCAAGTCATATCAGCAGGGGATTGTAGAGCAGTACAATGATACAACTGAATCGGTATCTCTGGTCAAAAAAGAGCAACTGATTGCACAGCACATTAAACTTTTGGAAATTGCTGGTCGAACGGTAGACCCTCAATACTACCAATCCGGGCATTCAGTCTCATGGCTAATCGGGCGGAATTGTGGTCTGTCACTTGATCAACGTCAGGACTTACTTGAAGTGCAGTGCGAGAGTGAGCGAGTTCAGTTCTTAAGTGAATATCTTGCAGAGTTGATTCCCAAGGTGGTTGAAAAATGGGAAATCCGCCAGCGGGTCATTTCAAATGGACATTTCAAGGACTTCCCTCCCGAAAAAAGTTAGCGCTGATGTCGCAGATTGGGCCATATACACTGCATACGATTGAGTGTGGTCGCTTCAGACTTGATGGGGGTGCAATGTTTGGGATCATTCCACGCGTGCTTTGGGAACGTCGGATCCCACCCGATGATCGCAACCGTATCCAGATGTCAATGAGATCGCTCCTGCTTGAGGGAGATGGGCGCCTCATCCTCATTGATAATGGTGCGGGAAACAAGTATGATCAGCGATTTAGAGATATCTATGCGTTGGAGGGATGTTTATTGGAAGCATCTCTCAAGAAGGCAGGTTTTAGTGTTGGGGATGTTACAGATGTCATTCTGACACATCTACATTTTGATCATGCAGGTGGCAGTACAGATCGCAGGGGCTCCCGAATTATCCCCAAATTCAAAAATGCCACGTACCATTTGCAACAGCGGCATCTAGAAGAAGCCAGAACTCCCAATATCCGTGAACGAGCATCCTTCTTTAGCGATAATTTTGAGCCGATGGTTGCAACAGGACAGTTAAAAACACATTCCGGGGAAGGGACTATTTTTCCAGGGATTGACCTTTTGGTGATGAATGGCCACACGGCCGCGCAGCAGTTGGTCAAGATCAGTGGAAGAGAGGGGACCATTGTATTCTGTGCCGATCTTTTGCCAACGGTTCACCATTTACGGGGTCCCTGGGTTATGGCTTATGATGTTCAACCGCTGATCACGGTAAAAGAAAAGGAAATATTTCTTCGCAAGGCGCTGGAACACCAATGGCAACTATTTTTTGAGCATGATGCCGAAGTCACCATTGCCAGCTTACATGAAACAGAGAAGGGCATTGCTACCTGCATGCCTAGACCGCTGGAGGAGGTGTTCTGATTTAAGGAACACTCAAAGGATGCAAGAGTAAACCCGTTTACTCATCCAAGATTTTCTTATTGCCTGAAAAAAGCTACCCAGTGTATAAGTGCGACCCGTGAGTCGTGACGAATCAATAGCTCAATTAAGTGCCTTTTGGCGTTTTCCTAGACTGGTGTATCGGGTAAAGACATTTGCCGTTTTATTCCTGTTAGTAACTGGAGGCTTTATACCAGTTGCAGCACAGGATGCGTCTCTGCGCCTGATTGAATCTAAGCCGGGCCGCAGCCTTTATGAATTGAATGCGGAATGGGGAGATGCTGAGCCATCTGTAGGTGGGCTCTTAGAGATTTCGGAGGCAATGGATCTTCCCTCTCTGGTGCAGCCTTCGGTTCGCGTGCTGGGAGCGGAATATGATGAATACCCGTTTGACCCGGTTTCGGGGGTTGGCGACGAGGCAGCGGCAATCGTTGGATTGGGGCTTTCGCGAAAACGGCCGGTCGCCACTTTGGTTGCGCGGCTCGTAACATATGATTTAGCCTCAGAACACTTGCGTCGTTACAGGCGTATGCGCATTGAGGTAACGTATCCTGCCTCGCAGGAATCAATTCAGCGCTACGGCACTTCAGGCAATCCACATCTTGATGTAAACCGGAGTGTTCTTGCGGATGGGAGATTTTTCAAGATTGCTATCTCTGGGACGGGAATGTATCGGATTGACCGCACATTCCTTGAGTCCTTGCCCGGGTTGGAAACTTCTGTGGAAAACATTGATCCAGAACAGATCCGGGTATTTGGGAATGGAGGGGCTCCGGTTCCTGCTCTAAACAGTGCGTCCAGGACTGCAGATTTGGCGGAGAATCAGGTTTTTGTGCAGGGAGGAGGAGATGGTAGCTTTGATGAAGGGGATGCGGTATGGTTCTACGGTAAAGGACCAAATGGATGGTACAGTAAACAGTTGACGGACTCCAGAGGACGACCAATTTTGGACCAGAACGGAGAACTCATTCGGCAATGGACTCACTATGTACATCCGTTTGACTCGACCAATTATTACTTCCTGGATATCGGGACTGCCGAAAGCCAATTCTATGTACAGATGAATTATACAGACAGCCCCGCTAAGGCCGTACTTTCAGAAGTGAATGGGCGCTTTTTTGTAGATCTGGATGAGTACCTGTGGGGGCGGGAAGGGGGGCATTCCGGTCATACCTGGGTGAGTACACTTATACCGGGGGCAGGGCCAGGGCGTACCATACTTCAAAATAGCGAGCTGCCTGGATTGGGTAACGGCACATTAAAATATCGAATTCGGGCAGCCATACAGAGCAACCCTGCAGCCAGTCTGCATTATAGAGATGAGAACCGTATTCTTCACAGTGTAAATTACGGGCCAATTTCCAGTGCCGCAACCACTTCAATTGCCCGCTCAGGAGTTGCAGAATTTGAGTACGCGGTGACGGCAAATCAGACCATCACCCTGACGGCTGATCTTGAGGATCAGATAGGGGGGCCCCAGGCCGCCCTTGATTGGGTGCGCATATTTTACCCAAAAGTATTACAAGCGGGGGAAGATCCACTCCAATTCAGTACCCCTCTGGCCGAAGTGGGGACCTTTACATTCGTCCTACGAGGGTTCAATTCCGCCCCGATTGTTCTTGATGTCACTGAGCCCGGAGCCTACCGCTGGCTGGGTGTTGAGTCGCAGGGCGGCACTTTTCTAGTCCAGGCAACTGCCGTATCTCTTGATCAACCCCGGGAGTTGATTGCGTTTACCCCCGATCAAGTTCAATCGCTGAATGCTGCTGCCGTGTGTGGTTCCGCATGCAATGTGGCAGCTCAGAATCTCCATGGGATTCAGTCGTGGCCGGACTTTGTTATCGTTTCTCCAAGTCAGTTCTTCGATCAAGCAAGAGCTTTGGCGGATCGTCGCAGAGCAGAGGGGATGACCGTTGAGGTCGTTGACATCAATCAGATCTACAATGAATTCTCGGGTGGACAACAAGATATACGCGGACTAAGGGATTACTTGAAATTTATTTATGACAGAAGTCCTGATGAGGAGCGGCTCCTCAAATATGTACTCCTGTTTGGTGATGGGCACTTTGACTATCGAAATCTGGACGCATCCGCGACCTTTCCGAATCTGATTCCACCGTTTGAAACCGAGGAGTCATGGAACCCTGAAACGTCCTATACAACTGATGATTATTTTGGATTGTTAGATGATAATGAAGGGCTGTGGCCATTTTCGCGAGGAACATTCATCGGTGCGAATGCCCATCTGAATGAACGTGTTGATGTGGGGATCGGGCGTTTTACTGTGCATACCGTGGAAGAAGCCCAGTTGATGATTGACAAGATTGCGCACTATGAGAACCCAGCGACCTATGGCCAATGGCGTAACCGTTATCTGTTTTTGGCAGATGATGGCCCCACAGGAACAGCCGGGCTTCAGAACGACCGTGATCTACATACGCAAAATACTGATGTGGTTGCGGTCGCAGTAAAAAAAATGGCCCCGGAAATCAATCAACAGAAGATCTACGCGATCTCGTATAACCGGGAATTCTTGAATACCTGGCGCATCCCCAAGGCACGTCAAGATTTACTGTCTTCCATTGATGAAGGTACATTGGTGGTGAATTTCAGTGGGCATGGGGGAGAGCGGTCACTCGCACAGGAAAATTTATTTACCGTTGAGGATTCTCGCAGTCTTCAGAATTATGATAGTCTTCCTGTATTCATTACGGCAACCTGTTCCTTTGGGAGATGGGATCTAGGAAGTGAGCAAACAGGTGCAGAGGAATTGCTTCTTAATCCTGCGGGGGGTGCCATTGCACTCTTAACCACGGTACGCACGGTGTATACATCAGGAGATGCAACGACCCTCAATGTAGGACTGAATGTAGCCCTCAACGAAGAACTTTTTCAGCGTGAACCAGATTATTTACTTCCCCGACTAGGCGATGCATTGCGAAGAACCAAGAACAGACGGGTAGGATACGAGGGCAATAACCGCAAATTCAATCTTCTTGGAGATCCGACTCTGCGATTGGGGCTACCGGCTGATCATGCCGCAATTACTCACATCAATCAAGACGAACTCCGCACGACGACGGGGAAAATGCGTGCTTTGGAGCGGATTGAACTAAAAGGTGAAATCCGCAAGCCGGATGGTACAAGGAATGCATCCTTTGATGGCACGGTGTCACTAATCGTATTTGATGCATTGAGACAGGTACCGATCCAGCAAGAAATATTTCGGTATATGCCACAGCCTTATTATGAGGTGCGGGAAGATCTCATATGGCGAGGTAGGACACGAGTCGTCAATGGTGAGTTTATGGCACGATTTGTGGTTCCTAAAGATATTTCATACGCAAACAAGCCTGGAAAAATCACGCTCTATGCACAGGGCGTCTCGGAGCATGTAAATGGCTATTCGGAACAATTTATTGTTGGTGGGACTTCAGATGATACAGCGGATGATGTAGAAGGACCCAAGATTGAACTTTTTCTTGGCGATGAAACGTTTACTAGTGGAGGACTGGCACCTGCCCAACCTCAGCTTTTTGCGCGTATCTACGATGAAAGTGGAATCAACACCGTAGGAGCAGGAATCGGTCATGAGATGCTACTCGTTATTGATGAAAATGAAATAGATGCAATCAATATTGGGAACCGTTATGAAAGTGACGAAGATTCCTTTCAGAGGGGATCCGTTTCTTATTCATTTGAGGAAGCACTTCCCCCAGGATCTCACACGATCAGCCTTCGGGTATGGGATGTGCTCAACAACTCAGGAGAGTCCACATTGGACTTTGTTGTTACAGACACGGAAGAACTGGTGATCAGAAACGTATTTAATTACCCGAATCCAACGACCGGGCCAACACGTTTTGTGTTTGAACACAACCAAGTGCCGGGTACGCCGGTTAAAGTGCACGTTCGGGTGTATACTCTTGCAGGGAGACCCATACGAACCCTGGAGACGGAAGAGTTATTGCCTGCAGGGCCAATGCAAATTTCATGGGATGGATTGGACAACGATTATGCAAGACTCTCTTCTGGCGTGTATTTATACAAGTTGAGAGCAGAGACGATGGGAGCGGAGGCGCAGCATGTTGCTGAGATTATCGAAAAATTAGCCGTCGTGCGCTAAGGACAGCTGACAGAACTTTTTCCTCACAAGATTTAACGGTATGAAAAGCCACACATTTAGATCTATCCATATTCTCACACTTTTGATTCTGGTTGCCTGTAGCAGCCTAGCTCAAAATGTCAATGCTCAGACAGGGGCGGCAGCGGTCGTATTTCTCATGATTGAGCCCGATAGCAGGGCTGCCGGCATGGGGAATGCAGGTGTAGCGGTTGCGGACAATGCAAACGCTTTGTTTTGGAATCCCGCCGGATTGGCCGATCAAGTAGGGACCGAGGTTGCGCTGACACACAGTAACTGGTTGCCCGAGCTCACCTCCGATCTCTTTTTCGAGTATCTAGTTGCGAAGCATCATATCAAAAACTGGGGAACCGTTGGGGCCCATGTTACCTTCCTCAATCTTGGAGAGCATGAGCACCGGGATGAAATCAATACCCCGCTGGGGACATTTCGCTCGTATGATCTGTCCGTGGGGATTTCGTATGGATTCAAGGTAACGCAGAATCTTTCACTTGGCACTGGTGTGCGTTGGATTCGATCCAATCTGGCCAGTGTCAGTGTTGGTGCACAGGAGTCACGTCCTGGTGTTTCCGTGGGAGTGGATATCGCTGCGTTGTACAAATTCCCAGAGTTCTATCTTGGCACTATGGCTGGACGGTATAACATTGGGTTCAACCTTGCCAATATGGGACCGAAGATTCAATATTCGGACAGTGAGCAGGCGGACCCGATTCCGACACTGCTACGCTTTGGACAGGCCTTGACACTTGAGTTTGACGACTATAATAAGATTACGCTGGCAACGGATGCTTCAAAAATTCTTGTTCGACAACGAGTTTCTGAGGAGTGTATTGATGCCTCCGATCCAGCAACTTGCATCCCGACCTTTTCTTCGGATCCGTTTTATCGTGCAATCTTTTCTGCGTGGACTCCCATTGAAATCTTGACATCTGCTGTGAACAGCGAAGAGCAGGAGTTCCAAAACTTATCGGTGATTGACCAACTACTAGTGTCGGTTGGCTTTGAATACTGGTATAATAACCTGTTCGCTGCCCGTGGGGGATATTTTTACGAAAATCCTTACAACGGGAACAGAGAGTTTCTGACGTTTGGGGCCGGAATTCGGTATAATATCGTCGGGGTTGACTTTTCGTACGTATATGCGATGAAGGAAAATCATCCGCTTTCGGATACCATGCGTTTCTCACTCCTTCTGAACTTTGCACGTTAGCACGGATCAAGGCCGTAGCAGGATGAGGTGGCTTCTTGCCGGGATGTTCGGCCTCTTATCTTTGCCTCAGGTCCAGGCTCAGATTGTTCAACCAGCCAATCCACATTACAATGTGGTGGCTCTTCGTGTTGAGTTTGCCCCTGACGACTCACGCTTCACAACGGGCGATGGGACATTTTCCGGGCTCCAGTTCCCCCTTGAACCCAGAGTAGACCCGCTTCCTCATGATGCAGCCTACTTCCGGGCTCATCTTGATTTTCTGGAGCATTACGTCGGCATTGCCAGCGCAGGCAATACCATGCTTTCTACCTACCTCGTACCGGAAATCATCCAGTTGAATGATCACATGGCGAGCTACAGTCCGATTGGGGAGGATTCGGAAAGTGACGCGGAGCTTACCAAGTTGGCTGCACTGGTCCGTGATGCCTGGATAGAGGCGGATCAGATCAGCGCGTTTGATCCCATGCAACTTGCGCCTGGGAAGACGGCGTTCATCCTGTTTCATGCGGGAGTCGGGCGTGATATTGAACTGATTGGAACCACACTGGACAAAACCCCGCAGGATCTACCTTCAATCTTCATGGGCTCCGAATTACTGGGTAGGTTGGGGGTCGGTGCATTGAGCTTCAAAGGAATTCCAGTCGACCATTCAATGATCATCCCACGCACGGAGACGCGTTCCGGTCTGAATTCCATTACCGATGAGGCTTTTTTGCTGGAGTTGTCCATTAATGGACTTTTGGCGGCAAGCTTCATGAGTTATCTGGGGGTGCCCGATCTGTTTAATACGGATACAGGGGAATCCGTGATCGGCCCGTTTGGGTTGATGGATCCTTTGGGGATTTTTGCATATGGCGGGCTCTTTCCACCATTGCCGAGTGCATGGACCCGTACGGCAGTGGGTTGGGTGGATCCAAAGAAAATTCAGGATCCAGGATCGTATGAATTGATGGCCGGAGAGGTTGCCAAGATAGAGATTTCGCAAGTCGAATATTTCCTCCTGGAAAATCGTGTTCGTGATCCAGACCACCGGGGGCTTACACTTCAAGTATTTAAAGACGGAGCATTTTCGACACAAATCATTTCCGAGGTGCGGGATGATTTTAACCGGTTTAACATAGAGGGATTTCAGGGGGGAGTGGTCACCCAGGCAAACTCGTATGATTTTGCTCTGCCTGGCTGGGACGCAGATCAAGACCAATACAATGGGGGAATTCTGATCTGGCATGTTGATGAGCGTCAGTTTTCACATGCGGGCAACAATGATCCCAGCATGTTGGCAGTGGATATAGAAGAGGCTGATGGAGCACAGGATATTGGGTTTGATGGGAGTGTCGGGGCTCCGTTTGATTTTTATTTTGAAGGCAATCCCTCCAGTGTATCGCTTCCCTCCGGGCGAATCATCCCTCTTTACGAGAACCGGTTTGGGCCGGACACAAACCCGAACAGTCGAACGAATGGGGGCGGAGACAGCTTTCTGATCCTGGAAGATTTTTCGGAATCAGGTCCCATGATGTCCTTTTCATTCCGCAAAAGTGAGGGCGGATTGGTAACGGATCTTGGAAGTATTTCCCTGGGCGTGGAGGCTGGCGTGGAAAGTAGTGTCAGTTCCATTGCAAACCATCGGGTCGTCTTTACCGGAACAGAGGTCATAGTTTCGGGGATTGGTCGCATGAATGCGCAGGTACGGCCGGCGTTTTCTGCCACAAGGATTGCCACCATTACCACCGAAGGTGGTGCAGCTTCGGTATTCAGACGCTATTCGGTCACGGATCAGGGGCTGGAACTCACCCAGTCCGTCACGCTCCCAACCCGGCTTACGGCAGCCAGCCCAGTCGTACATCATACGGATGCGCACTACGTTCAATTCACGGGTTCGGATCGCTCCGAAGTTTTTCGCATCACGGAGAGTATTGAATCCTATCCCCTCAATGATCCAGCCTTGGGGATCGTGGCAACGGATGAGGGCGTTTATGTTTTTGGGCAGTCACAGGCAGGACCACTGGAGGCTCCCCCAGTATGGACCTATGCATTTGATCTGGATGCAGGCCCTCCAGTGATGGGACGGGATCGAACGGGACTTTGGGGGGCAATCCCGCGTTCCAAGGATTTGCTTTTTTTACAACCCGACGGTTCTGCAATCCGAGTTCCTGCTGCGGTTTATTTCGGAGAAGATCATTTTTCCGGGGCAGCCGCCATGGCAGATATCAATCAGGACGGACTACTTGACATCGTCACGACGGTGGGGAGTAAGGTGGTTGCGTTTTCCCAGGGAGGTGCCTTACTGCCTCCTTTTCCTGTTCAGATTGGTGCCCCGGCAACTAGCTCTCCGCTCGTTTACGAGTCAGAGGAATCGGTCATGCTTGTGGTGACTGCCACGGATGGCAATATCTATACAATGGACCTAGGGCAGGGTGGAGAGATGATTCCAGGTTTCCCCTTGTCTGCGGGATTTTCCCTGGAAGCTGCGCCCCTGCTTTCGAAAGACGGCTTAACGGTTGTGACTAGGGCAGGCGTACTGCGCAGGTATGGGCTCCATAACCTTGAGCGTGTGCTTTGGGCGGAAAAGTATGGTGGGCCTCAAAATACAAGCTTTGTCGCTCTGGACAAAGAAATCGTTGAAACTACATCACTCCTCAGCGCAACGGAAACCTATAACTGGCCGAACCCAATCCGGGATGGATCTACGTTTTTTCGGTGCGTGACCCAGGAGCACGCAGATGTATCCATTACGATTGTTGATGCGGCCGGATCCTTGATTGATTCCATCCGCTTCACCACCTCAGCGGGGGTTCCGTATGAGGCCCTTTGGACGACCGATGCGGTGAGTGGCGTGTACTATGCCAGAGTGAAGGCACAATCCATTTCGGGGGAGACGGATTCACACTTGATCAAACTTGCCATTATACGATGAAGTGGTGTGCAGTCGTGATTGGAATGCTGGGATTGCTTGCACCGGTGCAAGCACAGATGTCTCCATCCCTTGTGGATTTCAGCCGACCGACCCTTGACTGGTACCAGATTGAGACCGAGCATTTTGTGGTATTGTTTCATCTGGACGAGGAAGGCAGCGGATCCAGCCGGTCGGCACAGGTTGCTGCACGCGTTGCGGAGGAAGTTTACGGGCCGCTTACACAGATGTACGGGTATGAGCCGGATGAGAAAGTGCACATTATCCTGAAAGACTATGAGGATTATTCGAATGGTGCGGCGTTCTTTTTTGACAATAAAATTGAAATTTGGGCACCGGCACTCCACTCATCATTGCGCGGGGCACATGACTGGATGCGCAATGTAATCACGCACGAGTTCACGCATATTGTACAAGTCCAGGCAGCAATGAAACTGCCCCGGGCAATGCCATTTGGTTATCTCCAGGTCCTGGATTACGAGAATGTGCGTCGCCCGGACGTATTGTATGGCTACCCCAATGTGCTGGTCAGTTATCCCGTTGTCGGTCTAAGTAACCCAGCATGGTTGGCAGAAGGGACCGCGCAGTACCAGCATGATCACGTACATTATGATCAGTGGGACTCGCATAGAGATATGTTGCTGCGAACCCGGGTTCTGGAGGATCAAACCCTCAGACTGAGTGAACTTGGCAGTTTTTATTCCAAAAGCAGTCTTATGCGCGAGGGTGTCTACAACTATGGCTTTGCCTTTACCCTCTACTTGGCAAACAAATACGGGAATGATGTCTTGCCTAAAATCACCGATAACTTGCGCCGATGGGGGACTTGGCGTGTTGAGGAGGCGATTGAGTTGGCCACAGGGGTGAAGGGGAAAGAAGTTTATGATCAGTGGCTTCAGGAGTTGGGACAGGCGTACCGTGAAGCAACCGCGCCAATTGCGGCGTCTCTTGCAGAAGGAACGATCATTGAGCCGGATGGCTTTGCAAATTATTTTCCGCGGTTTTCTCCAGATGGTTCCAAACTTGCATACATCTCCAATAAGGGAGAACATTTTAGCCGGGTAACCCTGTATGTACGGGATTTAAGCACGGGTTCAGTTGTTGCCCATGATCTAGGGAGCAAGGCTGGTGATTACATCTGCTCTCTCGGGCATCGGGTCAAATCCGGTGTCACCGGCGCTGCGGCATGGCGGCCGGATGGCAACGCACTCGCGTATACAAGGCCGCGAATCACCTCGGAGGGATTTCTCTATACAGACCTCCATGTGATAGAGCTGGACACAGAAACCTCCACGCAGCTCACACATGATGCACGGGCATCGCAGCCTGCCTGGGATTCTACTGGAACCAGAATCGCTTATATTGCCTCCAATGACGGAACGAGCAATATATGGCTTCTTGATACGGATACGGGTGAGACCACGCCGATTACACAATTTGCCAACGGCACGCAGGTGACCACCCCGGCGTGGGATGGTGACTGGATCTATTTTGCGAGGCTTGATCCAGGAAAGCATGGGAATGACCTCTGGCGTATTCAGGTGGACGGTTCCGATCCAGCCCCCGTCATTCAAACTATTGCAGATGAACGCTCGCCCATGGTAGCCAATGGGATTCTGTACTATGCCTCGGATGCGAGTGGAATCTATAATATCTATCGGGTAGATGGAACTACGTCTGAGCAACTGACCCAGGTAATCGGTGGTGCATTTATGCCGGATATGGGGCCGGATGGCACGCTTGCTTATGCCACGTACGAGTGGGATGGATACAAAATTGCCCTGTTAAAAAAACCAACCGCCCTGGATGTTACCGCCTCCTATACATCCCCGGAATTTATCATAAAGGCACCTTTGCCTCATGATCCGGCAAGCGACGCAGATATAAGAGCATTGGCGAGGGATGAGATTGCTGGGGATACTTATGTGGGAGTTGATTCATTGCAGGTTTCACCGTACGGGGCTGCGTTCACAGATTTCACGATTTCGCCGGTCATTCGATTGGACCAATATGTAGAGCGTCAGTTGGAGGGACGCATTCGGGGCAGGGCGGAGACCTTCTGGCGAAACCTCAAGTTTGGTACTTATCTATCTTCCAGGGAAATTCTGGAAGGCATGAGCCTCTTTGGCGGGTTATTGATTGGCCCGGGATCCCATGGAGGCGGTCAATTTTTTGCGCCAGCCAACTTATTAGCACTGGAACGGGATGCATTCCTTCAGTTTGATTATGCCAGAGGGTTCCGGCTCATCCCCAAACGATGGTCTCCTCAGGTATCCATTCAGCTCTATAATATTCAGCGCAGTGTGGAAGACGGGTTGTCCATTGAGGAGCATCCCTGCACTGCGTGCCTGGAGGAAACCACCCATGCAGACTTGACTTATGGTCTGTGGGAGGGCAATGTTTATCTGCACAGCAAGATCCATCGGAGCATCTTACTGGAAGTGGGATACCGCTACAGTCCTTATCGGGCAACGACCAACCGGTTTTACTCGAAAGAATTGGCGACCTGGATCCCCAGTAATTCGTCGCGCTATTATATCGGACGCAGCTACATGGCGAATGTATATTTTGAGTTGCAAAAGCCACATCGTGAATCCGATATCATGCAAACGGGGGTCCGCATGAGTGCATCCTATCATCGGGAAACCGGCCGCCTCCTGGATGAATTCGATATTCGGGATGGCCAGTTGGTTCCCGTGTACAATACCAGTATTCTTCACCGCCTGAGAGTGGACATGGAAGGTGGCATTCGATTACCCGGACAAATTCAAGGCACATCGCATGGGCTGAGCATGAAAATGCGTGCGTCAACACTGTTTGGCAAGCGGGCAGATTCCTTTTACTTTGAATATGTGGGGGGACTCTCAGGAGCCCGGGGCTATCCCTTTTATGGGTTAGGCGGGACGGAGGCACTGTGGTTGCAGGCATCGTGGTTTTTACCACTACTACCGGATATTAAGCGCCAAATTGGGCCGATTTATTTGGATAAAGCATTCCTGCGGCTCTATGTGGATGGGGCACGGGTTCAACCAGAAAGCCCCGCACTTCGTAAAGATATTGGTGCCGAACTTCGCTTGATGATGGGAAGCTATTATCTCCTGCCTACGGCCTTGTTTGTGAGTGCAACATATGGAGTAGATTCATTCGATGTTCAGTTGGATGACGCATTCATCACATCACAGCCAAGCGTGAGTTACGGAAAGCAGGTTCAATGGCACTTTGGGGTTCTATTTGGGTTTGATTTTTGAAGCAGGAAAAAATCATATGACGCTCATACTTGTTTTTTCTTCTCTGTTTATCGCGGTCGGCGTTGGTATCATTTATTTTGCCCTGCGCAAAAACCGATACCCGGTCCCCCAAGGGGCGGTGCAGTGGATGGTCACGGTCCTATGCGTCCTTTTAGTATGCGTATCGGGTCTGACGATTGCGCTGGTCTGGACCTACCAGGAATCATCCAGTGTGGAACTTCCGCTCACCTATATTGAGCCCTTTGAATTTCAGCTGGTTTCCAACCAGGAGACGAAAAATATTGCGGATTACAGTGGTCGTGTTGTGTTATTGAATTTCTGGGCAACCTGGTGTCAGCCTTGTATCACGGAATTACCCGAACTTGATGCCCTTCAGGTTGCGTATCAAGATAAGGGGCTGGTAGTTCTAACCATATCCGATGAAGCTCTGGAAGAACTTCAATTGTACACGGATCTACTACCCGAGGAGACGGTGTCAGGCTATGTGAAGCTGGAAGATCTGCCGAAATCCTTCCAGAATGAGCTTACGTTTGGACGCCCGGTCTCGTACGTGATTGACGGTACGGGGATGATTCAGGAACGCATTCGTGGTGCGGGCAACTTTGCATATTTCGAAAGCTTGGTTACTCCGTGGCTGGCCGCTCTTGAGTCATAACGCTATGCGATCTATCTTCTTTGTGATTGTATTTGGTACCTTTGTCAGTACCAATGTGCAGGCACAGCCGACGGCGGACAGTTTGGAGGTATTATTTTCAAGTTCTCGAAAAAGTGTCCCTCTTGCATTCGGCATGTCTGCGATCATTCCCGGTGCGGGTCAAGCCTATAACCGCAGTTGGATCAAGGCGGCTGTGGCCATTGCCGGCGAGGCCACGGTACTTCTGCTATACCGTTCCTGGCGTCAGAAAGGTACAGATGGCAGGGATGCCTATCAAATGGAGGCACATGCTCACTGGAGTCCGGTCCGCTATGCCGCCTGGTTGAATGATTACATGCAATACCTGAATCACTTGTCGGGTGGTCAGCCGGTTACCGCTGCACCAATTGAAATTTCTCCGTCACTCTCAGGGATTAATCTTGCAAGTCCGGATACTTGGTCTCAATCGGAACAGTTGGCGATCCGTTCCTTGATCCAGGAAATCCGACGCGTGGAAGGAGTCGTGTACAATGGGAATACGGGCGCCGCATTTTCGCATGTATTACCGTTTTTTGGCGAGCAGCAGTATTATGAATTGATCGGCAAGTATTTCCAGTATGCTCCAGGGTGGGACGATTATGTTGCCCTTATGGGAAATGGTCAGGTAACATGGATTGATGACGCCGGAGAATTCATTCCTTCTATTGAACCGGAAACAAGTGGATCAGGAGGTGGCAAGGCGCATGTATCCTCAAGATTTTATCAGTATGCAGACAATCATGCAGATGCAAATACATACCTGAGGCGCGCCTCTCGGATTACCACATTACTGATTGCCAATCATGTGATTGCTGCGGTGGATGCAGCGATATTCGCTCGATTACACAACCGCCGTGTCCAAGTGAGCCTTGGGTTGCTAGACGATATTCAGGGTAAAACATATATTGCACCACGCCTGAGTTTTACTCTTGACCAGTAGCAACTTCACGCGTAAAAAAGGTCAATTGTTTTGGAGTTGATCCTTTGGAGGCAAATTTTTCTACAAACCTTGAGCTCTGCCACGAATGTTACGGGTAGAAACACAGGAATAGAATGAAAAAACAAAAAACAAAAGATATTCAGTCCTCTGCCGTTGCTCGCTTGTTCTGCTCAACTATACTGAGAGAACTGGCACAAAAAGGTCAATCCTCATTGTTTGCACGTCTGATAAATGAATCAAATCTACTAAAACTGTCCAGCAAGATTGAGATTGAGAGAGTCTACGATCTTTTTGAATATGCGTTTAGTTTATTGAAACGTAGGGAATACCGTCACGAATACACATACAAAGCCGCGCTGACTAAAAAAATATTACTTGGCACTCATTCACTTCAGACCGCATCCATGATCAGTGAATTCAGAGTCGGTGCTTGCAGGGCAGATATCGTAATTCTAAACAGAACCAGCGCGGTGTACGAGATAAAATCAGAGCGGGACTCACTCTATCGGCTCCAAAAACAGATTGTTGCGTACATGGATGTGTTTGCTATGGTCAATGTGATCGTTGGCGAAAACCATGTGAAAGCAGTTCTTGACTCTGTCCCTCAAGAAGTAGGTGTTCTAAAACTTTCAAACCGATATCAAATTTCCACTATTAAGGAAGGTAAGGATATATCATCTCAAACGAATCCTGAGTCTGTTTTTAATTCTATTAATCTGCACGAAGCCGAATTAGTGCTCTCTGACCTCGGCATTTCGGTACCGCAGGTACCGAATACCCGTCGCTATCGGGAATTGCGCAAGTACTTCGTTGCACTTGATCCGGCTTCTGTGCAGGCGAGCATGGTACGAACCTTGAAGAAAACGAGAAGCCTTGTGCCACTTGGTTCATTCGCTGATGAGTTGCCAAGTTCCCTGTATGCGGCAGTATTATCTTTGCGCCTTGGGAAGCAAGATCAAACTCGTCTGGTTAAATCAATGCAGACACCAATTAGCGAAGTCATAACATGGGCATAACATAACATAGCAATGTATTATCCTTATTTTCGTGGTAAGCAGTACGAATTAATCGCTATCAGAGAATCTGCTTCGACCTTAGCGGAAAAAAACTTCGTGCCAATAATTGAACCTGTGAAAAAACGGCTGAGTGGTCTACGCAGAACGCTAGATACATTATTCGACCAAGATGCCCATGTAATTTTAATAACGAATCCACAGATAGGCGACCACAGTGATGACAACTCAGATCTAACGAATTTTATCAAAGAGAATTATCAAGAAGAGCAAAAGCTGATTCGCGGTCTCTTGCTTACCGAAGATAAATCCGTTGCTGAAGCCGTCCAATCATGCGAGAAATTGGACCAGGAAATTGCATTAATCCATGTTGGATTTTCGCATGCTGGAGAGCTTTATAGGGAAATCCAATGCATAGAAAATATTGATGCCCATGTTTTTTTTGAGAATCGTTGCGGGAAACTTTATCGGGATCATTTTGAGGATCATGCAAAACGGATTCTGGTCCGAGACGGATTCAAAAAGAGGAATAATCGGGATTATCCATCGATAGAGTTCTTTTCAGAACTTCACGTTACATTTGAACAAGAGGATGTGGATGGTTTCGGGGATTTTTTGATCTTAGGTAATGATTATTCTGAACGAGGTGGGCCTGCCTATACAGTCACGATCCACCTTACATACATTGACCCCGATAGAATGGATGAAATGCATATCCGACATTCCAAGTCTGATAGACAAGATACACCTATAGACCCTGCAGGTAAGTTTGCTGAGGCACTAGCAAAACTAATCATCGTACTGGACGAAGACAATAACAACATCCTCAATACCGGAGCGGTAACTAAATTTCGAGATCTTCACCAAAAAGGCCATTTCCCAGGCCTGGGATATGTAAAAAAACTATCGATGCTACATCATATTGAAACACTCGCACAATACTTTCCATGAACAAAAAATACTGTTGCACGAAGTGCTTCAGCGACAAAGAGTTAAAAGCGAGAATTATCCCCCAGCGGTCTGAGAAAAGAGGCGATTGCTCGTTTTGCAAGGCCAAAAATCAGACAATTATAGAGCCAAGTGAACTATCGGAATATTTCGAGGCCCTAATTGACATTTACCAACCCGACGAGAATGGAAAATTATTGATCGAATGGTTGAAAGAAGATTGGTTATTATTTGAACACTTAGGGCCGGATGCTGATGAGATTTATGAAAACGAACTTTTGGGCGAGATTCTTGATAACCGCGAAATTATTCGCCAGAAATTTGTCCCGTTGATTCAGGATCAATCTGAATTGGCTACGACTTGGGAAAAGCTAACGACGGAACTAATGTACAGCAACCGTTTCTTTCCCGACACAGATTTTGAACACATTCGTCTGGAGGACCTTTTTGCAAACCTTATATTCGATCAAAGCAATCATTCTCCGAAGTGGTTCCGAGCGAGGATCAAAGAGGACGGCAAGTGTTACAAACCTAGCGAGATGGGAGCGCCTCCAAAACGAGTTACATCATATGGGAGGGCAAATCCAGCAGGTATTCCCTATTTGTATCTTGGATCAACAGCGATGACCGCAGTTGCTGAAGTTAGACCTCATCCTGGCCAAGTTGTTTGTGTGGCAGAATTCCAGATTGAATCAGGACTTCAGTTAATTGACCTGCGTGAGCCACGTTCATTGATTTCGCCGTTTTCGTTTTTACTCAGAGATGAGGAGAATGCGATAGTCCAGCTTAGAGGTGGTGATATCAAATTTCTGGAAAGTCTCGGGCAAGATTTATCAGTACCGGTGATTCCAACTGCGGCAGCCGTTGACTACACTAAAAGCCAATATTTATGCGAGTTTATTAAAAAGTGTTACTATCAAGGAGTTATTTATAGCAGTTCTGTTAGCGAGGGAATAAATCTCGCTTTATTTGATCCAGCCAAAGCAATGGTAGGGGAAATTACGGAATATCAAATTACAGGAGTTTCGGTGGGTATGGAGCCAAAGTAACTCACAACAAAAACGGTTGTCATGTGCAAACTGATAGGTGCAATCCACAACATTCATGGCAGAACCGATACGTTTCTGTCAGACATTGCCTGATGGACTGCGGACATGCCTCATCACGTACTATTATATTGCTCTGACGGGATTCCTGTCCAGTGTGTCAATACGTTGGACAAACTCCCATCAACGAATTCGTACGATCTGGCCCATCTGGACTGAGTTACCCGAAGATGAATTGGCAATTAATCGGTACAGATAAACCCCAGCAGGTAATGCTTCGCCACTCAAGTCAATCGTCCGGGCCCATCCAGCTGCCACGTTACGTTCAGGAATGGTCATTACCCGTCTTCCGATCACGTCCATGAGTTCTACCTGTACCCGAGCTGGCCAAGGCAGATCAAATGTAAGTTGTGTAGATTTCTGAAAGGGATTGGGATAATTTCCGACAACCGTAAACGATTCCGGTAAAGATTGGCTATCAATAGAAACCGTTGAATACACAAAAATCTTGAACAATAAATTTTTGCTCATTCCATTCGCGTCGGTTGCAGTGTACTTATACTCTGAAGCTGCAACAGCTGTTGGCGTTCCGCTGATCGTTCGTGTTGATGCATCAAACTTCAAACCTTCCGGCAGTGTTGGAGTGATCGTATACTCAATTGGTTTTACTCCCCCCACAGCTTCTGGTAATGCCAGGGGCGTAATTGGCTGACTGAGCGGATAGCTGAGATCTGGAATCGTTTGTGAAAACCCTAAAACAGTGGGATCCCAGTCCCATAATTTTAGCGTTTGCCCCCCCGCTGAAGCTAGAAACTTTGAATCTCGGGAAATATCCAAAGCCAGTACAAAATTCCCGTGCTCCAATGTCCCTAAATCCTTCCCCGTAGAAACATCCCATCGACGAACATATCTATCACTCCCTCCAGAAGCCACTTGGGCTCCGTCAGGAGAAAAAATCACAAACCTAACCGGCGCAAAATGCCCCAAGATGACTTGAAGTTCTTCTCCAGTGCCTACATCCCATATGCGGACACTCCCGTCTATTGATCCAGAGGCCAACTGGCTCCCGTCTGAAGAAATAGCTATAGAATGAACTGATTCTGCATGTCCAGAGAAGCGTCGCAGTTCCTGTCCTGTTTCTACATCCCATAGACGAATGCTTCGATCGTGTGATCCAGAAATCAACTGGGAGCCGTCTGGCGAAAAGACCATTGAGGTTACTCCACCTGTATGCCCAGAGATAAGCTGCGGTTCTTCGTCTGTAGATAGATCCCACAGACGAATCGTTCCACTAGTGTGTGATGAGGTAGCCAACTGGCTACCGTCTGGAGAAAAAATTACGAAAGACCTCTCATCGTTTTCACGCCCTGGAAGGCGTCGTAATTCCGTTCCTGTAGCCGCCTCCAAGAGAACGACATTACCGCGTAATAATCCAATAGCCAGTTGGCTACCATCTGGAGAAAATGATAGAGAGTAAGTCGAAGATAAATACTTTATGTTTCGCAATACCTTTCCTGAAGCTATATCCCAAAAGCGGACACTACCGTCCCATGATGCAGTCACCAATTGGCTACCATCTGGAGAAAACATTACGGAATTAATTTGATGTGTATGCGCTATGAAATTGCGGAGTTCTACAGGGCCGCTGCTCGTTGGCTGTGAAGCGAAATCCCATAAATAGATGGAACCGAATTTGAGCCCACTTGAGATGATCCGCTCCGTTCCGAACGCCAAATGCATATTGTCTGGCGAAAGTGCGATAGAGGAGAGATGATTATAGGGCGTTTCCAGTGTTGTAGTCTGGGTTTCTGGCAATTTAATTAATTTGATGTATTCGTTCCTTAATCCAGCAGCCAGCAGGGTACCATCCATGGAGAATTTGACAGAAATAACTTCATCTTCGTGATTTCGTGAAAGGATTTCTTCTCCATTGGCCAATCTCCATAAAATGGTGCTCTTGTCGCCTGATCCAGAAAATACTACATCACCATTCGGAGAATAATCCACTGAATAAACGGGCCCCGTGTGCTTTAGAAAGCTTTGTAGTTGGCGCCCTGTTTCTATTTCCCATAGACGAATACTCTCATCTTCCGATCCAGAAATAAACTGGGTCCCGTTGGGCAAAAACACCACAGAGTGAACGGATCCTGTATGCCCCGTAAATTGCTGTAATTCCTGCCCTGTTTCCGTATCCCACAGGAGTATACTTTTGTCTTCTGATCCAGAAATCAACTGTTTTCCACTAGGAGAAAAATCCACAGAATAAACAGGTCCAGTATGAGCCGTTAAGAGCTGCAGCTCCCGACCCGATTCTATATCCCATATACGAATACTCTGGTCCGATGACCCGGAAACCAACCGTGTGCCGTCTGAAGAAAAGGCTAATGTTAAGATTGGGCCGGAATGACCGGTAAAGTGTTGTAACTCCTGTCCTGTATCTGCATCTCTGAGTAGGATGTTATAATCTTCAGCCCCAGAAGCCAACTGAATACCATCTGGAGAAAATTCCACAACATTAATCCGTCCTTGATGCCCCAACTCTTCAGCCGTCCAAATTGGCTGTCCAACGACAGACGTTGACAGTGCAAAGGTTAGGAGAAATAGACCATATCTCATCTGTATGTATGTCACGATTTTATTCGCCATTAGATTGAATTCGCGCAGGCATTGTATTGTACAATACAAATAAATTCCCGGTCATCCCATTGACACTGTTAAGTCCCCTTCTTCCTGTATGTATGTATGCCAGCGAAATCTGCCTGCTTCCAGCAAATATACAAGCATAAAGGGGATGTCCCAAATTTAGTGAGGGTTAGAGAGGAGTTGTAAGGTTCTACCATTGTGCCAATTTTGGGTTTTGCCATGTCGATCCAGTGTTCGGAGGAACGCTTCCCAATCTGCATCCTGCGGGATGGGGTTCAGGGATCGTTGTTCAATGTCCAGCACGCGGCTGCAATCCATCGTTCGCGCTGATCCGAGTTGGTCCACCGCGTGACTCTGCGAGTCGTATGTGCCAGTCGACTGTTCACGCTCTCAATGATATTCGTGGCCCGAAGCCGGTCACGCAGCGACTTGCGGATCCCCATTTTGTTTGTATGAAAACACAGGTATCCGGGTTGGGAGCGGTTAACATTACATCCTTATATTAGGCTAACCACAGCAATCTATTTGGCATTATGAATTGGAAAAAACAGTTGCACGTCTGGATTATCCTTGGTCTTGTACTGGGATTGGGGTATGGGATTCTTTCCACCGCGATGGGCTGGGGGGAATTCACGGAAAATTGGATCAGTCCATTCGGAGATATATTCTTGAATGTACTGTTTATGATTGCGGTGCCGCTTGTTTTGGGATCCATCATCACCGGGATCTCCTCACTTTCCGATACGCGTAAGCTTGCTCGTATCGGTGGCAAGACAATTGCGATCTATATCGGCACGACCGTTGTTGCGCTGATCATTGGCTTGATTCTCGTTAATATCGTCCGCCCCGGTGATACCGTTCCCGAAGATGTACGTACCGAGTTGCAAGCCGAATGGAGCGATATGGCGGAAGAGCGTCAGGAGAGCGCCGCTTCAGCAGAAGATCGAGGCCCGCTCCAGGCGTTTGTGGACATGGTGCCTCGAAATATGGTAGCAGCGGCCTCGAATAACCGCAATATGCTGCAAATAGTTTTGATTTCCGTGTTGTTTGGGATTGCATTGCTAATGATTCCGAAAGAGAAGGCACAGCCGCTATTGGGCTTCTTCGAAAGCCTGACCGCGGCCGTCATTAAGCTTGTGGAAATCATTATGTGGATTGCACCGCTTGGTGTATTTGCTCTCCTTGCTGACACCGTAAGTTTGATTTCAGGCGATAACCTGGGCGAGTTGTGGAGCCTCTTGGGAGCGCTCGGTTTTTACATGATAGTCGTGTTGGCCGGTCTTGTTCTGCAAGTGGTGATTACCTATGGATCCCTGATCAAGTTCTTCACCCCAATGGGACTCAAGAAGTTCATCATGGCGATCGCACCCGCGCAGTTGGTTGCGTTCAGCACTTCCTCAAGTGGAGCAACCCTCCCGGTGACCATGGATCGCGTTGAACATCATCTGGGGGTCAGTGAGGAGGTGTCTTCGTTTGTACTCCCCCTTGGAGCGACAATCAATATGGATGGAACGGCTCTTTACCAGGCTGTTGCCGCTGTGTTTATTGCCCAAACACTGGGAATTGCATTAGGGTTTATGGATCAGATAGAAATTATCCTACTGGCCGTGCTTGCCTCTATCGGGACCGCGGCAGTGCCAAGTGCTGGGATTATTATGTTGATCATCATATTGCAATCGGTCGGGGTTCCTGCAGCGGGGATTGCTTTGATTTTGGGAGTTGACCGAATACTTGATATGTGTCGAACCGTATGTAACGTGACAGGAGATGCGACGGTGGCAACCTTGGTTGCGTCCTCGGAAGGACAAATTGAGGCATAAATTCAGACCGGGAGGGTACGCCCGAGAGGATTCGAACCTCTGACCTTCTGCTCCGGAGGCAGACGCTCTATCCAGCTGAGCTACGGGCGCATACCTCTCTAATGTACAATTAACCCGAAACGTTTCAATGGCTAACGATTTTTTCGATGCATCGAATAACCTCCCGGTGGACAAACGTCCTGTGGATGCAGAATTAGGCCAGACAGATCCTCCAAGCGGCTTGACTCTCTTTGATGGTGTATCAGGTAAGTGGCCTACGTTTGCAGTCCTGTCACTATGGGGGTTCGTTGGACTGATTGCATATCTGTTCATCGGAAACCTCGCTTCCATCCTCCTTCTTGCACTGGAGGGGGTTGAACTCCAGGATCTGGTTGCGAATCAACAGGCTATACTTACCGAATATGGAGGTGCTCTACTGGGGGCGAATGCAATTGGATTGGCACTGGGACTTGGCGGGATTGCACTTCTTGCAAGTTGGCTGGATTCTTCTCAGCCGAGAAGTTATTTACGCCTTTCCCAGTGTACGGTAAAAGAGTTATTGTTGAGTGTCGTGGGTTTTTTCTGCCTGCTCCCGATTGTTCTGTGTCTTGGGATCTTCAACGAGCAGCTTCCACTCCCTGAATTTCTCCAGACATTGGAAGATCAGCAAATGGAAATCGTGGAATGGCTTTCTTCTGGAGGTGGAAACTTCTATCTGAATCTGCTCTTTGTTGCGGCAACTCCTGCAGTTTTTGAAGAGGTATTTTTCCGGGGGTTTGTCCAAAGGCGTGCGGAGCGGGGGATGGGAATCGTCGGAGGAATACTGTTCACCGGGATCCTTTTTGGCTTGTTTCATTTAAGACTTACACAGGCACTACCACTTGCTCTATTGGGCTGTTACCTTGCATATGTTACTTGGCGTACGGGAAGCTTGTTGATCCCGGTGGTTTTGCATTTTTTGAACAACGGGTTGTCCTTGGTTGTATCCGAATGGGGATCAACATCCATCTCTGATCCAGAGAGCATTCCGTGGCCATTGATCGTGGGGAGTGCGGTTGCTTTTTTGATCTGTATCCGATTCATTCATCGAAGTCATGGGCAAAGATATGACTGACTGGATAGAAGTCTTTCGTAGTGGCACGGATTACGAAGCCGCTTTAGTACATGCGCGTCTAAAAGATGCAGGCATCCCATCGGTCATGTTGAACCAGCGAGATCATGCGTTTAATCTAAACCTTGGCTATTTGGCGAAGATAAAAGTGTTGGTGCCAAAATCCATGGAAGAATTAGCATTGGAAATCCTTTCCAAACGATCGCTTACTGATGAAGAATTGACACAGGAAGCACTGAAGAATAAATAGGCGGGAAGGGGAACGAATGTCACAGATATTAACTCGTTTATTTACCGGCTCGGTTGGGGCTTTCCTGTTAGTTGGTTCTGCATGGCTTGGGCCATGGCATTTTGGTATCGCGGTGTTAGTGATTGCACTTGTGGGGCAGGTTGAATTATATCAACTCTATGAGCGATGCGGGGTCCAGGCGTGGATTATTACGGGGTTGTTGTTAGGTGCAGGTTTATCACTCCGGGCTTTAGTCCCAAATATTTTCCTGCTTAGTGCCGTCCCTGTTGTCGGACTGGTTTTGTGGTGTACCTTTACCAGAACCCGGCAGCCCCTGATGCGCTTGGGAGCAACACTTTCCGGCGCAGTCTATCCGACTGCTTTGTTAGCATTTTTAACCGATCTGCGTACAATCCCAGGATATACTGAACAGGAAGCGTTAATACTTACCGTCACGGTGCTGGTGCTCGTGTGGGCGAGTGATATTTTTGCATTCTTTGCAGGATCCTTTTTGGGTAAACACCCATTAGCACCGACGATTTCTCCTGGTAAAACCTGGGAAGGGTTCCTCGGCGGAATTGGAGGAGCGATCCTGGCGGTGTTTATTCTGAATGTAACGGTTGAAATGCCACTGAGTATCGTTCATCTGATTGTCCTTGGGCTGGTTTGTACCCTCTCCGGTGCAGTTGGAGACTTGGCCGAGAGCCGGTTTAAGCGGGTAGCGGGAGTAAAAGATTCCGGCGTGATCTTGCCGGGCCATGGGGGGATACTGGATCGTTTTGATGGGATCATCGTAGCGGCTCCCTTAGCTTATATGTACATTGTTTTTATCGCCAGTCAGTTTTAATATGGGCCTTTTATTTGGGCGTAAAGCACAGCCGAGAAAGTTTGATTATACGCCCCGTTATTATGATCCTAAAAAGGACGATAGTTTGAAGCGGCGAATGAGAATTCAGAGTCGTGTCCGTCGTCGACGCAGTCCACTTGCCCTTCTTTATCTCGCGGCACTATTGCTTACTGCTTTCTATATCTACAACGCACTTGGACGTTAGATCAGTATTCATGGAGAAAGTGGCGCAAATCAGGCGAATGCCTATTGAGCTGGCCAATAAAATTGCGGCTGGTGAGGTTGTTCAGCGCCCTGCCTCGGCGGCTAAGGAATTGCTTGAGAATGCAATTGATGCAGGCGCAACAGATATTTCTGTCTTCATCAAAGCATCCGGGAGCAACCTGATCCAGATCAGAGACAATGGGACCGGGATGAGTTCACAGGATGCGGCTCGGTGCTTTGAGCGCCATGCAACCAGTAAGATTACACGGGCTGATGATTTAGAAAATATTCGTACGCTGGGTTTTCGAGGCGAAGCTTTAGCATCAATCGCTGCGATTGCCCAGGTATCGTTGAAGACAAAGAGGCAGGAAGATACACAGGGAACTCATGTACGCATTGAAGGTGGAGAAGTCGTAGAAACTTCTCCTTGTGCTACAGCATTGGGGACGACGATTGATGTTCGCAATCTTTTTTTTAATGTCCCGGCGCGGCGGAGTTTCCTGAAGGCAC
The DNA here is from genome assembly GCA_965116685.1 of Rhodothermales bacterium. Lineage (GTDB taxonomy): Bacteria > Bacteroidota > Rhodothermia > Rhodothermales > Bin80 > Bin80. The sequence continues at coordinate 286,435 of OZ220707.1, read as the reverse complement.
CAGCCACAGAATTCCGGCATATATCGGAGGCCTTTGTTACCTGTGCACTGGCAAATCCATGGACGGCATTCAAATTGGAGCATGAAAAACAAGAGGTGTACCGGCTCACCGGATCACGTGCCGAGAATTTCCTGGATGCGCTCCGGGAACGCCTCCGTTTGATCCTCGGATCGAACGTGGCTCGGCACGTTGTACAGATTGATGAAGGAACCAGCTATATCTCGGCATCAGGATTTCTGGCACATCCTGAGCACGCACGAAAATCCCGAAAAAATCAATATCTATTTGTAAACGGGAGGCCGATCAAAAGTCCCAGCTTAAATCACGCAATCAGATCAGCGTATAATGCGATTCTTCCAGAGGGGCAAAAGCCTGCGTATGCACTATTCTTAAGTGTTGATCCCCGAAATGTTGATGTGAATGTACATCCTTCAAAGATCGAGGTTCGATTTGATGATGATCGGGGAGTCTATAATTTTGTACAGGCGATCTGCAGGAGGGCTTTAGGGGTTGCTGAATTGATTCCTCAGCATCCAGGTACGGTTTCCTCGTTGAGTTTTCAGCAGGAACGATCGGATTCCTCCAACTCTTGGAGCCCGCCGGCCCGTGCGGATGAGTTGCCATCTCTGCATGGCCAGCAGACTTCGATTGTCTATGAAGTGGAGCCGAGCCGATTGCCCAGCGGAGCGGATCCAAAGCCGTCTGGGTTTTTGTGGCAGTTGCAGGACTCTTACATCCTCACGCAACTCAGTAATGGGATTCTGGTTGTGGATCAGTATGCTGCCCATCAGCGGATCCTCTTTGAGAATGCCCTGGAAGATCTGCGCTCGGGTGCAGGTTTATCGCAACAACTCCTGTTTCATCACTTGATCTGTTTGACGGAGCAGGATTGTCAGCTTTTACGTGAATTGGATCCGCTTGCAAAAGCACTTGGGTTCGATTATTCAATCTCCAAGAACCGTACAGTGACTGTTCGTGGAGTGCCCTCACACATACGAGTTGGCGCAGAAAAAGAGCTTCTTCAGTCGATCCTTGATGGATATAAAGAGAGTTCGGAGACGGAATTAGCCCCCCTTCCGACAGAAGAAAAAATGGCTCGCAGTCTTGCCATACGCGGCGCGATTCAGCCAGGTGTAAAGTTGGGTGATGAAGAGATGAGGACGCTGATTGACCGCCTTTTTGAATGCAAGGAACCCTACCGTACTCCTGGAGGAAAGCCAACGCTTGTTCGAGTTACACTTGAAGATTTGAAGAGACGGTTTGATCAGCGAATGACAGATCATGGGGAGCTCGATGAAATCATTCCGTGATCGGGTCGCAGCTTATATGAAGCAAACCGATCAGGTGACGACCGGCCAACGCATCCTGGTAGGAGTCAGTGGAGGAATTGATTCGGTTGTACTTCTGGATGTGTTGAATGACCTAGAATTCGGATGTGAAGTCATCCACATAAATTTTCAGTTACGTGGATCGGATTCAGATGAGGATGAAAAGTTTGTAGGTGACTTATGTGCTCAGCGGGGGTTAAAACTCCATGTTCACCAAGCTCCTGCACGTTCTCATACTACCGGCACCAAGTGCTCGGTGCAAATGGTTGCACGAGAGCTCCGGTATACCCTGTTTGCAAAAACTGCTTCGGAGCGGCAGATCACATGTGTTGCGGTGGGGCACCATTCGGATGATCAGGCGGAGTCTTTACTCATCAACCTCAATCGTGGTACGGGTCCAGAGGGGATTGCAGGAATACCTCCAGTGCGCTGCCTGGATTCATCATGTAATCTGATTCGGCCACTGCTTGCGGAAACCAGAACATCTATTCGTGCCTATGCCGATGCCCGGCATCTTGCGTGGCGCGAAGACATGAGCAATCAGGATGAAAAATATCTGCGGTCCAGGTTGCGCACAAGGGTGATGCCGCATTTGAATGCCGAGGCGCTTGCTCGCAGTGCCAACCTCGTCGGGCAGTGGGTTGACCAGTTTATCGCTCCGGCAATTATAGAAAACTTTGATGCTGCTTCCGAGGGGCAATCGCTGAAAATTACTTATTTGGAGCATATCCCCAGTGTATTAGCCCAGCGTTTGGTGATTGAGGGATTACGTCGTTGGATCCCACAGGCGTCAGCCGATGAGGCAACGGCACAGAGGGTCATAGCCCTGATTCCCATGCAGTCCGGGAAGCGGGTTGAGGTAGGTGGAGGAGCGGTCTGGCGGGACCGAAACTACCTCACATTTTCAGACTCCATTGGCCGCGAGCCAATGGAAAGCTCGAAGCTGTTTGGAGATTCCCGTCCGGTAGCCACACCTGGGGGGCAGATCAGGCTTGATCTGTCTCAGGCCAGACCGGAAACCTTCTCTAGTCTCCATGAGGCCTGGCTTGACGCAGACCGTTTAACCTTGCCTTTGACGGTTCGGAACTGGAAGCCGGGGGACCGAATTTTCCCTTTGGGAATGGAGGGGGCAAAGAAGGTCAGCGACCTGTTAACGGATATAGGTGTCCCCGCATCTGTACGAAAAGATGCTATCGTGGTGTGTAGTCAAGACGAAATTGTATGGATTGTTGGATATCGCCTCTCGCACACATTTCGCATCATGCATTCAACCCGAAACTATGCTAGACTTTATTTCGAACGAAACTGAAATCATTCATGGCCGGCATCTGAAGCTGTTCAAGGATACAGCTGCCATTGCTGCGCGTGTTCGGGAAATCGGACAAACACTGACCCGTACACACCAAGGGCATCGTCCGGTTGTGATCGGCTTAATGCAGGGGGCGTTCATCTTTACAGCAGACTTGGTGCGCGCCATAAAACTTCCTTGTATCGTTGACTTCTGGCGCCTGAGTTCCTATGGTAACCGAACCACAAGCAGCCAATCCATACAAGAAATCATGGCACCGACGGTGCCCCTTCGCGATCAGCATGTGATTCTGGTTGAAGATGTTGTTGACTCAGGTCGAACGTTGACATATGTACGCCAGCAGCTTTCTAAGTACAGACCAAAGTCCGTCACCATCGTTTCCATGGTGAAAGTGAAAGGGAGTCCGATTGAGGTGGATCATGTAGGATTTATTTCCAGCGGAGAATTCATCGTGGGATATGGTTTGGATATCGCCCAGGAGCTCCGCGAATTGCCCGCACTGTACTATCTCAAGAGCACTGAATTTACGAGCGACTGATCGAGCAAGCTTGGGTGCGTATTCCGATCCAAGTGGGCCACCCTGCAAGCCAGTATTATGGAGTGCTGATGTGTGCTCATCAAAACTGGAAGCGATTTAATTTTCATCTGAACTTCCCCCCGTCATGCTCCATATTTGAGTATTGGAGCTACAGAGCCTTCGAACCCTCGGACGACATGGGTTCTTTTGAACCTTAACCCGCCACAGGAAAGCGCCTTTCCACGGCGCACGTTAAAGTCAGGCGAAGCAGAGATTCTGGGATAGGCCTATCCATTTGAAGGAATCACTCCAGTCTCACGGGCTCTAGCTGCCTGCCTCTGCGTCGTATCTTCCAGGAACCATAAACTCCTGAATTTGTCCAATATGATTCATAGAAGTGGATCATACGAGTTGCCTGTATGATCCGCGGTCCATGACGTTAAAAGTATCTCATAGCCATGTGTAAAACCCGGCATTCTCCGCCCCCTCCACTGACGGCAGCGTTTGACCGTGGACCTGCCAAGTATTTTCATGGACGGAAAGAGATATTAAGCAATTTCAATGAGATTGTAGAGCGTGCAACTCAGGCGAAATCTGGCACGACCTTCCTGATTCAAGGAGCGCCTGGTGCGGGGAAGAGTGCACTACTTGGTGAATGCGAAAAATTGGCCAAGGGCCAGGGATGGAAAACTGCGGAGATTGATCCGCATGCTCTTTGGGACCCAGACGCATTACGTGATTTTCTTGGTTTGAGGAAATTTCCCAATCTTTTGCGAGGATCTGTAAAATTTGGATTTTTGGAGGCTGCGGGGATCGTTGATCTGTCTAGCAAAACAATGAAGAAAATCCTTCGCAAAGGAAAGCAGCCGTTACTCCTCACTTTGGATGAAGCGCAAACACTGGGGACAGGCAATGCTCCTCCTCCCTCCGACCAACGGAAAATTGCACCGTCCTGTCATCCTGATCGCGGCCGGTCTAAGGACGACGGCGAAGGCCTTTGGATCATTGGGAATTTCGAGGTTTTCGGGAAACTGTTTTGTAGAATTGGGGGCGTTGAGCAAAGAGGCTGAGCGGTCGGTCATCCACGACTGGCTCACGAAGGACGGCGGCGCGAAAGGGGATCCCACAAAATGGATTGATACCATTGCTAAGGAAACGCATGGGTGGCCTCAGCACATTTTATCGTATGTGGAGCCGGCGGCGCGGTATCTGCAAGACAACGATGGTGTGATGAATACAGACGGGTTAAGTACGATACTGGACGTAGGCAAGGGCCTTCGAGCGGCGTATTACAAGCATCGGATGGACGATTTTACTAGAAAGCAATGCCATAGTCTGGCAAAGCTGATCGCGGGGGTTCCGTTGGAAGAAGGTCTGGATAAAGAAGATATCATAGCATCTCTAACGCAGGACTATGGTGAACTGGAAGCCAAGAAAATGTTTGACCGGGTATTGCATGGAAGCATCCTGTACAAGCGCAATGGGGTCTATGCGATTCCAATCCCTTCCATGCAGAATTGGTTGGTGTCCAATTATGCTCATATCCAGATCAAACCCCTGCCCCAAGAGCAGGAGACACATCGGTTTGGGAGCAAAAATTTGGATCAGGGTTTAGAGCGCTGATCTATTCATATGCTTGGCAGGTGTATGAAATGTCTGACGACAATAGATTTTTCTCTGGCAGCGGGATCTGGATCGCTCTGGGCCCTCGCACAGATTTTGTCGGATTAGCAAGAATAATCAGTTCACGAGTCCGTTGTGGTTGTTAATTCCTAATGGATTCAGTAACTTTTCTTCTAATCTAGGAATAGACACTATCATACCATGCATACAGTATTTAACCGCCGCAACTTCCTGAAAATTGCCGGAGCAGCTACCGGAATCGCAATTGCTCCGCGTCAACTGTTGGCAACGCCCTCTGCTGTTAAGGTTGGTGCAATATCCTACAGTTTTCGCCAGATCCCTGGTAGTGCAGAAGAAATTCTTGGATATATGCAAACGCTCGGACTCAATACGATAGAGTTAATGGGCACCCCCGCCGAGATATATGCAGGAGCCCCATCCGGCGGCCCCCCTCGCCGCCGTCCCGACTCCATGACCCCGGAGGAAAGGACCGCCTATATGGATGCAAGGAGGGAAGCCCAATTGGAACTCCAAGAGTGGCGTCGCAGTGCTCCGATGGAAAAATTTACAGAGTTGGGAGAAATGTATCGGAACGCGGGTGTTGAGGTTGATATCCTGAAGTTGGGTGATCCCAACTGGTCGGACGACGATATTGATTATGCATATCGCGCCGCAAAAGCAATTGGGGCTCGTGGGATCTCCTTTGAAATCTCCGCCAATTCATCCGAACGAATGGCCCCCTTTGCAGCCAAACATGATTTGCTCAACAGTATGCACAACCATCTACAGGTGGCCAACGAAGGTTTTAGTTTTGATGAGTATCTCGCGCACTCGCCAAACAATATGCTCAATTTGGATATCGGCCATTATGTCGCTGCATTAGGGACTTCTCCGATTCCAGTCATTCAGCAATACCACGATCGAATTGCCCATTTACATCTGAAAGACCGAAAAAGCCCTGAGAACGGACAGAACAATGTTCCATGGGGTACAGGAGATACTCCGATTGCCGAAGTGCTACAGTTGATCAGGGACGAGGAATACTCAATTCCTGCCATGATTGAGTTGGAATACCCAATTCCAGAGGGATCCAGTGTGATGGAGGAGATGGATAAATGTGTACAGTACTGTCGTACTGCTCTGGAATCATAACCCTAGTTCCACGGTTTTCGGGTAACAGATGTACGGCTTTTGAATAAATCTGGTGAGGGCACTGATTGCGGCTTCGTCCGCGTGCTGACCTAGATTGCTCAGATTACCTTGAGGGCTCAGGACATGCACGACATTTTTATCCCGTTTGTAGGCGGCGTGACTGGATTTGCCTACTTTTAAGTAATAGGTATGGGCATCCGGGCTTGTAATCCCCATTTTCCTGAGAGTGTGCATTACACGGTCCTTCCAGTTTTCACGCAGACGACTATTTGACTCTTTCTCAAGGAAGGTGCAACGGAATAAATCTCTGGTAATAATGCGACGAGACAAGTCGGCCAGGATCCGGTCGCTACTGTTACACCACTGTTTTATGCTGTAGATGATTTCAAAGTCATCCAGATCCAGAAAGTGATCCAAGACCTGATCCTCCTCAAAACGGTTATTATCTGGATTCTCCTTAAGAAACCAATAGAGGGTTGGAGATATTCCATGTACGGCGTCATGGTTGCCTCCATGAATCAAGTCACGAGCCCGCTGGATAGTACCTATAAGTACATGATCTGCAGCAATAACTGTCTTATGAACATACACTTGCCAGTACATTAACCTTCTTGCAATGAGCACATTTTCAACCGCATACACGCCTTTGGATTCAATGGCAAGGCAGGATTCAGGTCCACCATCAGTTGGATGGACGCACAATGTTCGCAGGATCCGACCAACTCCAATTCTGCCTTCGGCAACCCCGGTAAAATGAGAATCTCTGCAAAGATAATCCAGGCGGTCCATATCCAGTTGACTGGAGATCAAAGCATGAAAGAAAGGTCTTTCATAGTTGCCCTCAAGCATCTCTATTGCCATATCAAGCGGCCCTCCCATCTGTGATTTGAGGCGTTTAACCAATGCTATGCTAATCTCCTCGTGCTCTGTACCATGAACCAGTTTGGACTCAAGCGTATGCGAGAAGGGACTGTGGCCAATGTCGTGTAATAGGATCGCTGCCATCGCCGCCAGCCGCTCCTCCTCGTTAATGGGGGTCCCCTTCGCTTCAAAACTGTCCAATGCGCCAGATAACAGTCCCATTGCTCCCAGGGCATGTGGAAAGCGGCTGTGCTCCGCTGCGGGAAAAACGAGAGCTCCCATTCCCAACTGTTTAATCCGGCGAAGTCTTTGCACTTCGGGGGATTCTAACAGTGGTTGGATTATCTTCTGAGGAATTTTAATGAATCCATGAACAGGGTCAGCAAGTACGGTAAGGTCACGGGACATTATAACGCTGAAGCGTTCAAGCTAATCACCTAGAGAATGGAGACACTGCTTAATTTGATGCGGGAACTGACTATATGAATAAAAATAACTGTCAATGAATTCAGCAATTCCCGTGTGCCTTGAAGTGGGTCATCATTACAGGCCTAAGGCTGAATATAGCATACGCATGTTACTTGGCCCGCTTGGTTTGGGTCCGATATTTCAGCCTCGCAGCAAACTGAGCGGGCGGGGAATTTACTATGGGGATGCGCCTTCTGGGCTTGACCCAAAGATCATTGTTTTACCGTTGGCTCCCAACGCAGAAGATTTCTTTGATGATTTTGCCCCATTGAATGTGGCTCCCGTAACATGGCACGACCATTCTGGCTGCAATTTTCCAATCCTTTTCTCGTCAAGGGCGGGGGGTGATCTGGTCGCATCGGCATTTTACTGGCTCTCCGGCTGGCAGGAGAGTACAACGGTCGCGAGGGATTCGCATGGCCGCTTCCCCCATAAAGAATCACTTCAGGCAATATTGGATGTGACGCATATTCCTGTCGTAGATTGTTACCGTGAAGTGCTTCGAGAAAAATTTGTCGCGACAGGGATTCAGGTATCGTCAAAAACTTGGGCGGGAAAAAAATGGGCATTTTGCCCAACCATTGATGTAGATTATCTTCAGCATTGGCGGTTGGGGATGATCTTTAGGGAGAAGGTGCAGTATTTTCTTCTGAATCGCCGAAAGGTGAATGGTATGGAGCGGTGGCGCAGGCTATTTCAATTTACCCAAAATTATTTCACGCCCGGAGATGCATTTCAAACTGCATTGCATCGAATGCATCGTTTGATTCGAAGGTATGGGAACGCAACCATGTTCCTCAAAGCTGCCGCTCATGGCCCCAATGATGTGCATTATCGACTGGATCAGAAATTTTTGCAAAAAATGCTGATGGATCTGCAGTCGGATGATTTTGAAATTGGATTGCATCCGAGCTACCATGCACATGCGCATCCCGGGTATTTGCGCAGCGAGCGACGTACACTCACCAATCAAATTGGAACGCCTCCAGTGAGTGTTCGGCAACATTTTCTGCGCTATGACACTGGGATTACTCCACGGCTGCAGGCAGAAGCCGGCTTCCTGATTGATTCATCACTCGGGTTTTCGGAGTGTGCAGGATTCAGGAATGGCACCTGTATGCCATTTCTAAAATTTGATTGCACCAGGAATGAGGTAATGGACCTTTGGGAAATGCCCCTGCTCTTGATGGATGGTGCTCTCTTCAACCGGCAGAATTATGGAATAGAAGAAGCAGTCCAGCAAAGCATTGAACTTTTGAAAATGTGTCAGAAATTTGGTGGCGTGGGGGTTGCCTTGTGGCATAATGTGATTGGGGAGGAAATGGATTATCCAGGATGGGGCGAACATTTTGAGGCCATCGTACAATGGTGTAGTGAGCAAGGGGCATATATTGGCTCTTTAAGAGATGCACTTAGCTCATGGAGAGGATATCCGATATAATCTGGGTTTACCTGCTGTAGTTTATGCCACAGAAGAACAAAGGTAATACGCCGCTGATGCAACAGTATTACCGGATCAAAGAAGAGAATCCGGATACGTTGTTGTTGTTTCGCATGGGCGATTTCTACGAGACATTTGAAGAGGATGCCCTAAAGGCAAGTGATGTACTTGGAATTGTGCTGACCAAGCGGGGACACGGCGCGGCGCAGAGTGTAGCACTGGCAGGGTTCCCTCACCATGCGCTTGAGAATCATCTTCCCAAACTGGTCAATGCTGGGCTGAGAGTCGCCATTTGTGAGCAGTTGGAAGATCCCAAGGCAACGAAATCTCTGGTAAAACGAGGAGTAACGGAAGTCGTCACCCCTGGGGTATCGCTTCGGGATCAAACGCTCTCACCGAAGCAGGCCAACTATTTGGTAGCGGTACATTATGGAAGAAGGCGGGCAGGGGTATCCTATGCAGATGTTTCAACTGGTGAGTTTGTGCTTACAGAGGCTAGTCATTCTCGATTGAATAACCTCTTGCAAAGCATTGAGCCATCGGAGATTCTGATTGATAAATCAGCTCGGGATTCCATTCAGGATCTGCGCAACCAGGGCTATATCGTCACACCGCGTGAGGATTGGGTCTTTGATTATGACTTTGCCAACCTCACACTACTCGAACACTTTGGCACGCATTCCTTGAAGGGGTTTGGCGTTTCAGAGCTACGGGAGGGAATTGTTGCAGCAGGGGCAGTCCTTCATTATTTGATTGAAACTCAAAAAGGGAAGCCAGAGCACATCAAAAAGATTCGCCTGCAAACAGATCAGGGCGCGATGCTCCTTGATCCGCAGACACGCAGGAATCTTGAACTGCTTGCCCCTCTTCATGGGGATTCCAAAGCGATGACCCTGGTAAAGCTTTTGGATCGTACCTGTACTGCCATGGGAGCGCGGACATTACGGCGATGGCTTTTTCAGCCACTGCGTGATGTTCAGCGGATCAATCGGCGGCTTGATGCTGTGGAGACGCTAGTTGGAAATTTGGACATCCGAAGTAGCTTACAGGATCACCTAAAGCAGGTCTGTGATGTTGAGCGGGTAGTTGCTAGAATCTGTACGCAGCGTGCCATTCCGCGGGAACTTCTAAGTTTGGGGCTTGCCCTGCGTCAGGTGCCAGATATAATTTTGCAACTGAATGCGTCGGAATGCCTGGTCTTAGAGAAACTAGCCCAAGTCCTGGACCCATGCAGCGAGGTCGAGTCAATGATCCACCAAGCTCTGGATGAATCCTCGGAGCGGGTCTTTCGATCAGGTTATAACCAAAACCTGGATGAGCTTCAAGAAATATCCAGTTCAGGGAAAAAATTCATTGAGACATTACAAAAGCGCGAAATCGAGCGAACCGGTATCCCCTCCCTCAAAGTAGGTTATAATAAAGTATTTGGATACTATCTTGAGATTACAAATGCCCATCGAGATAAGGTCCCAGCGGACTATGTACGTAAGCAAACGCTGGTCAATGCAGAGCGATATATCACCAGTGAGTTGAAAGAGTACGAAGAGCGTGTTCTTGGTGCGAAAGAAAAGATCGCAGTACTCGAAAATGAACTGTTGCACTCCCTGCGAGCTAATTTATCCATAAAGTCCCAAGAACTGCAGGACTTGGGGACAGCGATTGCTGTGCTGGATTGTTTGGTGGCATTTGCAGAGGTGGCGGTTCGTGAAAGATATGTACGGCCGGAGTTGAATAACTCCCAATGCCTTCGAATTCTTGACGGGAGGCATCCTATTGTGGAGCAATCCATCCCCGAAACATTTGTCCCCAACTCGGTGGATATAGATCCAGAGAAGAACCAGATCCTGATTATCACAGGCCCCAATATGGCGGGCAAGAGTGTTGTCTTGCGTCAAGTGGGTTTGATTGTTTTGATGGCACAGACAGGAAGTTTTGTGCCGGCGAAAGAAGCACAAATCGGTGTGGTTGATCGCATCTTTACCCGGGTTGGCGCATCGGATAATTTGGCTGCAGGTGAGAGTACTTTTCTGGTAGAAATGAATGAGACCGCCAACATTCTCAACAATGCTACTCGAAATTCACTGATTCTGTTGGATGAAGTAGGGCGGGGCACCAGCACGTTCGATGGACTCTCCATTGCATGGGCTTTGGTGGAATATCTGCATCAGAATGACTCAATTGCCGCCCGAACCCTCTTTGCAACCCATTACCATGAATTAAATGCACTGGAAGAACAGCTTGAGCGAGTAGAAAATCATCGCATTCACGTACAGGAGCATAAGGGCAAGATTGTTTTTCTTCGCAAACTGGTTCGCGGTGGAGCAGACCATTCATATGGAATTGAAGTGGCTCGCATGGCGGGTTTACCGTCGAGATTATTACATCGGGCAAAAATAATTCTGAGAAAATTGGAGTCACAGGAAACGGTAAGCCGAGAGATTTTTCCTGAGATAGGATCCACTCAGATGACCCTCTTTAATGAACCGGAGCCAGATCCACTGCGAGATCAACTCAAGGAAATTGATCCGAATAAAATCACGCCAATGCAGGCATTATTGCTTCTGGCCGAGTTGAAGGAGTACTCTGATTAAACCATAGCTTTACATGCGAATTCTTATTGTCGGAAGTGGCGGGCGTGAGCACGCGCTGGCGTGGTTTGTGCGCGGCGCAGATGCTTTATTTATTGCACCAGGGAATCCCGGGACAGCGCAGTTCGGAAAGAATATTCCGGTTCCGGCAACTGACCTCACAGGGCTAGTGTCGTTTGCCAGGAACGAGAAAGTTAGTTTGGCAATTATCGGGCCCGAAGTACCCCTTGCCGAGGGGCTTGCAGATGCCCTGGGCAATGTGGGAATACCATGCTTTGGTCCATCGGCTGCTGCCGCTGAGATTGAAAGTAGCAAGGCATTTGCCAAAGCGTTCATGCAGCGTCACCAGGTTCCGACAGCGCAATGGCAACATTTTCATTCAGATCAGATGGAGGACGCGAAGAGTTATGCGCAAACGCTGGGGAGATGTGTGATCAAAGCGTCCGGGCTCGCTGCCGGGAAAGGTGCTATCATGTGCGAGGATATTGCGGATTCCGAACGCGCGCTGCATGATTTAATGATTCAGGGGAGCCTTGGAGATGCCGGCAAGGAAATCGTGATTGAGGAATGGATGGAAGGCGAGGAAGCGAGTATGTTCGTTCTCACAGACGGAGATGATTATCTCCTTCTGGACTCTGCTCAGGATCATAAGCGTGTATTTGACCATGACCAGGGACCAAATACTGGAGGAATGGGTGCATATGCTCCGGCTCCGGTTATGACGCAAAGTCTGATTGAAACCACTTGCTCACGTATCATTGAGCCAGTCCTTGAAGGAATGGCACGAGAGGGGAGGTTGTACAAAGGGTGTTTGTATGCCGGCCTGATGATTACGGATCAAGGCCCCAAGGTCGTTGAATTTAACTGCAGATTTGGTGATCCTGAGGCGCAAGTGGTATTGCCCCTCATGGGGGGCGATTCGATTGAAATCTTACTGCGCGCTGCAACAGGAGGAATCGGGAACCTGCGACTGGAAAAACAATCGTCAGCTGCGGCATGCGTGGTCCTGGTCAGTGGGGGGTATCCAGGCTCTTATGAGAAAGGATGCGTCATTAGTGGTCTTGAGGCGGCAGGTGAAGTTCCAGGGGCGCTCGTATTTCATGCAGGCACAAAATCGGATGGCGGGAATATCTTAACGGCCGGTGGACGTGTACTTGGGGTAACAGCAATCAACACGACACTCGCGGGGGCAATTGACCATGCGTATCAGGCGGCAGATCTCATAGAATTTGATGGCAAACATCTTCGCCGTGACATTGGGCACCGTGCATTGTATCGCGAATGAAGGGACTCCTGGCAAGTGTACTGATACTGCTGACGGCCATTGCAAGGATTGCGGGAGCGCAGGATACGCTTCAAATCGGATTCGAGGTGATCGCGCAGGTCCCGGAAGCCCAACGCCTTGCCATTGATCCAGAGGGCTTGATTTATGTGGTTACATCTTCAGAATTACTACAGTTGGACCATCTGGGAAACATCAAGACACGCCTGGGCGGTACGAATATCGGAGCGTTCGGTGTACTTTCGGATGTGGATCCAGGGAATGGACTGATCTGGGTTCTTGCGGATGCAGAGAACGGCAATCTTCTCCGATTTTCCAAAGAGCTGTTGCATTTGGAGACGATCCGGGTTCCAAGAAATACGGACCATGATTTGGGGCATTCGCCCCGGCTTGATCTACGGGATGGATTTTCGACGGCACTGGGCCAGCCCATTGCTGTTGCGACGGGAGTCGCGGGAGAACTGTTCGCCATTGACGCATCCTCCCAGCGCGTTCTAAAATGGGATGCGAGTCGACGCCTGGAGCGTGTGATTGGGGAGTTTGGTTCTGGCGCGCGGCAACTGGTTGAGCCGATCAGTCTTGCAACCGATGCATCATTGCTCTATGTTGCTGATCGCGCTCTTGGTCTGGTCAAGGTGTATGATTATTTCGGGGGGCATCTACTCGACTTAAACGCTGGATCAGACCTGAACAGTATTACGGTTACGCGGGAAGGGTTATGGATCATTTTCCCCCAGTCCATTTGGATTTACAGCCATCAGGGCATTCTGTCCCGTCAGATGGTCATTCCGCTTGGTGATTCACTGATTGCAGCAGCACCGCTGCTGGATTCCATTCTTCTTCTGACTCCTACCCGGTTACTGCGACTGGAAATGTAAATCTATCGGATGGACCGTTCGTGTTCGCTACATTCATGATGGTTTCATGTCACGAATGTCGTCTTTTCAATCGCCAGTAAACGGATGTACCTTTCAGTTCACTGTTACCTATAATATAATCAAAGGGAGTCTTCCCTTCGGTATCCCTAGCATTTTCATCCGCACCGGCATCAATCAAAAATTGTAAAATTCCAGGATCTTCAGCAGCTTCTGCTGCTTCATGAAGCGGAGTGATGTTATCTCTATCCCTTGCGTTCACATCTAAACCAGTATCAACCAGAAGTTTTATGACCTCTAAATTCGACCCTGTTGCTAATGCTAAGTGGAGCAAAGTTTGACCTCGTTCGTCCACTTCAGTTATATCTGCTCCCGCATCAATCAGGATCTGTATAATATCGGAATTGTCATCGGATAGTAGTATAGCGTTATAAAGTACTGTATTGCCTTCGTGGTCTATCGCAAATACATCCGCACCTGCATTAATCAACATAGTTGCAATTTCAGGATTCTCATTCGTAGTAGCACATTGAAGTGGAGTTTCGCCTTCATCATTTAAAGCGTCTACCTCTGCTCCCGCATCAATCAATAACCGAATCACCTCAGGAATCTCACACGCTCTGGCAGCGCGATGGAGTGGAGTTTCGATATCTTCATTCGTCGCGCCTATATCCGCACCAGAATCCAGTAGAATCTTTATGATTTCTACTAAACCTGAACCACTCTCCTCACATGCCCAGTGAAGTGGGGTATCCCCATAGTGAGTCTTTGCATGAATGCAAGCTCCCGCATCAATCAAGATTTTTGTCATCTGGGGGAGATTATTCAACCCTGCCGCCGCATGAAGCGGAGTCCTTCCATCTATTGATCGTGCATTCAAAGTGGCACCTGCACGGATCAAAACCTCCACCATCTCGGGTGAGGAATTGAATCCCGCGGCCCAGTGAAGTGGGGTTCCACCTTCAAGGTCCTGCTCATCCACATATGCACCTGCTTTAAGCAATATATGTATAATTTCAGGGGTTACAGCGCCCGTAGCAGCCGAATGAAGAGGAGTTTGCCCAAGTAGTCTTACGGCATTTATGTCCGCACCCGCATCAAGTAATATCTCTATAATCTCTGGATTCTCACTGAATCCAGCAGCAAGATGGAGTGGAGTTTCAAAGTCTTGTTCCAATGCATTCACATCAGCCCCTTCATTTAGCAGAATCTTTACAATTTCTGGACTCTTACCAGTCGCTGCCGCAAGGTGAAGCGGAGTCCTACGATTACGGTCCTTTAGGTTCACATCAGTATCCTGGTCAATCATAGACTGAACAGCCCCTGGTATTTCACCAAACCCGGCAGATAAATGGAGCAGGCTCCACCCAAATCTCTCCGCTTCTTGCAAAGCTTGTTTAAGAGTGAGTTTGGGAGTAACAAATTCGTTCCCAGGATCACTTGACTGAGCGTTGGCTAGGTTTTCTTTGTATATGGTTCAAATCAATTTAAGTGAGGAAAAATAAAATAGTACGGAATCCATCTCTGCAGGTCACGATATTGGGATCATCTCGAAAATTTTCAACGGTTTTGCTTCTTTCAGAAATCGCTCTAGGTTCTCCTCAAAGGAAGGTGAAATTCATGTCTGCGGGGCTGACCGTTTCCACGATGTCGAGCACACAATTTAGCAGGGAAAGTATTCCCGAGCAACCTCAATCATGACTTTCGATGGTCTCCATTGTGGATTTCCTCAAATCTTCCGCATCCAATCACAGCGGGAATTTCATAGGTTTTTCAGTATAGATCCCTGAGTTAACATTGTGATTTACATCTTTAACGAGGATGGGGATGATGAAGGTTCCGTATTTCAATTCATAAGCTCTTCAAGTTGTTTTTGTGCTTCGGTAAGTCCTTGTTCAGCAGCAAGCCGAAACCATTTGATGGCTTCTAGCCAGTTCGGTGACACGCCCGCCCCTAAATAGTACATGATGCCCAGACTAAATTGTGCGGGGGCGTATCCCTGTTCGGCAGCAAGGTAATACCAATTGACGGCTTCTTGGTTGTCTTCTATCACTCCCTTACCATAATTGTACATGCCGCCTAAACGATATTGGGCCTCGGCGAGTCCCTGCTCGGCAGCAAGGATATACCATCTGATGGCTTCTTGGTCATCCTCCAGTACGCCAGAGCCATAATTGTACATGTTACCTAAAGAA
The DNA here is from genome assembly GCA_965116685.1 of Rhodothermales bacterium. Taxonomy (GTDB): domain Bacteria; phylum Bacteroidota; class Rhodothermia; order Rhodothermales; family Bin80; genus Bin80. The sequence goes on along the minus strand of OZ220707.1, from coordinate 270,796 downwards.
TATTGTGCTTCGGCGAGTCCCTGCTCGGCAGCAAGGCTATACCATTTGAGGGCTTCTTGGTTATCCTCCAGCACGCCAGCACCATAATAGTACATGTCACCTAAAGAATATGGCTCTTCCCCTTTTTAAGTGGGTTTGGAGTAGGAATATCCGAAGCGTTCGGCAATGGTTCTCATGGGCAGTTGTTCGACGAAAGCGGCGTGCAGGACTTCGTAGTGTTTGTGGGTTTTGTTTTGGGTTTGAGGAAGTGGCTGGCGAGGTCAGTCATATTGCAATATCCTAATGATCATTAAGATCACCGAACTACAAACATTGGGGATGCCCCAAATTTAGTGGGGGTAAGGAGGAGTTGTAAGGTTCTACTAAATTTGACGCATCCCTAATAGTGGGAAAAGACCTCGAATATGACAACTTCGGGAGCACACAGTGTCATGATCTATTCCGGTTTGGGAATTCAGGCTAGCCTTTCAACCGAATAATAAGATGCCAGAAGGCTTCAAGAACTTTTGAAGTGGAGTACCTAACCGCTCCGAGCAACAATAGTATTTGGGAAGATCAAATAACCCAGGGGAGCATATGAATTTGCTTTAAATCGTCCACTCTCAGAAAAAAAAGGATGCCCCGTGTTATTCTATGAAAAATGAATTAATTTGTTTTCGTTCGGAACTGATGAAATAACAGCTTTTCAATTTCAGGCCCTCCGGTGAATTTAGTGAGAACGAGACCGAAATGCTGGGCTTTTTATTATTTGAACATAGGCGCGACTGTGTTAGGGCTTGCTTCAATAAAATAGGAGCAGGGGCTTGTGTATTCTTTCTCTTTTCTTTTTATTCTGTCGCCAGTACACAGGCACAACCAATGCAGGTCAGCATTGGGATGGATACTGTTTTCTCATCCAATCTGGGAATCGGAAATCCTGAGGAAAGTTGGCATGGCATTTCAGGATATGCTGCTTCATTTTCTGATGGATTTAATGAGTTGGATCAACCATCATGTACGGTGGATGTATGTGGGGTTGATCTGTTTCGGACTACCGATCGGTCTATTCATGTGTTGATTGGCCCTATCGGGACGTCGGATGCAAGTGATGCAGAGCAGGGCCAGAAAGTAACTGCGCATAGATCTGTTATGGACAGGGCTTGGCGAGGGGTGACCAATAGCGGATCAAGTTCGGTTCCGATCCTGGAGAGGAATTCAAACCTACTCCATGCCTCCCTTGATGGGCGGTCGTTGCGCGATGTAACGATGGCCATTCAGGGGGATCAAGGCATAGATTCCAATGCCTTGACATTCCCGGTTCGCGATTGGAATACTGTACAGACAGTTGCCCCGGCTGTAGAGCAAGATGAGGATGACATCGTGCACCTAACGTTTTCGAATTCAGGCGGGGATGCGGATTCAAAACAGGTAGCAATGGAGATCAAGGATGACAAAATCACCTGGATGCTCACGTCTCAATCCATCCATGATGGTTTAGGTATCGGTTCATCGGTTCGACGTCAGGAAGAGGTTTTGCTATCGTCCATGGGGAATGCGCCCTCTACGCTGATCAGCCATGAAGGAGCAGACGTTGCCCCACACCAACCAACATCTATATTCCCTGCAAGTGACTTGCCAAAAATACAGCCGATGAGATGGTCTACAAAAATGGGCGGGGATCCCATTGATGATCAGGCGAGTCTGGTCTTTACTACACCGGCAGGAGGATACGATGGCTTCAAGTATTCGCTCGGGTTGAGAATTCAGGATCAACCTCCGTATCAGCGGAGAATCACCGTGGGTGAGCATCCTGGTGAAGATTTCATTTTAGGGGTGATAGGGAATCGCCCTGATTTCTCGAGAGGTAATGTACAAGTAAGACGGGGCGAAGCTCAGGGTGTAGAATTGGATGAATTACCGTGGGATAGAGTCTTCGGGTTAACCTTGCGGAATCGGAGATTTTATAGTAGCCAAGTTTATGGTAATGATTGGCCGTATGCCTCTTTTGGGATCTCAGCAGGGCACATGGATAATAAGATAGATGAAAATGGACGCCTGCCTTTCCCCCCGCCGCATTTTGAAGATAGAAATGGACTGAGGCTTATGGTCGATCCACCGCCATCTACCCATATGGAGATTCACGAGGGCGGAGATCCGAAAACTCTTAAAATTTGGCTTTCGGGGTCGGGCTCGCTTGCGAGTGATGTGACCTTGGAGATTGCAGAAAGAACCACCGGGCCCTTTGCTGTTCGATATTTTCGCATGGATCCATCCAGCATAACGTTTAAGAAAGACAATTGGTCAGATACACTGAGAGTGAAAATAACAGCGATTGACGATAAGCGAGTTCCATTAAGTACTCGTTTTCGCCTAACTAGGTACATAGATGTCAGATCACTAGGTGGGGTGCATGGGGATGGTCTATATGCGCACGCATGCGCATATGTTATTGACAACGATACTCCGGGGCTTGTGATTGAACCTGATACGCTTAACCTGCAAGAAGGAGAAAAAGAAACGTTTGAAATCAATTTATTAAGTAAGCCATGGGGAGCGGTAAACGTGGGCATTCCTGAATTCAAGAACCCGGATCTGAGCCTTGGTAAAACAAAACTAAAATTTACGCCTGACAACTACGATACTCCCCAAACTGTAACGGTTTCGGCTGCAAAGGATCCTGACGGAGAGGATGAGATCGAGTTAATCCACATGTACACCCACGGCGATGCCGGTAGTATCAATAGTGGGTATGATCACGTAACGGGCAGTTTAATGGTCCATGTGAAGGATAACGATCCTAGAATAGCGATCACTCCCAAAACCCTCAGAATAACAGAGGGGCAGAGCCGTGGTTTTTCAGTGAAGTTGTTGACAAAACCCTCGGAGAATGTAACCGTGAGTATTCCTGAGTTTGAGAATCAGGATCTGGGACGCAGACCATCAACCCTGACGTTTACACCTTCAAACTACGACAAGTTCCAGCCGGTGATCGTGTGGGCCGCGAAGGATCCGACATCAGACGATGAGTCTGAAACCATTGCTCTGATGGCCAAAGGTGGTGAGTATGATGGGGTTAAGGAAGAGGTAACGATCGCAGTGAGGGACAATTATGTGGCGAATATTATGATAGATCCCCCGGCGGTCACGATTAAGGAAGGGACATCGGGGATCTTTACCGTATGGCTATCGGCGAAGCCTTCATCGAATGTGAGGATAACCATTCCAGATTTCCAGAATCCAGATCTGGTACTTAATGATCCCAGCCAATCAATGCTGACCTTTACGCCCTCGACCTATAATGAGGAACATAAGCAGACGGTCACGGTGACGGTTGCTCATGATGACAATGCAGTTGATGAGTCTGAATCCATCCCGTTAACGGCCAGTGGAGGTGGGTATGGTGGGATAGAAAAAGAGGTCTCGGTCCATGTGGAGGACAACGATGTAGCCGGGGCGGGTCTGGTGGTGAGTCCCCCAACGGTACAGATGAATGAGGGGAGTTCTGAAGGCTTTGCGGTGGCGTTATCTGCTGCGCCAAAGGGGGAGGTCACGGTGACGGTTCCTGCATTCACGAACCCGGACCTGAGTCGGGATCAACCAACTCTAACGTTTACGACGACAAACTACCGCACTGCCCAGACGGTGACGGTATCCGCGGCGGAGGATGCAGACACCGCCAATGAGTCTGAATCCATTACTCTGACGGCTAAAGGTGGAGGATATGATGGCGTAAAAAAAGATGTCCTGGTCAGTGTAGAGGATAACGATGTAGCCGGGGCGGGTCTGGTGGTGAACCCGCCAACCGTGCAGATGAATGAGGGGAGTTCCCAAGACTTTACGGTGGCGCTGTCTGCTGCGCCGAAGGGGGAGGTCACGGTGACGGTTCCCGGATTCACGAACCCGGATCTAACGCGGGATCAATCAACCTTAACGTTTACGATTGCAAACTACAGCGAGCCCCAGACGGTGACGGTATCCGCGGCGGAGGATGCAGACACCGCTAATGAGTCTGAATCCATTACTCTGACGGCTAAAGGTGGAGGATATGATGGCGTAAAAAAAGATGTCCTGGTCAGTGTAGAGGATAACGATGTGGGCGGGGCGAGTCTGGTGGTGAACCCGCCAACCGTGCAGATGAATGAGGGGAGTTCCCAGGACTTTATGGTGGCGCTGTCTGCTACGCCGAAGGGCAGTGTCACGGTGACGGTTCCCACATTCACGAACCCGGATCTAACGCGGGATCAATCAACCTTAACGTTTACGATTGCAAACTACAGCCAGCCCCAGACGGTGACGGTATCCGCGGCGGAAGATGCAGACACCGCCAATGAGTCTGAATCCATTACTCTGACGGCTAAAGGTGGAGGATATGATGGCGTAAAAAAAGATGTTCGGGTCAGTGTAGAGGATAACGATGTGGGCGGGGCGAGTCTGGTGGTGAACCCGCCAACCGTGCAGATGAATGAGGGGAGTTCCCAAGACTTTACGGTGGCGCTGTCTGCTGCGCCGAAGGGCAGTGTCACGGTGACGGTTCCCACATTCACGAACCCGGATCTAACGCGGGATCAATCCACGTTGACATTTACGACTGCAAATTATCGCACTGCCCAGATGGTGACGGTATCCGCAGCAAAGGATACCGACACCGACAATGAGTCTGAATCCATCAGGTTAACGGCCCGCGGGGGCGGGTATGATGGGGTCTCAGCGACGGTACGGGTAACGGTTTTGGACGGCGGTCGTCCCCCCATTCCGACCGTGCGTCTCGTCGCAGCGCGCTCAACCGTGAATGAGGGGGAATCCGTTGACGTGACCGTGGAGGCGTCCACCAGTTTTCTGAAAGATGTGCAGATCCCACTGGATTGTGACGACCGCACCACAGAGCCCGATGATTATCGGTGTCCGGCAATCGTGACCATTCCGGCGGGCGAGTTTTCCGGGGTGGGAAGCATTTTCATTGAGGAGGATGATCTTGCGGAGCCGGATGAGGAGTTTGTGGTGTCTCTGGGGCGATTGCCTTCCGGCATGGTGGAGGGGAGCCCGAGCGTTCAACCGATCACGATCATCGACAATGATGATCCTCCGCCTGTTGAGATCACTCTGGAGGTGCATCCCAACCCTGTGAATGAAGGAAATTCCACGCAGGTGAGGGCCGTGCTGAGTGGCGGGGTCTTGGCAAAGGATGTTACGATTCCGCTTGCCTGCAGCCCGCTCACGGCGGAGGGCGGGGATTACCAGTGTCCTTCCCAGGTACGTATTTCAGCGGGAGCGCCTTCTGGGGAGGTTAAACTGGAGACGCTCGTGGACGAGGACACGGACAATGAACAGTTCAGCGTGGCTTTTGATGCCGTTCCTCCAGAGGTGGAACCGGGGTCGCCGCTTTCGGTGGTGGTGACGATTCTGGACACAACGCCGGCCATGGTTACGCTTTTGGTTTCTCCGGCGGAGGTTGAGGAGGGTCGCAGTGCACCGTTAACAGTGGAACTCTCTGCGGCGCAATCCGACAAGGTGAGGATTCCCATTGTCTGCACCTCCATGGACGCAGGATCTGACGAGTATACCTGTCCTTCGCATGTGGAGGTGGCAGCGGGACAGCGTTCGGGGTCTGCATCAATTTCGGTGAAGGAGGATGATCTCGACGAGTCCGATGAGGTCTTTACGGTCGCTCTCGGCATAAGTATGCCGCCGGGCACGGTTGCGGGCACCCCCTCTGTACAGAGGGTGACGATCCTGGATAATGATGCTGTGGGGATCGAATTGGTTCCCACCTCTCTGAATATGGTGGAGGGAGTGCCTGCGGACTACACGGTGCGCCTTTCGTCAGAACCGGTCGCATCGGTGATGGTGCAGATCACGGAATTGGGCGGGAGACTCACGTGGACGCCTCCAGAATTGGTGTTCACGTCGTCGGACTGGAATACCCCGCAGTCGGTGACCGTGGAGGCGGAAGAGGACGAGAATACGGCATCGGAAACCACCACATTGACGCATCTGTCGACGAGCGTGGATCCAGGCTACAGCGGGCGGATGGCCAACCTGCCGGTGAGTGTGGCCGACAGTGGTACGCCGAACCTGGTGGTGAGTCCAAGTGAGCTCTCCATCCCGGAAGGGGGCTCCGGGGCGTTCACCGTGCTGCTTGTGACGGAGCCATCCAGCCCCGTTACCGTCCGGGCTCCGCCCTTCGAGAACCCGGACCTGACCCGGTCTGGAGAGACGCTCAGGTTTACGTCGTTGAACTGGCGCGAAGCGCAAACCGTCACGGTGCGGTCGGCAGAGGATGCCGATGCGGAGGCGGAGGTCCCGGAGTCTCTGCAACTGACCGCGACCGGTGGAGAGTACACCGGGATCACGGGAACGGTCTTGGTTACGGTCGTAGAGAAGGATCAGAAAGGGATTGAGCTGCGCCCCTCTTCCCTGACCTTGGCGGAAGGAGGGCCGGCCGGTACGTATACCGTACAACTCCGGTCTGCTCCCACCTCCGCGGCGCGGATCACGATTACCGGACATCCAGAGGATAAGGTAACATTGACGCCGGAATCGCTGACCATCACGGCCTCGAACTGGAATGTTCCTCAGACGATCACGGTTCAGGCGGAGGACGATGCAGATCTTGATGATGCGGCATTCACGCTCCTTCACACGGCGGTTGGGGGTGGTTATGACGATCAACGTGCCCGACTGCCGGTACGGATCCAGGACAAGGGGGAGGATGCATTGGCGATTTCGATCTACGATGCACGGGTGAACGAGTCGGAGGAGGTTGCGAGCCTGCAGGTGGAGCTCAATCGAGCCTCGGAGGAGGTGGTGACGGTGCAATATCAGGCGGAGAACCGGACGGCCGAATCGGGATCAGACTATACGGCATCCCGGGGCATTGTGATCTTTGATCCGGGTGCGACCCGGGGTGTGATTGAGATTGAGATCACCGATGATGAAATCCCGGAGGCAACGGAGACGTTATCGGTGACGTTGTCGAAGCCGCGGAACGCAACGATTGCGCGGGGCACGGGCCGGGTGACAATTCTGGACAATGATTCGAGAGCCCGGATCTGGGTGGACGATGCGGTGGGGTTTGAAGACGCGGGGATGGTCCGCTTTACGGTACACTTATCGCAGCCGGATACGGAGTCGATCACGGTCCACTATCAAACGGAGAATGGTACAGCGGTGGCGGGGGAGGATTATCATGCGGCGAAAGGAACATTGAGGTTTGCACCGGGGGTGGTGGAAGAGGAGATTGAGGTGCGATTGCTGGATGATGGTCTGGATTCAGAGGAAGAGATGTTCTCGGTGCATCTGGAGAGTTTTGGGAAGACGCACATTGAGAAGGGGGTTGCAGTGGCAACGATCCAGAAAACGATGTCCGTGAATAGAGCGGTGCTGAAGGCGTACATGGCGCGGTTTGTCCGGACTTCAACGATTCAGATTGTGGATGCGTTACAGGAGCGCTTGCGTTCGTCAACGGCGGGTTCTTCGTGTTCGGCGGGGCAGCGCGCTGCGTTGGCGCAGGTCTGGGGAACGGCGACGGACTGGGATCCGTCCCTGGGGGAGCTGTTGGCGGGGTGCCGGGTATCGCAGGAGATGCATACCGGAGGGGGGGTGTTCGGCGTATGGGGCAACGGCGCGTTCACGCGATTCAATGGTCGTGCCGAGGCGGCGCTGCATGTGCGGGGAGAGGTGACGACGGCGATGGTGGGGACGGACTATCGGTGGAACGGAGGCTGGCGGGTCGGGGTTCTGGTGTCGCACAGTCAGGGCGACGGGTCATTTACCGCGAATACGGATGCAGGAGATGTGGCATCGGGGCTCACGGGGCTGGTTCCGTATGTGTCGATTCAGGGGGAAGACTGGGGCGCATGGGTGGCGGCGGGATATGGCTGGGGGCGGGCAGAGGTGCCGGAGTTGGAGGGAGATCTGGTGTCCGGGTTTGGCGCGATGGGGGTTCAAGGGGCGTTGGGATCACGCGGTGTGCTTGGACTGAACTACCATGGAGATGTGCTGGTGACCGGTGCCGAGGTGGAGGAGTATGATATGACGGCGGAGGTGTATCGGGTTCGGGCCGGTGTGGAAGCGAATGCGCGGATGAGTGATGGGGTTCGTCCGTATGTGGAGGTGAATGTGCGTCAGGATGGGGGGAGTGCAGAGACGGGTACCGGGCTGGAGCTTGGGGGCGGGGTTCGTGTCTCGTACCCGGGCTGGCGCTTGAAGGGGGAGGTGCGGACGCAGGGTCTGGTGATGCATACGGCGGACGGGTTTACGGAATGGGGGATGTCGGGGATGGTGCAGGTGGGCGGGGGCTCCGAAGGGTTGATGGTGGCGGTCCGTCCCTCCTGGGGACCGCGTCATGGCAGTGTGCTGCATCAGCAGCACTTGGAGACCACCCGCACGCGGGCAAACCTGCATCGGACCGAGTTGGAGCTGGCCTACGGCATGCCCTTCAACGCCGGCGTGATGCGACCGGTGATGGGCATGACGCAACTTGCCACCGGACGGATGTATCGTGTGGGCGCAGAGTTGCGGCCGTGGGATCAGGCAAGCATCTCCCTCTCTGGACTGGCACAGTCCCATGCAAACTCGCAGACGCAGATCGGCGTGAATGTACAGGGATCACTCAGATATTGAGGGATTTTCTGTCCAAATTGATTCCATCAAGAAAAGCGTTCCATCAAAGCCGAAAAAATCAGAGTATGTATGAATTCTACATGATTTTTCAGCGAGTTTTGTGAGGCGAAGTCCAACCAATTGGCTCCCAATTCGTAAGATTTGGGGTTAATTCTTCCAAACAGGATCGCGTGGCATCCCCTGTTTTCATACCGGATCTCTAAACCAGTCGACATAAACGTAGTACTAGCTAGGCTAAATTGAACTTGCTGTTGGGAACTGGTTTCAAATATCAAGCAAAGTATCTCATCTTGCACAACCGGTGATATAGGTATCAATGATGAAAGGGACATCCTGCTCACTAATTGGTATCATTGCCGAATGTAGGTAACCATTCACTTGAATCATGACTTACGACGAACATACAAAGGTACAGCCTGTGACTACGGGAGACTCGCTTCCAGAGGATCGGCCAGAGATCACAAGCACAAGCCAGGTGATGTCAGGCGCTGAGATTCTTCTCCGCTCTCTGGAGGCCGAGGGAGTTAAGATTGTTTTTGGGCATCCCGGTGGTGCAGTCATCAAAGTATATGATGAGATGCATCGGATTAATCCCGAGTTCCAACATATCCTTGTCCGGCACGAGCAGGGGGGAGCACACGCTGCAGAAGGATATGCAAAGGCGACAGGAAAGGTCGGGACGGTTCTGGTTACCAGTGGCCCCGGTGCCACGAATACAGTTACGGGAATCGCGGATGCATACATGGATTCCGTACCGATTGTTGTCTTCACTGGACAGGTTCCTACCGGCCTGATTGGGAATGATGCGTTTCAGGAATGTGATGCAGTCGGAATTACACGCTCCATCACCAAGCACAGTTATCTGGTCCGCGATATCAAGGACTTGTCCCGAACCGTAAAGGAAGCCTATCACATTGCCCGAACCGGGCGCCCAGGCCCAGTGCTGGTTGATTTACCAAAGGATGTCCTGTTGGCAGAGGGTCCCTTTCAATACCCGGAGACTGTGAATATGCGAGGATATGCGGTGCCGGAGGCAGTTCGCCCCGAAAAGCTGCAGCGGGCCGCACGCATGATCGCCGATTCAAAACGACCACTGCTTTATGTGGGTGGCGGCGCAGTCAACAGTGATGCCTCGGACAGCTTGACCAAGTTGGCAAGGGATACGGGTATTCCGGTAACCACCACGTTACATGGGCTCGGAGCCTTTCCAGAGGAGGATCCCCTTGCGCTTCGAATGCTGGGAATGCATGGAACCTGGTGGGCAAATCAGGCGGTACAGCACTGCGATCTTATTATCGCAGTGGGAGCTCGCTTTGATGACCGGGTAACCGGGAAGCTTGATTCCTGGGCCCCCCATGCAAAAGTAATTCATATTGAAATTGATCAATCGTGCATTTCCAAGAACGTGTTCGCGGATTGTGCGATTCTCGGTGATGTGAAAACTGTGTTGGAGAGACTTATTCCTCTGGTAGACCCGAAGGATACCACAGAGTGGCTTGCGCAAATTGATGCTTGGCGTCAGGAATGTCCTCTGCAGTATCAGAAGGATGGGAAGTTACATGCCCAAGGCGTGATTGAGCAGTTACGTGATAAAACTGGAGGCGATGCCGTTGTGATTACCGATGTGGGACAACATCAAATGTGGTCCGCTCAGTACTTTCGTTTCCTCCATTCCCGCACTCATATCACCAGTGGTGGACTAGGTACGATGGGTTTCGGCATGCCGGCAGCCATGGGGGCCGCCTTTGGGATGCGTGAGATCGGGTCTTCCCGCCCCGTCGTCTGTATTAGTGGGGATGGCGGCTTTGTGATGAATGCACAGGAAATGAGTGTGGCCGCTGCACACAAGCTCCCGCTCAAGCTCGCCGTCATCAATAACCGCTTTCTCGGTATGGTGCGGCAATGGCAGGAACTCTTCCATATGGAACGATATAGCCATACGGATCTCTCAGACACCAACCCCGATTTCGTGAAACTTGCAGAAGCTCATCACTGTGTAGGCCTTCGTGCGAATACTCCCGAAGAAGCCAAAGAGATTATTGATGAGGCATGGAAAGTCACGGATCGGCCGGTACTGATGGAGTTCTGTGTAACAAAAGAGGAAATGGTTTTCCCGATGGTTCCTGCCGGAGCAGCAACTGGAGATATGATCACAGATCGAATGACACCCAATTCCTTTGTCTGATTTGGGATTAAAAAATCTGAAGAAAAATCAATGGAAGACACACTGATACTCACGCCTCAGCAGATCATCCGAAAAAAGGCTGCAGGAGAACCAATTGAGCCGGATGACGGCGAAATGATACAATCGCACACGATTGTCGTCCAAGTAGAGAACTCCATTGGTGCGTTCATTCGTGTCATAAATATGTTTTCAGCCCGGGACTTCAATATTGACAGCGTCACGGTTGGGGCCACAGAAGATCCGAGCATCAGCCGGATGAATATCGTCACCACGGGCAACGGTCGTATCATTGCACAGGTCCTAAGGCAGCTTAGCCGTCTAGTGGATACGATTGAAGTCATTGATCTGACGGACACCGATTATGTAGAGCGGGAACTGTGCCTGCTCAAGGTTTGCTATAACCGGGACTCCCGATCCGAAATTCTTGCGGTCAATGAGATCTTTCGTGGCAAGGTGGTGGACATCACTTCCAAAACCATGACCTTTGAACTTCGTGGTCCGTCGAAAAAGATTGATGCCTTCATTGATATGATGATAGCACATAAGATTGTGGAAGTAGCCCGGAGTGGCCGGGTTGCTATGCAGCGGGATTCTTAACTTGAATAACTAATAAAACAACACATGAGGGTACACTATAACGCGGACCCTGCCATCATCAAAGGGCGGAAGGTCGCGATCATTGGGTATGGAAGCCAAGGACACGCCCATGCGCTGAATTTGCAGGACAGTGGTGCGACAGTTGCCGTTGGCCTGCGGGACGGATCACAGTCTGTTGACAAGGCACGTGCAAAAGGGCTCACAGTCATGGGTATCGCAGATGCCGCTACTTGGGGAGATGTGGTGATGATTTTGATACCAGATCAGGATCAGAAACGCGTATACGAGGCTGAAATTTCTGAGCACATCACACCAGGAAAAGCTTTGGCATTTGGGCATGGATTTAATGTACACTACGGCCAGATTCAGGCTCCAGAAGGAGTAGATGTCTTTATGGTGGCACCGAAGGGGCCAGGACATCTGGTTCGCCGTACGTTTGAAGAAGGGAAGGGAACGCCGTGTCTTGTTGCCGTCGCACAGGACGCTTCCGGGGGCGCCTTGGGTCTGGCCCTCAGCTATGCCGATGCAATTGGTGGAACACGCGCGGGTGTGATCGAAACCAATTTCAAAGATGAAACGGAAACAGACCTGTTTGGAGAGCAGGCCGTGCTGTGTGGAGGATCACAAGCCCTGATCGAGGCAGGGTTTGAAACACTGGTTGAAGCAGGATACCCCGAAGAACTTGCTTACTTTGAAGTCCTTCATGAACTCAAACTCATTGTGGATCTCTACTATGAAGGTGGACTTTCCTACATGAATTACTCCATCAGCGATACCGCTGAGTACGGTAATTATTCAAGAGGCCCTCGGGTGATTGGACCGCATGTGAAAGAAGAAATGAAACGGATCCTCGCAGAAATACAGTCCGGCCAGTTTGCCAAGGAATGGATTAATGAGTGTGAAGATGGCCAACCAACGTTTCAATCCTACCGGGAAAAGACAGCTGCCCATCCAGTAGAAGAAGTAGGACAGCGGTTACGCAAGATGATGGCTTGGCTCAGAAAAGAGTAAGGACAGTACAAAAACGGACAAGACTCTATAGATGTCTGCATATCAGATCGCGATATTACCTGGGGACGGGATTGGGCCGGAAGTAACTCGGGAAGCCGAAAGGGCCATATTGGCTGCGGCCGATGAATTTGGTTTCCAGGTAAAATTGGAGCATTGGCCAATTGGTGGCATCGCTTTGGATCAGTTCGATACACCATTCCCAGACGCTACACGCGATGCCTGTTTGGCAGCCGATGCGGTATTTTTGGGGGCGATTGGTGGTCCCAAATGGGATCATGAGACTGGATCACGAAGATGCGAGGCGGCTCTATTGTCCCTACGAAAAGCCTTGGGCGGCTATGCCAACCTGCGACCGGTGATTGTGTCTGAGAATCTGGCAGGGAGTTCCCCATTGCGGGCAGAGCGTGTGGCTGGGACCGATCTTTTGATTGTACGTGAGCTTACGGGAGGGATTTATTTTGGTACCCCGCGAAGTAGTACAGAAGAGGCGGCATCGAACACCATGGTCTATTCTCGGGATGAAATTGAGCGAATTGTTCGGATCGCATTCAACCTCGCAAGAAAACGCAGGGGGCACCTCACCTCTGTGGATAAAGCAAATGTACTTGAAGTTTCGCAACTTTGGCGGAGTGTCGTTATCGAAATTCATGACTCGGAGTTTTCCGATGTAGTGCTTGAGCACCTTTATATAGATAATGCAGCAATCCAGTTGATCCTCAGGCCCTCCCAGTTTGATGTAATCGTGACCGGTAATATATTCGGGGATATCCTGAGTGATTTGGCTGGTACACTTCCTGGATCGCTCGGCGTTCTGCCATCGGCAAGTATAGGAGGCAAGGTTGGCTTATTTGAACCGGTCCATGGGAGTGCACCAGATATAGCGGGGAAAGGGTATGCAAACCCTGCTGGAGCGCTTCTCAGTGCCGTGATGCTGTTGCAGACGTTGGGAGAGACGGAGGCCGGTGCACGTATACAGCATGGAGTTGTAAAAGCTCTGGAAGATGGGATCCTTACCTATGATCTAGGCGGAACGGCTTCAACCGTAGAGTTTGGTGATGCTGTGCTCAAGCATTCATTCACAACTTCTACAATTTATAATTGAGACCACAAAGTGATCTTCGGATGTCTGGCGATAAAGTATTAATATTCGAGACAACTCTGCGTGATGGTGAACAGGCGCCGGGTGCGTCCATGAACATCGCGGAAAAGATCCGTATTGCACACCAGCTTGCCAAATTGAATGTGGATATCATTGAAGCTGGATTTCCTGTTTCGTCACCGGCCCAGTTTGAAGCAGTCCAGCGGATTGCCCAGGAAATTGACGGGCCCGTCGTCGCAGCCCTTGCACGGACGATTGAGGGGGACATTGATGCGGCCGGCGAAGCCCTGCTTACCGGGAATAATGCGCGGATCCATACCTTCATCGGTACCAGCGATATTCATCTGGAAGCTAAATTCGGGGCGGATCAATACGGACGAACCCTGGAAGCAAAACGTGAATCCATACTGGAAATGGTCGATCGGGCGGTGCGTCAAGCTAGCTCCATCACCGATGACGTAGAATTTAGTGCAGAGGACGCAGGCCGCACCAGTGTTGACTATTTGGTTGAAGTCATCAATGTTGCGATCAAGGCAGGAGCAACCACGATCAACATCCCAGATACGACGGGGTATTGTGTTCCCAAGGAATATGCAGATCTCTTCAAGATCGTACAAGAGCAGTGCACTAACATTGATAAAGTGACTCTGTCTGTCCACTGCCATGATGACTTGGGATTAGCGGTCGCGAATTCCTTGGCGGGAGTATTGGCCGGTGCTCGTCAGGTCGAGTGTACGGTCAATGGTATTGGTGAGCGGGCAGGAAATGCGTCCCTGGAAGAAGTTGTGATGGCACTGCATGTACGTAGTCAGCTTTTTGGTACACAGACAGGAATTAATACGCGTCTTCTGGCATCAACGAGTAAAATGGTATCCATTGCCACCGGTTTTGCTGTGCCCCCGAATAAGGCGGTGGTCGGTGCCAATGCATTCAGCCATGAAGCCGGCATTCATCAACATGGGGTGCTCAAAAGGCGGGAAACCTACGAAATCATGCGGGCAGAGGATGTAGGGCAAGAGATCGAGGCGATTCGCCTCGGACGGCATTCGGGCCGGCATGGATTATTTAGCCGACTTGAAAAACTGGGCATCTTTGTAGGATCCGATAGAAAAGAAGATGTCTATCAGGAGTTCGTCACGCTTGCCGATCGAAAAAAGGAAATCTTTGATGAGGACCTGGTGTTGCTGGCACAGGGACAGAAAGGAGATGGAGCCATGGTTCATTATCGCCTAGACCATCTATCTGTGAACTGTGGGACCGGCAGGATGCCACGTGCTGAAGTGCTTCTCTATCATAGTTCCTCAGATACATCCTGTCGCAAGGCGGCCGAAGGAGATGGCCCGGTAGCGGCGATCTACAAAGCAATTGATATGGCAGCCGGAAGCCACCACGGTTTGGTATCTTATGGGATTCGGTCGGTTGGGGAAGGGAAAGATGCAATGGGAGAAGTCACAGTTCTGATCAGTGAAAATGGGACGCTCTTCCGAGGTATTGCCCGCCATACAGATGTCCTCCAAGCCTCTGCAAATTCATATGTTCAGGCATTAAATCAGTTAGAGGCATTCAGGGCCAGTAGTGGAGAAGAGTTCGTTTCTGATGGAATTATGCAATCATTTGGTAGTGATGGAGGACAAGATTAATGACAATTACAGAAAAGGTTATTGCCCGCCATTGCGGTCGTAAAAGAGTCTCGCCTGGCGAAAGCGTATGGGTCGATGTAGACATTCTAATGACCCATGATGTGTGTGGCCCCCCAACCATTGATATTTTCAAACGCGAATTTGGCGAGGATGCCAAGGTGTGGGATCCAGAAAAACTGGTGATCCTCCCAGACCATTACATATTCACGCAGAATCATCATGCCAATCGGAATGTGCGTCTGCTCAGAGAGTTTGCCCAAGAGCATGACCTGCCACATTATTATGATGTGGGCTCTCCCCGGTATAAGGGAGTGTGCCACATGGCTCTCGCTGAAGAGGGATTTAACCGACCTGGCTCATTGCTAATTGGCACAGACAGTCATACCTGTACATCTGGAGCGTTCGGTATGTTCTCAACCGGAGTGGGGAATACGGATGCAGCTCTCATTATGGGAACTGGAAAGATCTGGCTTCGCGTCCCCGAAACCATGCGTTTCATATTCGAGGGAGCCCTGCCTCCCTATCTGATGGCAAAGGATTTGATCTTGGCCGTGATTGGGGATATCGGTTGCGATGGGGCTACGTATCGTGCGATGGAATTTGATGGAGAATCTGTCTATTCTCTTTCCATGCAGGAACGCATGACACTAACCAACATGGCCATTGAGGCAGGGGGCAAGAACGGGATTATTGCACCGGACGAAACCACGATTGAATATGTACGGGCACGGACGAATCACAAATTCGAATGCATCTACAGTGATGAGAATGCACGGTTTCATTCGGAATATCGCTATGATGTATCAACTCTAGAACCCGTAGTGGCAAAACCTCACCGACCAGATAATCGTGCGAGTGTTATGGAGGTTGCCGGGACCCGTCTGGATAGGGCGTACGTTGGAAGTTGTACGGGCGGAAAATTGGAAGATTTTCAGGCGGCCGCTCAGATCATCAAGGGGCAGGAGGTCGTCATTGATACCTATATCGTGCCTGCAACCACGGAGATTAGTGAGTCACTACGAACAATTACGCTTGATGGAACCACGCTTTGGGATGTATTTGCCAATGCAGGATGCAAGATGGGGCAGGCGAGTTGTGCCGCATGTTTGGGAGGACCGCCAGATACGTTTGGTCGTATGCAGGGAGATGAGGTTGTGATTTCTACAACGAATCGAAATTTCCCCGGTCGGATGGGTTCAAAGCAGGCTTCGGTTTATTTGGCATCGCCGCTGACGGTAGCCGCGAGTGCACTCAGTGGTATCATTACAGATCCCAGAGAGGTCTTGGTATAGTTATGGAATCAATTATTCGTGGTCTGGCTTACGTCGTTGGTGATGCGATTGATACGGATCAAATCATACCTGCGGAGCATTTGGTTTACAGCCTCAAGAAGTCGGACGAACGGCGCATGTACGGTCGTTTTGCTATGAGCGGCGTCCCTGTAGCAGAACAAGGACTCCCGGAAGGCCATATTCCGTTCACAGACCCAGACAAATACGCTAGCGAGTTCACCTTTGTCATTGGCGGTGTCAATTTCGGATGTGGATCATCACGCGAGCATGCACCATTTGCATTGACGGAGGCAGGTGCCAGGGTGGTTGTAGCTCAGAGCTATGCGCGAATTTTTTATCGAAATACGATTGACGGAGGCTTTGTGATCCCTTTTGAGTCTCACGAGAAAATCAATCATGAGATCCGTACGGGAGACCGGCTAGAACTTGATACGACTATTGGGCAGTTAACCAATCATACGACTGGGAAAGAATATCTGCTAAAACCGTTGGGAGATGTAGCCGATATTCTTAACGCGGGCAATGTCTTCGAATATGCAAGGGAGAATGGCCTAATCACTACTGCTTGATGGAACGAATTGAATTATTTGATACCACACTTCGCGACGGTACCCAGGGCGAGCATGTGACGCTTTCAGTAAATGACAAGATTCGCATTGCACATAGACTCGACACGTTTGGAATTAATGTGATTGAGGGGGGATGGCCCGGATCGAATCCGAAAGATCAGGAGTTTTTTGAACGTGCGATTGAGGAAAGCTGGCAACAGGCAGATATTTGCGCTTTCGGGTCAACTCGCCGTGCACAGAACCTCCCAGGCGAAGATCCCAATTTGCTTGCACTCGTCAAAGCCGAAACGAATACCGTTTCGATATTTGGTAAAAGCTGGCTCCTGCATGTGGAGCGGGCCCTCAAGGTGACGAAGGAAGAAAATCTGGATATGATCGCGGAGTCAATCAAATGGTTGGCCCGGAATGATCGCCGTGTCATATATGACGCAGAGCATTTTTTTGATGGATACAAGGATGATGCCGAATACGCATTAGCCACTCTACAAGCTGCAGCAGAATCAGGTGCGGATGTGCTGGTATTATGTGATACGAACGGTGGTAGCATGCCAGCAGAAGTCGGACGGATCACAGAGCATGTATGTTCTGTGCTCAGTCAGCATGTTATTGGTATTCATGCGCATAATGACAGTGGCGTTGCAACTGCGAACAGCATCACTGCGGTCGAAGCGGGAGTACGTCATGTGCAAGGCACAATCAACGGGATCGGTGAGCGCACGGGAAATGCTGATTTATGCACGGTGATTGCCTGTCTTCAGCATAAGATGGGGTATCATTGTGTCTCTGAAGAGCAATTGGCTACACTGGCAGATCTGAGTCAGTTCGTTTATGAGGTCTGTAATATGTTGCCACTCGACCGCGCTCCATATGTTGGCCGAAGTGCTTTTGCACATAAAGGCGGAATTCATGTATCGGCGGTCATGAAAGAACCGGCTGCATATGAGCATATGGTTCCTGAGGTAGTGGGAAATAAAAGGCGGGTATTAGTTTCGGACTTGTCGGGCCAATCCAACGTACGCTATAAGGCAGAGGAGTTAGGGATTACACTCAACGATAATGATCAGGCGCGGCGAGCGGTCCAGCGCATTAAAGAGTTGGAGCATCTTGGCTATGAGTTCCAGGGGGCTGAGGCGTCTTTTGAACTACTGCTTCGAACGATACAGGGGGAAGACACAGAGATGTTCAGACTGGATCGGCTGCGGGTATACAGTGAGCAGGATAAGGATGGATTGGAATGGTCCGAAGCCACCGTTGCCCTGTTTGTAGGCGAGCATCGTGAGCTTGCGGTCAGTGAGGGAGTTGGGCCTGTAGATGCTTTGTCTGGGGCATTGAACCGAGCGCTCTGCCGCTTCTATCCTCGCTTAGAGGCTTTACGCCTTGCTGATTATAAAGTACGCGTTCTTACTCCAGAGGAGGCTACGGCAGCTTCTGTGCGTGTCCTGATTGAGCATCATGATGTCAACGGCGAAGATATCTGGCATACCGTGGGGGTCTCTCCTAACATTCTGGATGCCAGTTGGCAGGCACTAACCGATGGTGTGCGCTACTACCTTTTACGTACCAAGCCTATTGCAAAGGCTGAGCAAGCCGAGGCGGTTTACGCACTCTGATTCTAAGCGAATCAGGCGGCAAAAGCCGTATTTATAGCGATTGGTGGATATAGTGTTGTTTCTTTATAGAGAAATGAGGATTATACAGACGCTGCTTTTATTGTCACTGATTGCGTCAATGGCATACAGTCAACCGGTTGCTGAGCATACAAGGGGGGACTGGGTGCTGTTTGTTGAAACAGACGAATGGGGAGACCCTGTCCTAGATGAGTCACGAATGCTTGTTTGGGCCGTCCGCAGTTCTATAGCGAAAGATCTCTATATAGTGTCTGTCCAGGAATACCAGAACATCCTTAAAATGTGCCCTGTAGGCCTCCTACGGCCGTTTTTTAGCGTAATTCTCTAGATTTTTCCTCCACGAGTTTCTAAAGCCCCCTCGGTGGTGGGCGATTTTCAGGAAAATCCACAATCCCTGAAAAACCTGTACTGGAAGCATCCCAAGGCGGTTTTTACTCTGAATTTATTCTTCAGGTTTGTCGATCCATGCCTGGATCATGGGAGTATAAGTGGAACCGGGCCGTTCATCTTCAACTTTTTTTTGCGATGCGAAAAGCGTATGACTTTCAATTATCAATGGATTGCATCTCCATGGAGGAGATCCAGCTTGATCCAAGAAGCCGGGATGTGATTCAAGTATTTCTGTATGGGCTCCGACAAATTTTTCTGGACCTCCCGACCCGATTGAAGTTGATGGATCTTTTGGAGAGGTATAAACCGGGAACCCGTAAGAATTGTGGGCGCCCCGGAATGGACGTGTGGAATATCTTGGTTTTGGCCGGCCTGAAGCAGGCGCTGCATTGCAACTATGATCTTTTGACCGCTTTGGCGAACCATATGGATATTGTGCGGCAGATGCTGGGGCATGGAGCGGACGATCGGACCCGCTACACTCGTTCCGCCATTCATGATAACGTATCGGCACTGTCCCCCGAATTGCTGGTGCAGGTCAATTGTTTGGTGGTCAAACTTGGGCACCGAATGGTCGGCAAACCCGAGGGCGAGACGCTCAAATGTCGGTGCGACTCGAAACCGGTGAAGACCAATGTTCGCTTTCCGACCGATCTGCTCTTGCTCTGGGACTCGGTACGTTGTCTGATTCGTGTCAGTGCGAAGATGGGCAAATCATTTGGGATGGATGGTTGGCTGCAACACAAAAGTCTGAGCAATAAGGTCTACCGGGAATATAGGGCAGCTCGGAAGGGTCAGCGGCGTAACTACAAACTCAAGAACGTTCGCAGATATCTGCGCAGCAGTCGTGCGATGGTCAAAAAATCTCTTGACCTTCTGGAGCAGATCAATGCACTGGAGCAGGAGATTTTGGCCCGTTCCGCCCCCCGTTCCAATGCAGATCAAGCCACTTTGCAGGAAATTTTTGAGGCAAAACAGAAACTCTGTCTGTATCTGGACTACATTGCGCGATTTTCCGATCAGATCCAGCGCCGCATCTTTGAAGGAGAGCAGATTCCTACCCACGAGAAAATCTATTCGATCTTCAAGCCGTTCACGCGATGGATCGTTAAGGGCAAGGCAGGAATCCTCTGCGAGTTGGGGGTCCCGGTCGCGGTGATTGAAGATGAGGATCAATTTGTTTTAGGCTACGGGATTCTTTGGGAGGGAACCGACAAGGATATTGCGATTCCCCTGGTGAAGACCTTGGAGGCACAGTATCCAGGGATCTCCATGACCTGCTCGTTTGACCGGGCGTTTTACAGTCCTGAGGTGCGTAAGCAGTTGGATGAAAAGCTGGAAGTTACGGCCATGCCGAAGAAAGGGGGGCGGACCCAAGAGGAACAAGCACGTCAGAATGACCCGGCTTACCAGAACGCACGGAAGGGGCATGCGGGAGTAGAGTCCTGCATGAACCATCTCAACCATCGAGGCTTGTCACTGGTGCGTGAGACCAGCAGCGAAAGCTTCGAACGTGTGGTGGCAACCTCGGTATTGGCCGCGAACATCCACCGGTTGGGGACGCTAGTGCGAGATCAGGAACGAAAGCGTCTCAGACGTCTCCAGAAACAACGCAAGCGATTGCGGCGCGCGGCGTAGCCATCCCGCTTATCCGAGGAAGAACATCAAGTGGCTCGTACGGGCGGATGCGAGAGGTGTGTCCAGTAGATACGAAATACCTGTAATACAGAAGAATCCAGCACAAACAAGTGTCTCAAAAACGACCGCCCCACCAATAATCAAACGGATTGAACCAAAATGAACCCCAATATCTCGGAACAGACCCGGAGCACAGGCATTTTCTGGACAGACACTATATACAGGAAGGCGGGGAGGTGGGGAGTGTACGAGGGACGTTGATAGTCGACTGTGCGAGAAATGAGTATATTCTCCATATGCGGAAGAGGCTTAATACTGTGTCTCAAGTTCGGGGGGTATTGGAATCAGACGTTCTAGACGCTTTATTGAGGGGGGGCATCCGACGCCACGTATGAATTTGCACGGGAGCCTCTGTTTTATACGGTAGGTGCAGAGATGGATTTGCCGGTACGACTTGATGGCAAAAAAATGCTGTGGCGTGGTTTCGTGATTGACCGTAGTTCAGTAGCATTTATTCCCCAAGAAGGTGTGGAATGGGGACTATGGAGCGTGAATGGGCCGCGTGAATGGCGTGGCTGGCAATACAGCCTAGTTCCCCCGGACATTAACGATAGCCTCGACCATGAGTGGTTAAAAGGTGAGACGTTGGAAATGATTATTCCAGTTACTGGACGTTGGGATCTCCCACTACGGTTCAAGTGGAGTCTAGATGGGGCAAATGAAGCAATCAGTGAAATTTGCCCTGATGATGATTAGCAAGGGGGGATAGACGGGCGATTTATTCATGATAAAATCGGCCAAACGAGTCATTCTCCTATTCGTCCTGCTCTTCCAAGTCGCTACGCTGCAAGGCCAGGACGTGCCAAGCAAAGAATTACTTGACTGGCACCGGTTGCCCGATTTACCGGATTCAATCGGAGTAGGTGGCCCATGTGCTGGAATCTCAAATGGGGCACTGATCGTGGCCGGAGGTGCACATTTTCGTACCCCGTTCCTGCAGGGTGGGGAGAAAATTTGGACTGACAGCATCTACGTTCTGGCCTCTTCATTCAGGGAGTGGGAAAGTGGATTTACACTTGCCCGGCCGATGGGATATGCAGTAGCTGCCCAATGGGGAGATGAAGTAATCTGTGCAGGTGGGGGTAATGCCCTAGAACATTTTGTAGAGGTGATCGCACTGCGTTGGGAGGGCCAGAAAATCTCCCAGCGATTATTACCAGCACTCCCACAACCCAGAGCCTTTGCCAGCGGAACAGTAGTTGGAGATACCCTATATAGTGTCTGTCCAGAAAATGCCTGTGCTCCGGGTCTGTTCCGAGATATTGGGGTTCATTTTGGTTCAATCCGTTTGATTATTGGTGGGGCGGTCGTTTTTGAGACACTTGTTTGTGCTGGATTTTTCTGTATTACAGGTATTTCGTATCTACTGGACACACCTCTCGCATCCGCCCGTACGAGCCACTTGATGTTCTTCCTCGGATAAGCGGGATGGCTACGCCGCGCGCCGCAATCGCTTGCGTTGTTTCTGGAGACGTCTGAGACGCTTTCGTTCCTGATCTCGCACTAGCGTCCCCAACCGGTGGATGTTCGCGGCCAATACCGAGGTTGCCACCACACGTTCGAAGCTTTCGCTGCTGGTCTCACGCACCAGTGACAAGCCTCGATGGTTGAGATGGTTCATGCAGGACTCTACTCCCGCATGCCCCTTCCGTGCGTTCTGGTAAGCCGGGTCATTCTGACGTGCTTGTTCCTCTTGGGTCCGCCCCCCTTTCTTCGGCATGGCCGTAACTTCCAGCTTTTCATCCAACTGCTTACGCACCTCAGGACTGTAAAACGCCCGGTCAAACGAGCAGGTCATGGAGATCCCTGGATACTGTGCCTCCAAGGTCTTCACCAGGGGAATCGCAATATCCTTGTCGGTTCCCTCCCAAAGAATCCCGTAGCCTAAAACAAATTGATCCTCATCTTCAATCACCGCGACCGGGACCCCCAACTCGCAGAGGATTCCTGCCTTGCCCTTGACGATCCATCGCGTGAACGGCTTGAAGATCGAATAGATTTTCTCGTGGGTAGGAATCTGCTCTCCTTCAAAGATGCGGCGCTGGATCTGATCGGAAAATCGCGCAATGTAGTCCAGATACAGACAGAGTTCCTGTTTTGCCTCAAAAATTTCCTGCAAAGTGGCTTGATCTGCATTGGAACGGGGGCCGGAACGGGCCAAAATCTCCTGCTCCAGTGCATTGATCTGCTCCAGAAGGTCAAGAGATTTTTTGACCATCGCACGACTGCTGCGCAGATATCTGCGAACGTTCTTGAGTTTGTAGTTACGCCGCTGACCCTTCCGAGCTGCCCTATATTCCCGGTAGACCTTATTGCTCAGACTTTTGTGTTGCAGCCAACCATCCATCCCAAATGATTTGCCCATCTTCGCACTGACACGAATCAGACAACGTACCGAGTCCCAGAGCAACAGCAGATCGGTCGGAAAGCGAACATTGGTCTTCACCGGTTTCGAGTCGCACCGACATTTGAGCGTCTCGCCCTCGGGTTTGCCGACCATTCGGTGCCCAAGTTTGACCACCAAACAATTGACCTGCACCAGCAATTCGGGGGACAGTGCCGATACGTTATCATGAATGGCGGAACGAGTGTAGCGGGTCCGATCGTCCGCTCCATGCCCCAGCATCTGCCGCACAATATCCATATGGTTCGCCAAAGCGGTCAAAAGATCATAGTTGCAATGCAGCGCCTGCTTCAGGCCGGCCAAAACCAAGATATTCCACACGTCCATTCCGGGGCGCCCACAATTCTTACGGGTTCCCGGTTTATACCTCTCCAAAAGATCCATCAACTTCAATCGGGTCGGGAGGTCCAGAAAAATTTGTCGGAGCCCATACAGAAATACTTGAATCACATCCCGGCTTCTTGGATCAAGCTAGATCTCCTCCATGGAGATGCAATCCATTGATAATTGAAAGTCATACGCTTTTCGCATCGCAAAAAAAAGTTGAAGATGAACGGCCCGGTTCCACTTATACTCCCATGATCCAGGCATGGATCGACAAATCTGAAGAATAAATTCAGAGTAAAAACCGCCTTGGGATGCTTCCAATACAGGTTTTTCAGGGATTGTGGATTTTCCTGAAAATCGCCCACCACCGAGGGGGCTTTAGAAACTCGTGGAGGAAAAATCTAGAGAATTACGCTAAAAAACGGCCGTAGGAGGCCTACAGGGCACATTTTAAGGATGTTCTGGTATTCCTGGACAGACACTATATATGGCCGGAGGGTTGGAGAACCCTAACGATACCGTCGCAAGCAAGGATTTCTGGGCATTGAATCTTGCTGACCCTGATGCTCGATGGCAAATACTTGAACCCTTGCCGGGACTCCCCCGACATAGCGCTGTGGCGGGTGCATTAGACGGGGCATTTTATCTCTTCAGTGGCACCGCATTAGAGCCAAATACGGTCAGCTCAGTAGCTCATGAGTTTCTCATCGATGCCTATCGATATCGTCCTCAACACGGATGGGAGCAACTGTATGATCTACCATATCCCACAGCTGCGGCCCCTTCTCCTGCGATTTCTTTAGGGCCCTCACACCTTCTAGTGTTGGGAGGCAATACTGGAGTGGATGTAGATCGCGTTCAAGAGCTCGGCAACCAGCATCCAGGATTCAGCCGAAATGTTCTGGCCTATCACGTTATCACTGATACTTGGGCGCACTTGGGGACTTTGCCTATGGGACAGGTTACTGTTCCAACGGTGCAACAAGGCGATAAGATTTTCATCCCGAGTGGTGAAATACGCCCAGGAGTACGGACCGCTGCGGTTTGGCAAGTCACGCCGAGAAATACAGTTCCCCCTTTTGGCACGATAAACTTCATTGTTGTGGCGGTCTATTTTCTGGTCCTTGCAGGAATGGGCCTGTATTTTTACAATCGTGGGAAAAGTGACACGGATTATTTTCTAGCTCGCAGATCCATCCCGTGGTGGGCGGCAGGAATCAGCATCTTTGGGACACAACTGAGTGCGATCACCTTCATGGCAATACCGGCCAAGGCCTATGCTACGGATTGGGTGTATTTTCTTGGGCAAATTGCGATTCTGTTGGTGGCTCCGATCGTCGTATACCTTTATCTCCCTTTCTTCCGTCGGCTCCAAATCACGACAGCTTATGAATATTTAGAGCAACGTTTTAATGTAGCGGTGCGCCTTTTCGGTAGCGTTGCATTTATTTTCCTCCAGCTAGGGCGTATGGGAGTAGTGATCTTTCTCCCTGCAATAGCCCTATCTGCAGTCACAGGCTTCAATCTGTACCTCGCTATATTACTGATGGGATTACTGAGCACCTTTTATACGGCATTGGGAGGCATGGAAGCCGTTATTTGGTCAGATGTTATGCAAGTAATTGTGCTCTTGGGAGGTGCTTTTTTCAGCCTGATTATTTTGGTCTCGAACATTGAAGGCGGAGCCTCTGGTTTGATTGAAATTGCCACATCTGAGGACAAATTTCATATGCTAACTTGGTCGTGGGATGCTACGACTACGGCAGTCTGGGTGGTGCTGGGAGGTTCAATTTTCAGCAACTTGATCCCCTATACGGCGGACCAAACTGTAGTCCAACGCTATCTGACCACGGCAAATGAAAACCTTGCTGCGCGATCTGTCTGGACCAATGCAGCACTCACTATCCCTGGCAGCCTCCTTTTCTTCTGTTTAGGTACGGCCTTGTTTGTATTCTATCAACAGCACGCAAGTGCTCTGGAACCTTCACTATCAACCGACGCAATCTTCCCGTTGTTTATTATACAACAGTTGCCTCAGGGGATATCAGGACTCCTGATTGCCGGAATTTTCGCCGCAGCCATGTCCAGCCTTGACAGCAGTCTCAATAGCGCCGCTGCTGCACTGGTGTGCGATTTTTACAAGAGATTCAAGTCGCGTTCCACTGCGTCGACCCGTCTACGATTGGCCAAATGGCTGACTGTCGGGCTGGGCTTTCTAGCCACGGCCATTAGCTTATTAATGGCTACAATCGAAATTGCTTCATTGTTCGACTTTTTCCTTGAACTACTGGGGTTATTGGGGAGTAGCCTGGCAGGTCTCTTTGCTCTGGGTATCTTCACGCGCAGCGCACATGGTACCGGAGCACTGATTGGTGCCTGCACCAGCGTAATCGTACTCTATCTGGTAAGTGCGTTCACCGCCATTCACTTCTTTCTTTATGCAAGTATTGGTATACTGACCTGCTTTGTCGTAGGATATATCATGAGTAACATCCTTCCCAAGCATCAGACACAACTTAGCGGGTTAACAATTTATACCTTGGGAAATTGATTGCCGAACGATAAACCAGAATAATGCGGATGTCGATCAATAAATCAATGCGGCTTACAGGTCTTGTTGCAGCAGCGTTCACACCTATGAAAAGTGATGCTGTAGTGGCTCTTGAGCGTATCCCAGGCTTGGTCGAACACTTACTGAAAGACGGTGTCTCTGCATTATATGTACTGGGTAGTACGGGGGAGGGAGTTTCACTGACACTCCACGAACGACAACGGACCGCGGCAGCATTTGTACAGGCTGCTGCGGGTCGTGTACCTGTCGTAGTTCATGTCGGACATAACAGCCTACAGGAAGCACAAATTCTCGCTAGGCACGCCCAGCAGATCGGAGCCAGTGCTATTTCGGCCGTGCCCCCTTACTATTTTAAGCCTGACTCTACAAGAGCACTGGTGAGTTGCCTGGCTATGATTACCGCAGGTGCACCTGAGCTCCCATTCTATTACTATCATATCCCCGGAAAAACGGGAGTAGAGTTGGATCTGAATGAGTTCTTTCATTTGGCGGCTCAGGAATTGCACTCGCTCGTTGGCATAAAATTTTCGGATACACGCCTGTACGAGGTCTCAGCATGTCCTTATGCCGAAAAGTATGACTTTGTATTCGGCGTTGATGAGATGCTTCTCGGTGCATGGATGATCGGTATGCGCGGAGCAGTGGGTACGACATACAATTTTGCCGCACCACTATATAACCATCTGATCGCCTGCTGTGAGCAGGGACGGATAGAAGAAGCTCGGCGCGATCAGACGAGAGCCTCAAAAATGATAAAAGTAATCCTGAAAACCTGTGGACGCCCAGGATTCAAAGCCATTATGAACCTGATTGGCCAGGATTGTGGCCCCCACAGGTTGCCCCATTCCACTGCTACACCAACACAAATTTCAGAAATGCACAAAGCACTGGAAGCAATCGGATTTTTTGAATGGGGGCGAAAACATATCGACTGAAAATGATCCCTTCTTTGCAACCGATTCTCCCATTACCTATGCGACGCTTCAGATTAATCAAGCAACTAGTGTGTATGCTCATGGGCACAGTGCTACTGACATTTGCATCCCTGGCACAGGAAACCATTACGGTCACTCAGAATGGTGTCGTGGAAATGGGCAGTCTGGGTACGTGGGTTGAGCAAAATGGATTTATTGCAATTAAATCAGGCGCGTCAACTGAAGCAGGGCTATTCGCCGGTCATGACCTTGCGATGGGGGATTTCCAGATAACCGCACAGCTCAGTCTTTCCGAGCTAAATACTACGGGTGCAGCATTCCAGTTGGGAGACAGCTATCTCGGTTTTGATGGACCCAATCAACAGTTATATCTGTCTGGTGCTTTAGCAGGTCGGCGTCATGTGGTTCTTGGCGCTGCCCGCCCTCATCTTGAACCCGGAGAATGGTTTACTTTTGAAGTTGCCCGAACAGATGGCACAATCCAGTTTCTGATTGATGACCAGTTGGTTCATTCGGTAGGCAGCTTTGCAGCTATCGGGCGTTTTGGTTTTACATTCTCACCGCTTGGCCGTGTAGCACCTGTGAGCAATGGTACACTCCGCATCCGGAAATTTGCCAGCACAGGCACTTTCAGCCCAAGTGGTACGATCAATCCCGGCGGGTTCAGTATCCCGCTCGTTGATCTTGCCGAAGAGACCCATCGACAAGTATTGGTGGATCGAGAACCCAACCAGTACCTTGGACATCCAACCACTGTACTGTTGGATGACCAGCATACAATTATCACCGTATATCCAAAGGGACACGGTCGCGGTGCGATTGTAATGAAAAAAAGTCAGGACGGCGGGCTCACTTGGAGTGATCGTCTCCCCGTGCCGGATAACTGGTCAACCTCACAGGAGGTCCCAACCCTCTATCCGGTCGTCGACCGTGATGGGACAAGGCGCTTAATCATGTTTTCCGGGTTGTATCCCATCCGCATGGCTATTTCTGAGGACAATGGAGACACTTGGAGCCCACTGGAGCCCATTGGAGATTTTGGTGGAATCGTGGCTATGGGGGACCTAATCCAATTACGTGATGGCCGCTATATGGCATTTTTTCATGACGACGGTAGATTTATCAATGGAAACGAGGAAGAGCGTGGGCAATTTTATGTGTACAAGACAGTATCGTCCGATGGCGGACGAACTTGGAGTCCGCCGGAAGTTGTCGTAACCCATCCTGCGGCTGATCTATGCGAACCAGGTGTTATTCGGTCTCCTGATGGTCAACAGCTCGCTATGCTACTGAGAGAGAATAGCCGTCGGTTCAATAGCTTCGTAACGTTCTCAGATGATGAAGGGGTAACATGGAGCACACCAAAGGAAGTTACAGGTGCTCTCACTGGCGACAGACATCAGGCCATCTACGGCCCGGATGGTCGACTGTTTATTTCATTTCGTGACCGTACGCATGTTTCACCCACATGGGGCGACTGGGTTGGGTGGGTTGGCACTTATGAGGATATCGTACATGGTCGGGAAGGGCAATACCGTGTGCGATTCATGGACAACCAGGAGGGGGCCGACACCGCCTATCCGGGAGTTGAGATACTCTCCGACGGGACTGTGGTTACAACTACGTATGGTCACTGGATGAAAGACGAGTCTCCTTATATTATGAGCGTCCGCTTTACGTTTGAAGAACTTGACAAGAAGGTCGCCGAGAATTAAACTGGCGGCCCTTGTTCAACGAGAATTACGGTAGAAACTAACGATGACAAGTGATGGGGAAGTATTCTATCCGCTCAGGCTGAAATATTCCTTGACAGCAGTCTTATAGAAGTCGACGGCTTGAACGACTTCAGATTGGTCCACATGCTCATTTGCCGTATGGGATAGCTCACTGGAACCGGGTCCAATTTTTACCGCAGGAATCCCTCTCAGGTATATCCAGTCGCTTGCGGTTGGAGAGCCTTCTGGCTGAGTCCCGGGGGCTGCAGTCAGGCAAGCTTCAACGATAGGCTCATCTGTCGCAGTACATACGGGGATAATCCGATCGCTATGAACAGTGATCTCGGATTCCACAGCGGCGCGAATCGTTTCGACGATTTCATCGTGTGTATAGGCGGGGGTACTTCGGATATCCAGATACATGGTGCAATGATCGGGGATCACGTTCCGGGCAACTCCCCCTTGAATAGTCGTCACATTCATGCTGATGTCCCCTAGAATGGGGTGAGTCCGATCGAATTTGAGTTCCCGTAGGCGCTGGATATCATCCGCGGCCTTGAGGATTGCATTTTCTCCAAGTGCATGTCGAGCTGCATGAGCACTATGGCCTTTGGCATCAAGCCGTACCACAAGCAATCCTTTTTGGGCAACCACTGGGAGCAAATTTGTTGGCTCACCGATTAAGGCAGACTGTGGTCGCGGTAGCTTGCTCTGCAAGAGTTTTTGCAATCCATTATTCTCGTAATCCGTCTCCTCACATTCGGTTAAGGCAACAATGAGCTGACCATTTTCCGGGTTCCAATTTTCAGATGCCAACTCCATGAGTGCCGATGTCATGGCAGCTCCAGATGCTTTTGCATCTGAGGCACCTCTGCCGTAGATCTTCCCGTTTATGCGCGTAGCATTGAAGGGTGGATAGGGGTGGCTGGAAGAGGGAGGGACTACATCCAGGTGAGATGCCAGGAGCAATTTGTTTGGCCCATCTCCCAACCAGAAGAACAAGCTATTTTCAATACGCTCGCTTTGAATTCCCGCTTGATCCACATAGGACTGCATGTAAGAACAAATTTCATCCTCCTGACCACTCAATGAAGGAAATCGAATCATTGAATCTAGCAGGCTGAGCACCTTTCTTTCTTTCATTCTTTCTCCATGATAATTGAAGTGGCATTCTGTTTCTGAAGCAGATCATCTACCCCTAAAATCCATACACTGGAAACCCCTTTTTCAAGTGCGCTGCGTGCGGTCTGAATCTTTACAGACATCCCTCCACTGATCCATCCTTGTGTGATCCCGGCTGTTTCGTCAGAGGGAGAACATGTTCGAAGTAGCGAAGAAGGGTCGTTCAAATTTCGCAGAACACCGCCCGAATCTGTTACCAGAAGTAGTTCTTTTGCATGAATGTGCGCCGCAAGTGTACAAGCAACCGTATCTGCGTTGACATTGTAGCGCTGTCCTGAATTGTCAATGCCGAGTGGAGCAATAATGGAGATGAATCCAGTATCGGAAATCGTTTCAATCAGGGTTGTATCAATGGAGACGATTTCACCGACCCAGCCAAAATCAACTTTTTCGCCATTAATAAGCCATGGTTCGCGTCGACGAACGTTTATCATGGCTCCATCAACTCCGCTGAGTCCAACTGCTTTCAGTCCACAGGCATTTGCTTGGGCGACCAGCCTCACATTCACGGCACCTCTCATTGCCCATTCAGCAATTTTGAGGTCTAGGGATCCCGTGACCCGGCGCCCTTCAATGATTTTAGGGGTATGACCAAGTTGATTGGCCAAACTGGTTGACTGGATTCCACCACCGTGTACAATCACCACGGGAGAATCCATGGTTTTGATCTGATCCCAGAATCGCGTCAAATTATCAAGGACAGCTCCGCCAATCTTAATCACGATTGGTGCTCTCATATGAGATTCCAGGCTCGTTCCAGGATCGCTATTTGCGCATGCAGTCTGAATTCTGCCTGCAATAGATGGATGGCTTGTGAGCTGTTGAGAACAGCGTCCTCTACCACGACTCCCCGGCGAACAGGGAGGCAATGCATAAAGGCGGCACTGCCGAGGTGGTGTTCTCGAACCTGCCAACTCTGGTATTGATCGCGTAATGTTTTTTCCTGATCTGGATCATCGTAACGCAATTGACTTCCCCAGGCCTTGGCGTAAATGATGTCTGCTCCCTCGCAGGCAGCATCTTGATCATCTGTTTCTGTCAAGGAGAAGCCATATTTCGACGTATATGATTCCGCGAGTCGCATAATCTCAGGGTCAAGTTCAAATCCTTTTGGTCGTGCAATGGTGGCCTGCATGCCTAGCCGGGTTGCCATTAAAAGTGCGGAATTCGGTACAGCCTGTGCTAATGCACGGGGATGCCATGCCCACGAAAGAACAAAGCGCCGTCCTTTAACCTGATCATTGAATTGCTCTTTGATTGTTGCAGCATCTGCCAAGGCCTGGCAAGGATGATATAAAGCAGATTCGAGGTTAATGACCGGTACAGTTGCGGTCTCAAGGATCTTCTTGAATCGTGCTTCGCTTTGATCAATTGCATAATCAGTACCTGTTGCAAACAGGCGCACGCCCAATGCATCATAGTATCGTGAGAGTACGCCAATCGCCTCTCGGATATGCTCGACCGATTTGCCATCCATACGAAAGCCGTCTCTCCATTCCATTCCCCACACGCCAGACCCGGGGATAATGACTGAGGTATGAGCACCGAGTCGAGCTGCTGCTACTTCCATGGATGTGCGTGTACGCAACGAGGAATTAAAGAAGAGCAATCCAAGACTGCGGAAAGTGTCCGGGCTAGGTAATGCTTGGGGGTGACGATAATGGTGGCGGGCACGAGCTAATTGCTCTTCCCATGTCAAGTCATCTTCGAGATGCCAATCAAATAAGTGTTGCAGTCCTGAATCAGGCATGAGCGTGCACCATCACGTCCCTAAACGCTTCAGCAAATTCTGAAATATGCTCTGCATTGGTAATCAGAGGTGGCATGAGGCGCATGACATTCGGGTCTGCACTCCCACCGGCCAATACGCCATTTTTACGTAGAGCTGGAAGAATATTGCTTGCATTCTGCTCAGTCTTTACGCCAATCAGGCAGCCGAGTCCGCGTACTTCAATCACATACGGTTTGATTGCAGTTGCAATTGCATCGAATATTTTCGATGCCCGCTCCATTAGACCATCGTTTTGGATCGACTCCAAGGTTGCGATGACCGCGCTCATTGCAATCATGCCTCCGCCGAAGGTAGATCCTTGGTCTCCATATTGAACTTCATCGGAGAGTCGGTCACTTAACAACAATGCGCCGACGGGAATTCCAGATCCGAGGCTTTTGGCGAGCGTGATCATGTCAGGCGTTACTCCAAATTGTTCACTGATACTGAATGTGCCAGTGCGCCCCACACCGGTCTGGATTTCGTCAAAAATCAGCAATACACCATGCTGATCGCATAGCTTATGGAGCCTATGGAAATAATCGCCAGAAGCCTCCACGATGCCGGCGATACTTTGAATCGGCTCAAGGAGTATGGCTGCAATATCTTCATTCCGGGAAAGGATGGATTCCACAGATTCCAAATCTCCAAACTCGGCGAAATAATGTGCGGGTGCCAATACATCCTTAAAAGGGGTTCGATAGGATGGATTCCAAGTGGCTGCCAGGCTTCCCAGAGTACGTCCGTGAAATCCATTTTTTGTCGAAATAATCCCGTTTCGACCGGTGGATTTTCTGGCGATCTTGAGTGCTGTTTCAATGGCTTCCGTACCGGAGTTGCAAAAGAAAATCCGATGAAGCGGAGCCATTTCTGCGAGTAGTCTGGCTGCATGTGCCCGGGTATCGCTGTAAACAACATTCGAATAGAAGAGAAGCTGCTCACTCTGCTTTTGAATTGCATCCACGACCCGGGGAGGGCAATGCCCCAAGGCGGTCACACAGTGCCCTCCGTAAAAATCCAGATAACGATTCCCGTCCGCATCCCATACATAGCATCCTCTACCACGCACGAGTGCAAGGGGCATTTTTTTATAGGTCGGGATGAGAAATGTATCCTCATCCTTCAAGATCGTTTGCGTCTTCATGAGTGAGTTTCCGCTACAAGCCCGGTAGTGACCGGCAGGTCCATCAACAGATTCATATTCTGGATTGCCTGTGAAGCAGCCCCCCGAAGCATGTTGTCCAAAGCAAAGCCAATCACAAGATCTTCGTCTCGCATGATCCATCCCAAATCACAATACGGAGAGCCGACGGCATACTGCAATTCAGGAAGTTGATCTGGCCAAAGCCGAATCAGTGGATGGCGATCATAGAGGTGCTCGAACCATCTTGCGATGTCAACGGGTTCAGGCAAGGGAGATTTAAGTTGGATGATCCCCCATATGCCACGCGTCCAGGGTCCAGATACAGGCACCATGGTTACGTCGTGGTCTACACCAATAAATTGTGAGATCTCAGCTAAATGTTGATGCTCAAAGACCTTGTAGGCACGGACATTCCCATCTCTTTCAGGAAAATGAGTCGTTGGTTTTGGACGAATTCCCGAACCGGATGCTCCAGTGATTGCAGTGATGGATGCATACGATTCTGTGCAGCATTGATAAATTGGCCAAAAACCTAGAAGCATTCCCGTTGCAAAACAGCCAGGATTCGCAATGTAACGGGTAGAGTAGGGGGCAAAGAGTTCTGGTTGCCCATATTTGAATTCAGGGATCAGCTCAGGCGCAGGATGTTTTACATTAAAGAGTGACTCAAACGTTGACACATCCTTAAACCTGAAATCAGAACTCATATCAATAATACATCCTTCATATCCACGGTCAATTAATGCTTTGACGCTTGCGGCCCCCTTACCATGCTCGGCCGCCACAAATACGACATCAATACCTGACGCATCAAATTCCGTGGTAGCTGTAAATTGAATCTGTTGTTGTCCTCGTAGTGCTGGGTGTGCGACATTTAGGGGGTTCCCTGCGTAAGTCCGGCTGGTGACGCATGCAAGCGATGCATGAGGGTGCTGAAGGATCAGTCGTATGAGCTCACGCCCAACGTAGCCACTGCCATGTAGAATCGCTGCTTGAATCATTTTCCTGTGTGGGCTTTGTATGCGAGATATGCTTGTAGGCCGTTTAGTTTCGAGAAACTGCGGGCATCGGGGCCATCCCAGAGCGCGGCCTCTTCTCCATAGGTTGCCACACCGGTATCAAACATTGAATAGGGGCTTTCGCAGCCCTGGACGGAAATATTACCCTTATAAAGCTTCACGAATACGGAACCGGTAACCCCATTCTGGGAAGAGGTCAGGAATGCTTCAATATCTCTCATTACAGGGTTGAAGTATTGTCCTTCGTGGAGCAGCATACCATAGAAGTCGCTCAACTGATCCTTTTGATAGCGTTGCCATTTGGTGAGGACAAGCTTCTCTAACTCTCTGTGTGCTGTGATCAGAATCAGTGGGGCAGGGGCTTCAAATCCAATTCGCCCCTTGAGTCCAAGAATCGTATCCCCGACATGAATATTTCGTCCGACTCCGTGCTCAGCACCGATAGAGGCGAGTTTGGTGATTAACGCAACGGGAGGCAGTTCTTCACCATCCAAGGCAATGGGTAAGCCATTCTGGAACTGAATACATAGCTCAAGTCCTGCTTCAGGTGCTTCAGCGGCAGATACAGTATGCGGGTAGGCTTCATCTGGTAATGGCTCAGTGGTTCCAAGCGTTTCTTCACCGCCAATGGTGGTTCCCCAGAGCCCTTCATTAATGGAATACCGTGTCGTCTTTTCAGGGACGGAGAATCCTTGTTCAAGAAGAAATTCAGTTGTATCCTGTCGGGTAAGTCCTTCATCACGGATTGGCGTAATGAGGTCCATGTCATCGGCAAACAGGTGAACCACAGAATCAAAGCGTACTTGATCATTGCCTGCTCCGGTTGAGCCATGTGCAATTGCCCGCGCTCCGACCTGTTGGGCAATCTTCACAACTTCAAGCGCCTGTACGACGCGTTCTGCCCCGACACAGAGGGGATATACGCCTCCACGCAGGACATTTCCCATAATGAGGAATTTTAAATAGTCCTCATACAGGGTCTGTCGGGCGTCAATCTGAAAATGTTTTTCTGCTCCAAGTTTTTTGGAGCGTGCTCTCAGGGCGGTCTCATCCAGGGATGCTCCAGTATCCACCGTTACGGTAAATACTGATTCACCGTACTTCTTGCGCAAGTACGGAACACAAAAAGAGGTGTCCAAGCCGCCACTAAAGGCCAGTACGATTCCCATTCGTCTCAATTCCTGAATAGCCACGTTTTAACGCATAGAGATAATCTTGGATCAGTGACCGTTCAATACATGCGTAGGATTATCCAACAGATGAACGAACCAGATCGCTTGCTTAGAGTTGTTCAATCTGGTAGATTGTAAATCAGATCTTACCTCCCCTACGGTGGTTGAACATGCTTGTAGTTTCGCTGTGCAAAGAGGATGTTTGAACTTAACGTTTTGCCTAAACCAGACGTCGTCTCTGCCTCGCAGGTTCCTGACGGCTTTCCATTGCCGTATTCACCTGCTAAGAGCCAGTCCAGCATTCTTTCGGATGGGTTTGGCAGGGTGCACAACTATCTCAGAATTTCACTTTTTGAGCGCTGTAATCTGAGATGTGGGTATTGTATGCCGGAAGAAGGGCTTGATTGGACACCAAACGAAAAACTATTAACGGATCAGGAAACCATCCGCTTAGCACGGCTTTTTGTTGGGCAGGGGGTCACGAAAATCCGTTTGACTGGAGGGGAGCCGCTGCTCCGGTCAGGGATTGAGAAGATTGCTGAAGAACTAGGCTCTCTGCCTGGACTTCAAACGCTTGCGATGACGACCAATGCGTTGCTCTTGAAACGGAAACTACGCGCACTACAGGCAGCTGGAGTGAATTTGATCAATGTAAGTCTGGACACGTTGCAGCCGGACCGCTTTAAGGAGATTACGCGTCGAGACGGCTTTGAGCTTGTATTGGATGCAATTGATAGTGCCCTAAAGATGGGGTATTCTCCGCTCAAGGTCAACTGTGTTGTGATGAGAGGGGTGAATGAAGATGAGCTTGTCAACTTCGTTGAATTCACCCGTGATCGGCCGATTGAGGTCCGTTTCATTGAGTTCATGCCGTTTGATGGGAATCGTTGGAATGAGAATAAACTGGTCTCTTACGACGAAATGCTTCGTATCATTCGTCGAGTGCATCCGACCGAAGCATTATCCAACGGTCAAAATGAGACCGCCAAATTGTACAAGGTCCCGGGATTTCTTGGCCAAGTCGGGTTTATTACATCCATGACCGATCATTTCTGTGAAGGCTGTAATCGTCTCCGAATCACGGCAGATGGCCACTTAAAAGTATGTCTGTTTGGGCGCTCTGAAGTGAATTTGCGCCGCGTCATGCGAAATGGTGCCAGTGATGAGGATCTATTGGAGCTCATTCATGCAGCGGTAAGCCGAAAACACGCCCGACATGCCGGGATGCATCTCATTGCGGCCTCTAAAAATCGCCCCATGATTACGATCGGAGGATAATATGGCCCATTTTTTGATCTTGATCCTATTCGCGCAACCCGTATCGGTAGATTTTACAGGGATGTCCTTCAATATTCGCTATGATAACCCTGATGATGGAGCCAGTGCATGGCCTCATCGAGTCGAATGGGTTGCCAGCGAGATGCGCCAGGCTGACCTGATTGGAATTCAGGAAGCACTCAGTCATCAAGTCGAACAGCTGGCTGCACAGCTTCCCGAGTATGATTGGGTGGGGGTTGGAAGAGATGACGGGAAAGAAGATGGCGAGTTTGCTCCGGTTTTCTTCAAGACAGCCGTCTTTGAGCTACTTGAAACCACAACCTTCTGGCTATCTGAGACTCCAGAGCAACCAGGTAGTCGGGGTTGGGATGCTGCACTTCCCAGAATTGCCACTTTGGTGCATCTGAGAATGCGGGGGACCGAGTTTGATTTCCATGTTATGAACACGCATTTTGATCACCGTGGAATGGAAGCTCGACTGCAGAGTGCAAAGCTTTTAGCAGAGCGTGTTCAGGAACTCAGCAAGCCCGTGGTATTGCTCGGAGATTTGAACACAACCCCTGACACGGATGTTTTTGCTGCCTTAACGACTGAGGGCGTATTGAAGGATGCGCGTGCGGTGAGTACGACGCTGCCTAAGGGGCCTTGGGGTACATTCAGCGGATTTCTCGAAAATGATCAACTTGATGAGGCTCCACGAATTGATCATATACTCGTCTCGCCCGAATGGAACGTTCTCGGCTACGAGGCAGTTGTCTCAATTCAGAATGGCAGATATGTCTCCGACCACCTACCCGTAAAAGCTCGGATCCAGCTCGCGCAGTAATTTCTGAAAAGCATTCATTGTAGTAAGCGGAATGTACCGCTCCGTGGAGATCCCGAATAAGTTGTGGCGATATTGCGGGCTGGGGGTTCGTCAACGCAGCAGTGCAGGCAAGCCATTGGCGTACAAATGCCTGGATCGTTCGGGAGCGGGCATCCTGGAAGCCATCAGTGTTGGACATCCGCCTTGCGAACGAGAGAGCCGAATGAGGTATCCTTGTTCTATGATGCCTCCCTCCGCCGCACCGGGAACCCGGTGCATGCGCGGCTCAATACCCAGCGCAAAATACTGAAGGTGCTCTGGACCATCTGGAAAAAAGATGTAGCCTACAATTCCTGACTTTGACGGTTTCGATTTTTCCAGGTACAAAACCACTGTTTCCGTGCTTTCTGGGAGGTTTTTTTTTGGCCTTCCTGTGTAGTGTTCAGTCTTGCTTTTTAATTGTATTTTTCGTATCTTTGTAATTCACCAACCAACTGTGTCATGTGGGTCCGAGAACTCAAACGAAAAACCACGAAAAACATCTCTGTCCAGATTGTTGAGAGCTACCGTAATAAGGAAAGAAAGCCGCGGGTTCGTATCGTCCGACACATGGGAAGCGTTCACCCGGATGCAGTGGACGGTCTGGTTAAAATTGCCTATCTGGAATTAGCTCGGATCCAAGAAGACCTGCAACCCTCCTTATTTCCTGCAGAGTCTTATGTAGACGAGGTGGTGGCTGCCCGCAGAAAAAAACGGGAGTCGAAGGCACTGGTGATCAAAGATGCACGGAAGCTGGAGGAAATACGGCGCATCTGTCTGGGCTTTCACGAGGTCATGGGGGCCCTGTATCACCAGATGCGGTTTACAGAGGTCTTTGATCGCCGTCAGAAGATGTCTCGTCGTCTGTTCAAGCAAGCGGTTTTACTTCGTCTGGCTGCACCTGGGGATAGTAAACTGGCCCATGCACGGCAGATGTCCAAGGATGCGGGGGTGGACGTTCCGGTGGAGAAGTTCTATCGGATGATGGATGCCGTCACGGACGACCGAATTGAACAGATGAAGCAGCTGGTCTCCAACGAGACGCTCGGCATGCTTGGCGGGAAACTGAAGGTGCTGTTTTTTGATGTGACGACATTGAGCTTTGCCAGTGAGTTGCCGGATGAGCTACGCAAGAAAGGGTTTAGCAAGGATGGGAAGCCCAAAAAGGTTCAGTTGGTCTTGGCATTGATCCAAACCCAAGAAGGGCTTCCGGTCACGTACGAACTCTTTCCCGGCAATACCACCGATGTAAAGACGCTTGAACCGGCGATGACGCGCCTCAAAGAATGTTTTGATTTGGATCGGATGATTGTCGTTGCCGATTCAGGGATGTTGAGCAAGGAGAATTTAGCGTTGTTGCAAAGTCTGGGCTGTGACTATATCGTGGCTGCACGTTTACGGTCATTAAATCAACTCCACACCAAGACGATTCTCGGGGCACAGTCTTGGAAGGTTTTAACGACGGGTCGTAAGGTTACCGAACACAAACTTGGTGGTCGACGCTTGATTTTGCGCTATTGTCCAAAGAAGGCAGCTCGGGATGTACATTCACGGGAGAAGGCAATTGAGAAGGTGAAGAATCGTTTGAAACAGGGGGTCAAGGGCACCGGCAGAAGTGGTCGATTTCTGAAGGTGAAGCAGGATGGAGTGAGCTTAGATCAAGCAGCGATTGTTCGGGATGAGAAGTTTGATGGGCTGCATGGGGTCTGGACGAGTCTGGAGGATCTGACTCCAGAACAAGTCTATCAACATTATGGAGAGTTATGGCGAATTGAAGAAGGTTTTCGTGTGATGAAACACACCATGGCGATCCGGCCCATCTTTCACTGGGTCGAGCGTCGGGTGCGTGCCCATATTGCAATCTGTTTTGTTGCATTTGCCCTGTTACGGATCTTCCGACACCGATATAATGCGAGGTTTGGTTCAAAACATCGCCTGAGTGAAGGGCAGATTTTAGCAGAACTTGGTGCGGTGGAAACCTCCATGATTTGTGATCGAGGCAATCGGGCAGAATACCTTCTTCCATCGAAGGTTACCGAAACGAGCGGGCGCCTATACCAGACAGTCGGTCTGACGATACAGCGCCAGACCGTACTGTTCAAAGAGGGGACGACCTCCTAAATCAAGCGTCCCATTCGGTCTCGATCTTCATCATTCCGCCCTGAAAAGGGGGATTGGTAGTGTTCAGTTTTCCCGGAAATCCCACTCCAGAACCCCTGTGACGGAGGTAACCGTCGAAGTCAAGATGCCTCCCTCCGCCGCACCGGGAACCCGGTGCATGCGCGGCTCAATACCCAGCGCAAAATACTGAAGGTGCTCTGGACCATCTGGAAAAAAGATGTAGCCTACAATTCAAAACGTTTTTATTCACCACCTGCGTCCGCAGTGACCATGTAGATATTGGCAACACCATTGTGCCGTGTAAGGGTTGCCTGCGGGTCTGGGTAGCCGGGATATACTCCACCAGCAGTTTAGCTCCACCGTGGAAGCTCGAATCATAGGTTAGTAGCCCGGCCTCCATGCCCCATTAGACATTAGCGCCCATTTGAGGGACGCTCACAAACGAGTTTGGCAGCTGAACAGACGTCCTTTTCTTCCGTCCTGTTAATCTGCATCTAGGCGAGCCAAAGCATCACCGGATCCCTTTACTTTCCATTCCGAACGAGTGAAGCAATACCGCTCATTAGCAAATATCAGTGTGTCACCGACAGCGTGGAGCAAGCGGAATTTGTAATCGCTCACTCCAAGAGGGGTTTGGATCGTTATGGTGCTCTGGATTTCGCGCGTACGATTCGGCCCGTCATGCAAAATTCGGCGATAACCACCCTGCTGGGCGAGCGGAAATATCAAGAATTAAACGGCTTCGTATCCTGGAACCGTTGAGCTATTTTCATCGTCCAACGAAATTGTGGGAGTTCATTTGAACTGCTTGAATGATCCGGTATTCATGATTTTAGCAGCATTTTAGTTCCATGCGTAAATCCCAGCGTCCAGTTCATTCCCACCAGCCTATTCGGGTTTCTGACCGTGGGCCGAGCAAGTATTTTCATGGACGAAAAAAGATATTACGTGATTTTCATGAACTTGTGGAGGACGCGGGAAAGATGAAAACGGGCACGGCCTTTTTGATTCAAGGAGCCCCCGGGGCGGGCAAGAGTGCCCTACTTGATGAATGTAAAAAACGGGCACAGGAAAAGGGATGGAAGACTGCAGAGATTGAACCAGCCGCCCTTTGGGATCCAGACGCATTACGTTATTTTCTTGGTTCGGGAAAATTTCCCTGGTCCACACTCAGAATCTCTGAAAATCAGGGGGCTTCCCCTTTTTAAGTGGGTTCGGAGTCAGAACTGAGATGAACCACGATGCGATTGAATAGATTCGGAATGGATTTATTTATTTATTTTGGGTCTGTTTTTGGAGTTCAAATCAAATATTTCATTCACCATGAGTGTACGTATTCAAGATATCAATCGATTGTTAGGGATTCAGTCTCCGTGGGAAGTCTCGGAGATCAAGCAAGATGATGCAACGCAGCTGGCTGAGATCCATGTGATTTGTTCGGAGGGTTCGGTACTTCGCTGTCCTGAATGTAACAAAGTTTGTCCTGGCTACGACCATCGTCTTCGGAAATGGCGTCATACGGATATCTGCGAGTATCAGACGAGTGTGGTTGCGAAAGTTCCTCGGGTGGAGTGTTCGGAGCATGGAATCAAGACGGTTTCGGTGCCCTGGGCGGATGAGCGCGTGCGTTTTACGACGGCATTTGAAGCGAAGGTCATTCACTGGTTGCTGAATACCACCAGTATTTCAACGGTGGCCTCCAGGATGGGAGTCAGTTGGACGATGATTGCCAACATTATGGAGCGTGCGGTAAATCGGGGACTGGACCGCAGAGAAGACGAACCCATTGCCCATATCTGTGTCGATGAGACCTCTTATAAGAAAGGGCACAATTACATTACTGTGGTGTCCAATCCAGACACGGCCACCGTGCTGTATGTCGGGGAGGGTCGGACAATGGCCAGTTTGAACGGGTATTATGGTGGACGTTCTGCGGAGCAGTTGGACGCCATTGAAAGC
The DNA here is from genome assembly GCA_965116685.1 of Rhodothermales bacterium. GTDB lineage: Bacteria > Bacteroidota > Rhodothermia > Rhodothermales > Bin80 > Bin80. Next base: position 229,643 of record OZ220707.1, on the reverse strand, counting down.
GTCAGTATGGATATGTGGCCCGCGTATATCAGTGCCACGAAATTGTGGGTCCCCGGCGCAGACAAAAAGATTTCATTTGATCGCTTTCATGTGGCCAAATACATTGGAGATGCCGTGGATAAAGTCCGTCGGCAGGAGAACCGGGAATTGCGGAAAGAAGAAATCTACGATCTCACTGGAACCAAGTATGATTGGCTGACCAATCCGAAGAATATGTCGACGCGGCAAAAGAAACGATTCAACCAGTTAAAGACCAGTTCGCTGAAAACAGCTCGTGCGTGGGCCATCAAGGAATTGTCCCAGAAGTTATGGTATTATGTCCATCCCACGTGGGCACTCAAAGGATGGAAACGATGGTTGTCCTGGGCCATGCGTTGCCAACTGGAACCGATGAAAAAAGCGGCGAAAACCATCAAGAATCATTTGTGGGGGATGATCAATGCAGTGGTCTTAAAGGTCAGCAATGGCCCCGTCGAGAGCATCAACAGTCGCATCAAATCCGTCAAAATTCGTGCTCGTGGATTCCGAAACAAACAGCGGTTTGCCAATGCAATCTACTTCTATCTCGGCGGACTGGATTTGTATCCAGTAGGCTTCCAAAATCATACTACCCACACGTAAAAGCGAAGAGCCAAAATCAGAATCCCAGAGGCATTGATTACAGTTGACAGGGCTGGGAGAACAGTAAGGGAAATACTTGGCAAAGGCAAGAAGCCTTTACTCCTCACTTTGGACGAAGCGCAAACATTGGGGGCAAGCAGCGCACCTCCTGCTGACCAAACTGGAACCGTAACCGAAGTGCTTAATAGGATCCACAATGGCATGTTACACAGACCTGCCATACTCTTGGCGGCGGGGCTGGGAACTACGGCGAAAGCCTTTGAATATTGGGAATTTCAAGGTTTGACGGCAAATGTTTTGTAGAGCTGGGCACGTTGGAGAAGGAGGCTGAGCACGCGGTCCTCCATGATTGGCTTAAAAAGGAAGGCGGGGCAAAAGGGGATCCCGCAGAATGGATTCATGCGATTGCCAGAGAAACACACGGCTGGCCGCAACACATCGTGTCGTACGTAGAACTTGCGTTGAAGCAACTGTTGGCAGATAAAAGGATTATGACCACCGAGGGGATAAATACCGTTCTGAAAGCAGGACGCGTCTCTCGAACAAGGTATTACGAACAACGGACGCGGGGGTTTTATAGAGAGCATATACATTGCCTAGCGAGAGTATTTGCAGATGTTCCTATAGGGGGAAGTACGAGCTACACTATGATCATATCCTCCCTGACCCAGGAGTGCAACCGCGAAGAGGCAGAGGAGATATTTCACCGTGCGAAACAAAAGGGAATACTAGATGAGCGAGAAAACAGCTATGTTATTCCCATCCCTTCCATGCAGAATTGGCTGGTGTCCAAGTATGCTCATATCCAGATCTGACCTCCACGAGAGAGGGAACGCTGACACATCCGCCTTTTTCATGGGAGTGTTCTATGCGAAACAGGAGGGTTCCGTATGGGAATTGAACGGGGGCAGGATTCTTTAGACGAGGAGATCCTCCAGGGTGAACTTTCCCTGATTCAGGAACTCCAGATAAAATGATTAGGCCTTCGATTATTTTAGTGGTGCCCGCGTTTTGAGACAGCATCTGGGCACAGGTCCAGTCCTCGTAGATATTGAGCCTTACCGCCATGTTCGCGAACACGCACATTCGGAACGGTGAGGGCCTGGAAAATTCAGGACACTACCAAGCTCGGGCTTCTTAAAACCGCTCGGATGCATCTGGCATGCTTACTGGCTGGGAGTTCAACGCTGTTCTGGCAAGAATCTTCCTGCATTCCCCAGAATACGACTGACGATCAAGGTCAATCAATCGTATTGTAACGCTACCGGAAACGTACGAATTGCCCCGTTTGAACTGAACTGCCTTCCACCGAGGACATCATCACACGATACAGATAATGTCCAGGTGCAAGCGACTGTCCATCTAATGCAATATGCTGCCCCGATCCTGCGGTTAATTCTACGGGTGGTACGGCCAGTACCCGTCGTCCCAACATGTCGATGACCTCTATGCTCACACGGGCAGGTGCGGGAAGGTCAAAGTGCAAGTTTGTCGATTTCTGAAAAGGATTTGGGTAGTTTCCATGTACCACGAACGTTTCTGGCAATGACCTCGCCTGTCTGATTTGCACAGGAGTACCTTTTCTGAACTGAAAGCGAGCACGTATGGGAATTACTGCTTTGTCAAAGATCGCCTCCCCGCTAAAGAGATAGTTCCAAAGCTCACTCCATTCGGTACCATTTGCTGAAAGATAGGACAAGTTTTCTGCCGGGTAATATGATCCCGAAGTGAGTAGCAGATTTTCATCGGTTCCGGCATTACCGTATGCAATGTGGACGGTATCTGGCAAGATGCCGATCGCTTCGTTTGAAAGGTCTATTTCAAAGAAATCTAAATCCAAACTCTGAAGTGAAGAATAAGCTCTTGGATCTTCAATCATCTTTGAGAATAGCACCTCCCCAGGCATACCCGCTTGGTCTGAATAGATATAGAGGGTTAAGTCCCGGGGGGCAGAGTCAGATAAGCTAGATTCACGAAGTTGATTTAGATAGTAAGGCGACAACCATACACGATCAATCCGGATCTCTTGATTATCTCTCGAGGATGCTTTAGGAATAAATTGGGTGGCCATCCTCCCCGCAGGCGGAAGAAGGCCGAAGCTAATCGTACGGCCTCCATCAGTAGGGGTGCTCAGTAGTTCCCCCGGATCGTACTGAATGTCCACGAACGTCGGAGCATTGTCTGCAGAATAGATCTCAATCGTGAACCGTAAATTAGTACTGAAACCATTAGCGTCCGTTGCCGTGTATGTATACGTTACGGGGGTAGCCGTAACTTGCAATGGTGTCCCACTGACGGTCCGTGTGGATGGATTAAAGCTTAATCCAGAGGGCAACTCTGGCTTCAGGGAATAACTGAATGGCGCTGTGCCTGCTCCACTAGCTTCCGGTAACACGAACGGAGTAATTGCCTGTCCAATTGGGAAGGATTGATTTGCAACTTGCTGAGCAAACTGAAAAGAATTATCCGTCCCCCCCAGTCGAAAGCGAGCACGTATGGGGACCATAGTTTCATGGAATAATTTCCCCCTAGTCTCGTCGGTTGCCTCCCAAAGTTCCCGCCACCTAATGCCATTTGTAGTTAAATCCGACACATCTTGTGTTGTATAGGGGGCTGGTCCAATGATTAAGAGATTCTCGTCATTTCCAGCATTACCATATGCAATATGAACGACATCCGGCAAGGCCCCGATCTCTTCGTCTGAAAGGTTTATTTCAAGGAAATTCAGATCATAGTTTGCAGGAACAAAATCCCTCGTGTCTTCAATTACCTTTTCGAACAAGACTTCTCCTGGGCTACCCGCTTCATTTGAGTAAATGTAGATAGTAATGTCTCGGGGGGCAGAGGAAGGTAGTTCTGTGTTCAGAAACTGATTGTCAAAGTAAGGCGCAATCCAGATGCGATCAAGGTAGACCTTTCGACTGTCGTCAGAAGAAGTCTTCGGAACAAACTGCGTGGACATCCTTGTTGCCGATGGTAAACCGATGAATAGATTGTTCTCACCTTCTTCAGCACCGACAGCCTCTCCCTGGTCATATTGAATATCAATAAATTCCGTGCTGGCAGGCGGAGAAAAAGTTTTTATTTTGATCGCACAGAACGCCTGGGCAGATGCCATCTGCCCAACTTGGCACCCTCCGTCACTGTGTCCTTTTTCGATGGAACTCCTCACGTTCCAAACGCGTGAGTCCATATCTATTGAATGAAAAGCTGCCGAGTTTTGAGATTGCGGGCCAGAATCAATAACGATTAATTTTGGCTGTATTTCGATCTGCGCGTGTACGGGGGTATATGCTCCCCACATTGCCAGTAGCACAGCAGAACTAAGTATCAAGTTACGCATCATGAAAGCCTGAGAGTAATCATGTTCTGAGATCAAGAAATTGTGACACATTCGACCCAGAGGCGGATTGCATGCACTCTGTCTTTGGGCAAATATACACAATTTTATTTCCACGTCTCATATCGTCGTATGAGGATGCATAGAAATTAATTGCTTAACTTGCGTTGCGCTGAAATAGCCCAATTGAGGACGAAAATCTCTAAATTATCGCAAGATGTCAGTCAGTATCCGACCGATTTTGAAAACTTGCGTTAAGAGAAGTTGCACTCTGAATAGCCACCATTACCGTCTTACGAATCCTCAATGAATACCATGGGAAGTGTATTCTAAACTTCCGTATAGTCGGAGAGCAGTTGGGCTCTTCAAGTCCATGAAGTCGCCAGTCGTTCACAGACTCGGCTAAAGTTTTTTCAGAGTTTTTGCATGCAGATAGGGGGCAGATTCTTTGTCAGCATTTTCGTAGCAGGGGAAGTCATTAGGTAGACCATACAGATCAAACATGGTCGTGAATCTGACATTTTTAGACTTTTCCTCCTTGATCCATCACCGAATGTCGCCATATGCATGGCGGTAAGTCGTCAAACCGCCCCGGCGTTTGATGTGCGGCTTACGCCGGTGACGTCGGGTTGTAATGCAGTGCGCTGCGGTATAAATTGATCGGATGGCGAAGTAGTTCTGCAATACTTGGTTAACGAATCTTTCTTCCGCCTACCCTTCTACAATGAAGTTAAGCCGGAAATTTTTCAAGGCCGCCCTCCTATGACATTCTTCTCCCATAACTCTGACAGAGAGTAGTCTGAAAGTCACTCACCGAGTTCCTGAGGATCAAGTCGTCGAAAGGTAGATGCACGGCAAGGTCGCGCAATAACCACGATATCCTCGGGGTCAAAGCAGTCAACCATCAGGGCTGATTGCGTGGCCACAATGATCTGGGGCTTCACTGCGGCTGCGGCGATCAGATTACCTGAGGGATGTAATTCGAGTTCGGGTTCATCAAGAATTAGAGTGTCTGGCAGATCACTTGATGGTTGTAGAAGTAGAGTGATCAGGGCAACGATACGGAGCAAACCGTCTGATGCCTGAGACGCGTCAAACACCTCGTCTGTGCCTTTTTCTCGCCATTGTAACATCAAGTTACCATAGTCCGGCTCCAACTCAAAGTCGGAGAACATCGGCAGAACGAGTCGGATGTGATCAATGATACGTTGATAGCAGGGGGGGCGTGGGTTTTCAGGCGATGGAGTACCGGCGCGATATTTGCCGCATCTTCCTTAAGCCAGCGGTTATCATGGGTTGACCACTTTCCACGAATGCGTGAATTATCAGATGTATTGTGGAACTGATAGACAACAATTTTCCTTAACAGAGAATGGATGTCGCGGGCAGTCTGATGCTCATGTGCAGCCTTGAGAATTTCTGATTCTTTGTGCCCCACACCGAGCGTGTTCCACTTTGCCTGTGTCTTCCATTCTGAGCGAGTAAAGCGATACCGCTCCTTAGAAAATATCAGTGTGTCACCTGCAGCATGGAACAAGCGGAAGTCGTAATCGATCACTCCAGAAGAGGTTTGGGTTGTCAATATAGCCCTGATTTCACACGTACGATCCGGTCCATCGTGTAAAATTCGGCGAGAACCACCCTGTTGACCAACATAGCGGGCCAATTGGTCAGATCCAGACAACGCGCAATTCATCATTCGAAAGAATGAGATGAAATTGGACTTGCCTGCACCGTTGGGGCCGATCAGTACGGTTTTTGACCTTGGCTCAAAGTCATCAAATGGATTAAGCGTCTTGAATCCTGACAGAGAGATTCGTTCCAGCCGATTTCGAACGCCGTTCATTGGTGGCAGGCCAACTTGTAGTGCTCAAACGCAGGGCAATATATTCTTTCTGTAGTGAGGTAAAGTGGTACAAAGAAGAAATGATTCTTCCAAACACAAATCCAGTTGCCCATGCTATCTGAAGATCAATGTAGAGCAGCTTATTCACCGGTTGACAGGCATCCTGGTCTTCTACAATATCTATCCGGTACTCTGCATTGCAGCCGCAATACCGTTCACGCTCAGGAGCAATGCATGAACCAATCGCTCTTTATCTGGCTCCAGATCATTACGACTTCGCCGGATTAACTCAACCTGAAGCAGATTCAACACATCAGAGTAGGGGTTGCGGAGTTTGACCGATTTGCGGAATACAGGCACATGTCCATACAGGCTCTCATACCCGGTAATCTCAAGTATAGCCGCCTCCGCCTTTTTGTAATCTTCGACAATTCGGTGATTTATCCGTTCTCCTGATTCTGGATCAGAAGCGAGGGTTAGATATTGTGATGCAACATCCAATCGCGTTCTTGCCATCTCACGTTGGGCACTGTTGAGGACTGCCTGGAAGAACGGCCATTGCTTGTACATCCGCTTGAGATCCGAGCCGTAATCCTTCAGCAGCTTCTGAAGTCCCTCACCAGCTCCATACCATCCTGGAACGATGTAGCGAGTCTGAGTCCAGGCGAAGACCCAGGGAATTGCACGCAAGTCGTCAAAATCTACATGATGTACCGAGCCACGAGAAACCGGGCGGGACGCAATCGGAAGGCGACTGATCTGTTCAATCGGCGTTGAGGAGGCATACCACGGCCAGAATTCTGGATCGTCAATCAGTTTCCGGTAGGTCTTCATGGACACGTCTGCAACACGCTCCATAATTACCGCGTCTTCTTCTACATCTGCCACACGCAGTGGAGCAATCATCATCGCCCGCACAATCTGCTCTAAATGCCGATGTGCGATTGCGGGAAGGGCATATCTGAATGAAATCACCTCCCCCTGTTCGGTAAATCGGATCCGGCCGTTATGGATGATGCGGGGCATCGCAATGATTGCCTGACCAGCACGTCCTCCGCCGCGGCCAACTGTTCCACCACGGCCATGAAAGAGTCGAAGATCAATCCCAGCATCCTTACAGATCTTGCCAATGCGCCTCTTTGCCTTGTGCAAGGCCCAGTTGGCCATCCAATACCCCCCATCCTTGTTGCTATCTGAATAGCCAAGCATGACCTCCTGCATATTATCACGATGCTCAAGGTGCTTCTTGTATGCCGGGTGCCCAAACATATTGGTCAACAGGACTCCGGCAAGATCCAAATCCTCAATGGTTTCAAAAAGAGGAACCACATCAATGGGGGAGTGTACGCGATTCCCCTCAATACGCCAAAGCCCAGTCTCTTTTGCCAGCAATAGAACTTCTAATACATGGCTCACGGCATGTGTCATGCTGATCACATAGCTGCCTAAAGCGTTCGGAGACCACTCAACCGTCTCCTTGATTACGGCAAAGGTGTTGAGTACCTCTTGAACATCTTCTTCTAATTTGACACCATACGGCAAAAGAGGTCGGGGATTCCGTAATTCTTTTGTCAAGAAGTCCAGCTTGTCTTCTTCCGTCAAACCCAAATAGTCATCACAGACATCCGAGACCCTGAATAATGCATGTACGGCATTGCCATGATGGCGACTATGTTGCCGTATATCCAGGGAAACCATATGAAATCCAAACGCCTGAGCCTGCAGGATGAGATTCCCCAATCGTCCATGAGAGACCAAGCGTTCATATCCCATGCTTTCCAATGCATGGGCGAGTAGTTGCAGATCTGCAATAAAATCCGTGCTGTTATAAATCTCATAATTCCCATCCCGCGCCAACTCAATTCGTTGCATTATGAAGCTGATTTTCTGCCGGAAGGGTTCCTGCACAAATTGGCGTGCCTCGTGAGCACTCAGACTGAGCACTTTTTCATCATGTACGATAGACTCATAGAGGGCTTCAGGAATTTTCAACTGCCGTTCGGAAATACTCAGATCCCTGCGCAACAAACGCAAATCCGTTAAATAGCGGGCCAATGCAGTTCTGCGATGCATGGAGAAGGTTTTCCGGGTGATCTCTGCAGTCACGTTGGGGTTGCCGTCCCGGTCCCCTCCAATCCAAGATCTGAATTTCAGGAACACAGGCACATCTACGGTCTGATCGTAATGGCGCTCAATTGCGTCGACCACATCCTTATGGATGCGTGGGATCGTTTCCCAGATAGCGTTCCGCAGGTAATGGAGTCCATTCTCAACTTCGTCAATCACAGTAGGCTTGCTTGCACGGACTTTATCGGACGCAATCAGTAGTCCAATTTGGTTATGGACTTGGTAAAGAAGTTCATCGCGCTCTCCTGGGGTCGGCTTACTGTAGCGCAGCTGATCAATGAGGGAGGCCAGAAACTCTTGTTTATATAAAATGGTTCTACGGCGTGCTTCTGTGGGATGTGCTGTCAACGTCGGCTGTATATCAAGACGGGAGACAATCTTTAAGACATCCTCCAATTCATAATCTGCACGCCGGAGAATTCCGACTGCTTCATCGATTGAATCTACACGTCCCGCCTCAGGAAGTAGGTTTGCACGCTCTCGATTGATCCGAACAATCTCCTGCTGCTCACTCTGATTGACCAGATAAAAGAACGTTGTGAAGGCACGTAACAGCCATTCAATTTCGGGGAGTCCCAATCCTTTGATTCGCTCAATCACCTGATCTCGCAGATGGGGCTCCTGCTGCGTAATTGCCTGTTTGGTCAATTGTCGTAATTCCTCAACCAAGCCCAGTACTTCAGGGCTGGCCTGAGCTTCAATTACACGGCCAAGCAGACCACCCAAAAGATTAATCTGTTCGCTCAGAGGCACGGATATTCCCGTCCCCTGTGCTTCAAAGTGTAATCCCTGCCAAGAATTCATGTCAAATATTTTTTACGGCGGCGTATGTGTTGATGAATCTTCTTTCCAGCCTAGCGGCGTGGTTTCCACTTCAGACAGTCTCTTGTACGTCTATGAGAGGCTCTTGCTCATGGAAATACTGAAGGGGGACTAGGTCTCGGCCCTTTTCTTCTGCAGCAGCTTTCGCTGCCTAAAAAGGGAAACCCAACAATATCCTCCAAAATTCATCCAACTCTCGGGTACAACGGGGAATAGAACGGTGTTCTGGAAGGGCTTCATGGGACAGATCAACCGCTGATAGAGTGCCTGCATTGAACAATTTTTTGAAGTAAATACAACCGGACCTATCGGCACAGGGCCCTTACCTTTTGAGGAAATGGCACAATTACAGCAATTTTTAGTGTAACTTGGCTGGACAGTGCAAGAAACGATAAACGTCCCTACATCATCACTAAAGCACATTTTATTGTGACTTATTGTGACCAAAGCAGAGCTAATTGAGACAATTTCTGAAAGGACTGGTTTAACCAAACTGGAAACCAAAGCTGTGTTTGTTGGATTCTGGGAAACCATTGAAGAGGCCTTGGCCCGGGGAGAATCCATAGAACTTCGGGGGTTTGGGTCATTTCGTATCCAGAATCGTCCGGCTCGGAATGTGCGCAATCCTTCAACGGGGGAGACACTTCGTATTGAGGCCAGGAAAGTTCCTGTCTTCAAGCCCTCGAGAGACTTTAAGTCTCGTATCAACAAGGGGGATTCAGAATAAATGGAGATCTGTGTAGAATGCGGAGCACGGATTCTTGCAGAGAGTGATCGCTGTGATCTGTGCGGCTGGCCAGTGGATATGAACGCTGTGCGCCAACCTAAAGAAGATCCACCGGGAAGTATTTACTGTAATTCGTGTGGCTGGCAGAATCCAAGTGCGTCGAACTTCTGTTCTCAATGTGGTGCAAAACTGCAGAGTCTGAACACGAAACCGCCGGCCCCATCACAATCACCGAATCCCCGTAAGCGTCCCGCCAATGTCGAATCAGGAGTTAGTATGCAGGTTTTTGCCATTGTTGGGCTTGGTGTATTTCTGGTGGTCGCACTGTTTATCGTAACCGCTGTCAGCAACCGAGTGTCGCCGCCTCAGCAAGCCACACTTTCTGCCCCACCATCAATGACAGGGACCTCTTCGCAGTCACCACTTTCAGGCCAATTAGCTAGTCGAATCAATGAACTGGATATGGCAATTGAAAGTGATACAAGTGCGCTGTCTCTTGTGCTTAAACGTGAGAAAACCTATGTTCTGGTCGAAGGAGGTCGGCTGGATATGGCGGCAGAGATGCAGTCACAGATCGCGGAAGAGACCGGACTGGTCGAAGATTGGAAAACAGCCGGAGACTTGTACTACGAGTGGATGGCGGATGAGCCGCAACCAGAGATGCGGAGTCGTGCTGCAGGGCAGGCCGTGCGTGCGTACCAGAGAGTTTTAGAGTTGAACGCCGATGATCTTGACGTTCGCACAGATATGGCAACCGCCTATTTGAATACGGGGAGTCCGATGCTTGGGGTTACGGAAATCAAAAAGGTGCTTGAAGAGGATCCGGATCACTTAAATGCCAATTTCAACTATGGACTCATGCTTGCCCGAATCAATCGCACCGAAGAAGCAATTACCCAACTGGAGCGGGTGCTGACCTTGGCTCCAGACTCGACTTCGATGCACTATCAACGTGCGGCGATGTTAATTTCGACGATCCGAGAACAAACAAACTTGTAATGCGACTATTTTTGGTCGCAGCCTTTCTGGTGTTTGGATGCAATCCAGATTCTGACTCCCCGGACGCCTCTATCACCGTATTTGCTGCTGCTTCCCTGACAGATGCGCTCCATGAGATAGTCAGACGCTTTGAACTTCAGCAACAGGGGATCACGGTCCACACGCACATCGGTCCGACCTCTTTACTTGCAAGGCAAATTCAGCAGGGTGCCCCTGCTGATATATTTATGGCAGCCAGCCCTGACTGGATCAATTACCTACAGCAGCATAACCTGACGACCGGCTCAGAAATTATATTTGCACGCAATAAATTGGTGGTCATTGGTTCATTGACGACTTCCCCGATTACCAGTCTTTCAGAGCTTTCTACCATTGAGCGACTCGCAATGGCAGATCCTTCACATGTTCCCGCAGGTATTTATAGTAAACAGGCACTCCAGTGTGCTGGAGTATGGGATACCGTTGAATCGATGGTGATTCCGACTTTAGATGTTCGGGCAGCGCTTACCGCAGTGGTCAGCGGGGCGGCGGATGTTGCGATGGTGTATGGGTCGGATGCGGCACTCGTGCCTAGGTTGAGCGTACTGTTCCAGGTGTCGGATTCGTGTACACCGGAGATTAACTACGTGATCTCTGCAATTCGTGGAACGGATCCCCCCGACGCTGCAGCGTCCTTTGTTACTTTCGTGGCAGATTCGCTCCAGTTGGATGTATGGGAACGATTTGGATTTAACTCTTAGAGAGATGGATGCGTTTGGACAGGAGTGGTCCATTATTCTATTATCGGCCCGGATTGCTACGGTCGCCATAGCAATCATGATCGTCCCTGGCATCGTGACTGCCTGGTATCTGGCTCGCAGAAGATCTCCATTGACATTTGTGGTTGGGAATCTTGTTCAACTCCCATTAGTACTTCCACCGGTTGTCACAGGACTCTTACTCTTGTCCCTGTTAGGTCCACGGGGAAAAATGGGAAGCTTGCTGAACGAATTATTTGGATTGGAATTGGCGTTTACCAGTATGGGAGCAGCGATAGCTGCCGGAGTTATGGCATTCCCCTTAATTGTTCAGACTTTTCGCTTAGCCATAGAACAGATTGATCCTGAATGGGAAGAGGCAGTATCGGTATATGGTGGTGGGCGTTGGGCTATATTTCGGTGGGTAACCTTTCCACTTGCGACAAGGGGGATCATTGCGGGTATTATTCTTGGGTTTGCACGAGCAGTTGGGGAGTTTGGGGCAACGATTGTTTTTGCGGGTAATATCCCCGGACGGACCCAAACCGTCCCACTTGCCGTATTCACTAAACTTGGACAGGTTGGTACGGAAGCGTCCCTGATTAGACTGGTCCTTGTGGCCGTAGCTTTGAGTGTCCTTAGCCTGTCTGTATATGCTTATTTGTCAACACGTCTAACACGTACATAGTAATTTGAATTCCATGAAGGAAAAAATGACCGAGGCTGACCTCAATCGGATTAAAGAAGCGGTAGCTACCGCGGAAAAGCAAACCTCAGGAGAGATTGTCCCCTATATCGTTTCGCAGAGTGCTTCGCACGAGGTGGCCGTTTGGCGGGGGGCCGGTTTGTTTGCATTTCTGACGTACGCGGTCGTCCTGGGGACCCGCTGGTTCTCGGGGTGGGGCGGCAGCCAACTGACAGAAGGGATAGTACCGGTACTTTTGATCATCGCAGCGGCAGCGATCGGTGCTGCTCTGGTACACTGGATTCCTGCAGTAAAACGCCGCTTTGCAGGACAGGACAGGTTGGCCCTTACAACCCATCGGCGGGCAATGCAGGCCTTTGTAGAAAAAGAAGTGTTCTCAACCCGTGAACGTACGGGCATCCTGCTTTTTGTATCACTTCTAGAACATCGGATTGAGGTTGTAGGGGATGCCGGCATCAACGCGAAGGTTGACACGGATGATTGGATAGGGGTCGTGACTACGATTCAGCAACATATGAAGGCGGGACAGCTCGCGGAAGGGCTCGTGCAAGGTATTCATCAGTGCGGACATCTTCTTGAGAAAGCTGGCGTTGCCATTCGATCAGATGACACCAATGAGCTAGCGGACGACGTTAGTTTTGGGCTTTAGGCAAGTACAAAAATTTGTTTGGATTGCAAAATCGGGTAGCCTATTGTGTTTATGTTACCTCTGCGGGGTGCTGTGCTCTTCTTCCACGCTTGGCCAAGCTCCGCAAGCCAGGATGGATACCCTAACGGGAGAACAACCATTTATCCTGCATCCTTTTATCATCCCAGGTACATTGGTTGTCTCAGCAAAAGGTATAAGACTCAACCCAAGTGATTATCAGTTGGATACCCGGTTTCATCGTCTCTGGATCCCATCCATTGCTGCGAATGATACGGCGATGGTCGCTTACAGAGTCTGGGATTTAAATCTTCCCGATCAATTTACAAGGGTTTTAGGGCCTTTGCCGCCAACGGATTCATTAGTTCCAACTCAACTGGAGGAGCCGGCGCCTTTGTCGCAACCGACTCAACTAAGACGAAGTGGATCTATTACGCGCGGCATCTTGGCAGGCAATAACCGCGATGCAACGATTGAGTCAGGGTTGCGTCTGCAAATGTCAGGGCAGCTTTCACCGAACATCCATGTGAGAGCAGCACTGACGGATGAGAACACTCCCATTCTTCCTGAAGGAACGACGCAGCGACTGAGCGAGATTGACCGGGTATTCATAGAAATTGATACCCCATTCAGTTCTGCCCAGTTGGGTGACTTTCAACTGGAGCTTGAGCAGAGTACATTTGCCAGGCTCAATCGAAAGATTCAGGGAGTTGGAATTACAGCTCCATTACCATTCAAGATACCAAGCGGCACATTGCGCGCAGCAGCAGCGACATCACGCGGGCTATTCAAGACACAGGACCTCCAGGTCAGACATGGGGTGCAAGGGCCCTACAGGCTCCAGGGTAATGCAAATGAGCCGTTTATTCTTGTCATACCCGGCTCGGAAACCGTCTATCTGGATGGCATTCGTCTGGAACGAGGGGAGTCTCAGGATTATGTGATTGACTATGCCACAGGTGAGATCACCTTTACAACCAACCGCCTGATCAAGTATCATCATCGAATCGCAATTGAGTTTCAATACCGAACGACAGAATTCACACGCACACTTGCTGCGACGGAGGCCGTGATTGCTACGCCAGAGCGAGATTCCAGTCCACCATTGGCTTCTCTGGGGGTCACCTTCATCCGGGAAGCAGATGGGAAGTCATTTGATCGGGAGTTCGGGCTCACTGCTGACGATAAGGAGCTGCTTGCACAACTCGGAGATCGGGAGGCTTCGCGTAGTGGTGCAACTCCGGTAACCTATGACCCCGATGCGCCATGGGTGCATTATATGCAGGCAGATACGATGATCGCCGGACAGAGTTATCAAATCTACCTGCCCATCATAGATGCTTCCGAAAGTGAAGTCTTTCGAGTTGAATTTACTCGGGTCGGAGCCGGGCAGGGAGATTATGTACGGCAAGGTCAAACGACCAACGGGATTGTCTACAGTTATCGTGGCCCTGGAAGGGGAGAGTATTCGCCGATACGTGTGTTGCCGAAGCCAGAGCAGCAGCGCATGCTTGATTTACGGGGAAGTTTTGCACCAATCCGCTATGTCGAAATCACAGGAGAGTGGGCCCATTCCTATCGTGATGAAAACCGCTTTTCTTCCTTGGATGCGGATAATGACAGGGCAGACAGCTATCACGTCCAATTGCAGGTGAGTGACCTGCCCGTTGGATTAGGGGAAACAGGATTCAGTGTCAATCGCCGCCGAACCGGGAAAAATTTCGCTGCATTTGGCCGGACGCAGCCCATTGAGTTTGCACGCTTCTGGAATCTGCCACCTAATCGTGGGCTTGTCCAGGCCTATCAGGAAACGGTTGACGAAGTAAGCGCAGCTTGGCAATTGTCTGAAAAATCCTCAATCACCGGCGCGATCGGTCAATTAGAGCGATTCGAGATATATAAGGGGAATCGGAGAAGGGCGACACTCGTCATCGACGAACCCTACCTGCCCCAACTCAATTATCGCTTCGCTCATATTACGAGTGATGTGAATTCAGTGAGGGGAAGCATGATCCTACATGAAGCGCAAGCCAGTAAAGGATTATTGCAAAACCGTTTAAATGTCAGTACGCGCTTAAAGACGATCCAGCGTCATCAACACGTCAGCCAAGGGCTTCGAGAGGATTCGCGTCAGTATTGGGAAACATCTTCTACAGTAGACCTGAAAGGCAGCTGGGGCACCTGGTCTACGGGATTTGGCTGGCGAGAGGAACATCTTTGGTCCGGAAACTACAGCTTACTACCCGGAAGGCGTACCGCAACGACTAGTATGAACTATCAAACAGATCAGCGGCGATCTTTTCAGAGTCAAGGGCGCCTGGGTGTACAGACCACAAACTATACAGACTTCTTCCAAACCAATCAGGGACTATCAGATGAGCGATCCCTGGTTGTCCGCTGGGATGGTCGTGCACAACCGTGGGGGCGGCTATTGCGCTTAAACTGGTTTTATGAAGCACTCTCCGAACAAACGCCTGTGCTTCAGGAGATCTATATTCGTGCCGGGCCAGAGCTTGGAGAGTATGTCTGGAATGATTCCAACGGAAACGGGATTCTTGAGATTGACGAATTCACACCGGAAGTCACCCAAAACGAGGGTGTATATGCGCGTACGCTGATTCCCTCCGACTCACTGCAATCCGTAACAGGATTAAAAGCTCGGCTAAATATCCAATTTGAAGGGATGCAACACTGGCGCACCCCAAAGACAGCATGGCAAAAATGGCTTCGCCAAGTCTCACTCAGAACCGCGATGGAGGTACAGGAAAAGAGCACGGATTCTGATCCAATCAATATCTATCTCCTGCGGCAATCCAGATTTCGTCACCCGGAAAATACCGTTCGGGGCACACTCAATCTAATGCAGGATCTCTGGCTTTTTCGGAATCAGCCCCGGTATGGATTCCATGGCTCTTGGCGAAAAATCCGCTCAACCAATGTCTTTGCTGCCGACACAGAGACGCGGAGTATTGATGAAGTTCGGGCGCAAATCCGATGGAGTCCAGGAGATCTGTGGGCTTTCGAGCTCAATGGGGCATTCTCGGACAAGGTCAATCAGAGTACCGCGTTTGATTCAAGGGAGTTCGATATTCAAACCCAATCATTTGTACAGAAGATTCAGTGGTCCGTCATGCCAAATATCCGATTATCCAGCGGACTGGATTACGCATGGAAGGGTACTAGAACAAGGGGGAAGGCAACGATCTTGAAACTGCCGCTACAGGGTTCATGGGACCGGGCAGGTCGGTCCAATCTTAGTGCACGTTTCGAACTTGCCCGTGTCGTATTGACCGCAGAATCAAACTCAAGGGGACTTGCATTCTTTGAACTTACCGATGGCAGGGGAACTGGACGCTCTTTGCTCTGGCATGTCAATGCATGGCTGCAATTGAATCGTGTCTTGCGAGCTACCCTTGCCTATTCGGGGCGCAGCCCCCAGGATGCTCCTCAAGTCCACACGGTCCGCATGCAGTTATCTGCGGTGTTTTAACCATTTCATGATAGATTTCTTGTAACATTTTCAGAATTTCCCAGTTGAACGACCGGCTATGCAAGAAAAACAATTTTTGCTTCGATTCGGATTTTCCCTTTTCCTCGGTCTGTGTGTAGCAGCGCCATCCATTGCTCAGGATTCGGAGAAATTAGAAACACTTTTCTGGGCCCGCAAAGATAGTGCACTTGCGCGCTTCTCACAGGCGGACGTAGATTTTATGACGGGCATGATTGCACATCATGCACAGGCCGTTGTTATGTCATCCTTTGCAGAGCCTAATGGAGCCAGCCCAACCGTTCAAGTTCTGGCAGCCCGGATTATTAACGCTCAGAATGATGAGATCCGGATCATGCAGCAGTGGCTTCGCATGCGGGATCAGGTAGTTCCCCATATTATGATTGAAGGAAGCTCTCTGATGATTCACGGTGTGGATCATCACGCAACACATATGCCGGGGATGCTTACCGATGCGCAACTGAAAGAGCTTGAAGCAGCCCAGGGTGCAGACTTTGATCGGGTGTTTTTGGAATACATGATCATGCACCACGAGGGAGCTGTCCACATGGTTAGAGAATTATTCAAAATAGATGGGGCCATCACTGGTGATGACACCTATAAATTGGCTTCGGACATCCACGTTGATCAGATTACGGAGATTAATCGTATGAAACTGATGTTGGATGATCTTGAAGTTGCATACTGAAACACAAACTTGAAAGACAAATGAATACCCGCACCCTTCTTATTATCACCGTCCTGACTGCTGGCCTGTTACGGTCGGATATTGGCCTTGCTCAGCAGGCTATGGTCCTTGATGACCCACGCGTTGGCCTTGAGGCTGGATTGTTTGACGCAGAAGAGGCAATCTGGAATTTACACAAGGTTGCCGCTGTTCCTCCCTCTGAAAATTTCATTGGGGTAACAAACAGTGATCTTGCCTTCAAGGGGAATTATGTATTCCAGGGCAATTATAATGGCGTTCAGATATGGGATGTCTCCAACCCTGAAACCCCTGTCCTAGCAAAAGAATATGTGTGTCCTGCATCTCAGAGTGATGTATCGGTCTATGAAAACCTGCTGTTTGTTTCGGGCGAAGGGACCGGTGGGCGGCTTGACTGTGGAACGCAGGGCGTACAGGAAAGCGTTAGCCCGGATCGTCTACGGGGAATCCGAATCTTTGACATTACGGATGTCTTGGATCCACAGTATGTCCATAATGTCCAGACCTGTCGGGGTTCGCATACCCACTCGCTGCTCAAGGACCCGGAAGACGATGAGAATATTTACGTGTATGTATCTGGATCCGCTCCGGTACGCCCTGCAGAGGAATTGCCTGGATGTTCAGGGATGTCTCCGGGTGAAGATCCCGAGTCTGCACTTTTTCGGATTGAAGTAATCAAGGTACCACTGTCTGATCCGACACAGGCAGCGATTGTCAGTTCTCCGCGAATTTTTGAAGACCTGACTGCTGCGCCCTCGCATGGACCGACGGAGGCTGAGAAAGCCCAATTCGAAGAAGCCAGGGCACGTGGGGAGTTCGTTGTATCCATCGGTTCGCGCACGATGATTCTCCCGGATCGGTATGTTGCTGCAATGAGTGAATCGTATTTTGAACAGGAGGGAATTACGGAACCAACTGCGGCAGATACCAATGCATTTCGTGAAGCTCTTCCAGACATTTTCTCTGCAATGGTCGGAGGTGGGACCGATGAGGATCGTGGCCCGGATCAGTGCCACGATATCACGCTGTATCCCGAAATTGGTTTAGCTGGCGGCGCCTGTGAAGGCTATGGCATTCTTCTTGACATTTCGGACCCGATTAATCCATTCCGTCTGGATGCCGTCGCAGACAGCAACTTTTCGTATTGGCATTCAGCAACCTTCAGCAATGACGGCTCCAAAATTCTCTTCACAGATGAGTGGGGTGGCGGGGGAGGTCCCAAGTGTCGTGAAACAGATCCGATGGAGTGGGGCGCAAATGCCTATTTCACGATTGATGAAGAGAATAAGATGCATTTTCAGAGCTACTATAAGCTTCCCGTACCTCAGACAGAGCAGGAGAACTGCGTCGCTCATAATGGATCTCTGATTCCAGTGCCGGGGCGGGATATTTTTGTGCAATCCTGGTATCAGGGTGGGATTTCGATCACGGACTGGACCGATCCTGCCAATGTGATTGAGATTGCCTACCATGATCGTGGGCCCGTATCTGCGGATCTAATGGAGATGGGGGGAAGCTGGTCGGTCTACTGGTACAATGGATATATCTACAATAGCGAGATTGCTCGCGGTCTCGATGTCTTCGAGCTTATTCCGAGCGAGTTTCTGACGGAAAACGAGATTGCGGCGGCAAATACGGTGCAACTCGAATATTTGAATGCACAAAAACAGCCAACCTACAAATGGCCTGCTTCGTTCGCTCTCGCGCGTGCACATGTGGACCAGCTGGAAAGGAATCAGGGAGCGAGCGCAGAAGAGATTGCCGCCCTGCGTACAGATATTGATCAGGCAGAGGAGGATGGAAATGAGCCTGAAGCCATTGTCAGCCGGGTCCAGGAATTTATAGCAACACAGGATTAATCTAAAACTTGATTATATTTGCATAGATCGAATCAGTATCCTTTAGTTGGGATGGTTGTCTCTGTGTATTTCAGACGCCGTGTGATCACAGATCCTACGGCGTTTCTTTTATTTTTCAATCAACAGGAGATTTGAGATGAATGTAGGTCTTGTTGCACGCCTCAGCGTAATGATGTTTGTCCAGTACTTTATCTGGGGGGCTTGGGCACCTACCCTGGGTAATTATATGAATGAGATTGGTACTGGAGATTGGATCCAGATCGCCTACGCTCTTGGACCAATTGCCTGTATTATTGGACCGTTTTTCCTAGGGATGGTAGCGGATCGCTTCTTTGACTCGGAAAAGCTGTTAGGTGCACTCATGCTAATCGCTGGTGCTGCCATGTGTGCCATGCCAATGGCTGCCGGGACGAGTCTCTTCCTTCCACTTTTGGGGCTACATGCGTTGTGCTATTTCCCAACCCTTGGACTGACTGCCTCACTGGCCTTTCATCATCTAAAGAATCAGGAGAAAGAATTCCCTGTGGTTCGCGTCTTTGGGACAATCGGCTGGGCTGCCATTGGATTATTTATGGGCTATGTCCTGAAAGCGGATGCCTCAGCGACCCCGCTTTACATCGGTGGAGGCGCCGCTCTCTTTCTTGGCCTATATAGTTTTACGCTTCCCTACACACCGCCACCATCAAAGGGGCAATCTACTTCCTGGAAGCAAATTGCGGGTATTGACGCATTTAATGCACTAAAGAGCAAATCTTTTGTGGTCTTTCTTGCGGCAGCCATGCTCATTTTCATCGCTTTTGGAACGTATTTCCCCTACGCGCCGCTGTACTTTTCCGCGATCCATGAGGGTTTCTTTGAGGGGACAAGTCTATTTGCCAATCCCAGTGGAGAGATGGCATTTGGGCAGGTGAGTGAGATTCTGTTTATGCTTCTGATTCCGTTTTTCTTCCGCCGTTTGGGAGTAAAATGGATGCTTCTTCTCGGCATGCTTGCATGGGTTGCTCGTTTTGCAATCTTCGCCTTGGGAGCAAGCGTAGGAATGTACTATTTCATTCTAATTGGAATTCTTATTCACGGTATCTGCTATGATTTCTTTTTCGTTACAGGACAGATTTACATTGATAAGAAAACTGCCCCCGAAGTCCGTGGCCAGGTCCAGGGCTTGCTCGTCCTGCTTACCCAGGGAATCGGATTCTTTTTGGGAACCCAGTTGAGCGGCCTCTATGTCAATACGTTTGGAGAAAACGGGCAATTAGACCTCGGCGGCTGGGGGACATTCTGGTCAATCTTTGCGATTGCAACGCTCGTGTTCTCTGTGGCTTTCGTGATGCTTTTCAATGACAGAGTTGCAGATTACGGCAAATCTGAAGAAGCTCAAACTGCTTAATTCATTTTGAAAACAAAATTTTTGGTATTATGATGATACGATTCATTATGGCTGGTATCATGGCCTGTGCACTTTTTGTAGTTACGCATTCCGCTTCGGCACAAAATTCGGAAAAAACCGCTGAGGAAACTGTTATGGCAGATACGTCCTGGCAGGAGCTTGGAGCTGATCATTGGAGACGCTATGGGGGGGAAGGAATTCCCGAGGCATGGCAGGTCAGTGAAGAGGGGGGCCTGTACTTCTCAGCAGAAGGAGAAGGAGGGGATATCATCACGAAAGAGCGGTACGAAAATTTCGAGCTTGAATTGGAATGGAAGATTTCACCTGCAGGCAATAGTGGGATCATGTTCAGAGTATCGGAAGCACATGATTACCCTTGGCGTACTGGCCCGGAATATCAGATTCTGGATAATGACGCGCATCCCGATGCCCGGGAGGGAGCGGACCGTCATGCAGGAGCAAACTATGACATGCATGCCCCGTCCTCCAATGTGGTAAATCCGGTCGGAGAGTGGAACCAGACACGTATTGTCGTTGATGGAGCCAAGGTTGAGCATTGGCTCAACGGTGAAATGATTGTTTCCTATGAGTTATGGAGCGATGCCTGGAAGGCCTCTATTGCAGAGAGTAAATGGATTGATATGCCCGACTATGGAATGACCAAAGTGGGGCATATTTGCCTGCAGGATCACAGCGATCCGGTGTGGTTTCGGAATATTCGAATCCGCTCCTTGCCTGCATCTTAGGTCAAAACGTGTAGAGTTTTGCAGGTGAATTGAAGCAGGATTGAATGCCCAAAGATGAAGATTTGTCGTAGGCGCGTGCTTTCGTGTACCAAAAATATGTCCCGGTGCACTATCTTTGGCCATTAGGTTTAGTGGTGAGAGCCTTGGGGGTTGGGTCCCCAAGGCTCATTTTTTATCTTCTATTTCAGCAGCCAACCTGCCCGTACAGGACGAGTTGTGTTACTCGGGCAAGGCAAATGCCAGGTAGGCGTCTCCTGACTTTGTCCCCATCTTTCCACCACCTGCGGCGATAGCCACATATTGCTTCCCACCAACCGCGTACGTTGCAGGGGTTGCATAGCCTCCCGCAGGAAGTTGAGTTTCCCATAACAGATCCCCCGTATCTTTGTCAAACGCCCGAAAGCGTTCATCCTTGGTCGCGGCAATAAAAATCAAGCCACCTGAAGTAATCACCGGACCACCATAATTTTCCGTCCCGGTTTGCGGGATGCCTTTGGCCGTCAACTCAGGAAATTCACCAAGCGGGACCGACCAGTCAATCGTGCCCGTGTTTAGGTTGATTGCATTCAATGTTCCCCATGGGGGTTTGACTGCCGGATAACCATTCTGATCAAAAAACCGATTGTAGCCAGTATGTCCGTACGGAGAGCCGGCGAAGAAGTTACTCAATTCAGGGTCAGTGACTTGGATTGTATCGCTTACAGTATGATCTGCTTCATCAAATAAGAAATCCGTAATTGCAGATACTTCGTTCGGTTTCAGAAAGCCAAACGAAGGCATAAATCCCACCCCTTGCGCGATCTGGTTCTTTACATCATCTTTTGTCATTCGGGATTCCAGGCCTGTCAAAGCTGGCATCTCGTCACCACTGGATCCCTCCAATTCAGATCCATGACAACCAGCACAGTAGCGTGCATATAAACCTGCACCTGTAGCGGCATTGTCCGGGTTGAGTGGAACCATGGTCAGGATCCATGGCATTTCGTTGCTGTTGACATAGAGCATACCAGTGGTCGGATCATACCCAGCACCACCCCATTCTGCGCCACCATCAAATCCCGGGTAGATGATCGTCCCCTCTACGCTCGGAGGTACAAACTGCCCATCCGAGCGAACCTGACGAAAACGCTCCAGCACATAGTCGTGAGATTCCTGCGAGATGTCTGTGATATCCTCTTCATCAAATCGTTGACGTGCAAAGGGGGGCGGTTTTAATGGGACCGGTTGGGTTGGCCACGCCTCTTCGCCATCGAGATCTGAAGGTGGAAATTCTTGTTCTTCTACAGGAAAAAGAGGGATCCCGGTTTCCCGATCCAGAAGGAAGACATGGCCGCTTTTCGTGACCTGTGCGACGGCATCAATGCTGCGCCCCTCATGCATAACGGTAACTAAATTGGGAGCAGCGGGCAGATCACGATCCCAAATATCATGGTGTACCGTCTGAAAATGCCACTTGCGCTCGCCCGTCATTGCATCCAATGCCAGGACGGAGTTCGCAAAAATATTTTCTCCAATACGATTGCCACCCCAAAAATCAAAGGCTGCTGACCCCGTCGGCAGAAAGACCATTCCCCGCTCTTTATCCAGGCTTAACCCACTCCATGCATTTGCCCCTCCGCTGTAGAGATAGGCCTCTGGTGGCCATGTATCATATCCAAATTCCTCAGGGTGGGGGATCGTACGGAAGATCCAAGCCATCTCTCCTGTTCGTACATCATATGCTCGAATATGGCCGGGTGCAGAGCGAATTCCCTCCGATAGGGAGGTTCCCTGAATCAATAGATGTTGATAAATAATCCCAGGAGTGCGCGCGGATACGGCCAGTCCGGTCACATCACGCCCAAGATCTTTGCGCAAATCAACCGATCCTACTTCGCCAAATGTTAGGATTGGCTCTCCAGTGAGTACATTCAATGCGAATAACCTGGATCCGGCAGAATAGAGGATGCGGGACTCGTGTTGGTCACTTCCTTCCCAATAGGTCACACCTCGATTAATCCCGGGGCCCTCCGCTACTGCACCCGCCTCAAACGGATCAAAGCGCCAGATTTCCTCTCCAGTTTCTGCATTCAAAGCGAGCACCTTTAATCCTGGTGAAGTGGCATACAGGGTTGAGTCCACGATGATAGGATTACACTGTACTTGGGTGCGGCCTGTGCTGTCGGCATCACCAGAGTTGTATACCCAAGCCAATGTGAGTTCAGCCACATTATCCTGATTGATCTGGTCAAGGGTAGAGTAGTGACTACTGGTGGCATCACCCAGGTACACCGACCAGTCCGTATAGGAATCTTCGCTACCTGTTGGATTTTGATTGGATGTACAACCGCATAAAGCGATGACAATAAAGCAGATGTTGATACGCCACATTAACTCATTCGATTTGATTTTATGGGCTGTTGTACTCCAGCCATGATACGGTAATGGTTCATGCAATGATCTCAATAAGACTGGGCTTCATGGATTTTTGGAAAGAAAAGGGTTCTGAGGTATATCTCAATCTCTCCAATGGATTGAAAAACAGCATGCGCACCAATATCCTGCAGGGTTTGATGGGGGAATGTGGTCGTTAGCCCCAGCACATGGCATCCCGCTCGTAATGCGCTGAGGATTCCGTACTTCGAATCCTCAATCACAATACATTTCTCGGCGGGCATCCCCAAACGATCAGCAGCGATCAGATACGGCTGGGGATCCGGCTTTGGCAGACGAACATCTTCAATCGTTGTGACTGACGAAAAATAGGGGGTTAATCCAAACTTGGTGAATGCCCTCTCCTGATCAGCTTTTGTAGCAGAAGTTACTAGGCCCAAGGGCTTACCCAGCTCATGCAGGAATTGAACAAGGTTCAGGGCTCCCGGAATCAGTTGGAGCTCATCTGACAGGCTTGCAAAAGCTACATGTTTTGCTTTAACAAGGTTTTCGACTGTGGTAGAACCAGTATCAAAATGTTCGGCAATATATTCATAGACCCGATCTTCTGTCCATCCCTTGAACGTGGGAGTCACGGTCTCAGGTACATCTAAACCAAACTGCCTACAGACGATATCCTGAGCTTTTTCATGCAATGGTTCGGAATCAACAAGAACTCCGTCCATGTCAAATAATATGGCCGAGTGAGCTTCGATAGCTTATTTACCTCCTGTGAGGACGAATATGGCTAAAAGGTTGCACCCCATAGATGTATGAAACACTGTGTATGAAGCACTGCATGGTCCCAGAATAGAAGCCATGGCAATCCACAGTATATCAATGTCAGAGAATCGCGCCCTCAGTAAGCAGTGGGATACGCAATAAATATCCATGTGCGGTGATATACAGCGTCCTACCGTCATCTCCAAAGGCGCAATTGGCCGTACGTTGGGTCGTGTTGATCGTACCAAGGTGGGTTCCTTCAGGGTTGAACACCAGAACCCCACCGGGCCCGGTTGCAAATAGATTTCCAGCCAGATCCACTTTTAAGCCATCCGGTAGTCCAAGAAGTCCCTCCTTGACCAGGCTGGTCGCATCAAAAAAGATCCGTCCATTCTCTATTCCACCGTCCGGCAAGACATCATAAGCCATCCAGATTGCATTTTCTGGATCTGAGTTTGCGACATACAGCGTCTTCTCATCTGGCGAAAAGGCTAATCCATTTGGCCGGCTGAGTCCTGCTTCAAGAAGCGTGACAGTCCCATCCGGCGTGACACGATAGACCCCGTGAATTTCTAACTCCTTGGCTGAATCCGCCATTTGAGGATCAAGCCCATAGGGTGGATCCGTGAAATAAAGCGCTCCACTTGAGTGGTAGACCAAATCGTTTGGGCTATTGTACCGAGCCCCCTCATACCGATCAACAATCGTATCGTACACGGGCTCTGGATCTGAAAGAAGTGCTCCCAATTGAACAATACGGCGATCCCCGTGTTGAGTGATCACGAGATTCCCTTCAGAATCCAGTGTGAGTCCATTTGATCCAAGAGAGCCTCCTCGTTCCTTGGAGCCGGTATAGCCCGAAGGTTCGAGAAATACACGGGCCTCATTGCCCTCACTCCAATAATAGATTTGATTCGTAGGTACATCGGAGAAGAGCAAGAACTCTCCATTGCTAACCCAGACGGGCCCCTCTGACCAGACAAACCCTTCGGATAGAACCTCTAACTGTGCATCCGAAGAGACCAAATCAATCATTGCCTCATCCAGCACTTCAACTGATCCGATCAGTTGATTAGGAGCCATTTCCTGAACCGAATCCGCTCCATAGGCAATATTCTGAGAAAATGGCTGATATGCCGTGAATAATAGTAAAATGAAGGGCAAGTAACGCATTCGGAGTACCTCAAGCCTGTTTTATTTGGAAATCATTGAACACTCGTGTCGATACGCACACATTTCTTGTGAGCTATCGCTGTCTAAAATACGTCATCGTCCTCAAACCTATTATTGCCCCCCGGGGAACTCAAAGATTTCCGGCCCCTGCCGGTAAATGTCCTGTGATCGGCTGTTGCTCACGATCCCCCGCACGGTTTCGGAGTCCACCGGTCCGTCCTGGAGCTGGTCCGCGACCACGGCGGTGCTCTCCCACAGGAGGTCGCCCCAGTCTTGCCCGGGTCGCCCTGTAGCCGCGGCAAATGGTGACGATCCGTTGGGCCGGGGCCTGGTTTCTGCGTGGTCTTTCGTGCTCATCTCTTACTTGCCCCTTGGGCGTTTGGTGTTGGCCGGGAAATCCGATGGGCTGAAATCTATGTGGGGTTTTTGTTGCCCAGCATGTTCTGCATCTTGGCGAGTTCCTGCTCCGTCGCTTTCGCCCACCACTCGACGGCCTTTTCGCGATCTTGCTCTACGCCCTCGCCGGTGTCGTAGGCTATGGCGAGGTTGAATTGCGCGTCGGCGAGTCCCTGTTCCGCCGCTTTCGTCCACCACTCGACGGCCTTCCCATAGTCTTGCTCCACGCCCCTGCCGTTATCGTAGGCGTTGCCGAGGTTGAATTGCGCCTCGGCGAGTCCCTGCTCCGTCGCTTTCATCCACCACTCGACGGCCTTTCCGCGGTCTTGCTCCACACCCTCACCGGCGTCGTAGGCGTTGGCGAGATTGAATTGCGCCTTGGCGTGCCCCTGCTCCGCCGCGTCCCTCCACCAATGGACGGCCTGTCTGCAATTCTGCGGTACGCCCTCGCCGTTATCGTAGGCGTTGCCGAGGTTGTATTGCGCGGCGGCGTATCCCTGTTCGGCCGCTTTCCTCCACCACTTCACTGCCTGCCTGTAATTCTGCGGTACGCCCTCGCCGTTATCGTAGGCGTTGCCGAGGTTGTATTGCGCGGCGGCGTATCCCTGTTCGGCCGCTTTCCGGTACCACTTCGCGGCCTGCCCGTGGTCTTGCTCCACGCCCTCGCCGGCGTCGTAGGCTAGGCCGAGTGCGTATTGCGCCCTGGCGTATCCTTGCGCGGCCGCTTTCCGGTACCACTTCACTGCCTGCCTGTAATTCTGCGGTACGCCCTCGCCGGTGTCGTAGGCTACGCCGAGTGCGTATTGCGCCCTGGCGTCTCCCTGCTCCGCCGCTTTCCGGTACCACTTCGCGGCCTGCCCGTGGTCTTGCTCCACGCCCTGGCCGATGTTGTAGGCTATGCCGAGGTTGTATTGCGCCTTGGCGTGCCCCTGTTCGGCTGCTTTCCGATACCACTCGAAGGCCTTTCCGTGGTCTTGCTCCACGCTTCCCCAACCGGTGTCGTAGGCTATCGCGAGGCTGAATTGCGCGTCGGCGTATCCCTGTTCGGCCGCTTTCCGGTACCACTTCACTGCCTGCCTGTCACTCTGCGGTACGCCCTCGCCGATGTAGTAGGATAGGCCCAGTGCGTATTGCGCCTCAGCATTTCCGTGCTTGGCGAGCATAATGATCGTTCTTGGCTTCATTTTCTGTATGGGTTTATGGGGTTGGTTTGCGCCCGCCCGGAAACCGAATGGGCTAGAATCTATGAGGGGTTTTTGTTGCCCAGCATGTTCTGCGCGCCGCCGTTTCCCTGTTGGGCCACCACTCGGCCTCCTCCTCTTGGTCTTGCTCCACGCCCTTGCCAGTACGATAAGGCTACGTGCAGTCATGAAAAATGGTGTGGGACTGGTAGGGTTTATTCAATGAGAGAGATGTTTCCGAGGCATAGACAATGACATTTTCTTAAGTGGGCAGGGCAAAACCTTGTTCCACACCATAAACTGGGATGTCCGTATCTCCAAGTATCAGATCCTGTCGGACGGATTATAGAATATTTCCTTTCGTTCGCAATGGAATTCGCAAAAGAGAACTTCCTGCGGTAATATACAGAATGCTCCCATCGTTCCCAAAGGCACAATTAGCCGTTCGCTGCATTGTGTTGATTGTGCCTAGATGGACCCCTTCAGGGCTAATCACCAATACCCCTCCAGGGCCGGTTGTAAATATATTGCCGCTCAAGTCCACCTTTAAGCCATCATGTAATCCTTGCAACCCTTCTTCGATGAGATGGGTACTGTCGAAAAATACACGCCCGCTGTCTAATCCACCATCGGGTAAAACATAGTAAGCCATCAGGACAGGGTGCTCCGGGTCCGAATTTGCGACATAAAGGATGCTCTCATCTGGCGAGAAAGCTAGTCCATTTGGCCGACTCATCCCTGATTCCAGCAATGTAAGAGTGCCGTCTGGAGTGACACTGTACACGCCTTGAAAATCAAGTTCCTGGTCTTGTCCATAAGGCGGATCCGTGAAATACAATGTTCCACTGGAGTGATAAACCAAATCATTCGGGCTGTTGTATCTCTTGCCGTCGTACTGGTCAGTAATCGTATCATATACGGGCTGAGGATCTGACAAAGATCCATTCAGTCTTGCAATACGACGGTCACTGTGCTGAACCATAACCAGACGCCCTTCGGAATCTAGTGTAAGTCCATTAGATCCACCGACACGTCCCTCCATGGGTGGTCCCGTATAGCCTGAAGGCTCCAAAAAAATTCGTGCCTCATCGTTTTCTTTCCACTGATAAATTTGATTCGTCCAAACATCAGAAAACAGCAGAAATTCCCCATCGCTGACCCAAACCGGTCCCTCCGACCAAGCAAACCCCTCGGCCAGAACCTCTAACTGCGCATCCGGGGATATTAAATCGGTCAATGCTTCATCCAGCATTTCAACTGACCCGATCAGTTCCTGGCTTGAGGCATTTGAGACGAGGCATATCGTTAGAAGTAGTAGTGTCCAAGATAGGTAGCGCATTGGAGTAGGAGTTGATTTAGTTTGATCCTGTTGTGTCACTTGGAGAGAGGAAAAAGCCGAAGGAGCCAGGGATGCCTTGGTTGGCTGCATCGGCCAATTCTTCGGCAGTCCATGCCTGGGTTCTCTCGCTCGTAGCCTTTCGTATGAGCATGACCTCATTGTCCGTGACTGCAGAGGCCTCATTGTCCCAGGCAGTCCGAATGTAGGTGAGTAGCGCAGCCATTTCCTGGTCGTTCAAAAATGTTTTCCATGGCGGCATTGCTCCACTGTAGACCGTATTCCCAATCTCTATTTCCCCCATGACACCATCCAGGATAATTCGTATGAGTCGACCCTTATCGCCGGTCACCCAATCCACTTCATTCAGTGGGGGAAATACTCCGGTGATCCCTCCACCATCCGCCTGATGACAGGAGCTACACCGCGTTAGATAAAGCGCCTCTCCGTCTGCTGAAGCAGACTGGGCTATCGTGCTACGAGGCACCATCAGTGAAAGCGTAACTGTAAGTACACTAAACATGCAATAGACAGAGACAAGTCGGAGAGCCATTGCGTACAGTCTTTGGTTTCAGGGTTCCAAATGAGTTATTTGTTAACTACGGCCATGATGTATAGTTGACATCCTAGTACTCTCGCCTACCGGTAATTTGAGCTTCAGAGCGATCATATGTATAGATATTGGTCCGCAGCCAGACAAAATATGGAAATTATATATTTGCATATCCAAAGCATTGAAAAAGTTCGCTGAACTTATCGTAATTTACTGCAACACTTTGGGATTATTGCCGCGTATTGGGTACACACATACGATTAAGTACATTTTGCCAGTTAGCCTGGCGCTCCCAAGTCCGATTCAGTTCTCTGGTGAATCCTCCTGTGATGCAGGGGTATTTTGGATCCAACGGTACCTCGTCACTTTGGAATTTGATCCCGGGTCCCAGAAACCATCAAATTCAGCCACATAAATGCTCCCATCCGGTCCAATCTCCATGGAAATCGGAGCCGTATCCCTCAGCGTGTCAAACATCCTGATATTGACCAACCGCTTTGCTGGGATTTGGATATCTGGAACGCTCTGGCGTACATCTTCTTCCTGGTCACTCTCAAATGTCCCATCTACGAGCTCCCCATACTTGATCCAGCGTCTTGCCCAGTCAAACACAAAAATCTGATTGTTCAGCGCCGGCCCAAATGCATACTGACCATCCGAGCGATAAATCGGTCCAATGGTCGCCGATCGGCCTCCGTGTTCATAATCGTATTCCCAAAATGGCGGGACATAGTCCGGTATGATCTCCGGTGTCCATTCATTATAAAACAAGCTCCCGAGGGTGCGGGGCCATCCGAAATTCTCCCCACCGCTTACAGAAATATTGTACTCGTCATAATCAAAGGACGCATCCGGCCCCACGACACCGATATACAGCGCACTGGTCTCAGGATCTACTTTAAATCGGTATGGATTGCGAAGACCATAGGCATAGATTTCCCATCGTACGCCCGGCTCACTGAAAAACGGATTGTCGTGCGGAATGGTACCATCTCGATTGATTCGAAGAATCTTTCCTCGCAAATCCTGTAAATTTTGTGCAGAACGTTCGGAATCAACCAAGCGTGCCCAATGGTAGTCCTTGAGTGCATGCGTGCTCATGAATGCGGACAATTGTTCTTCGGACATCTCCCATCCTGGGCGTACTTCCGACATGCCTGTATCCCCCGTTGAGAGATAGAGCGTCGAATCGGGCCCCCATTCAATATCGCCGGCCTGGTGACAACACTGAGGTTCGGTAGGAACCCGCACAAGGACATGTTCTGACCCAAGATCAAGGACTCCATTCGCGTAGGTAAACCGTGAAAGAGTATTAGTGAAAGTATGTAGTTCGGTGTAGTAGAGATAGATATATGGAGAGCCTTCATAAAACTCAGGATCTACTTCAATTCCAAGCAAGCCATGCTCTACGTTCCTCGGGTCCGTGGTCGGTAAGTGTGCAATCTGTGTTACTTCGTCCGTTTCCGCATCGTAATGATAAATCTTTCCACGCAGTTCAGCAATCCAGACATCTCCTTGTTCATCCACAGCGATATCATCAGGCCAGACATTATCTGCAATTACTTCTTTGATTCGATGCCCGGAAAAATCTGTTTCCGTACGGCCTGCAGCCATGCGCAAACCCTGTACCACGTGTTCCAGGAACGCTGGAGTCCGCCATGTGTCCGCAAAATGTCCCAGTGCGGTTACAAATACGCGTCCATTGTTATGCGTGCGTATCCAGCTCAGTGGATAGTCATTACGTTCCGGGCCTGCCACGGATTCGGTCAGTTCAACGGTCTCCGTATCCAACGACAGTAAAACCTTGGAATTCCAGCGGGGGTTGACGTCCAGCACATAGATTTCTTCATGAACCCAAAAGTCATCGCCCAGATGACGCGTCGCCGGGGTATCCGAGTTTTCTATGGAAACACGAACGCTGTGTGTCCACGGGTGGCTGTCAAAAAGTCCACCGCCGACCATCTCACGATACTCCTCGGAATGATAAAGTGCATCCAGTCCTGCATGTGCAACGGCGACTCCCTTACCTTGCTCGAGGAATGCTAAGATTGCGTCAACATGACTGGGATCCAGCGTTTCTCCCTCAAATTCCGGCTCATCCTCCTGGCTGCTGGAGCCGGAAAAGGGCATTGCGCCAAACCCGCCTGTAATTGTCCCCTGAATATCATCCCCTTCAATGATTCCTGCCGCATGGAAATCGCCAAATTCGGGGATGTTAAAATGGAATCGAACCGAATCTTCATGAAGTACCAGGTCGTGGATCGGCACCTCTCCTTCTGGAAAGGCAAAGACGCTTGAGCTCCCTTCGAGGGTCAGCCGGGTATCCATCGGTGCCTGTGGAGTTGTGATCGTGACTGCGTAGCTTACTGATGGAGGCTCGCTTTCAGTTCCAACAACCGGGATTTGCATTTCTCCCAGAATCATCATCCCGCGCAGTGAATCCCCCTCAAATCCAAGCATCATCTGTCCGATGCCCATTCCACCGGTATCCCATAAAAATCCCAGAGAATCAGCATCCAGCCGGATATCCATCAAGGATGCCGGATCAGGAAACAGGTTGAATTTCACCATCCCTGTAAGTGAGTCAGAGGTTTCACTGATGGCAACCTTTCCCTCGATTCTGTTATCCGGCACCATCATCGTGATATCATAATTCGCCAATGTCCCTTCTGGCATCTCTTCTGCGGGTTCTGGAGAGGGGGCTCCTTCAGGGCGGGGTAGCCGCAGGGTTGAATTCGCCAGAAAAAGAACATCATAATCGGCAAGGATCTCTGGATTCAGCATATTGACATCCTCCGTCGTATCCACACGAAGCTCCGTCGTTTGGCTCAGTGCTATCATGGCTTCTTTTTGTGCCTCGATTGCGGCTCCATGCCGAAAGGCTTGCGTTGCGGTCAGCATGAGTACACGGATCTCTTCATGTGTTTCTGAAGTCGCCATCATTTCAGCAAGAGAGTCATAACTACCTTCTCCGATGGGGCGGATCCGTACATTTTTGAAAGCCACATGGGAACCGTCGTCATGATTCTGGAATCCAACAAAACCTTCCCGGCCCCGATTACCTACGAAATCGTTGACCTTCGCACCGTTATGCCATACCTCGTATCTTTGTCCAGTGACACGAATACGAAAGTCATTCCACTCTCCAGCAGGGCGCGCATTTGATCGAAATGCCTTACTGATCGCAAAAATGCTGCCGGTTTTGTGGTCGGGATCCCGGCTGTCATCAATCTGAATTTCATATCCTTCGTCGACTGCAACCCATGGATCATCAGTCTCGGGGAATCGCACAAACACACCACTATTTGCATTGTACTTGTTCGCCATCCACTCGAACTCTAATTCGAAATCACGGAATGACTCATTCTTGTAATAAAAGAGTCCCATCCCACCTCTGCTGACCATGGATCCATCCGCTTCCAGCGTAAACTCTCCTGGCCCTGCCTGATGCCACCCTTCAAGTGTTGAGCCATCAAAGAGGGTTTGCCATTGTGCCTGGGCAGGCAGAATATTTCCCAGTGCAATCAGAAGCCCAATACATGTCGTGCGTAAACTGCCGGTAGTTATGCTTTTCATTATCTCTATCTGTCAATGATCCCCAAATATCCTGCATGCTGAATTGCCGTATCAATTCCGCCTTCCATCATGACCGGCGCCACGGTTCCATCCCCATTTTCATCCTGACCTGTTCGGCATTTCTCTAAAAGGCTTGCCATTGCGCTTGCATGCGCACGAGCCGTGGCAAGGTTGCCCTTGTAGTCTGTCTTGAGGATATTGAGTGCTTGAGCATAGGCTTCCAAAAGCCAACCGGTATCTGCACTTGTATTCCAGAAGCGGGAAGGGGCGTCCCAGACATGAGTGAGGTCAATACGCGGCTGGCGTTCTCCTTTGGTTACGCCATCACTGAGACGCATCCATCCAATCACATTGCTTAGGGAAGCCATGACGTGATCTACATGCGCCTCATTTTCTGAATTGGAAAGCAGTTTAATGACCGCACGTCCTCGTCCCATCATCCCGAGTTCTTTGGGATCTGCAATCAGCGGGGGATCGGAGCCATGACGCTCGAAATGTGCCTCATCAAATTCAGTCCCATCGGTTTGCCACCTTGTTTTCCAGCCATGGGTTGCGGCGGCGCCGGTTTGAGTGAGTAAGCCGGAAGGCGAGCCCCAGATTGTCTCTGTGACTACTTCGGCCTGGGCTTTGATCTCTTGAATTTCAGTGGCGTCTACAGCTCTCTGACTGGCTGCATGAGCTTGCATCAGCAAGTCATCAATATCCAGCAGGTAAGCACCAGACGAGCCTTGCGCATGAGCAAGTAATGGTACTGTGAAGATAAATGCGCAGCACAATATGCGTGTGGTTTGGATCATGAGTGTAGGCAACTTATATATGGTCCCAGTTCAACTAGAATATTATTCATAAAGATCGCTATTATCGGTCGAGGCTAATTTGACGAGGAATGTGCCTAGCTTTTGAGCCAGCGCATCAAGAAACTGCTTTCCCTGAGCACTTGACGCTCCCCAGGGATCTCCAACGCCTGTATCGTCTGTCACCTCACTCCAGCGCCGCTCCGCCCAGGCCCATCCTTCATGAAATTCAGGGATTTTCCATGAGCGCACACTCCCGTCTCCTGCCTCATCAAGGGGAAGGACAAGTTCGGGAGCGATCTCAAGTATGAGGCTTGTTTCAAGTTCTCCTGCATGATCGCCGGGATTCTTGAAGTAGCGTGTTGTATCAAGAGCCTTAAACCAGTTTATTTCACAGATGAAAAGCTTGGGATGATGAAATCCTACTTCACGAATCATCTGGCGGAAATCATTCCCACCATGTCCATTCAAAATCACGAGTTTCGGGACCTCTTGTTGTTCAAGAACGCGGGCGATATCCCCCATCAATGCCAACTGGGTGCTGGGCATCATATTCAAGTCCAGCTTTATATCTGGTTGCCCGGTATTGACTCCGAAGGGAACGGTCGGCAATGCAACGACCCGTGCACCTTGCTCCCACGCAACCGCACAGACATCTGCTGCAATTCGGTCCAGTTGCATGTTATCCGTGCCGTAGGGGAGGTGGGTATTATGTGCTTCCGTAGCTCCCCAGGGGAGTATGGCAACCTGAAAGTCGGTCTCCTTGACCGATTTCCAGTTGGTTTCTTGAAGGATGTAGGGACGGGAACTCACGCTACTGGGTCACAATCAACACTAAATCGTATTCATGATCAAGGATTTGAACGGGACCTTCATAGTAGGGGACAACCAACCTCCCTTTATTGTCACGCGATAATTCTTTGGAGTTGAAGGTGAGGAACCCACCATCATTGATTCCCTGAAACGTATAGTCCTGCATGATCCGGTTGGAGGTTACACTTCTTTCCAATTCATATCGACGAACCTCATCAAAATCCTGTCCTACACGCAGAGAAACGTTTGTGATTTCATAGCTGCGTCGGATGCGAACGGTAGCGGGTGTGGTTCCCGTCTGAGAGCCATCCACAAAAACCCATGCTCGTTTCACCTGAACAGGTCCGGAAGATGTTGAGTCCCTGGGAGCCCGAGAGGTGACCGTTACTCCGAGGGGAGTCGTTATACAGCCCCAGAGCAGCACTGCTAGAAGTATAATCAGAACAGGGTAATATCTCATCAATATGCCAATGATCCGGGACAGAAATATACGGTAAGGCAGGCGATAATGCACGAAATGATCATCCTATTTGTGTTTATCGCCAAATGGGCCCACCAATGAAGAGATGAAACGCAAGTGAGCTTACCTATAGAACATGGCCAGCCCCCATAACATATAACCAATACGGTATCTCCGCGTCTAACATATGTTTTACTGGACTCGTTCGGTTAATCCATATATCACGGGTTGACTGCATTTACAATCAGCGCTGGAATCATCTAGAAGTAAAACCCCACATATTGACGGGCAGGCTGGACATCAGTGTCTCCAGGACGGGAAATCGGGTCGAAGAAGCGATTTTTTACATCGTGACTGCGATGGCAGCAATCCCCAAGGCCTTCGCTGCACCTTGCAGGGTAACCCATCCGGAAAACCCACGAAACATATGTCCATTTCTTAGTGTCAGTTTTATTATATGTGATGAAGTCTTTTGGTGTAATCCATTCAGAAATATATGACGGGGCTGGAGTAGTAAGATTCTCCATTTTCTTGATGTAAAACGAAGACTCTTTCCTCACCACATGCCCACTCTGTTCGCGGCCAGTTTTACCTTTCTGAGCATTTAATTTGGTATTCTGCTTGGATTACCGCAATTTGGGGAAAATTCATAAAAAGGTTAACCCTATGACTCGTGTGATTTGGGCCTCCGTTGTTGCTGCACTCGGCGGCTTATTGTTTGGATTTGATACAGCCGTAATCTCAGGGGCGGAGGGAACTCTTCGGAGTTTGTACGATCCGACCTACCAAGATCTAAGTTCTATTTTTGGTACCCCTGCCTTTTGGCACGGTGCACTGGTCGCCAGTGCATTGCTGGGAACGATTATCGGATCCCTGATCTTTGCAAAACCTGCTGACCGTTATGGACGCCGCCCAATGTTGATGCTCATGGGGCTTCTCTACTTTATGTCGGCACTCGGGAGTGCGGTCGCGTGGAATGCGGAATCGTTTACACTCTTTCGCCTGATCGGAGGATTGGGCGTTGGCGGGGCATCGGTAGTTGCCCCCATGTATGTAGCCGAAATTGCTCCAGCCCGGATGCGTGGGCGACTCGTCGCAATGGTGCAACTCAATATCGTACTGGGGATTCTGGTTGCATATCTGTCCAATTATATTATTGCATCGTTTGAGTTGGGTGCTGTTGAATGGCGCTGGATGTTTGGTGTCGAAGCCATTCCTGCACTCGTCTTCACGACGCTGCTCTTCACAAACCCCAGGAGTCCGAGATGGCTTGTGGCACAGGGGCGCGATGATGAAGCGGAAAGCGTACTACAGGATATAGGGGGAAGCGGGTTTGATGTTACAAAAGAACTCAATGCGATCCGCTCATCGCTCGTAGAAGCACGTGATCATCTGACTGAAAAATTCTTCCAGCGTAAGTACCTCAAGCCAATTCTACTTGCGGTAGCCATTGCTGCATTCAACCAGCTTTCTGGAATCAATGCGCTCATCTACTATACTCGCCGGATCTTTGAAATGGCTGGGGCATCCGGTACGTCCGCACTCTTACAATCCGTGATCATTGGTGGGGTCAATCTGATTATGACTGCTGCTGCTCTTATGGTCATTGATAAGCTTGGACGCAAAAAGCTCATGTTCGTGGGGTCCATTGGGTATATCGTGAGCCTAGGGGCGACTGCCGTTGCCTTCTATACCGACACAACAGGTCCTGTCGTACTGGCAAGTCTCATTGTATTTATTGCTTCGCATGCATTCGGACAGGGTGCAGTAATCTGGGTATTCATTGGTGAAATTTTCCCCAACAGCATCCGGGCTCGCGGACAAAGTCTCGGCAGCTTTGTACACTGGATTATGGCCGCAATCATTTCTCTGACGTTCCCGATGATTGCCGAAATATCTGGTGCAAATATTTTCGCGTTTTATGCGCTATGCATGATCGGGCAACTGCTGTGGGTCATTTTTGTGATGCCGGAGACGAAAGGAGTTCCACTCGAAGAAATGAGTAAGAAGTTGGGAATCAAGTAACCCTGGATGCTTTCGATATTCGACTTTATTGTAATTATCGTCTACCTGGTAGGTATCGCGATTCTAGGCATCCGGCTGGGTGGGCGCCAGCGCTCAACGGATGACTACTTTCTGGGAGGGCGAGACCTTCCCTGGTGGGCAGTCTGTTTTTCAGTCGTAGCAACTGAAACCAGTACATTAACCATCATTGGGGTTCCTGCTGTTGCCTATGGAGGGACGATGACGTTCCTTCAACTCACAGGAGGATACCTTGTCGGACGTATTGCGGTTAGTCTGCTTTTCCTTCCGCGTTATTTTAAGGGAGAAATGAATACGGCCTACGCCTACCTGGGTAAGCGTTTTGGGGACCGTATGCGCTCAACGGCATCGATCACCTTCATGGTTACGAGGCTATTGGCAGATGGCGTGCGGTTGTTTGCAACGGCCATCCCGATCAAGGTGATTGCGGATTCTGCTGGAATGAGCTTTATGGGATCGCCGATTTCCTATGGTCAGATTATTCTCTTACTTGGTGTCATCACAGCCATTTATACGATGGTCGGGGGCATTCGGGCCGTGATCTGGATTGATGTGGTACAGATGGCACTTTATCTTTTCGGAGGGGCCCTCTGTGCGATTCTCCTGATCAATGGGTTGCCGGAAAACTGGGTTCAGATGGCTGCACAGGAGGGTAAATTCACGTTCATTGATCTGGGACTGGGAGGCTCGTTCACCGACTTGATTACCCAGCCATACATTGCGTTGACCGCCATCATTGGGGGAGGTGTATTTTCGATGGCTTCCCATGGTACAGATCAGCTCATCGTTCAACGCCTACTCACCTGCAGAAACCTGAAGGACAGCCAGCGGGCATTGGTCGGCAGCGCCGTTTTAGTTGCCTTGCAGTTTGCACTTTTCCTGATTATCGGTGTGTTGCTCTGGATTCATTACGGCGGGGTAAGTCCCCAGGAATTGGGGTTAAGTCGTGGGGATGAGGTGTTTCCACGTTATATCATTGAAGGGTTGCCTATGGGGATATCGGGGTTGCTTCTGGCTGGAATTTTAGCTGCAGCGATGAGTACGCTGTCCTCTTCACTGAATTCACTGGCTTCGTCGTCCATGCTGGATCTGGTGGAACGATCAGTTAAGCATACAATCAGTGAAGCTCGAAGATTATTGTTCTCAAGGGCCTTGACTCTGTTTTGGGCCGGCTTGTTTATTGTATTCGCAAGTCTGTTTGAGAACACCGAGAATCCGGTTGTTGAACTTGGTCTTGCCATTGCTTCATTCACCTATGGGGGGCTTCTGGGGGGATTCCTTCTTGGAATGATGGTCAAACAGGCGCGGGAATGGGATGCTGTGATTGCATTTTCTCTTACGATTGTGACCATGGTGCTGGTTATTTTCGGGGTATGGCACAGCCCGGAAGGGGGGTGGATCTTTGTTCTCAACCCAACAGATTCAATGATTGAGGCCTCAGATCTGCACCAAATCGCCTGGCCGTGGTACACACTGATTGGGAGCGCGTTGTGCATATTTGTAGGGTTACTGCTTTCGCTTCGCCATCGATTCACAAATGACGGGCCGTCATGAGCGTGTCACAGAAAATCCATATTCGGCAGTTCCTCTTGGGGCTCCGAAAGCTGATCAGTATAAAGTTTGGCATGTTCGTGGTACTGGTTGTCTTGACCACATTGGCCTTTAAGCAGGGCATTCGATCCGAGGCCTCCTTTTCGGTAGGGGATCGATGGCAGAAAGAAACATTGATCGCCGAGTCTGAATTTCCCCTCTATAAGTCTACTGACTCATTGCAGGCGGAGAGGCAGCGTGTACGGGATTCGGTCGAACCGATATTTTATACCTATCCGGATGCCAGGCAGCAAACACGCATGGCTGTTGATTCGATTTCAGCATTACTGGATACTGCTTTTGACGCGTATACAGATTATTTGGTGGGAGCGAGGAGGGATACGATAGCAGCTGGAAGCGATCTGGCATTGGTGAGCTTATCGGAGAGCACGATTGAAGATTCTCTCCAGTTCATGGAATTACGTCTTCAGGTCCCCATTCGGCTTAGTGATTCGGTATGGCGACTATTGGGATGGGATTATGCGCTACGCAGCCCGGATATCCCAACGGCGACTAGGTTGGCACCAACAAGCCCACCTCTTTTTGAGCGAATCTTGAACGCAATTGCGAGCCGGAGTCAGCGGTTGCAGCTTCAAGGAGTTCTGGATGTCCAGATAGACTCCATTCGCACATCCCACCTGACTGTACGGGACACGCTCGAACAGACGTTTGACCGAAGACTTGCAACCGAGGTAGTGGGGCAAAATGCAGCTCGTGAACGCATTCAAGTATGGCTTGAAGAAACGGTACTTCACGAAAATTCCCTGTTCCCTCCTACCGCAATTGCTCAATTCATTGAATCCGTCTTTACCCCTTCACTGATCTATCAATCCATCCCAACGGAATTAAGAAGATCCGAAGCGGAGTCTCAAATTTTCCCTGTGCGTGGCATGGTTGCAGAAGGAGAAGAAATTGTACGCAATGGGGAGCTCATCACCCCAGAGATCAAACAAAAACTGGATTCCCTGGAACGGGAGCGCAGTAGCGAATTACCGGAACGTCAGGAGCGATTACAGTTCCTTGGGCAGATATTGTTGGCATTAACAATGATCGGGATTTTTGCACTCTTCCTGAGAAATGCCCGGCCGATGGTCTACTCCAGCAATAAGTCCATGGTTCTCCTTTCTTTGCTCTATGCCGGTACTGTGATCGCATTTGCTGCAGTGATTCGGCTTGCACCGATGGAATTCATGTACGCAGTTCCGGTGGTCATTGTATCCGTGCTGTTAACCGTGATTTTTGATTCACGCCTAGCACTTTTGGGTACGCTCGCCCTCGCGATCGTCGGAGGGTTTTTATTGCATTCGGATTTTACGTACACCTGGGCGACACTGGTCGGGGGAGTGTTTGCGACCTTCAGCGCCAGGAG
This sequence comes from Rhodothermales bacterium, assembly GCA_965116685.1. Lineage (GTDB taxonomy): Bacteria > Bacteroidota > Rhodothermia > Rhodothermales > Bin80 > Bin80. The sequence continues at coordinate 190,447 of OZ220707.1, read as the reverse complement.
CTTGCGTAATCGGGGGCAGCTTTTCCTCACAGCTACTTATGCATTTGGGGGGTATGCACTTGCTTTTGCTACGGTCTGGCTCTACGAGGGGATTGCCTGGTCGTCCATTGGGGAGTATTTATTGTTCGCGGGGATTGGTTCATTCTTGCTGGTTACGGCCTACCCTTTCGTTTGGGTACTCGAGCGGGTATTTGATATTACGACTGACTTGCGTCTATTGGAACTCTCGGACACGAATCATCCTCTGCTTAGGGAGTTGATGCAGCGGGCTCCTGGTACGCTCAATCACTCCATTCAAGTCTCCAGCCTTGCGGGATCCGTAGCAGATGCAGTGGGGGCAAATACACTCCTCACACGAGTTGGCGCACTCTATCATGATATAGGGAAGCTTTCTTCTCCGCAATACTTCATTGAAAATCAGGCAGGCGGAACGAATCCCCATGATGATTTACCACCGGAAGAAAGTGCTCAAATTATTATCAGCCATGTGACCAAAGGTGTTGGACTGGGGGAACGCTATCGCTTGCCCTCTAAAGTATTACATCTGATTGCTTCGCATCACGGAACTACGCGGACAGAATATTTTTTCCAGAGAGCGGTTGAGCAGAGCAAAGCCAGTGGCACTGCCTTAGAGGAGTCGGTGTTTATGTACCCGGGGCCACGGCCACGCACAAAGGAAGCCGGTATCCTGATGTTAACCGATACTGTAGAGGCTGCGAGCCGAACGATGAAGGATGTAACTGCTGAAAAAATTCAGGAATTGGTGGACAGCTTAATCACTCATAAGGTCGCTAGTGGCCAATTGGATGAGACTGGCTTGACGTTTCGGGACATCCCTCGCATCAAGAAAGTGTTACAAGATCAGCTTATCGCCATTTACCATGTGCGTGTCAGCTACCCTGAAATAATCAACTCGTAGCCGAGCTTTTCGCGGTCCTGATCAAGCTACATTTCCGGTAAAAAGCATCTGGGGACGGGGAGGTCTGTCACGGTCCGCAGCCCTGGCGAGGCGTTGAGTACCTGGGGGATTGCGTTGACCAAAGATGCAACCGTTCCCGTATCTCCAAAAATACCTCCATCCATCACCAGATTAATAGGGGGATCGCCATCTACGATGACCCGATCCTCCGGCTGATCCGCCCCCACATACATGCGCAAGTCCAACGATACAGCGATGTTGCCATTTCTGAATGCCTGAGCGGTATGCTTAATTCCTGCGACTCTGCCAGGTTGCACGGTCAGGTAGGGGGTTTCGACTTCTCTCTCAGCAATCACCGGGTCGAGTTTTTCCTTAAATATTTCAATTGGCCAACCAAGGCCATGCATCACCAACCGCAGGGATTCGACCAGACCAATATGTCCGAAGCTACCTTTTTCCTGGCGCTCCCGAAATTCGTCGACTGTGATTCCAGCCCCGACTTTATTCTGAAGAGGTCGACGCCTTAGGCCTGCATCTACACGCCGGTTGACAGCCACAGAACGGACACGAGTACAAACACCGGTTGCTACGAGGGCAAGTACATCCATGGCATAGCCGGGATTCACGCCGGTACCAAGAACAGCGACGGCATACTCTTTGGCAAGAGCGTCCAACTTTTGGGTGATTTCTGGATGTCTGGCAAAGGGGTAGGAGAGTTCTTCAGTACTGGAAACGACCGATGCACCATGTCGAATGCATTGAAGCAGTTGCTGCTCCACCTGAGGCATAAATGAACTCGTGGTGTGAACAACAACATCGGGTTGGGTTTCAGTTAGGACTTCTTCTGCATCTGGTGATATGATCACATCAGAGGAAGCATTGACCAGTGATCCCAGGGTCTTGTTTATTTTCTGGGGATCAATGTCAATGGCACCTACCAACTCCAATCGACCCGTCTTTGCTTTTTCCAAGATTAGTTTAGCAACTCCCTGGCCGATGGGTCCTAATCCATACTGAACAACTCGAATGGGACGATCCTCGCCTATGCTCATGAATTGTCTGGTTGATTGAATGGGTATCCAAAGTGGGTTGGGGGATTGAAGGTCTCTTTGATGGTACGAACCGAAACCCAGCGCATCAGATTTTGAGGTGCACCTGCTTTATCGTTGGTGCCGGATGCCCGTGCTCCACCGAATGGCTGTTGCCCTACGACTGCCCCGGTTGGCTTGTCATTGATATAAAAATTCCCTGCCGCGTTACGCAGTGCGTTGCTTGCTTGCACAATGACTCGTCGGTCCCGGGCAAAGATAGCACCGGTGAGTGCATAGGGTGAGGTCCGATCAATCAGCTCAAGGGTTTCTGTAAAAGCGCTGTCTTCATAGACATAAAGGGTCACAACAGGTCCGAAAATCTCTTCGCACATCGTCCGGTAATGTGGATCCGTCACTACAATGACGGTCGGCTCAATAAAATACCCCTCTTCATCGCTATAGTGACCTCCAGCAATGATGGTCGCCTCCGCAGATTTTTTTGCATGCTCAATATAGCTTGAGATATTCTGATAGGACTTTTTATCAATTACGGCATTGACAAAGTTCGAAAAATCTTCAACTGACCCCATCTTGATCTCTTCCAATTGCCCGATTAAAGCTTCCCGGGTTGCATTCCATCGAGATTTAGGCAAATAGACGCGTGAGGCTGCAGAGCATTTTTGTCCTTGATACTCAAATGCTCCACGCACGATTGCCGTCGCGATCACATCCGGGTCCGCGGATGCATGAGCGATAATAAAATCTTTCCCACCGGTTTCTCCAACAATACGGGGATAGGTATCATAGTTTGCAATATTGGCCCCAATGGTCCGCCACATATGCTGAAACGTTCCGGTTGAACCGGTAAAATGAAGTCCAGAAAAGCTTGGAGATGCGAGTACGGGATCTCCAATCATCGGCCCGGAACCGGGCACCATGTTGATCACGCCTGGGGGTAAGCCGGCCTCTTCAAGTAATTTATAGGTGAAGTATGCCGAATAGACTGAGGTGGATGCCGGCTTCCAGACGACCGTATTTCCCATGAGTGCTGGGGCAGTGGGCAGGTTTCCGGCAATGGCTGTAAAGTTGAATGGAGTCACGGCAAATACAAATCCTTCAAGAGGTCGGTATTCCAGGCGATTCCATACCCCTGGGGCGGAGTAGGGCTGCTCTTCATAGATCTCAGATGCATATTCGACATTGAATCGAATGAAGTCGATGAGTTCGCATGCCGCATCAATCTCAGCCTGATACGCATTCTTGCTTTGCCCAAGCATTGTGGAGGCATTGAGTGTATCTCTCCAAGGACCGGAAAGCAACTCTGCTGCTTTAAGAAAGATGCCTGCCCGATCTATAAAGTCCATTTCTGACCATTCTTTCCTGGCCTCAAGTGCCGAGTTAATGGCCTGGTTGACTTCACGGCTCCCACATTTATGAACGGTGCCAAGCTGGTGGTTTAATTCGTGGGGAGGTCTGATTTCTACGGTATCTCCGGTATGGACGGCGTTCCCGTCAATAAATGCCGGGATTTCCATTTCACTTTGCTTGAGTTCACGCAATTTAGCATGAAGGGATGCACGTTCAGCCGAACCGGGAGCATAGTCCAGAACGGGTTCATTGATCGCTTCGGGGATCACGGGTTTGCTATTGCTCATTTTTGAATTGGCAATTGTTTGGAATGGTCACGAATTATGCGAAATAGTTATACTCTTCGGGTTCAAGAATCTTTCCATTTTTCCTGTATCTCTGCCGTTTATTGCAGGGCAAATCATAGACGTACGGATACTCTGAATGGACGAAGAGCGGTTTGGGTCACTGCTGATTTTCGTTGATACTTAGCAGTCATGCGGAAGTTTTTCCACGTTAAATTTTAGCTTCATTATGCAAGGCAACAAGCGAGATGTTCTGAAGAGTTTATGGCTTTGGTCCCAGTGAAAGATTTAGAAGGATACATATGATGACGCGCTACAAGCCAGATGTGTGACGGTGATCTGAGCGCAAAATCCTGCTCCAGAGCCAGGATCATGACTCCATGGAAACCGGGAAAGCCAAACAACGAGGTTCTAAGGATAATTACGAAACTTAATTATGAGTTGCCATAAATAAAGAAAAAGTCATATTCTTTATTATCGACTGAGCTAGAGTACCACTTGGCTGGATCTGGGATAGAAACCAGATGGAACCGAGCAGAGATTGTAAAGAGAATGTCAAGTAGCCTGGGGGGAAGTTCAGATAAAACCTGTTATGCCAAGCCTAGAACATTAGTCTTACGCACAAGCCGAACTCTTTACGCAGCAGATTCACCGGCCTCACCCAAAATCCGAAAATACTCGTCATACGAAAAGATGCGATTCTTCTTCTTTCCAGTTACCTCTTTCACGATGCCTATGCTTTGAAGGTGTCTGAGGGCATTATATACTGTCGGTAACGAAATGCCTGCACTCTTGGCGGCATACGATGCCGAAAGCACTGGCCGCTCCTGTAATCCCCTGTGTACCCGAAGTGATGATGCCGTAAACTGCCCCGACTGCTTGATTTTCTCATGATCTCTCTCAAATAATTTTAAAATTTTTTGGGCAGTTTCAATGGCATGCTCCGACGTATCAATCACACCATCCAAAAAGAATTCAAGCCATGTTTCCCAATCACCATGCGTGCGCACGCGCTGTAATAGCTCGTAATAACGGGATCTGTGTGTCTTGAAATACAGACTGAGGTAGAGAGTCGGATGTCTTAGAACTCCACTCACGCACAATAAGAGCGTAATCATCAACCTTCCCAAGCGCCCATTCCCATCTAGGAATGGATGAATTGTTTCAAATTGAACATGCATCATACCAGCCTTTACCAGCGTGGGATATTTGGGATCATCCGTGTGGATGAATTTCTCCAGATCACTCATCAAATCAACGACATTCTCTGGAGGAGGAGGAACATACAAGGCATTTCCTGGACGTGACCCTCCGATCCAATTTTGTGATCGCCTGAATTCCCCTGGAAGTTTTGTGCTCCCACGGCCTTTGGAAAGAAGTATTTTATGTATTTCCCGTATCAGGCGCTGACTTAATGGGAAATGGTCTTCAATACGTTTTAGTCCGTGCATCATCGCAGCCACATAGTTGGACACCTCCTGTACATCATCTATAGGAGCCCCAGGCGCACCATCAACTTCGAAAAGTAGCAGGTCAGACAATGATGACTGGGTTCCTTCAATCTGTGACGACAACGTCGCCTCCTGCCTGATATATGTGTACAAAAATATGGGGATATCTGGCAAAATTGCCGTCATACCATCCAGTCTCCCAATGACCAAATGTGCGTTTTCCAATTTGGTTGCTAACATCTCCATGTTAACTGGAGGGTCTGGTGGAAGCGACGGTGGCAGATATGCCTCAACCCGTTCGTCCCCTACAGAAGAAATGAGGACATTACTTCCTATTCGAGACTTTACTTTGTTATGCTGCATGCGGAATCATGAAATTCTATTTCGACTCTTTTATACTAAAGAAAGTGCTAAATTCTTAATTATGTTCCCACCGACTGCCATTCCATGATATTCACTGCCGAAAAAAGCTGAGCGCAAAATCCTACCGCAGAGCCAGGATTATGACTCCATGGAAATCGGGAAAGCCAAACAACGAGGTTCTAAGGATAATTACGAAACTTAATTATGAGTTGCCATAAATAAAGAAAAAGTCATATTCTTTATTATCGGCTGAGCTAGAGTACCACTTGGCTGGGGGATGGAAACCAGATGGAACCGAGCAGAGATTGTAAAGGGAATGTGGTTCTACCGTGAATATTGTGGATGGAGGTATTTCATCGTGCGAAACAGAAAGAGATACTGGATAAGCGACAAAACAACTATATTATCCTGATCCCTTCCGTGCAGAAATGGCTGGTGTCCAATTATGGTTATCCTATATAGATCAAATCTTCGGGAGGGAACGGATTCGGGAATGGGAGCATGTCAGTGGCATATCCCCCTAACGCAAGATATAATAGCATAGCAGGTTCCTCAGCCGAGCCTTATCCTTACTGCTGAACCTAACTTTCAATTACTATGCTATCTCCACCCCCTTCTTCTCAGACGCGTTACTTTATCGGACTGGACGTTCACCGTGCCACGATTGCATCGTGCGTTTATGATGCGGATCTGCGGCGTTTCTGTGATGAGCGGGAGTTTTCCGCACAAAAGCCGGAACGTCTGTCCAGATTTGTGGCATCAATGCGGTCTAAATACGATGATTTCCGTTGTTGCTACGAAGCGTCTTTTTGCGGCACGGCGCTCTACGAAGCGCTGACTGCCCTGGGCGTTGATTGTGCCATCATTGCGCCGGGTTCTATTCCTCGGCGCACTGGGGATCGAATTAAAACAGACCGGCGCGATGCCAGGAAGCTGGCCGAGTACTTTGCGGCGGGTCTTTTGAGCGAATGTTTTATTCTGGATTCGGAATTGAGATCTGTCCGGAGTCGTGAAGCGCTGATGAAGAATCTCCACCGATCCAAAATGCAAGTCATTCATTTTTTGCATGGCCGTGGACACAGCTATAATACAGGAGGCAACTGGACGCAAAAGTTTATGGTTTGGATCAATAAGGTCGAATTGGATCAGCCCAACGACGCGCAGGTATTACGGGGAAGCCTGGCGGATATTATCTATATTCAGTCACGGATTCGGGAGGTGGAACAGCAGATACGGACTGCGTCCGAGTCCATCAGGTTTCAGGAACCGATCCAGATTCTGCAGGGCTTTCGCGGCATTGGACGGATTACGGCCATGCAACTGGTCTGCGAGATCGGTGACTTGCGGCGGTTTGAAAAACCGACCGCCCTGATGGCCTATCTGGGACTGATTCCATCTCAGCGTTCATCGGGGAACACCGTTCGGTCTGGTTCGATCACCAAGACTGGAAATGTCCATGCGCGGAAAGCCTTGGTGAGTGCAGCCTGGAAATACATACACTATCCCCGGATCAGTATATCCCTTGGTGAACGGCAGAAGCAATGCAGTGCCCGAACCGTGGCCATTAGCCAGCGGGCACAAAAACGTTTACACCAACGATACCGAGCACTGACCAAACGAAAGCCGCCCAAAGTCGCGGTGGTTGCACTTGCCCGCGAACTGGCCGGCTTTCTATGGGAGGCCATGCAATCCCCCGTTCAGACTGCATGAACTATCAATACGACAGAATAGCCACGCAGAAGGATCCCCAAGCAAAGATGGAGAGCCCATGTGCAAACTTTTCGGTAGCGATTACCGCGAGCCCGAGTCGCAAGATTATGGCAGCTCCGACGAATTCAAATATTGAGCATTATGGCCTATGGCCTAGCATGCGTACACCAGATTGATCAGCCGTCGCAATTGCTCAAGGATCCTTCTTCGTGGCTATCTATCCTATATTATAACAAAATGTAACCAAAACAATACATATTACCCAGAACTGGAACCTGCTATACTACACCAGTTTGCAATTGTAGTGGATTTTTTTACAAATCTCTGCTGTCCTCTATTTTCCAGGGGGTGTCAAAAAGGGCTTTTTTTTGTTCTTTTCTTACACGTCGGTGTCCTCTTTTGGGGATAATTTCCAGTATTGAGGTCTTGGACGAAATAAAACAACCATTGTCGTAATGTATAGTTTTTCTAAAAGTATATAATTATACAAAAACCGATTCAGCGACAACAAATGAACTGGCCATATCGTGGACACATTGGTTTCGTATTCAAGCGATCCGGCGCGGGGAACGTGGTAGCCACTTTCTTAGAAAATGCGTTGCGCATGGACGTTATAGGGAAGTATAGAAACAGCATGTGCTTGGATCTAAAAAAGACGGGGATAGGATGATGATTGTCGAACTCTTCAGAGAGTTTTTTGCAAAAGGGACTCCAGCAGAATGAGGACTCTATTCTTTATCAGGAATTGACTGAATTGAAGTACGGTAACCTCACTGGCACCCGCCGGACAACGACACATGAATGAGCGAATCTTCACTCAGGGAAGCGCTATTCATCATATTGACAGCGATCGTGATACAAAATACAAGCAATTGAAACCAGCCTCTTTGATCCGTGTCCTTTAAGATTTTTGTAGCTTGGCGATATTTGCGTGGTGCTCAAGGTGGAGATAGCGGCAGTCATTTTTTGCGGCTCATCTCCTATATCGCAGTTGGAGGGGTCTCTCTTGGCGTTGCAACACTGCTCTTGGCCCTCGCTGTGGTACGCGGGTTCAGTGAAGAGATTGAAACCAAGATCACGGGGTTTGGCGCCCACGTACAGGTTGAGAACATCCGGCATGCTCCGCTGGATCAGGCCTCTGAACTCATGACTGAGATCAAAGAGCACGATGTGGTCGTTTCTGTTCAACCAGTGGTCACTGAGTTTGTATTGCTCCGCAGATCCAGCCAAGATATTGATGGAGTCGGCTTATGGGGAACGGATCGGCTCCCCGTTTATCTGGAAGAAAATGTCATCAGCGGTTCGGGTAACTTTGAACCAACTACAATCCCGCGTCTTGTAATTGGCAACCGCCTTGCTGAAAACCTTGGCCTCTCAATTGGCAACCGCGTGACCTTACTCTCCACGAGGAACTTAGGCAATACCGAAACACTCCTTACCGCGCGGCCACGCCTCAAGCAGTTCGAAATCGCGGGAATTTATGAAACTGCCCTGACGGACTTCGATCAAACCTACGTGTTTACTGACATTAACACAGCGCGGCAACTGCTTGATTACACGTCCGAGCAAGTATCACGTTTTGATGTGATGCTTCAAGATGTGACAGCAGCCCAATCGGTGGCACTGCTTCTTGAAGAATCATTGGGTTTGGGGATTTTGGTTCGCAGTATTTTTGAGATCTACCGAGGACTCTTTGCATGGGTTGATCTCCAGGAGGCGATTATTCCATTGGTAATTGGCGTTCTCGTCCTTGTCGCTGCATTCAACGTAATGGGCACACTCTTAATGATTGTTTTAGAAAAAACCCGGGAGATTGGAATACTCGCCAGTATGGGGGCATCACAGCGTGATATTCGGCGACTATATTTACATCTGGGATTTTTTGTAGGCGGGCTGGGAACGGTGATCGGACTGATCATTGCATGGGGGCTTGGTACACTGCAAATGCATTATGGTATCATTGGCTTACCTGCAGAGGCCTATTACATGGACACAGCGCCTATTTCTATGCATGTAAGTGATTTTCTACTTGTTGCAGTGGTATCACTATTATTGTGTCTGGGAGCTTCCTATTTCCCTGCACGCACTGCATCACGAATTCAACCTCTACGTGTACTGCGATTCCGTTGATAAAGTGTGGTCGAATTAGACCCGAACGATCCGATTGGTGAGAGATGGCGTCCAATCATTTTAAATTGTAGGTTACGGGTCTATAATTCACTATGTTATATCACCGTTCGCGTTTAAGTCAGAGATAGAGTCAGTCTCCAGAAAAGACCGTGACCATCCGGTCAATCAATTCAAACAACCCTATTATTAAGATCTAAGGTTCTTTAGTCATGAAGAATACATTGCCTCGTCGTGGTCATGAGCTCTTCATTGTTGATAACAGCGTGGAGGGGTGGACTGGGTTGCGGTACCTTACGGAATGGTGCACGATTGCTAAATCGTTCGATATTGCAACGGGATATTTTGAAATTGGAGCTCTTCTAGCCCTTGATGGCAAGTGGCAGAAGCTTGATAGGATTCGTGTACTCATGGGAGCGGAAACCACGCACCGCACCCGCAGAGCAATTCTTGAGGCTGTACGTAAGCGGGCACTTAATGAATTGGAAGACAGAATTGAAGCAGAAAAGGATGAAAATCCTTTTCTGCGGGGAGTACCGGGAATCTTGGAGGCGTTGCGTACGGGTAGGATTGAATGCCGGATTTATAACAAGGAGAAATTTCACGCAAAGGCCTATATCACGCATGCAAAGATTGAAGTGGTCGGTGCGCAGGCACTTGTTGGGTCCAGTAATTTCACGCGGCCGGGACTCACAAAGAACATTGAACTGAACGTGCAGATTCAGAGTGCGCGAGAAGTGGCACAGCTTCAGGAATGGTTTGATGCGTATTGGGAGGAAGCGGTAAATGTGACCGATACAGTCATAGAGACCGTCGAACGACATACGCGTCTCTATTCGCCTTTCGATATCTATGCAAAAGCATTACAGGAGTTCTTCCGCGGGCACGAATTGACTGCAACCGAGTGGGATGAGACGAAGTCAGAGATGTTCGAGATTTTGGACCGGTACCAGAAAGAGGCCTATTGGACACTTATGAAGATTGCCCGACAGCATGGCGGTGCCTTTCTCTGTGATGCCGTCGGGCTTGGTAAAACTTTTGTAGGTCTCATGCTGATTGAGAGGCTGACCTTGCATGACGGCAAGCGTGTCGTTCTGTTTGCCCCGAAGGCGGTGAGAGAAGGGGTTTGGGAACCAAGCCTAAGGAAGTATCTCAATCACATAGGCGGAATCGGAGGCAGTGCAGATTTTAGTAATCTCGCAGTCTTCAGTCATACGGATCTCGGCCGGACGGGAGATTTCCCCGAACGATTTCAGCGCATCGCCGAGCTTGCCGATGTCGTGATCATTGACGAAGCACATTACTTCCGTAATCCTGGTAGACGTGGTGATGATGCTGGACGAAATCCATCTCGGTATTATCAGTTGTACGACCTTCTTGACCAAACCATTCGTCCAAAGACGGTTTTTCTGCTGACCGCAACCCCAATCAACAACCGACTTAGCGATTTCCGTCATATGATGGAATTGTTTACCCGACGAGATGAGGCCTACTTCTCCCGAACTGTGGGCGTGAATCATCTGCGATCTCACTTCAACATAATGGAAAGGGAACTCCGTGACCGAGTTGGGCAGGAGACGGTTGACGCCACTGAACATTTGACGGAGGCCCAGGAAGTTCTTTCCAGTCAGGAGATTTTTCGTCAACTCGTGGTCCAACGTAGTCGAGCGTACGCCCGTGAGAGCCAGGAACGTGAGTATGGCGACGCCGCCTTATTTCCCAAGAGGCAAGCGCCACGCGTTGCGAAATACTCCATCCGTAAGACGTACGGTGAAATGCTTGACATTCTTGAAACAGCTTTCGCAAGGGAAAACCCACTCTTCACGCTCGCGATGTACTATCCTTTCCATTGGTATATTGGCCCTGACAGGAAGATTGATCCTTTCGAAGAGAATCGCCAAAAGCAGGTCGTCGGTCTGATTCGGACAAACTTTCTGAAAAGATTCGAGAGTTCCGTCATAGCGTTTGAGATTTCATGTAATCGGTTGCTTCAAAAACTTTTAGCATTTATGCGGGTGCACTGTGAAACCAATCAAGAAAAGAGATTGCTAGAGCACTGGATGGCCGAAAATGCTGAAGTTCTGGGTTACGGTGCTGCACGGCAGTTGGAAATCTGGGAAGAATCTGGGAAGGAGATGGAGGACGAGGACATAATTCCCCAAGAGTTACTTGATAAAGTTGAACGCCTTGACCGATCTGAGTATGATGTTGAGGGGATGATTTCTGAAACTATCGCGGATCTTCGTCAGATTGTGCGATTTCTTGACGAGGCGCGAAAATTTCAACCAAAGCACGACGACAAGCTTCAGAAACTGATTCGCCTGCTCAAGTCAAAAGAATTAGGTGGGCAAAAAGTGCTTATTTTCACGGAGTTCGCCGACACTGCACGCTACTTGAAAGCTCGCCTCTGTGAGGCGGGAATCGAGCGTGTTGAGCAAGTAGACAGCGCTAGCAAGCGAAATCGGGCAGATGTGATCAAACGATTCTCACCTTACTACAACGGCTTCTCGGTTTCGGAATTGGGGACGCAGAAACTGGACGAGATCCGCATTCTGATCTCAACAGATGTTCTTTCCGAAGGATTGAACCTTCAGGATGCCTCTAGGCTCATAAACTATGACATCCACTGGAATCCTGTGCGCCTGATGCAGCGGATTGGCCGGGTGGACCGGCGCATGAATCCAGAAATTGAACAAAGGCTGGCTACCGACCTTCCAGGGATGGCTGCTTCTCGCGGCAAGGTAGTATTCTGGAATTTTTTACCCCCGGATGAACTGAACCAAATTCTTTCGCTCTATAGAAAGGTCACACAGAAGACTCTGCTTATTTCAGAGACTCTCGGCATTGAAGGAGGCAAGCTACTTCATCCCGACGACAAGTATGATGACTTGAAAATCTGGAATGAGTTTACCTCGGAATACGAAGGCACCAAGACTTCAATAGAGAAGATGCATCTGGAATACCAAAAACTGCTTCAGTCAGATCTAGATCTTGAGAAGAGTCTCAGCAATTTTCCAAGTGCCATCTTTAGTGGAAGGAAACACGCTGCAAGTCGCCGATCAGAAGTATTTTTTTGTTACTCACTCCCGGCTTTGGACAAGGATAAAGATGAATTCACCGAAGAGGCGGGGATCACCCGTTGGTACCTCTATGATTTAAACAGCGAAGCAATCCTTGATAAACCAGAGGAGATTATCAATAGTATACGCTCCCGTCCACGCACCCCACGAAAATGCAGAATTGAACAGGAGCAACTAGTTCAGATACGCAGTAAGATTGAACGACATATCAAGAATACCTACCTTGAGCGTGTAGATGCCCCTACCGGAATTAAGCCAAAGTTACGTTGTTGGATGGAATTAAACGATGGTTAAGCGAATGGAGAGAGAGCATCGCACATGGCTAGCTAACATCCGAGAGTTTGACCAACTTGTCGAGTACCTGCGTGACGAGATGGACTGGCCGATTAACACGGAGAATTTTGATGAAGAATTTTTTGAATATACTCCCGAGGCATTAGGAATTGACGCTAAGAACGCAGCCAAAATTCAAGAGATCAAGCGCCTGCGACCACTCGAAGCAAATCAACCCTGGGGGATCGTCTTTGTCAAATTTGAGCCCAAATACCTTCCTGTTGTAGCATTGCGAAGAATTCTCAGTTATTTTGCAAACAGGAAACGGAACAAGTGGGAAATTGAAGACCTACTATTTATTTCAAATTACGGCCAAAATGACCAGAGACGAATTAGCCTCGCACATTTTACTTCTCAAAATGAAGGGTTGCCCGCCCTTAAGGTGATTGACTGGGAAGAACGAGATACCGCATTGCATTTGGATCACGTTGCCCAGCAACTAACAGAACATCTCGCATGGCCTGAAGACGGCAATCAGGACGCTTGGCATAAACAATGGAGTAGTGCTTTTACGATTGGTCATGGACAGATCATTAATACATCTAAGGAGCTTTCCGCTCGTCTGGCGGAACTCGCCCAGAAAATACGGAAACGGATTATTAAAGCGCTTGAAATAGAAACTGAGGACGGCCATATCACCAAGCTTTTGAAGAGCTTTCAGAAGGCTCTGTTACGTGATATTGATAGCGATAGTTTTGCAGATATGGTCGCTCAAACCATCACGTATGGTATCCTCTCGGCTCGCATCACTGACCCAAAGCAGAACGGGTCTGCCGACTTAGCCAGTCATATGCGGACGAACCCGCTTCTGAGCGATCTCATGTCTGTTTTTCTCGAGATCAGTTCTAGGCAAGGAGTCACTAATTTCGATGAGCTCGGAGTAGTTGAGGTTGAGGAATTTCTAAGCAAGACTGACATGGAATCTGTCGTTCGTGACTTTGGAGATCGAAATCCACGTGAAGACCCGGTAATCCACTTCTATGAGAACTTTCTCGCAGATTATGATAAGGGGGAAAAGGTGAAGCGCGGAGTTTTTTACACCCCACGCCCAGTGGTTTCTTATATCGTACGTTCCATTGATACTTTGCTTCGCGACGAATTTGGACTGGTGGATGGATTAGCGGATGCCAGTTCTTGGGGTGATGTAACGCGACGGATAAAGGAGATAAAGATTCCGACCGGTATTTCGGCCGAAGCGGATTTCGTGAAAATCCTTGATCCTGCCGTAGGCACGGGCACCTTTCTAGTGGAGGTAATTGACCTGATCTACAGGACTCTGGAAAAAAAATGGCAAGATAAAGGTCATAGTGAACAACGAATTGGGATGCTGTGGAATGAATACGTACCCAAACACCTGCTACCACGCCTGTATGGCTACGAGCTTCTGATGGCTCCCTATGTCATTGCTCACTATAAGATCAGTCTGAAGCTCTACGAAACTGGCTACCGCTTTAGTAGCGATGAACGTGCACGAATATACCTGACTAATACCCTACAACCTGCGAGAAGTCATACATCTCAATTATCTATTGACCTTCCTATTCCAGCATTAGAAAACGAAGCATTGGAAGTAGATAGAATAAAACGTGAGTCACGATTCACAGTCATACTGGGCAATCCGCCCTATTCGGGGTATTCCGCCAACAGAAGCGACTGGATTCGGGAATTACTTCGAGGTAATTCAGGGAAGCGGAGTGTGGAAAATTATTTTAGTGTCAACGGCAGACCACTCAATGAGCGTAATCCAAAATGGCTCAATGACGATTACGTGAAATTCACTCGCTTTGCTCACTGGCAGATTGAACGAACAGGGCAAGGAATTGTCGGCTTCGTAACCAACCATGGCTATTTGGATAATCCGACTTTTCGCGGCATGCGGGAGAGCTTGATAGCTACTTTCCCAATTCAGTATCTGCTTGACTTGCATGGTAACACCAAAAAGAAAGAGCGTTCACCAGACGGTGGCAAAGACGAGAACGTGTTTGACATTCAACAAGGTGTGGCCATAGGACTATTCGTGAAGTCTGGTCAGGGAAATGGGAAGCAACATAATCGTTTTGACCTCTGGGGCAAGCGGGAACAGGCTAATGGAATCGGAAAATACGATTGGCTTGAAGACAACACCATTAATGCCACAGATTGGACAACTCTATCACCAAAGCCGCCGCTTTGGCTGTTCGCTCCGCGTGACGAACATCTCTGGGCTGAATACGAGTCTGGCTGGCGTTTGAATGATATTTTCCCGATCAATTCGGTTGGGATCGTAACCGCCCGTGATAAACTCACGATTCAGTTTACAGAAGAGGAAATAACACGCGTCGTGAAAGACTTCGCAGACCGTGAGACTGAAGAAGCTCGGAAGCATTATGAACTTGGTAAAGATTCTAGGGATTGGAAAGTAGAATTGGCCCAAAAAGACATAAGTAGTGGTAAAGGGCAAGTGAGCCCCATTTTGTACCGTCCATTTGACACCCGTTTTACATACTACACCGGTAAATCACGGGGTTTCATTTGTAGGCCTCGCCCTAAAGTGATGCGTCATATGAAAATAGACGAGAATCTTGGTTTGATCTCCTGTCGTCAACAGTCGCAAGTCGGAGTTGAATGGAGAAATTCAGGTATTACACGAACGATGATTGAATCGTGTGCAATCTCGAACAAGACAAAGGAAACGAACTATCTGTTCCCTCTGTATACATTTCAGGAAAAAATAGTTTCAGGGGAGGTACAGGGGTACGATCGAGTGCCAAATATAGATTCAGAGCTCAAAAAAGCTTTCGGAAAAGCCATTGGACTTGATTTAGTTGAGGACGGGCTTGGCGACCTCCACAATACATTCGGTCCCGAAGATGTTCTCGCTTGGATCTACGCTATTTTCCACAGTACTGGCTATCGTAAACGATATAAAACTCTACTCAGACTTGATTTCCCCCGTGTGCCTCTGCCCCAAAGCATCGACCTCTTTCGGGGCCTTGTCACAGCGGGGCATGACCTATTAGCCCTCCATTTGCTCGAATCTCAAAAACTATGTGATCCTATCAGTACTTACTCCGGTTCTAGAAACAGCAAGATTGGAAAGGTTGGCTGGTTAAACGGAACGATTTGGCTCAATGCCAGCAAAGTCATTGCCCGCAAGGGATACCGTGCGACGAGGCGTGGCACGTTTGGATTCCATGGTGTGCCCGAGGAAGTATGGGATTTCTACATCGGCAGCTATCAGGTGTGCCAGAAATGGCTCAACTATCGTAAGGGGCGTATACTTACAGATGATGACATCGCCCATTACTTAAAGATTATTGCTGCTCTGAAAGAAACTATTCCGATTATGACTATGATTGACAACACCATTGAGGCACATGGGGGTTGGCCTGAGGCTTTTGTGCGGACCGCTCATAGAAATCCCCATTAATTTATCAGAAGCTAGCAGTCAATATGCCTCAAGGGTTTTGCAGTCTTGCATCTAAGTTTAGATCTCTGGTCGGCAATCGAATGTCTGAAAAGGTGACTTGAGAGGTGTTTTAACTACTCTTCCCTTTCTATCGTTGATGCACTTGGGTGTTAAGGTTGAGTAGTCCTGGGGGATCTCATCCCCAAGCGACGTGATACTCAGTGGACCAATGACCAGTGAAATTTTTGAGATGCAGAATTTCGCCTCTTTTCGACTTCCAGACGATATATCAGCCCCACCTAAGGCCGATCATAAGAGGCAAGCTGTCCAAGCTCTTCGGGGCTACGCCTACCAGATTTGGGTTACAGCTCTTGCTTGGATTCGCCTTCAGCCTTCTCAAAGAATATATCTTGAGGTAGCAGAGGATTATGCCCTGATAGCAAATCAATCTCGGATAGCAAATCAATCTCTGAAAGCAGTGCAAGTAAAACAATCCGCCACTTCGGCCAAGGTGACACTAAACCGTAGGGAGGTAAAAGATGCGATCATCTCATTCATTGATCTACAAAAGAGAAATCCTGATCACGATGTTTATCTCCGATTTTATACAACTATGCCCATAGGTCTTGAAAGGAACGCGTCCACATCTTTTGATGGAATGAAAGGGCTCAAGTATTGGCATAAAGCCGCCAGTGGAAGCAGAGATGTTACCCCAATTCGAAAATATTTGGAAAGTGAGCGGTGCCCAGATTCCATAAACGCAAGTTTGCAATGTAGTGGATTTTTTTGCGGATTTCTGCTGCCCCCTATTTTTTCAGGGGGGTCTCAAAAAGGGCTATTTTCCCGTTCTTTTTTTACCTGTCAGCGTCCTCTTTTTTTTGGCGTTTCGCCTTGATTCGTTGGGTATAATTTCCGGTGTTGAGTTCCAACGCCTGGAAGACCTTCCGTTGGAATGGTTTTAGGTCTGCATCTTGTTTGAGCAGGATACAGTGGGTTTTATTTTGTGGGAGTACAGTGGTCACCCGGTTCTGGTGGTTGAGCGTTACTTTGAGCGTTGCCCAACTCTGATGAATCTGATGGATTCGCAGTTGACTCCGAATCAGGTGAGCCGTATGAAAGGCAAGGATCGACAGGAACAGATGTGCCTCAATCCGCTCTTGCTTCCGATGGTAAATGGGGCGTAATCCGAGGTCGGATTTGATGGTACGGAAGGTTTGTTCAATCTCGTTCAATCTCCAGTAGGTGCGTGCAACCTTTTTGCAAGGCCACTTGGTGTGACTGGTTCGCACGATGTAGCCCCCCGAAGCATTCGTGCATTCGTCAAAGGCCGACCGACGCTGGATGCGAATGGATTGCGCATTCGGACTGTCCTTTTTCTGACATACCTTCACCTCGTACTGGTACGCCACCTTTTTATATTTCTCCACCAACCGCCCGACCCTCTTTTGGATGACCTCATACCTCTTGGCTCGCCCCTTTACGGTAAGCCCCTCGTTCAGGTGTGCAATGGCATCTTCAAATTTCTCCCGCTTGGTCTCAAGGATCTGATCACTAACGGCCTGCCGGGCCGCACTATGCAGATACACACGTTGCTCTTGATCGTCCTTCCCAATCGCCCACGCACGCACCAGGGTCTTCGTACTGGTTTCAAACACTTGATCGGGCTCGCGTTCGGGGACCGGTGGAGTCTTGGCCCGCTCCACACAGATCCAACCCAGCCCCTGCTCCTTCAAATACCTCAGATTCGCCTCGGTTGCAATGCCCGCGTCCATGATGACCGTAGGTTTGGCCCCAGCCAACTGCGCAATCGCCTGTTTCAGCGTACCGGGCTCACTGGCATTGCCGGGAAGAATGTGGACGGTGCGAGGAAACCCGGATGCGTCAAGGATCAGGGCTAACGTCACCAGCGGATAATTCGATCGCTTCTCTTTACTGCGTCCATATTGCAGTAACGCCCCTTGGGGACGACCGGTATAGAAGGTATTCGTCAGATCATAAAAGCCAATCGTTTCGCCAAATCCCAACAGCTCCTTGGCGGCCCCAAAGAGTCCATCCATGATCAACTTGCGGTGGCGGTACAGCAGGTCTCCAACATCGTAGAGCGACCGCTCACTCGGAAGTTTTGCTCGGAGAAGTTCCAAGATGCTCGAGCGCTCGCGCATCCATTCGTGGGTTTGCCGTTCACTTCCCGGGGAAAGCATCCGTCCGACGACCAGCGCCGTGGCCCAGTGGATCTGATCTTCATTCAAGCGCAAATCTTGAAGAATCTCGGCGAAACCCAAACGATGCAACGCCTGCAACGCCACACGCTCTCCACCAACGGTTCGCGTATCGGTGTGATGAATCTCGTAGGTGAGAATGGAATCCCGATCATCCCGCGGATCGTCTGGATCATAGCCCTTGGCCTGGAGACGTTGGATGATTTTCTGACTGGCTTTGCGGAGTGCTTCATCTTCAAGAAGCAGCGGTTCATACCCCTGCAAGCCATCCATGACGAGTCGGGACAGGGTCCGCCATTGTGCTTGGGGGATACTGAAATCCTGGCCAAGATTGAGCAGGGTACGCTGTTTGGACATCCCATTCACCCGATGGGATTCCACCAGGGAAAAGGTGTCGGCTTTGATCCCGGATTTCAGGGTACGAGATTTCGACCGGATATACATGAACCAAGGGTAGATTTGAGGGATTTTACAGGGACTGAGCGGAAAGGTTCCGTAAAAATCCACTATTTTGAGAGATTTTGGAATAAATACCAGAAAAACGGCGAATTTGTGCGAAAAATGGCCGATTTAGACCCTGAAATGGCCCAATTGAGGACGAAAATCTCTAAATTAACGCAAGAGGTCAGTCAGTATCCGGCCGATTTTGCAAACTTGCGTAAAGGAGTTCTCGCGAGATCTTTCTGATGCGGAACTCCGTGATAAGTTGCTCAGTCGCATCAGTTGGGATTGCGGACAGTCTGATTTTTTGGAAATTCAGAATGAGCTAATTCGTTCTCTTAAAAATATGGGGCAGGGGGAGTTTGAGTTTTTTCCTGATAAAGCGTCAATGCTTGCTGATCTGATCAGCAGTCGCATTTTGAAGCAGAGCGTGAATGAAGATGCAGATTCACGCATGTTGACATCGGCAGATTTACGGGAACTTATTATTTCTGCTACCCAGGTATCAATTTCTGAGGTAAACTTCAACCGTCTGCTAACTGCCGCAACAAATCCGCAGTTAATATTGGCTTCAGATACGCACCCACCTATAGCCCCAAATAAGTGGTTATATACAGGATCTGATTTATCTCAAAAAGAGGGGATGATCAAGCGGGTGGAGATTGAGCGTAAATTGGAATATTCACTCAAAGCAAAGGGACTAGCTATACTCACAGGGAGTATAGGTCTTGGAAAGTCTGTGACATCTCGCAGTTTTGCTCGGTCTCATTCTGATGAATTCTATATCGTCGAATTTAGGGATGCTAATTCAGCTAGTATTCGTCACACTCTAGACAAAATCGTGAAGAATATTGCTTGCTTCCGAGAAAGTATACTTATTCTCGAAAATTTCAATGCTATTGAAAACCAAGATCTGCGGCTACTTATTGAATATGTGATTGCAGAGATCCAAAAATCAAATATATACGTCCTCATCACATGTCATACCCGACCTTCACTCACTACGCTGACCAATTTGGGCATTGATGCACAAGACGTAGTCCAGTGTCAACATTTCTCTCTAGGTGAAATAAAGTCACTAATTCAGACATATTCCGGTGATGCAGAGGGATGGGGTAGACCCATTTATGCTCGATCTGGTACGGGGCATCCCGTCTTGGCTCATGCATTAGTTACTTCATTGGCGAACAGGAATTGGCTCGAGAATGAGAAAGTATCAATTTTTGGATCTGATTTTTCGGCACCAGATCTTGAGAGCTCTCTTGCTTCCACGAGAAGGAGGATTATTTCAGAATTGCCAGTTGAAGAGCGCGACCTGCTATATAGGTTAAGCCTAGAGCCTCTTGCAAAACCTAACTCCATGAATTTTTATTGGGCATAAGCATCTGTTACAGGCTACAATTTGGCATTCTTTTTGTTCCCAAGTGAGCATAAGATGGCAAAATAGGCGTTTGGGGGGGTAAGTCACCACCGATTTGCCCCCCATGACGTCTTCATCTGGCGAATTTTGGCCACGGTCCGTGCAGATTTCCCACACCAATCCTACGGTCTGATCTCTCAGACCCCCATCTTCTGTTCACGAACCCCGAGTGATCCCGTTTATTGGATCATTCGGAGCATTTGGTCCACCGTGAGCACTAAAACTCCGAACATCAGGTGACACATCACCTTCTCGTGCCCACGCACCCGAAGATTTCGTCCTCCAAACTCGTCCTTGAGTCGACCAAAGGCCCGCTCCACCGTGGAACGTTCCCGGTAGCGGACGCGCTCAGCAGGAACGAACCCGGCGTTGCGGCGCGCCTTTTGCTCCCGTTCATGCGCCGCCTTTTGCTTGCGCGGATTCGGATCAATGATCGGGACACGCCCCGAGTTTTCACTCTGTGCGTACACCTCTTTCGCGTCATACGCACTGTCCATGAGATCATAACAATGTATCACCCGCTGTTCCGTTATTCTTGCTAATGGAATCGCCACTTGGCTATCGTGCACAGACGCAGAAGTCACCACACAGCTAATCGGAATCCCACCGTCCGCCGTATCCATGTGCAGCTTAAATCCCGTCCATTTATGCGTATGTCCCTTCGCATTGCGTTTGCATCCCACCGTACAGTCTTTCGGGAGGTCCTCCAACATCTCATCCATCTCCATGGTAAGCTGTTTTTCCATGCGGCGGCGCTCCTGCTTTGGACGTTCTTCCCCCTTCTTCGGACGCCCACGCTTGCGTTTCTTCGGAGCCGATTCCGCCTCTTTTTTCTTCGGAACGGGCTTCTGCCTGGCCTCAATCGCCGTCGAATCCCGCGAAATATGCCCAACCAGCTCCCCCTCGTATCCTTTTTTGATCAACGCCATATGAATCCGGTTCGGTAACTGCATCTGGGAAAACTCCTTGAATGCACGCGAGAACGTGGATTCACTTGGCACATCCTGATCACTGGACCAACCACAAATGGACCGAAGCACCTTGTCCATTAGAAGCCGTTCTCGTAACCCAGAGGTGGTTGGGATATTCAACACCATCTTCGCGATAAACGTCCGAGCAAGGGTCACACGATGGGCCGGCGGGCGTCCTCCATACCGGCCCCTCACTCTACCGCGTAGATGGTCCTCTACACACACCATCTCCAGCACCAGCACCAGAGTCTGGTACCGCTTGGGTAACGAACCCATTTGCGTTTCCAACCAGGGGAACAGTTCCTGTTGGCAGGTGATATAACACCTTCGTATCTTGTCGGTAAGGGACATGGAAACCTCCATCTTTTGTTGGACTTTAGGATGTCCTGAAAATACGAAATTTGGAGGCTTCCACCCCCTTGCTTTTAGAGATTGAGGGCATATTCCCACGCGCTCAAAAAAAAACGCGGATCCATGCCCCATCTTGTTCCCCAACCCAGATTCGTCAACGACAACCAAACCCCAAAAAAGTCAAGGTTTTTCAAAAAATACCCCGATTCAGAGGTTTTGCAAGAGGCTCCCTAGTGATAGGTTCTTTTGACAGACGTCTTGCTATTGCTCTTTCCAAAATAGAACCAACCTTAGTTAGAGCAGGAGAAAGTATTGATCATTTGACAGGCCCCTGGATAGAGGAATTTTCCCGATCTCATTATAGGATATCTCCCTTAATTGCGAGGTGTGGGAAGGAGATGTTTTCTGTAGAGGAACTTCGGTGTATCCACGAGTGCATCGTAGACGAACTGACAAGCAAAGATGTTTTACCAATTGAGGATGTAGATAGAGTCGTTATTCATGCGATTTATGCTGAGAAGACAAATGCACTGTTTTACATGGCTAGAGGTATATTGCTATCCAACCCAGATATGGTCAGAAGCATAGCAAGGCAGACGACTTTGGCTAGTTGGCGTACGGACAAACCTATTTTCGAAAAAGATGCTATTGCCTCAGCGTTTATGCGCTTGGCTCAATTCAAAATTGTGAAAGTAACTGAGGATGAGAGTAAGATTCACAGTGTGGTGACCGCACTCTGCAATGAGATTGATCTCATTCCAAGAGATCAGACTAGGGACTCGTTATGGGTCTACGCGATTGGGTTAATAACTCAGACTCCTGGGATAGCAAACTATGTAGATAATTGGTTTTCGATGTTGCTGCGTCTCATTGCTATTTCTCGTACGTTTCCATTTTGGAAAGAGGATTTTGATGGAGCAGAAACCTCTGCCGTCAATCCAGATTGGAAAGGGTTCAGCGTAATGTTCAGCGTTGGCATTTTGGGCATCAAGTCAGTAGCTCGGTTCGAGTGCGTCGTTGATCAATTGTGTGAAATCCCGCCAGAGTCTAGATCCCTTTTGCTCCAACCTGTTGACGAGGCTTTCTCGGATTACTCTGAATTAGTTTGGAATGCGTGGCTGGAAGAGCGACAAAGCCCGGAATACAACGCTGAAGATGCACTTGTTCGATACGGCAGAATTGCAAAAAAGACAAGTGCATGGAAGGAGCAATGTATTTCACTGCAAGCATATGCCGTGCAAGCTACGATCTCGGATAACGATCTTGATAACCCCTCGCGTGGACTTACTATCATTCAAAATGTGATCAAGAATCGCGGTAATAATCCCATATTGATTTGTGCAATGGGGCAAATGTATTTGAAGAAATGTGATTACGAGAATGCCCTGACGATCTACAGGAGGTTGGTGAAAAACCCGGGTACATCAAATCCGTCACGTAAGGCGCATACTTTCAGGGAAGCAGCAATTGCGGCAGCTCATAACAACGACATGGCACAAGCCGGAGACTGGTTCATGGTGGCAGCTCACATTGCAAAGAAGGGTGATACGAATGACCTCCACGCGTTATCACTTGGCTTAATAGCCGATGCTGCAGTGATAGCTCTGCGGTCCCGCCAGACTTCGCGTGCGTTAACACGATTGCATGAAACCGTTGATGGACTTGCACTTTTTGACCCGGAAGTCAGTCTCCGAGCACGATATACGTACGCTACGGTGTGTCACATTGTTTTTTGCATCGTACCGAATACAAGCGAAGAGCTTGATAGTCAATTGATCGATGTAGCTCACGGTTACTGCAGCGTCCCAGAGCCGCCCGAGGCAATTCGCGAACATCCGATAGCGCCTATTGAGTATGCATGGTACATGCTTGCCGAAGCGGAGTGTGTTTTCCGGGAAAATATTGGAATTCGTCGGTCCCTGCGACAGAGTATGCCTGCAGGCTGCATAGGTCCCTTGGAGGTATCACTGCAAGCTACTGCCATGAAGTGCAGAATAGAGGATTTGAATGCAAAAGGTGTGGCAGATTGCCTGGAACCCTACATTGATGTATCTGTCTTTGCAAAAGAAAATCTTAGCGATTTGGAGATCGACGCTAATAATATTTTGCCAATCATAGAACGGGTTCCCAGAGTTCTGCGCGACCAGTATACCAGTATTCATGTTGAGAATGCAATAAAGGACGTAATTGTGGCATTTCTGATCCAATCTGTATTGGTCGGTAAATTTGATGAGGTACAAGAGTTGAAAAATATTTTGGTAGCCCAGTTTGGCAAGGATTTACCGTGTTTGTATTTACTCGAAAATGCGATGGGGACACCCCTACGAAAACCTGACTTTCTCGAATGTATAATTGCTGATCTGAATTACCGGCATTCCATATGGAAGGTTGTCGTTCCAAAAGCTATTTGGATTACAGGAATACATTTCCTAAAATGGATAGCTGTTTCAACCTTTCGTGATAGCCTCGTGCGGGAACTCGAGAAATGGCTTCATCTCCATTGGACACAGATAATTAGTGAGCGGCGCGTTCATCTGAACAGACCTTCTCAAACTGCCCCACCGATTGAACAGACATTGGAAAATGCGGATGGGGGTATCGAATTTGTTGCGAGATTATTGCTGGTTGCGTCAGAGGCCGTTGGCGTTGAGTTGAGTTCGCAAGATAAGCAGTTTCTTGAGTCGCTTTTTTCTCATTGAATTCGTATCAGGGTATTTGCGGCGTGACCGGGAGAACAAGCACGCCTTACTCTAGATTTTTTCGCCTTCTGACTTTGACCACAGTAGAATAAAGAGATAAAATTGGTGTCACAGTGGTTCATGTTATCATTTAAGATTCAACTCTATAGTGTCTTGAAATCAAAGCTGCAAACAGATTCAGTTCATCTGGAAACTCCACCAGGAATTACTGTAAGCGAGTTTCTTGATTTGGCATGTGAGCAGTATCCTACGATGGCTCCGTATCGAAGTGTGATGCGCTTGGCGGTAAATCAGACGTACTCACAGGATTCAAATATCATTGAGGATGGTGATGAAATTGCCATCATAACCCCGGTAAGTGGTGGCTGAAGATTTACATAAACGATGGGTACAGCTTTCACGAAAGCCTATTGATGTTGCGGAGGCATATCAATTCCTGCAAACTCCCGCAGCGGGAGGTCTTGCATTCTTCATCGGAACCACGCGGCAATGGACAGACGGACAGGAAACACTGTCTCTGACCTACGAGGGCTACGAACCCATGGCACTCAAAGAGATGCACAGGCTGATAGATGCTGCCGTGAATCGTTGGCCGATCCATCGCGCATGCCTACTCCATCGACTTGGCGAAGTGCCACTCGCTGAAGCCAGTGTACTGGTTGGAGCAGCTACGTCGCATCGCCCGGAAGCGTTCGAAGCCTGTCGTTTCCTAATTGATCGACTTAAAGTACAGGTGCCGATCTGGAAGCAGGAGCATCTCGCTGATGGACAGAAAATCTGGGTGCAGGGGGCCGATTTCCCCGAGTCTCCTAACGCTTAAGTACACTCAGGATTCGCTTCTCAGGATCTGGATGGGTATCTGGAACGAATGGTTTTCCCGATACTTTCTCAAAGAGATCAATGTAGCGTTCGGATACCCGAATACGAAATTCATCGGGGAGGGCAGGGGCCGATCGGTCTTCCTGTCCACGAAAACCCTGATCCATTAACCATTCACGCACAAACTCTTTGGAGAGTTGTTGTTGCGGTTTTCCCTGCCGAAGGAGTTCTTCATAGGGTTCAAGGTAGAAATAACGTGAGGAATCCGGGGTATGGACCTCATCAATCAAGACCCAATCGCCATCCGGGGTTTGGCCGAATTCATATTTGGTGTCAACCAGGATCAGTCCCTGGTTAGCGGCAAGATCTGTGCCTCTCTGAAACAGCGCCAACGAGACTTCTTCAAGTTGGTCAAATGTATCTGCATTGATTAAACCCTGTTTGATTGCCTCTTCACGGCTGATATCTTCGTCGTGTCCAACCTGTGCCTTGGTTGTTGGCGTGAGAATTGGTTTAGGGAGCTTATCGTTTTCATGCAGTCCTTCCGGTAATGATTTCCCACAAAGAATCCGTTTACCACTGCGATAGGTCCGCCAGGCATGTCCAACCAGGTAACCTCTTACCACAAATTCAAGCTTTCCTGGATCACACTTGCGTGCAATGGTAATGTTTGGATCCGGCACACTGACAATATGATTCGCAATAATATCGCGAGTTGCATCAAAGAAATAGGCAGCTAGCTGATTGAGCACTTGGCCTTTGAATGGAATCGTCTGATCAAGAACTTGGTCAAACGCCGAAATCCGATCCGTAGTCACCATGATCAAGCGATCCCCCTGGTCGTAGGTATCTCGCACTTTCCCTCGATATTTGGTGCCCAGATCCGTAAAATCTGTGCCGGTTAACGTCTTGTTAAGTTGGTTTCCGATTGCTTTGATATGCATATCTATTTTAATGTTGGGGAATAGTCACTGGACCTTCGTATCTGAAGCTTAGCTACAATCTTTTGATCAATACGTTCAGATTCTAAGGGATTTCTCTGACGAAAAATTAAACGCTCAGCAGCCAGTCTACCGGTGTGCTCAATACGCTGGTCAACACTGCTCAACCCGAGGTAGTAGCTGGTCTTAATGTCATCATATCCGACGATGGAAATATCCTCCGGCACACGCTTGCCTGCATCTCGGATTGCCTTCCACGCACCAATTGCCTGTACATCACTGGATGCTAGAACCGCTGTAATTGATGGAGAAACCTGCAGAAGCTGATTCATTGCTTCAAATCCATGCTCTTCGCTAAATCCAGCATGTTTGATCGTAGTACCGCTTTGAATGAGGCTACTGTCAAATGGTATCTTGTGCTTTTTCAGTGCCTTTTTGTAACCGCGAATACGCTCAAGTTGAACATAGCCATCTGTATAGGCACGTATAAGGCCGATCCGCTGATGTCCTTTTTTCAATAGATGGGTCGTAGCCTTTTCAGCCCCCTTGGAATTATTCCAATAGAAACAGTCAAATTCTGTATGGTGGTGGCCAATCAGTATAACGGGGGCACTGAAGGCCTTTAATTCTTTAGAGAGGGCAGGGGAAACCGGAATCCCCGCCAGAATCAGGCCATCTACTTTTCCCCCTTTCAACTTACTGCGCAACCGTTCCAGGGGATTCGTACTACCGAGATCAAACAGGAGTAAATCACAATCTTCGTCAATATCAGCAAGGACCGTACGGAATCCCTTAAACAGTGAGTTATGAAAGGCTGTCGTTAGCGTAGGCGTTGCAATTGCAATCAAACTTGAATCTTGTTGCGCCAGGGACCTTGCGACACGATCTGGAAGATATTTTAGCTCATCAACTACCTCAAGAACATGTTTCTTGGTATCTTCTGCAACATTAGCTGAATCATTCAGCACACGGGACACGGTGGAAATGGCAACCCCGGCCTTGTCTGCAACTTCATAAATCGTAACACGTGATTTGGAGCGTGCCATAGGCGAATCCCCATTGTTGTAGGTGGTGAAGATCGGTAGCATAAGCGTAATGCAAGCATCTTATACTATATTCTGAATGTAGCTGTTCTTATTCAAAAATTCGATGGCAAGTGTAACCTTTGAAAATGTTCAAAAAGTATACGACAATAACCATCTGGCGGTTGATGGAGTGAATTTCACGGTCGCAGATGGTGAGTTGATGGTACTGGTCGGACCATCTGGTTGCGGCAAGAGCACCACGCTACGCATGTTGGCCGGCCTGGAATCTGTAACGGGTGGATCTATATGCATTGATGACGTAGTTGTAAATGACATTCCGTCAAAGGATAGAGATGTAGCGATGGTATTTCAGAACTATGCACTCTATCCACATATGACGGTTTTCAACAACATGGCTTTTGGCCTAAAGCTCCGGAAATATTCAAAAGCTGAAATCAAACAGCGGGTAGGGCAGGCCGCCGAAATTCTAGGAATCACGGACATCTTAGACCGTAAACCTAAGCAGCTTTCCGGTGGGCAACAGCAACGGGTAGCAGTCGGTCGTGCGATTGTTCGTAAACCGAAAATTTTTCTGTTTGATGAGCCTCTTTCAAATTTGGATGCGAAGTTGCGTGTCCAAATGCGTACCGAGTTAGCTCGCTTGCACCGGGAGCTAAATGCTACAATGGTCTATGTGACTCACGACCAGACTGAAGCAATGACATTGGGGGATCGAATCGTTGTAATGAACGAGGGAGTCATTCAACAAATTGATGATCCGGTCACGCTTTATAAACAGCCCCAGAACCGATTCGTAGCTGGATTCATAGGCAGCCCCGGGATGAATTTTGTTAATGGATTCCTTGAAGTAGTGGATGAAACATGGCAGTTCGTTTCCGAAAAACGTGATCTACACCTTAGGATTCCTCTGAAATCAGCTACTGTTCAACCTAATCATCAAGTGGTTCTTGGCTTTCGTCCAGAGAACGTCAAGCCAGTTTCAAATTCTCAAAACAGCCATGGTGAGGGTATTATTGAGGCGGAGATTGTATTTGAGGAGCATTTGGGAGCGGAATCATATGTATATGGCAAAATACCTTCCACCACATTTATGGCTCGCGTAGCTGGCACTTCAAATTTCGGAATTGGACAGCGGTTGCAGCTTGAATTGGATCTCCATCAGATCCATCTGTTTGACGCAAAAACAGGCAAGCTGGTTGCTCGTGGAGAAGATGCGGGGTAGGGGCGGATAGGGTAGGCCAACGATCTTCTTTGCCCTGACTATGAATGACTCCTTATCAGAGCCACTTAGATATCTATATACTTGGAGGAAGATTCGTCTGGACGAGCGTGAGCATATTTACTGGTGGTCGTAAGAGACTTATGTCCCAGAGATTCCTTTACCAGGTGGACAGGGGCCCCATGATCAAGGGCATGGGATGCATGAGCATGTCGGAGCCAATGCGGGGATATATTCTGGTCAAATCCTGCACTCTTCGCCGCATTTCGAACAATTCGCCAGATCTGTTGCCTGGATAGCGGTCCACCTTTACGTGACCGGAAAACAGGCTGATTTGGTTCGGTGGCCTCTATTTCCGATTTGAGTTCCATCAGTTCCTTCCAGACTGAGGCAGGGACGACTAAGGTCCTCGTTTTGTTGCCTTTACCCAGGAGAGTGATCTGGCCTTCCTGATTATGGTTGCGCGCAATCACGGCACCCCAATAGAGTCGACTCAACTCTGATACACGTGCACCGGATGCATAAAATAGCTTCAGTAGCACGCGATTCCGCAGTGTGTTTGCTTGGGCAAGAATTTGTTGAATATCTGCTTCCGTTAAAATGCGCTCACTCAATTTTTCGGGGACATTGGGCAAGGTGACAGCTGCCCCCACATTGAAGAGCAAATATCCAATTCGATGAGCGAAGCTGAACAGACTCTTAACTGCTGCCAGTTTACGGGCTTGAGTTGCAGGTAAAGCTCCTTGTTCCTTCAGATGATCCACCCAGTCCCAGAAATGCTGCAGTTTAACTTCACTTAATGGTAGATCTACAAAGTCGACAAATTGCTCTACATCGCGTACATAGGCTTCCTGGGAACGGGGGCTTTTCCCTTGCAGCCACAACCGGATTAGATGCAGGTCATCATCTGCCTGCTTGACACGCGAAGATTTGACCGGTACAAGCATGGTAGATCAGAGTAGCTTCAATATAACACGGCAATCAGTATGATGAAGATAAACATCCTCAGTGGCTAAATGATCTTACACGTTTGGAGGACCCTTGAGGAAGTATGCATAGAGGATGCCGCAGTTCTAGTCTGGGAGTCTCCGAGAAGGTAACTCAGTCTTGGAAGGAGAAGATTAAAGCTTGAATGATAGGGCGGTCGAGAATACGGGCTGTATCCATCAAAACCAGGATTAATTATCTCTAATGAAACATAAGGTTAATTATGTTTCATTAGAATACGGGATCGTCTTTTGCTGTCGGATAAGGAATATGCGACCCATCAAGGCATAAGATTGTTGCGAGCGTGGTTGTCGCCCTTTCATATCGGGGAAAGTAGTACAATGAACTAGTTGATGGCTGGAGCGTCCCACTACCGTTGATCTCAATTCCTCAATAATAATCCCAAAATGGCCGGATTATCCGAAAATCATGTTCCTGAAATCACAGTGCAGGAACTTAAACATCTCATCGACAACAATGAGCAACCCTTTATTCTTGATGTTCGAGAAGAATGGGAGTATTCGACTGTGAATCTGGGCGGACACCTGATTCCCCTAAAACAACTCTCAGATCGGTTAGATGAACTTGAACCGCACCGAGAAGACAACATGATTGTGGTTCATTGTCGATCTGGAGGTCGATCAGCCCAGGCGGTCAGATTCCTACATGCGGTTGGCCTCACGAATACGAAAAATCTCCGCGGAGGGACTCTTGCGTGGAGCAAAGAAATTGATTCAAATTATCCAACCTATTAGGCCTTCTAAAACTGCGGCACCAATCCATGTAATTACAGGCCCTACCGCAACGGGTAAGACGGCTCTGGGCTTGAGGTTGGCTCAAGCTCTGGATGGTGAGATTATTTCCGCTGACAGCCGCCAGATCTATAAAGAACTCACAATTGGTTCTGCAAAACCTACCGTCAATGAATTGGCGCAGGTTCCCCACCATTTTGTTAACGAACTAAATCTTGGTGAACCATATTCCGCCGGCTTATTTGCCGAGCAGGCCTCTGTACGTATTGACAAGGTTTTAGCACGCGATCGCGTGCCAATTGTAGTTGGTGGCTCTACACTCTACCTGCATGCACTTGTACATGGCTTGTCTCCAGCGGTGCCCAGCGATCCAGTTGTACGGACAAACATTGAGAAACGACTTGAAGAACTCGGGAAAGAAGCCCTCTATGAAGAGCTTTCGGAAATAGATCCACAGTCAGCCAGCACGATGGATTCAACGAAAACATCCCGCTTGGTTCGTGCACTTGAGGTTTTTGAACTGACCGGTACGCCCCTATCTAAATTTCATGGTCAACCTCCCCCGTCTCCCCATGAATTTTATGTTATGGTACTTACGCTTGAGCGCCCTACCCTCTACCAGCGAATTGAAAAGCGAGTGGATCTAATGTTGGAAACAGGACTTGTAGAAGAAAATCAACAGATTCGGGACCTGCAACTGGATCGAACATTGCCCGCCTTAAAATCAATCGGTTATCAGGAACCGTTGGCTTATTTGGACGGTCACTATAGTTGGCATGATATGGTTGAACTCATTAAACGAAATAGTCGACGCTATGCTAAACGACAACTGACCTGGCTCCGCCGCTATAAGACATATCGCCGAATTTGTGCGCAAGCCCCAACTGACGAGTTGCTGGAAACGATCCTGACTTCACCGCAGCAATGATTCTGTCTTATGTAGAAGACTCAATCGCGCCCGTAACATTGGGATGATTGAATAATGCAGCAGATCATGTTAGTTTTGGACTGGGTTGCAGAACGAATCCAGCCGTGGTAAACAGAACCATGCTAGATTC
Organism: Rhodothermales bacterium; assembly: GCA_965116685.1. Classification (GTDB taxonomy): domain Bacteria; phylum Bacteroidota; class Rhodothermia; order Rhodothermales; family Bin80; genus Bin80. The sequence continues at coordinate 159,470 of OZ220707.1, read as the reverse complement.
AAATTCAGCGAGTATGTTAGCCTTGTTCGCAAAGAATAATTCGCGCCATTGCTGCGAGGTTCTGAAGTGCAAGTTTTCTTCCTGGGTATTCATCTTCCCAAGCGATCTTAAGCGATTTGCCAATTGATCCAGGATCGCTAAAAGTTTGTACTGGAAGGAGGTTGTATACACGGATTCAACTACAATTACCCTGCCTCGGCAGACACGCATCACTTCACGGAGTAACATCTCAGTGTCTTTTGCATGATGTAATACGCAATAGAGAAGTACCACGTCAAAATGCTTCGAAGGCCATGGTAAGGGGCCCTGTTGTAATGAAAAATAGGGAAGGTCTGTTTGATTCATTGAAACAATATCGGCAAGCGAGACACTTGCACCCAATTCCTTTTGAATAGATTCTCCTACATACCCCTCGGCACAACCTAAATCTAGAACGGTCATTACACCAATGTCTTTTGGGAAAAAGGGCCGAATTTTTTTGAATTTTGTACTTGCCCTTGCACGCATCAAACTCTGTAACCATCCCGGAGCATATCGAAGTGTTCCGGCAATGCCCCACCCTGCCCAACCAATAATGACAAATATCCAATACGGCCCATCCACATACAGGAGATAGGTCGCTACAGACCACAATCCAAGCCAAATCCAATGCCATCCATGAGCTTGTAAACTTGCGGCCAAAAACAACGGAACCAGCAAGTACCACGGATGAACGGTTGTGCTCAAGACAAGATAGCAACCTGTTGTAATGAGCATTGCTCGTGCCAAAGACCAGCGCTGCAATAAATCCAGGATATACAAAACCGGGAGACTGCAAAGAAATATCAACCGCAGAAAAGGCCCTAATTGTTTACTCCAATCCTCTCCGGTTAGCCACTGCAATCCAGATTTTAGGCTAAAATAAAGGCCGGAGTTGAACTCGAAAAATCGAGTATACAGGTCAAGTGAGCCCGAAACGTTAGGTAGGACATATGGAGCAGCGAATGGAAGCGCAAGCAGGATTGCTGTAATTGCACCCGGCCAAACAGCATTCCAACCATATCGCCTCCATAGGTATGGAAAAAAAAGAAAAGGAAATAATTTAATCCAGCCTCCGATTGCAAGAAAAACAGAAGCCCATCGTCCATGATTATTCTGGACCAGATAAATCACTAAGATCAGTGCCAACAGAAGTGCCGACTCTGTATGAGCCTGGCCTGCTGTTTCCAGAATTACAACGGGATTCCATGCATACAAAAGGACAAATTCCGCTGACACAAGCCGGGCAAGTACCAGGATGGCGAATAGCTCGGCAAGAATAAATAATCCTTTGATTAAATAATAGCTCAGAAATCCATCGGATTGATGCCATGCAGCTCCAACCCAAAAAATCAATTGCGAAAATGGTGGATATACACTGATATAAGATTTAGAATTCAGGTGCTCAAAGCTGATCTCCTGCTGAAGATCAGCAAGAGATGCCTCGTCTGGAGCGAATTCATACGGGTTTATACCTTCATGCTGAACCAACCCATCCCATACATAGCGATAGGCATCATCCGAAAGAGATGGCGGAAGACCTATGAGGGATAGTCGGAACAGGAAGGCATATATAAGGACCGTTTTAAGGGAAAACCTTCCCATATGCCAGCACAATATCCAGCACACACTCCCAAATGTAACCAAACCAAATACAAGAGAGAGATGTCCACGATCAACAGATATAAGCCCCAATGCAAGAATTGAAGCATATAACCCAACATGGAACATCCACTGCCATATTGGAATTGACCGCAATAAAGCAATCATTGATTAACTATCTCGTTGATTGTGCTCTGCTTTCGCTACTGTGGAATGATCGTCAACACTATTGGCCTGTCGGTAGAACGGGTTCCCCATGAAGCAAGCGAAAAGTCGGGGAATTTTATGTAGCTTTCCTCTTGGAGTTGTCTCCGCATCCTTAATCATCTTCATGAAAATGACGCATCCTAAACCAGTTTTAGGCAAAGAAACACTTTTTGTCAGCCTAGCGACCCTGATTCTTATTATACTCTCGGCCGGGGTTTTATTCCTTCCCTCAACTGCGCCCCCGGTAGAACCTGGTCTGAGATCTGAAAAATCGAAGTATATCCAGGATCGGTTTGGCTATCCTGATGAATTCTTGGAGTATTTTGCAAATGTCGAAGGACTCAATGATGGATATGCCCCCTACTCGCCTGGTCACAAAATACGGGAATTCCAGAAAGCAATCCAGGCGAATGCGAAGCGTGGTCACAGCACGACCAGATTAAACTGGTTTGACCGTGGGCCAGGTAATGTGGGTGGGAGGAGCCGTGCTATCATATCTGACCCAACCGACCCTTCCAGGAATACATGGTATGTTGCTTCCGTAGGGGGAGGTGTATGGAGGGCCCGCCGTTCTGAGTCGTTCGGTCTACAGAAGGTCGAGTGGACTCCGCTAACCGACCACTTACCCAGCCTTGCGGCGACCACTTTGGATATTTCTCGAAATAATCCTAGCGTAATGTACTTCGGGACCGGAGAGGGCTTTCGTAATCTTGATGCCAGCTCTGGAGTTGGAATATTTAAGACAACGGATAAGGGAGAAAACTGGACCCATTTAACCGCATCAGCCGTCAGCATAGATCAGGATTGGCGTTATGTTAACCGACTTGCCGTACATCCTGATAATCCAGATATTGTCGTTGCCGCAACCAACGGGGCAATATTCCGCACTGAAAATGGAGGGGAATCATTCGAAAAAGTCTATGACACGGATAAGTTGCCTGTGCAGGATCTGAAGGTTAACAAAAACGATTTTAACATCCAGTTTGCTTCGATTGAAGGAACTGCGATTATTAAATCAACCGACGGCGGGAATACATGGGAAGAATCATTTAGAAGTTTTGCACACGAAGCCGGCCGCATTGAGCTGGCAATTTCTGAATCGCACCCGGAAGTCATCTGGGCCTCGGTTGCAGGTAGCGGGGGTGGGGGCCGATCAGACATTGATGCATTCGGTGATGAAGCTCCAATATCAGATCTATATCGCTCTGTAGATAACGGGAATACTTGGCGTTTTATTGAATTTTCCAGCGACACCCCCTCTATTGCTACCACTTTTCACGGTAATCAGGGGTGGTATAACAATTCAATTGCAGTTCACCCATTTTCCCCGGACACGGTTTACTTAGGTGGTGTATTCCGCTGGAAAGCATGGATCGATGACGATGTAACGTTTGAGATTGAGAGTATCTCCTTGGATTATAACAGTGTCCCCTTTTTGAGCTTTATAAGATCTTTCGATGGCGCCTCCGGTGGTCGATTGGATGTGGGCTATCTATCAGATGATGCTCAAGACATTACCCTAGACGAAACAAGGTCTGTTGAGGTTCGCTTTGGCCCCGGGCTCACGCAAATGGCACATCGATTCACCGTACCTCCTGAAGGTGGTGTTTATGGAGACGGAGGGGCAGGAATTACATATCCTGAATACATGTATGCTGATTATGTTGAGGTCCCGTTTCAGGTTTGGGATACAGACAATAGCCGACAATTGATGGTTTCATTTCGAGACCAGGCAAATGATGGGGAATGGAGCCTTATTCTCAGAAATGTCGATGGGCCAGGAGAGACACATAGTAGGGAATACGTGTTTATTTCAAAGTATGACTATGATGCTTCCAACCCCAAGCCTGAGTATACAGAAGCTGGGGGATTCAGTCAAGGGCTTATGTATCTATTCTGGCCAGCTCTTGATTCAGATCCGGAGGTAGACTGGGATCCCGATTCCCCTTCAGCTGGAATTTTAGACATAGACATTGGCACTATAGAGGGGCAATATCGCAGTACGGAACCGTGGGAAAATGGAGACGTCCATGTAGATCACCATGGTTTAACGACTGTGCCGATTAATCAAAGCACAAATGAATTTCATGTTTTAAATGTGAATGATGGAGGTGCTGCTTATTCGCTTGACGCTGGGAAAAACTGGTACCAGGGAGACGAGACTGCGGGATTCAGTACAGCGCAGTTCTACGACGCAACCAAGCATCCAAATATTGCAAGATATTTCGGGGGTACGCAGGATAATGGCAGTTGGATTTCTGGATTTAGCCCCAGTAGTCGTCGAGGATGGCCAGATGAGGAGACGTTTGGTGGTGATGGGTTTGATGTGGTCTGGAAGGGAAATGATTCGTTGATAGTGTCTGCTCAGTATAACGTGATCGCAGTATCATTTAACTATGGTCAGGACTGGTTTTGGAGCGGGAATATTCGTGATTTTGAAGGGCAATTTATAACATCCATTGGATGGACACCAAAGTCAAAGGATGCAGTCTTTTCAATATCGCCCGAGGATGGCCTACTTCGATCACTTAATTTCGGAAAGAGATGGGATGCGATTCCGCCTCCAGAGAAGGCAAAATGGGCAGGGGAAAGAGATGACGGCAGAGTGCGTGTTTCTCTTGCTGACCCCTCAGTCGTTTGGGCAGGATACAGATTGACGCAGAGCCGTGGTGGCATTACGCTTCATGTATCTGACAATGCCCTAAGCTCTCTTTCTGAAGTAAGATTCCAGCCGGTTGTCGCTCCCAGCTTTTCGCCGTCGGCCCAAATTGCCGGATTAGCAACTCATCCCTTTGCTCGTGCTACGGCTTACGTTACATTTGCAGTTGCATGCCAGCCTAAAGTGCTCCGAACTGAAGATATGGGAAATACTTGGGAAGATCTTTCAGGATTTGTCGGTATCGGCGAGGATGCCTGTGAGAGTACCAATGGATTTCCCGATGCAAGGGTATGGGACCTTGAGGTCTTCCCGGACATCCCGCGGGTCATCTGGGCCGCAACGGATATGGGGATCTTTGAATCGCGTGACCATGGCGAGACTTGGGCTTATTTAGATAGTGGATTACCTGCTGTCAGCGTGTGGCGTATTCGTATAGTTGGGGATGAAATTGTTCTTGCCACACATGGTCGTGGGATCTGGACTCTAAATATTAATGAGGTACAGACAGATGTAGATCGTGTCGCCGGTGAGATTCCAGATTCGTTCGAACTCCTAAGTAACTACCCGAATCCGTTTAATCCGAATACGACGATCAGCTTTAAGGTTGCAACTCAGAGTCATATTCGCCTGACTGTATTTGACATGCTTGGACGTAAAGTCGCGACTTTAACGGATCAGCCCTATGCTGGTGGGATACATCAGGTTCAGTGGGATGCTTCGGCGATGGCGAGCGGGCAATATATTTATCGCATGGAGGTAAATGATAAGTTGATCGGTGCCAAAGCGATGGTATTGATCAAGTAGCCTCTTTGTACTGCAGGCTATGTTTGGCAATAAAATACCAAACGTAGCCTGCGGCCTTGCTTCTCAATATGAACCTCATCTGCCATGGTTCGCATGAAATACTGGCCCCGGCCATGATCGGCCAACCGGTTCGCCTCCGTTAGTGGATCGCGCTGGGTCCAATGAATCCCCTCCCCCTCGTCAGTCACGATTAATTCGATCCGATCTCCCTCCTTCGCCAGACGCAGGGTTGCTCCCTTTTTTTCATCCCACTGGTTTCCATGTTCCATGGCATTCGTCAAGGCTTCGCTTGCAAGCAGGATGACCCGATAGGCTAAATCATCATTCAGATCCAGTGTGGGGACAAAATCCTGTAAGGCCTCAACCGCATCGTCCAAATCCTTAAAGGTGGACCATAATTCTAGCTCGAGCTTCTTTTGAGACATCATTACTCTATGGCGTTTCAATTACGGAGTCCAATACCCCGGCCAATCTTTCTGTTAGGCGGTTGCGACTGAACGTGGATACAAAGGATTCATCTGGGCTGGGGAAATTCTCATTACTCCAATCACTCGTTATTTGAGTCAGCGCCTGCATCACATCCGCTTCTCTTTCTGGCTCTGCTAGATATGCTGCCCCGTAGCGGAGCAATGTTTGACGAACGGTCCCCTGCGGAACTAGTGCCAGTATAGGTTTTCTGGTTCCCATATACTCAAACAATTTGCCAGTTGAAATACCTGATGCCCCCGGTCTACTACCAATGGTCATCCACAATACATCTGCTTCCTGCTGCAATTTAACAACCCGGGCATGTTGTACATATCCCACGTATTGAACAACATCCTCCAATTGCAGGGTCCGAACGAGGTCCGTGAACCCATTGGGTACAAGACCAGCAAAAATCGCGGAAATTTTGGTGCTCATCACGGGGTTCTCGGCCAAAAATCCGTGAATTCCCCTCAAAAAATGCTCAGGAGTCTGGGCATCATAAAAAACACCTGTGTAAACAAGTTTTAGCTTCCCCTGGATAGGCTCCCGTAAAGGAGCCCCGTGACCATCAAATCCATGGGGTATGATGTTTCCTTGGATCTTGATACTATGATGTCTTCTCGTTAAAGCATCCAGAATTGGATGGTTGATGGTGGTAATAGCAGAGGATTGTATCAAAACCTTTCGCTCCTGTTGAAGATGAAACCTCCGATGAAGCCATGTCGGATAGCTATGCCTTGGATTACCAACCCAGTCATCACGGAAATCTGTAATTAAAGGGATGTTCAATTTCATAGAAAGCTTTCTTCCCACTAAATGACCGGTATAGGGCGGTGCACTGGAAAAAACTGCATCGAAATTCTGTGCCACCGCTTGGCGTAATCCTGCCCGTACGGCAAATGGCTTCCAACCCAATTTATTGTCGGGAATAAAAAGCCAATGACTCACATGGGCTAGGAGCTGTCTTCTTGTTTCTTGAGGTAGCCTTACGGTCGCGCCTGATCGAAATAGCCGCGTTGGATCCAGGCTCCTTGTACGTACGACACAAATGCCTGCGTCTTCAATGGGAGACCAAAGTGATTCATCATGGGCAAAGTATCCCCCTGGCTTTGCCGTAATGACCGTCGGTTGCCATCCATATTCCGGTAAATGGCGTACGAACCCTGCAATTCGCTGGACACCACTCAGTCCGAGTGGAGGGAAGTAATATGCCACAACCAACACATGCCGCATCCAGTACGCTCAGAAAGTTATTAGATCTCGCTCAATATGGGACAACCGTTCACAGGTGGGCGAATCAATCACCACCGTATCCTCAATTCGAATCCCGAATTTGCCCGGCAAATAAACCCCCGGCTCAATGGTAACCGTATGCCCCTTGAGTAAGGTAGCCGATGAATTCGCCGAAATACGGGGCCATTCATGAACCTCTAAGCCAATGCCGTGCCCCGTACTGTGGCAAAAAAACTCCCCCAATCCATTTGAAGCCAGGATAGACCTAGCTGCTTGATCAATCTCCGAAGCTTTCCTGCCGACATGAGCCACTTGTACGGCCTGATCCTGTGCTTCCTGGACCGCCTTGTAGGCAGCCTTGAACTCCCTCTCTGGTACCCCACAATACAATGTCCGTGTCATGTCTGAAGCATATCCATCCAGTATGCACCCAAAATCTAATAGCACCGGTTCGCCGGCACGTAATTCCCGATTAGTTGGACGGGCATGCGGGAGTGCGCTGTTGGCACCGAAGGCAACAATCGTTTCGAAAGCCATGCCGGAAGCGCCACGAATCATATGATGATAATTAATCATTGCCGCCAATTCATTTTCACATACCCCCGGTCTAATCGACTCAAAAACTTCCTTGAATACAGAATCAGAGATCAACTGTGCCTGCCGCATCCTCGCAATGGCATTCTCTGATTTCACCGCAACATGGCGGTTGAGTAAATTTTTCCTGGGAAGCAGCGATATTCCAGGGAATGAAGTCTCCCAATGATTGAGTTCTGCAAGTGTCATATACTCCGGTTGGATCAGCAACCGGTCTCCCGCGTCTACCAGACCCTCGTTTTTTGCATGATTCACCAGATCATATGGCCCAATATGGATTTGTGCTTGCTGTATTTCCAAGGTTGTCTGAGTCTCATACCGGCGGTCCGTAAACAAATGTAGCTTGTCTTTTCTTACAAGAAGAAATCCATTTGATCCGGTAAACCTACATGCCCATCGAATATGTGGCAAATGGGTGATAAGTAGCCCCGTTGCATCTTCAGATGTCAAGGTTTCTCGAATCCAATTACCTTGAATTGCAGATCTGGGTTCGGAGTTATGCACGATCAATTGGCTTTATACAGATAGGATCATTCAACAACGTATTGCCGATTGCTCTCGTGACTGGATAGACTCCTAAGTCCAAAACGTTCTCCTGTCCGATTATCTCATAGGCTGTCTCGGGTTCATTGAGATAGGCATCCATCATGTCAGGGTTCACAACTACCGGCATACGATCATGGATAAATGAGATATCCCCTGTGCAGAGCGGGTCAGGATCACACATTCATTTTCGGTATAGATCCCGGCGAGCAGGAATGGGAAACCGTTTTGGCTTTGAATACAGTAGGGCTGTTTGCCATCCGGGACAGCTTGCCATTCATAGTACGCTGTGACCGGAATCATGCTGCGTCGTGTTCTGAAGGCATTCCTGAACATCGGCTTTTTCGTGACGGTTTCTGCGCGTGCATTGATAACAGGACGCTTTGTCTTCGCCCAGGCCGGCAGCATCCCCCATTTGAAGGTGATCCATGCTCTGTCGTTATGCTCATTGAGTTGCAAAGCATAAATCCTGCTGCCGGGTGCAATATTATAGGAGGGCCTGACCTCGGCAATGGATTCACTTCCTTGCCGAACCCCAAAAAAATCGCCAACTTTTGCCGGGTCAAACGATTGCGCGATACGTCCACACATTACACACTAAATGATACCCCCCGAGAACTGTAATCACGGGAGATTTGATATTTTAATCGATTCATTCAATCGTCCGAAAAACATTCATCGTATCATTGCTACTCACTACAATGATACGATGATCAACTTTAATGATCCGGCGTGTGTCTCCACGTATCCAGAAATTTCTAGTGCCGGCATCCGTAAAGCCTAATTTCCCATCCCCGATTAACATCGTACCGCGTCCACTATTCATGCGGCCTTCTTCCGTTCGGTTAGAATAGTCGTTACCCACAAGGAGAATATCAGGGTTCCCGTCCTCATTAAAATCAAAAACAAGTGCATCTCTGACGGGTGAAAACTGTGCAGACATCGGGAGAGGTTGAGGGTCGAAGATGCCTTCGTCTGTGAACTCAAAGAGCACCGAAGAACGATTCCTCGATTTCAACAGGATTGGGCCGGGATCATATCCTGCCATGACTTCATCGGTGGTTGCAGCAGCATAATCGGAGTATCGCGGAAATCTTGTTCGGATATCCGGTAGTTGAGCCACCATCTGATCCCGTGACGCAACCGGTACATTCAATCCTTTCACATAGCTGCTGTATACAAGGTCCCAGGTCCCATTGTTGTCTAGATCGCCCGCATACAGGGTTGCTGGGTATCGCGGAGAAGCCCGAATTTGTGTATTCAGGCTTCGGTTTCCTGCGATAAGGTCCAAGTCACCATCCATATCCAAATCAGCGGGAATCACCTGATTCCAGAACCCATCGGATCCCGTCAATCCCAGTCGATCACTACAGTCTTCCAGGATGTCAGAGTCGCTGATACAATAAACTCGAATGGGCATCCAGTGACCTGCAATCAGGAGTTCCCTTCGGTCATCCCCGTATATATCTGCCCAAACCGCCGTGGTGATCATGCCAGGAAACTGTAAATCGGGTGCCCAGTTCTCGGTCCGATCCAAAAACCCATCTGGCGTATTCTCTAAAAGATAGCTGCGAGGTGACCTTCCAAATTGACCGGGGAGGTGAAGTCCTCCAACAAACATGTCCATATCCCCATCTGAATCCATGTCATATGGGGCAATACTACTAGTGATCGTTTGCATTGGGGGCAATAAATCCGGGGCGTGTACCAAGCCACCAAAGCCTGTGTTGATGTAGAGACGATCCTGCCAATAATCTGGAATAGGGCCTGCCCCACTTGCTACATACAGATCCAGAAGCCCATCTCCTGAAAGATCCATCAGAATCGCATCGACGTCTTCATATTCTGCATGCTGTTCAAACACAGGAAGCCTCACCTCCGTGTAAGTGCGATCAAGTTGCTGGAGAAATAGAGTTGCCGCCTGCCCCCTAGCACCGCCGATGAAAATATCCGTGAGGTGGTCGCCGTTAAGATCCCCATTTGCGATTGCAGGTCCCTCCTGAGCCAGATCACGAGGCAAAAGTGGCGTTTGATCCCAATCCGAATAGTCATCTTCTTGATGCTGATAGTTGAGGCCTGAAGAGAAATCAACTGTAATAAACTCTTTCTCGGGAAGAGATTCGGTGACGCTATCCTGATATGCTTCGCTGTATTTCACTTGGATGGTCTGCCCCGTAGCAATCTTTTCCAGCCGCTGAAACCGGCCATCCGGCCAGTAAATCTCCACATCCACTTCGTGCCACTCTCCCGTTCCAAAAGACAGGGCCGGCTCAAGAGAGGAGAGGTAACCACGGACAAAAAAAGCTTCCTGCATGATCGATTGCCCCTCGCCATGAAGCAGGACCTTTGCCCCGATACCATATTTATTTCCCGGTGGACCCTCCAGAGTGATTCGGAGTGCTCCCCCCCTACCCTGCTCTTCCGCTTCATTCCGGTAAAGAAGGACTTCTTGGTTGAGGTTGCTAATAACAACATCCAAGTCAAGATCTCCATCCAGATCCGCCAAGGTCATGCCATTCGAATGGGTTGGGAGCTCAAAGCCCCAATCAGTGGTCATATCCTGAAACTGGACCCCATCCGTCCCTTGAAATACATAATTCGGGACACGCGTCGTAGGCATCTGCTCCACCATTTCCAATCCAGACACCGCCTCTCCTCGCATCTGAGCCTGCCTGGATGCATTCGGTAGTGTGGTGGACAGAAAATCTAAATCCGTATAATCACGCAAGTAGCCGTTCGTCACGATTAAATCCTTAAGGAGATCTCGATCCAGGTCGGCAAAAAGCGCTGCCCAGCTCCAGTCCGTATTGGAAACCCCCGCCAGCTGCCCAATTTCAACATAATCGGGGCCGCGCCGCAAGTGCATCATATTCCGCATGTACTGCTCATGGAAGCCGTCTATCCGCAGTTGAGTATAGAATTTGTAATCCTCCGGCCCCTTGAGTACTTTCTGGCGGTAATTATCCTCAGCAAACATGTCCAGCGTGAAAATATCCGGTTGTAAATCATTATTGATGTCGGCAATGTCCGCTCCCATAGACGCATAAGAGGTATGCGTCAAGTATGATCGAATGGATTCATCGAATGTACCATCCTGTTGATTGATATAGAGGTAATCGTCTTCGATATAGTCATTGGATATATAGAGATCTGGCCATAAATCTCCGTTCATATCGCTCACAACTACGCTCAAGCCATAGCTCAATGGATTGCCGATAATTCCTGCCTCCTCACTTACGTCGGTGAATTTTCCGGCATCGTTTCGAAAGAGTTTGTCTCCTGCCAGTGAGTCACGCTGTGCACGCATATAGTCTACGACGAAGTGAGCGTAGCGCCGTATGGAATGATTCAGCAGATACATATCTAGATCGCCATCATTATCATAGTCAAAGAATGTGGCATGATTGGAATAAGAGGGATCATCCAGGCCGTAGGCGGCGGCTTCATCCTTGAATGTAAGATTTCCCTGGTTGATGTAGAGTGAGTTCCGTCTGCGATCTGTTGTTACATTTCCGCTGCGGCAAACATAGATATCCAGGAGCCCATCCCCGTTTACATCCGCCATAGTTACCCCCGTGGTCCAAGTAGGCTCATGGGGAATGCCGGCCTGCTCGGTAATCTCTTCGAACAACCAGCCTCCCCGATTCAGATAGAGGCGATCAGCAGCCATGTTGGCCGTAAAATAAAGATCGACCAGACCATCATGATTTAGGTCCCCTGCTGCAACCCCGGCTCCATTGTAAAAGTATTCGTACTCTAGTACATTAAATGCATCCTGTTCAACAATTCTGTTCTCAAAGGATATACCGGTTTGCTCCATCCGCGTGAATAGTGGACGCTCCCGCGTACATCCTGCGAGGATCATCAGACTCAAAACAGTTCCGATGCAGAGCAGGCGAATTACCGGCATGCGCGTATCTTTTTTTAACATTTTCAACAGCATCCAACGATCATGAGATGGGTTTTTTCCATTTTCTGGATTCAATGCTTGATCGTATCTCCTGTTTGGGCACAGGAAACAGAAATTGCACGGATTTTTACGGAAGAGGAGTATTCCTCTTATGCAGAAGCTTCTACCTCCTACCTCGAATGGCTTAAGCAAGCGGCCGATTCAAACGTGGGCGATCCAGAAGAGCTTGTATGGCATCTGAGCTGGATCACAATGATTACGCCAGAAGAATCAGATGTTCATAAATCCGCTTATTTGCTCATCGCTGGAAAAGGAACACATAAAGATGCGGAAGCAATCATCACCTGGTGGCATCGCCAAGACCCGTTACCCGCTACGTATAATAATGAACGGATAGAAGAGCATCTATATCGGGTTTACTACGCAAAGCAGCACTATGCTTCCCGTAGAGACTCGTTGGGTGTGGATGATCGAGGGCGAATTTTTGTGCGGTTCGGCCGGCCTTGGCGCCAGGGAGTGATCAAACTTAAAGATCCAAAGCTTCAAGTTTTACCACTTGAATATCGCCTTCCCCGGAATGAGATCTGGGTCTACCGTGGCATCCACGATGATGCACACTATCTTTTTGTGCAACTGTCTCGTCGCAGACCGTACCGGATTGATGCGCCGGAAGCGCTAATTTCTCCCAATTTGCGGGGAACCCGGAGGAGAGTTTCACTGCTTCTTGCTTGGATGGAAGAAATATTCGGACAACTCGCCATGGAGCATGACCACTATGGTGCGATCTATGACGCGGTCGTAAACTATACAACACTTGCTACTTCCGTTCCTCTCAGACCCTATGAGTTCTCCCAGAAGATGATCCAGGATACCCGGATCAGAGATGATCAACATCAATTGCGTCGTGCGAAAACCGTCCCCTCCAGTACAACCCAAGTGTACGGCAATGCCATAGAGCTGATACCTCAGGTCCGGTTCAGTCGATTTTTGGAGCGAGACGGCTCAACTCGGCTAGAGGCCTATTGGGGACTTGAAGTGAGCGAGCTTCGCCCCAGCCGTCGTATGATTCGCCGTTTACAACAGCTACAGCAGAGAGTATCGTCTGATTTTATATTGAGCGTAGGCTTAACGAAGCGTGGACATGAATTCGAGCCTCAGAAAATTCAGCTCCGGCGATATCATCTCCCGAAAGGTGCAAATTCAGAACAACAAATCTATTCCTGGATTACCCGTGATTTTACTGCATCTCCCATCACGATGCAGTGGTCTCTTCATTGGACGGTTCCTGATTCGATGCCTCCACAACCCGCCGCTGCCTGGGCAATTGGGGTTGCTGCTGTAGATACACTGGAAACACTAAAAGGAGACGGTACCTCGTTGGAACTCAGCGACCTGAAGCCGCTCCGATTGGAATCGGCAGATACGTTTGATGGTGCAGTTCCTTATGTCGGTCGTGAGATCCGGCCAGATACACCCTTTGCCGTGTACTTTGAAACGTATTTCCTGCGTTTCAACGAGGAAGATCGGACCCACTATACGGTTGCGTATTCATTGAGCAGCGAGGGCATCGATCCGATCACAACCTCCTTTGATTATGAGGGAAATGCAGCGACCGTTCGCGAATTTATGGTGATTGATATCGGGGAGTGGGAGATGCCAGGGCCGCTGACTCTCACGCTAACCGTTACGGACCAAGTTGCAGGCACGACAAAGTCCAGATCCATTCACTTCGACTATGTGGAATAGCCCCAGGATTGTTGGGCTCCTGCCTGATATTCGCGATTGAGTTCGATCCTGCCGGATTACAGTGCACTGGCTGCGGGGTAAAATAAAACAGGGGCATCCGCAAATGCAGATACCCCTGTTTTGAGTGGTCAGCGCTCAGTTACTTGTCCCACCAGACGCGTGTGGTTAACTCATCTGCTCCCTGGGCAGCAACTGCTGCAGAATAATTATCTGGATTGGCAACTGCCTCATTTTCCCTGTAGCGTAAACGGCGTGGAATCGTACCGCCAGTTACATTCCCCGGATAGTTCACAGGAGTGAGTTCGGGATAGCCGGTTCGTCTCCAGTTTGCAAAAGCCTCATACTCGTTGAGTAGTACAGCGGCCCAAAGCTGCTCGTTTATCATCTTCATGCCATTTGCAGCATCGTAAGGATTTGCTGCGAGGTACGTATCAATATCCTCACTTGAGATCGCTGCAGCGGATCCATACATTGCAAGATATTCCATCGCGGCACGGACTCCATTTGCATAATGGGTCGCAGCATCTCCGCTATGCCAACCACGCACTGCAGCTTCAGCTTTAAGAAGCTCAACCTCGGCATAGGTCATAAAGAACATTGGATCATCATCCCCTTTGATCACATCATTGGGGATCATGTATACATCCATCCCACACGGCTCCGCGTTAGAATCACAACTGATCCAGCTGGAGTGGTTTTCAATCCCATGATCGGCATCGGATCCGCCAACAATCCGGCCATTTGGCATCCCAACTGGCGGTGAGCCGGCTACCGGGCTTTCTCCATATACATACAAGCGTGGGTCATCGTGGTCCACCATCCAGTTCACGAAGAACTCGCTGATCCGCGCATTCCCGTCTGCACGGAATACCTGGCCGTTTCCATTTCTCCAGCCGGAAGGATCATTGTGGGGAACATAGGCAATGTCATCATTGCTTTGCATTGTTCCACCGGCGATGGCTTTCTGGACCCAACTCTGAGCTGCAGCAGGATCTGCTTTAACTAGGCGCATGCCCAATCGCAGCATCAGGGAATTGGCTAACATCTTCCATTTTTCCACATCTCCCTGATAGATCAGGTCACCACCACCAAAAGAGGGGCTACCTGCATTCAAGCCCGAAGCAGCCGCCTCAAGTCTTGCCAGCATATCTGCATAAATCGTGGACTGAGCATCATACTTCGGCTGGGTAATCCCCTCAATGAATCCCTTGCCTGCCTCGGAATATGGAATATCTCCATAGAGGTCGGTAAGTCGATGATACATAATCACACGTACGATCTGAGTGATATGATGCATGTTTGCCATTTCTGGATCTTCAGACGTCTGCACAAGGAGGTCTTCAATATTCTTGGCAATATTGGGATAGTACCGATCCCACATTGCAGCAGAATAAGAAGCAATATATCCATATTTGTCTCCCGCCCAGTAGCCGGGCAAGGTAGCAAAATGCTGAATCATCACGGAGCTGTAAATCAGATTGGTCCGCCAATTCTCGTAGCGCTCACCACTTATCCGCAGTTGGATATTGGTCAACTTAAAGTTCGGATCAACCTGGGAAGCTTGCGTCGGATTTACGTTCATCTCTTCAAAACCTGAGTCACAGGAAGCAATCAGGAGAGACAAACACAAAGCAGCCGCTATCGAAAGTCTATTCAATTTGGTCATAGTATTTGAGTTTTTCAAGTGGTTAGAGGCTACAAACGAACGTTGAGGTTAATGCCAATGCTTCGCGTCTGCGGTACCCCTGAGTGCTCAAGTCCAATCCCACGGTTCGTGCTGTTGTACAGGGATTCCGGATCCAGATTGTCTACGTTGCTGTGCAGCAACAAGAGGTTTCTGGCAACAAGGGAAACGGACGCAAATTTGATCGGAGTACGGACAAACAAGTGTGATGGCAGATTGTAACTGATCTGCACCTCCCGGAGCTTTACGAAACTAGCATCGTAAATGAATTCCTCGCCGATCGTTCCTCCACCAATTCTTCCAAAATAATCTTGCGGATTGGCTTGAACCGTATTTGCCTGCCCGTCTTCATTGACACCATCCCCGACGATATAGCCTACGTCACGGCCTTCCAATGTATTCTTATGCAGTCCGTTGCTATACGCAGCGCTGTTGGTAACCGAGAAGAGGTCTCCACCAAAACGCATATCAAAAAGCATGGTCAATGCGATATTCCGCCAGCGCAATGAACTCCGAATACCACCACTCACATCGGGGGTGCCATTTCCAAGGACACACAGATCGGAGGTCCGCATGGGCAAACCATCTGCATCATGTACGATGGGGCCGGTTGCATCACAATCGGAAGCTTCTTCGCCGGTCGGTACATTCTGGCGAAGGTACTTGCGCCCTTTGATGGACCCATAGGGTTCCCCGACATCCGCGGTCACAAAATTCCCTCTGTGCCGGCTTTCAGCGAGAACCAAGGAAGTTTGGCCTTCGACAAGCTCCACAACTTCATTATGGTTGCGTGCAAGGTTGAGATCCAGATCCCAGCGCCAGTCTCCTTGGCGAACAGGGGTCGTTGTGATCAGCAACTCCACTCCCTGATTGGAAATTTCGCCTGCATTAATGATTTGGCCGCCAAAACCGGAAGCACTTGAGATCGTCGTCGATAGAATCTGGTTTGTCGCACTTTCCGTATAGTAGGTAAAGTCGATCCCGAAACGGTTCTCCAGGAAGCGTATATCAAAACCTCCCTCAATCCCCACGGTTTGTGAGGGTTTCAGGCCGGCTAGGGGGATACTTCCCTGTGCAATATTTCCGCGCGGCTGACCAAGATGACTGCCACTTAACCCATACGTTAATGCCAACTGGTAGGGAGATGTATCTCCACCAACCTCCGCCCACGAGGCACGGAGCTTTGCAAAACTGACCCAACCAGGCATATCAATCGCATCCGTCAATACAAGACTGGCACTGATAGATGGATAGAAATAGCTGTTATTCTCCAATGGAAGAGTAGAAGACCAGTCGTTACGGCCTGTCAGCGTCAGATAGAAAAAATCGCTATAGGATAATTCCGCTGATCCATACAACGAGTTTATCTGTTTCTCATTATAGCCATAGCCATGTCCCCGGGTATTCTGGTTCGTGACAACCTCCAGCCCCGGCACATTAAACCCTCCCCCACCGGTCAACGATAAAGTCTCGCGCTCCCGGTAGAGTATATTTCCACCTGCGGTTGCCTGGAGTCCAATGGAACTGGTCAGGCTGCGATCAACCGTCAGGAGAAAGTCCGTATTGATCTCGGTAATTCGGTACTCAGTCTCCCCTTGAGAACCCTGTGGCTGATAAGCGGTCCCCCACGGGGTAATTCCGGTCCGGCGTGTCGTGTAGGTATCGCCTCCAAACCGTCCGGTTAACTGAATGCCTTCGGCAAATTTATAACCCAGGGAAACAAACCCGATGGCTCGCAGGTCTTCATCCTGATTCGTGTATTGATGGGCGGCCCAGTAGGGATTCTGCTGATAGATATTCCCGAACAGGCCTCGGTGCAATTCACTACCATCTACATCGGTCCCATACTCCGTGCAGTTTTCCTCTTCAGGGGGGCACTGCATGGTTTCCACATCCACATTCGGCGCCAATTGATAGACGGAATAATTTGCATTCCCCGGCGAGTCACTCAACCTTGGACGATTATTCACAAACTCCCGGATCAGGTTGATTTTCGCATCTGCGCTCAGACGTGAGCCAAATTGCGAGGACCCTCTGACTGAGATCGAAGTACGTGACAGTCCTGAATTGGGGCTGATACCCTCATTCGTCAGATGAGAAAGTCCGATCCGTAGAGTACTAACCTCATTTGCCGTTGTTAGGGCGATACTGTTCGTACTGGTAAGCCCGGTATTGTAAAAGGAAGTTACAGCATTGTCAACCAGACCATATGATTGCTGAGTACCGTCCCAACTTATGGTCTGTGCACCATCAAGTGGAGGCCCCCAGGCAGCATCAACAGTCGAAAGTGCTTCATCTACCGAGGTTGGCTTTGCACCACGGGTCCCTTGACCATATTGGGTTTGCCAGTCTGTATTCACCAAGACATTCTCAAACGTCGTGTTACTGGAAAACTCAACGCCTAGACCCAGGCCTGGTGAAGCTTTTTTGGTGGTAATCAGAATGACTCCATTTTTTGCGCGGGTACCATAGAGTGCGGCAGCCGAAGGTCCTTTCAAGACCGTCATCTTTTCGATGTCGTCAGGATTAATCGAACCAATCCCGTCGCCACCGTCCGAACCACCCCACATACCGGCGCTACCCAGAGTTGTATTATCAATGGGAACGCCGTCTACTACGTAAAGCGGTTGGCTATCCTCGCCAAGGGATGACGCGCCGCGTATGATTACACGACTCGATCCTGCTGGCCCGGTAGCGGGCTTCGTAACGACCACACCGGCGACTTTACCAGCCAGCGCGTTTGCGACATTGTTCTCTCGAATCTCGCGCAGGTCCTCACCCCCCACTTCGGTCACGGCATACCCTAATGCACGCTCCCTTCGCTCAATGCCGCCTGCGGTCACAACAACCTCCTCCAAGAGTCCGGTATCTTCCTCAAGGGAGATCGTAATATCATCTCGACCGTCTACCGCAATAGTTTGACTCACGAATCCAATAAACGTGATTGAAATTGATGCATCTGGACTTGATACTTCAAGAAGGAATGTTCCGTTCACATCGGTAGCGGTACCATTCAGTGTGCCGGTCTCGACAACCGAGGCACCCGGCAAGGGGGTGTTGTCAACGGCGGACACGACCATACCTTGGACAGTATGATCTTGAGCATGTGCAACCCTGTCCACTGACATGAATAATGTCAGCAAGACACATAGACTACATACGTAGATCCTGAGTATGTTTTTAAGCATGATTGTTCTATTTAGTGATAGAGTATTGACCAGAAAAACGTTCTTGTAAGCAAGTACTACTGATGCAGCATGTGAAAGACCCAAGCTTCACCTACCCGGCAACCCCCAGTATGCTATGAAACAAGCAACTGATGTAATCAAAATCAAAGAGCCTCTTGCAAAACTCTCTCATTTGGAGGCGAATATTGCTCTGAGAGTGTCTACGGGTATATTATTCGGATTGTAGAAGAGTTTTGCAAGAACCTCAAAGAAAACTACACCCGAAGCTGCATCAATCTCCCCCGAAATCCAACGCGTTATACACGGTTATCAATTATGGTTCCATTTCGGAGAACGAATTGCAAAGCACCTAACCGTAGAGCGGGCATTAAGTTCATATAAGCCGCCTGTCCGTAGTTTTTTCGTATATGTGGGATTAAATCATCGAAAGATTCAAACCTCAAACTGTAGGGGTTTGAGGTGCGATTCTCAAATCAAGGCGATGTATCCGCAGTCGAGCAGCATGGTTTGCAACCGGTCTTCTACAGAGCATACCCTGCAGATGTTCTCGTGCAAATGGATCCTGTCACGGACAAGTGAGCCTCTTGCAAAACTCTCTCATTTGGAGGAGAATATTGCTCTGGGAGTGTTTATGGGCATATTATACGGATTGTAGAAGAGTTTGCAAGAACTTCAAGAATATACATTCATGAATGAAGCCACGAGCGGCATTATTTACGCGAACCGGGTCGCAGTGCTTCGCCTGCAGTGAAGTAATCTTCATTCAAGTCGATATGGTGAAGAAGAATTCTTGCTCTTGTCATTCTGACGATTATACGAGATGCCCTTCCAGGATGGATTTTTGCATATTTAGCGAAGCTGTGGACGCTCACCCGACCTACTTGCTCAAGAAGACGCAAGAGAAGACGCTCTTTCTCGCCAAGCTCAATCAACACATTCTCCGCATCGGGTAATCGCCTCATCAGCTTCCGCGCTTCACGGCTCGCCGCGATACACATATCTCTGTATCGAACAAAGACTGATGTTTGATGAGTAGATCGATCTCGAACATAGTGAGGACGAGACGGGCTCAACGGGATCTTAACCACAACTACTGTGCGGGTCCGACTGACCTTGATATATTCTGACTTCATGGCTATCTCAGGCCTACAGTACTTCTCAAGTGCATGGTTGAGTGCGTACATTTCCTCTTCAGGATCCTTCACACCACTCAGATTCCCGTCATCCATAACCCCAATTAATAGATATCCCCCATTTGTATTTGCCAGTGCAGTCACTTCTCGGGCAATCCGCTCGCTTTCGGGTAAGCGATGTTTAAATTCAAGAAGTAAGCCCTCGCCTTCTGCCACCATTTTCTCCAAGTTTTTCTTGGTCATGGCTGCCAATAAGCTTTGAAAAGATCCTCAAGTGATCACAGGATAAAAAGGGCAATCATTGGAGCTGGATGGGAGCGCAACTTCTACTTCAATGCCCCTGAACCTGTAACCATTCTTCCTGCTTTGCGGATCGTGTCATTAGTTCCTGAACCACATCATGGGGTTGCTTGCCTTCAAAAAGAATGCCGTACACCGCTTCGGTGATCGGCATCTCAATACCGAGGCGCTGGGCCATGTTGTATACTGCTTCTGTAGTTCTGACCCCTTCTGCTACCATATTCATGGATTTCGTTATTTCATCAAGTGTCGCCCCACGTCCGATCGCTTCTCCAAGATGACGATTACGACTGTGTCGGCTGGTGCACGTAACCACTAGGTCTCCAAGGCCGGTCAGACCTGTGAAGGTCCGGGGATCGGCACCCAGTGCACTTCCCAAGCGCTGGATCTCTGCAATTCCCCTCGTAATGAGAGCTGCCCGGGCATTATCCCCATAGCCAACTCCGTCACTGATTCCAGATGCAATCGCCATGATATTCTTAACACTTCCCCCAATTTCGACACCTTTCACATCACTGTTTACATAAATCCTAAGCCGGTCCGTCATGAAAATCTCCTGCACAGCTTCCGCCTGCCTTATACTGGTTGATGCAGCAACCAGTGTCGTAGGCTTCCTTGTCCCAACTTCTTCTGCGTGACTCGGACCATACAAGGCTACCAGATTTCCCCTGGGAGTGGGCGGGCTTATCACATCTGCCAGCACTGCAGTTGTTGTAAGTCCTGTCTCTGTCTCAATCCCCTTGGCAACAGAGATTATCGTTGTCTCTCGGTCACAGAAGGCCAGTAAATCTGTAGCTATTTTGCGCACGGTATGCGAGGGGGTTGCGATCACCCAGCAACTTGCCTGTTGCGCCGCGAAAACAAGATCAGCCGTAACGACTACAGATGCTGGAATGGAGACATCCGGCAAATATTCAGGATTGTGCCCCTCGCGTTGGATCGCGCTTGCCAGATCCTGCCTGCGAGCCCAGAGGGTCACTGCATGGCCTCCGCTAGATAAACTCACTGACAGTGCAGTCCCCCAGCTACCAGCACCAAAGACGGATATTGCACACGGCATGCAATTGGCGGAGGCTACAACTCACCACGCCCACGCATGCCATGGGCCAGTCGAAAATGTTGGATCTTATTCTCTTTACCCGAAATAAGTCGCTGGATATTACTCCGATGAGCATAAAGAATCGCAAGCGCGAAAATGCAACCAAATAAGAGCAGACTCCGGTCCAATGCCTCAATATCAAAAACAAACATTCGAATGGCCACGGTCGCCGGGAACATCAACGCCGCAATAATACTTGCCAGGGAGACATACCTGGAGCCAAACAGCACCAATGTAAAAACTCCGATCACAATCCACATCGTTTTCGGTGTAATTGCGAATAAGACCCCCGCGGCGGTGTTCACGCCTTTTCCTCCCCGAAATCGGGCCCAAACAGGAAGCATATGACCAACAATCGCAGCGATACCTGCTAACAGGCGAATGACGGATTCCACCTGCCAGAACGCAAATCCGGATGGGAACTCGTCAATGCGAATAGAGGCAATCACGCCTGCAGCCAATAACCCCTTACCTACATCAATGATGGTGGATAATACCCCTGCTTTCCATCCCAATACCCGGAAAACGTTCGTTGCTCCTGCATTCAAGCTGCCATGCTTACGTACATCGACCCCATACAGTAATTGCCCCACCCACACGCTTCCAGGAATAGATCCCACAAGGTAGCTCAGAGCCAGTATCAAAATAATTGAGCCCATGAAGAGTTAAATGTTTGGCGATGGTTTAATGCGGTTATGGAAACTTATACGTGTGATATTTTGCTAGTATACGGCTCCCATCTCGATGGGATTCTCGTGATGCGCTGCTGTGATGCGCTGGATGTCTTGCTCCGCCGAAGCAGGTGCAATCACGATCAATCCGATGCCTAGGTTAAATGTATCCCGCATATCTCTTTCCGGTACAGCCCCGCGTTTCTGGATGAGGTCAAAAATAGGCGGGCGTTCCCAATTGTCATAGTCTACCTGCACGTGAAATTCCTCAGGGAGTACACGATAAGTGTTTCCTGCAATCCCACCTCCAGTTACATGAACAAAGGCATGTACATGCTCCTTGAGATCGCGGATCAAGGATAGGTAACACTTGTGTACGCTCAACAACTCTTCTTGGATGCTCGTCCCTTTCAGTTGTGCGGGCCTTTCGCCCAAACGATATCCCGACAGGGGGCCCAGTAGAACTTTACGTGCAAGGGAGTAGCCATTTGTATGAAGTCCCGACGAAGGGATCCCCCAAAGCATGTCTCCCTTCTGGACTTTGCTCCCATCGATAATCTTATCCTTATCCACCAGTCCCACGATTACGCCTGCTAAATCGTAATCGGTCAGTGAGTATAGGTCGGGCATCTCGGCGGTTTCTCCTCCAATCAAAGCAATCCCAGCATTTTTACATGCGCGAACCATCCCCTTTACTACGGCTTCCAGAATTTCGGCGGATAGTTCTCCGGCCGCGAAGTAATCAAGGAAATACAGGGGTTCAGCTCCACATACGGCAATATCATTAATGCAGTGATTGACCAAATCTTCCCCAACCGTATCGTGAATCCCTGCTTTTACGGCCACCTTTATCTTCGTCCCCACACCGTCAATTGAGGACACCAATATCGGCTTCTTGTGTCCAGAAAGGTCAAGTTGAAAGAAGCCGCCAAATGCCCCGACATCTCGAATCACTCCGGGAGTGTTTGTTGACTTGATTAATGGCTTCAGGCGTTCCATCGCCTCGTTAGCCGCCTGGATATCTACACCTGCATCCTTGTAGACTGTCATCGAATCATTTTGCCTGTATAGACATGTAAATATACGCGTGTTTTGTTTAGTAACGTAAGCTCGATCGGCTTTGACCAAACATCAAACTTCCGCGACTCTATCCGAGCCAAGGTGTGTAGTCCACCGGTCCAGTAAATACGAAACCGCCGTCGACACCAACCACTGAGATCACTGTTTAGGGTTCTGCATGAAGCGTATGCATCTCGTGCATAGACGACCTGTTTCCAGAGTACCGAGCGCATTCCAGAAGAAAGCTTTCCCTCCATCAGGTCTGCATTGTCCACATTGTTTTTTTGCAATAGATCAAGCGGAATAAACTGTCGCCCTGCCTGGAGATCCTCCTTGAGGAACATGAGGGATCGCGTAAGAAAAAGAGCCCGCCCAAATTTTCTGACTGGATCCTTGACCCAGTTTGCAGTATATCCTGCCAGCTTTGCCAACAGAAGTGCATGTGAACCCGCCGAGCGATCCATGTAGTCAAAGAGATCCGTGATCGTATAGACCGTTGGAACACCTCCTTCAATGAACTGAGCATCAACTAGGTGAGTCGGTAAATTGAATTCCTCGCATACCGCGTGCGCTTTGCTACGATGAACGGATGAGTATTCACCGGCTTGTGCCGCACGATACCATTGCCAAAGAGTTGCCGCTGCCGCTCGGAATTCATTCTGCGGCCAGTCCGATGGAGCGAAGGGGGGCATCAATCAATCCCAGGATTCGAGTTTCAAACGGAGCGCGTCCGATGTTGGTTCAAGGGACTGTACACGAGTAGGCATTGATTCCAGTCTTGTCAACGCAGGTACGGAAACAGGAGCATGCCTCAATGCCCGTTCTACTGTATCAGGAAATTTGGCCGGATGGGCAGTCGACAGTACAACCACCGGCGTGGGACGATCACGTATGGCTGCAAGCGCAACTGCGGTATGCGGGTCCGCAGTATAGCCAGTTTCTTCGTAAACGCGTCGGATGGAAGTCAGCGTATCCTCGTCAGAGCATGAGCTGCCTTGGATCATGCGGCGCATCTGATCTTCTGGCAACAAAAATTTAAGACGTTCAAAATTACTGGGGCGGCCTACGTCCATTGCATTCGATAACGTTCGGATGGACTCCCCAAAAACATCTTTATCCCCGGCAAGGAATTTGGGATATCCATTATTCGCATTATGTGCTGCAATAAAATTGCGTACCGGAAGCCCACACAGCGACGACAGCACCCCCGCAGTCAGATTGCCAAGATTCCCGCAGGGAACACATACATCAGCACTGCCCCACTGCCCCTGTGCAAAAGCCCAGTAATAGTAAAGCATCTGCGGCAAAAGACGTCCTACATTGATGGAGTTCGCCGCAGACAGGCGCAGCCCTCCAGGAGAAATCAGCAGCTTTTTGACCATTGCCTGGCAGTCATCAAAGGTCCCATTGACGGCGAACGCACGCACCCCCTTTCGTCGTACAATAAGCTGCTTCTCCTGCGTGGAACTGACCTGACCTTTCGGATACAGCACGGCAACCCGCAAATTCGGGAGATTCCCAAAGCCATCCGCCACTGCACTTCCTGTATCTCCCGAGGTGGCGACCAAGATCGTCAGAGTCTCATCTTTGACCAAATAGTTCATGAGCCGAGACATCGTACGTGCACCAAAATCCTTGAATGACAAGGTTGGGCCATGAAAGAGCTCTAAGACCCATGCACTGCCAACCTTGACCAAGGGAATCGGGAAATTGAGTGCTTGTCTGAGTATGGATGCCAGAACCGTTTCAGGGATTTCACTGGCCAGCCATGGCGTGAGGATCCGCGTGGACATTGCAGAAAAATCCGTAGCCGCTTTCCAGGCTTGCGTGTCTATCTCTGGAAGTTTGTCTGGAACATAGAGTCCACCATCCGGCGCCAGGCCCTGTAATAATGCTGTCGGAAAATCAACGGGTTGCACGCGCCCACGTGTACTCACATACCACATGAATTTATGTACATTGTCGAACGCCATGCATATCTGCCTGCGTGACGATCCCATTCGCTTCCTCCCCGGCCGCCTCGACCATTGCATTGCATATCTCTGATGCGGATTGCCCATCGTTTAAAATTGCAAACATCGCCGGTCCTGATCCGGTTAATGCCACCGCGCATGCACCGGCATCCAGCGCTGCTTCACGCACAGCAGTATAGCAAGGTACAAGGCTTGCCCGTGCGGGCTCTACAATGCGATCCCGCATCATATAAGGAGCGAGTGTATCCCAATCCCCCATCATTAACGAATGCAGCATAAACGCCAAATCACTGGCATTATGCACGGCTTCGAGTCTTGGGACCACGCGAGGTAGAATCGTTCTTGCATCTGCGGTAAGGATCGTCCTTTTGGGCAATACAACTACTAGGTGCATCGGTCTTGTCAGTTCAATCCGACGATAATCAAGTGGTCTGACCGGAGAAGTAAGGATGAGGCTTCCCAAAAGGGACGGCAATGCGTTATCACCGTGAAGTGCCCCGCCACTGGCCAATCGCTCCGCTTCCAGGACTTGATAAGCCAGCTCTTTCTTGGTAAATGGCTTACCTAAAAGAAGATTTGCAGCCCATGCACCCGCTGAAGCACTGGCAGCAGAACCACCGATCCCCGAGCCGATAGGGATGCCTTTCGTTATGTGTAAGTGAAGTCCTCTCTTATCCGCAGCCTTTGTCATAACAAGATGGGCTGCACGTCCTGCCGTATTGTTCATAGCTTCCAACGGAATGGGATCCGAAGAAGTGATGGCGATTCCCGGCTTCGAGGAAAACCGCGCTTCGATGATGTCTCCCATCCCCTTTAGGCATAACCCCAATGTATCAAAGCCTGGGCCCAGATTGGACAATGAGGCGGGACCAAAAACGCGAACGGTATGATTGTCTGGGTTATTCAAGTTTCAGGTATGGTGTTCGTTTTATATGGATCAATCGCGCCCCCTGGTCAATAGGAGGTCAATCACAATTTAGAGGGCGTATTTTACTTTCAACTGCTTTACCATCTTTAATGTGTTCATGGGCACTGCTCCTTCTTCTGAAGCCAACCGGCGCAAGTCATTCGGGGTATCTACATCGTACCACTCCCGCAGTTGAACGACGTTCGCCTCCGATTGATACGCCCGGATCAAGGTTAACTCAAAAACATCCGGTCGGCTGTAAATCATATCATCAAATAGGCCATCAATAAATGGATTCATTCCCAAAAGATAATATCCCCCGTCTTCTGCAGGCCCAATGCATATACTTGGCGAATCCGATAATGCATGAAACGCATCTTGAATGAACTCGTCTGGTAACGTAGGATGATCGGTCCCAATAATGACCATCTGTCGATATCCTGCCGCGGCCGTCTCCTGAAAAGCATGGCGCATACGTTCGCCCAGTCCATTGCCGCATTGCTGCTTGATTATTGCCCCATGAACCGGAACATCGGGAGGGACGCCATCCGACATATACAGACGCACCGCCACATTCAGGGATGCATACTGCTTCAGGCTGTCCATCAGGAACATCCGATATAAATCTGTTGCCTCCTGTGCAGAGATCAACTCTGTCAGTCTGGACTTCACTTGACCGGACTTGGGAGAACGGGCAAGGACAATCAGCGCCCTACCCTTCATGTTGCCTCCGCCCGTGCATTCTTTTTACAACCTTATGGATACACGCTACCGTCCTCTTGATATCATCTTCCCCCGTTAAACGACCAAGCGAAAGCCGTAAGGATGCACGGGCAGTGGAAGCTGGGACTCCTAATTCAAGTAGAACGTGACTCGGTGTGACTGCTCCGCTAGTGCAGGCGGAGCCGGAAGAAGCATATACGCCTTCCATATCCATGTTTAGAAGTAACATTTCTCCATCCATGGGGCTGCCATCCACCGGCTTAAATGCAATATTAAGGATGTGTGGGGCTGCGTTGACTGGTGTGTTCACGACTAATTGGTCGCCGATCGTCGCGATTAGCTGTGTCTGCAACTCCTGTCGGAGTTTTTGGACACGACACGTATGTACATCCCGATCTTTCGCAATCAAATCCATTGCAGTTGCCATTCCAATCACGGCGGCTACATTTTCTGTACCGCCTCGGCGCCCTCTTTCCTGTGAGCCGCCAAGAATCTGTGGCATGAGTTGTACACGATCTCGGACGTAGAGGACACCAATCCCTTTTGGGCCATACATCTTGTGGGCAGAAAGCGACATCATATCTACACCGAGACGATCTATATCAAGTGGGAACCATGCAGCCGCCTGTGCCGCATCTGTGTGCAGAAAGAGGTCATGCTCATCACGGAGGGTAGATATTTCCTTTAGCGGAGTCACCGCACCGGTTTCGTTATTCACATATATAATCGAGACCAAGCGCGTATTCAAACCTACAGATTCTTCAATCTCCTCACTGCCCAGCGCACCGGTTTCCCTGTCGGGTACAAGACGTGTAACCTGGACACCGGAGGATTCCAGTGCTTTGACCGGTTCGAGTACAGCTTTGTGCTCAATGCTTGATGTGATCAAATGCTCTCCCGCGCTCAATAGATTAAATGCAAGGTTATTCGCTTCTGTGGCTCCACTGGTAAAAATGATTTCTTCTGGTATTGCATGGAGATGCTCTGCAATTCTCTCCCGACTATTTTCAATGGCCCCTCGCGCAACTCTGCCCGGATGGTGAACCGAGGATGCATTGCCAAAGTTGGCCCCGAAATACGGTAGCATTGCTTCCAGGACCGCGGGAGCCAATGGGGTGGTTGCCGCATGGTCCATATAGACTGGCGTAGGATTCTGACCGCGTCCTTTCATATTTTGATCAGTCTGCAGATAAACCTGATATGCAACTTAATGAATGACAATCTTTTCCCAAACAGTACATCCACCCAGTAAACATCCTTGCAGTCAGTGTTAATCGAATGGAAGGAATTTATGTCAGTACAGCTGAATTCCTCAAACCTGCCTAGACATGGACCCATATTCCTTGTACTACGAATCGGAATTTCGATTCATATGCAGGGAATTCTTTTTCCAAGGGGTACGGACTTCATGTGCACTCAATGGATTCTTTTATCGTTGAACAAAGTATAAGGGCGCCAACGCCTTACCCTATCGAAGAGTGAACATTGAACGTAACGGATGGCTCAGAGACCTGTCTCAAGAATCCAATCCTCGCGGGTCGGGGAAATCAGTTGACACTCTGACAGCGCAATCCCATTCAAGATGGCGTAGATCTGCTCATGATCTCGCCAAACGATAAACTGACTGATTATGGAAAAACTTGTCATTCGAGGAGGCCAACCTCTCTGTGGCACACTCGCAATCAGTGCGTCCAAGAATACAGCATTGCCGCTGATGGCCGCTGCTATTCTGCCCCATGGAGTGACGCATTTGGACCGTATTCCTCTCCTGCGTGACATTATCACATTTTCTCATGTACTCCGAGTTTCGGGAGCTTCGGTAGAACGCAAAGGTCGTGGGCTCCAGATTGATGCAACTCGGATTGGGTTCCCGGAGGCGCCATATGAACTGGTGAAGAAAATGCGAGCCTCTTTCTACATGTTGGGGGCATTGATTGGGCGTTGTCATCAAGCACGGGTTTCATTGCCTGGTGGATGTGCCTGGGGGCCCCGTCCTGTTAATCTGCATCTCGAAGGCCTGAAGGCACTGGGAGCAGAGATTGATCTGGATGAAGGGTATGTTGTGGCGCGTACTCCTCGTGGAGGCTTGCCTGGGGGATCCTATCGGTTTGAACCCTCCAGTGTCGGTGCGACCGTCAACCTGCTTCTGGCAGCCAGTCTAGGGCGCGGCGGCAGTCGCATTGAAAATGCAGCGATTGAGCCGGATGTAGTCGTGTTCTGTGAAATGCTCCAGGCCATGGGAGCGAAACTGGAAGGGATTGGGACACGGACCATTGAAATTGAGGGAGTCCCGGAACTACAAGCGGTTGCGTACAGCAACTGCCCGGATCGCATCGAACTGGGCACGTTTATGATTGCCGCGGCAATCGCTGGCACGCCCGGCGAACCCATACGTCTGACTCACACCCGTCCAGATCATCTGGGAGAACAGTTTCTGGACGCATTTCAAAGCACTGGAGCTGCCTACACCATTGAAGATGATTCGGTTATTGTAACACCACCGGAGACCGTAAAGCCTGCGTCTATTACAACGGCAATTTATCCTGGGTTTCCGACGGATTTACAGGCCCAATGGACAGTGCTTCTGGCCTGTGCAAATGGAAAAGCTACCGTTACCGATCAGGTGTATGGTGACCGGTTCAATCATATTCCAGAATTGGCCCGCATGGGCCTTCAAGCCTTCGTTCATGGAAATCAGGTCACCGTCCACGGCGGGAGCCAGCTTACCGGCGCACGTGTTATGAGTACGGATTTGCGCGCAAGCGTATCGCTGGTACTCGCAGGATTAGTTGCCAAAGGGACCACGCATGTAGGCCGAATCTATCATTTGGATCGAGGTTATGAAAAACTGGAATCGAAACTCAGCCAGTGCGGAATTGATATTCGGCGAGAACAGTATGACGAATTTGCTGCACCGAATCAGGGCTGACGTTGGACTGGACTCAAGCTGTGCTGATGGATGGGCTGTGCCTCAAGGTTATCGGATGGATAGCGCTGTTTATAGGGTCCGGTGACGGCGAGGGCCGTCTCGTCTTCTTTGTGGAATTCATACAGTCGCTGTGCCTCCTGAAGATCTTCGGTCCGCTGCAGCGCACCGAGCGTGAGCATCCTGTTATATAAGCCTCCCAGATCCTCTGGATCTATTGCAAGCACGCGATCAATCCATTGCAAGGCCATATCGTAACGCTCCATTAAATAATGCATCCGTGCGATGGCGAGCAAAAGCACGCGATCGTTTGGGTAGACCTCATACACTTTCAACCATTCTGTAATCGCGTCATCGTATCTCCCATACCCTCTCAAAACTTCAGCACGGAAGTACGTGGTTTTGAGGTATCCAGGTTCTCTTTCTTCTGCTTCCTGAAGCTGCGCTTCCGCCGCGTCCAGACTGCCCTCGGCAAGATATACCCGTGCCAAATTGATGGGCCCTTCCGGGTTTTGCGGGGCAATCATCGAAACTTGGCTGAATGCCTCCAATGCGCCACGCGTATCTCCTTCAAGAAAGAGCCCAATTCCATAGTCATTCCAGCGCTCCCATGAGGCATACGTCCTATCTGGTTGATCTCCTTCCGACCGTCCGGCAGAGGCCATCAGGGTGATCGGGATCTCGGGGGGGGCACCTGGCCCTAATTCCCATTGCCGCAGATCCACCTCTTTACGTGCCAGAGAATCCGGTTGACCTGGGGCCACACGGCCGCGGAATGTCCAGTTATGAAAGTACCACTTGAACTTGCGGTGATACAATCGGGCAGACAGAGCGTGGATGGTCGTGCGTGATGGTACCCGAAAACCATAATGTACCGTATGTGCGGTACCCGGTCCAATCATATGGGCATAGACGGTGGAAATCCAGTCCTGAGCATTACGCCGATTAATCGCACGGCTGGCACGATCCACCTGCACAGCCCCCCAAAAGTGTGCAGTCGAGTCCACCCTGCCCTCTGCATCCAAGTCGCCGGAGATCAATATCTCTGTTCCCATTGAATCCTTTGCAGAAAATTCAAGCCACATTTCATTGGAGTCGTTCGTCCCCCCGGGGAGTAGATGCCCTACGCGCCGGTTCCGAACGACTACAGTAACCTCTACCTCCGCCCCTGGTCTCAGAGGGGGCATCACATCATTGGGACCATAGAATCGGCCATCTATGGTCACCGAAAAAACATCAACCGACGCAGAAGACTGTAACGTCTCCTGGACCTCCTGTACCTGCTTGGGATATCCCTCAAGTGTAGGGATTGCAGTATTCGCTGCCGCAAACGAGTGACTGCGGATAAACCCATCGATTCCTCCCTGATCCTCAGACGCTACCCGTGGCATATGACAATCAATACAGGAAAGGGGCTCCTCGGGCAAATAGAATGATCGAATGGTATTTCCACTCGTGCCACTGCTTTGCCAGGCATCGTATTCATTCTGTCCACGCTTCCAGCGATAGTTGTTCACCTCAGGAGGCAGGCCTACTTTATGGCAGGTACCGCAAAATTCCATGGTCTGATGGACAGGTTTCAGCATAGCTTCTCTATGCGGACCAGGATTGGCACGTACAAGTGTATTGTGAATCCATTTACGGGTATCATCGCTGGCCCGGGCAAACGGGTACTCGTCTGGCGAAGAGATCACGTACCTGCCGTTCCCTTTGACATCTCTCAGAGCCTCAATTGCATGACAGGAAAAACATGTGATCCCTGCTTGGGAGGTTGGATGCTCAAAGTCCAGAATCTGCTCGTCGGTTAACCGCCCTGTAAAGAGGACCAGCGGATCATGACAGGACGCACACCATCGGGCAGGGTCATTGCCGCCCCGCTCAATCAACGCTTCGATACTCTTCAGGTAATAGGGGTTGTTGAATGAAGAGAAACGATGGACGGATGACTCCCACTGCACTACAACATCTGGATGGCATCCCTGCTGACCACAGGACTCGGACCTGTCCAAATCATCGTCACTAAGATATCCTTCATGTGCCAAGATTGCCTGAGATGTGGCCAAAGGGTTCTCCTCCAGCCCTTCCACATAGATGGAGCCACTGCCCTGCAACCATGGCACAAGCCCAACCAAAAATGTCACGGCAAGCCCGCCAATCAACGTCAGCGACAGCGGATGGCGCCATGCATGGGCCCCACCTGAACGAAACGCCTGTCCCCACTCCAGGAACCGGTACCGTATACCTTCTTTCAGGGAAATGTGGACCACAAATCCGATCATGGATGTGGCAACACAAATCACATGTATGTAAAGCAGTACGCCTGCCGCCCATGTTGAACCCAGGAATACCAGCCCAAATCCGGTGGACAGCAACGTGATGAGTGACGCGCCTGTAACGGTTCCGGCCAAGGTTGCTTTCCAGTTGCTGCGTAGCGGCATCTTTGACAGATGCAACATCAGGAAGATTGCTGCGGGAAGGACGAACAATGTCCCCAGGCCAATGTGCAGGAGCACATTGCTCATGTAAAGTAGCGCCGTTGATCCCTCTACCAGATACAGGAACAGACTGTTGACCAGCAGTACAGCAAAGCCTCCCAACAGTACAGCAACCAATCGTCGCTGACGCTTAGGCAATCGTATGTAGCGGGTACGTGAGCGTATCATTCACTAGTAGATTGATTCTGGCCATCGCAGCTGCACTCCCTGCTCTGTCAGTAAACTCTGAAACTCGCTCAAATGATTTGCACGTACTCCTCTTGGTGTTGTTGATTTAACAATACACCAGGCAGCAAGTGCGCCAGTCGATTCACCAATATTCCATTCGACTGGGTGCAGCCGATAGCATCCACCGGTTATATGCGTAACTCCGATATTTTTTGCCGCGGGCAACAAGTTCTCCATCCGGACCGGGATCAGTGCGCCTAACGGGATCTCGAAAGGTAGCGAGGCAACATCAATGTAGTTGTCCCCTCCGGTAGATGGATGTAAATCTATGCGATAGCTCCCTACTCCGATCGAGTCATCAAAATATTCGGCCCGATTCATGCCTCCCCGAGCTTCTGCTCCCACATGATGCTCGGTGACGGTGAACTCGGATTGAATCCGCCTGGATTCCCGTAAATAGGGTGCTTTCGCGAACCCGTCCAGCGTTCCCATCACATCGCCACGTAATCTGAGCCCAGGCCAGCCTTGACCACCATCCTCTCGTGGAACTTCGGTTTGAAGCCAGTAAAAGAGTGACAGGCTTAGATCGCGAGCAGCCTGCCGGTGAAGGCTGCTGTCAGGGGTACCAAAGAGATTGCCGTTGATATAATCGTTCTGTGGCCAGTTCACCAGGGAAATCCCTCCGGGATATGCTTCTGGCGTAAACAATTCTGGGTCTATGAGCCTGCGATAGACCCAGAGGTTAAAGTTTTCGGTGACCGCTTCGGGCCTTGGGTCAAATGATACAGTCCTTGGCTCCAGGGTAATGGGATGGCTGTACGTCAAGCTGAAGAGTTTTCCAGGCCATGGAGGATCAATTGGAGGGACGTAGTCCCGCCAGTATTCGTACGACTCGGGCCGCTGGATTATATGATCTTCATTCGGACGATAATCCATCGCAAAGCACCATGTAGGGGCCTGCATATTTTGAGGGCCCGGGCGTGGAGATGCATGCAGTTCACCGGTGTCTGGTTCTGCACCCATCACATATTCTGTCTGTGAAAGATCAAGAAGCGACCCATCTTCGGTTGCATCAATAAAGTACTTTGCCCGGATCACACCCTGCATGGGCGATACATGAACCGCCTGAATTTTGTCACCATGGACCTCCGCAGAAATAGGCTGGGTATTTAATAATATTTGGAGTTGCCCGCTGCTGAGATAGGGGGCAAACCGGTCATTGAGGATTGCAAGGGCGGCCCGAGGCTCATGACAGAGTCGTGAGACACCACAGGTACCTGGATTCAGAAGCTCCGCTTCTGGGTTGATGAGCGGATAAAGCCTTCGATAGTAGCTACGGATTTTATTACGGAATGCCCGATAGCTAGCGGTTGCGCCATGGGTTTCAATCCACGGATGCTCATCCGGCGGAACCCCTTGCTGTGTGAACTGTCCTCCAATCCATTCGGTCTCTTCGGTGAGAATTACTTTTTGATTCATTTTCAGCGCCGCTAGTGCTGCAGCACATCCTCCCGTCCCCCCTCCTATGATCGCTATGTCTGCTTCCCATTCGCGATGAAATTGGGATAATGCCAATAGCCCCCCGCTGGAAAGTTGCAAGAATGATCGTCTTGAGAACATGAATCAATATGACCTCGGTATAAAGCTAATGAAGCGGTTGGGAATTAATTAATCCGAGCTATTTAATGACTACATGACTACCATCGAACGTGTGACGTAATGTCCACCAACATGAATCACATAGCGGTAGCTTCCCGAGGCCAACCCGGCAGCCGTGATCCATGCCTCATGTTTGCCAGCACTCATTGTCTCTCTTAATGTCTGAGCTTTGCGACCAGCAATATCGTAGATGGTAATTTGAACCGAGCCAGGTTCGGCCAGTGAAATTGGAATTGCTGTCCCCACCTGAAATGGGTTTGGAAAATTCTGACCAACGGTAACCATCTCGATTTTCTCTGGCAAGGGGTTGATATGCGTGGGAATGGCATCGGTTGACTTGACTTTGCTAACGAGCGTCAAGTTTGGCAGCATATCGTTCGTCACTTCGCAGTAATACTCAGCAACTGGTTCATTGGCGTCAACGCGTACGAATGCAGAATTTGCCCCATCCAAAGCATTCCCATCCCGATACCATTGATATACATTCCCGTTTGCCGAATCCGCCACGCTGAAAATGACTTCTGCACTAGTTCTCTCTACCCTTGTAACCAGAGAATCTTGTGGTGCATACGTAAATGAGTCACGATGGATCAAGCCAGCATTCGGAAGCAAGTCGGTAAAGTCAAGTTGATTTCGGGATACATTGATCGTGTCCATATATACCTGCCCCGTAACTGCGCCAAAATGATGGAGATCATTATTGGTAAGATCTAGATAGAGTGTGAAAACGAACGCGTTACGCGGAAGAGAAAACTCGCCGGTGAACTGGTTATTGCTTAATCGAATATCGACCAGTCTCTGAAAACCGTAGATGACTTCGAGCGTCCCCGTAAAAGCATTTTCTCTAAGATCAATTTTGCCTAGCGATGTGAGTGGCCCAATGATTGACGAAAAATCTCCGGTCAGTTGATTCTGACGTAAATGGAGCTCATCTAGTGTGATTGGCAACGAACTCACCTGATCGGTGAACTGATTATCCGAGAGATTCAGGTATCGCATATTTGGGCTGAATCCCAAGTCTAACGGCAGGGTGCCAGTCAATTGATTCCCCTCCAAATCCAGAGTAGTGAGAAAAGGTATTTCTGCAAATCCTTCGGGGATGGGCCCACTGAGGCGATTGTGTGCCAGAAGTAATTTTGTCAAGTCCCTTGCCATTGTCAACTCGGAGGGGATTATGCCTGTATGCTGGTTGCCTTCCAGTGACAAATTCTGCAGTGCGGGCATCGTTGCCAGTTCTGCTGGAACCGGTCCGGTCAAATCGTTAAAGCCGGCAAAAAGCGAGACAAGAGATCGTAATTGTGTTAATTCCAGCGGGAGGGTTCCCGTTAGGCTGTTTCCATCAACAAACAATTCAATGAGCCCTTCAATATGTGCTAATTCCACAGGGATCCTGCCATCCAACCCATTAAAGTCAAGGTGCAACCGTTTTAAACTCTTGATGGACCCTAATTCTGGGGGGATTGATCCACTTAATTGATTCAGGAAGAGGGACAGCTTTTCCAGTGCCGGCATTTGTCCTAGTTCAGGGGGAATCGGCCCGTTGAATTGATTACCCCAAAGAATTAATTCTTTGAGTGAACTCAGGTTGGAGAGTGATTTTGGGATTAAAAAACGGAGTTGGTTATCCGAGAGATCCAGGATTTCCAGTTTCTCCACCGTTCCGATTCCAATCGGGATGAATCCCGCTAATCCATTACCACTGAGATCAATTGAGGTAACTCGGCCATCGTCATCCAGAGTTATTCCATACCACTCGAAAACTGGCTCCTGGAGCCATCCAGAATTGTCAAACCAAGACGCGCCTCCAGAAAAATTGTAAAGACTCACCAGCACCGAGGAATCCGCTTCGGATGCAACCACCTGAGCACTGATGATATCGACCCGTTTGGAACTCGCTGCACGCTCCTGAATGCGCTCGGAAAGAACTCGCTGCATACGTACTTCCCGGTCCTGAGCATCAACCTGTGTAGCCGTCAATAGAGTACACAGAAGTAGACAATCAGCGAATCGCCTAATCACATGGCGGGAAAGAGTATATGCTCTACCTTCGGTCTTTCCCGGAGTCTGAAAAGCCCGATCACCACTTATCTGATGTTTCATGACACGTAAGAAATGGTAACCCCGACGATACGCCTCAAAATAATCATCAATCCAGTATGAGAACTTACATATTCTGGTGCCGAATCGCCAAATTAGTCAACGATTTTCGATTATGCTTGAGAGAGGTTGAAGATATCTCTGCCGGCCAAGAATAAAAAGCTGGGATTTTGAATTTTGGAAGGCGTTGGGCAAGAAAATGTGTTAGATCATCAAAATCTACACCTCCACGAATAAAGGCTACCGGGCGTTGACCAAATCTGCGATCGGGCACCGGTACCACGATGGATTCCTGGACTTCAGGGAATGAGTGCAGGACCTGTTCGATTTCTTCAGGACTAATATTTTCGCCTCCTGAAATAAACATATTGTCCTTACGCCCCAAAACATACAGTTGCCCAGTCGGGTCCAGCTTTCCCAGATCACCGGTATGGAGCCAGCCACCATTATCCACCGCACTTTGCACGCTGCCTCCATGCAGGTATCCCAAACACACCGCCGGGCTACGGACCAGGATTTCGCCATCTTTGGCAATCTTAAGTTCATTCCCTTGAAGTATATGTCCTGAGGCGCCGTAGGGGAATCCCTGATCACTGAGTGTCACCATGGAGCTCGTTTCGGTCAACCCGTATGTTGTTTGAATCGGCCAGCCCGTTTTTATGCCCTGATCCAGAACATGATGAGGTGTAGGCCCACCTCCTACAATGGCGGCACGTAGACTTGCAGGGGGCGGCTGATCCATGACCTGCATGAGCTGGGCAGCGACCATGGATACATGGGTAATTTTATGGATGGATAGTGCTTCTATAAGCGGCATTTCCGGATCGGGAATCACGATTTTTGCCCCCGACATTAAACATCGGAAGACGATGCTCATGCCAGATACGTGCCAAAGGGGGAGACTGAGCAGCCACCGGTCACCACGACCTAAATTCAGCTTCGAACAGGCACTTTTAGCACTGGCAATATGATTGTTCAAGGTATGTGCCACAGCTTTGGGCTCGCTGGAGGTGCCTGAGGTATACAGTATTGTGGCAATCTTGCCAGAACCCTCACGAATTTTCGGATAATCCACACGGTTTGTATCGTAGGAGTCTGGATTAATTCGATTGGTCTTGAGGTCTTTTCTTGTAGTCACGACATTTTTAATCCCTAATTGATCCAACGCCCGATCCACGTAGGCACCTGGCCACTGCATACTTAGCATGCACACTGGCACCTCATTCTGGATGCATTCCAAAACGATCCCAACTGTCGACCAATTGGTTTCAAGACAAATCCCCACACCAGGTAGGAAACTACGAGTCATTCGCTGGGGATTATCGTCACTGTACCGGGGCGCACAAAGGTTAGGAATGCTGACTATTCTGGACCATGAGATGTCGATTGGATCCAATGAAAGATAGCGGTGATACCGTGAAGTCTCACTTATGGGGCATTATGAATGAGATTATCCTCAACGTCTGTAACGGTCAGGCAGAAGCATCAACAGTCGGATCAGAGCCATCAAAGCTGGTGCCGAGTATTCTATAATAGAGAGCGATTTGCCAACGCAATCTACCTCCATCTCGAAGGACTGGACCGTTACCCTAGAGGATCCCGAAAAGTAAGATATTCTCTAAAAAAGTCGAAGACCCTGGTTTTCAAAAGGCATCATTTGATCTCAGTGTAAATTTTGCTAAGTCATGATCTCAACATACCGAGAAGAGGCTTATGATCTATCAATGATTTATTATGAGCAAGAGTGTGTAGTAATTCGTCAATGACAGACCTACTCGCACCATCTACACTGGGAAATAATCGGGCTGCATTGAAGCCAAACTGGTTGCATAATTTATAAAGATTTACACATTCTCTGACTGGTACGGTAAGCTTTAGAACAGGTTGATCAGATGGTAGGTACTCCTCTAAACTCTTGACAACAACGGGATCCCCCATTTTTTCACATATTGGATGAACCGTGAAAAGCCCCTGCTGAGCGACTACGTTTTGAGATATGGAACCGCACACGCGAAGTATCCTGATTGGACCACGACGATTATTTGAATACGCTCCCTTTTCTAAGGCGAATACAGCAAGCCTTTCCCTGTCATCCCATCCAGATTGTACATTGAGTGCTTCGCTGACAGCGAAGTAAACAGCCACATAGGGATTTGTAGTCCAGTCAAGGAGTCTTGTAGGGAGGCCATGGAGTCTTGCCAAAGCCATAGGTTCAAGGAATTCATCGCCAGGCCATTTGCTTGGATCGTCAGAGTATTTGATAAAATTCTCCTCTATTAGGTATCTCTCCCGAAATCTAACCGAATCATTGGGGATGGTAGCACCTGCCTGATCGCAGTTATATATGAACTGCCGTAACATTCTAAATTCAGCCCAAGCCTGCTTTTCAGACTTCAAATCATCTCTAAACAATTCTTTTAATTGCTTTGCTTCTTTAGGACGCAGCCCCGTTGGAATAAGCTTCCAATTAGCGTTTGCGTGTCCCCTGTAAATTACTTCGTTGTCCGAATTGGAATCCTTTTGAAGGCTACCTAATTCAGACCATAAAGACTCCGCGTCTTCGAGTTTTTTCTCTTTTATCATCGATCCCATAACGCATCAAAAGATGGATATGCGTCACTTCAACCTCTTCGCACCAACCATCTTACCGGAATCAACATGTTCTATGATAGTTGTGTAGGGATATATCGCATTGGTCAGTACCTTCCATGAATCAATCTCGTTCTTACTTCTCACGGTGACCTTGCTATATGGTAACCACAGTGATGATTTAATGGAATCAAGGAAATAAATTTCCCATTCGGTGTCATTATCAAGAATGATCTTTCTTCCCAAATTTTCTATCCTCTTAATTTGACAACAACCTTGTGTGATAGTGTTCATGACTATGAATACTTGTGGCAGTTTAAGGCCGAGACTGACCATTTCTCTTACATCCGTTTTTCGAGAGTGTTGCATAAATTGGTTGGCGAAGTTGGCAAAATACATTGCCTGGACTAAACAGCGTTACTAATATGGGTAGATTGTAATTTCCCAGGATGGAAATTAGTCAACAATGCACACAAAATTCAGTTGACCGGTGACTACATGCACAAGGTAAAAGCAGAACAAGAATTGATCATCGAATCCACAGAATCATGAAGGACAGCATGACAACACATAAGTGCCCCAGATCGTTCGGAATGGTGTCCCACATGGTCGGAATATGCAGAAATTTGACCTTAAGTACACTGAAACCAACGAAAGATGCAGCCTTAGCCTATAATTTTTAGAATGAGAATTATTGACTCGGTTAATCTCTACCGATATCAATTGCCGCTGATGCATCCCATCACATGGAAGAATCAGCCTTATTCGTATCGGAATGGGCTTCTGGTTTGTTTTCGAAGTGAGGATGACGAAGGTTGGGGAGATATTGCTCCGCTGCCAGGATTCAGCCAGGAATCCTTTTCAAAAGCGCAATCCCAGGCAACCACCCTTGCAAAATTGCTTCCAGGCATCCCGATAGAGTCTCTTGATTTTAGAGCATCCAAGCTCTGCCCTTCTGTCCGATTTGGATTTGAGTTCGCTCAATTCAATCTGGATGCAGTAATAAGGAATCAACCCGAGACTGAATTGCCACCGGTCGCATGCTGCAGACTGCTGAATCGGCAGGATCATGAAAATCCCGAGTCAGTGGCTACACTCCATGGCTACCGGGCGGTAAAGATCAAGGTTGGAAGGCAGGCACTGGACGAAGATCTTGAGTTCGTACACTCGGTTTGCAGTGAAAACCCCGATATAGATGTTCGCATTGACGCAAACCGGGCGTGGACCCTACAAGCTGCTCAGGCATTCCTCGATGCCACACGTCACCTGACGCTTGATTACATTGAAGAACCGCTGGAGGATAAGGCTGATCTTGCGGCGTTTGCCCAATCCAGTCATATCCCCCTGGCACTGGATGAAACCCTCCGTGAGCCGGACGCAGAACAGTACCGTCAATTTGCCGATGTTTATGTTCTTAAACCTACCCTTTCAGGAGGAATGACCGGAGCCATTGAAAAGATGAAACAGGCGCAAGCTGATCACATCCGATGTACCATCAGCTCTTCCTATGAATCCGGCATCGGGATGCTGGGACTGGTCGAATTAGCGAGAACCATTCCTGAGGAAGTGCATGGCTTGGACACCTACAATGTATTCAAACACGATGTACTCATAGATCCACTGCCGTTGAATCATCCACGACCGCAATTCGACAGATGCTTGATAAAGAAATCTGATCTGGACTTGTCAATTCTGAGCGAATTATGACCTCCAATATTTGACCATTGACATGCGTTAACCAGGTCGAATGGCTTCAACCGCATAATAACGCGGTGTGAATCGACGAAGAAATGGGCGGATCCCTATACATGCGCCGTAGCTGGTCCATTTTTCAGTGCGAATGATTTTCCATCCGGCCTGCTCCAGGAGCCAATCAAACTGCCAGTCTTCAAATTCATGAAAATGCCGGTCCCATGGATCAGATGGGTTGCAATACGCGGATGCAAACCATAAACGAAGTGGTACCGTCGCAATAAGTCTGGGGGCTTGGATTGCACGCAGGACGTTGTAGGGGGAGACCAAGTGTTCCAGAATCTCAAATGCGGTTACGAGATCTGCATCCGCTCCAAGAGGAGTGGCAATCTGTTCCAGATCTCCTTCTGTGTTTGTGACCACGTATCCCGCAAGCTGCATCCGCCTGCCGAGTTCATTTGGGATGCCCAAGTCAAGAATTCGCGCTGGAGGAGTAGACGCAGCACGCAGAAAGTTCAGCGAATGACTCAACCGCCTCTCCAATGTTTTATTGATTCGGTTTACCATAACAACCAGATTGGAGAATTATCAATAGATTTTTCAATGATACACTGCTCGCTTTTAAATGCCCCATCCCAGCGCAAAAATCACACTGTAGGCAAGGAGCAACAATGCCGTTTGCCCAAGGAGTGGGTTCAGGTCAGCAGCATCATGAGTCGTAATGAGCTTGTGCAGAATGCTCATGGCTGGGATCAAGATTAAGGCGGTAAACCCCGCCCACACATGATCACCGGTAACACGCACAAAATCGAGCGGTAACAGGGCTGCAATGATGACGCAGCCAATCCATAGACCAATGCCAAATTTGCGCCCAAACCGAACCACCAATGTTTTTTTATTTGCTTTGCGATCCTCTACTATGTCACGAATATTATTGACGGTCAGGATTGCTACGGATAATAAACCAGGTGCAAAACCAGCAATGATCACACTTGATGTAATCTCCAGTGTCTGGACGTAGTAGGTTCCCCCAACAGCTACCGGGCCAAAGAAAATCAGGACGAATAAATCTCCCAGACCTTTGTAGCCATACGGCCATGGACCGGCCGTGTAAAGTATTCCTGCCAGGATGGATGCAAAACCAATGACAAGAACTCCCCAACCACCGCGATAGACCAGAACCATTCCCAGAACTGTTGCAAGGGAAAATACCACAATGGTGGCCACCTTGACATGATGGGGAGAGATTAAGCCGGCTTGGGTGGCACGTGTAGGGCCTTTTCGATCCTTTGTATCTGCACCGCTCACAAAGTCAGCGTAGTCATTACAGAAGTTTGTCCCAATCGTGATCAGAAGCGCACAGGCCGCTGCAACTAGGACAACGCCAAAATTGAAGCCACCATCGTCCCATGCCATTGCGGACGCCACAAGAATGGGAGCGATTGCAACGGGCAGCGTCTTCGGACGAGACGCCAAAACCCAAGCATGGATCCGGCTCCCGCTCATGGCTTATATCCGTCCTTGTCAAAGTTTGGTGGGCGTTTACTCAGGTATGCATTCTTCCCCTCCTGCCCCTCCTCGGTCATATAAAACAACATTGTTGCATGTCCTGCCAACTCCTGCAGGCCTGCCTGTCCGTCACAATCTGCATTAAATCCAGCCTTCAGCAACCGGATGGCAATATTCGAATTCATGAGAATTTCTCTACACCACTGTACCGTAGTACGCTCCAGGTCATCCAGCTTTACCACCGTATTTACGAGTCCCATTTCCAAAGCTTCTGAAGCATTGTAGGGCCGGCATAAAAACCAGATCTCCCTGGCTTTTTTCTGGCCTACATGACGGGCAAGATAGCTTGCCCCATAACCACCATCAAACGAGCCAACCTTCGGGCCCGTCTGCATAAACTTGGCATTATCTGCGGCAATCGTGAGATCGCAGATAACATGTAATACATGGCCTCCACCTACCGCCCACCCTGCAACCATGGCGATCACAGGCTTTGGACAGGTTCGAATCTGTCTCTGCAGATCAAGAACATTTAAGCGTTGCGCCCCCGAGCCTTGTTCCGTATATCCGTGATCTCCCCGAATACGCTGATCCCCGCCAGAGCAAAATGCATCTGGCCCTTCTCCAGTCAAAATAATGACGCCAATGGATGCATCATCACGTGCCTTTGCAAAGGCATCCTGCATCTCTGCCACCGTCAGCGGACGAAAAGCATTCCGAACCTCTGGGCGATTGATGGTCACTTTTGCAATCCCTGCCGTTTCCATATCTGCAATTCCTTTCTCATACAGAATATCCGTGTAGTCGCCGCAACTTTCCCATTCTATCGGGCCCTCGACGATGGGTCGGTATGTGAAGTGGTGTTTTTTATTGGACATAATCGTAATCAATGATTCTAAATCGCACTCTGAACTGCTTCGCCGGCAAGGCGGTAGAGAGCGGTATGTAATTCTGCATTCTGTGCCCGATCTGTTTGCACTTCAATCAGATATGGGCCTGATGAAGATGCCGCAGATTGCCAGATTTTCCGAAACTCCTCGCAGGAATCCGCCGAGGAATATGGAATCTGAAACTGCGCGGTAGCCCATCGAAAATCCATGCCATGGGGGGTTCCCAGAACTTTTTCAAACTCTTCATGACCCAAGGCAACCGGAAGCATGTGAAAGATACCGCCCCCATTATTGTTAATCACAACAATGATTACGTCACGCTCTCTCAGGAGGCTCAGTGAGTTCACGTCATGCAACATGGCCAAATCTCCTAGCAGGACAGTCCCATAGCTAGACTGAGCTTTCGCAATCCCTGCAACCGTGGCAAGAGTACCATCAATGCCACTGGCACCGCGATTTGCAAAAACTCGTGGGGCATTTTTATCTCGCCGGAGAAACGCCTGTAAGTCTCTAATCGGCATGCTGTTGGCACCGAACACCCAATTCGTGCTGTCCAATAGATCGGAGAGTATCCATGCCAGAGATGGCTCAGAGAGGTGCTTCTGCAGCACATCCGAAAGTGTGTGCCGAACCGCCGCATCTGCACATATCCACGCGTCTAGCCATGTCCTGCCAGATGGATTGTCAGATGGAATATTTAATAGGCCATCACAAAAATCGGGGATCGTTGATTGGACACGATCTGTTACTGTGTGGCATGGATCAATCCTACTATCCGATGGCGAAATCGCCACATACGCTTTAGAGGGAGAGTTGGCCAAAAAATTCTGCAACTCTTTCGATACCAATGGGCCTCCGAAGTGCAGGACTATATCTGGTTGATGCCTTTGTACAAAAGGTTTACTGCGCACAATCAGATCAAAAAAATTCACCGAATTCCCTATGGCAGGGACTGGAGCGCAAATATCTGCAATTAGAGGCCATCCTAAGTGATTGGCCAACACACTGATGGCCTCTGCTTCCTCAAGGGTTTGTAATCTTCCTGATACTATCAGCCCACGCTGAGCACTGGAGATTTTCTGCAGCAACCGATCATCCAGGGTAACTGTAGATTTGGCTTCCGTTTGATAGACTGTTCCAGGAGCTCCTTCCGTTGTCCATGGAATTGCCGGGATCGAATGATCTTTGTCCTTCTTCTCTAATAACGGCTCCCTAAACATACAATTCAGATGTACGGGGCCGCTGAGCGCCCGGTGTACTGCATAATCAATTGTAGTGCGGATAAATGACGCATCCTGCTCCGCGGTGGGAGCAGGCAAATCTGCAAACCACCTAGAATAACGGCCAAAGATGTGAACTTGGTCAATCGTTTGATTTGCACCGGTGTCACGAAGCTCTGGAGGGCGATCTGCCGTGAGGCAAATCAATGGGACCTCATCCATGGCAGATTCTACTACAGCGGGAAGGCCGTTGGCTACCGCTGTCCCTGAGGTGGTGATCCAAACACACGGTTTACGGGTTACCCGGCCGTACCCCAGCGCAAAAAATGCACTGCCCCGTTCATCAAAATGGATGGTCACTTGAGTAGACGGATGACTGGCCGCAGCCAAGGCAAGGGGCGCACTTCGAAAGCCTGGAGCGATAACAAACTGGTCAATCCCACAACGCACCAATTCTCCAATGATCAGGCGTGCCTGATCGGCATTGCTCTGACTCATGCGTACTGAAGTTCTGATTGAACGGCAGAAGTGTATGAACCCAACACCTGTGCTAAATCACCAATCTTGTGCCCAATTTCATGCCACTCATCCAAGGGGGTAGACCCTCGAACAATCCCCGCTCCTGAATAAAGTCGGATCATTGATCCAGATACAAGCCCGGAGCGTATTGCCACAGCGAACTCCGCTTCATTTACGCCTAGCCAACCCACTGGCCCCGCATACCATCCCCGATCAAAGGACTCCTCTCGACGAATCAGCTCCAAAGCCTGCTCTGATGGGTACCCCCCCACTGCAGGTGACGGATGTAATGCTTCCAATACATCTAAGCTGGTGTATTCCTGCTGCAGAATTGCACGCAACCGGGAAACCAAGTGGATTTCCGAAGCCAGACACATAATGGACGGCAAGGTATCCATCGTTACATGTGCCGCCAATGACGTAACCTCTTCCTGCAAACTGATTCGGACGAATTCATGCTCCCGCTGCTCTTTTGCACTGCTGCACAACTCATCAATCATCCTTGCATCATCAACATCAGACGCCCGACGCGGGCGGGTACCC
Organism: Rhodothermales bacterium; assembly: GCA_965116685.1. Lineage (GTDB taxonomy): Bacteria > Bacteroidota > Rhodothermia > Rhodothermales > Bin80 > Bin80. Next base: position 114,642 of record OZ220707.1, on the reverse strand, counting down.
GCGACGGCTTCACTCTCAATCGATCGCCCTTCCCGTCTGAATAATCGTTCCGGCGAGGCCCCCAGAAATGCTTCGCCAGCAATGGGTTCAAAAAGAAAATGAAAACAATTGGGGGAGATTTTTTTCAAGGCTTGAATGATGGATACTGGCGCCAGTGATCCTGAGAAACCTATCGAAGCCTCTCGTGCCAGCACCACTTTATCTAAAGAAGTATGGCTGAACGCGCGGAGTGCATTGTCAACCATTAACCCCCAGTCCTCAAAATCCGGGCGGAAACGCTGCCTAGTGGGCTCGAAATGTACCCTTGTCTCCTCGATGGAGTCATGCAGAGTATCCACCTGGTCAAGAATCATCCCTATCTGCAGCTGATCATCTGGGATCACAAGATTACACATGAGCGTCGTACCCTTTGAGTTCTTGCGAACCTCAAATCTTGGCAGTACGAATCGCCAGGAACCAAAAGAAGACCACTGCTCCTCGCCTGGCTGATGCAGATCGAAGCGAATGCCCCCGTAATAACGTACCCCATGCTCACACTCTGAAAGCATTGCTCCAAGCCCGCTACGCAGCTCCTGCAGATCTATGGCACAGGATGAGTAGTGGCAATCCGCCTCGCCAAAAGCTGCTACTTCAATTCCATAATCCCTGCCCGACCAGTAGATACGCCCTCCTTGTGGACGATGGATTAACCAATCCAACGGGTTTACGTCGTCCAACTTTACAGAAACTCGAGCAATCCTCGTTTGTGATGAGTGGTTTGACCTTTCAAGCAAACGCCTTACTCCTGCCCGCAATTCATGGACTGAACTAGCATACACATGATTTAGCATCTATGATTTTCCTTTTTACGGCCTCTTCTTAAACATATTTTCAATAACACTTTGCTCAATCTCCTCGAAGCCGGCAAGATTGATCCCGTGCCTTAATGCACTCCGAATTATAAAAGCCCGCAATATATGATCAGGTACGGGAAGTTTATACATTATTTTCCAGCAACGGACGACCATTGGACGCGTCAGATACGTCAGAATACCCCAGCGAACACATATAAATCCTACCAGTCCTACAGCTACAGACCCGTACTGACCGGACAAAGCCAGCACTGACATCGTTCCGGCGTAGAGAACAGCTTGTAGTATTACGGCATCCAGTACTCTCAATAAAGAGACCACAGTGCGGTTCACCAAAGCTGGAGCCACAATTTGCCACACAAGAAAGAAAAGTGGTACGGTTACCGCCAGCTGCCAAGGATGATAATAGATAATGCCTAAAGCAAGCAGCCAGAGAGACAGCGTATGAGGGGAGCGAATCCAAGTATCTGAACGGGCTAAATGCAACTCAAGTGGCTCGCGCTCAAAAAGCTCACCTGCATATTCGTTCAGAAGGTCGACGGTTGTTCTATACCAGATACCAGACTCAGTGAGAATCCCCTGCGGAGTGTTGTGGTATTCAACCGTACTTTTGGGCCACAGTGGCCAGGCCATGTCGCAGTTGTTAGGACCGGAGCTTAAACCATGCCCCCACTTTGTTGTTGCTCCATCGTAATGTTATTGGGATCCGATATTAATAAAATATCGAAGCCGCTCCGGGGAAACTGTGACTTGGCGCAACATAAACTCTTCTGGATATTCTACGGTGGGCTCCACACGCCCTGTCGTATCGTCATAGATTTTGGAGTAGGAGATTACGGCCCGGATCAGTTGTGATTGCTGCGCTTCGAGGAATTTGGATAAGGGTATTTGATAGGTGATCGTCACGGACTCTGGGTCAAGTTGAACCACGCTATTTGCATTCGGGATTCCTTCAATTTCCACTCTTACCTGCTCTTTTTGCCCCTCTGTGAATTGTGGGGAGGACCGAATAACGGTCGTATTTTTCGTCCTTAAGCTTACCAGGCCTGCGAGGGAATCCGCCAGATCAACCTGGTAATGCACACTATCACCGATTGCCACAACGGTGTCCGGATTTGTGGGCCATGACAGCAGTTGATTCACCACCGACACTGGCCCCGAAACCCACACACTATCAGGATCAAGTTGTGGTTTGCCCACGAAAAAATGTGGTGGCTGAGATATAAACCTGATACGTGATTCGATTGGAACCCGACGTTCGCCTCTTGCCTCTTTCTGAAAGTCAATCCTTTCCGGTATAATACTTTCAATACTTACTTCTTCGGGAATTCGAAGCAATAACTGTGTATCTACCACTCCCTGACCCGTATCAAATGTGATCGGACTATTCCAGTAACGTGCACGAAAACGCTGTACAAGCAGACTAATCCCTGGACCATACAAGGTAGCACGAATTGCCTTTGGCAACGGTTGCACTAACACGGAATCCTCATCCATCCCGGAAACACAGGGGGAAGAAATTTCCTCCGCCTGTGATGCACAGGTTATGTACTCCACCGGCAGATAATAATTCTCCGAAAGGCTAAGCATCAGCCAGATCACAATTGATGCCGCTAAACTGAAAATCATCGCCCGCCGCCGAGCTTCTGAAGACTTTTCCTGCTCCCCCAGTGTTGATTCACGGCCAAGAATCGTCCACCTGATACCGCGCCACAGTTGTTCTAACTTGTTGGGCATAAGATCATCAAACTTCAATCATTGTGCTATGAGGAAATCTACGGAAGGAGTTTGTAACAATCTACCGTTCAGGTTCGATTTCCATCTCATGGTACATCTCGATTAATGAACGCACCGATCGTGCCCAATTATATTGTTTTTTAACTGCCCGGTGGCCATTGATCCCCATTTGTTTTCGACGCGTGGGATTTCTGTACAACTCAATGATACTCGAAGCAAGGGCTTCATGATCTCCATAGGGTACGACAATTCCACAACCAGTCTCTTCTACGACTCGTCGCATATGCGTACAGTTTGTAGTAATCAGGGGACGCTCAAGGTACATATAGTGGAATAATTTATGCGGAAGCGACATATCCCCCTGTTTGCATTTAACCAAGGGGATTAGACATACGTCGCTGCTCAGAATATAGCTCTTGATGTCCGCCTGAGATCGCCAGCCTTCAAAGAATACATGATCCGCAATCCCCCATGATTCTACCTGTGCCTCCAGTTCGGGTCGAATTCGACCGTCACCGACAAGGACCAAACGTGCATTACAATGCTGGAGTACAAGCGGCATGGAATCAAGGAGAAATCCCAGTCCTCGGTGCAAATTGATTGTGCCGGTATAGACCAGCGTAAACTCAGATGTATGTGTCTGAATAATTGGTTCGGACACAGGATAATCATCAAATGCCGCGGTGTTAATTGTATTTGGTAAAACGACGACTTTACCGTCGGTACATCCTAGTTCAGTGTAGCGGGTCTTCATTTCATCGGTAATCACAATAATCTTCCTCGCTCTACTCGTCCATTTTTTCTCTAAGGCCTTCCATCTGCGAATACTGATGAACAGCTTCCCCGGAAACCGGGTACTCCATGCATATTGTCTCAAGACGGAAACCCATACTTCATGCAGATCCGCTACCACCGGTACTCCTGCGCGTCTGCCCGCTTTCAATGCTCCCCCACACATGTACAGATCGTGTGCATGGATGACATCAAAGCTATATTCTTTCCGAAGCCGCCGAACTTGCCACGCAATATGCCAAGTCAAAATTGGAATCGTGCCCGCAAGTCCCCGCATCCAATTTCGGAATTTTTGAGGTACATGCCGACGTACAATGGTAAACCCCTGATATTTTTCTATTGCCTCTCTGGTATCAGGAGCAAGGATCAGCAATATGACTTCAAACCCCGCCTTCGCCAAGGCACTTGCTTCATTCTCAACACGTATATCTGGTGGAAACGGTTGATCCAGAAGCATTAGAATCCGATATGGATTCTTTGATTCCGCCTTGTGGTGTTCAAGTGCCGCTGTCATGTACACCAGTTTAAGCTTTTCTTAAAAGGGAGCGAGCAATCATTGGGGCGGCTCTTCTTTCAGGACCTTCACCCATACGACATTGTGGGCCAGTTGGCTTCCCCATTGCAGCATTGATGATAGACTCCCGGTTTGCCCCGGCACACACATTCCAATTATTTTCGATGGTTTCGGGATATTCGGTTTCCTCACGCAGGGTTACACATGGCACACCCAGCCAATAGGCCTCTTTCTGAAGTCCGCCACTATCGGTCAGTACGCGATGCGCATTAGACGTGAGGGCCAGCATGGTCAGGTAGCCAACCGGTGGGGTGATCTCTACGTTATCTGGAACGGTAATGTAACTCAATACTGTTTTGGTTCGGGGATGAAGTGGTAAAATAACAGGTAGTGGTAATTGCCCGAAAGTCGAAAAGATGCTTTGAAGGTTTTCTCTGATATCTGTATTGGATGGGCGATGCACGGTTGCCAGATAATAACCTCCAGGATTATGATGGGTAATTGATTCGAGGGGAAATTGTTTTTTCGCGCGCTCGGCAAACATGTGTGTAGCGTCTAACATGACATCGCCAACGAGCATGGTATTCTCTTTTAGTCCTTCCCGTTGCAGATTCTCTACGGCCGTTTCAGTCGGCGCAAACAGCCACTTAGATACACGGTCGGTGAGAATCCGATTAATCTCTTCCGGCATCAACCAATTGAAACTTCGTACACCTGCCTCAACATGTGCAAGGGGGATATTTCCTTTCGCCGCAACCAGAGCACCGGCAAGGGTTGTATTTGTGTCCCCATAAACAATGACCGCATCATATGGCCCTGTTTTTTCGATAAACTGCTCCAGCCGTACCATGATCTCTCCCGTCTGTGCTGCATGGGAACCGGATCCAGCCTCAAGATTTGAGACCGGTGGAGGAACCCCAAGTTCATCAAAAAAGACTTGGCTTAGCAGCTCATCATAGTGCTGCCCGGAATGAATCAGAGTTTCTCTAATTCCAGCCTCCTTGAGCGCCGGACTCACGGCCGCCGCCTTCACGAATTGTGGTCGGGCTCCGACCAGTGTACATACATGCATCGGTCTATCTCACGAATCTAATTTAGAGACTTGATCAAGTAGATGAGCAAGCTGGCCTGTCAGGTGGGGGCGTTCATATTCAGCCAAAGCCTCATCATTGATTGGCCAGGCATCTTCCCGGGATTTCAGGCAGTTCTTCAGAAAGCCAAACATACCTTCCTGGTCTTCATAATCAAAGATATTTCCAGCACGAACCTGATTCAGGATATCAGCCAGATCTCCATCTGTGGGTCCTAAAGCCAGGATTGGTCTACGGGCCGACATATATTCAAAAACTTTCCCCGAAACATCTCCTGCGCCGTTATGGCCTTGCACACGAGGCAGTGGCAGCAGAAGAACATCGACCTCCTGCATGTAAGCTACTGCTTCATTATGGGGAAGATAACCAAGCCCTTTGATTGGAATCCCGTTCACACGATATGCCTCTAGAGCTTCTGAGCCCGCTTTACCTACAAGATGAATCTCAACTGGCATGGTAGCCTGTAATTGCTGCAGCGCAGCGACCAGTGCATTCGAGTGTCTACGTAGAGTGTACGTTCCAATGTATGCAAGTGTGAATACATCCTCCTTCCTAGTTCGCGTGATCTGATTCTGCGAAATATCAGCGGGATCGAATCCATTGGGGATCGTCTCGTAGTACTGCATCTTGACCCGACGCTTGAGTCCTATTCCTACATGCCTACTTACGGAAACCACCGCACTGGCCGTGCTGAGAACTCTACGCTCCAATATGGACTGAATTTTCCTTGCGATCCTTCCCTCGTACATCTGGTCTCTATAGTAAATCTCAACCCAGGGATCCCGCATATCCACCACCCAGGGAAGTTTCGATGCTTTATGTGCGGCCATACCAACCAAATGGCTTGAGTGCGGCGGACCAGTACTCATGATTGCATCAAATTTCTGCTCCTGCACCAGCTTTCGAACAACCCGGGATGCAAAAGGGACCCACCCTATTCTGGCATCCGGCAGAAAAATATTTCCTCTGAGCCAGCGGGCAACCCGTTTGAATCCCTGTTTCCCGCCGACATGCCCAACCTCGACCACATCTGCTCTCTTTTTACCTTGAAAGCGACCATATAAACTGAAAGGATCCCAGGCCCGTGTGCGGATCACCTTGACTTCAGAAGGGATCTCCCGAAGAAGGGACTCATCAATTGACGGGAATGCTGCAAACTCTGGATCAACCGTCAAAACCGTGGGCAACCATCCGTAACTAGGGAGATAGCGTGCGAACTTAAGCATTCGTTGCACACCTGATCCTCCAGATGGAGGAAAATAGTAGCTAATCAAAAGAATCCGTTTCACTGTTTCTTCGAAGTAACAGCGATAAAATTGATCACGACTGGCTTACCCTCCGAGTCCTTTTAAGGTAGTTGTAACCACTCAAACCAAGCAGGATGAATGTTAGGCCATATACCATCATTGTAGAGATCAGACTGATTCTTTTACCCAAAACATGGCTGGCAGGGTTGAAGGTCATCTCAAATGTATGTTTACCAGCCGGTACAGCAACGGCGCGTAGCAGGTAATTCGCTCGATGGATCGGTACATGTTCTCCATTGAGGGTGGCTGTCCAGCCAGCGGGATAATAGACTTCACTGATCACAAGAAGTCGTGGCGCATCTGTTTCCACTTCGTAAGCAATGCGCCTTGGCCCATAATCAATCGGATTCACTAGGACAATACTGGATGAATCAATTGAGGCAACCTCTGCTTCAGTCGGTGCAGAAAGTAACGTCTGGATGGAAGGATCAAACCCGGGCTCCAGGAGACGACCCATCGCTTCATCCGGGTCTTCAATGACTTCAGTCTCTCCTACAAAATATGCCCGTGGAAGGACATCAAGATTTTCATATACTGTCAAGCCAGATTCTGTGCCATACTCTACATTAAGTGCACCCGTAATTGGAGCCGGGGAGAATATGTATCGAACATTCATCATATCAAGCACATTCTCGTTTGGCATTCCGGTGTTTGGATCAAAGAGAAGATTATCCAGGAAATCCTGATACAGGCGCAATTTTGCGCCGCTATAGCCCCCTAATGACTCGTGGTGGAACGACGGACGAGCGAGTCCTGTCTGATCTATACGTTCGAGGGAGAGAACACGGAACTGCCCTTCCTGCTGAAGCACATATTCATCAACATCTAAAGTTTCGATACGTCGTGCGGGATCCTGCGATACACTGAGGTTATCTGTATTCAAGTACCTTTTTGCCACACCTCCCAGATCCAAAACAACCAGAAGTGCCAGAAATATTTGTAAGATCCAGGCCGGTACTATTCTGCGTTGAAACGCAATCAATGTGAGGGATGCCAATAGAATAAAGAAAAAAGAACGCCTCGCATCCCCTGTAAAAGCATCTTCGCGTGGGGGGATCACTTGCTCGGAAAGGAGCTGTTCAGCAGCGGCAATGACTTGAGGATCAGATGGATTTCGATCTGCGGATTGGGCTACATAGGCAATGACCTGCTGAAGCTCGCCTTCCCGCTGAAAGTCAAACAAGGAGTTTCCGGCTGCCATTAAGAGTAACAGCAAACCGCCGGTTGTGCCAAAGACAATGAACACGGAGCGCCATTTTGTGCGTTGTGCCACGGCAGAGGGTTCCAAACGCACAATGTAGGCAAGTCCCAGGGCTGCAAGAATCGCCAAGATGAGGGCAACTGCAATCAGCCAGGTTTCCGGAGCTCTAAAGGCATCGAATAGCGGAAAATAGTCGAACATGGTGCGGTTCAACGCTCCGAAATGCCGCCCGAGAGAAAACAATACCATCAAGCCACCGGCGATTCCCAGTACCGCTACGAGTCGAGATCGAATTCGCCATAATGCAATGACTCCAAGCGCCAACACGATGCTGCCTGTATAGTGGGGGCCACCAGTGAACGGCTTGGGCCCCCAATAATACATGGCTCCACCATAGGCATCTGCGACGAGCAGGGTCAACAATTCCCCAGGGCTTTGACTCCAGCGCATTGCATATTCCCAACTCAGCCCACCGTCACCACCACCAGTTGATGCCCCTCGGATACTGTATTCCTTGTATTCAAGTGTGGGCCAGTAATACTCGGCCACCATGAGTAATGCCAGTATACAACCCACGACAAGGAGCCCCGTCGCCTTAAAGAACCGGGATAGCTTCTTATGTCGCCGCGCCTCAAGAAACAGTACTACCCACCATACAAGTACGAGGAATGTCACGTAATAGGTAATCTGCACATGTCCTGCCCGAAGATTTACTGCCAAAGCAATTGTAAAAAGGAGACTCGCCATAATACCTGGATTGCGCATTCCATGCACGAAGGTCAGGAGTAACCAAGGGGCAAAGGCTAACGCGACGAACTTGGTATTATGACCTGCGACCAGAATGACGGGCAAGTAGGTGGTCATGGCATACGCACATGCGGCCAACAGCGAATTGAGGGTATCGCGTGTTAGGTACCAGATGAGCCAGTACCCCCCAAGAAGCATCAAAATTACATGCGAAAAGGGCCAAGAAACCCTACGTAAGGCACGGGGGACTTCATCAATCTGGAGTACCAGAGCAGGGTTGGAGATAATATACCCTGGCATGCCTGCGAACACATTCGTTGCCCAAAGCGGCTCTTCGCCGATCTCTTCGCGGTAGTCCAGCATACTCTGAGCTGCTGCTTGCCACTCTACGGTATCACCGCCAACGAGACTTCTTCCACTGAAAAGGGTTGCCCAGGAAAAATAGAAGGCGACGACAATGAGCCCAAGAATACAGACTATATGCTGTAGAGCCGGAGATTGAGCTGCCCACCATGACTTCTGCAATTGAGGGGATTGCGCCGCTTTAGATCTGCCCATAGAGCCGATTGCTACCCAATGACTTTCGGAACCCGGAAGTAATCTCCATCGGTATCCGGTGCATTGCTAAGTGCTTCTTCATGCTTTATACGCTCCCGGACGGAATCTGCACGTACCACATGTGTGAGATCATGTACATGCGTAACCGGCTCTATATCTGAGGTGTCCAGTTGGTTTAACGTACCCATATAATCAAGAATTCGACTCATGTCATGAGCCAGGACTTCCTCTTCGGCCTCTGTAAATCGCAGTTTGGCCAACTTTGCAATGTGACGAACTTCTTTTCTTGAAATAGGCATTAGAGAGGGCGACTGTCCGCTTACGGTAGCCTATGGTTGCGGTTCCATGGCTCGGCAAGCGTATCCGCGCAAATATACGGAGATTTTGAAGCACGAAAGTAGTCCGATCCTGTTCAGGTCGCTGTTTAATGCGTTCCGTGTGGCAATCCAGTTCCTAGAATTCCAGTTCTGCATCTCGGAGTGCAAGGCATCTTGGGATTGGAGTTATATTTCTGTTCGACTTTCTATAATACATGCTATCTTACCTTTACATTTTCTCCAGAATCTGACCAACCTGCCGATATATGCGAAGCCTTAAGCTGCTGATATTATTTGGACTTTTTCTGACAGGAACGGCATCTGTCAATGCACAGCGTGTAACCGGGGGACTGAAATTTGGCATCACGAATACAACTTTTGTCGGCAACCTAGCCGCGGGTGAAACTGCATGGGAAAGCATTACAGGAGTTGCCGGAGGAGGGACAGCTGAGTTACGTATTGTCGGCGGGCTTAGTGCAGTTGGCGAGTTACTCTACCTTCGTATGGGCGCGAAAACCCGGGTACAATACAATGATTTTCCAGGTCTACTAACTAGCAGGTCATCGTATCTATCGGCCCCCGTTCTGCTTCAATTCCGTTTCGAGTCCTCGGGGATTGTTCGGCCTCGAATTTTTCTTGGAGGTGCAGCTTTATTTGTAGTAGAGTCTGCGATTCTCGTGGAATCCACTGATACTGGACAGATCTTTATTGAAGAAGACGAATCCATTGAAACCCTTGATTATGGCCTGATGGTCGGGGCTGGAATTGATTTCGATGTGGCGGCTCAACGCTTATCATTGGAGGCGAGATATTATCGAGGGCAAAGTGATGTGACCAAGCCTGATTCCGAAACGGGTGCATTAACTGTCCTGAATAATGAGGGTTGGGCGATCATGATTGGGGTACTGTTTTAGTTGGTTTTTGAGCACGGTTGATTCTAATCTACAGGAAAAAAAGTGACTCTAAGCTTGTAATTACTTAACTTTGTAGTCGCATGTCGCATTCGCGTATTCGAGGGGTACCTACTCCTCAATTCATTTAATCATAAATCCTCGAATTACCAGTATGTCGGAAAATCAATCCCCCAAATTGCACCTCCCTGATTTATCAATTAGGAATTTTCGGGGGATCCAAGATCTTTCAATTAAAAAATTGGGACGCGTTACTCTACTTGCCGGTCGAAATGGAGTTGGTAAGACCACTGTTCTTGAAGCGGTGCGTGTATACGCGGCCAGAGGACGTTACGATATATTTGAAGAACTCTTACATAAGAGGCATGAATACGTAATTCTCCACACGGAAGAGCAGGATTTCATTCTAGACTACTCGACTCTTTTTTTTGATAGATATGCCTCTCCTGGTCAAACGATCTCAATTGGTCCGAATACCAACGAGGATCAGCTTCGTATTGAAATAACCACAACGAGCGAATTGTCTCCTACGCAGCTAGATTTGTTCCCTGAAGCTATGCCTTCAGATTCAAGCCCACAGGCCCTCAGGGTTACCTATCATGATTCAAAAGCCATTATTCCATGTTTCTTGGGATCATCAAATTTTTTTAAGCCTCAGTCGTTTCTTAATATGCCCCGCGCATTACGAAGAAAAATTTTGGGCGATTCAAATTTGCCAGAATCCGTTGAATGCGGATCACTCGGTCCAGAGCTTCCGAGTAGTTCTGCGCTAGCTCGTTTTTGGGATAAAACGGTTATTATCAGTGCGGAATCTCTGGGACTCAGAGCCATCAACCTGACAGAAAAAAAGATCAATCGGATTGTTGCGGTCGGGGACACAAATGGAAGACTTCGTCGTGAAGGTCGCCGTATCATGGTGAAGGCAGGCAATTTTCCTAGCTATGTTCCTCTAAATAGCCTTGGAGACGGGACTATCCGCTCGTTCGCTACTGTCCTTGCTTTGGCTCATAACCGTGATGGTTTCCTAGTCATTGATGAGGTTGAAAATGGAATTCACCACTCTGCACTGAGGGGTTTCTGGAGCATAGTGCTAGAAGCTGCCCAAAAATTCAATGTGCAGGTCTTTGCCACAACCCATAGCTTTGATTGCGTGAGGGCCTTTGCAAAAGCCGCGATTGAGAACGAAAAAGCTGAAGGAACATTGGTTCGCTTGGATAACAAGGACGGTCAAATACGAACAGTAGAGTATTCCGAGAAACATCTCGAAATCGCAGCTGACCAGGATATTGAGGTGAGATAGCTGCATGTCCAGAGATGTAGATTCCAAAAGAGTACTACTCGTTGAGGGGAGTAGTGACGAGCATGTAGTCAAACATATATGGAAATCCCTCCATGGTGATAGTACTCCTTTCAAAATTATCGATAAACAGGGCATTAACAATTTATTGCCGTCGATTCCTCTCGAATTTTCAGTTTATGGTAGAGAAATAATAGGAATTCTCATTGATGCGAATAATGATCCAGATGGGCGATGGAAAGAGCTTACAAGCCAGTTGGAGAATCATCTCAGAGTTCAAGTTCCTGTAAGGCCTGAAAGATCTGGAACAATCATTGAGGATCAGCCCCGGGTAGGAATCTGGATGATGCCTAATAATAATTCTTCGGGCGAGTTAGAAAATTTTATTTACAAATTAATCCCTGACGGGGATCCAATCTGGCCCCGTTCCTGTGACTATATTGACAAGATCCCTCTTGGAGATCGTAAATTCAGCAATCACAAAAAACTGAGGGCTCAGATTCATGCATGGTTGGCAACACGGAAAAGGCCACGCCCCATGGGGGCAGCGATTGGATGTGGTGATTTAGACGTACATCAATCCTCAGCGAATGAATTTTATGAATGGTTACGCCGTCTATTCATTGAAGAGTCATCATCAAATATGTGGGTGAAGAATATCGCCTAATATGGAATTGCGAGCTTACGTTATTTCGGCCTGAATGGATTTGTATTTGTGTAACAATGGGTGAAATCAGAAAATTCATCCTTGATGATTTACTACTTGGTTTCAGTAGCGATAATTCCCATAATTTGGGACATTCACTTTTCTTGGATCTATCTGGTAAGTCCGTTAATCCTCGTCAAACTCCTGATCATCCAGTTGCTGTACGATATTGTGGACCTGTTCCAATACCGTTGCAATCCAGGCCTCCAGGTTTGCGGGGTCATGAATTTCAGGGAAAGAGTATCCGAAAATGGGAATCGTATCCCTGCCCACCTGCACATGACCGTTACCAGAGCCTCCCAATGCGATCACGGCACGAATATTTTGCCGCGCCCAAACAGGGTATTCAAATACGGCATGTAATGCGGCACCGGTCCCCGTAGCAACCAACAGAGACCGTCTCGGAAATACCTCCTCGATCCGCCCTGCTGCATATTTACGCGCGAGTTCCAGCAGGATTGCCGAAGGCATCCATTGAGAAGAATCTGAATCTACAGAGATCCATGCCGGATCTGCAACAACAATGATGAGCTGTGATGCATACCGCGGATCCCGACCGGCAATAAATCCCATTACATTCAAAGGGGATTCATGGGTATCTATCCGAACCTCTATGGGTATCGGTTCAGGAAGAACATACCCGCCCTTGGGAAGCATTCCCAACGCAATGCTGTCCCCAGACAATCCTGATATGCCCGCAAGAGCAGATGGCGTGACCTCCAGTACCAAGGCATTGCCCCCTGCTGCAGATGCTAAGCGCCGAGTTACATTTCCTGTTCTCAGAATCACCCTCGTGTCATGCCCAGAAAATTGATACATACGACCAGAGGCAGGGACCACGATGGCCGCCCCCTCACTCACTACGGAATCCTCTGGGGATATAAATTCAGTTATGGTGTATGCACCTGAACCTGATCGGGGGGCAGGCCAAAATGATTCACCAAGCTCGGTTGCATCGCCAAGCTCTCCTCCTTGGATTACACGTCTGGATCCCTGTAATGGGAAAATTAAGGAGTCACCGAATATGGGCTGCACTCCGATCATCCGAGCAGCCATATATGCTGCAATATCCTGAGGTTGTCCAGACTCTTGCTGCAACACCAACTGCCGAGCATCCTGAATTACACTGGCAGGCTGCCATAACGATGGATTTGAAAAATTCTCTGAGCTGGCTTGATCCAGGGCAGCACAGCCTGCAATGGATAATACCAGAGAGAAACAACTACAATAGATCACACGATAGAATCTACCATTCATTAGAATGCACACAGATTACATGATTGATTCAATTGCAGTGAGCAGCTTGTCCCATCCCAGAGACTGTTTATGGCGCTGCACTCCCCCTACAAGATCGTCTTGCATCCCCTCTACAAAATACCGTACGATGGCTTTGGCCAAAGCAGATGGATCATTCGGGGGAACAATGAGCCCCGATTCTTCATGAGGTACAACTTCGGCAAGCCCACCTACATCCGTAGTAATCACAGGAACATCAAATTGATAGGCAACCTGTGCAACCCCACTCTGAGTTGCGGACAAGTACGGCTGTACGACCACATTGGCTGCAGCGAAGTAATCAGCCACCTCATCTTTGGGAATGTACTCATTGACGAACCTCACCTGCCCGGATAGTCCCAATGACTCAACCTTATTCCTATAGGATGCCTCGTCTTCATAAAACTCGCCTGCCACGATTAAGCAGATATCCGGGAGTGTATCCCGAACCTGCTGCATGCTGTCTAAAAGAATATGAAGACCTTTATATCGTCGTACAAATCCAAAAAAAAGAATCACTGGTGAATTCTGATCCAGCTGTAATTTTGAACGTGCCTGAGTTTGATTAGCCGCCTTGCCAAAGATATCATAGACCGGATGCGGTGCAAACGCGCGCGGGCAAGAGACTTCAAGTTGATCCAAATCCTTTCCCACCGATGACGACATCACCACACATCCTTGTACTGCCTTGAAGAAGTAGCGTCCTAAAGCGATATCTCCCAGCCGGTGCTCATGTGGCAATGCATTATCAACTACAACCAAAGAAGTGATATTATTACGGGCAAGCCTACGTGCCATCGTACCAAAAACGGGGGCGAAAAATGGCATCCAGTAACGAAAAATTACTACCTCTGCCCCCAGCTCTCGGATACGTTTGATGGCCTTCCACCATGACAGAGGGTTGATCGAATCAATCAGTCGCTCAGTCTCAACAGCCCTTTCGGTATCTGTTCCAGTTTCATATTGAGTTCGACCCGGGAAGAGAAATTCTGGATACTGGCGTGTAAACGTGATGGCATGAACTTGATGTCCACGGGCGATCAAACCTGCCGCCATCGTTTCGGACAGATGAGCAATGCCTCCCCGGTAGGGATACATCGGACCAACAAGTACAATCCTTCGACCCTCACCCATTTATCTGTGTTCAAGAAAATAGATCTAACTGCACCGAAAATACTCACTTACCTGGGAAAGTTCGTTCCCGGATCCGAGCCGTCTATCGTGAATCATGCAATCCGTGTAATTTGAGCAGTTCCAAATTGTGCACTTGCAACTACAAACGGCCAATTGCGTACCTAATAGCAACAGCATTCCAATTCCATCTATGACTTCACGAAACAATAATATAGGAGAGCGGCTCGGAGAGCGCTTTGAAGAAATCAAGGTAGAGGGCTCCCAACTAGTCGATAAAGTGAAAGAACTTGCACGAGAAGGAAATGCACGCAAAATATCCATTCTCAAAGATGGCCGAACCCTTGCCGAATTTCCCATGTACGTGGGTCTCGCAGGTTCTGGTGCAGCCGTTTTGCTTGCTCCATTTTTTGCGGCGGTTGCTGCAATCGCAGCGCTCGTGACACAAGTCACGGTACGTATTGAACGTGAGCCTTCTGAAGGCATTGAGCGGAGCTCTTCACAAGATCCAGATGACCTGCCGTGACTGTACCCTATAATGTAGGGTTTGAAGATGTCTGTTCGGCCGCCGAACAGCTTCGGGATGTCATCCATAAAACTCCTGTTTTCACCTCCAGGACCGTGGATGCACGCGTAGGGGCACGCGTGTACTTCAAGTGTGAGAATTTTCAACGCTCGGGAAGTTTTAAATTCCGAGGCGCTTACAATACATTACGTCAACTTCCAGCCTCTACCAAAGAGGTTCTTACGTTTTCTTCCGGCAATCATGCCCAGGCCGTTGCACTTGCTGGAGCGCATCTGGGTATCCAGCCCACAATCGTCATGCCCCACGATGCCCCATCCGTAAAACGGGCCGCAACAGCTGAATACGGGGCGAAAATAATCCCCTATGATCGGAATGAGATCAGCCGTGAAGCACTGGCAGAGCAACTGGCTGCAGAACAGGGACTCCCGATTATTCCCCCGTATGATCACCCGCATATTATCGCCGGTCAGGGGACTGCCGCACTAGAGCTGCTGCAGGATTACTCAGATTTAGACGTACTCCTGGTCCCATGTGGCGGCGGTGGGCTGCTGTCTGGTTCTCTACTTACCGCCCATGCGATCCGCCCAACGATCCAGGTCATTGGGGTCGAACCCGATGCAGCAAATGATGCTGCACTCAGCTTCAAGAGCGGTGTCCTGCATACGGTGCATAATCCAAAAACCATCGCAGATGGTGCTCGCACACCATCACTTGGGATCCTGACCTTTGAGATCATACGTGACCTTGCACACGAGATCGTAACCGTATCTGATGCAGTAATTATATCCGCCATGCAACTGCTGTGGGAGCGAATGAAGATCGTTGTTGAACCAACGGGTGCCTTGGGGATGGCTGCCCTACTAAGCGGGGCAGTTGATGCAGGCGGGATGAAGGTGGGAATTGTTCTGAGTGGCGGGAATGTCGGTCTTAGTCAGATGCAATCCTATTTCAGTGCGACCTGATTTAACCTGAAGGCTCTGACCAGCGCCATGTCTTGAGTACATTGATACACCCATGGGCAGTACGATCATACTGTAGCGGCGTGACTGATACGTATCCATTTTCGAGCGCCCCGGTGTCGGTATCATCGCCTGTATCCAATACATTCATCATACCGCGGTACCAGTAATAAGACCTGTTTGAGGGATCCCTTCGCCCAACAAAACCCTCTTCCCATCTTGATCGAGCCTGGCGGGCAACCCGAATACCTTTGATCTGATTCTCAGGTAAAGCGGGAATATTTGCACTGAGAACAACGCCTCTCGGCAGTTGACTTCTGAGCACTTTCTGTGCGATCACCCTGGCATAATTACCTGCAGGAGAATAATCAGCATCCGGGTCTTTCGAATCAAGACTAAAGGCAATGGAATCAATCCCGTTCACCGAGGATTCTGTTGCCGCACTGATCGTGCCCGAATAGATTACGTTAATGGCGATGTTGGAGCCCCTGTTAATGCCACTGACCGCTAAGTCCGGTTTACGGTGCAATAACTCATGCAATGCCAGCTTCATGCAATCGCAGGGGGTTCCCGTAATGCCCAAAGCCCGGATATGACTTAACTCATCCCCAAAGTTATAGGTCTCCACCCGAATAGGCTGGTCCAGCGTAATTGAATGTCCCACCGCCGTCTGATCATCAAGGGGAGCCACAACCATCACATCCCCCACCTCATCCATCGCCTTTGTTAAGGCACGAATTCCAGGAGACTGAATCCCATCGTCATTTGTAACCAAAATCAGCGGGCGACGACGAGAACTAATCATATTCGTTGATGACTTGATGAAGACTCATAGACTAATAACTCTCCTCGGATGATGGAAAAGAGTGACCCCGCACATCCTCTACATAATTCTTAACAGATTCTGAAATCGAATCCATTAGATTCGCATAGCGGCGGACAAAACGTGGATGAAAATCATTATTTAACCCCAATGCATCGTGGATGACCAGTACTTGACCATCACATGCATTCCCCGCTCCAATACCAATCGTAGGAATCTTCAAGGATGCCGAAATTTCTCCAGCTAATTTAGCCGGAATTTTCTCTAAAACAATGGCAAAGCACCCCGCTTTCTCTAGCGCAAGCGCATCCTGCCGGAGTTGATCGGCCTCTTCTGGCTCTCTGGCACGTACCTTGTAGGTCCCAAATCGGTAAATACTCTGAGGGGTCAACCCCAAATGCCCCATGACCGGAATCCCAGCCTGAAGGATCCGCTCAATCGTAGACACAACAGCCGTCCCCCCCTCAATCTTCACTGCATGAGCTCCCGCTTCCTTCATCACACGAATCGAGGAAATCAATGCTTCTTTGCTATTGCCCTGATAGGTACCAAATGGTAGATCCACAATGACAAGAGCACGCTTTACAGCCCGAACCACACACTGAGCATGATATATCATATGTTCCAGTGTAATGGGAAGGGTTGTTTCGTGGCCCGCTACGACATTCGACGCCGAGTCCCCCACCAAGAGGGCATCCACCCCCGCGCGGTCCAATATGCGCGCCATGGTATAGTCGTATGCCGTAAGCATCGCAATCGGTATGCCGGCACCCTTCATCTGGCGGAACGTTTGGGTCGTAACCCGCCTAACGCCTTCCATGAAAATGGGGGTCTATTTCATCGGAGGCAATTTCCACAGGCACGCTAGTTGCCTGCAGACTGCATTGCCGCATCAACATCAATCCCTAGCTCCCGAGCAACATCAAGAGTAATATCCGTAATCCGATCTTCGTTCGCGTAGAGCAAGATCGGCTGCGCTGGTCCTGCCTGGGTGCGAAGGACGAGGTCAAGATTTTTCTCAGTTGCAACCATTTGGATCGCTGCATCTACCTGCTGGTAGATTGGTCCCATGAGATCCAGTTCGCGCTGTACGAGGTCCTGCTCCAACTCTGAAGCTTTATTGCGGAGTTCCTCCTCCAAGCCAATCAGTTCCTGCTGACGCTCCTGTCGGCGCTCCTCTGATAATAGTGCCTGCTGCTTTTGATAACGATCCACCTTACCGGCGAGATCCTCCTGCATACTTTGAAGAATCCGCTGTCCACTTTCCAACTCCGCCTGTAATTCCTCCTGGATGGTTCGAGTTTGGGGCATATTTGAGATCAGTACCTCGTGATCCGTGTAGCCAATCCGCAGAGCTGGAAGCTGTTGTGCCTGTACAGCAACTGCAAAACCAAGAAATGACACAGCGAGAAGATAAGCAGCGCTGCGTTTAAGCGAAAAGAGTCGCATAGAATTATTTAAGTTAAAGTGTGAAGCCTACCGCCCAAGAGAGGTGCGGGTAATATCAATGCCCAACTCCTCGAGAACGAGATCCGTAATATTGAGCTTTTCATTGGTGTAGAGAAAAACAAAATCACCGCCCAGATCAAATACATAATCATAGCCCTCCGCTTCCGCCACCTCCTCAATCGCGATCAGGACTTTTTCCTGAATCGGACGCAAGATCTGCTGCTGCTGCTCAAATAACTGACCTTCCGGTCCGAAATATTGCCGCCGCAAACGTTCCAATTCTTCTTCCGCCGCAATGATTTCATTTTGTTTTTGCTGACGTGACTCAGCAGTGTATAACAGTTCCCGGGCCTGATACTCCTGGAACATATCGTCCAGTCGATCTTCGCGCTCGGCAAGATCCTGCTCCCACTGCTCGGCAACCCGATCCAGGGATTGTCGCGCAGTTGAGAACTCCGGGTAATTTTCGTAAATCAAATTCGAATCGACATAGGCAATTTTCTCTTGCCCAAGAACCGCAGTAGTGGTCCACACGAAAAGCAATCCGAAACTTAGTAGCGTTCTCATACGTGTGACGGTTTGTACATGAATCTAGTTGAATCCTTGGCCAAGCGTAAACTGGAAAAACCACTTTTTTGAGCCGTCATGGTTGGATTGCTGACCTGAGATGGGTGCAAATTCATCAAAATTATACCCATATGCAATTTCCAGCATTCCCAATATCGGCAGGAATAAACGTGCACCTACACCAGCCGAGCGATAAAGTTGCCTAGGATTGTATGTTTGAAACGTATCCCAGGTATTGGCAGCGTCCATAAAAAGATAGGGCGCTGCGGTGAGTTGTGGAGTTTGAACGGCAAGCACCCGCAACTCCGACGTAAATTTATTCAGTACACGGCCACCGACGGCTTCCTGACCGCGACGAGGGCCAAGTACCCGGGCCGGGTATCCACGCATATAAATAATATCTTTCCCGAAATTATTTCGATATCCCTGGACATCGAAGGGGGACCCACCAACAACATAGCGTTCAAAAAGCACATCCCCGCCGGTGAGTGAGCCGATGTAACCAAAGTCCGCTGAAAAACTCGTGGTGAGTTTCCTCAAGATCGGTACATTCCAACTTGTGGTGAGTTTCCATTTGTGATACTGTATAAAGTCCGACACCGGCAGTGCCAACTCCCCTGAAAGCAGAAATGTCGAGCCTGCCGTGGGGAAAACTGGATGATCCACAGAACTCCGTGACAATGCTTGACGCACCGTCACCTGCTGGCTCCGTCCGAGAGGAAGGGCTGACGTATAGTTCCGGTTCGAATAGAACTGATACCCCAAGGAGGTACTGGCACTGAACTTATCATCCGGCCACTGCAACCGCTGCTCATAGAAGACCCGCGCACTGGTATTCGCAAACCCAAGATCACTGTCTTCCTCTTCCTCGTCATCAAAGATGCTGCTGTACCCATAGAAGCCTAACCCACTAAATCTTGAATGGGATACCTGAAAGCCAACCGGAGTGGGCCTGCCACGCAGCCAAGGCTCGGTAAACCCTAGGGAATAGCTTTGATATTGTCGACCGCTGGTCTGAAGGCTGACCGAGAGCTGTTGGCCATCCCCGGAAGGCAATGGCCGCCAGGCACCGGCCTTAAAGAAATCCTGTACACTGAAATTATTGAACCCGAAACGCAGCATCAAAATCACTCCCCATCGCCCATATGTACCACTAAGCTCCAATTGATCGCTCCCCACCTCCTCAAGGTTGTAGATCAGATTCACTTCCTTCTCTTCCTGGTCCAAGTCAATGGAGGGCCCTGCCCCAAGCTTCTCCTGATTGAAGTACTTCAACTGGGACAGTCTTCGGATCGTCTCCTGGATCAGTTCCCTGCTGAAGGTCTGCCCGGGAATAGTATACAATTCTCGACGCACAACATGTTCCTTGGTCTTGTCGTTTCCAGCGATGGTGATCTCTCCAAAACTGAAAATATCTCCCTCGTAGAGGTCATAATACAGATCCAGCGAATCTCCATCCAGGACCCGTACTTCCGGCTCTACCCGAAAGAGCATATGCCCACGGTTCATGTACAGGCTTGACACATCGCTGCTCGCCTGATTGCCATGCAGGTTTTGCTCAATCTGTTCGGAGTTGTAAGCATCCCCCGGCTCCACCCCCAACGTCGAGGATAATACCTCATCGGAATAGATCGTATTTCCTTCCCATTCCACATTTCTTACATGATATTTCGGCCCTTCATGAAGCTCAAGGGATACAACCATTCCCGGCTTTTCTAGTGAGGTATCCAGCCATACAGAGTCCTTTAGCACCCTGGCATCGTAGTATCCCTTCGAGTTAAAGTGATCAATGAGGTTCATCTTGTCCTCCTCATAGAGGATACGGTCGAACCGGGCTTTGCGCCAAAAGAAGATCGAGCGCCTGGGTTTTGTTTTCTTGAGCTTCCGGCGAACGGATCGATGACTGATATTTTCGTTTCCTGAGACCAATACCTCGCGAATCCTCACCTTCTCTCCCCGATCAATTACAAACTCGAGGTTGACTGTGTTTTCGGGGCCTGGTGTCCGCTTCACCTCCACCTCTGCAAGCATAAATCCCTTCTCTGCAAAATGTTCTTTGATTACCTGTGTGGATCGCTCCAGATCCGATGGTCGAATACGGGTTCCCTTGAACAGCGTGACCTTGTCTTCAAGTTTCCGCCGATCCTTCTTTTTTATTCCTGAGAAGGTAAATTCTGCCAATTGCGGCTCTTCGGTAAGCTGAATCAGCAGAAAAACACCATTGCCTGTCCGGCGCTCCTCTACGATCTTTACATTCGAGAAAACACGCAATCTATAAATACTCCGTATCGCTTCAGAGATCGCAGGGTCCCCCGGAAGTACCACGGTCTGCCCCACCGCCAACCCACTGCTTCGGATCGCAAAGCTTTGCATGGTTTCCGCATCGACTCCCTCCACAGAGATCCCCAGAATTTCGAGTTCTTCTGGAGCAGAGAAGCGATTACTGGCCAACGAGTTTCCAGAGAGCCCCTGGGCCGCCACGGCATTGACACCGACAGTTAAAATGGATAGCAGGAGTATGATGCGCATCACGATTCGATAAAAAATGAGAGTATTGTAGCGCAGTCCTATACAACCCCTTTGATAGCGTTCTTGTTTCTGCACTACCCATAAACGAAGAGAATCTGCCCGTTCGTACAAATCGCTTATGGCATCCGTTACTCTGCTTCGGCTTCTGCTTCATCAACCTGACAGACCACAGGCT
This sequence comes from Rhodothermales bacterium, assembly GCA_965116685.1. Taxonomy (GTDB): domain Bacteria; phylum Bacteroidota; class Rhodothermia; order Rhodothermales; family Bin80; genus Bin80. The sequence continues at coordinate 93,179 of OZ220707.1, read as the reverse complement.
CTACTTCATTGGCCTCATTGCCACCGGAATTGAATGCACGGATGATATCATTGACAATCAGGAACGACATCAAGATCAATAATAGGATCATTCCCGCCTGTTGCAGGAAGATTCGCACTTTGAGAGGCGGCTCCCTGCGAGCGATCAACTCATAAAAGAGAAACATTAAATGCCCCCCATCCAAAACCGGGATCGGTAGAATATTCACGATGGCCAGCGTGATGGAAAGCAAGGCCACGATATACCAGAACGGACGTGCTCCACTGCTTGCCGCCTCTCCGATCACATTCGCGACCATCACCGGCCCCCCCAGGTTATCCCGTACACTTTCCTTGCCTGCAGCGATCCGCCATAAACTGGTGGTGATCGCCTGTGTATTGTCCCAAGTGTCCGACAGTCCAATCCCCGCTGACTTGATCGGTCCGTAATCAATCTGTGTCTGTGAGACCCCAATCCCAACCACATAATTGCAACTCGAATTCATGACCGGCACCACCACGGCCTCGTATGTAACCGAGCGTTGCCCCTCATCCCGCTCCCATGCAACCAGAAGTGAATCTCCGCCCGAATTCCCCACATGATCAATCAACTCCAGCCAGTACTTCACAGGGGCTTGATTCACGGCGGTGACCCGGTCACCAACCTGCAATCCAGCCGCTTCCGCAGGCATCCCTTCATCAATGGATCCAAGCGTACTGGGCCAGGTATAGATCCCCAATCCATAGAGTCCCCCGGCGGGCAGTTCCTGGATTCGAGTCATCACGTTTTCAGGTGCCGAGAGAGTCAGAGTCCGGCCATCCCGCTCCACTTCAAACGCGAGTTCATCTGCGAGGAGTGAATTCAGAGACAGGGCAGGGCCATCCGGCTCGTAGGTATGATCCCCAATTGTGAGGAGGCGATCTCCGGTCTGCATTCCGATATCGACGGACGCAACCGAACTGTCCGCGACAAAGATGGTCCCATCTTCCGTATGCGCGATACGATTGGCTCCAAACGCCCAAGTGAGTGCAAAAAAGATGACGCAAGCCAGAATCATGTTCATGATCACGCCTGCGCTGATGACAATCATGCGCTGCCAAAGAGGCTTTGATCGGAATTCATCCGGTTGCGGCTCCTCCTCCTTGAAATCCGTATCCAAACTTTCATCCACCATGCCAGCAATTTTGACGTACCCCCCAAGCGGAGTTAGTCCAAGAACATATTCCGTCTGACCAAAACGCTTCTTTAATATATTCGGGGGGAATCCGATCGAAAAGCGATCCACTCGCATGCCGAATGCCCGTGCTGCCCAGAAATGACCCAACTCGTGCACAAACACGAGAATCATCAAGGCCGGGATAAATGTTAAGAGAATCCAGAGAATGCTCACAGTTAACACCAATAATTATTGTTCGGCTACGGTATACTTCACAGCGTGAAGGTGTTCCGTTCGGCAGCGTCCAACACGTAGCGGCGAGTGACCTGATCCACATGCACCACTTCCTCATACGTGCTCACAACCGGCCCAGACAGCTCGCTGAGCGCCCTTTCGATCATTTTCGGGATCCCCATAAAGCTGAGCTCCTCCTTCAAAAAAAGATCTACGGCAGCTTCATTGGCAGCATTTAAGACGACGGATGCATTTCCTCCCGCCTCCAAGACCTCTATCGCCAGACGCAAGCATGGGAATTTTTTCAAATCGGGTGGATGAAAATCCAATGACTGGGAGCGGGTCCAATCTATACGGCCTTCGGGGAATGGCCACCGGCCCGGGTAACTGAGTGCATACTGAATGGGTAACCTCATATCCGGTAAGCTGAGCTGCGCTTTCACCGATCCATCCTTGAACAATACCATGGAATGAATGATCGACTGTGGATGTACTACAATATCAATCTGCTTCTCTGTAAGACCAAACAGCCAATAGGCTTCAATTACCTCCAGCCCCTTATTCATCATCGTGGCCGAGTCAATGGTCACTTTGGGTCCCATACTCCAGTTGGGATGTTTGAGTGCTTTCTGCGGGGTGATTTTGCCAAGTGTATGGGGCGCACTCTTCCAGAAAGGACCTCCAGAGGCAGTGAGCAGGATTTTCTCCACATTATTGATCCCACCATCTTCCAAACATTGGAACACCGCAGAATGCTCACTATCGACGGGGATGATCGTGGCGTTATGGGCCCGGGCAGCTTCCATTGCGAGATTCCCTGCGGCAACCAGAGTTTCTTTGTTCGCCAGCGCCAATATCTTCCCCGCTGTCAAAGCAGACATGACCGACTTGAGTCCCGCGATTCCCGTGGCGGCTCCCAGCACAATATCCGCTTCCGGGAATGTTGCACACCTGCATACCCCCTCCTCGCCTTCAAGTACCTGAATCCCCGTGCCTTCAAGTTTTTTCCGAAGTTCTGCAACCCTGGATTCATCCGCCACGGCAACAACCTCGGGAAAAAACTCATGAGCTTGGCTCACTAAAAGATCTATACTTCGATTGGCCGAGAGTGCTATCACACGTAGTCGCTCTGGATGCCTCCGAACAATGTCTAGGCACTGCGTTCCTATGGATCCAGTCGAGCCTATAATACTGATACTACGCTGTCGTTCGTTCATTATCCGGGATTCCTCTTATCTTGGAATCCCCCAAAATACGGCCTAGCACTCTCTTGACACTTACGAGTTCACGGCTTTGATGCGTCTCTTTTTTATTTACTGGCTGTGTACGTGTGCCTTGACCAGCGTAGTTCTGGCTCAGCCTCAACGTGTAGATCGAACCCGTCCGGCTTCTGAAGAGGAGCAGCTTGAAGGTAATGCCAGCTCCCGATATCAACTCGCAGTGGGATATTTGCGGGGGATGCAGTTTGACCGGGCCATTGCAGTCCTGCGCGAGTTGCGCGATGAATACCCTGGGCACAAGATCTTCTTTGACAAACTCAAGGAGTCTTATATCAGCACCAAACAATATCAAGAGGCCATTTTGCTGCTCAATGATGAGATTGCCCGCAGCGAAGAAAATCAGAAGCTGCCACTTGCAGCAGAGCGTGCACAGTTGTTATACCTCAGTGGAGATGGACCGGCAGCACTGGATTCCTGGTATTCATTGGTCGAATCTGCCTCCCAGACAGAGATCGCGTACCGGATCGCCTATAATAGTATGTTCGAGGTACGTCTTCTCATTCAGGCCATTGATTTACTCAAACAGGGCAGGCAAGTGATCGGGAATAAAAACCTGTTCCATGTAGAGCTTGCATACCTGTACAGCCTAACCGGGCAACATGATTTTGCGACCCAGGAATATCTGGACCTTTTGACCTTGAATCCACGGCAATTGAACTACATCCGGGGACGGCTGGGGCGGGATATGCAGCAAGAGGGGGCCCTTGAAGTGGTGGTTCGCGTTACCCAGGAGCGCGTCTTGGCACAGCCCGATCTATTGCAACTGCGTGACCTTTTGGCCTGGCTCTATGAGGAGAGTGGAGATTTTGAGCAGGCCTACAGAGAGATTACAGCGATGGAGGCGGATCATGAATCAAGCGGTCAGGGGATCTACCAGTTTGCTCTTCGGGCCGCTGAGGCGGGCGCGTTTATTGTTGCAGGCAGCGCATTCCAGGCAGTACTCGAAACACATCCCGAAGAGGATATATTCGTGCAGGCACGCCTGGGAATCGCCGACATGTATCGTTTGCAAGCGGAACGGGCAGGTCAATCCCCGGAGGATTATCAAAAATCTCTGGAAGCCTATGAACGGTTCCTGATGGATTTCCCAGGCCATCGGCAAGCCCCGATGGTGATGGCGCAGGTTGCTGCTTTGCACCAAGATGTCTTTCGCAATCGCGACACTGCCCGGGTGATCTTGCAACGATTGGCAACGCAGTATATGAATTTACCTATTGGCGAGCAGGCCCAGTTTGATTTAGGACGCCTTGCCATAGAAGAAGGAGATTTGGATCAGGCCGCGACCATCTTTGCGCAGCTTTCTGCACGAACGAGCGGTGAATTGTTTGTACGCTCCAAATTTGAGGAGGCAATGATCCATTTTTATGCGGGAGAATTTATGGATGCGCAATCCACGCTGAGCGATATTCGAGGCGAAACAGACAAAGAAACCGCAAATGACGCCATTGCACTGCGCGTTCTTCTTCTTGAAAGTCCCCAACCTGACCCCACAAACCAGGCTTTATTGAGCTATGCGCAAGCTCTGCTACTTTTGCGCCAGCAAAAAGCGAATGAAACCGTGCTGGTTACACAAGATATACTGACACGATGGGGGGCGCATCCGATTGCAGACGAGGCAAGGTTTTTGCGTGCGGAGGCGCTCTTATTGAATGGGCAGTCAGAGGATGCCCTCATTGCATTCGGGGAATTCCCACTCATATATCCAGAAAGCCCGCTGCGTGATCGCAGCCTTTTTCATTATGCTGAGATTCTTGAAACGGTTCAGGGTGACACTGCCGGAGCACTCCAGGCCTACACCGACTTACTTACCCGGTACCCTGGCTCATTACTGGTCGACAAGGTACGTGAGCGCATACGGGCACTTCGTGCGACGAGCCTGTAGCGGTGCACTGCTGCTTTTGTTGACTGCCCTCCCCGCCCGTGCACTTCAAGATGTACTGGTGCCGATGGATGCGAGCCAGTCCGATCACCTAAAAGCTTATGGGGTTGTTTACTGGGCACTCCAGAGGGGAGAACCTGTGGACTGGCTACTGAATTACCGCGGGGGCGCGTTCCTTGTATCTGATTTTTCCGGGCTGCGGAATGAACTCGCGCTTCGTGGAATCACCTACGACATCCTTTCTGGAACTACGGTCGCACAACTGATTGCGGAAGTAGAAAGTAATCGGGCAAATACTGCACTCGTTCGATTGGAAACCCCTCCACGGATTGCCGTATATGCCCCAGAACAAACCCTTCCCTGGGACGACGCGGTCCTCCTGGCCCTAAAATATGCCGAGGTCCCGTACGACATGATTTATGACGACGACGTTCTGGGTGGCAGATTGTCAGCCTATGACTGGCTTCACCTTCATCATGAAGATTTTACGGGCCAGCATGGTAAATTTTATCAGTATCGGAATATGCCCTGGTACATTGAGCAGCAACGCGAAGCCGAATTGGCCGCAGACCGACATGGTCATCGCAAGGTGAGCCACCTTAAACTTGAAGTTGCTCAAACCATCAAACAATATGTATCCGAGGGCGGATTCCTGTTTGCCATGTGCTCTGGTACAGACACGTACGATATAGCGCTGTCCGCATTCATCACGGACATTGTTCCGGCGGAATACGATGGAGACCCGGTAGACCCGGATGCCAAAAGCAAGTTGGACTACTCTGCTACGTTAGCATTCCACAACTTTAATCCAAGCTTCAATGCTGCCGAGTATGAGCATTCAGATATTGATGCTGGACCTCCCCCTCAACAACTCCAAAACCCTGTATTGGACTACTTCACCTTGTTTGAATTCAGTGCAAAATGGGACCCTGTCCCGACGATGCTGACCCAGAACCATGCAGCAACCGTGGCCGGCTTTATTGGGCAGACGACCGCATTCAGGAAGCGTTTCGTGAAACCAAATCTGGTCGTCCTCGCGGAAGTGCCACAGCGCGAGGAGGTAAAGTATTTACATGGATCCTACGGCCAGGGTACCTTTACGTTTTATGGGGGCCATGATCCAGAGGATTACCAACACTACGTTGGGGACCCTCCAACGGACTTGAGCCTGCATCCAAACTCTCCGGGCTATCGCCTGATCCTGAATAATATCCTCTTCCCCGCCGCCCGAAAGAAAAAACAGAAAACCTGATCATCTCATGCGTTCACGAAAAACTCCTGGCGATTCACGCACTGTGATGTCCGAAGTCGTACTGCCGAATGATACCAATCCCTATGGCAGTATGTTTGGGGGGCGCCTTCTTTCCCTGATGGATAAATGTGCCGCAATCTCCGCCATGCGCCATGCGGGGATCGTCTGCGTTACCGTATCCGTCGATTCAGTAGAGTTTACTTCTCCGCTTCTACTCGGTGAAGTGGTGACGATTGAAGCATGGGTGAACCGGGCATTTAGCACTTCTCTGGAGGTGGAGCTTCTGGTAGAGGCGGAGAATCTGTTCCAAAAAGAACGGCGCCAATGTAATCATGCCTACTTCACGTTCGTCGCCGTGGATGAGCATGGGGAGCCAACCCCGGTAGATCCGATCTATCCTGAAACCGATCTTGAAAAAAAACGCTACGAGAAAGCCGCCATGAGACGGGAGTTGCGCCTTCATCTCAGGGGCCGCCTGGATCTTAAAGACACCACATATCTCAAAGATGATCTGATTGCGGCAATTTCCCAAAGGGACGTTTAGACCAACCATAACTCACGGACGAGATGGCTACTGAGCGCATATTGATTACCGGGGCGAACGGACTCTTGGGACAGGAACTCGTGCGGCAACTGTCCAAGCGAGATTCCTATGAGTTATTGGCCACGGGGCAGAACCCCACATCGCGACTAGAGGAGTCCCTGGATCATTCCTACGAACCCTTGGATATATGTGATCTTGGACGAGTGCAAAAGATTTTCCATGAGTTTTCGCCGGAATACGTCATCAACTGTGCGGCAATGACTGCAGTGGATGGCTGCGAAAATGACCGTGATACATGCTGGCGTGTAAATGCGGAGGCGGTGGGAAGCCTTGCAAAACTATGCCATGGCCGGGGTGCCCATCTGATTCAACTCTCCACAGATTTTGTGTTTAATGGTAAAGAGGGACCCTATTACGAGCACGACCGCCCCGATCCAGTGAATTTTTATGGGAAGTCAAAGCTGGCAGGCGAAAATGCAGCACGTGCTGCAGGCATGGGAAAGCTGGCAATCATACGAACCAATGTAGTCTACGGTAGGTCCAATGGACTCCCTCGTCCAGACTTTGTCCAATGGGTCATCAAAAATCTCACCCATAAGCATCCAATCCAAGTCTATACGGATCAGTGGCGTACCCCCTCCTACACCTATGATCTTGCGATGGGGATTCTGCGTCTTGTACACTTTCGAAAGAGCGGGGTGTATAACTTGTCTGGACGGGAATTCCTCAGCATGTATGAATTCGCCCAGTCCATCTCAGAAGCTTTTGATCTTGATTCAACACTTATCAAACCGATCGTGCAACAGGACAAACCTCAGTTGGCGCAGCGCCCCGAGCGTACAGGGCTGGTCATCTTGAAATCGGAAACGGAGCTGGATTACCGTCCTCTGTCGCTCAAGGAAGCCTTGGCTCACCTTCATCTTCGTAGCCAAATTACCTCGACCGGATCCTCCTTTGAAAATGCTTGGTGCTGAATTTATCCGATCCAATCCAGACAAAGTTCGGCAAGCCCTTTCTTTTCGCGGTGCCTCCGAGAATGTCAAGCTTGTTGATGAAGTCCTTGAACAGGACCGCATCCTCCGGGAAGCATTGACCCTTCAACAAACAAAGCAGCAGGAGATTAATTCGGCAAGTCGAACGATCGGTACTCTGATGCATGAGGGGAATCAGGAGGCTGCCAAGGATCTGATCCAACGGCAGAAAAAGCTGAAGGCAGAAGTGAAAGAGTTAGGGCACACTGTTACAGATTCGGAAGAGCAGCTTCTAGAGCTGCTGCTTGCAATTCCCAATATCCCCCATGAGAGTATTCCTGAGGGATTGACTGAGGCAGAGAATGTGACGATCCATCGCCATGGCGAACTTCCTTCCTTTGACTTTGAGCCTCTTCCCCACTGGACAATCTCCAACCGCCACGAAATGATTGATTTTGAGCGTGGTGCCAAAGTTGCCGGAGCAGGGTTTCCCTTTTATATGGATGCCGGGGCAAAATTGCATCGGGCACTGATCAATTTTTTCCTGAATGCAGCAACCCCGCAGTACACCGAGGTCCGCCCCCCCCTGTTTGTGAACGCAGCCAGTGCGCGGGGCACCGGCCAGTTGCCGGACAAAGAGGGGCAAATGTACTTCATTGAAGACGGGTTCTTTCCTGTGCCGACTGCGGAAGTGCCGTTGACCAACTACTTCCGCGATGAAATTCTGTCCGAGGCCGACCTGCCGATCAAACTCTGTGCTCATACGCCGTGCTGGCGACGCGAAGCCGGCTCGTATGGCGCACATGTGCGCGGGCTGAACCGGCTGCATCAGTTCGATAAGGTCGAGATTGTACAGTTCACGCACCCTCAAACGAGCTATGACGTTCTGGAAGCGATGCGCCTTCACGCAGAAGAGCTCCTGCAAGCCCTGGAACTCCCCTACCGGTGCCTGCTGATGTGTGCGGGCGAGTTGGGGTTCAACCAGACAAAACAGTACGACTTGGAGGTTTGGAGTGCAGGACAAAAACGCTGGTTGGAAGTTTCGTCTATTTCGAATTTTACCGATTATCAGGCACGCCGGATGAATATCCGATTTCGGCCGGAACATGGCGGAAAACCACAATTGGTTCACACCCTTAACGGCAGTGCTCTTGCCCTGCCGAGGGTCGTTGCCGCGCTATTGGAGCACAATCAAAAAGAGGATGGCTCATATGAACTCCCATCTGCTTTGACTCCATACCTGACCAACTAAATTGATTCTACCGTGACGAACTCCGCTGTTGAACTGGTTTCCCATCTTGTAGTGTCCGTCATAAAGAGGACCACTCTGCTGATTGGATGGTGTTTCGTCATTCATTCTGCACAGGGGCAGGAGTTGGCTGCGCTGGATGGATTCATTACGGACGCGTCCAATGGAGAGACGCTGATTGCTGCAAATATTTTTGTGGAGGGGACACTCTGGGGAGCAACCACTAACCTGTCCGGTTACTACGCGGTTTCCGGGATTGAACCCGGGACTTATACCGTCCGGTTTTCCTACATCGGATTCGATACAATCCAACGCGAGATCACGTTTGGTTCCGGAGAATCTGTCCGGCTTGACATTGAACTCACGACCTCCGAAGCGCTCCTTGAGGCGATTGAGATCTCTGCAGACCGCATCACGGAGGAGGAAATCCGCTCCATTGGTGTCGGCCAGATCAGCGTGTCAACGATCCAGCAATTGCCCCAGGTTTTTGAACCCGATGTCTTTCGATCCCTTCAGCTTTTGCCCGGCGTGGCACAATCCTCTGACTACTCCAGTGGGCTTTATATCCGCGGAGGCGACCCTGGTCAAACACTGATCCTGTTGGATCGCACAAAAATCTATAATCCGAGCCATGTTTTCGGCTTTTTCTCCTCGTTTAATACCGATGCCATCAAGGATGTCCGACTCTACAAAGGAGGATTTCCTGCCACCTATGGGGGTGTCCTTGGGTCCGTCCTGGATGTGCAAAACAAAGATGGCAACCGGCGTGAAACCCATGGGAAACTCAGTGTGGGTCTGTTGGCTTCGCGTGCATTTGCGGAAGGCCCCTATTCCCGAGGCTCCTGGATGGTGGCTCTGAGACGCTCAACGCTGGAGCCGCTGCTGAGTGCCTTGGGAGACATTGATGCAGTCCCCAAGGCCTTTTACTTCTATGACTTTAATGGAAAAATCAATCTGGATGTCTCCCGTGACGATAAACTCTCTTTCTCTTTCTACGCAGGTTCGGACTATCTTCGCTCCACCTTTGCGGAAGGGTTTGACATCAAACTCCTTTACGGGAATCGCACGGTAACCGGAAGCTGGGTACACTTATGGTCCAACCAGTTCTTTACGAACGCCACCATTACCTCAACCTGGTATGAATCCATTCCAAGGGCGACTTTCAGCGGCACCAATTTTAAGCAGATCAACCGGGTTGCAGAGACGTCCGTGCGGGCAGATTTTGAATACTATGCAGGATCAAAGCATGAAATCGTCGGCGGACTTTGGACAGGAATTTTTAATGCACCCCTGACCAATTTCTTCGATGACCGGGAAGTCTTTCATACGCGCAACCGTGTTGAGCATGCCTCGCTCTATCTTCAGGACACCTATCGCCCGACACCAGACTGGTCCATTACCGCAGGATTACGTGCAACCTACTATGGATATGGCGGCTACTTCACTCTGGCCCCGCGATTTTCAATGGAGCGGCAACTCGGGCCCGATATGCGGATGCAGGCAAGTGCAGGAAGATATTATCAGTTCCTGACTCTGATCACGAATGAAGTTTTTTCGGGGTTTGACTTCTGGTTAACCAGCGGAGAGGGCGTAAAGCCTGCATACGGGGATCAGTACCTCCTCGGACTAAAGACCAACCTGTTTGAGGGGATTACACTGGATACCGAGGTTTATTACCGGACGATGAGGCAGCTTTTTGTGCTGGATCCATTCAGCACGGGGCTCGCCGGACTGGAGTACTCAGAATTGTTTGCTTTTGGTAAGGGGAGAGCCCAAGGGTTTGAAATACAACTGTCCCGCCAGAGCGGTCGTGTAAACGGGTTTATTGCCTACACACTGGCGAACACCAATCGATATTTCCCACGACTGAATCAGGATGCGTTTGGGGTGCCACAAAGTTTTTCTCCGCGGAATGACCGTCTTCATGACCTGAATGTGGTCGGCCAATGGAGGATTTCCCGCCGATGGGAGCTGGGGGCTGTCTTCACCTACGCGACCGGCCAGGCATATACGCGGCCGGAGGCTACCTACTCGGTCTATAATGCGGAACTCGTCAATGGACTTGACCAGACGGATTTACTGGTTTCGCCAGGTCTGAATCAGTCAAGGTTACCTGCTTATCATCGGCTCGACATCGGGGCTACCTGGAGCGGCTCCCTAGGGCACTTTGCCGACTATGAACTGCAGATGCAGATTATTAATGCGTATGCCCGAGAGAATGTCTGGTTTATTTTCAATGAGTTTGAAGATGGTGGCTCTCTATCCCGGAGTACGATCCCGCAGATCCCCATCCCTTTGCCGAACCTGTCACTTACTTTGGATTTCTGATGTTGAGACGGATCATTCTTGCCAGTCTGTTTCTGATGGTGATCGGTTGTGATTCAGCCGACTTCAGCGTGCTTGATAATGAGATAGTCGTTGAGCTCATACTTATTGCGAATGAGCCCCTGCCTTCCGCCCGTGTGAGCAAGCTTGCCCCTTCTGATCAAACGACCCAACCCGAAGGATTGGCGGTGAGCAATGCAGAAGTTGTCCTCTCCACGGGAACCACGGAATTCTTGATGGAACCCGTCACGAATCAGCCTGGCAGCTATCATTATCTCGGTCCCGAACATATCATACAGCCGGGTGCACGCTATGACCTACGGGTCCACGTCCCCGATGTGGACCCGATCATCACGGGAACGACCAATATTCCGACCTCGGTCGAAATCCTTAGCGCCTCGCGTAAATCTGGGACCTATTTATCCGACGAACAATTGACACTTATTCTTACACCTGGCCGCAGCTCGGACCAATCCCAGAGCAGCTTCACGTTGGTGACAGAAGCGCTGGAGGTCAAAGCTGACGCTGTAGTTCCTTCTGTTTCTGGATCATTGGAGGATGATGAAGAGCTTTCGCTGGAGGATTTTCGGATCAGTGGATCCCCGATCATCACGGAAGGGAACTTTGAGAGGTTTCCAGATGGAACGATTGAGTTGGTCTATCCATGGATCGGTGTCAGTTTTTATGGTCGCAACATCATCTACGTGAATGCACTGGACGAAAACCTTGCGGGCTTTGTTCGGTCTGCGGAATTGCAGCAAGGCGGCGGTGGGACCTTTGGGCCCGGTGTGATCCCCAATGTGATCCCAATCCTCACCGGTGCACATGGAATATTTGGAAGCGTTGCCCGAGATCAGGTACCATTTACAGTCTTCCCGCCAGCGGATGAATGACTACCATACCCCGCTCATCGTTTCCTCAATGAGCATATCTACCACCGCTTTGGTAGCTTCATCAGAGGAGGCTCCCTTGCTAATGGCCTCACCATAAGCTTTTCGTTGCCAGTGTGCACTGGTTCCACGCTTCAAAATCGTACGTGCATGCTCCACCTCCTCCACACATCCAAGATCCTCCGCATCCGGCCTGATGAACTCCAGCAACTCTTCAACCAACTCTCGATAAGGAACCGTCTTCCCCTTCCCATAATCAATGAGTTTCCCATCAATCCCATAGCGCTGGGCAAGCCAGCGATTTTCGTATAGAAGCATATTTGCATAACTGCGCCACCGCTGATTTTCGCGCCGCAGACGCCAAAGCATATGCAACCAGCATTGATACAATGCGGCAATGCAGATCGCATCATCCACTTTTGTGCAAATATCTGACACACGCATCTCCAGTGTTGGAAAGCGGTGACTCGGCCGAATATCCCACCAGATTTTTGTACTGTCTTCAATCACACCGGCATGAACAAGAATGCTTACATGCCGCTCAAATTCGGCATAGCTCTCAAAATGCTCTGGGAGTCCTGTACGCGGAATTTCATTCCATACGGCAATCCGGTAGGACATCAGTCCTGTATCCTGGCCTTCCCAATAGGGTGATGACGAGCTCAAGGCCAGCAAGTGTGGTAGTACATACGTGGTCTGATTCATAAAATCAATCCTCAAATTCGCATCCTCAATCCCGGCATGTATATGCATTCCACAAATCACCATTCTCTGGGCAATGACTTGCATGTTTTGAGCCAGAATTTCATAGCGTTCCCGAGGGGTATGTCTCTGTGTGATATAGGATGCATTCGGATGCGATGAGGCGGCAATGATTGCAAGCCCATAGGGATCAACCACATCGGATACCGTTCTGCGTAGTCGAACCAGTTCTTCGCGGGCCTCCTGGACTGTTTTACAGACATTTGTGCCCACTTCGATTTGGGACTGAAAAAATTCTTGTGAAACCTGCTCGCCAAGTGCGAACCGGGCATCCTTCAACATCATTGGGGATGCTTCACGGATCAACTTGCCTGTATCTCGATCTACAATCAGGTATTCTTCTTCAATACCCAAACTGAGTGAAGGTATTTTTAAGATTTCAGTGGCAGCAGACATAGATGGTAATGATTCAGTTTACATGAATGGACAATTCAGCTGTATGAGACTACAACTCGAATATGCCTATACTTGGTTCTGGTTCACTGATATGAGCCCTGTTTGCATTTCGCAGCACCTCTATGATACGATTCATATGTGTTCCGAGCAAAACCACCCCCTATTCGTATCATAGAGGCCATCGTTGATCTTCAACCTCTCCCTGATGATGAAGCCTTACTTCATTCAACGACTGCAGGATGCTCAGACCATCTCTGACAGTGTGGTTTGTGTGGGATTGGATCCAGATCTGAACAAGCTGCCGAAATCTCTGCGCAAAAAATATAGATCCCACCAGTCTGCTGTCCTGGCGTTCAATGAGGCGATCATTCAAGCTACAGTTCCCTATGCCTGTGCCTACAAACTCAATGCTGCATTCTATGAGAGTCTTGGGAGTTGCGGTTTTGACGTATTGAAAACCACCGTTGACTTCATTCCCAAGGATAAGATTCGAATTATTGATGCAAAGCGTGGTGATATTGGCAATACAGCCTCGAAATACGCTGATAGCATCTTCGGTTTACTGGAAGCGGATGGCTGCACGGTTGCGCCATACATGGGTTTGGATGCCGTGGAACCATTTCTGGCATACAAAGACCGCGCGGTATTCGTTCTGGTTCGGACCTCGAACCCCAGCAGTGATCAACTGCAATCCCTGATGATTTACGGGGAGCCTTTATATGCACATGTTGCTCATCTTGCCTTTACATGGGGAGAAGAGTTCCCAGGATCCATTGGATTTGTTGTGGGCGCAACCAATCCAACAGAATTACTCCATCTGCGCAAACTATATCCAAGCACACCTTTTCTGATCCCTGGCATCGGAGCACAGAGAGGTTCTATCGATGCCGTGGCAAATGTAGCGACTTCCAACGGGCTTGTTCTTGTAAACAGCAGCCGTGGCATCCTCTATGCTTCCTCCGACGGAGATTTTGACGCGATGGCTGCAAATGCCGCACGACAGCTGCGTGATGAACTGAATCGTGCAATCAATTCCCATGCTGATTAGAATCGTTCGGCTTACGCTACAACCGGATGCCACAAAATCATTTGAGCAACTGTTCCAGGCCGTTGCTCCAAAAATTCGACAGGTACAGGGATGTAAACGACTTGAGCTATGGGTGGATAGCACGTCGGCAAACATATTCACCACCTATAGCGAATGGGAATCGGAATCAAGCCTAAAGTCTTATCGGGAGTCGGATCTATTCAAAGAGACCTGGGCCGAGGTCAAACCATTATTTGCGGCCCCGGCCATGGCATATAGCTACTACCTTGCTCAACTGAATGGATGAACGAATCCGTAACAGTATCTCTGAACCAAGTATGTACCACCATGAGATTCTTACTTTTTCTTTTCTCTTTGATACTTCTAGCGTCAGGGAATTCCGGCTATATCGCAGCACAGGATATTGATCAATTATATCAGGCAGCAGAGTCAGGCAATGTTGAGGCCCAATGGCAGCTAGGAGTTGCTTATGCAAATGGTCACGGAATTAAGGAGAACCATAAAATGGCATTGAAATGGTTCTTACTTGCAGCTGAGCAAGGACTCGCCGATGCACAATACAACCTTGGAGGAATGTACTACAACGCGAAGGGGGTTTCGCGAAACTATCTGGAGGCTTTGAAATGGTTTCGACTCGCAGCTGAGCAAGGGCACGCCCAAGGCAGCCTTGGATATATGTACTACAACGGAGAGGGAGGGCCGAAAAACTATCAGGAAGCTTTGAGATGGTGGAAACTCACCGCTGAGCAAGGACACGCCAGAGCACAAAAGAATCTTGGAATTATGTACGAAAATGGCCTTGGCGTACCGGAGAACTACCAGGAAGCAATGAAATGGTATCGACGAGCAGCGGGGCAGGGAGACACCACAGCTCAACGCAGCCTTGGAAATATGTATGACGATGGAAAGGGAGTTCCGAAAAACGAGCAAGAGGCAATGAAATGGTATGAATTAATGGCCGAGCAGGGAGATGCCAGTGATCATTATTCCTTGGGAATGAAGTATCTGAGTAAACGGCAATTCCCAAATGATGGGGATGATTACAAGCATTGCAGTGATTGCAATTATTTCAACGTAAGAGCCTATGCGTGGTTAAGTATTGCTGCCACGGAAGGACACCAATTAGCACTTGCTCAAAAAACTTTACTCCGTGAGTCGCACATGACAGCCAATCAAATAGCTGAGGCACAAAACTTAGTAATCGAAATCCTCCGTCGTATTCAATCTGCACATAACAACCAATAAGCTCCTCAACCTTACCATTCAAGTCGAGACAGCGAATTACTGAAATATTCACATCCGATCTGCTAACATTCTTTACCCAACCTCTGACGTAACCTGGGAGAACCTGCCTCACGATCCAGTCGCTCTCAAAACGTCACTTGAAGGCCAGCGTGTAAGGCCCTACCCGGCCCCGGAAGCCCCAACTGGGGTAGGACGACCTCATCGGTGAGATTGTTTACTCTTGCGAATAGTTCCGCCGAATACTCCCCGTAGAGAATCAGCCATGCAACACGAGAATTCATTACCAGCGAATTCGGAAGTGCAATCAGATCATTCTCTTCTCCCAATCCATACGCTTGGCCGGAATAGGAACTCTCTAATACGACCGAAATCCCTACCCCAAGTCGATAATTCACATTGCATCCTCCAATCCAGGATGGCTTTTCCACAAGCGGCTGAGTCCCATTCGGACTAAGTTCACGAGCGCGCATTCCCGTCAGACTACAACTGAGCAGCAGGCTTGGGATCATTCTGGAAGTGACGGTGGCCTCGAGCCCGAATACGCGGCTCCCTTCAAGATTGACTCGCTGGCGCCTTGCCCTGGTTTCCCCTTCAAGCAACACCATCTCCTGGCCAATCGTATTGTAGGTCCGGTTAAAGAAGGCAATGGCCTCCGCGGTGGTTTCACCGCGCTCAAACTCAATCGCTGCCTCGGTGAGAAGAGAAGATTCAGGCTTTAGTTCCGGATTGACAAGGAAACGCCCCAGAGCCTCTCCAAATAACTCCCGCATGGTTGGAAAACGCGTCTTGCGTCCGACTATCCCCCTGATCCTTACACCGGAATGGAATTCATGGGATAGCCCCATGGTTATCCCCAGCCCTGTCTGCGGACCGCGGTCAGGCTTATCGCCTGTCTTGGGAGTTGCGAGAACATCCATACTTGCACCAACCATCACATTCACTAGGCCAGACCTAGTATACTCAATCCCATTACTGAGAATGCGCTGCGAAAAAACTCTGTACAGCGATGATCCCTGCGTTTCAAGATCTTCCTGTTTATGGCTTGATGAAAGAAGATTGACCGCCGCCCGGAGTGATCCAGAGTCCGAAAAATCACGTAAATACGTGAGTCGTGCACCGTACGTATCATCCTTATCGATCTGGGTTTCCAGCTGTTCGGAGTAGGATTTATCAGAGTACTGTGCGATAGTTTGGCCAAATCTGCCGAGCCATGCTGTACCGCGCAAGGTTCCGTCCAGAAAAGGGAATTTACTGCTGAGGATCGCCATATTCGTGCCCCAGTCTGGATATCGCCAGTAGCGCACGTTTGCGTTTCGTGGATCCAGATGCCCTTCTGGCGCGATTCCCTTCTTGCCATCAAAACGCAAGAATGAAACTCCAATACTCCCCTCCCCCGCAACATTGAAAGAGAATTGCCCGAATACGGATCGCATCTGGCGGTCGGTATTGGTTCGAAGGTCATTCGAGTCTTGGCTGTATGGCAGATCAGCCTTTCGTGGAAGACGAAAGCCGTCTTGATCCGAGATTCCCACAAAAACCGTGGACTGGAAGTGTTCCGTACGGCGAAGCCAGGTCATCCGGGCCTGCTGTGAACCATACGAACCCAGAATCCCTGATACCTGTGAAAAACTCCCTGGATTACGAAGCTGCCTGGAGGTCATACTGATCGCCCCGCCGAGAACATTCGCTCCATAAAGAACGGATGGGACACCTTTGGCAATCGAAATTTCTCCTACCACCTCTGAGGGGATCAGGCTTAGATCTATTCGATTATCCCAGGGAATATTGAGCAAGGCTCCATCAAAAAATAAACTCACCTGCCGCTCGCCCGCCCCCCGCAAATAGATAAGCGATTCTCCCCTGGAGTTCGTCTGAAGATGTGCCGATGGAATCTGCCGGAGGACAGGGTTAATGGAAGCCGCATCCGCTTGGGCAATCCCTGCCAGACGAACCTGCTGCATGGTGGATATGGACGATATATCAGGAAAATCCCCTGATGAGCGTACAACAATATCTCCTAGCTCATAGTGGATGAGTGAATCCGTCGGCACTTGAGCCTGCGCTGTTCCGGCTACACACAAAAAAAAGAGTATCCTCAGGATCATATGTCCATGAGTGATCAACCTGTAGCCCGATTCAAGGGTACTATTCAGTGGGTTCCGATTCTATATCGGCCAATAGATCCTGGAGTTCTGTAACTGACCATGACCGGTTGTAATGATGGGGCCGAATTTGTAAGCGACCTTCCTCGGCTGGCTGCCTCTCTGCTGTAACCCCAAGATGCCTTCCTAGATCTTGAACAACCAAATTTATTTGATGCTGCTTCAATTCTCTTTCGCTGATGATTGTGCCAAGTGCACGATGTAATGCTCTGTAGCGATCCTGGCCAACCCAGTTCGTAACGAAATTGTCCTGAATAGAAATGACCTCCTCTGCCAGTTTCTTCTGCTTCTCTTTCATCTCCATGTACCCATCTACGATGGCCTGCATACGCTCACTGAAAGGAATTAATTCAGGATAAATTGCTGCGGCCTCCGTCAGCATCGCTAATTCAACTTCGATCATTGAAGCCTCGGCGGCTATCTGCTGAGCAGCCGTGAGCACGCTCGCAGCAATCTGATCATCAGCGCTGCTGCCATAGGTTCGACATCCTGTTAAAATCAAAAGCCCAATCAACGGTGGAGTCCACCAGTATCTGCTCTCGGCCAATTGCATCAGATCACGGTTTCATCTGGAATTGTGGCATTCTTCGGAATCACGACGACTCCATCCCGGATATAAAAACTATCCCCATCGTGCTCTTGTACGCTTTCCTTGTTGCGTATGATGCACTTATTGCCAATACGCACATTCTTGTCTACGATGGTGCCCTCAATAAATGTGTGATCTCCTACGCCGGGCTGTTCCGGACCTTCAGTACGGTCGCTGGATGCCAATCCATGCAACGGATAATAGTCCGCACCCAGCAGAACTGAGTCACGGATTGTCGTATGGTTGCCAATGCGTGAGCGGATTCCGATCACAGATCTGGTGATGGAACTATCACCAATTACACTTCCCTCGGATACAAGACTGTCCGTGAATTTAGCCCCTGACATTTTTGCAGGTGGGAGCATCCGTGCATTTGTGTACAATCTCTTGTTTGTATCGTAGATATTGAATCCCGGTAGAGGGTCCGTTAGCATCAGGCTGGCATCATAGTAGGAGCGGATCGTACCAATATCACTCCAGTATCCTTCGAACGGATAACTGACCACCTTTACTTTATCAATCGCTCGGGGAATAATCTGCTTCCCAAAATCATGGTCATTCGGATGTTGATCAAGTGCCTTGAAGAGAAGTTCGCTGTTGAACACATAAATACCCATGGATGCCAGATATACACGTCCAGCAGCCTCCATCGATTCACTAACCATACTTGACTTTCCGGTGAGGTCCTCGGGCTTTTCATAGAACTCGGTGATCTCCTGATGTTCATCGGTTTTGAGAATACCAAAACCAGAGGCCTCTTCTGCCGTAACTGGAATCGTCGCGACAGTGACTGCCGCATCATTGGCTGCATGGTGATCAATAATCTTTCGATAATCCATCGAATAGAGTTGATCTCCTGATAGAATCAGCACATATTTCTGGCGGTAAATTGAAACGTGAGGGATACATTGACGTACGGCATCCGCGGTCCCCTGAAACCAGTTTGCTGAACGCTGTGTCTGCTCAGCAGCCATGACCGTAACAAAGCCCCGCCGATAATTATCGAACCGGTAGGTATGAGCAAGATGACGATTCAAACTGGCAGAATTGAATTGTGTCAGAACAAAGATCTTGTTGATGTTGGAATTAATGCAGTTGGAGACTGGAACGTCAATCAGCCGGTACTTGCCGGCAAGCGGCACCGCAGGCTTTGAGCGAAGAAACGTGAGTGGAAATAGACGCGATCCCGCTCCACCGCCGAGGATAATGGCAATACAATCAGTCATTTGAATTGAGGTGATTCATAGAAAGATAGGACTATACTGCGATGAATTAATATGAATGACTGCGAAACCGCTAGAATGATGCTTGGTAAACTACCCTGATGAGCAATGAGTCCAGATATATTCTGAATGGGATCCAGAGCCGGCTTCGAGCGTGCTGGAATCGTCTAATCACCGAACGCGTGGCCATTGGCCTTGTTCTGCTGGTTATTGCTGTTGCCAGTGGTCTCGCCCTGCTGTTGATGGTGGAAATGCGTTTCTGGATGCCAACCTCTTGGCGCAGCATATTTTTTTGGGCCTGGGTTGTTGCAGCGACTGCCCTGCTTTTCCGGCTTGTCATTCATCCTTGGATCACCGGATGGATCCGCCGTTCACAGTACAAAAATATTGCGCGTACGGTGGCCCAGGAGCAACCTGCTCTACAAAACCAGTTGGTGTCCCTACTTGAACTGTGTAATGGAGATGCAAGCCCCGCTCCGCAGCCCTTGGTTGATCATGCCGTGCAATCACTTGATGCAGAAGTATCCAAATTACCACTGCTTGAGAAAGTCAACTGGCATCAACCCATCGCTTGGAGCCGATATACAGTGATCCCGCTTGGGCTGATCGCCATGCTGGTTCTCGCAGCTCCGCAGGGATTCCGGGACGCTTCCGTCCGCCTGTTCTCTCCCGGTACAACCTTTGAGCGCCCCGCCCCATTCTCTCTCTCGGTTACACCCGGTAATACCGAAGTGACTAAAGGAGATTCACTGGTGATGATTGCCCATGCATCGGGAGTTACGATGCCGGATATGGTTACCTTTGAACTAGGTGTAATTGGAGAAACCCGCGTACGGTCACAGAATGTCAAGGTCGATTCACTCGGTCGTTTTCTTCATCAGGAAAACAATCTGCGTTTGCCATTTCGGTACCGTGCAGTATCCGGTTCTGTGACATCCGACTGGTATGATGTTACCGTCATCGACCGACCCGTTCTTCGAAACCTGCAAATCACCCTGCATCCCCCACCCTATTCAGAGCTTCCAGCCGAAGAATTGCCCCCCGGAACAGGAAATATTACCGCATTACAGGGCACTGCAGCACATATCCAAATTCGATCCAGCATTCCTGGTACCCGAGGCTGGCTTTCGCTTGATTCGGATAGCGATGAGATCATTCTTAACGACTTGGCCGGAACCCTCACCGTTCATGATGAAATCAGCTACCGTATACTACTTGAATCTTCCAGTGGTGTCCGTAATCTTGACCCGATCACCTATTCGATTACCCCGCTGTATGACCGCTACCCTTCCATTGAACTCATCTCTCCAGATCCCCGGGCAGATATGGATTTTGAGCTTTTGGTTCCTTTAACCATTCGCGTTCAGGACGATTTTGGTTTCTCACGTTTCACCCTTTCCTGGCGCCATTCCGAGAGTCGCTTTGGAGATACGATGGATTCCTTCCAGGAAATGGAACTCCCACTTCCAATGACCCCTGAAATTCAATACCTCTGGGATCTGGATCTAACAACTGGTCTTGATATTGTCCCTGGGGATGTAATCAGCTATTTCGTAACGATCTGGGATAATGATGGATACAATGGTCCCAAAAAGAACTCAAGCACGATCCAGGAGCTACGTCTTCCATCCATTACTGAACGATATGAAGCGCTTGAAGCTACACAGGATGAGACCGAGTCTGGACTTGAATCGCTTTTAGAAGAAGCAGAATTGGTGCGGGAGGAATTTGATGAGCTCAGGGATGAACTGCGCAGAAAACAGGATGCCAGTTGGGATGACCGCCAAAGCCTTGATGGGTTGCGTCAGGCACAGGAAGAGCTTCAAAACCGGATAGATGAACTTGCCAGTAATATGGCCGACGCTGTGCAGCAAATGGAAGATCACAATCTGGTCAGTAATGAATTACTGGATCTATTTGAAGAACTCCAGGAGGTAACCGAAGAGATCAGTTCCCCAGAACTCATGGAAGCATTGCAGGAACTGCAAGAGGCACTCTCCGAATTTGATCCTGCCGCGATGCAGGAATCACTGGAAAAATTTGAGTTCAACGAAGAGATGTTCCGAGAGCGTATGGAGCGGACATTGGAACTCTTCAAAAATTTTCAAGTGCAGCAACAACTCGAAGAAGCAGCCCGACGAGCAGAAGACCTACAACAGGTACAGGAGAGGCTTGCTGAGCAAACCGGCGACCAAGATGCTCAGGAGAATTCAGAAGCCCTATCCGACGAGCAATTGCTGGCATCGGATGAGATGACTGCCCTTGAGGACAAGATGGAAGAAATCTCTGACCGGATGCAAGAGCTTCAGCAAGCTCCCACGAGCCAAATGGAGCAGCTCAACGAGCAAACGCAAGCCAAGGAGCTGCCCGAGAATATGAAGCAAAATGCTCAGCAGATGCAGTCTGGACAGATGCAACAGGCGAATCAGGGGCAGCAGCAGATGAGTCAGAGCATGCAGCAGCTACAATCGGATCTGCAGAACATTCAGAGCGGGATGCAAGGACAACAAATGCAGATTAATCTCGCGGCACTCAAATTGATTTTGAGTAATGTTCTCAGGTTGTCCCAAGATCAGGAAGAACTACGTCGAAAGATTGCGAACGCCACACAAGAAAGCCCATTATTACGTGATTTTGCACAAGAGCAATCAATCCTTGAAACAGGTGGTGCAGTCGTTGCTGACTCGATTCAGTCATTAGGCCGCAGCTTGCCACAGTTGTCACGGAATGTGCAACAGTTTGCCGGGAATGCAATTTTTCATATGTCCGCCACTACAGAAGCACTAACCGAGCGCAATAGTAACTTCGCCGAGTCCTATGCTGCACATGCAATGACCAACCTGAATGATCTGGCTCTGCTTCTGAGTGACCTCCTTGATCAACTCATGAATTCTTCGTCAAGTAGTGGTGGTGGGATGTCCATGGAGCAAATGATCCAGCAGCTCCAACAGATGGCCGCACAACAGGAGCAATTAAATCAAGCACTTGAGGAGCTTTTTGGGCGGCAGCCAGGTGAGCGATTGACTCCAGATATGCAGGAGCGTCTGCAACAGATCGCTGGACAGCAGGAAGCGATGCGACGCCAACTGACCGAGATGGCACAGGAGCGTGACATAGCCAGTCAGTTGGCGGGCGACCTTGAACGTATCGCACAGCAGATGGAAGAGTCTATTCAGGAATTACAGTCCGGTCAAGTCAATCACCCAACACAGCAGCGTCAGCAACAGATCCTGACCAGACTTCTTGATGCATCACGCAGCCTTCAAGAAAGGGGGCGCGAACGGAAACGCGAAGGTCGCCAAGGATCTGAGACTGAACATGTGAGTCCTCTACCGCTACAACCAGACATGACCAAGGACCAACTGCAACGTGCACTGATGAATGCACTTGAAAGCGGGTACGCAAAAGATTACCAGGAACTCATTCAGCGGTATTTCGAGTTGCTCCAGAATCAGTAATGAGGTGTCGGCGAATTGCAACCATTCGGTAAGCTGAATCACGGAGGGGCCTTGGAATGACCATGAGCACCTGTGCCACCATGCTCCATCGACCTCCCAGATGCTTCAGCGCGCGAAGAGCAGCAGTAGATGCTTCCCATGTTCCTTTCTCATCACTTAAAGTGACGCATGAGGATCCAGATGGAAGTTCCTTAAACGATAGACGGTTATGACGATCATGTCTACGGAGCCAGTCTACAGAGTAATTACAGAATTCACACTCACCATCATAACCCAGTTCGATCTTTTTCGCCATGAGATCACACCTTCATGAATGAACTGATACGACTTTTTCTCAAGCTGGGTTTTATCGGATTCGGTGGTCCTGCTGCAGTCATTGCGATGATGGATGATGAAGTCGTTACCCGCCGCAAATGGCTCACCAGAGAGCATTTCCTGGACTTGGTCGGTGCGACCAACCTGATTCCCGGACCAAACTCAACCGAAATGGCCATGCATGTTGGCTATGAGCAGCGTGGTTTTGGTGGTATGGTCGTTGCTGGTCTCTGTTTCATCTTACCCGCTGCACTGATGACGGGTGCACTCGGATGGCTGTATGCCGAATATGGTGCAGTGCCTGAGGTGGAGCCATTCCTTCGCGGCATCAAACCGGCTGTACTGGCAATCATTCTGGGGGCTCTCTGGCGCTTGGGCAAATCTGCCGTTAAAGCCTGGTCACTGGTTCCAATTGGTACAGCGGTGGCTATTGGACTATTACTTGGTGTCAACGAGGTTCTGGCCATGTTAGCAGGAGGCCTATTGGGACTTGGTGGTCTTTATTTTTGGCGTCACCGCCTGACCACCATTAGTGCAGTGCTCCCCTTCCTTCTTGGATTCTTGCAGACCCCCAAGGTGGAGTATAGTATCTGGACGCTTGGCTGGTTTTTTCTCAAGGTTGGTTCGGTTCTCTACGGAAGTGGTTACGTCTTGATTGCATTCCTGGAGGGTGGTCTGGTGCAGACCTACGGCTGGCTGACTGAGCAACAGTTGCTGGATGCAATTGCGATCGGCCAGTTTACTCCTGGCCCCGTACTCAGCACAGCTACATTCATCGGCGTATTCCTGGACGGCTGGCAAGGTGGATTGATTGCCACCGTTGCAATCTTTCTTCCATCATTTGTGTTCGTCAGCATTCTAAACCCACTCATCCCCCGCCTGCGTAAATCAGCTCTGATGGGGTCATTTTTAGATGCAGTCAATGTCAGTGCAGTTGCTCTGATGCTTGTAGTCACGGTACGGCTGGGGCTCAGCGTATTGACTGGCTGGGCACCTGTTGTGATCTTCTTACTGGCTGCGGTTGCGAGCTTGCGCTTTAAGGTGAATGCTGTTTGGCTTGTTGCAGGCGGCGCCCTGCTTGGCCTGTTATTGATCTAATTGGTTTTGCTACAATCGACGCAACCCAAGGGAGCACCCTGGATCGGACTACACTGCATCCCGAATGGCAGCCGCAAGAGCAGGAACGACCTCAAATAAGTCTCCAACAATACCGTAGTCGGCAACCTTGAAAATCGGGGCATCCGGGTCCTTGTTAATGGCAAGAATACACTTGGACCCCGCAATGCCAGCTACATGCTGCGTCGCCCCCGAAATCCCAACGGCAATATATAAGTCTGGAGCAATGGCACGACCGGTTTGCCCCACATGCTCGCTGTGAGGCCGCCAATGATCATCACTCACCGGACGTGAACAGGCCAAGGCAGCATTCGGACCAAGTGCATCCAGAAGATCTTCGAGTATAGACCAGTTCTCTGGGCCTTGCAAACCTCTGCCCCCACTCACAACGATCGACGCGTCGGTTACATCAGGGCGCTCACTTCCTGCCTTGGCTTGAAGGTTGATATTCGTTTTGGGGGTAACGCTGTTGACTGCATGTGCTGCTACCTTGACAAACCCGTCTGACTCAGTAATCGGGGTAAATGATCTGGGCCGAAAGCTTGCCAACATCGGCTTTCCAGATAACTTTACCCCGGCGATTACCTTGCCTCCATACAGTGCACGCTTGAATATAATCTCATTAGAGACCACCTCAAATCCCATGCAGTCCTGAGCCAAGGCAGCCGAAAGATGCTGGGCTAATCGGCCCATCACATCTTTCCCTGTATTTGTTGCAGCCATTACGACCACATCAGCCGATTTTGCAACCTGTGCTGCAATTGAAGCCACAAGCTCTGCTCCCTGATGGGTATCCTCACTCAATGAAAATGGCACCACCTCAGGAGCAACCTTGCCGGCAGCCTCCACCGCGCAGTCATGAACAAGCATCCCCCAGCTCCCGCCCAGAGAGATAGAGAGTATAGAGGCCGCCTGACACACTTCCAGGGTTGAAGCCGACAAATCCGAACCACCTGTTTCCGCGATCACCAGAATTTTGGACATGCCTATTTCCTCAGATAACCTTCGACTTTTCACGCAAAAAAGTCACGACTTCGGCTGCTACCCCATCTTCGTAAACCAGGATCTTACCTTCTGACCGTGATGCGGACAATTCCAACGATTCAATATGGAGTTGAGCAGACTCCAGCGTAACTACCTCTTTCTCAATTGACTTCCGCTTTGCTTTCATGATACCCTTGAAGGATGGATACCGCGGTTCACCAATCCGCCGATTCACTCCGATCACCACAGGAAGCTTACATGTATGAATTTCGTCGCCCTGCTCAACCGGATGCCTGGCCGTCAATTCCCCGGAGTCGATGTTCAACTCCTCTACACCCGTCACACACGGCCAGTCAAGCAGGATTCCCAGCCTCTGAGGTACCTGTCCCCCTGCCCCATCAATCGCAACCTCCCCCGTCATAACCAAGTCAAAACCATGTTCTCGAATACGGCCTGCAAGTATATCTGCCACAATGAATGAATCATCCGGCATTGCATCACACTGAAGATGGACGGCCTGATCCGCCCCCATCGCCAAGCCCTGTCTCAGAGAGCTTTCTACCCGATCAGGCCCAAGGGCAATCAGCGTAACTGAACCTCCGCACTGATCCCGCAGCCGGATAGCTATTTCAATGGCAGACTCATCATGAGGATTAATAATCCAAACTAACCCTTCATCCGTCACATGGGACTGATCAGCACTCAGTCTCGGCCTTGACTCGGTATCAGCGGTCTGTTTCACACAAACGGCAATGTTCATATGTGTTTCCAGGAAAGATGCTTGGATTGTGCCTCGCAGGAATATCTAAGAAAGCGAATCAGAACCCGACAAACTTATCTACAGGCCTTGTTTCGCAATTAACACAACTGCGAAGTAGACGCTTATACTCGCAATGCCATTGTCTTTATCCAACATTCATGTTCCCGTCAACCATTCTGGACCGGGGCCCGAATTTTCTTAAAGGGACAGCGCACGAAGCGGGACCGAATGCATCCAGTCCTCAAGACCAGCATTCAGAAATGAAGTTAACCGAAAACATTGAATCGATAAGAACACAGCCAACCTAGACAATTAATAACTAGGTGAACCTCTTGCAAAACCCTCTCATTTGGATAAAAATATTACTCTGATGGCGTCTACGGGCATATTATGCGGATTGTAGAAGAGTTTTGCAAGAACCTCTAGGTTACTGGAGATAATGAATGGAATATGCTGCGTATAGATCCTGAATCCGGCAAGAAATAGGCATATGCTGTACTGATAAGACTATTGGGATGATCAAGATGCATGTGGACATAACGGCCTTGCGTTCTGTGCCACAATAGAGTACGGAATTGTTATACTCTGCCGCGGTCAGATTAGAGTTTTGTGCTGATAATGACGGAATCCATTTCTCGTGCAGAGTAGCACATTTCGGAGTGATAAATTGTCGGGAACATTTTATTAGACATACGTACAAATCGTGTTGTCCCGCCTTACTACTGCGTTGGACAACACAAAGGGGGCCTCCGTATAGAGAGGCCCAAACACAAAGGGGGCCTCCGTGTAGAGAGGCCCAAACACAAAGGGGGCCTCCATGTAGAGAGGCCCAAACAAAAGGAGGGGGGATCTCTGCCGAGGTCCCCCTTGATTATTTTATCCGTATGGGCCGTGTTGCCGTCTTTGTTGATGCTGGTTACCTTTTTGCCCAAGGATCCAAAGAATTATTTGGCGAAAATTTGCCTCGTAACCATGTGAGGCTTGCCTCTCTTTCTGTTACCGCGAAGTTGAAAATGTTTGCGGAAGATAATACGGGGCTTAACTTGCTAAGAATCTATTGGTATGATGGCACTACGGGAAAACCAACACAACAACATATTGAGTTAGCTGAGCTTCCAAACGTCAAAATGAGACTTGGATTCATCAATTCCTTTAACCAGCAAAAGGGGGTTGACTCTCTCATTGTGACGGATATGGTCACGCTCGCACAAAACAAAGCTATGGTTTCGTGTGTCTTGCTTGCAGGGGATGAGGATCTAAGAGTCGGTGTCCAGTTGACACAGCAACAAGGAGTGCGGGTTCATCTCTTGGGAATTAGACCAGCCAAAAAGAGCCAATCGAACCTCCTTCGCCAAGAAGTCGACATCACTCATGAGTGGAAATCCTCAGATATAAAATCATTCCTTTCCAGGGTGCAGACCTTCCCTAAAAAGCTGCCATCTAACATCACTTCTCTTAATGAAGTTGGCATAAAAGTAGCCAACCGAGTCCCCGAAGGGGAAGTCTCAGAAATTCTAAGCAATTTAGGAGCGCATCAACGTATTCCGCCAGAATATTTCAGGCAGCTCATGCACTGGGGACGCTCAATCATAATGAAAAAAGTGCTGGGCGAAGATCAGATAAAGGAGGTATTAAATGCCTTTATCTCCCATCTCGAGGCCAGAAAAGCTAAAAACCCTGAGTCTATCAAGTAAATAGATTCAAGTCTATCGAAAGCGTCTATTGAGTAGAGCGAGTTGCTCTAAATTTGAATCGTCGGGAACATCTTATTGGACATACGCACAAGTTGTATTGTCCCGCCCTGTTATTCCGTTGGACGACATAAAGAGGGCCTTGATATAGAGAGGCTCAAACAAAATTAAGGGAAACCTCTGCCGGGGCCATCCTTAACTATTTTGTCCGTATGGGCCGTGTTGCCGTCTTTATCGGTGCGTCGACAGGAAAGAAATGGACAAATAGCAAGGGCCCCCTCAGGGGCCCCCTAGTAGGTTGCCCAATAGAACGGGCAACGATATCAAATATACGGAAAACCACTGACAATGTTCCAACTCTCTGTATATTTTTTACCTAGACAACTCTCCCCCAGACGAAATTTACCCATATTATTCATCATGAATTTTATGGGCTCAAACGTATAATTCCCTCCACAAACGAGAATGCCGGAGATCTGTAGTTTAATGACGCTGCACTTGAGGAGTTGGATTAGGTAGATAGAATAGATTTTGCCATATCACCCCATTTCTGGCTCTCCGCAGTCCAGATTGCTCAACACAAACAAGATCAGTTGAGAGGTGATATAGACTGGAGCAGATAAGTACTTCTGGGGTCACTCTCCTTTGATATCCTCACCAGCTTCAAAGTTGTTTTAGCTTTTTGGTCGTTTGTGGATCATCTCGGAAATCGGGAGAATTCACCAGCGCATCGTCACCAATAATCCAGTATCCATTCCTAGAACTATAAGTTTCTCCACCTGGAAGTGGCGGGCTTGTTTGATGCGGTTGCCTGACAGCAAGCTCCAGAAATATATGTCCTGTCAGTGTCGTATTACCTGAGGTCACATCGAGCCTTGAACTAGTGTAGTGTATCGTTAATGCTTTATCAGTAACATATTTTGTTGTATATTGGGTTCAAGTCAAAAGCGAACCCCCGATGCCAAACCGTTATACTCGTGAAATTCCCGTGCTGAGTGATTCAGAACGAGCAGAACTGGAACGTTGGATCCGCCGGCCAAACACTGCACAGGCTCTCGCTTTGCGCGCTCGGATCATCCTTGAGTCATCCGAGGGGCACAGTGATCAGACCGTCGCGGAGACACTGGGGACGTCCCGGATCACCGCGGGCAAATGGCGAAGGCGCTTTTTGGAACGTCGTTGTGATGGGCTGATTGACTTGCAGCGTCCGGGTAAACCACGGACGGTGTCGGATGAAGTAGTGGAGCAGGTAATCACGAAGACGCTGGAATCTACGCCGCGCCATGCGACGCACTGGAGCACACGCAAGATGTCAGAGGCCAGCGGCGTAAGCACGAGCACCGTTAGCCGAATCTGGCGTGCTTTTGGACTCAAGCCGCACCGGGTTGAGACCTTTAAGCTATCCAAGGATCCGCTGTTCATTGAAAAGGTGCGCGATATTGTAGGGTTATACCTGTCGCCGCCCGAGCGGGCCGTGGTGCTGTGTGTCGATGAAAAATCCCAAATCCAGGCCTTGGATCGCACCGAACCCATCCTGCCCCTTCGGCCAGGGTTGCCAGAACGTCGTACTCATGACTATAAACGCTGTGGGACAACGTCCCTGTTTGCGGCGCTCAATGTGGCTACCGGTGAAGTGATCGGACGTTGTTACCGGCGACATCGCTCCACCGAATTCCTCAAATTCTTGCGCGTCATCGACCGGTCGGTTCCAAAAGACACCGAGGTCCATATCGTGTTGGACAACTACAGCACCCATAAAACGGCGCTGATCCATAACTGGCTGCTTCGGCGCCCACGATTTCATCTTCATTTTACGCCAACCAGTTCCTCCTGGCTGAATCTTGTTGAACGCTGGTTTGCCATGATCACCAATGACCAAATACGGCGGGGAACGCATCGCAGTACCCGAGAACTGGAAACTGCAATTGAAGACTATCTGAAAATCTACAACGAGGATCCCAAGCCCTTTATTTGGACCAAATCTGCCGACCAAATTCTGGAATCCATCAAAACTTACTACACAAGAATTAATGATACACTACACTAGTACCCTGTGGAATCTTCTAGACGGACACATTACTTGAAGTAGATTAGGCATTTGGATACACCTGACCAGACCAAATACCCAAGTAGGTTAATTCCAACGGACTAGTTAAATTTGCTTACGTTCATAGACGATCCGATTCAGAATTATGATTAACTGGGGAATTATAGGCGCAAGTACGATTGCAAAGGAATGGATGATCAATGCCATTAACGCAAGCCCCAACAGCCAGGTAACGGCGATTCTGAGCCGATCTCAACAGCGGGGAGAAAGTTTCCAAGATCAGTTTGGAATTCAGCACATCTATACGGAGCTTGATGCATTTCTTGCAAATCCAGACATTGATGTTGTCTACGTCAGCACCACGAATGAATTGCATAAGCCACAAACCCTTGCTGCTGCTGCTGCCCAAAAACATGTCCTTTGCGAAAAGCCTCTTGCACTCTCACTCGCAGATGCAAAGCAAATGGTACATGCCTGCTCAAAAGCTGGCCTCGTCATGGGGACCAATCACCATCTCCGGAATGCAGTTACTCACCGCACACTCCGCAAACTTATTCAGGATGGCGTGATCGGAGATCCCCTGGCAGTTCGGGTGTTTCATGCCGTCCTCCTACCCCCACATCTGCAAACGTGGCGAATCAAGGACCCCTCAACCGGGGCCGGGGTGGTTTTGGATATCACTGTCCATGATACGGACACACTTCGATTCATCCTGAACGATGAAGTGGAATCCGTCATGGCTTGTACCTCTTCCCAAGGCCTTGGAAAACATGGAATTGATGATACAGTGATGGGTGTGATGCGTTTTGAGCGTGGCATCCTTGCACAATTTCATGATTCATTTGTGATTGGTCACGCCGGAACAGGGCTAGAAGTCCATGGCACCGATGCGTCCCTGATTGCCAAGGATGTCATGACCCAGCAACCCATCGGGAGAATCTCCCTCCGTAGAGGGAATCAAGTGGAAAAAGTCGAGCTCCCGCCTCCTGTAAACCTGTACGAGCGGGCGGTCGAATGTTTTAATCGTGCAGTTCAGGGAGTTGGCGAGCCAGCGGCTACCGCTGAAGATGGGCTTCGCTCGCTTGCAGTTGCACTGGCAGTTCAACAATCGGCACAGACAGGCAAACAAGTTACGCTAAGCTATGCCTGAGTTCTGTTCATTGGCCGCTGCTGCCGAACAAATTCATGATGATGCAGTCCTGACAGTCAGCGCATCAAGCGGCCTGGGCTGTCCAGATGCAACGCTGGCCGCAATTGGTCAACGCTTTGCTCATTCAGGGCATCCAAGAAGACTGACAACGCTGCACCCGATCGCTGCCGGAGATATGTATGGCATTGCCGGGATTGATCACCTCGCCCATGATGGGCTCCTCAAACGTGTCATTGCCGGCTCTCTACCAAGTGGCCCCTCATCCATGCCCTCCCCCAAAATCTGGCAGATGATCGGTGAAAACCGCGTGGAAGCTTATAACCTGCCCAGTGGAGTCTTGTATCACATGCACCGTGAAGCGGCGGCGCACAGACCCGGAGTCCTGACAAAGGTTGGCATGGATACCTTTGTGGATCCTCGCCTTCTAGGTGGATGCATGAATGACTGTAGCCCTCCAGAGGTCGTGAAGAGGGTTACGTTTGAGGGAGATGAGTGGCTGTTCTATCCCTCAATCCCCGTTGATGTCGCACTGATCCGTGGAACCACCGCCGATGAGCATGGCAACATCACTACTGAACACGAGGGAAGCAGCTTAGGCATTTATGATCAGGCGCTGGCTGCCCATAATAATGGCGGAATTGTCATCGCGCAGGTCAAACGTGTCGTGAAATCAGGCGAACTCAAACCCCAGGATGTCCGGGTACCCGGAGTTGTAGTTGACTATGTGGTCACTGCGCCAGATCAGATGCAGACCACGAATACAGAATATGATCCGACCATCAGTGGAGAACTCTCCCCCGATGGAAAAATTTATGACCTCATGCCCTGGGGGCCCTATAAACCCATGGCCCGCCGCGCGGCCATGGAGTTATGCCAAAAAGATGCGGTTAATCTGGGGTTTGGCGTATCTGCACAAGTTCCCCGTATTCTTCTAGAGGAAGGGCTGTCGGATGCTGTGACCTGGGTGATTGAACAAGGGGCTGTTGGAGGGATGCCACTTCTGGATTTTCAGTTTGGCTGTGCATCCGGTGCTCAGGCGATTCTTGGATCGCCCGATCAGTTCACGTATTTCCAGGGTGGAGGATTTGATCGCAGCTTTTTGTCCTTTATGCAAATTGATCAGCATGGATGTGTCAATGTCTCACGCCTAGCCGCTCGCCCACATGTCACAGCAGGTGTGGGAGGATTCATTGATATCACCGCCAATGCGCGTCATCTTGTATTTATTGGGACTTATACAACTGGCGGACTTCGGCTTGCAATTGAAGAAGGTCAGGTAAAGATTCTTCAAGAAGGCAAAGTACAAAAGCTCGTACCTGAAGTGGAACACGTTTCCTTTAGTGGGAGCCGTGCCCTCCGTTTAGGACAGAAGATCACCTATATTACGGAGCGGTGCGTACTGCAGCTATTGCCTGAGGGGTTAACTGTCATTGAAATTGCACCTGGAATTAACCTGGAACGCGATGTGCTTGGACAAACCAGTTTGAACCTTCAAGTGAGTTCGTCCTTGCAAGTCATGGATAAGCGGCTCTTCGACCCCGGATCAATGAACCTTCAACTACCCTCCAAAAAATGAGTCACGTTGAACTTGAAATTACAGGGCACCTAGCAACATTGACTCTCAATCGCCCGGAAAAACGCAATGCGATTGATCCTTCGATGCTGGAAACACTTGATACTCATCTTGCAACCCTTGAGTCAAACAACGACCTTCGCGTAGTCATTCTCACAGGTACAGGAGAAAAAGCTTTCTGTGCCGGGGCGGATATCAAAGCGTGGGCAGCGTTAAATGCACTTGGAATGTGGAACCAGTGGATTCCGAGGGGGCAACGTATTCTGCAACGGCTGGCAAATCTGCGACCACCGGTGATTGCCCTCCTCAATGGCTACGCATTCGGTGGAGGACTCGAACTCGCTCTGGCATGTGATATCCGTATTGCCGCAAGCAATGCCTCCTTTGCAATGCCGGAAGTGAAAATTGCGACGGTCC
Organism: Rhodothermales bacterium; assembly: GCA_965116685.1. GTDB lineage: Bacteria > Bacteroidota > Rhodothermia > Rhodothermales > Bin80 > Bin80. Next base: position 60,484 of record OZ220707.1, on the reverse strand, counting down.
CCGGATGGGGCGGTACCGCGCGGTTATCCAAAATCATCGGCATTGCCCGGGCCAAGGCAATGGTCCTGACAGGCAGCCCCATTGACGCACAAACAGCATTAGCCTGGGGGCTGGTAACCGAGATATGTCCATTAGATAAGCTCTCCTCTGCGTGCGACGAGTTGGCCGGGGCGGTTGCCAAGAATGCTCCTGTCGCTGTACAAATCGCAAAACAGATGCTGGATGGGGATTGTGCTCCTCTTGAATCCATCGCTGGCTCCCTCAGTGCATATACAAACGATGGACAGGAAGGCGTGAATAGCTTCTTGGAGCGAAGAGATCCAGAGTATAAAGGGGATTGATGAAGACCTTGACCGAGTCATTTGATTATGTAATCGTGGGGGCGGGAGCAGCTGGATGTGTTATCGCTCACCGTCTTGCTGAAGATCCGAATATTCGGGTATTATTGCTTGAAGCAGGCCCTCCAGACAAGTCTCCCCTGATTCATATGCCGGCGGGCTTTGCCAAGTTGACGGGGAAAAATGTGAATTGGTGCTTCAAAACCGTCCCTCAAAAACACCTGAATCATCGTGAGATGCACTATCCACAAGGACGGACGCTCGGTGGAAGCACATCCATTAACGCGATGATCTATATTCGAGGACACCGCCTGGATTATGAAGAATGGCGTGACCTGGGCTGCCAGGGATGGGGATATGATGATGTCCTTCCCTATTTCAAAAAATCCGAAAACAACGAGCGGTTTGTCGACGAATATCATGGGCGTGGCGGCCCACTCAATGTGGCGGATCAGGTACAGTCGAACCCATTATCCCGCGCATTTGTGCGATCAGCACAGGAAATGGGAATCCGTTATAACCCCGACTTGAATGGTGCCCGCCAGTCGGGGGTAAGCTATTACCAGGTGACGCAGCGCAATGTACGCAGAGAAAGTGCAGCCACTGCATTCCTGCGGCCTCAAAAAACCAATCTTACGATCCTGACCCGTGCAGTGGCAACATGCATCCTTCTTGAGAATGGACGGGCAATCGGAATTGAGTATGCCAAAAACAAAGCCAAAGTCCGCGTCCATGCTGAACGGGAGGTCATCCTGAGTGGAGGGGCGGTAAACTCTCCAAAGCTTCTATTGCTCTCCGGAATTGGGCCGGCAGATGAATTGAAACCCCTTGGAATTCAAGTCGAGCATGATCTGCCGGGAGTGGGAAAAAATTTCCAGGACCATATGGATGTGTACCTGGCAGCAGAATCCAACGAGCCGGTCAGCTACAACGGACATGACCAATGGAACCGTGCAATTTTGCACGGCATCCAGTATTTGTTATATAAAACGGGGCCGGTCACGGCATCGGTATGCGAAGCCGGATGCTTCCTGAAGAGCTCTCCTGAGGTTCGCTCTCCAGACATCCAAATTCATTGCCTGCCTGCATATGTAGTCGATCATGGCCGTATGTCCATTAAAGGGCACGGTCTTACGATCAATACCTGTAATCTGCGCCCACGCAGTGTTGGATCTCTCACGCTACGCAGCAATGATCCATTGGAAGACCCTGCCATTGATCCAAATTTTCTTGATGACCCCTATGATCTCAAGGTATCAATGGAAGGATTCAAATGGGGAAGACGCATCCTGTCTGCCCCCTCTTTTCAACAATATATCTCCCGGGAAATACTACCGGGCCCGGAAGCGCAAAGTGATGAAGACATCAAAACCTACATTCGAAAGTGGTCAAAAAATGATTACCACCCTGTAGGATCCTGTAAAATGGGAACGGATGAGCAGGCTGTTGTAGATTTGCAACTTTCTGTTCACGGGATTGAGTCCCTGCGTGTGATTGATGCATCCATCATGCCTCGCTTAATTAGCGGTAATACACAAGCTACTTCTATCATGATCGGTGAAAAAGGAGCAGCGATGATCAAAGGAGAAACCTGATGGGCAAACATTGGATTGGCGGCAAATTTGTTCGTGGTGAACGGGGAGACCTATTTACCACAGTCAGCCCCGCGCATGATACGACGGTGGATGACTATGCACTTGGAACGGAGCAGGATGTGCACACGGCTGTGCAGTCTGCACGCGCAGCATTTGATTCCGGTCCCTGGCCACGCATGTCCGGCCAGGAGCGTGCACAGGTTCTGAATGCCACGGCAGACCTGATTCATTCCCACTGTGAGGATCTGGCCAAACTGGAAACCCTCGAAAGTGGAAAGCCAATCACACAGGCAAAGGGGGAAATGGAGACGGCCGTGGATCTGTGGCGCTATGCAGCGACACTCGCTCGCCATACCGTAGGAGAAGCGTACAATAACCTTGGTGAAAACAAGCTCGGGTTGGTGTTACGTGAGCCTGCCGGGGTCGCGGGACTGATCACACCATGGAATTTTCCGCTACTGATCATCAGCCAGAAGTTGCCGTTTGCGCTTGCAGTTGGCTGTACGGCGGTCATCAAACCCAGTGAATTGACTCCGGGCACAACCATGAAACTGGCTTCGTTAGCGCATGAAGCCGGCGTTCCTTCTGGGGTGATTAATATTGTCACCGGGTTTGGGGATCCAGTTGGCGCAAGCCTTGCCGAACACAATGATGTTGATGTAATCTCATTCACTGGCTCAACTGCAGTTGGGCGTAAAGTCGCTGCCGCCGCTGGAAAAAACCTCAAACGCTGCTCACTGGAACTGGGTGGAAAGAACCCCCATATCATCTTTGCAGATGCGGATTTAGAGGCGGCACTGGATCCCGTTGTATTCGGGGTTTACTTTAACATGGGAGAATGCTGCAACAGCGGCAGCCGCCTCCTGCTGCAGGAAAGCATAGCAGAAGAGTTTACCGAACGTGTCCTTGAGCTGGCACGCACAGTGCCTGTTGGAGATCCGCTGGCCGAAGATGTGAAAGTCGGAGCAATCATCAATGAACCACAACTTGAAAAAATTCATCAATATGTGCAGATTGGTACCGATTTTGGTGCGCGGCTTCGGATCGGCGGAAACAGGATGCCAACTCTAAATGGACGGTTTTTTGAACCTACTATATTCGATGGTGTGACACCTGAGATGCCGATTGCACGGGAAGAGATCTTCGGCCCAGTACTGTCGATCCTGACATTCAAGACAAAAGAGGAGGCAATCCAGATTGCCAACAACACTCTCTATGGACTGAGCGCCGGCCTGTGGACTTCAAACGTGGATACCGCCTTTGAAGTGAGTCGTAACGTTCGTGCGGGGACGATTTGGATCAATTGTTTCATGGAGGGGCACGCTGAGCTTCCCTTTGGTGGTTATCGAGATAGTGGGCTCGGACGGGAACTGGGCCGCTTCTCTACAGATGAGTTTACCGAACTCAAAACCGTTCAGCTTCACATCGGCGAGCATGAGAGCTCGTGGCTGTAACACTTTACACTATGCGTATCAATTACCTACTTCTTTCGACCCTACTTCTGGCTGCCTGTCAGGGCAACAACCAGACCAGTCCCGAGAAACAGGTTGAGGTCTTTACCTGGTGGACCTCGGGAAGCGAAGCATCTGCACTGGAAACCGTACTCGAAGCCTACAAAAACCGTTATCCCGATGTTGAGGTGATCAATGCTTCCATCGCCGGTGGCGGTGGTTCAGCTGCCCGCCCTGTGCTTCAAACCCGACTTGTAGGAGGAAATCCACCCGATACATGGCAAACCCACCATGGAGCAGAACTCATGGGACAATATATCACTCCCGGGTTTGCTGCATCGATGAAGGACCTCTATGATGCCGAAGGATGGTATGAACTGTTCTCGCCATCTCTAATTGATATGGTAAGCAGAAATGGTGAGCCCTATCTGGTCGTCTTGAATCTTCATCGCAGCAATACACTCTGGTACAATAAGCCTGTACTTGCAGAGCACGGCATCTCTGTTGGGGATGCATTAAGTATTGAGGAACTGTTCGGGATTGCCGAAGAGCTCCAGAATACGGAGATTGCTCCTCTATGCATGGGAGATACGGGGATCTGGGCCACCGGCATTATGTTTGAAAATACGCTTGCTGGCACGATTGGACCTGAACGCTATCAAGGCCTGTGGAACGGGACGACCAGTTTTAGAGACCCCGATGTGATGGAGGCCGTGCACATCTATGGTCGACTACTCAATTATCTGAATGACGATCATGCCGCACTCTCATGGGATCAGGCAGCCGATAAAATGGCAGATGGCGACTGTGCCTTCTATTCGATGGGAGACTGGGTCTATGGGGAGTTAATCCGTGATGGGCTGAAGGAAAACATTGACTTTGGCTGGGTTGCCCATCCTGGGACAGACGGGGTTCATATACTGGTTACCGATGGATTCACTCTCGCCAAAAATGCACCTCACCCGGAAGAAACCCTCAATATGCTCCAGATCATGGGAGATCGTGTCGTTCAGGAGAACTTTAATCTCATCAAGGGATCCATTTGCGCACGCAATGACTGCGACCGTTCCCGCTTCGGCCCGTACCTGCAGTGGGCAATGGATGAGTACGCCAAGAGTGTTGCTGTGCCAACGGTGATCCACGGTTCCGCCGCACCGGCGGATTTCCAGCAGGCACTCAACGATGCGCTGACAGACTTTGTTGTTCGACGCGATGTGGATGCCTTCACTGAAATGCTTGCGCGGGAAGCAAAGGCATCCGGGTTTGGCATGTAACGTATGATCCATACACGCTGGCTGTCCCGACATAAAGGACTTCTCATCCTGCTGCCATCACTTCTATTGACGGCCATCTTTGTCTATGGGTTTATCGGAACAAGCTTCTTTTTCTCGCTCACAAACTGGCGTACTCTTGCGGTAGATTTGTCTCTGCGTGACCCGCTTTGGCAAACGTATGCAGATATGTTGGCGATGCCACGCTTCCAGGCGGATCTAAGGAATACACTTGTATTCACGGTGCTTTTTATTGGTCTGGCAATCAGCATTGGCCTTGGGCTCGCAATTCTACTGGACCGCCAAATTGCCGGAAAGGGGTTCTTTCGTAATACGTTTCTATTCCCCTATGCTCTGTCCTTTATCGTAACCGGGGTTGTGTGGCGATGGATTTTCAACCCTGAGACTGGGATCAACCTGTTCTTCGACTTTCTTGGAATCAACCAGGCTCTGGAAGCGGCTGGCATGAGTCCTCTGGCTCCTGGCTGGACAACGGACCCTGCAGTTGTTTTTTCGGTCAATCAACTGCTGTCGCAAATTTGGCCGGGGGGCATGGATTTTCAGATTGAATGGGGAATTCCGGTGGCACTTATCCCGGTAGCCATTGCCGCGACCTGGCAGTTATCCGGATTTGTCATGGCTATGTATCTCGGGGGACTTGGTGGCATCAGCCCTCAAATCAGAGATGCTGCCCGTATTGATGGTGCAGGAGAGTTGAGGCTATACCGGTCCGTGATCATTCCCATGCTGAATCCCATCACAATCTCCATCATTATTATTCTGCTGCACGTTTCACTGAAGATTTTTGACCTGGTTTTTGCCATGTCGGGGGTTGGACCGGGCTTCGCTACCGATGTCCCGGCAATTTTCGTGTTTGAAATGATGTTCAAAGCGGCCCGTTATAACCTTGGAGCTGCTGCTTCGATCGTGATGTTGGTTGCATCTTCTTTGATCATTGTCCCTTATCTCGTCCATACATTCAAAAACCGTGAATCATGAGTTTTAAACGCGGACTTCTCTGGTTTGGGTTGGGGCTTGCCGTGATTCTGTACCTGCTGCCGATTTATGTGATGCTCGTCAACAGTTTTAGGGATGCATCCAGTGTCAGCCTGGCAACGATGTGGCAGCTTCCCAGCCGGATCTCCGCAGAAGGGTTTATCGAGGCGTGGAGCATGCTTTCTCCCAACTTGAAGAATAGTCTTGTCATGGTGATTCCCGCGGCCCTCTTATCGTCGATCATTGGGGCACTGAATGGTTACATTTTCTCGAAATGGCGCTTTCGTGGATCCGAGATTCTTTTCGCTCTATTGCTTTTTGGTTTCTTTATCCCCTATCAGGCCATCCTGCTTCCCCTGGTACGTTTTCTCCAATGGATTGACCTGTATGGCACACTTCCTGGGCTGGTCCTCACTCATGTCGTTTACGGAGTTTCTGTAACGACACTCATTTTCAGGAATTTTTATATCAATATTCCCGGCTCTATCGTGGAAGCAGCAACCGTTGACGGAGCTGGCATCATTGGGGTTTTCTGGCGCGTCATCCTCCCCCTGTCTTTGCCCGCGTTTGCTGTTGCACTAATATTCCAGTTCACCAACATTTGGAATGACTTTCTTTTTGGAATCACAGTCGTCCCAAACCCCCAGTCTCAACCGGTAACGATTGCACTGAACAATCTATCTGGATCTTTTTCTGTGGATTGGAACGTTGTTATGGCAGGTGCAATCGTAGCTGCCCTGCCTACTGCCCTTGTTTATATTGGCCTGGGCAGGCTCTTTGTACGGGGGCTAGTTTCTGGAGCAGTCAAGGCATGATATATTTGTTTACCAGTGGGAGATAATTCACGGGGGATCAAGCTATGGCAGATTTTGATATTATCATTGTCGGAACTGGAATCGGTGGAGGTACGCTGGCTTGGGGACTGCGTGACAGCGGCGCACGCATTCTGCTGATTGAGCGTGGGGATTTTCTTCCCCAGGAGCCTGAGAATTGGAGCCCAAAAGCTGTCTTTGGGGAGAATCGTTACAAGGCAAACGAAGTCTGGGAGACTGCAGATGGCCAGACCTTCAAGCCTGGCCTGCATTATTGTATCGGAGGCAACTCGAAAGTTTATGGAGCAGCTCTGCCCAGATTCCGGCAGGAAGATTTCAGTGAACTGGAACATGAGAGTGGTACGAGCCCCGGCTGGCCGGTCACTTATGATGAACTGGAGGCCTACTACTGCCGTGCTGAAAAGCTGTACCATGTCCATGGAAATCCTGGTGATGATCCTACCGAATCCCCGCGTTCGGAAGACTATCCACACAACGTGGTACCGCATGAGCCGCAAATCGCCCGCCTCGCGGCTTCCTTCCAGAAGCAGGGCCTGAATCCGTTTCATTTACCTCTCGGAATTGATCTGGGGAATCGATGCCTGCGCTGCCACACATGTGATGGGTTTCCCTGTAGAGTTCATGCAAAATCGGATGCTGAGGTATGTGCTGTCCGCCCAGCTATTGACCATCCAAATGTCACCCTATGGACAAACGCAAAGGTCCATCGAGTTGTGATACGCAGTGGCGCTGTTGATTCATTAGAGTTAGACCACAAAGGTGAATTGAAAACCATTCGAGCCAGCACCTATGTACTCAGCTGTGGTGCGGTGAATTCTGCAGTACTGCTTCTTAGATCTGATGGGATTCCAGATCCCTCCGGTATGATTGGACGCAACTACATGGTGCACAATAACAGCGCATTGATGGCAATCCGTCCATGGGAACGCAATACAACAACCTTTCAGAAAACACTTTCGATCAATGATTGGTACCTTGGGGCAGATGAGTGGCCCTGGCCTATGGGGAATCTCCAGATGATTGGCAAAGTGCAGGCATCCATGCTCAAGTCCGCCCGACCAAATGCGCCTCTGCCCCTACTGAAATATCTGGCAAACCGAAGTATCGAATGGTGGGTCATGAGCGAGGATCTGCCCGACCCGAATAATCATGTTTCACTGACATCCGAAGGTCGTATACGAATTCACTGGAAGCCAAATAACCTAACTGCCCACCGGCAATTATTAAAGCGGGCACGCCGCATGTTACAACGAGCCGGATATCCAATCACATTCAGTCAACAGATGGGAATTGAAACCAACTCGCACCAGTGCGGCACCTTGAAAATGGGCAATGACCCAGCGAACAGCGTATTGGACCCCTATTGCCGAATGCATGAACTTCCGAACTTGCGGGTTGTCGATGCATCATTTTTTCCATCCTCTGGAGCCATGAACCCAGCACTTACAATTGCAGCCCAGGCACTTCGGGTTGCCGACCATATGATCAAATGACTTCCATGACTCGACTTTTCCCCATTCTCCTTCTCTTTGGCTTGATTACCGTATCAAGCGCAAGCGCACAGCACTCTGACATTGAAGCAGTACTTGATGATTTTCATCTCGCCGCCTCCGAGGCCGATTACGAACGATATTTTGGACACCTCGCGGAAGAAAGTATTTTCCTGGGGACCGATATGACCGAACGATGGACAAAATCTGAATTTCAAGGGTATGCTGAACCTCATTTCAGTGCCGGGCGTGGATGGACGTATGTTCCGCAGGAACGCTATGTATATGTAGGTGCCGACGGTGGGGCCGCATGGTTTGATGAGGTTCTGCTCAACGAGAAGTACGGTGAGGTTCGCGGAACTGGAGCGCTAGTTTTAGAAGGCGATACATGGAGAATCGTTCAATACCATCTAACTGTGCCTGTACCCAATGATCTTCTGGGCACGGTTGTGGAGATGATCAACGCACAATCACAGTAATATCCGGCTCCGGTGCTGACTTGCATCGTGATCGTTCTCAGCACTTAAGCCACGGTTACATCAGGGTTTCGATAAACATCCTGAATTGCATGCAGAAGCTGAACTCCTTCCGCCAAGGGCTTCTGGAATACTTTGCGACCTGCAATAAGGCCGACTCCCCCACCCCGCTTATTGATCACAGCTGCCCGCACCGACTGCACCAGATCATCCTCCCCCTTGGCCCCTCCCGAATGGATTAAGCCTATGCCGCCAGCATAGCAGGCCAGAACCTGATATCTCGTTAGATCAATGGGGTGCGATGAGCACAACTCTTGGGACATTCGCGTATCCATAGGCCCATAATCAGCCCCCAGAGCGTTTGCCCCTCCCGTCCATAATGGTTGCTTCTGCTTGATCAGATCTGCTTGCACCGTTACGGCCTGATGGTTTGCTTCCGCCGTGAGGTCCGCCGAATAAATGATCTCATCCCCACCTTTTTGAAGTGCTGTGGGATGTAAATAGCTAAACAATATCGTGGCCATTCCCAACCTGTGTGCTTCCGTAAACAATCCTGACACCAATTGCAACTCCATGCGGGCGTTGGGGCCGCCAAAATACACGGTAGCCGCAACCGCTACACAGCCGATCTCCGCGGCTTCATGGACGTGGCCGAACAGAATATTCTCATAACGTGCAGGCCAGGTGAACTGATTGTCATGATTCAACTTTAGAACGAGCGGTAAATCTCTGCGAGCTGCCCTGGCCACCATCCCAAGAACTCCGTATGTGGTCACAAGCCCACTGCTACCTCCCTGTTCTGCCAGATCAACAATTGCTGTCGGATCCAGATATACGGGATTGGAGGCAAAGACCATCCCTGCGGTGTGTGCAACCCCGTGATCTACAGGAAGTAGGCTCAAATACCCGGTCCCGGCTAAACGCCCCGCTCCATACAATCTCTGGAGTGATCTCAGTACATGCGGAGGGCGATCAGAAATGGTTGCAGCCGTCTCTAAGAAATCAGGTCTAGGAAATCTGATCAGGGAGGCCGGTACGTGCTGGCACCGATGCTGAAGTAGATCAACTGCCTCGGCTCCAAGGATCGCAGTAGTGTCTATCATCTCGGAGTAACGATAATCTCTGCAAGTCTTACACGCCAATGCTCGTCCGAGTGATCATATCAGCCCGAAGCGGTTGAGCAGTCCAGTCCTGATTTTTAAATCAACCCCGGTTCTCCTTACCGTTCACCCAGTTGTTGAATGATCGCAGCAAGATCACTCTGCAACTGTGCAAGGCGTTCATATGCATCTTTTCCAGGGCGAAAATCCCCCTGGGATGTAAAGCCGGCAAGATATCTCAACTGATCTATCAGCATGGGCTGAGGGTAACTGTCTCCGGTCGCAGTCACGAGCAGTGCTCGCAACTGCTTTACGGTCTCCGCTGTAGCTTCATCCGTAGCATCTTCGATGAGTGCATCAATCCGTTGAAGTGCAGCTGCAGCATCACCACGGGTCTTCATGAGCTCCATCCCGAATTCAAACTGTGCCTGGAGGTCGCTCTCTCCAACGTTATCCATAGCTACACGTGGATCAATCCGAAGTACGGCTTCCTGAGTGAAGGTTTCTCCATCCACGTTCAGACGCACTTGATAAGTGCCTGGCGGAACCAATGGCCCTTGAAGATTCCGAAGGCCGGGCGCACTCAATCCCGAGTGACGCATATCCCATGTATATCTGTTCACACCTGGAGCACGCTCGAGCACAGACCCGGGAGCACGCGGTCGCGGAGAAGCACGCATTCCCTGAGCTACGGCTAACTCGGGTTGAAACTCCTCAGCTTCAACCGTACGAATGATCGTTCCTTTATCATTTAAAATCTCCAATGTTACTTCCCTCGTCTGCTCCTCTTTGAAGTAGTAATCAATGACCACACCTGATCGGGGGTAGGTAGGTGCAGTACCACCACCGGAACTTGAAGAATACCGTGCCCGATATGTATCACGTATCGGAAACAGGTGCACATCGGAATTTATGATGTCTGAGGTGATATGATGCAGCGCGGTGATATTATCCAGAATCCAGAATCCCCGGCCCATGGTTGACAAGACCAGATCCTCACGATGAACTTTCAGGTCCGTGATTGGCGTGACGGGCAGTTCCTGCTGGAATTTCTCCCAAGTCCTGCCATCATCAAATGAGATAAACAGTCCAAATTCCGTTCCTGCATAGAGTAGTCCTTCTCTTCCCGGATCCTCTCGAATGACGCGTGTTGGATAATCATCCGGGATCCCGTTCGTCCCGTCCGTCAACCTCGTCCAGGTTGCCCCAAAATCGTCCGTCCGATAGATATAGGGTTCAAAATCTCCGAGTAAATACCGATACCCAGCCACATATGCCTTGCCCTCGACGTGTGGCGAGGGATCAATGGTCTGGATCCGCCCTTCGGGAGGCATATCAGGTGGGGTCACATTGGTCCATGTCTGTCCACCGTCCTGCGTCACATGCACTGGCCCATCGTTGGCTCCTGTCCAGATGGCCTGCTCATTCATTGGAGAAACCTCAATCACATAGAGCGCGCTGTAGTGTTCTTCCCCGGTGATATCTCTCGTAATTGGACCACCGCTGATCACCTGACGCTCGGGCCTGAACGCAGTCAGGTCATCGCTGATCGTCTCCCATGTTCGCCCCTCATCCGTTGTGCGATGCACAAACTGTGATCCATGGTAAATTACACTAGGATCATGTGGGGAGATTTCAATTGGGACTACGCGCTGGAAGCGGTACGGCAATTCACGCGGATTCACGCCATACATGTTGACACCCCCAACATAATAGGCCTGCTGCTGCCCGGTGGCACGGTTATAGCGTCTAAAGGTACCCTTACAATTGCTGTAAACGATCATGGGGTTCACCGGATGAGGGACTGACGGTCCCGTTTCACATCCTCCAATTGCTTCCCAGTATGCGGTAGCTCCCCCTGGGCGAAAATCTGGCGGCAAGCTTGGAACGGCAACCGTAGAATTATCCTGCTGCCCTGCATATGCCCAATATGGAAACCGTTCATCTACATCAACCTGATAGAGTTCGGCTGTGGGCTGATTATGCTGAGTAGACCATGTTCTTCCGCCATCGCGTGTAACGTTGGCCCCGCCGTCGTTTGACTGAACGATGATGAGCGGATCATCGGGATTGATCCACATGTCATGATTATCCCCATGTGGGGTTCTGACTCTCGTCCACTCCTGCCCTCCATTCTCTGAACGCCAAAACGCAAGATTATTGACCCAGACCACATCCGCATCTGTCGGGTCCGCATCCACATTCGTATAATAAAAAGGACGGGTCATCAGGTAACCTTCCGTGCTGATTACATCCCAAGTCACCCCCATATCATTGGATCGGTAGAGGCCTTCTTCTTCCGGGACCGCCTCAACCAGTGCATAGACCCGACTGGGATCTGCAGGACTTACCGCAAAATCAATTTTTCCAATCAACCCCTGGGGTAACCCATCCGTGCTCTTGGACCATGTCTCACCTGCATCACGCGAAACATAAATACCGTTTTCAGAACCATCATCTCCACTGATGATCGTCCAAGGTTTGCGTTCTGCCCGCCATAGTGCAGCGTAGATAACATCTGGGTTCTCCGGTGCAAGCTCAAGATCTACTGCCCCTGTCTGCTCTGAAATAAACAGTACATGCTCCCAGGTTTCCCCGCCATCTATGGACTTAAATACGCCACGCTCCGGGTTTGGACCAAATGGATTTCCTAATGCTGCCACATAGACCATCTCGGGATTGGTGGGATGGATGACGACAGAACCGATCTGCCCAGCCTCCCGAAGCCCAATATGCATCCACGACTCGCCACCATTCATGGACTTGTACATCCCCCGGCCAATGATCACATTGCTGCGAATCCCATCTGAGCCCGTTCCCACATAGATGATCTGGGGGTTACTGTCGGCTACATCAATGGAACCAATGGAGCCGGTTTCAAAATATCCATCGGAAATATTTTCCCAACTTGCTCCATAGTCTGTGGTTTTCCAGACTCCTCCACCCGTTGCCCCCATATAAAACGTTTCGGGAGTATCTCTATGCCCTGTTACCGTGGTTACCCTCCCACCACGTGATGGGCCGATATAGCGAAACTCCAGATCGTCAAAGAGCTCTGCAGTCTGTGCTTCAACTGTAGCATTCGAATATATATAGCCAAGTCCGAAAAGCAGAATGGCAATGTACCTGTTTATTAACATGGTCCTGTTCTTGCGTGACTCCAAGGTCTAAACTACGTACTAATATCAATATCTGAATATTGAGGGGGACGGCTCAGAGTCGTAATCACCAGTTCTGAATTCTGGGGGGCTGATTTTTATGGACCAATGGAGAAAAATTATACATCCAGCAAATCACTCCGCCCAGCACCTCTACTGGGAATACCGCTCGTTTATCAGCGGCGTGGAGAGGAAATATCTACTTCGGACAAGGAAATACCATCCTATATTTGGATGAAAATGGGGCACTTACCGCCCTATCTCTGCTCCTGTTCCCTTCCACGAAGCCACACCGTCTGATGGGGAAATTGAATCTAGGTAGGGGCGTATTCATTCACTAGCCAATTATGCATAGAGGGGATCGGAACGGCATACCCTATCCCCCACTTCCACAGTACCCCCTTTTCCCGAAAGCGTTGAAACAGTTGCTCCGCCTCGCTGGCGCTATATTCCTCCTTAAGTGATAACATAATATCTTTATACTCAACAGGTTCACTTGGTGGAGTGCCCGCAATTGAGCTTGCCAGGCATCGGATCTGATCTCCACGAAAATCATCTACTCGTTGTTTGTAGTAATCTGATCGAAATCGGCGCCCTGCTTATCGCGGTAGGGACCCGGATTGCTCCGGGCCCCCCGCACAGATCCGGACGTGCGCGTTAACGCATCCGGCTCCTCCCTCGGGTCGCACCGGCGTGCATAACGGCAGAATTGCCGTAGCCGATTGATCCCATAAACTCACTGATCCATCTCTGTGTATGGCGTGAGCCCGGATCTCCCAGCTTCCCCTTGGGTGGGGACCTTCGCTCCAGCGACTCCGCAGGTCGCCCCTTGTTCGCCGCCTTCTTCACTACTATGTCCCCATCTGACTGCTCCATCCCGTGCATCGCAGGCTTCGGCGTCTTCCGCCTTCCCTGCGCGATCCCAACTCTGCGTTTAGGACAGGATAGAGCCCTCACAGGTCCCGACAAAATGCGTACATATGTCCCTGAGTTCTTAGACACCGTGGGCCTGTATGCCGCCTCGCCATGGCGGTGACATACATGTTGCCTTCGACCACTTGGACAGCCTCGGCGACCCAGACGATAACGATTTCGATGCTCTATAGCTCCGGCCACACGCACCTCTACCGACGCTTCGTCGTGACCCTCGCGGGGCACAACGCACGGCTCGAGGAAGTATGTGATTGGTTGCATCTTCATACTACGGGACTTGCACCCGTTACATTTTGCCAGTTAGCCTGGCGCTCCCAAGACGATATTCAACCCGTCTGCGTTCATCACACCATAATTGTCTCGTAAATAACGCACCGCCGGATCTACATAGTGTCCGTCCAGAAAGTACCCTCGCGCGGTATCTGTTCCGAGACCTTGGGAAATTTTCCTCATTTTCAGTTGAAACTTTTTTATTTTTTGGTGGGAGTAGTCGTAGATGAGACGATTGGGGAGCACTGGATGAGGCGTCGGCGTGCTATTTCGTGTCTCCTGGACATACTGCCCCAATCCGCCCAGATGAGCACTTGATTTTCTTTCCTGAATGAGTGGGTTGGCTACGCCGCGAGACGCAATCGCCTGCGTTGCTTGGCCAGACGTTTGAGACGCTTTCGTTCCTGTTCTCGAATCAGCGTTCCCAACCGGATAATATTCGCAGCCAATACCGAGGTTGCCACCACACGTTCAAAGCTCTGCGCGCTGGTCTCACGCACCAGATCCAAGCCCCGTTTGTTGAGATGGTTCAGGCAGGATTCGATCCCCGAATGTCCCTTCCGAGCGGCTTGGTAGGCCGGATCATTTTGGCGTTCTCGTTCCTCTTTCGTCCGCTTTCCTTTCTTTGGCATGGCCGCGACCGCCAGCTTTTCGTCCAACTGCTCACGTACCGCTGGACTGTAAAACGCCCGGTCATACGAGCAACTCATGACGATCCCGGGATACTGGGCCTCAATGGCCTCCACCAGGGGAACCGCAATATCCTTGTCCGTCCCCTCCCAAACAATCCCATAGCCTAAAATAAATTGATTCGAATCCTCCACGACCGCAACCGGGACCCCCAACTCGCACAGGATGCCCATCTTCCCCTTAACGATCCATCGCGTGAAGGGCTTGAAGATGGAATAGATTTTCTCATGGGTCGGAATCTGCTGCCCTTTAAGGATGCGGCGCCGAATCTGGTCGGAAAATCGTTCAAGGTACTCTAAATACAGATTCATTTCCTGTTTTGCTTCAAATAGTTCCTGCAAAGTGGACGAATCTTCTTTGGGACAGGCCAAAATCTTCTTCTCTATCGCATCCAGGAGTATTAGCGCTTTTTTCGACACCTGACGACATTTGCTCCGATAGCGGCGAACCTGCTTCATTTTGTAGTCCCCCTTCTTCCCTTTTCGAGCGCCCTGATACTTCTCGTAGACCTTCTCGCGAAGATCGGCGTGTTGCCGCCAACCCTCCAGCCCGAATCGTTTGGCGACCTTCGCACAGATACGAATCAGACAACGGGTCGAATCCCAGAGCAAGAGGAGATCGGTTGGAAAACGGATATTGGTCTTCACCGGTTTTGAGTCGCACCGACACTTGAGCGTCTCGCCCCGTTTCGTGCCCACCATCCGGTGTCCAAATTCAACCACCAATTGATTGACCTTCATCAGCAATTCGGGGGGCAACTCCGATAGGTTCGCATGGAGAGTGGAACGAGTATAACGCGTCGTATCGCCCGCGCCATGTCTCAGCACCTGTCGCACCACATCCGCATGATTTGCCAAAAAGGCTAACATGTCGTAGCTACAGTTCATCGCTTGCTTTAAGCCGGCCAAAACGATCATGCACCACATACTCATCCCACGAATCGCGGTAGGGACCCAGGTTTCCCTGGGCCCCCCGCACAGATCCGGACGAGCGCGTTAACGCATCCGGCTCCTCCCTTGGGTTGCATCGACATGCCTAACGGTCATTCGTCTTGTCGGCCAGTCGTGGCGAATGGTCAGTTTCGGCCAATAGCGTTCTATTAACGCATACAGTTGCTCCCAGGTCGTTCGATCCCGTTGGGATCGGCGACGTAGTACGCGCAACCAAATTCGTTTTAGACGATCATAGCACCTCTGTAGATACGGCATACTCAATGGTACCGCGTAATAATTCAGCCACCCATTGAGCACCTGTCCAAGCCATTTCCCCGTTTGATGCACCGAATGGTGCATCCGTTTCCGAAGCTCCACATAAATACGCATCACAAAGCGCGCCATGCGCTTCGCAATTGGCTTGCGACCTAACCCAAAACGCCCCTTCCGTGTCTTACGACAATAGTGTGTAAAACCCAGAAAGTCAAACGTCTTGGGACGGCTTTCTCTACGCTTCTTACAGCCTTCTTCTGCAAAACGTCCAAACTCTATGAGACGGGTTTTGTCAGGGTGCAGGCTTAAACCGAATTTCTCCAGCCGAGCCCGAAGATCTTGTAGAAAACGTTCTGCCGCCGCCTTGTACTGGAAACAGACCACGAAATCGTCCGCATATCGGACGATGTACGACTCCCCGCCAATGTTTCGTGATTTGCGCTGGACTCTAAACCATAGATCCAGCACATAGTGAAGATAGATGTTCGCCAGGATTGGTGAGATGACTGCACCTTGTGGCGTACCCAGCTCGCTGTCCCGTAAACTTCCATCCTCCATCACCCCCGCCTTTAGAAACTTCATGATGATCCGTAATACTCGCTCGTCTCCGATCCGGTGTCGAAGAAAGCGCATGAGCCACTTCTGATCTACCTGATCAAAGAATTTGCGAATGTCCGCATCTACCACGAAATTTACTTTCCGGCGTTCGATCACATACGCTAAGGCATCCAAAGCATCATGGGCACTGCGCCCCGGCCTGAATCCATAGCTGAACCCGCAGAACTCATTTTCATAAATGGGCTCTAAAATACATTTTACCATCGCGGTCTGGACGATCTTATCCTCCAAAGCTGCGATCCCGAGCGGTCGTGTGCCCCCATCAGGCTTGGGTATATTTACCCGTCTGCTGGGGGTCGCTCGAAACGATCCACGGTGTACTCGTGTGCAGAGATCCGCAAGGTTGCGGTCCAAGTCCACGCTATACTCCTCCCACGTCACGTTGTCCACCCCAGGTGACGCTTCTCGCTTTAATGCGAAAAACGCCGCCGTCAGTGATTTCACGCTGATGTGGTGCAAGAGCGTTGTAAGTTTCTCCTTCGGGTTCCGTTGTACGACTTCCCGTATCCGCTCAATCCCCTGGTGCACACTTGCCCATTTCTGCGCATGGTGTGTGGTAGGATCTCCCAGATTCCCCTCGGGTAGAGACCTTCGCTCCAACAGCTCCGCAGATGGTTCCTTGTTCGCTGTCCTCATTGCTACTATGTCTCTATCTGACTTCTCCATCCCGTCTATCTTAGGCTATGGCGTCTTCCGCCTTCTCTAAGCAATCCTGTACGACTACAGGATAAGATGGAGACCTCCCAGGTCCCGACAAAATGCGTACGTATGTCCATGAGTTCTTTGACACCGTGAGCCCGTAATCCGTCTCACCATGACGATGGATTACGTGTTGCCTTCGACTGGGACGACCGCCTCGGCGACTCAAATAATAACGATTTCGATGCTCGATAGCTCCGGCCATACGCACCTCTGCCGACGCTTCGTCGTGACCCTCGCGGGGCACAACGCACGGCTCGAGGAAGTATGTGATTGGTTAAACTGGTTGCATCTTCATACTACGGGACTTCCACCCGCTACATTTTACCAGTTAGCCTGGCGCACCGCCCCAACTTTTTACGGTTGCCCGGTTGATACGACTCCAAAAGAGCCATCAGCTTCACTCGGGTCTGGTCGTCCAGGAAAATCTCTCGAATCCCATACAGAAAACCTTCAGCTGCCTGCCGGCCGCGCGGGTCAAGCTTGATGTTCTCCATGGGAATGGTGTCAATGGATAATTGATTGTCATACACTTTTCTCATAGCAAAAAAAAATTGAAGATGGCAGGCAATTTCTCCATTATACTCCCCAGAGCCAGGTTTGAATCGAAAATCTGAAGGATGAATTCAGAGAAAAAACCGTCTTTGAAGACCTCCAGTACGAGTTTTTACCAGGATTGTGGAGTTTCCTGAAAATCGCCCACCACCGAGGGGGCTTTCGAAACTCGTGGAGGAAAAATCTAGAGGATTACGCCAAAAAGCGGCCGTAGGAGGCCTACAGGGCACATTTTAAGGATGTTCTGGTATTCCGGGACAGACACTACATACGATAAGATGTGCTGCGGCCAGCCATGCGTTTCTTGGGCAATAACATCAATCCATTCCGCGGGATCTCCTTTCGCCCCGCCTTCCTTCGTGAGCCAGTCATGAATTACCGCGTGCTCAGACTCCTTTTCCAACGTTCCCAATTCCACAAAGTATTTTCCCGAAAACCTCGAAATTCCAAGTGACGCAAAGGCCTTCGCTGTCGTTTCCAAACCCGCCGCGACCAAAATGACAGGCCAGTTCAATTCGCCGTTATGAATCTCATTCAGCGTCTCGGTTACAGTCCCGGCTTGGTCAGGCGGGGGCGTGTTGGTTGTTCCCAGCGTTTGCGCTTCATCTAGCTTGAGCAGCAGTGGCTGCTTTACGCTCTTAAGAATATCCACTGTTTCAGGCGAGGCCTTCCCGACTGTAATCCCACCCTTGGCAAAAGGACCTACGCTGATTTCTGCTGCTCCGCCTATAATTATGGGAATTTTCCCTAACCCAAGGATTCGGCGCAATTTGTCTGGATCCCAGAAGGCACGCGCGGACATCCTCACAGCCTTCCATCCACTATCTATTGCTTGTCTCTCACATTCATACATCAGAGCACTTTTCCCTGCACCAGGGGCACCTTGAATCAGAAAGATAGTACCCGACTTCGCCTGCACCGACTTCTCTATAAGCTCATTAAAATTGGTCAATATCTCTTTCCGCCCATGAAAATATTTCGCCGGGCCTCGATCAAACGTTGCTGTCAGTGGAGGGGAAGCGGAATGCCGGGATTTACGCATAGCCATGAGATAATGGGTTCAGCCAGTCGAAATGCACACACACTACCCTAGTGAACAGATCACAGAATGCCGCGGTTCCAGATGCGATATCTGCATTCCCAGCACGCGACCACCCCATTTGATGAACCATCGAAGCCGGAGATACAATAACGCTGAAACAGAAATTATCTCTTGTATTTTTGTGATTTTCTGCATACCCCCATTTTCATGGCCCGTGCCAATGAGTCCCCTAACTTGTGGCCGAAGGTGTATGATTTTCGTTTATAGCTGAACTTCCCGGGAATTCAGGCGGGGATCAATTGAATCCGCTAAAATTTTCGGCTCCAGATACTTGGCCAACGCTCAACGACGACCTTGGTCTGTGTATAGAATTCCACCCCGTGCTTGCCTTGGGCATGAAGGGAGCCGAAGAAGCTGTCTTTCCAACCACTGAACGGATAAAATGGCATTGGAGCAGCGACACCTAGATTAATTCCGAGATTGCCTGCGTCCACTTCATAACGGAATTTTCGAGCTGCAGCGCCACTCCTGGTAAACAGGCAGGCCATGTTGCCGTACGCCTGCGAGTTGATCAGCTCAATCGCATGGTCCAGATTCGCCGTGTGCATCAACCCGAATACGGGTCCAAATATTTCCGTCTTCGCAAGTGTGCTACTAGGATCCACGTCATCAATCAGCGTGGGAAACACCCAATTCCCATTTTGAAACCCATCTACCGTTCTCCCCCGCCCATCAACCAGAATACGTGCACCTTCTTTCTCGCTCACGCCCACCATCTTCTCAATTGTTGATTGACTTTCCGATGTGATGACCGGTCCCATCTCTGAATTCTCATTCAATCCATACCCGACCTTGCGCATGCGGGCCGCTTCTGCCATTGCTTCCGTAAACACATCCCGTGCTCCTCCTACGGTTACCGCCAGGCTGTTTGCCAGACATCGCTGGCCTGCACACCCAAACGCCGAGTCTGCCAGAATTTCCGAGGTCAAGTCCATTTCGGCATCCTCTAAAATGACCGCTACGTTTTTGGCTCCTCCCTGACACTGAGCCCGCTTACCATGTTTGGCAGCTTTTGCATATACATACTGGGCAATCTTGGTTGATCCTACAAAGCTGATTGCTCGTGTCAAGGGATGCTCAATGAGCGCATCTACCGCTTCTTTTCCACCATGAACCATTTGTACGACCCCTTTGGGTAATCCTACCTCATCCAGCAGCCGCATCAACCAGGCGCTGGTCTGGGGTACTTTTTCACTCGGCTTCAGGATAAAGCAATTACCGGCCGCAATGGCATAGGGCAGAAACCACAACGGGATCATGCCAGGGAAATTGAATGGGGTAATCGCAACGACAACACCAAGTGGCTGCCGGATCATGTGCTCATCAATGCCACTGGCAACATCTTCATTATTGTAGCCTTGTATCAGACTTGGCATGCCACATGCAACCTCAACATTTTCGACCCCGCGCCGCAGTTCTCCCCTACTTTCCACAATGGTTTTTCCACATTCCTGTGTCATTAGAGATGCGATCTCCTCAAAATGCTGCTCAAGCAGCTGACGGAATGCAAAGAGATACTGAACCCGCTCCGTTACCGGGGTGCGCCGCCATTCTGCAAAGGCATCCTGCCCTTTTCGTACCGCCATATCTACTTCCACAGATGAGCCCATCGGGATGGTGCTGATCGCTTCTCCGGTTGCAGGATTGATACCCTTCAGGATATCATCTGCCTTCGAGGGCTCCCATATCCCTCCAATAAAATGTTTTAATTCGACTGTGCTACTCATCCTTTTAGAAGTATTTAAGGTCAAACTGGAAATTCTTACTGCTCTGTTTAGAGACTGTCTGACAGGATATAAAATTGGGAGTTATATGCCAAGCTGTAACCTATTCTCGGGGTAGCGGGCTGGAGGTTTGGATTTACTTGGTTTCCTCATAAACAGAAGCACCTCCCCAATGTAAAATCCTCCCATAATGAGGATTTGCGATCGGATCATCTAATATCCCATAGCCGCGAAATTGGTCTGAAGCAGGCGATCAACAGGATGATGACTTCAGGGGAACCTGTTCACCAGTTCTTGACTCAAGGCATCCAGCCTGTTTCATCATATACTATAACCGTATTCTATTAAAAAATTCCGATACCGGAAAACGAGATTATTCGGAACGTACTTGCTCTATCTCACAGAAATTTTGCCATCCCCACTGGCACAATGAACTTCGTACGTGTCTGGAGCCATGATTCACGGCAATAAAGAATGCCAGAAGAAGAATCCCGTATCTGATGTCAGACTTGACCCATCGGGGTAAAGGTTTGTACTCATCTTCATAGATTTGAGTAGTCCAGTGTTGGGGTGGAGTCAACGTGTCTGCTTTGGCTCCCTTAGGGGGAGTATCAGGTAGGGCCTTTTCACGAAACCTCTCAAATCCCTCTGACATCGATGGCGTTATTTCAGACATCAGATAGCGACGGTGTGTCTGCCAACTTAATCTGATAATGCTCAGCTATCGTTGAATCAGGAATATGTACTCCATGGACTACTCGGCGAAACATCCCATACTTCACATGCTTTTGCCATGGAGTTTCTTCCTTGTGCGTTATGGTGATTAGCTGCCCCCCGGTCAGATCTTTGTACACGTACCAAACCACATCCAATAATCTGCATATTTGAGGATCTTTCTCCTCAAGATCAGCTATCTCCCCAGAAAGAAACTCCTTTGCCTGTTCTTTGCCAAGTCCGTATGAGCCAAATTTTTCGCAGAAAGAATTATAAGTAACCTCCTTTGCCTGCCAGTCTTTCAGGCGGTCGTACACCCCCCGGACCACCGGACCATATTTCCATGCCTCTATTTGGCCCGAGCGATTATCAATCAGTGGTCGGTTCAACTTTCCCAATGCCCACCCATGGCAGATATAAACCAACTTGTTGACTTGTAATGGTGTCAGTCCTCTTCCTTCTTTCTCTGCCTTCTTGAGCAGGTATGCAATGACAACAAAATCTTCAATAGTTGATTTCTCTGTATTCCTCATAGTCAATAAAACAGTCCCTTTGCTCCGAGTATACTCAACTCCCCCTCCATTCCTTCTGTTTCATTTTGCAAAAATAGCAAAAATTTGCACGGCACCAAGGTCAGCAAGGGCTATTTTTTTCGTACTTTTCTTACACTTCAGATCCTCTTTTGGGACGTTGCGCCTTGATTTGTTGGATATAATTTCCGTGGTGGAGCCCAATAGCTTAAGTGAGCCATTTGTTACGGAAAATCAAACGCTGGATCAATTCCGATCAATGTCATCGTTGGAACGCCATCGTGCTGAAAGAGGTCGAGCCACGCCCAATAGCCCATTAACACATTGACGAACTCCATACGCTGGTACCACCTTTTTGGAACATGTACAATAACAGTAGTTAGAATTTGCCTCCAATCGGTTACTACTGCTAGGTTGTAACTGATTTTAGGCAATAGGCCAAGCATGCAGAAATGAGAGCATATAGCCTGAAAGAATCTCATTTTCAGCTATTATATGGTACATGACAGATCGAATAACCAGATTCAACTTATAGTGACAGGATGGGACGATCGAAAAAGAAACAGCGGCAAGTTGAGCATTATACGCACCAAGGAAAAGAGCGGGTGAATAACCCACCGGTTGGTCTGGTTACCCCAGAAACTGATGGAGCGGAAGAAAAGAAAGTCTACGAGCACGACCCGCATTTGGACCCACAACTGCAGTGGGCTGGCAGGCAAGAACGTACTTCATTCGAAATTCCTACCGTCTCACTTCATGTCCATGAGCGAGTTGATCCCCGAACGATCGTAGAGGCTGTGCGGAAACGACCTGATCCCGGCGGGCAGTTGTCTTTATTTTCTGCACCTGAAGAGAATCCACCAATTCGCCAAGCGATTGAGTTTTATAAACACCAACAGAATTGGACTAACAGGCTAGTTGCGGGCGACGGTTTGTTGGTGATGAACAGTTTATTGGAGAAGGAGGGGCTTGGCGGGAAAGTACAAACCATCTACATTGATCCGCCCTATGGGGTTAGATATCGTTCCAATTTTCAGCCCTTTGTTAACCAACACAGTCCTACCGGTGGAGATCAGGATAGAAATCTAACGACCGAACCTGAACAGATTCGTGCATTTCGTGACACATGGGAACTTGGGATTCATTCATACCTTGCGTATCTTCGTGACCGGCTGCTGTTAGCACGCGATCTATTGCACGAAAGCGGAAGCTGCTTTGTGCAAATTGGTGATGAAAATATTCACCGTGTGGGAATGGTCATGGACGAGATATTCGGAGCTGAAAACCGGATCGCAACCATCACATATGCTACTACGAGTGGGAGTTCGGCAAAAACTCTACCACAAGTTGCAGATTATCTTCTTTGGTATGCGAGGGATGCGAAAAAGGTAAAGTGCAAGCGATTGTATGAGCCACTAGACAGGAAGCAGAAAGTCGAACTATTTAGCTGGCATGCGAGGGTCGAACTTCCAGATGGAACGTGCCGGAAGCTAACTGACCAAGAACGTTTTGATCCAGATCAATATTTGCCCGAGGGAGCACGAATGTATCAGCGGCGGAGCTTTGATTCACAGGGAGCTTCAACGACGGGTAGATCGGAGCCGTATGAGTGGAACGGACGTATATTCCCCTGCCCGCCGGATAGACATTGGTCAATTTCCAAAGAAGGGATGGATAGACTTGCAGAATTGGGGCGTTTTGATGTCGCCGAGGGGGCGGAGACGCTTTGCTGGAAGCGGTATGAAGGGGAGATTCCCGGAAAACCCATCAATAACGTCTGGGCAGCCCAAATGTCTGAGCAGAAGAAGCGTTATGTAGTTCAGACTGCAATCAAGCCAATCCAGCGCTGTATCCTAATGACCAGTGACCCAGGAGACTTGGTCCTTGACCCTACCTGTGGTAGTGGAACGACCGCCTATGTTGCTGAACAGTGGGGCAGGAGGTGGATTACCTGTGATACCTCGCGAGTAGCCATTGCCGTTGCTAGACAACGCTTACTAACCGCTGTTTACGACTATTACGAATTAGCACACCCAAATGAAGGTGTTGGAGCTGGATTTCACTATCGCAGTGTTGAAACCGTCTCACCAAAAATTTTGGGTTACGACGAGCAACCCAATCAGACAGTTTTACATGATCAGCCGCTTCGTGACCGCAGTAAGACGCGAGTTGCTGGTCCGTTCACGGTCGAGGCCGTTCCTGCGCCAACGGTCAAACCTCTGATTGAGGTTCAGGAACAAAGCCCGCCGCCCCTGTATCTTATAGATGATGTTCAACAGGGTTCAATTTTGTAAACCATCAAATGAAAATTTTTCGATATCGCGGAAGATTTTGAGTCGCGGCACCGTTGAATGTTCTGGATTTACAAAACAAGAATTTTTGTTTTGCACCATGTAGCGCGGGTAATCTCCCTGGGAGTAACCAAACGCCCCCTGCGCCTAGAACGCCTGGGGGGGACTAGTACCCCAGGGAATACCGTGATTAGACGTCCAGTAGAGAGTGTATGCTATTAGCATTGATACAGGGACAGACGCAACGTCACGGCGACCCGCATTTTTCCAACCTTAAAAAGGTACTGAATTATGTCCAAGAAGTTGCAACAACTCGTTATCCTGGTTGGCGTTGACTGGGGGTCCCAGTTTCACCAAGCCTGCATCCTGAACCAAGAGGGGGACCGTCTGGGGGAGAAGAAGTTTTCTCATTCCGGCGAAGGCATCCAAGGATTCGTCGATTGGATCCTTGATCACGCAGACGGTTATGCCGAGCATATTGGCGTCGGCATTGAGGTTCCGCACGGTCCTATTGTGGAGGCTCTGTTGGGGCGTGGGATTCACGTCTTTTCCATCAATCCCAAACAATCCGACCGATTCCGGGATCGATTCTCGCCTGCAGGGTCGAAAGATGATCGCAAAGATGCCTGGGTCCTCGCCAATGCCCTCCGGACCGATCTGGAATGTTTCCGTAAACTGGCACCTGCGCATCCCAAAATCTCTGAACTGCGTAAGTTGTCACGGATCAGCGATGAATTGATCCGCCAACGTGCTCGGCTCGTCCACCAGGTCCGAATGGAACTCTGGGAGTACTTCCCACAGTTCTTGGAACTCAAGTTCGAGTTGTACTCCCCCGTGTTCCTAGCCCTCTGGAAACTCGTTCTCACGCCGAAGCGTGCACGCCGGATTCATCTCAGTTCGGTAGAAAAGATCCTAAAAAACCACCGCATACGGCGTTTGAATGCAGAAGAGGTGCTCACACAGCTGCGAGCCGAAGCCGTCAGCGCCGACCCCGGTACGGTGAAGGGCGCAACGTTTTGCATCCAAGTTTGTCTGCAACAGCTCAAGGTAATTCAACAGCAGATCAGCGAAGCGAAACAAGCCATGGAAACGATTCTTGATTCGCTCAACGACATTCCGGGTCCAGCGACAGCAAACTGCACGTCGCAGAACACGGCACCTGAGCAGGAAACATCCACCGATAAAAAAGCCTTGAGCGATGTAGAGATCCTCTCCTCCCTTCCAGGGGTGGGACCAATGGTCCTGGCAACGATCATCTCGGAAGGCTATGAATTACTCTACGATCGAAATTATCGAGGCCTGCGATGTTTTTGTGGGGTGGCACCGGTGACAAAACGTTCTGGAAAATCGTGGCAAGTCGTTCGACGAAAAGCCTACCAGTCCCGCTTGGGCAATGCGGTCTACCACTGGAGCAGAGTCGCGATACAGCATGATCCCATCAGCAAAGCAAAGTACCAAGCTCTACGTAAGCGAGGGCATACCCACGGCCGGTGTCTGCGATCGGTTGGCGATCGCCTCTTGGCCGTCGCTTGCGTAATGCTTCGAGATCGGACCCTCTTTGATCCCAGTCGTAGAACCGCCGCTGCCTCATGAATTGCTCTATCCATTGTCCTTAACCCCCTGGCGGTGGAGGATTTTCGTATCCTGACACTCACTTAACGGTAGAGTATTCCATCAAAATTGAGGTGCCCGTTGTCTCAGTTTATGGGCTTGCTCTGTCATTCCACGAGTACATCAACTGATCTGCAGTCTGCGATGTCATCACTTGCAAAGTTATAAGGATCAACCCCGATGATTGAAGAGTTGGGGGCGGCAGAT
This sequence comes from Rhodothermales bacterium, assembly GCA_965116685.1. Taxonomy (GTDB): domain Bacteria; phylum Bacteroidota; class Rhodothermia; order Rhodothermales; family Bin80; genus Bin80. The sequence goes on along the minus strand of OZ220707.1, from coordinate 34,627 downwards.
CTGTGCGAAATCATACGGAAACGGGCAAAATTCGTGGTGAAACGATCAAAAAATCATGCCTGAAAAAAAAAATTCTAAAATTCCGCTTTTTTACTTGCATAAATGGTAGAGAGTCCCCCCCCCGATTTTTCTTTAGCCCGTACAGGAGAAACAATCCGTCAAAATGATTGGCGGGATGAATTACTCAAAACTGGTGTGCGAGGTAAGGCAGGTCAGCGTATTTCTTTCGTGAGACTGGAGCCCTTACCGACGATGCGTTTTTTGCACGCCGAGGGCGAAACGCGACCCGGCAATAAAGAAAGTGGAGTTTCTACGGCTATGCCAGATCGTGTGGTCGTTTCATTTGGGCCGGATCATGCTCCATTGGAGCAGCGTCAAGTCGCGAGTGCAATTGAGGAAGCGCAAAAACTTGTTCCAAAACCCACCATAATAATTTTTGCAGCCTTTCAATTCGATCCTGAAGCGTCTAAAGACATTGATGAAACGAACTGGCCTGGTGTTACCCTGCTCAAAGCGCAGATGAATGTTGATCTGTTGACCGATGACCTAAAAAAGAAGCGTGCAAGTAACGAGAGTTTTTGGTTGATTGGTCAGCCGGATGTGACAGTCGAGTGCCCCAGCACTAATGCAGCAGAAAAAGAATATTACGTTTCCATTCATGGATTTGATTATTTCAACATGGAGACGGGGGACATTGAGTCCGGCGGTTCGGATAAGATTGCAATGTGGATGCTGGACACCGATTACGATGGCCGCAGCCTGTTTCCCCGACAGGTGTTCTTTCTTACAAATAAGGGCGCGGAGGACTTAAAACGACTCGAAAAGAACCTTAAAGCAGAGGTTGATGCAAATCTCTTAAAAGCTTATGTCGGTACACAGTCATTACCATTTAAATGTGGTCAACATCGTCGTGTTGCCGTCAAAATTATTGATGATCGTGGCATTGAAAGTTTGAAAATTGTGGAATTGGAGTGATGAAAAAAAAGGACAAATTCCAAACTCCGTCAAAATTGTGCATGCGTAACCCACATCTACAAGGATATTCGGGATGTGGATATGGGCACCTTGAACCCACAGGCAACATCCGCCTAATAATTTCTAATCTTGGAGTGACAGAGTTACTTGGACAGAATAATGCCAAGCGCCACCATTGATAAACTGATCATAAACTCGCCGTACCAAGAGCCAACAAAGCACTGGCGTTATGACAGACAGAAGCGATTATTCGATTTGGTTGATGGACGTCGATCTGCAGGATACGTAGTCGCTTCCGGCGATTCGAAGGCCTTTGATGATCCTGGAGTATTTAAGGGGATCCCTTTGGTTAACCAAATTCGGCCCCGTGTCAAAGATTGGCGTAATGCAGGATACCCTGGAGTCACAGGAATTACGAGGAGATTGCTGAATTATTGGAATGATCCAGAGGAATTTGCGAGAAGGAGGTTTTTCTTTTGCCAATTGGAAGCCGCCGAAACATTAATCTGGCTCACGGAAGCATCTTCAAGCGAAAAGGTTGGTCTGGATGTTCCTTCCGATGGTGGAATGTTTAATCGGTTGTGCGCGAAGATGGCAACAGGCTCGGGAAAGACCGTGGTGATGGCCATGATAATCGCATGGCATATCCTCAACAAGGTCACGTATAAGCAGGATGTACGGTTCTCCAAAAATATATTGGTTGTAGCTCCAGGGCTAACGGTTAAGAACCGGTTAGCAGTTCTGAAACCAACGAATGCGGGAAATTACTACGAAAGCTTTCGTGTAGTACCCTCATCCTTACTTGAAAAGCTGCGCCAAGGGCGTATCGTAGTTCGAAATTGGCATGCTCTGAATTGGGAAACGGAGGAACAGATTGCAAAAAAACGTGGAGTTGATAAACGCGGAGTGATGAGTGATAAGGCTTATGTTCGGGAAGTTCTTGAAGATATGGCGACAGCTCGAAATTTATTGGTCATCAACGATGAAGCACATCATGCATGGCGTATTTCGGCGAAAAACTGCCGAGAATCCCCTGGATCAAAGGTGAAAGGGATTCGCAAAAACGTTGTAGAAGAAGCCACGAAATGGGTTGGAGGATTGGACCGAATCCATAGGGCATGTGGCATACTCAAGTGCTATGATTTTTCGGCAACGCCTTTTGCGCCGTCAGGTAATCGAAACCGAGATGATGCGCTTTTTGACTGGATTATAAGTGACTTCGGACTTAACGATGCAATTGAGTCTGGACTCGTGAAGACTCCCCGTGTTGTTATTCATGATGATGCTTTGCCAGACGCCAAAACATACAAGTCACGCTTGTATCATATCTATAACGATCCCGATGTTCAGGCCGACTTAAATAGGCCGCGGGCTAAACCTGAGGAACCATTACCTGACTTGGTAATGAACGGCTATTATTTGCTTGGCCATGATTGGCGAAAAACTGCCGAGAATTGGAAAACGCTATCGGAAGATAGTACTCGGCCGGTGATGATTACCGTCGCTAATCGCACAGAAACAGCAGCACGCATTAAATATGCGTTTGATCGTAAAAAGGTGGGAATTGAAGAATTATGTGATCCTAAGCGTACTCTCCACATTGATTCAAAAGTACTCAACAAAGCCGAAAGCTCAGAAGAGCCAATCACTGATTGGAACCTTTCTCCGGGTAATATCAACCCGAAAGGAGTCCGTACAAGCAAGGAAAAGGCAGAGTTTCTACGGCAACAAGTAGATACTGTAGGACAGGCCGATGAACCAGGAGAACTGATCCAAAACGTGATCTCCGTTGGAATGTTATCCGAAGGATGGGATGCGAAGACCGTTACTCATATTATGGGACTGAGAGCATTCTCTAGTCAACTCCTTTGCGAGCAAGTTGTCGGGCGTGGACTACGTCGTACTACTTACGATGTGAATCCAGACACTGGTCTTTTTGAACCAGAGTATGTAAATATTTTCGGTGTTCCGTTTACGTTTCTGCCTCATGAGGGTGGGCATGACAATCCGCCTCCTCCCCCCAAACCCAACCTGCTTTGTCGGGTGCCGGACATCTTCTGGAAGGGGGTCCGATTGAACGCCTTTACCCCTTCTAAAATGGCTGCAGATCGCCATAGAACCAGTTTCAGACAGAGAGGTATTTGAGATATCGTGGCCAAATGTGATTCGGGTGGAGCATACACTCCGCCCAGAACTGTCCGTAAATTGGGAAAAACTGGGCCCACTCAACTTGGATGTCACAAAGATTACAAAAATAGCCGAATTGGCTCCCATTGTAGAAGGCAAACCCGATATAACCAAGATCAAGTCGATTGACTTAGAGCGTTTAACAAGAGGGACGCGCATGCAGCGAATCGTTTTTGAAGCAGCAAGAGATGTTTATGATCAGGTTCAGCCGAGTTGGGAAGCAGGTAAAGTTGCCCTGTTAGCTCAGTTGGTACATTTGGCCGAAAAATTTATTGCTCAATCGGATAGAATTCGCATCATTCCACACTCTCTGGGCCCTCTGAGTGACAGTTACCGTAAAATCATTATCACACTTAGCATGGCCCGGGTGGCCCAGCATATTTTGGATGCGGTTCATTTTCAAAATACCAAGAAGCTGGATCTAGTGTTAGATCAAGATCAACCTATTCGTTCAACTGGTGATATGAGTACATGGTATACCTGCAAGCCGTGCGAACTCACAAAACGGAGCCACATAAATTATTGTGTCTGTGATAGTACATGGGAAGCCTCGGATTCCAGTATACTGGACGCTAGCCCTACCTGTTGCTCAAATATAATACTTGACATAGTTGATTTTGTCTGAAAGCCTTCATTTTTTGCACTTCTTAACATGGATCCGTTTTTGAGTCGTTTTATCTGAGGCGTGAGCGTTCCTTGCGGGGAGCGAATTCCATTTTTGCGGAGTTAGGGAATCGGTCTCTGCAGTCTTCCAGATTAACACACCACCCCCGCACGAGCGTCTCAATTCAGTTCCTGCCCCAGGTTCTGCCTTCCCACAAGTTCCAGATATTCGGAGGACTAGGGGGGAGCCCGGTCTTGATGTTTCCTATCCAGCGACACACACATGGCACCCACTTCCAGGCGCCGGTAGCCACGCCACATGACCTCCACCCCCGGCGGTGGACGTTTCTTGCCCGTTTGATAGCCGCCCAGAAGTGCAACCAACAGGACTGCCGATGCCATCGTGACTGGCTTCGGTAAATCATGTTCCATCGCTAAATTATTCAGAACGCGCAGTTGGATCTTAGTAAACATCACCTCCATCGATGCATTGGAAACATCTCGCCCCAGAAGCGTCATTAACAGCAAACGCCAAGCAATCACCATGTAGAGGGTCACCGCACGGTGAAGTGCACGGGCCGACTGCATCCGTAATTCTTCCACTTTGCATCCACCTTTCAGAACTCGGAAGATGTCTTCAATCCGCCATCGTAACAGATAATACTGTACGATCTGTTTCGCTTCCTCAAATGTATTCACGGGAAGGCTGGTCAACAGAATCCATTCCAGTGCACCGGACGAGCGATGGGTTTCCCGGATCTGGACGGCATTCATCGGACCACAGGGCAGTTCCACTGCACAAAAGCGGACCTCCATACATGCATCCCGGCCTTCACGTCCCTCATTCAGAACCCGGCCTGACTTGACCCGACGACTCAATCGCTGAACCGGAACCGCTATCTCGCCGGAAGACTTGAGTCCTCGAACCAGTCCAAAAAGCTTTTTCCCATTCGGGAGAACCCGGTCATGCTTTGCACGAACCAACACATCCACGCGCTGACTGCGCAGACATCGCTCCATCAGGGGGGCACTGTCTCCCTCCCGATCAATGACCACCACCATTCGCGTGGAACGCCGAACGTCTTTCGCACATTCCACGACATCGTCGACTGCATCCTCCCATCGTTGCCGGTCTGGAAACTTGCTTGACGGATCGGAGGGGCGATATCCGCAGCGCAGTACGCCCAGAGGAAGTCCCCGATCATTCACCGCTAAGGTGGCGTGCAACCGGACGCCCTCCGCTTTCGAAGTCGTCTGATTCCGTCCCACCACCTCCAGTCCATCACACGCTGGACGGGTACTATAGGAAATCTTGGTCTCGTCAATCACGCACAGAACCGTCTTCTCTCCACGAATTCGTTCCACGGTCCGGCTGCGATGGGGGGCCAGAATCCGTTCCGGTGTCACCGCCGTCGTGTCGGGATTTTCAATAAATCGGTAATGGCCGGCCACCGCGGAACGATCCATCTCAAGATTCGCAGTAATTGGTTCTCCTGGTACACGACTCAGCAAATCGGCACTTCTGACTAAACGCTTGGTCCGACTCCGATGCCCCAAATCCGCCTCCCCAAACTCATGCTCAGACCACTGGTCTCCATCAAGGCCTTCATGAATCTCCAACGTGGGGTAGATCGGTGCAGGAGCAACGCCCAACTGGGTTCGCCATCCACAAGAAAACTCGTACAACAAGACCGCCTTTTTGCTCCGCGTACACGCATTCGTGGAAGCATGACGGCCTCGTCCGATCGTCTGCCCCACCTTGTGGAATCCTGCTGCGAGAAAACAACTACCCGAGTACGATGGATCCACAAAGGTCTCGACCACCCAAATCCGCTTTGCGTGCTCCTCGTACAGATCTGCTTTCATCTGCCGCAAAGAGCGAGACAATAGATGGCTGGCCAGGTTTTTGCACCGAACGTCTGGACGAATCAAAAAACGGTTCAGACCCATTACGTGGGACCGATACGTCTCCCGCTGCTCGGATGACCAGCCCATCCACATATCCCGCGCAGCCAAATATAACGCGGCCGCCGCAAATCCAATCCCCCCAAGATAGCCATGGTCACTGTTGAATATATATTTCTTCTGAATGCCAGCAAACTTGGTCACCCCCAACGGGTGCTCATGGGCCATCAAGGTATTCCAAAGGGCCAACTCATCCCGAGTCCGTACGCGTTCAATCCGTAATCCCTTTAGGGTACCGAGTCGATCCGGCACATCAATGGGAGACGAGACCGGATCTGGAAGCAAACGAGCGTTCGGACGATTGGGGCGCGGATCGGAAGCAGGGAGCTTGATTGCCCCCTCCCGTTCCAGCACCGCCAATGCCTGTAAACTACTTGCCGTGCGGAGCTTTCCAGTTGCACTGTAAAATCCGAAGACCTCACACACTTTACGGGCCAGTGCAGTACGCCCGTAGGACCGATGAGACTGTAAAACCTCGTTCAAGCCGCAAGGCGAGGCGCGTAAACAGGACAATATGGAGGACGGTGCACGTTCCATATCACGAAGATACAGAACGTTTTTGCCAATGTCAAGTTTTAAAAAAAAGCAACAGGTAGCGCTAGCCCTGAAGTGGTCGCATGGGTCAAAAATGACCACCTTGGTTTTGAAATCTTATATACTCACCGAGGCGTCATTCGAAAGTACCGCCCTGATTTTATTATTCGACTCAAGTCTGGCACTATGTTGATTCTCGAAACAAAAGGAGAAGAAACTGAACTGACGCGCACCAAGCATAAATTCCTTCAAGAGTGGGTTGAAGCCGTTAATGCGCATGGGAGATTTGGATATTGGTCTTGCGATATATCTCGCGCTCCAGGCGAACTACCCGAAATCTTGAGAAGGCACTGCAATGCAGTTACTGACTAATTTGCCCGATCTAATATTCATGACTCTGTAGTGCTCGAATGATGCGTTGATTATTGGGTCTGTCCCCATTCGTGTAGGATGGTATATTTTGGACTCAGCCTGTCGTTCAGGCAAGATGTGCAGGAACAATGAATTACGACTATAAGTGCCAAGGTATGACAATCTCCTCGTGGTATTAGAGGGGACCTCGTGAGAGGTGATCGGTGAGATCTACAATGGTATATCACCAAGAGTGCTGCAATTCCTCAGCATAGCTGAACGGACTGTGCTCAAAGACTGGAACTCCACTTGATCTTGGAAAACTATCCAGTTCACAAATCCGCAAAGGTCATGAATGAGTGGAAGAGACAAAAGCCGGAAGAGTACAAGTGCATGGTTACTTCATGCGAGCGAAAATGCTGTAAAGCACCGGAACGACAAAGAGAGTCAGCACGGACGCACTGGTTAGCCCACCAATGATCGCAATGGCCAGTGGTGCACGCAGCTCTGCCCCCTGGCCAAACCCCATCGCCAAGGGCAACAGTCCCAGAACCGTTGTGATGGTTGTCATGAGAATCGGCCGCACACGATCATGCCCAGCAGCCATAATAGCCTCACGGATCGGACTGCCCGCGGCACGCCGCTGATTGATGAAATCCGTCTTGATAATTGCATCATTCACCACAATCCCAACAAGTACCACGGTCCCCATGAGACTCATCAGGTTGATTGATTGCCCCGTGAGTCCAAGCACAAAGGCAACTCCCGCTGCCGCAAGAGGTACAGAGATCAGGATGATAAGCGGCTGAACCAGGTTTTCGAACTGTGCTGCAAGAATCAGATATACGAGCAATAAGCTCAGTGTCAGGCTCAGGGCTACACCAAACAGGCTTTGCTGGAATACCTCAACAGAGCCGCCTACTCGACTGCGTACCGTAATCGGCAATGTTCTGCTTGTCACATCGGTAACTGCACGCATTGCCCGCCCCAGATCATATCCCTGTCCAATGTCGGCAGTGAGCCGTACCACGGAAGACTGTTCCACCCGTACGAGAGCGGCAGGCAATGAGATTGACTCTGCTGTAACAAAGGTCCCGATGGGCATCAAGCCATCACGTGCAGGAATCTGTTCGGACAACAGCCGTTCAATTGAATCAATATGACGTGAGCGCAATACGATCGGGACCTCCTCATTCACGGTTTTAAGGGTCGTAGCCTCACTTCCCCGAGCACCTGCCTCAAGATATGAGGTCAATGTTCTGGCATGGACACCATAACGGTTCATCATGTCTCGATTGAAGGTCAACTGGTAGGTTGGCACGGAAGCGGCATCCGTACGTCGTACATTCACCAATTCCGGGCGTGCCTCCAATAACTGATGGACACGCCCCACAACCTGTTCTGCATCGCGGCGATCTTCGCTTATCAGATCAATCAGCAGATCCGCATCACTGACGGCCAATAGCTGCTCTAATTGTGTTTCCACACGCTGCGCCTTGATTGAGACATCATCCGGCAAATCCAGTGATTGTATGGCCAATAGCACTTCATCCGCGTTTTGCCCTGGCGGCAATAACAGAGTAATGTCACCCTCGTAGGGGGGACGCGGATCCAGGTCCAGGCGCGCTTGATCCCGCTCCCCCAAATCTGCAAGCACTCGATCTGCCCAGCCCCTGGCTTTGGCCTGCGATTCAATCTCTGAGGCCCGCGAGGCTATCATGGTTAAATCTGCATCGGTCGGCAACGTAATCCGCACATCTACACGCCCCTGTTCCGTCTCGGGAATCACCTCGCGAGGCAGGTTTGAAATCAATAAACCAGCACCCATGAGTAAAAAAGCACAGAACATCATGACGGTCCAGCGATGATCCAGACTCCATGAAAGAGCCTGCTCATACCGAGGCAACAGCCTTGATCTAGCACCAAGCTTGTGGACGGGCTGATTAGTGGTCTGCCGTTCACGGGACACGATGAGCGGGACCACGGTTAACGCCACGAGTAACGAAGCCAAAAGTGAACAGACAACGGCCAGAGATTGGTCTCTGAAGAGCCTACCCGCTAGACCTTCCACCAGTGTGATCGGCAAGAAAACCGCAATCGTAGTTAGTGTACTTGCGATAATCGCACCTGCCACCTCTGAAGCACCATTACGTGCGGCCTGCAGTGGCGACTGCCCCTGCTCACGTAATCGGGCAATATTTTCAATAACAACAATGGCATTATCAACGAGCATCCCTGCGCCTAATGCCAGGCCACTGAGCGAGATCAAATTGAAGGTGACATCCAGAGGCTCGAAAAAAACTAGCGTTACTGCCATAGAGAGCGGGACCGCCACCGCGGCAGCCAAAAGAGCTCGCAGCCGCTTCAGGAACGCAAACAAAACGAGGATGGCCAGTAGCCCACCCAAGAGTACGGCCTGCGTCACCCCTCCAATAGCTGCCTGAATAAACTCACTCTCATCAACCACGACCTCCAGAGAAATCTGCTCATATTCTCCTTCCAATGCAGCCAGGACCGTACGGATTTCTTCCACTGCCCGAACGATATTTGCATCTGCTTTACGCTCAACAAGCAGCAGCAGTGTTTCGGCACCATCAAGTCGAACCATCCCACGCCGCTCCGCAACCCCATCCCGCACTTGAGCAACGTCCCGAAGTCGGATTGGTGTGTTGTTCCGCGTAGAAATGACCGTCTGAGCGATATCCCCCGTGTCTTTGAACTCTCCGCTGATCTCCACCGGATAACGGAACGGTCCACGCCGAATGACACCCCCCTGCAGCGCTACGTTTGATCCTTCAAGCTCACTTGCGATCTGGCTGAGGCTGATCCCATACGCGATCATCTGATCCGGATCAACCTCAACCTCAATCCGACGCTCAAACCCTCCTGTTACCTGAACCCGTGCGACGTCGCTGAGCTGCTCTAACCGGCGTGCAATCAAATCCCGACCAACACGCTTGAGTTCAACCAGGTCCTCTGGGCGGTCATTGCCTTGCTGCTCTGCTCTGTTACGAAGTGCGATCACCATAATGGGACGATCCCCTGGATCAAGATGAAGGACTGCGGGCCTTGATGCCTCTCTTGGAAACATGTCCCCCAGCCGATCCAGGTTCTCCCGTACATCCAGTAACGCCAAATCCAGGTTTGAATTCCACCCAAACTGCATATGCACAAGACTCCCCCCGAGCAAGGTACGTGACGTTACTCGTGTAAGGCCTGCCGTTCCAGCAACCGCTTGTTCGATTCGCTCGGTGACCGCTCGTTCGACCCTGTCTGGTGGTACATCAGGATAGCTGGTCCATACTACCAGTCCAGGATAGCGCAAGTCCGGGAGCAATGCCACAGGTAATCGCACATAAGCAACGACTGCCAATACCAGCAGAAGGGCATAGAATGCTGTAACGGCAACTGGACGATTCAGGCAGGAAGCAATGAAGGTTTTCATACCTGATCAAAGATAGACCAGTGAAGCAAAGCTTTAACGAAGCCCTAACTCCACCACTCCAGTGACTTCTACGGGGACATCATGTGCCAATGCATAGTTTCCCTGGACGACCAGGGAGTCTCCCGGCTCCACAACACTGGGGGAATCCCCACCAATAATTTCCGTGAAATTACCAGAACGCTCTCCCACAACCACATACATCCAGTACGACCGTCCTCCTTTGACCAGAAAAACAACTTCCCTGCCTTGCCGAACGATGACCGCTTCAGATGGAGCAACCATCCGATCCTGCAAACGATTCGTTTCCAGAGCTACATCCGCATATAGGCCGGAAACGAGTCGACCACCTGGATTTCGAAGCGCTACGGTAATGCGCCCGGAACCGGTCTTGGGATCCACGGAAGGATTCACTGCATGCACATAGCCCTGGAATACTTCATCGCTGTAGCTTGGCACAATCACATTCGCGGTAACCCCAGGAGTAACATGCACCAGATCCCCCTCAAGAACATCAACCGATACTTTCATCCGGTCATCTTGAAGCAGCGTGAGAAGATGAACGCCCGCTCCAACATGCTGTCCCTCCTCCACTTGAAGATCTGCAACCCGGCCATTAAAGGGGGCAATGACCTGGGTACGCTCCAATTGCAGGCGTGCCTGCTCTACCTCTTGTTCCTGTTGTGTCAAATTGGTATACACGGCCGTTACAGCTTCACGTTGATTCCCGGCCAACACATCCATCGCTTCGAAATGGCGACGAACATTATCAAGCTCCGTCTGTGTGATTGACCCTGATGCAAATGCCTCCTCCGCGGTTTTCAACCGGATTCTGGCATCTGCAAGCTTTGTCGTATCCGCCGCTTCCACCTCCCCGGCATTGCTGATTTGGACTGCATAGTCTGCGCGTGCCTTCAGAAGAGCTGCTTCGGCTGCGGCCAGGCGAATTTTCGTTTCACGATCATTGAGACGCATCAAAACCTGACCAGCATGTACACGCTGCCCTTCTTCTACCGGCCGATCAAGAATTAACCCACTGACCTCCGCACTGATTTTAGATTCACGCCATGGTGCCAGGTGCCCGGTCGCTTCTGCGCGGAGAGGAAATTCTCCCCGTTCCAATACCAGGACTTCAACGGGGGCACGTGCGGGTTCCGGTTCCTCGGTCAGTTCCCGATCATCATCTACTCCCTCGCCAACGACAGCAGGCCATACTCCATATAAAACCAGGCCGGTTATCGCCAATGCCAAGATCAGACCGAAAATGTGCCATGGCTTAATCCTGCGTGGTGAACGAGATCTATCCGCCATATGCTAATAATGATTCCTGGTCAAGCAAAGTGTCTCGGGACAATAAACATGCCCGAGGTTCTAGGAATTGAGTAAAACGAATAATTTAATTTATGTTGCTAGCCACTCTAGGAACTCTACTATCTATAGCACCGTTGGTTCAGCCTACTGAACTATCGCCATTTGCTCCCTCATGCTCAGTAAGGGTACAGCAGGTCTTCTTAAACGACCCATCGCTGTGATTTCCTGGTGTACTGCCATCGTCCTCGCCGGGATCTGGGCTGCTCTGGATATTCCAATTGAATACTCTCCCAATACGGAACTGCCCCGTGTGAGTATTTCAGCGATTTGGCCGGGGGCCTCACCAAGGCAAGTGGAGAGATATATCACTGCACCCATTGAGCGCGAGATCCAAACGGTCCCCGGGATCGCTGAAATCAACAGTATCTCATCCGAAGGTCGTTCCCATATACAAATTCAGGTGGATGAAGATGTTGACTTGGGCACCTTCAGTACGCAGATTGGAGAAAACCTGACCCTACTCAGAGATCGGCTGCCCGAAAACGTTTCTCCCCGTCTGACCAAGGAAATTCCGGAAGCATTTCGTGATCTTCAGGGATTTATGACCTTACGGCTGATCGGCCCCTATAGCCCAGATGAACTCAGAAAAACGGCCGATGAGCTCCTGAAACCCAAATTCGAGAGTTTGCCTGGCATTGATTTGGTTGAGGTTACCGGTGGTAGTGAACGTGAGCTTTTGATTTCATTGGAACCGGACCGACTTGATGCCTACGGGATTGAATATGGCGATGTGATGCAGCAGGTGGGCTCATCATTGCAAGATCATGTGTTTGGTCGAATGGATGCTCAGGGCAGAGGGCATCTGATGATGAATCGACCGGAGCTCGACCTAAATCGCCTATCTTCCATCATCGTCAGCCAAAGCAGGCCTGGGGAGCTCCCTGTCCGTCTTGATCAGGTTGCCAACCTGAAACTGGGCCCCGCGCCCCGCCTCAGTATTCGGCGTATTGACGGACTCAATGCAGTGGCATTGGATCTGGAGCGTACTCGCGGGTCTCATATTGTCGATGTTGCAGAGACGGTCTATGATCGAATTGAGGATATACGAGAATCTCTGCCGGAAGGAGGGAGACTGCTAGTGGTCTTGGATCGCACCGAAAATGTCCGGGAATTACTGGATGACTTGACCTTACGTGGCGGAATCGGACTCATCCTGGTAACCCTCGTGCTGCTCTTCATGCTCAAAAGCGTGCGTGCAACGGTCATTGTGCTATTCAGCGTTGCCGTAGCCCTTGCACCTTCCCTCGCATTATTCAGGTTCTTTGATCTATCTCTGAACATCATTACACTTGCGGGACTGGTGCTGGTGTTTGGCCTCCTCATTGACAACAGTGTCGTCGTCGTTGAACAACTCCTTTTACAACAGCAAAAACTCCTTGCACGCGGAATGCGAGGACTGGAGTTGCATGTCGCACGCACACAAGCAGCCTTGAAAGCGGTCTGGCTACCACTTCTGGGCGGCACATTGAGTACCATGGCGGTCATGCTTCCGCTGGTTTATTTGAGCGGAGATTTGCGTGATTTGTTTTTGCCTTTTGGGGTCCTAGTGAGTATTACACTTCTGATCTCGTTAATCAGTGCAGTCGCTTTTGTGCCGGTGGTGGTGCGTTTCCTATCACCAAAAGTTGAAAAACCAGAATGGAAATGGCTCAGGCGAGCCGTTGCCATGCCCTACCGTCTGGTTGCACGCTTCCCCAAGAGTACGCTGGTTGCCTTGATTTTACTGCTTGGGGTTCCAATATGGAAGCTCCCCATGCAATTTAACGAGCCTCGATTAGGATGGTCAAGCGATGTCAAGGAGCGTTTTGCCAATATCTATAATGCTTCGTTGGGGGCTCCCATCCTCCAAACTGGCAGACAGTACATTGACCCACTGACGGGCGGAGTCCTGCGGCCTTTCTTTCGAACAGTGTCCTTCTATAAGCCCTGGAGTTATCCTGAACGCAAAAGCATCTACGTGAGACTAAGCTTTCCCAAGGGAAATACCATTGAGCGAAGCGACTCTCTCATTGCGAACTTTGAACAGATGGCCTTAGCGGAAGAGAGTGTCTATCGAACCGATGTAAGGATCAGTGAAGACTATGCCTACTTGAATATAGAGTTCGAAAAAGGCTCCTTAACGACCCCTGGTCCCTACATTCTCCAGCGAAAATTGGTTGGACGCGCCATTTTACTCGGAGGCATGTCCGTATCCGTGGGGGAAATTATTCCCGATACAGGATATTACAGTGGAGGAGGTGGGGGAATCGGTGGAGCAAGCGTACGCCTGTATGGCCCCAATTATGAAGATCTGGATTTGCTCGTTCATCAATTTGGAGACTTTGTCAAACGTAAGAGTCGCCGGGTTCAAGGGGTTGACCTGAATGCGATGGGGAGTTCATGGATCCGGAGCCAGGCCCGCCAAGTACTTCAATTTGAATGGACTGCAGATGCGACTGCAAGGACGGGGGCGAATGCCTACTGGATTAATCATCGCATGCGGCCTTACTTCGAAACGACACATCCACGCTGGCGAGCCGATATAGCAGGAGATTCACGGGTCCCCATTCGCCTGATCATCAATAATGCCGCGAATCTTGACATTGACCGCATTACGCAACGCCCCCTGGTGGTCAGCGATAGCTCCCTTCTCAGACTTGCAGGAGTAGCTGATTACAAAATCGTTGAGATGGCGGCGGAAATCGAACGGGAAGATCAACAGTATATACGGCGGATCAGCGTGGATTTTCGCGGCCCATTCGACATGAGGCGGAGGTTTATCGAAAATGCACTGGCTACGTTTCCCATTCCGCCCGGATATCGAATTGAGAGTGGATATGACTACTTTTTCACCGAAGAGACCAAGCGCGCTTTCGGTTGGGTATTTGCAGCAACCATCTTACTTGTGTTTCTGGTCACTGCATCCGTGTTTGAGTCCTGGCGTCTGCCTCTGGTCGTCATGCTGAGCGTTCCGCTGGCTGCGGTGGGGGTCTGTCTCGGCTTCATAATTACCGAGGCCAGCTTCGTGGAGGGTGCCTTCATTGGAAGTGTACTCCTGATCGGGATTGCCGTGAACGACAGTATTCTTTTGACAGATCGCTTTCGGCAATTACAACTAGCCCGCCCCTATGGGAAGTCTTCCATCCTGGCCCGCTTAGCGGTTCGTGAACGGTTGCGTCCGATGTGGACAACGACCTTGACCAGTGGCGCTGCAATGTTACCCCTTCTGGTTTTTCCAAATAATGATGATTTCTGGATTGGTCTGGCCGTCACGGTCACGGCGGGGCTTCTGGCATCCACACTGCTGTCTCCTCTGGCTTCCGTTGCCATGTTGTCACTTTTCAAACGGAAACCGCTGCCGAGTGGCACTGACGCAGCCGCGCCACTCCTCGCGTAATCGGCCAGATGTCTCCTGGACTTCAGGCTACAGGCCCCCATGTGGAGCAGTCATTGCCTTGACCTCTCCAAGCGTAGGCATAAAATTGGCACATCCATGTCTGGTCACAACCATTGCACCACAGGCATTGGCGAGACGAACGGCACGAACGCAGGGCCAGCCTTTGACCAGTCCGTAGATAAACCCTGCCGCAAACGCATCGCCCGCCCCAAGAATATTCTGCACTTCGACGGGAAACCCCGGCACTTCAACCGGTGCCACTCCCCGCTCATGAATCCGTGCACCTTCCGCCCCGCATTTTTCGATCACAAGTCGGGGGCCAAGGGTTAACAGAATGGAAATCGCACGATCCACATTCCCCTCCACACGGGCATCCGATACTTGTTGGTCGGTCAGTTGAACTTTGTCCGGATTTTCCAGCACTGCCGCGTTGATTTCATCCTGGGTACCAATTACGATCTCTACATTGCGCATAGCCGTTCGAATTGAAACACCAAAGGCCCGGGCATCGTGCCATTGATCTGGACGAAAATCAAGGTCCAGAATGACGGATACACCCGATTCATTGGCCCGCTCCGCAGCATACAAGGTCGCACTTCGACTAGATTCCTGGGCAAGGTTCGTGCCTGCAAACTCAAAGACACGCGTCTGCGTGATCGGAACCGCTTGGACATCATCAATGCTGAGCGCATTATCTGCACAGTTGTCCCTGTAATAGACCAATGGAAAGCGATCCGGTGGCTCAATCCCTAAGATGACCGCACTCGTACGTCGGTTGGGTTTCCGGGGAATATATTTTGTCTCCACCCCCTCATCTTTCAGAAAGTCCAGTATAAAGTCTCCAACTGGATCTTCGCCGACTGCGGTGAGCAGTGCGACGCTCAAGCCGAGTCGACATGTGCCTACAGAAATGTTCGTTGGCGAGCCTCCAACATAGGCTGCAAAGCTGGATATCTGCGAGAATGGCGCCCCAATATCTTTCGAATACAGGTCAATGGATGAGCGCCCCATCGCAATCAAATCATACTGCATCCAAGTACTTGATCAAGTTCATCGGGCAAAGGAACAGATTATTCCTGGCGGAAGCATAAAGAAGCTAATTCTGGTGATCACTCTATGGGCCACACTTCCGAGGTCTTAGGCACTCTCCATATTTTGATACTTCTCCGCGATCCGCAGGGCCATCTCCAGTGACTGACTCACATTCAATCGGGGATCTACCGTCGAATGATAACGCTGATTCAAATCTTCTTCCTCTACACCACTCGCTCCTCCGACACATTCGGTAACGTCTTCTCCAGTCAGTTCAAAATGAACACCCCCTAAAATGGTTTTCATGCGAGCATGCATGTCAATTACTGCTTCCAGCTCAGCTAAGATATTCTCAAATTTTCGCGTCTTTATTCCACTGGATGCCGTTTCTGTATTTCCATGCATTGGATCACAGCACCATAATACATTCAACCCTGCACGCTGGACGGCCTCAACCAAACGAGGCAAGGCATCCTCGACTTTTGCAGCTCCCATCCGCGTGATCATGGTCAGGCGTCCGGGGTCATTCAGAGGATTCAAGAACCGCGCCAGGGGAATCAGGTCACTAGGGGCTACCTCATTGCTGACCTTAATTCCAATCGGGTTGCGTATCCCTCGCATATACTCTACATGTGCACTATCCTCAAAGAGTGTCCGTTTCCCAATCCAGGGCAAATGTGTTGATAAGTTGTAGACTCCTTTGGCATACGGAACCTCTCTCGTGAGCGCTTCCTCATACGGAAGGTGGAGTGCCTCATGGCTCGTATAGAAGGTAACACGCCCCAATCCACCAATCGGATGGTCGGATACCACTTTGGCAAAATCCAATGCTTTGCGAATTTTGCTGATAATCGTCAGATAGCTCTGGATGTAAGGGGCTTCCTGGACAAAGCTCAGGTTCCAGTTTTCTGCATTATGAAGATCAGCAAACCCCGCATCTGCCAATGCACGTACAAAGTTGAGTTGAACTGCAGAGCAGTGATATGCCTGCATGAGGCGCTGGGGGTCCGGTATTCGTGCTTCTGCGGTAAATGCAGGTGCATTAATATTATCTCCCCGATACGAAGGGAGCGAGACTCCATTGCGGGTTTCGTGTGAATCACTCCGGGGCTTCGCATACTGACCGGCAAAGCGTCCGATCCGAAGAACCGGCATCTGCAGGCCATAGATTAGGATCACACTCATCTGAAGCAGAATCTTGAGGCGATTCTTGATCAATTCCGCTCTGCAATCCTCAAATCGCTCTGCACAATCTCCGCCCTGAAGGAGGAATCTACGCCCGGCAGCGGCCTCTGCGAGTCGGTTACGCAAGGCTTCAATCTCCCAGGAAGTAACCAAGGCAGGCTGCTGTTTTAACTGATTGAGAACGCTTGTGAGGTGCTCCTCATCCGCATAGGCAACCTGCTGAATGGCATTCTTTTTTCGCCAGGATGCAGGAGACCAGTCTGACAGCAAGCCTTCCATCTGTTTTCGTTTTGTCTCTTCCATAAATGAAGTCGGGGCACCTAGCAAAGAATGACTGTTTTATGACAACGAGGTCGTGGCCAGAAATGGAAGTCGTATCCTAGATTGCGCGGGCTGCCCGATGACGATCACGCATGCGCTCGCGTTGTTCGCGGATCTGGCGTTCAATCGCCTCAAGAGCCTCGCTCACTGCTGAGCGAACAGAATCCTGTGTCCGGGATGCTGCAATATTTGCCGGCTTACAGTACACTACCACGCGGGCCTTATACTCTGCGTGCTTATTGGCACCACTGACACACTCGATAGCAACGGAAGCACCGGCAATATCGCGGTGACCACGCGCCAACTTATGAATTCGTGTTTCAATCGCATTTTTGTCCCGCTGACGAAGATGCGCACTGTCTGCATAATACTCAATTGGGAATTGGGGTGAATGGGTGCGTTCGCTAACTGTGTTGGATGCCATATGATAGAATTAAGTTAGTGATGAATATAACCTAAGGCAGATTCCCATAAATAGCACTATACTTTTGACGTATGTACTCAAGCCAGGAATCTGTACTGATCGTCCCGTTTGTAAGCCATTCGATAATCTCAGTAGCGGACAGCTTGCGCCCCCAATGATACACATTCGTTTGTAACCATTCACGAAGAGGGCTAAACTCTCCTCGCGCAATCTGATCATCAAGGTCCTTCAATGTGGACTTGGCTTGTTTAAATATTTGAGCAGACATCAAATTCCCCAACGCATACGTGGGAAAGTACCCGATTGCTCCCAAGGCCCAGTGTATATCCTGAAGCACCCCCTCCGTATCACTTTCTGGTTGGATCCCCAGGTATCCCTCCATTCGATCAAGCCAAAGCCCGGGCAGTTCTTGTACGGATACGCTTTCCTCCAAGAGCATCATTTCAAGTTCAAACCGAAGCATGATATGCAAATTATAGGTCACCTCATCTGCCTCTACACGGATCGGAGAGGGGCTAACTCGGTTAATCGCCTGATAGAATTCTCCCACCGAGATGTCCTCTAACTGCCTCTTAAAACGCTGCTGTAAATCACGATAGTAACAGGCCCAGAACGCCTCGCTTCTGCCGACCTGATTTTCCCAAAGCCGGGATTGCGATTCATGGATCCCAAGCGATGTCCCCTGAGCGAGAGACGTGCCTTCAAGCTCTGGATCAATGCCTTGTTCATACATGCCATGCCCCGCTTCGTGTAAAGAGCTGAAAAGACCCGAGACCAGATTACGTTCGTGGATACGTGTCGTTAAGCGTACATCGCTGATAGAAAATGAGGTGCTGAATGGATGCACGGATGTATCCTGACGCCCTCGCTGAAAATCAAACCCGATATCCCGAAGAATTTCCATCCCGAAGTCCCACTGGATATCCGCATCATAGGAAAAGTGAAGGAATTTATCGTCAGGCTGTGGAGCTTCTGAAATTGCCTGCACAATCGGGACCAGCGACGTACGTAAATCTTCGAAAATATATTTCACCTGGGCTGAAGTAGCATCAGGTTCATATTCATCTAAAAGTGCGTCATAAGGGTGATCCGAGTAGCCAATTGCCTCGGCCTTCTGAATACAGAGTCCAATAACTCTTTCCAGGTCATTTGCAAACTTGCCAAAGTCATTTTCACTGAATGCCTGTGCCCATGAGGCTTTGGCTTTGGATGTAGCCTGGGCAATTTCGCCCACTAGATTGGGAGATAATTTGCAGGCACGGGAAAAATCACGCTCAGTGACACGCACAAGACTTGCCTGAAACCCCATAGGATCCTCCTCTATCCCATTCAAACGCTCAAGCAACTCGCCTGTCCGATCCCGGATAAATATCTCATGTGATGTTGAATAGAGCGTTGCAACCTGCTGGGATCGCGCCTTTGTTGCCCCTGTCGGCATGTAGGTCTCTTGATCCCACTCCAGCAGTGACGCCGCAGCTCGAAGATCACATACCGTACGAACAATTTTGAGTAGCTCCTCAAAATCAGATTCGCGTGTCGAATGCATATAGTAAATAAATTGGGGCTGAAGAATTGCTCAAAGATATAACATTATCCGCGGATTCCGTTAAAGGCTTTGCAACACTTCGAATCGGCATGCTCATGTTCTGGCGAAGTATCTCAATGGTCAACCACGCATACATTATGGGGGATTCGCCGCACAGATAGATTCTCCAGAATAAACGGTACTTTGTGGACATAGCAGATAACTACTGCTGCAGGGAATGATTGCCCGTTACGGCTTACATTGTCAGGATACCACCGGCTTCGACACATATGTCCGGCAACAGCGCCATAGATGCTCAGGAGGAGCAGAAAAACCTGCGAATAGCCTTGAGCAACCAATCTGGATATTGCGATGGGTCACCATCGAATTACCGCCTTGGTCTTCCGGTACATGACAAAAAAGAAGGTTCCTGAGTAAAACGGGAGAGTTTGACCGTTTGATTTATTGTCTCACTCAACAGTCTGAAACCAGTGCCCTCACTGTGCGTGAAACCCGCCCTGTGCCAACGTAGCTCAGTGGTAGAGCAGCTCACTCGTAATGAGCAGGTCGCCGGTTCAAGTCCGGCCGTTGGCTCCCACGAAAATTCCCCCAATGATGCCGTTAAGGCTAATATTGGGGCGTTCTTCTTTGAGCCCTATCTGAACTGCCCAAAAGCTTTCTGGCATGTGAACGTTGTGTCTGTAGGGCAGATATTTCACCTAAGCCTTCAGCTTTGCCACCAAAGCGGTCAGCAGATTCCGAGCATTCGAACTCTCTCCAAGCTTGCATGTGTGCCCCACATTACCCCATTGTATATCTTGCAAGAAGCCGAACAGAACAGAAGTTGAACTGGTTATATTTCCAGCGACCTTATTTTAAATTGGACCTTTTTAGGAGTCCGTATGCACATCGCGGATGGTTGGGTCATACCTAACTTTTCCTAGGCCATAATGAAGAATTTGCAAGCGCTGGAGTCTCATGCGCGCGAAAACCTCTCTTCATTAGAAGGGTACGACAGTACATGCCAGAACTCACTCACATAGAGCTCAGGGGCTTTAAGTCCATCAAGGAGCTTAATCTTGGATTGAGACCTATCAATGTACTGATCGGACCTAATGGAGCGGGAAAGAGCAACTTCGTCAGCTTCTTCCGAATGTTAGATGAGTTGATTGAAGGGCATCTTCAGCTTTTCGTTGGCCGCTCCGGTGGTGCAAATGCGATGCTACACTACGGAACGAAAGTGACCAACTGCATCGATGCAGAATTATACTTTGACCGTCCCAGCAATAATCATGCTGGCTATAAGATCCAACTCACACCAACTGAAGATGACAGGCTGGTGTTTGGAACCGAAATTGCAATCTTCAAGACCCCACCGGAATATCCCCACAAAGAAGGACTGGAAAGCGGACATAAGAAAGCTCTTACCCCCGAAGAGGCCGAATCTCTCCATGAAGAAGCGATGGGAAGCGGACATTTAGAAGCTCTTGCCTCTGGAGAGCTTGAAGAATCCATGTTTGACATGTTTAATCAACATGGTGCGCCCAAGCTCGGTCCTTGGAAAGTATATCACTTCAATGACACTAGTTCGACAGCTCGTATTAAGCAAACAGGTGATCTCCATGAAAATGATCGACTGGAGCCTGATGCTGGTAATTTGTCCGCTTTTCTCTACATGTTGCACGAGAGACATTTCCAGAACTATAAGTTGATCCGAGGTGCAGTGCGTCGAATTTTTCCGAGATTTAAAGATTTTGCATTGCGCCCTAGCCCACTCAATCCAGACAAGATCCGCCTTGAATGGCAAGAACACGGCTCTGATTACCGATTCGGGCCACACCAGCTTTCTGACGGAACGCTACGGTTCATGAGTTTAGCAACGCTTTTACTGCAACCAGATTTGCCTTCCACAATTCTGATTGATGAACCAGAATTAGGACTGCACCCAAGCGCCTTGACTATACTGGCTGGATTGGTGCGCAGCGCCTCAAGTCGTACCCAGCTTATTCTAACAACGCAGTCCGTATCCTTTCTCAATGAGTTTGAGCCTGAAGATATCATCACCGTCGAACGTAGAGATTCAACTGCCCCACCGGTGAGCAACGTTCGTAACGGATTGGGGGAGTCGGTATTTGAGAAACATGACAGTGAATCCCTGAGAGAATGGTTGAATGCGTACTCCCTTGGTGAGCTTTGGGAGATGAATGTTCTCGGGGGGCGACCATGATTCGTGTGAATGTCGTGGTCGAGGGAGAAACCGAAGAAGGCTTTGTTAAACAGGTGCTTTATCCGTATCTGCTCGAAAAAAATATCGTAGTCACTCCTCGACTTGTCCTTCGTAAACGCTCCAGAGAATCAATGGCACGAGGCGGAATGTACGACTATGCACGGCCAAGATGGGATATCCAGCAATGGATGAGTGAGGAGAAATCAGCGTATTGTACAACAATGTTTGACCTCTATGCTCTTCCAAAAGACTTTCCGGGCATGAATGATATTCCCCCTAGATCTACACCCCACCAGCGAGTCCGGCATTTGGAGCAAGCATTTAGCACAGACTTAGGCAATCCGCATGGGTTTATCCCATACCTACAACTACACGAGTTTGAAGCAATATTCTTCAGCGATATCAATATCCTAGATTATACGCTGAATACTTTCAAGTCAGTGAGTAAGCTTAATGAGTTGCATCAGATAATCGAAAGGTTTGAGAACCCAGAATTAATCAATGACGATCCGACAACGGCTCCATCTAAAAGACTACTCCGTTTGTACCCAGCCTATGACAAGCGATTCTTCGGGGAGTTGGTTGCGGAGACGATTGGGATAGGCAGTATCCGGACTGCATGTCCTCACTTTAACAATTGGATGGAACGGCTCGAAGGGTTAGACCCGATTGCATGAGTGTTGCCCAAAATATACCCAAAATTCTTGCGCTGCGGTGCATTTCGGTGCGTCTTGGAACGCGGTCGAATAGCCAAGAAACGTTGGTTTTAGCATCAAAAGCCTATTTCGGTGTATCAGGAAATCGTCAGACGAGAAATTCATAATGAACAGATCGCCGGTTCAAATCGGACTGTTGGCTCCTTTTTTGATCGCGCAGGCCATAAGCATACGAGAAATGCCGATCCGGTTTTGCTCCACTGCCAGTCTATCAGGATCCCCCGCTGAACCTCAAGAACAGTAATGACGGGATATCTCCCGTATACGGATATGGCCATCTTGCCCTATTCAAGGATTCTATGACACTTCCTATTGATCCAGTTGATAACTGGCGCCCCGGTGGGCTCAGTATCAGGTGCATTGATGCACATACAGAAGGGGAACCCTTACGCGTAATCCTGGCAGGCTACCCTCAACCCACAGGTGATACGCTATTGGCACGCCGGAACGAACTGCAGATCGATCACGATGCATTGCGGACTGCCCTGATGTGGGAACCCCGAGGGCACGCAGATATGTATGGATGCCTGATCACGGAGCCGGTTCATGAGAATGCCGACTTTGGGGTGCTTTTCCTGCACAACGAAGGGTATAGCACGATGTGTGGCCACGGGATTATTGCCGTAACCAAGGTGGTCCTCGAAACAGGGATGCTCCCAAAATCAGAACCTGAACCACAAGTATTGATTGATACCCCGGCGGGATTAGTGACTGCATGGGCTCGCATTGAAGCTGGGCATGTGCAATCCGTCCGTTTCAGAAATGTCCCTTCCTACGCGCACGTCATGGACCAATTCGTTGATCTGCCGGATATAGGGCGAATCCGGTATGATATTGGCTTTGGCGGTGCATACTATGCGTATGTGGAGGCTGGGGAGGTTGGTTTGGAAACAAGCCCCGAGCATTATAGTGACCTGATCCATGTGGGGAAGATGATTAAGCAGGCAATTATTGCCAACCTGTCCATTGTCCATCCCTACGAACCCGATCTGGGTTTCTTGTATGGAACCGTCTTCGTCGGTGCTGCAAAATCACCGGATGCACACAGCCGCCACGTCTGCGTTTTTGCGGACGGCCAGGTGGACCGGAGTCCCACGGGAACGGGGGTGAGCGGCCGACTTGCACTGCTACATGCACGGGGAGAGCTCGCACCTGGTGAACGGATTAGCATTGAAAGCATCATCGGTAGTTCCTTCACGGGAATGATCGCAGAAGAGTTTCGATTTGGTCCACACAAAGCCATCATCCCCGAGATTGAAGGGCGCGCATTTATTACGGGCCAACACACATTTATTCTGGATCCTCAGGATCCCTTTCGAGACGGATTTCTTCTCCAATAAATTCATCATGCCGACACTTCGAATACTTTCAGGAAAAGAGATTGCTTCCGCAATATCTATGCGGGAAGCGATTGACCTAATGCGCGAAGGCTTTGAGGCGCTTTCCTCTGGACATGCAAATGTACCCATACGTATGAACATGCCGATCGGAGAGCATGGGGAACGTGCGCTGTTCATGCCAGCATACTCCGTAGGTCATTCACAGGTCGGCCTGAAGATGGTGAACATAAGTCCAGCGAACCCTGAACGCGGACTCCCCTTTATTCACGCCATCGTTACTCTTAACGACGCCCAAACAGGCACTCCCCTTGCCCTCATGGATGGGGAATTTATCACGTCTCTTCGAACAGGTGCAGGTGCGGGATTGGCCACGGAAGTCCTCGCACGCCCAACATCATCCGTTTTGGCAATCTTTGGTACTGGAGTTCAGGCATACACCCAGGTGGAGGCGGTCTGTGCTGTACGGCCGATCAAAAAAATTATTGTCTTTGGGCGCTCGCCCCAAAATACAGAGAGGTTCATAGAAAAAATAGAACGCTGCCATGGTATCACCGCAACCAAAGCGAAGGAGCCAAGGGAGCTTGCTAAAGCGGATGTTATCTGCACTGCTACGACATCCATGACCCCTGTCTTTTCGTCTCAACATCTTTCACCAGGAACACATATTAATGGAATTGGCTCCTATCGATCTGACATGACGGAGATTCCTGCTGATGTAGTGGCACAAGCAAAGGTGATTGTAGATCAACGCGAGGCATGCCTCAGAGAGGCAGGCGATCTTATCGTACCGATTCAACAGGGGCATTTTGATGCATCGCATATTCATGGAGAATTAGGAGAGATTTTGATCGGCCATGCCCAAGGTCGCACCAGTGATTCTGAAATCACCTTTTTTAAGTCCGTAGGCAATGCAATCCAGGATCTTGTGGTGGCCAGCTTTTTGGAAAAGCGAGCTAGTGAGATGAAGCTCGGCACCGAGGTGACACTGTGATACGACGGTCGCCTCCCAAAGCGGATATGAAACCGGAGAATGCAGTTCAGCTATTCATTGGAACACGCCCCCAAGGTCCAAACGCTGCGAAATATGTGCCCCTCCCGGCACCGCGTATTCCATTCCAAGTGAGCAGAGCCTAATACCCTCTTAACCCGAGCCTGTCTCAGCGATCTATTTTTTCAATACTGACCACCGACACCGGTACTCCCCACATCACGGTTGTCATTACACCAGGCTTGAGGCTGAGCACAAACCTTACGGCTGTACCATCTACCTGTAGTTCCTCATCGAGTGAGCCAAGGGGATAATATCGTGTACCTCCTTGATCTACAATACCAAAAAATCCACCCTCAAAATTATTCCACACAATCTTCCCGGTCCCTCGAATTTCATTGCTCATAACTTTTTTTTCTGAATCAATCGTTTCTGTGTTGGTATTGGATACATGACTCGTCCGGCAGGATACTCCCAGTGTTGTCAAAAGAATGAGTACGATCAGTCGCATTCGTCTCAGTTTTGGGATGCCGCTATCTTGTCCGCTCCCTCAAAAACACGCTGGATCCAGCCACCAGCCAATAGATCCTCTCCTTCATACACGACGACGGACTGGCCTGGAGTAATTGCCGCTCGGGACTCCATGAACGACACCTGAAGCTCATTAGTCGCTGTCTGCTGTACCAGACAAGAGGCTCCAGGATCATTATAGCGAATTTTGGCCATAGCAGGCTGCTCTTTTAAGATTGACGGATATTTTACAAAGTTAGTCTTATCTGCAACCAACGTCTGTTTGAATAATTCTTCGCGCGGACCTACTGTAATTGTATTGGTTTCTGGATCAATTGCAGAGACATAGACTGGATAACCAAGTGCAAGATGTAATCCATGCCGCTGCCCAATGGTATAGAATGGGTATCCCTCGTGACGCCCAACTTCTGTACCATCCGAAAGAACGATTGGCCCGTTACTTACCCGCTGATTCAGCCCAGGCACACGATCACGTAAAAACCGCCTGTAATCATTATCTGGGATGAAGCAAATTTCATAGGAGTCTGGTTTATTCGCCACCCCCGTCAGTCCGAACTGAGCCGCAAGTTCTCGAATTTTCGGTTTTTCATAGTGGCCAAGGGGAAAGATGGTACGGGCCAGTTGTTCTTGTGGGAGCCCCCAGAGTGCATAACTCTGATCTTTTTTCTTATCCAACCCGCAGGACAATATAAACCGCCCTTCCTCTTCGCGAACCCGGGCATAATGACCGGTCGCGATTTGCGGGCACTCCAGGTCATCTGCCCGCCGCAATAGCGCATCCCACTTAATATGCGTATTGCAAAGAACACACGGGTTTGGTGTCCGCCCCGCCAAGTATTCTTCCGTAAACCGCTCAATGACCCAATCCCCGAACTCCTCCCGGATATCAACAATAAAATGTGTGAACCCATGGGTCAACGCAATCTGCCTTGCATCATTCATGGATTCTAGTGTACAGCAGCCGACTTCTTTACCCGTGCTCCGGGGAGCACTTCCAGTGTAGTCCCATGTTTTCATGGTGAGCCCGATCACCTCGTACCCTTGCTTATGAAGAAGTACTGCAGCAACCGAAGAATCAACTCCCCCGCTCATGGCAACGAGTACTCTGGGCTTCATCTTACAGTACGTGCTTGGAGTATCCACCATCAATGGGCAGTGCTACGCCCGTGATAAAGCCAGCCTGTTTGCTGGCTAAAAATGTGGCTGCAGCCGCAAATTCCGAAGGCTCTCCTAGGCGTTTTAGAGAAGCTTGCATGGCCCATCCCTCTTCCACCTCCTTCTTTGTTTTCCCTTCCTGATCTATCAGGAAGTCTACTAAATGTTGCAGGCGCTCGGTCCTGGTGAAACCCGGCAGAAGCGTATTAACTGTAATCCCTTCTTTCCCAACTTCCTCGGATAACGTTTTGGCAAAGCCTTGCACGCCAGCCCTGGAGGTATTGGACAGATAAAGAGAACCAATCGGCTGCTTCGCAGCGATTGAGGTGAGCATCAGAATTCGAGCATGCTGATGCTCATGTGCCGCTCTTCGTAGATGCGGAAGTGCATGACGACACAAATTGATGGTACTCAATAAATTCAGCTCAATGCCTTCCTTCCAGTCCTCCCCACTGAAATCATCAATCAATCCCGTTTTTGGCCCACCAGCATTTGTAAATAGAATATGCAGGTGACCAAATTTTTGCACGGATTTATGGATCGCGAGGCGTATCTGTGATTCTTGCGTCACATCACACACTGTTGGGAAAATTTTCTCGGCATCAGCCCAGTCATTTTTCAGGATTAACGCTGCCGCACTGTTGATTCGATCCTCATCCCGAGAGCATATGGTTATCTTGCAACCCTCACGTGCCAGTGCAATCGCGGTAGCGAGTCCCAATCCGCTACTGGCACCAGCTATAAAGGCTGCCTTTCCTTCAAGTCCAAGATTCATAATCCCTGTTCACTGTTGCATTAGCCACTTGTAACGCACTTCACGGCAGGATGGCCCAATTTTGAATGATGGTTGGCCAGTTTCTGCTTCCGTATTATTTTGCTTTTGTCCTCAAGTACTTGCAGATAAGACCACGCTCTCTATGCCATGAATACACGTGACCATGCACGACACCGAAAAGCGATTACCACTCCACTTGTACCCGGATGGCTCGGAATCAGTGGCCCACACGATCGGAATATGCATTTTTGACGCAGGCTTCGGACACGCCATCAGAAAAACTAATACCTACATCTGGATCACGGAACGCACTTTCTCTTTGTGTCTCAGCTTTGCCCTACCCTCCAGTTCTACTAATTCTATTAGGAACGAAAGGCCTACGATTTCCCCTGCACTTCGATCTACCAGATCCTCTACAGCGGCTGCTGTACCACCGGTCGCAAGCACATCATCATGGATGAGCACCCGGTCACTTGGTCGTACCGAATCTCTGTGCATTTCCAACGTGTCTGAACCATATTCAAGGTCATAGGAGACACTGTAAGTCTGACGAGGCAGCTTCCCTTCCTTCCGAACAGGGATAAAACCAGCTCCCAGTTCAAGTGCAATCATGGGGGCCATGACGAATCCTCGAGATTCTACTCCGACCACTTTTGTAATATTTTCCTCCTTAAATGGGAGAACTAGTTGCTCAACCGCCAACTTCAGGAGGGGCATCTTGGATAAGATGGGAGTGATGTCCTTGAAATGAATTCCAGACTTTGGAAAGTCTGGAACCGTTCGAATCGCTTGCTTAAGTATGTCTATCGAATTCATGACAATGATCACTTTCGGCCTTGGGCATTCTGCATGCAACTGACAGCACAGTTGTGCCACAAGGTAAGAAAATTTCTCCGGGTAACGGGGCTTTCTTCGATCTATGCGAACGTTTACCTGAACTTCCCCCCATTTCGGTTTCTTGAAGGCACGATTTTCTCCATAGGTTCAAGGGTTTTTTGAAAAACTGACCGCCGTTAGGGGCGAAGTTCAGGTTTACGGCCGTTCAGGCAAATCACTGCCGCACTCTGGCATACAGACGAATGCAGAATGCCCCACAGGGGCAACCCATGCAGGGCATTCGATCTGACTCCATCTGCAGTTCTGCTTCTGAAGGCTTGACTACAAAGATACGATCACTTCCCTTCTGGAATCATCGACTCCGCGAGAGTGTGGTCTATACAAATCCCGATGCAGACGAATTACCAGCGATACGATGATCCGCGGCCAAGAAGCTGGTTGATGCGATCTTTAATAATCGCTTCCCGATTGCTTTGACGCTCTTCCATAATCTTACTCTGCTCTTCTATATCACTGCGTTTCTGGTCGAGTTCCTTCATCTTCATAGCCTGTTTATGGTCAAATATCTTCTCCAGTTGCACTCGGAGCATCTCCTCTTTTTCGCTATAGGTTTCCTCATCCGCCTGACGTAACTGCCGCACTAATCGACGCGCTTCTGTTTCCATCCCTCGCAGTTCTCTTGAATCTCCATGTTCCTCGTGCATATCACGTCCCCTCATTCGTTCTCGGGATCCAGATCTATGGTGAAGCCGATGACGCATCTGGTGTCCGGCACGGGCTCGGCGCATTCTTGTTCTGTGATCTCCTCCCGTCACAGCACTTACTATCGTCGTATCTCCATCGGAGTCAACGATAACCCCCTGCCCTATATAGACTTCCCCCTCACGATCCCCTCTCCAACTGCGCCTTGGACCTTCATGCGTGACAAGTATTGTGTCACCGTCTGCACTAATGATCTCCATATGGACTTCCTGCTCACGATCTCCTCTCCAGCTGCGCCTTGGTCCTTCATGCGTGACAGTTATTGTGTCACCGTCTGCACTAATGATCTCCCGCTCTATATGAACTTCCCGCTCACGACCTCCTCTCCAATTGCGTCTCGGAGATCTCTTGGTAACAGCTATCGTGTCACCATCTGCGCTAATAATTACCTCCTCCTCTACATGCCTTGGGGATGTTATGTTTATGTGCTCCCGAAATCCAAATCTCCTTGCAACAACCATTGTATCACCATCTGCACTAATAATCACACGTCTCCAGCTGGGCCTTGGTCCTTCATGCGTGACAAACATCGTGTCGCCATCTGCACTAATGATTACCTCCTTCTCTACGCGAAGGGAATCCCGTTGGGCCTCGGCATTCTGGGCTATCATCAAAAATGACATCAAAAAAATGGCGCCCAATGCAAAAAACTGTTTCATGACTAAAATTCGTTTGTGTATATGGTAGTGACGGATTACTTCACCTAGATGCACTGTATTTACTGTCTTGTTCCCAGCAGTTCATCCAAGCGAGCATCTATTAGACGATCCATGGCCTGAGATCTTTCCTTTAACCGCCTTTCCATCCTTTCGACATCCATTTCCAGATATTCTATCTCCATGCGCCGGTTTTCCTGCTTCGTGAGGAATATTTCCTCCAGCTTTGCTCTTAGTTGCTTGATCGCTTCATCACGTTCCACACCGTCGTCAAGAGCTCGAATCCGTCCAGCCATCTCCATAGCCTCGGCTTCCTCCCGCCATTCATGCTGCAGTAATTCAAATAGCTCATCACTTGTATTCTGGACATTTGCCAAGTAGCCTGAGAGTTCAAGCACCTTTGTTGCATCCTGCCACCTAGAAGCCATCCCCTGTGATCGTGCTGATTGTGCAACAATTTCATCTTGCGACTCTGCTACAACTCCAGTAAGTTCTATAATTTGGCGAAGAGGGTCAGATGAAATCACCCCCGCAATCTGTTGGGTCAACTCCGCAAGATCATGCATCGGCGATCCAGATTCTATTGATGTATAGGTACCATCCGGCCCGATGGCCAACTTGAAGCTCACTGGCCCACTTTTATCCGCCCTAGCAATACGATCCTGCCAGATTTCAAACCGGGTTCCGTTGATTTCAATCCGCATTGGAAAGGTTCCAACTGACTGCAAACTGAATTCTGTCTCCCCCAAGTCCAGTTCCTCCGGTAGAGCATCAACATCTATGGGCTCCCCATTCACCCTTAGCTCCCCCTCCACACGTTCAACACGGATGGACTGCGATTGAGCATTACTCGCAAAAAATGCAATCAATAAGAGTATCAGATAACGAGTAGGTGCGATTGGTTTCATTGGATTTTGATGGTTATTGAGGTGTGGTACTGGCGGTTCCAACACCGGATGGACTTGTGTCTAACTGAAGTGAGTCCAACTTCATGACTGCAGACTCATCCCATAAATCGGGACTGGTTCGCTGACGTACAACACTGAGTGCCTGCTGCATCTCAATGCGGTCCTGTGTATCATCCCACTGCAGTTCTTCTGAAGCAGAAGGTGGCTCCACTTCGGGGATTTCGTTTTGCGGACCAGAAAGGAACAACAGAAATAGCACACAAGCGGCAGCGGCAAATGCGCCGCCAACTAAAACTAGTCGCTTTGGTCGACGAACAGACCCGCTCCCGAAGCGGCGAGGTCCAGGCCGGGTAGCTGACGCAAATACCCGATCCACTACATCTTCCGGTGCAGTCACACGCCTTCGCAACGCGGGATTCTCCAACTGCGTTTTTACACGCTTGAATTCTTCATATTCCGCCCGATTCTCAGGGTTTTCAAGAAGTTCTTTCAGCTTCTCCGTACTGACATCTTCACCATAAAGATGTTTGATAAGAAGACTCCTTTGGTCAATATCTGCCGTTCTTTTTTTAGACATATGCTTTGGCAGGTAACTGCCCGTTCTCTAACTGATCCGTCTTGGGGGCATAACGTCGCGATTGCCGCTCAATCATTGCCCGCAGGTTAATGAGAGCGTATCTCATACGCCCCAGTGCTGTGTTGATTGATACATCTGTGATCTCGGCGATTTCCCGGAATGTTAATCCTGCATCCTGACGCAGTAAAACGACCTCCCGCTGCGAGGGAGGGAGGGATTCGATGCAAGCATCCAGCCACTGACTCCTCTCTTTGAGATACAATTCTTCATCTGGTGCTGCCTTGGCATCATCTGGAAGGCGATCCCAGTAGTTTTCATCGTCACTTGCTATATCCTTCCATTTATTCCGACTTCGCTTATAGTCGTATACAACGTTCCGCGCAATCATCAATGTCCAACCCAGAAATCGCCCCTGTGGAGTGTAACTTCCACGACGTCGATGCATCACATCAACGACCTTTAGAAACGTGTCCTGAAAAAGATCATTGGCCAGTTCAGCATCGTGGACCATACCGAGAATAAAGCCATAGATACGATCCTTGTGGCGATTGACAAGCTGCTGGAAAGCGAGTTGGTCTCCTCGCTCTACGTAGGCTGCCAGCAATTCATCGTCAGGCCGGGATTTGTACATATCGCTGAAGTCACTCTCTCCCATTAACGTACATGAATTGTGGGTTATTGCCTACGATCAGGTCAGAGCAGTTCAAGTACCTCACTGACGCTCTCTACGCCTATAGCACGGATATTATTTGGTGGCGAAAATTCCTGGAGACTCCGTGATGGCACCACTGCCGTCTCAAATCCAAGTTTTGCACACTCTCTGAGACGCATTTCCAATCGGCTGACTCCTCTTACCTCTCCCCCCAACCCAACCTCTCCAATCAGAACGCCACACTGGTCTGCAGAGATATCGTGGAGAGATGAAGCGATTGCAACGGCAACCCCCAAATCTGCTGCCGGCTCTTCTGCACGCATTCCACCAGCAACATTCAGGAACACATCCTGACCACTCAATACCAGCCCTTCGCGCTTTTCCAGGACAGCTAACAGTAACTGGAGACGCTTTGGATCAAAACCGGTTGATGTGCGCTGTGGAGTGCCATAAGACGTTGGAGACACCAACGCCTGTACTTCCATTAACAAGGGGCGGGTGCCCTCCATTGCACAGATAACACAAGATCCGGTGGCACCGCTTTGGCGTTCCGACAAAAAGATCTCGCTGGGATTTAATACTTCCCTGAGTCCTGTACTCGTCATTTCGAAAACTCCAATCTCATTGGTTGACCCAAATCGGTTTTTTACCGCACGAAGGATACGGTATCCATGGCTCTGGTCTCCCTCGAAATAGAGCACCGTGTCCACCAGATGTTCCAGTACACGCGGGCCTGCAATTGACCCTGACCGGGTAACATGTCCTACCAGGAAGGTCGCCGCGTTCATTTTCTTGGTGAGTTGCATTAATGCCGCTGCACTCTCACGAATCTGGGTAACGCTGCCGGGGGCACTGGAGACATCTGGATCATGCAACGTCTGAATTGAATCAATGACGATCACATCCGGGACCGAATCTTCAATCGCTCCCAGGATTGATTCTGTATTTGTTTCGGCCAGCAGAAGTACATTCTGCGTAGCAGCATCCAAGCGCTGAGCACGAAGCTTCACCTGTCTAGCAGATTCTTCACCAGATACATAAAGGACGGTGAGGGGATCCAGATAACGACCCAACTCTGTCATAAGTGTGGACTTGCCGATCCCTGGATCACCTGCTACCAGTGCGATCGATCCTCGCATAATCCCTCCTCCCATGAGGCGGTCCAATTCCTGCGAGCCCGTGACGATTCGGGGCATCTCCCCGATCTCTACCTCGTCAATGGGCTGTGGGGTCACCACATGGGTCGCTATATGGCGGCGATCGCTTCCCTTCTCCTCCACCATGGTATCCCAGAAATTGCATCCTGGGCATTTACCCAGCCACTTGGGAGACGAGTACCCGCACTCCTGGCAGCAATACCTCGTTTTTGTCTTTGCCATTCGTTCAGATTATTTGCTCTGAAATATAGCTATCGGAGCGTAAGCTAGAAACAACAATCGCAAAAATTGATTAACTCCGCAGCTTTCTGCCATTATGATGTCACCTATTGTTCTGCGAATTACCCAGCCATTCTTTGATATTGGTCGCTTTACGATGCTCATGTCATCGGCCTTCCTGTCGTTGCGTGAGATGGGAACCTATTGGCAAAACTTTCAAATTCAGCTGGTCCGGATTGGAATTGATTCGATCCCCATTGTTGCATTGGCAGCGGCGTTCTCCGGGGCAGTCACAACAGTTCAAACAGCTTATCAACTGGTTTCTCCCCTCATACCCCCCAAGATTATCGGTGCGGTGGTGGTTCCATCGCTCACGATGGAACTCGGAGCAGTCGTCACAGGATTTATCCTTTCCGGGCGCGTTGGTGCACGTATTGCGGCAGAGCTTGGAACCATGCGGGTGACGGAACAGATTGATGCCTTGGAAGCCATGGGTCTTAATTCCGTTGGATACCTTATCGTTCCACGTGTTCTGGCTGGGATCGTGATGGTTCCCGTTTTATACATTGCAGCCTGTCTGGTTGGTGTCCTCGGGGGAATTGGGGCGGCAGAATTGAGCGGAGTCGTGTCTACGGGAGAATTTATTCAGGGAGCTCGTGAGCACTGGAATTTTTTTGGTCCCTATTTTGGGCTGATTAAAGCATTTGTTTTTGGGTTCCTGATTACAGCTGTATCCTGCTACATTGGGTACTATACCAAAGGTGGGGCAGACGGAGTTGGTCGCAGTACGACACGCGCTGCCGTGATGAGTTGTGTCCTTATTTTGGTTGCAGACCTCGTTCTTGCCATCCTTCTTCTGTAAGCTGACCGGTACGACTAACCCTCTTTGAGTGTATGATCCAAGTACAGAACATCTATAAATCTTTTTCCGGTCGTACTGTACTTCAGGGTGTCTCCCTGGATATTCACGAAGGCAGTACGCAAGCGATCATCGGCCAAAGCGGCTCAGGAAAGAGTGTTCTCATGAAGCACCTGATTGGATTACTGCGCCCCGACCGTGGGAGAATTCTGGTTGACGAGGTCGATATTGGAAAAATCAGTTACCAAAAACTCCGTAAGATTCGAAGGCAATTCGGAGTTCTTTTTCAGGGCGGAGCACTTTTTGACTCACTGGATGCATTTGAGAACGTGGCCTTCCCGCTCAGAACCTTTACTGCGAAAACAGACAGGGATGTCCGCCGTGAGGTACAGAAATGTCTTGATCTGGTGCGACTCTCGAATATTGGTTCAAAAAAGACGGATGAGTTGTCTGGCGGAATGCGAAAACGGATCGCACTTGCACGCGCAATTGCGCTACGCCCCAGATATATCATCTACGATGAGCCAACTAGTGGGCTAGATCCAGAAACCTCCAATACGATTAACGAACTGATCAAAGGGCTTGCCGATCATCTCGAAATTACCAGTATCGTGGTTACCCATGATATGCACTCGGTGCTGCAAATCGCCGATCGTGTAGCTTTCATCCATGATACACGTATGCATTGGAATGGGACGATCGACCAGCTGCAAGAGAACTCTGATGTAACGCTTCGTTCATTCGTGAAAGCCAATGAATATGTGATTGGACCTCACCATTCATCCAACAACCGATAATCAAGTGAAGCTACCCAACGAACTAAAAATAGGACTGACCGTCGTCCTTGCCGGGATCATATTCTACATGGGAATACGATTCTTCAAGGATCTGCCAATCTTTGGACAGGCTTCGATCTACCATACGGAACTCGTGAACTCAAGCGGGTTGGTTCCCGGAAATATCGTTGCCGTCAATGG